>NZ_CP066046.1:0-2068296 GCF_016127815.1 Pediococcus acidilactici
TCGCGTTGATTGCCATGTTAGGGGTATTCTTGGCGATTACCCACGGCAATATTCATAGTTTAGCAATTTCAAACAGTGCTTTAATCTGGGGGATTCTCTCTGGGGTAACGGCCGCGTTTTACGTTGTTTTGCCTAAGCCAATCACCAAAGACCATTCTCCAATGATCGTCTTGGGTTGGGCGTTAATCATTGGCGGAATTTTGTTCAATATTCACCAACCGGTATGGGTTAACACCCCTGAAATTACGACGCGATTGGTATTGTCAATGGCTACCGTAATTTTAGTCGGAACCATCTTGCCATTCTGGGCATTGTTACATAGCTTGAACTTTGCTCCATCGGCAGTGGTTAGCATTTTGGACGCTGTGCAACCGGTAGTGACCTTTGTACTAAGCTTGTTGTTCTTAAACTTGAAGTTCAACATCACCGAATTAATTGGCTCAATTCTAGTGATTGTAGCGATTACGATTATTCAAAAGTTCCGGTCGGAGCCCTGAAGATAGCATGATGTAAATTAAGAAGAGCGTGGGACAAAAGTCGGATGGTTTGCGAGCATTAACTGGAGATTGGCCATGATGCCTGAATTTGGCATCATGGCCAATTTTTGGTTAAGCGGAAAAAACTGACTTTGGGCACACGTTTTGGCTCTATTGAAGCCAAAACATTAAAACAACTTTTTAAGGACCTTTTCATACTCGAAAAGTTTTTTTAGTTTTTGCCCAGCTTTTTTAGTTAAAACGGCTTTAAAATGAAGTTCAAACCAACTTCAATCCAAGTTCATGAAGTGCTAAAATTAGTGTTTCTTAATAAACCCATAAAAATTATGTTTGGTGAGCGAAAAATTTATAACGAGTACGTTCCCTAGTATATAATTAGGGTATGAAAATCCAAGGGGGATGCGCATATGAGTGAAGAGAGAACTTTGATTTTAGTTAAACCAGACGGAGTGCAATGTGGACACGTAGGCCACGTGCTTTCCCGAATTGAAAATCGGCGTTATGAAATTAAGGCGTTGAAGATGATTAATGCGACTAAGGAACAACTTCGGCAACACTATTCCCAACTGGTGGATAAACCATATTATCCAGGAATTGAAGAATTTATGACGAGTGGACCATTGGTAGCGATTATTGCGGAGGGTGATGAAATTATCGAAACTTTCCGGAAGATGGCGGGACCAACGAATCCAAGTGAAGCAATGCCAGGAACGATTAGGGGCGACTTTGCAAGGGCATGGGGACCAGGTCCAATTAAGAATGTGGTCCACAGCTCGGATAGTAAGGAAAGCGCAGAAAAAGAAATTAAGATTTGGTTTCCGGAAAGAAATTAGAGTGCTTTGAAATCCGTGTAGCTCTTGAGGACTAACAGAATTAGGGACTAATTGCGGGTTAAGCAATTGGTCCCTAATTTAGTTAGCCGGAGAGAGCTGGATTTCAAAACACGTTTCGACTACACAGCAGTGGAGCGGAAGAAAATTAACATCAGGTGCTTTTTATTTGCAAAATCAAGGCGTTTTTTGCAAAATAAATTTGGTCAAAGAAAGTCAAATAAAAAGTTTGACTTTCTTTGACCAATGCACTACAATAAGAAAGTGAAGAGATGAGGTAAACAAAAACCTCATCGATCATTTTGGTTATTTGGAAAGGGGTTTTGTTTTATGGCTAATGAAATGATGAATCGTAGGAATGATATGTGGGATCCATTCTTTGACCGTTTAGCACGTGGATTTTTCAACGACAGCTGGAACGCAACTCCAACTAGCTTAAAGACTGACGTTAGTGAATCGGACAAGGATTACAATGTTAAGATTGATGTTCCGGGCATTGACAAGAAGGACATTAAGCTAAACTACCAAGATGGTGTTTTGAATGTTGAAGTTAAGAAAGATAGTTTCGCAGATCATGAAGATAAGGAACACAACGTTACCATGACTGAACGGAACTACGGAATCATGCACAGAAGCTACTCCTTGCCAGGGGTTAAGGCAAGCGATATCAAGGCTAAGGTTGATAACGGTGTGTTGAGTATTACACTACCAAAGACCAATGATGATTCTAGTTCAGGAATTGAAATTGAATAGTGATTAGTTTGCTAGAAGTGCGGGAATCGCACTAGTTTAAAGCAAAGGGCGTCCATAGATAAAAATCTGTGGGCGCCTTTTTTAATCAGTTCTTTTAAACAAAAATGGGAGTTAAAAAGTCAGTTGGTTTCGCGTATCCCAAAAACGACCATTATGCCAAATTTAGGCGTAATGGTCGTTTCTGGGTTAATGCTTACCAGTTGCCCGGCATCTGTCCCAGGTTAATAAGCATAATGGGTTAAAAACCTCGCTAATTATAGTAAACTATGCGAAATTGGTAATATTTTTAATCGGGGTCGCTATCGTAAATTTTCATCAAGGCTGGTTTGCCATAATAATAGCCTTGGCGTAGGTCAATTTTCATTCGGTCTGCCCAAGCATCGTCTTGGTCATCCTCGATGCCTTCAAGAATAAAGCGCATCTTATGCTCAGCGGCGATTTTTTGCCAGAACGCAACGTGGTGTTCGGCGTTGGTTTCACTCAAGTGCTCTTTATAATTTTGTAAAGCGTACTTGAGTTCACTAGTATAAGGCAACAGTGATTTTATCTCTGGCCAAGTGTTAATTCCGCTACCCACGTCGTCAAGGCAAAATTGAATTCCCAAATCATTCAAATTTTGTACCGTAGGAATCAGTTCTTGGTTAGTTACCGCGGGATTTACTGCATCTTCAATTAGCTCAATAACTAGCTTGACTGGTCGTAAAACGGCCTGGGCCATAATGAGTGCATGAATGAGATGTTGGTCTTGAATTTGATGGCGGTCAACGTTGACGGAGACTGAGCCGACCTTTAACGATAGTTCTTTTACCGTGGCAATTAGGGTATCGGCCATCGTTTTGGCAGGAATCGCGGAAAATGATTTGGGCATTCGCCAAGCGCCGTCCCGGTACTGCTTAATTAATAGTTCGTAACCTAGTACGGATTGCGCAACGGTATTCAATTGTGGTTGGATGAAGAATCTAAACATTAAAGACAATACTCCTCGAATTTGAATTGTGATGCAAAAAAATTAACGCTATACAACTTTTTTGATGTATCGTAAATTAACTATTATAATTGTTTTGTTATGAAATGATAACTTTTGGGAATAGATTTTTAGGAATATTAAAACTGTCTATAGTATAGACCATTTAGGAGGAAAAATGAAAGTAGCAATTATCGGATGTACCCATGCCGGAACCGCTGCGGTTCGTGAGATTATTAGACAAGATCCCACTACCGAGGTAAATATTTATGAAAGAAATGATAACATTTCGTTTCTTTCTTGTGGGATTGCCTTGTATTTAAATGGCCGGGTTAAGCAACTTGAAGATATGTTTTACGATAGTGCCGAAGACATCCGTACCGAAAACATTCACGTAAATCTGCGTCATGACGTGATCCGGATTAACCGGCAGAAAAAAGAGTTAATGGTGCAAGACATGGATGATTTCACCGTTAAGCGGGAAAAGTATGACAAAATTATTATGTGTACCGGTTCAATGGTGTCCTTACCGCCCATTAAGGGAGTTAACCATGCGCGGGTAATGTTATGTAAAAACTATGAACAAGCGCAGCTTTTGCACGAAAAAGTGAAGGATGCACGGCGAGTCGCCTTAGTAGGTGGCGGTTACGTTAACGTCGAATTGGCTGAAAGTTTGGTGGATACTAATCACGAAGTCACCCTTTTTCAAAGCCACGAAGATATTTTAAATAATTACGTGGACACCCCGTTGAGTGCTAAAGTTATTAAACTATTAAATGATCACCACGTGAAGGTGGAAACCAACAGCAAGGTGGTTTCATTTACCGATAAAGTCAGCGAGTTATTGGTTACGACCGCGGATGGCCGCGAGTTTGCTACCGACGTGGCGGTGGTGTCGACCGGGTTTGTTCCGGTTACCGACTTATTGCGTGGGGAAGTGAAAATGGACCGGCGCGGGGCAATCATCACTAATGAATATGGTCAAAGCTCGGATCCTGACATTTACGTGGCGGGGGACTTACGGACTATTCATTACAACCCTACCAACGCTCCCGAATACATCCCCTTAGCCACGAACGCCGTCCGCCAGGGTACTTTAGCTGGAATCAACATCTTTGGCAACCAGTGGCCGGAAATGGGCGCTCAGGGGACCTCGGCAATTGCCCTCTTTGGACACACCTTAGCGATGACTGGTTTAACCTATCAACGGGCGTTAAATGCGGGCATCGATGCAGATTATGTCTTATTTGAAGATAACTATCGTCCAGAATTTATGCCGTCGACCACTAAAATAACGAGTATAATGGTTTACGAAAAAAAGAGTTTGCGAATTTTAGGGGCCCAATTCTATAGCAAACACGATGTTTCACAGTCGGCCAACCTAATTTCTTTAGCAATTCAAAACCAGAATACGCTTAAGGACTTGGCATTTGTGGATATGCTATTCCAGCCGTATTACGACCGGCCGTTTAACTTTATTAACTTGGCTGCCCAAGCTGGGTTACGTAAAATTGGACTGCTTTAAACAAATTGAGTGAGGAAGCGGAATGTTAGATGAGTAAAACTGAACGAGCAAAAATGACGGCGGGAGAACCCTATCAGCAGTTTGATCCGGAATTAATTGAACGACGGAAATTCATACGTCAACAAATTCAGCAACTAAATCAAGAGGTTGATAATGAGCGGCGTAATCAAGGATTTAAAAAACTGCTCGGTGACGTGGGCGATGATTTTTTTGTCGAAAGTGACTTTAAATTTGATTACGGATGGAATATTCACATCGGTAACCACTTTTACGGCAACTACGACATGACCTTCTTAGACACGTGCCCCATCACAATTGGCGAGCACTGTTACTTTGGTCCCAATGTCGGGCTTTACACGCCGATCCATCCCTTGGATCCCATCCAACGGAACGCCGACGTTGAAATGGGCGCGCCCATTACGATTGGGGATAGCTGCTGGTTTGGTGGCCGGGTGACCGTCTTGCCCGGGGTAACGTTGGGCAACAACGTCGTGGTCGGTGCTGGTTCAGTGGTCACCAAAAGCTTTGGTGATAACGTGGTAATTGCGGGAAATCCGGCCCGGATCATCAAGACTATCGACTAAATTTGGACTTTTTGTAATTTAGTAGTAACATAATAAACGACAGGTATGACGAACTTCGGGTAAAACCGATCGAGCAACGCTATGCAGGTGTAAATTAAATACGCCAGCCGCGTTGCTTTTTTAATACCGCAGTCTTAGAACTATTGGGAGGAATTTTTTATCTTACACAGTAAGAATGTCGATCGAGCTGTCTTTTTACCAACGATGGTATTATTCGGGATTGTTTCCATAATCCTGATCGTAGGCGGCCCAGCCGTTCAGCAATTAATGAACGCGTTGTTGTCATTCGTTACCAGCAAATATGAATGGATGTATATTTCCATTTATGTGATCAACTTTGTTTTCTTCTTGTTCTTGATTTTTAGTAAATACGGCAAGATTCGATTTGGCAAAGCTGATCCTGATCACGATTTTAGCGGTTTTCAATGGGGAAGCATGGTGTTTGCGACGGCAATTGATGCCAGCATTTTGATGCTGAGTGCCTCGGATCCGTTGCAATACCTGCAACACCCCGCGTTTGGTGCCAAGCCCCTGTCCAAAGCGGCGTTTGCTTACGCGAACGTAGTTGGGGAATTTAATTGGGGTCCGATGGCCTGGATGATGTTTGGGACCGCGACAATCGCGATTGGCTATACGATGTACGTGAAAAAAATTCCGGTGCGGCGGTTGAGTACCGTAATTCCCGTTTTGCGCGGTGACCAGCTGTACAAAAAGGTGTTGCGACAATTAATCGACTTTCTCGTGGTGTTTGGCATCATGGGTGGCATTGGTTCGTCGATTGGGATGGAAATCCCGGTCATTGCCCGCGTTTTGAGTATTATCGTGGGCATCAAGGATACTTTGTATCTGAAGTTGTTTTTATTCTTTATTCTATTGATTTTATTCTCACTAACGGTTTACGCTGGGTTAAACAAGGGGATTAAAAAGTTATCCGCTTGGCACATTTACCTGGCAATCATTTTCTTAGCGATTGTCCTTTTGGTTGGTCCTACTAAATTCTTGGTAGGTTCAGAAGGACAGACGCTAAAGTTAATGGGGCAACACTTCACGGCGCTATCCTTTAACAAGGCTAATGCTGGTACGAACGGATTTGCCCAACATCAAACCCTCTTTTACTGGGGCTGGTGGTTAGCTTATATGCCGGTAATGGGCTTGTTCATTGCCCGGATTTCGCACGGAAAAACGATTCGGCAAATCATCATTGGAATGATGACTTACGGAGTTGGCGGGTGTCTTTCCTTTTACGCAGTCCTCGGGGGCTACGCATTGTGGTTACAACAATCCGGTACGTTGAACATCGTGCACATTTTAAATACGCAGGGGCAAGCAGCGGTGCAAGCGGCCTTGATTACCACCTTGCCAATGAATAAATTGATGCTGATTTTGTTCTGCGTCTCGTGCTTTATCTTTTTGGCAACCACGATTTCGTCTTCCGCATTTATCGTGTCGTCCTTTACTAGTCTGGACTTATCTAACGGACGGCAGCCTAGTCGTTGGAACCGGATGACTTGGGTCGTTGTATTTATCTTCTTCTCACTGGGAATCGTGATCGTCGGCGGGTTCGAAGTCGTTCAAGCAATTTGTACGGTGGCCGGCTTCCCATTGATTTTCGTGTGTGCGTTGCTGCTGTATTCCATCTACAAGGACGTTACCAGCTACGCGCCAATGCAAGCGAAGGTTCCCACCAGCTACTTGCCAGTCGTTCACTTACGGCCGATGCAACGCTTAGTCTTCAATCACCACTTATTGCACAACCTTGGCCAAGATGATTTCTAAAAGGAAGACTTTTAGGAAAATTCGGCTTACAATAGGTATGTAACCAATATTTGATGAAGGGATGAGTTTCTATGGCAAAAGTAGAAAGCTTTGAATTAGACCATACCAAGGTTAAAGCACCTTACGTACGGTTGATTGCTGTTGAAGAAGGCAGCAAGGGTGACCAAATTTCCAATTTTGACTTACGACTTGTTCAACCAAACGAAAACGCAATTCCAACGGCAGGCTTGCACACTATTGAACATCTGCTAGCTGGATTAATGCGGGATCGCATGGACGGAATTATTGATTGTTCACCGTTTGGTTGCCGGACAGGTTTCCATTTAATCGTTTGGGGTACGCCAACGACTACGGAAGTGGCCAAAGCGTTGAAGGGTTCTTTAGAAGCAATCGCAAATGATATTAAGTGGGAAGACGTTCCGGGAACTGACATTTACAGTTGCGGAAATTACCGGGACCACTCGTTGTTCTCCGCAAAGGAATGGGCTAAGAAGATTCTTGCGGACGGCATTAGTGACCAACCGTTTGAACGAAACGTGATTTAATCATTAATTAAATAGCAATTTAAAGAAAGAGCGGTGACCAACTTTAGTCACGGCTCTTTTTGAACGGGAAAGCCGGTTTTCCCCAAAATTACCATTCTGCATGATAAGACAGGAAAATTATTTCGTGGTAGTATGTAAGAATATGAAAACACGCAAAGGAGATGAGCGCCAATGGATGCTAAAAACAAAAAGACTTTATGGATTCTGATCGCTGGAAACCTATTGATCTGTTTGGGAATCGGGCTGGTAATTCCGGTAACTCCCTTTATCAAAAACTATTACCACTATTCCACAACTCAAATGGGGATTATGACGTCGTTATTTGCCTTTTCGCAATTCATTGCGTCTCCTTTAGTTGGCCGGCTTTCGGACCGGATCGGACGGAAGCCGTTGATTGTAGCGGGATTATTTTTGTACGCCGTGTCCGAAGTGATTTTTGCGTTATCTAATTCGCTGATCTGGTTTAACGTATCCCGGGTAATTGGGGGATTGTCAGCGGCGTTATTCGTGCCAACTTCCATGGCGTTGGCTGCTGACGTAACCACGCCCGCACAACGTGCCCGAGTGATTGGCTGGATCTCGGCGGCCTTTAGCGGCGGGCTAATCCTTGGACCCGGAATTGGCGGTGTTTTGGCAAACATTAGCTATAAAACGCCTTTCTGGGCCGCTGCAGCGCTAGGACTAATTTCGACAATTTTCACTTACGTGGTAATGCCGAAAATGGAAGTTATTCGTGAAATTGCCCATGAAGAACATGACGATGAGCCCCAAGCGGTTAAAAAGACGGGCGCGCTCCGCGACGTCTTAACCGCACCGCTAATCATCTTGTTTACGATGATTTTCGTGGCGGCGTTTGGCCTCCAGGGCTTTGAAAGTATCTATAGTATTTACGTAAATCAGGTATTTAACTTTGGGTTAGGAACCATTGCGTTGGTGTTAACCTTTAATGGAATTTTTTCTTTGATTTTACAGGTGTTTATTTTCGATTGGCTGGTTCGGAAAATGGGCGAAGTTAACTTAATCGGAGCGTGCTTCCTCATTGGAGCGATTTTCGTCTTTTGGATTACCCAAGCGCACACTCAAATTGAAGTAATTATTGCTACGTTGGTAGTCTTCTCGGCCTTTGACATTTTGCGGCCAGCAATCACCACCTTGTTAACTAAGGAAGGCAAAAATAACCAGGGCTTAATTAACGGATTGAACATGTCGTTAACTAGCGTTGGAAACGTAATCGGCCCGATTTTAGCCGGAATGTTGATGGATTACAATACCCACATTCCATACCTATTGGTAGCGTTGATTCTATTCATCTCTTACGGGATCACCTTCGCGGTTAAACGCGTGATGAAACACGAAGCACAATATTAAAATAAAAAAACGTGGGACAAAGATCTGGTAGTTTACAAGCATCAACTGAAAATTGACTATTATGCCTAAATTTGGCATAGTGGTCAATTTTTGGTTAAGCGGAACAAATTGGCTTTTGGCTCTATGAAAGCCGAAACACCAAAACTATTTTTAAGAATCTTTTCATCCTTGAAAAACATTACTTTAGTTTTCCCCACGCTTTTTTGTTTGGAGATTTTTTGGAGGGGATGCGAGATTGTGATACATACTCCACACCCTAACCCCTTCCGGCTAACCAAAATAAGGCACCAATCGCATTTTATGCGTTTGGTGCCTTAGCTTTTAATGGTTTTATTACTATGCTATGTAGCCAAAATGTGCTCCAGCCTTCAAGGCTCTACGGTCAACCAAATTAGCCGTCCAATCACCAGCCCAGCGATTAGCCGGCTAATCCAGTTGATCCTCAAGCCTTACCCGAAGGCTCCCGCACTCTATTGAAAATGTGCTCCACACCCCAGCCCCTTCCGGTTAACCAAAATAAGGCACTAATCGCATTTTATGCGTTTGGTGCCTTATTTAAGTTAGTCCTCAGGAGTTATCCGAGGTGCTCCGCACTCTGTTTTCTTCATGCAATTCTTCCAGCTTCCTTGCATTTTCCGTGACCCGCTTCTTATTTAGCGGGTAGAAGAATAGTAGCAATAATGCCGCTACTGACAAACACACCGTTGGAATTCCCGTCGCCAAGTTGTAGATCCGGTGAATTACCGTGGCACTTTGTTCCGCACCACCACCGGTTGACGACTGATAGCCGATGAAGGTCAACATAAATCCTCCAAAACCACCCGCGATTGCTTGGGCAACTTTCCGGGCAAAGGAGTTGACTCCGTACACGATCCCATCTTCCCGGACGCCAGTTAGTACTTCATGATTATCAATTACGTCGGTAATGAACGCCCAAACCATTAGGTTAAACATTCCCGCACCTAACGAGCCAAAGAACAGCATAACTAGGTAGAAGCTAGTGCTCTGGGTGTGGACAACTAGTAGGATGCCGTACATTAGGGCTCCAAAGAGTAGCGCTACGATGGAAGTTTCTTTTCGCCCAAACCGTTTGGTAAGGAAATTGCTAAACGGCGCCAACAAAATTACGGTCGCAAAGTTGAAAATCAACGCAATCGACATTGCAGCCTTATCCTTAAAGTAGTCGTTAAAGAGGTAGGAAATCATGGTTCCAGATAGGTTTTGGTTAATTACGATCATGATATCAATTAGAACTAAAACAATTAAGGCTTTATTTTCGAACATTCCCTGAACTAGCCGAGAAAGTGGGACTTTTGCACTTTTTTCGGTCCGAATCCGTTCGGTAGTGAGGTGAATGGTCAATTCATAACAGCCCCAGCCTAGAAAAGCACATACCACGACCACCCAGAAGAACCGGGTCCCCGAAATCTTTTGGGTAGCGCCAATGTAGATAAATAGCGGGATAATGTAACTGGTAATCGCACTTCCTAACGCAGATCCCAGTGCCCGGAAGGTTGAAAGGGAGGTCTTGTCGTTAGGGTCGCTACTAATTGCGGCCGCCATTGAACCGTAGGGGATGTTCACGCAGGAGTAAAAGATTCCCCAGCCAAGGTACGTAATGAACACAAAAACGAGCCGAATCGGTAACGCCCAGTCCTTAACTACCGGCACAAATAGAAGAACCAAAAAGATGAGGAGCGGATACTGCATCCGAGACATCCAAGGTTTGAAACGGCCGCTTTTATGTAATTTACTGTTATCGACCAACCGGCCCACGGTAATGTCGGCGAACGCGTCCACGAACCGCGCGATTAAGAAAAGAATTCCCACTTGGGCACCAGTTAAACCAAGCACGTTGGTGTAGAAAATCATTAAGAAGGAATTGACAACGTTAAACGAGAAGTTATTACCAATGTCACCAAACATGTAGCCGACTTTATCCTTAATGTTAAAAGGGGCTGCGTCGATGGTGACCGTTTTTTGGGTTTTGTCCAATGTACTTCACATCCTTAAAATTAAGTTGGAATAATTGCTAAACTACTTCACAAGTACACTGTAAGAATAGCACCTGAAGAAAGCGTTTTCAATAAAACGATGTAACTTGGCAAAAAAATGCAATTGCCTTGGATAAGGATTGATTTTATGGGCAAAACAAGGAGAAAGTAAAAATTTGTTCACTTAAAACATTTGATATTGACAGCGCTTTCATCGGGTTATAAAGTAAGTGCATAACTGAGACATTACATAACGGATGAATATTCCGAAGACGGGGTGGCACGCAATGAAAACTAGCACTAAAGTATTGGAAATAAATAATCAAAATGATTTTTTGGATGTAATTACGAATGGAGCACGTTTTCGAATTTATTTATTGGATGAAAATATTATTCGCATTAGGGGGACTTTTGCGGATGATTTTGCGCCTGAACAATCTTACGCGCTGGTAAAAACGGCGTGGGCGGATGCGACCGACGAACTGCTGGGGGATGAGCGGCAGCGGGTGTCCCCAATTTCCATTACCGTAACGGAGCTAGCGGATCATTATTGCGTAACTAACGGAAAGTATGTTTTAAATATTTTCAAAGAGCCATTTTATTTTGAAATTGTGGACGAAAACGGCCGGGTAGTTCACCAAGATTTGCCTAATCGGGCGTTTGTGGAAGACGACTTTGGTCGTGAATACCACTATAGTCGGATGGGTGATACGAACAAATTTTATGGGTTTGGGGAAAAATCCGGTAAATTAAATAAATTTAAACGACGGATGCGGATGCACAATACCGATTCACTGGGGTGGAACGCGCAAAAATCAGACCCGCTTTATAAAATGATTCCGTTCTACATTGATTTTGATCCTGCTAATCAGGTCGCGAGCGGCTTGTTTTACAACACTGCGCGGGATTCGGTTTTTGATATGGATTGTGAACACAGCAATTATTGGTTGCGGTATAGCTATTTTCAGTGTGATGGAGGTGATTTAGACGTCTTCTTTATTGGTGGGCCAACGATTAAAAAGGTGGTGGAACACTATACGGATTTGACCGGGAAATCGGCAATGGTGCCGATGGCTTCTTTTGGTTATATGGGTTCGACCATGTTTTATACGGAACTAGCCGAGCACGCGGATGACGCGATTATTGACTTTGTGGAAACTTGTAAACAAAATGACATTCCGTGCGACGGTTTCTTCCTGTCTTCGGGTTACACCTCCGGAAAGGACGGGAAGCGTTACGTCTTCAATTGGAATAAAAAACGATTCCCTGATCCACAAAAGTTCGTTGCCGAATTGAAGGCCCGTGGTGTTTTACTAGCACCTAATATCAAACCGGGGATGTTGACCACCCACCCGCTAGCAAAGAGTTTTCAACAGAAAGCGGCCTACGTGAAAACGGCGGATGGTCAAGCAAGCCAAACCGACCAATTCTGGGGCGGGCCAGCCTATTTTGTGGACTTTACGAGTGCTGACGGGCGAGCAGCTTGGAAAACCGAGATGAAAAAAGCACTAATCTCCTTAGGAATTACGTCAATTTGGAATGATAATAACGAATATGAAATCAATGATAACCAAGCGCAGGTTGATGCGGAAGGCCTGCACCGGACGATTGGCGAAGTTAAACCGATTATGTCAACTATGATGGCTAAGGCAGCACAAGAAGCGATTAACGAAGCGGCTCCTGACCAACGGCCGTACTTGATTAACCGGGCCGGTTTTGCGGGAATTCAGCGTTACGCGCAAACTTGGGCTGGCGATAACTATACAAGTTGGACGAATTTGAAATATAATATTCCGACGATTTTGGGAATGGGATTATCCGGAGTAGCTAATCAGGGATGTGATATCGGTGGCTTTGACGGCCCGCTTCCGGAACCCGAGCTTTTCGTACGGTGGGTCCAAAACGGAATTTTTCAACCCCGGTTTTCGATTCATTCTTGTAATACGGATAACACCGTTACGGAGCCTTGGACGTATCCAGCGTATACCCATTACGTACGCGACGCCATTAAATTGCGGTACTCCTTGATCCCGTACTTCTATTCGTTACTCGACGAAGCGGCTACGGTGGGTTCCCCAATCATGCGGCCCCTCGTTTATGAATTTCAGGAAGATCCGCAAGTAGCTGAAGAAAGCTTTGAGTTTATGTTGGGACCAGCGCTCCTAGTGGCTAACGTGGTGGAACCGCAACAAACAACCAAGGCAATCTATTTACCAAAGGGCGCGCGGTGGTTTGATTTACACACCTACCAATATTATGACGGCGGGCAAACCATCACGGTTCCGGTTGACTTAAACAGCATTCCGATGTTTTTACGAAGCGGAGGTATTTTACCCACCAGTCCGGGGCTCAATAACATCCATAACGAACCGGTTGAAAAGTTGCGGATTTTGGTAGAACCTAGTGAAGCTGGAAAATTTACTTTATACGAAGACGACGGGATTTCTAATGATTACCGGACGGGGGACTTGCTAAGAACCCACATTCAGGTGACGCCGGGTAGCCAGGGAGTTACCTTAGACTTTCAGCGGGAAGGCAGCTACGCGACCAAGGTTAAGGAGCTAGAATTGGTAGTCGGATGCCCTACGGTGGCACCAGTGGCGGTGATGATAGCGGGAAACGAAGTGTCAAGATACCTCAACGCCGCACGGTTTGCAACCGCTGCGGAGGGTTGGTACTACAATGGGGAAACTAAACAGACGACGATTCGGTTTGTCAATCCTGACGCTGTAAAATTTAGCGTAGCGATTAACTTTAGCGTTAAGGACCTTATTTCAATTTAATGCACCGAAATTTTAAAGTGAATTGGACACCCCCTTTTTTAAATATGAGTGAGGACGGTAGAACAGGGGGTGAATTATGCCACTGAATATCTTTTTAAGGCCAAAAGATATACAATAGAACTGTAAAAGATTGGAGGAGTATTCATGTTAAATAAATTTAGCCGTTACGCAGATTTAAAACAGGTGGCGCTCACTTTAATTGAAATGGATGCGGTTCCAAATGTGGAGCTACGATTAGCGCAAATCATCGCCCGGGGAATCGATGACACGTTTATTCCAGAAAATGTTAACCCAGAAGAAATCGACGAGTATCTAAGAACCCGCGCGTTGCACTTTTGGTTTTACCCGTCCATGCATATGGATAAGGTGGTTCCTAAGTTGGCAAGGGAAGTCGCTGATAAATGGGAAATTCAACAGGGTGATAAGCCGATGTTAGAGGCGTGTCTAGAAACGGTGATGTCGTATTACCCGGACGCGGCTGATTATAAAGCAGATTCTACGCTGGTAACGTCTGATGAAATAGATCCCTACCAGACTCATCCGATTGATACTAACTTAGGAATTTATCTGGCTAGCAAACCTGATACTGAAGAGTTAGCCACCATAGATGGCTTTGACGTAGCAAAAATTAACAGTTATCTAAACAGTCAAGGCATTCCCGGGATTCCTGGTGTACGCCTAGAACGTAGTAGGGCTTAAGTGAAACAAGCAAAATTAGGATTGGGAAACTTCCCGATCCTTTTTATGTGGGGGTTCACAGGGTTTAGACGGACGGTGCTTTGCTGCGGAGTCGAAACGCGCTCTGAAACCTAGTTTTCTCCGGTTAACCAAATTCCGACGCTCTTATGCAAGATAGTCGAAATAAGCTCCAGCCCCAAGCTTCCTGCGGCTAACCCAATTCAAGCTTCAATTGCCGAGCCCGCGATTAAACCTTGAATTCTCGGGTGCTTTGCTACGTAGCCGAAACGCGCTATAGAACCCAAATCTTTCCGGTTAACTAAATTCCGACGCTCTTATGCAAGATAGTCGAAATAAGCTCCAGCCCCAAGCTTCCTGCGGCTAACCCAATTCAAGCTTCAATCGTCGAGCCCGCGATTAAACCTTGAATTCTGTTAGTCCTCAGAAGCTGCCCAGGGGCTTCCGCTTTCTATGTAGTATAATAATCCTCATCAACCCCAATCTACATTAATATAGGAGGACGCCATGGCTAAAAAACAACCTACCCGTGCAGAAGTTCCCGTTGACCTAACTTGGAACGTTGCGGACATTTTTGCTACGGAGACAGACTTTCACGACGCAATTACCGCCGTTAAGTCTCAAATTGAAGACATTCAAAAACTTGCTCAAAAAGGAATACAAAATGCCCATGATTTACTTGCGGCTACTAAATTACTCTACGAGAGTGAAGAAGCAGTCCTAAAAATTTATGGCTACGCTGCGCGCGTCAATGACGGCGATACGGCAGACCCGCATGGCAACGATCTTTTAAACCAAGCACTGTTGGTCTTAAATAAATGGGAGGCTGCCGTTGCATTCTACGATCCGGCAATTACAAACCTTTCTGCTGAACAACTCGACCAGTTCCTAGAAACTGAACCAGCCTTAAAACAATACGAATTTAATCTCCGACGCGTGCAAGCCCAAGTGGCACACACATTAACGCCAAGCGAAGAAAAGTTATTGGCCCAATTACAACCAGCTATCGACGATGCGGCCGAAATTTCTGCTAAGTTGGACGATGCCGACTTAGATTTCGGGATGATCAAAGATGAAAATGGGGAAGAGGTTCAATTGACCAACGCCACTGCAAGTGAATTTGCACTTTCATCAAGTCAAGAAATGCGGATGAAAGCTAGCCGCCAAGTTGCCAAGGCGTACCGGTCCATGCGGAATACCTTCGCGGCTACGCTTCGCAGTCACGTGCACGCGCAGAACATTATGGCTGAAATTCGCCACTTTAAGAGTGCGCGTGAAATGAACTTAAGTGATCAAAAAATTCCCGAAACGGTTTATGATACGTTAATTGAAACTACGCATGAACACTTAGATTTGATGCACGATTACTATGCTTTCCGGAAGTCATTCTTAGGCTTGAAAGATATGTATCAATTTGATCGGCACGTTCCGTTAGTTGCGGATGCCAAGTTGAGTTTGTCGTTTGAAGAAGGCAAAAAAGCAACGATGGCCGCGTTGGCACCGTTAGGCAAGGATTATCAAGCACATTTACAAACTGAATTTGACCAGCGTTGGATTGACGTTGCCGAAAATAAGGGGAAACGAAGCGGCGGCTATGAAGACGATGTTTACGGAGTTCATCCGTATATTTTGCTAAACTGGAACGATATTTACGATAGTACTTCCACTTTAGCTCACGAATCAGGTCATGCTTTACAAAGTGTTTACACCGATCAAGCGCAACCTTTCTGGTATTCACAATACCCAATTTTTATTGCAGAAATTGCCTCTACGTTAAATGAAAGCTTACTCAACCATTACATGCTGGAAAAGCATGCCGATGATCCCCAAATCAAAGCCTTTATTTTAACTCAGGATGTGGATAACTTTATTGGAACAGTTTACCGGCAAACCCTCTTTGCAGAGTTTGAACACTTTATTTACACCGAAGATGCTAAAGGAACGACCCTCACCCCCGATTTGATGGCTCAGAAATTTAACGGGCTCTTCAAAACTTATAATGGGGCAGCGGTCAGTGACTTACCGTGGAAGGACGATACTTGGGCACAAATTCCGCACTTCTATTATGACTATTACGTATACCAATACGCGACTTCCAAGGCGATTGCGACGGCGTTGGCAGACGATATCATCAACCAAAAGCCGGGTGCGGTCGAACGTTATAAGGAATTCTTGTCAGCAGGTGCAAGTGATTATCCAGTGGAAATTGTTAAACGAGCAGGAATTGACGTTACGAAACGTGACTATCTTGACCAAGCGTTTGTGGATTTTGGGGACAAGGTTAAGGAATTAAAAGAATTATTAAAGTAATTGGGGAAAAACCCATATGAAAATTAACATCTGTTGTTGATAACTAAGAGATCGGTTATTAACAGCAGATTTTTTTGTGGGAAAAAGCACTATGAACGTTGTGCCAGGAAGCAGGTAATCTGCGGATAATTTGCAATTGAATAATTTTGTAATGGGTTTCACTTGCTTATTTCATAACGTTGATTATACAATTAGATTGTAAAATGTTGAACAATTGGTTTGGTTAAAGGAGGTTTGTAATGACTAATAATCTACGTTACATAATTAGGAAATGTTTGGTGATCGCGGGGGCAATTATTGCCACGTTGCTGATCACTACCCAACTAGCGATGGCGGCGCAGAAGAATGATAATAATGTCCGAGCGGAAAGTGTTACATGGGGAAATTCTCATTGGACTATAGGAGATGATGGGGAATTTAATCTGGCTGACGGCGATATTGGACAAGCTCCACCATTAAACGAAGTATTAAATAATGATGGTATTAATCCATCAGCGATAAAAAGTATCGAATTTACAACGTCTACTAATGCGCACGATATAGTTTCTGTGATGGGATATTTACCTAATTTAAGAAAGATTACTAGGATAGGTAATCTACATTACTCGGGAAATGGCGATCAAATTTTTCGTGATAACCCAGTTTTAGAATCTGTTGATTTTAAAGGCTTTGATACTAGCAAAATAACCAGTATGAATTTTATGTTCTTCGATACTAGCTTTAAAAGCTTGGATTTAAGTGGTTTTAATACTAGTCAGGTTACATCAATGTATGGGATGTTTGACAATGCAGGTAAATTGAACTCTTTAAATATTAAAAATTTTGATACACGCAAAGTTAATAATATGGGTTTTATGTTTAATAACGTTGTCGCACACGATCTTGATGTATCATCTTTTGATACTAGTAATGTTGGTAATATGGAAGGAATGTTTGATGGAACGTCGGTAGATAAATTAGATTTACGTAATTTTGATACTTCAAAAGTTGGTACGATGGAATATATGTTTTTAAATTCTGCAGTTTCGCAGTTAGATATTTCTTCGTTTAATATTGGTGATGAAGTAAATACATCTACTATGCTTCAAGGTACAAACCATCTAAAACAACTAGCTCTAGGTAAAAGGAGCCAATTAAAGAACGACATGAATATTCCCGACGTCCCCACCACCGACGGTTATACTGGCCACTGGCAAAACGTGGGTAACGGCACCGTTGATGACCCTGACGGCAATCACGTTTGGACTTCAACAGAGTTAATGTCTAATTTTGATGCTCCAACGATGGGCGACGACACCTTCGTATGGCAACGGAAACCAGCAACAATTAATATTGGAGAAACTACCGATTATAAAAACGATCCAGTCCTGAGCAAGTACGTACCCACAGCAGTGGATCCGTTACACCCATACCGTTATAACGTAGTTTTAAACAACGACTATCCTTTTTATACCAAGGTCGAAGATGGCCAGTCGGAAAAAGACAATGTCGCTAATTTAGGGGATAAGTCGGGGGTGACGGTTTATAGTCAAGCTGAAATGCCCGGTACGTATACTTACCCAACTGGTAAACGAGCTGGGCAAGCAACTAAATTTATTAAGGTAAGCTTCGACGGTAATCAATGGTACTGGGTTGACCAGCACGCGCTTAACTTGGATCTGAAATCACGTTATCCAGCGGTGAATGACGAAGGGATTGCTTTGATAGATGATCAATTTTTAGGTAGTACTAACACGTACGGAGTTATTAGTGGCGATTTCAACTCACAAATGATTGATAATGCCTATAACCCGGACGGTCAAATCATTTACCAAAGCTTCGCCAAAGAAAGTGATTTTGCGAACGAAAAAGATCCTGCCCAGGCTTTAAAAGCATTTAACGACAATTTAGACCGAGCAGCGAAGAGTTGGAACGATGCTTTGGATAAGACGGTACTCATTAAAAGCACGGACACCGACAAGAAGGTCACTTTAAAGGTGGTTGCTAACCCCAAAGTCGCAGGTAGCGCAACGTTGAGCGGGAATACCGGGATTGATGCTAGTCTGGTAGAATGGGCACTGGATCCTAATAGCGAAAATTACGACATTAACGTGCTATTTATTACGATGCGTCATGAATTAGGGCATAGCTTGGGGCTCAATCATACGTCTAATGGTCAATATTACGGAATGCCGGATGGTTATACGTTAAGCATTGATGATGACGTAATGAATGCTATTTTGACTTATTATATCCCTAGCGGTTATCCAATTACCCAAAAGACAATCACCAAAGAAGACGTGAGTGCGATTAAATTGATCTTGGCCAACCACAATTTTGAAAATCCACAGCCACAAACTAAGAAAGTGGTAACTACCAAGCAAATTGATCGGGCAGTTCCTAAATCTTAGAAGCAAAAAAGAAGCAACATTAAAAAACGGAGACCCAAATTCGCAAATTTCGGTCTCCGTTTTCATATGATTATTTAAAATTCTGGTAAATCCACTAATTCATAGCGGTTGTTAAAGTTTTTGATCAGTATTTCTTGAAGTAATTCCTCTTCGCTTTGTTGCTCATTTTTGTCAAATAGGCGCATATTGTTTTCAGATAGAATCATGAGTAATAATTCCATAAGCAACTGACGACTCCCCGAAAAATAATTGAAGGATGGCTTGCCATGATCATTCAAAAATAATAGCTGGTCTTTAGAAGAAAATTTAGTGATGTTTGTGCTTTTTTGCGAGACCACGATTTGCTCTAGTTTAGGGTGAACAGCAAGGTAGTCATACACTTCCGTGAAAAAATTAGTTAGTTCAGGTCCTTGTTCAACCCAGTGAATATTAAAGCCACGCCACCGTAAATTGTAAAATATATCTTCGTTTAAAGCTGAGTAAGGAACAAAAATGATCCTTGTACCACCCAAAAGTCGTTGAGTAATTTCTTCGTGATCCTCATGAGGGGCGTTAACGAGCATATACTGGTTATCTCCGTGCTGGGGAAGCTGATTTACTTTGATAGCGGTAACACCGTAAGGAAGTTCTTGAGGCAATTGTGCTCGTAACGCAACCTGGTTTTCTCCATTTTTGAAGAGGATTTCTTGAGCTTCTACATCAAAATCCCAATACGTAAATTCTGGTGGAGTAAAACCAACATCCGTAGGAACCTCGATACGTCCGTTTTTGTGAAAAGTAACCATAAAATATGCTGGACTCTCTCCTAATTGGATTAGCGTAGGTAAAGGATGATTTTCAGAGGTGATTTGATATATCCAAATTCGATTACCAATTAAATTATAAACTTCTTTTTTACTTAGCATTAATTATTATTCCTCGCTATTTATGTTTAAACCAAGCGCTACTATTCTTTTGGTAGCCCCCAAAAAGGGAAGTGACTTCACGACCGTGAATAAGCCGATCGGGGAAATATTTGTAGGCAACGTAATTAGAAATTGCCATTTCAAAATTTCCTAAACGATAACTTTCGTCACCCTGCTGAACCTTTAGCTCGGCTTCGATGATTAATTTAACCATTGTTCCAAGATATTCGATTAAAACTTCACGGGTTCCGACCATCACCCCTAAATTCAGGGTAGGAAGTGAATTGCTATTATCGAAAATAAATTTTTTGATAAACCAAGGCTTCTGACCCAGATAGATTAATGAAGAATAAAATAAAAAAGTAGTCTCGTCACCCATGTATAAAGTATCAGGCTTAACCTTATCAAACGGGTAGTTAAGCATGGTTACATCGTTAGCGTCGGTGAGGGCAGCTTTTTCAATCTCCGGATGGTCTTGTAAGAAATAGAATGCCATAAAAACTCGGTAGAAATACACGGTTAAGTCAGGGAAACGTTCATAAATTTTTTGTAGGTCAACGTTTACAATATGTAAATTTTCGATTGGTTCTTGACTGGCTTCGTTAGTTAATACATAGTATGGCACGTTAAATCGCTTTAATGACTGATTCTGTTCTACAACTTTTTCCGAAATATCTACATTGTGCGTGTCCTCTTGGTGCAATAAATCATCCATATTAGTGATAAATTCACTGATGACAATATTTGGTTCAACTTTCATGAAATCTCCTTAATTCAATAAAAAATTATTTATGGAAAAATACATCGTTTTTATTTATAACAGGCAAATAGTGTAGCAATCATTAATAACATCTTTGATGTAAATAGTTTTCCAATTACTTGTGTTCAAACCATGCGCTACTAGTATTTTGAAATCCTTGGAAAATAGTATTGATTTTCCGGCCGTGGACTAAACGATCGGCAAAGTATCGATAAGCAACGTAATTTCCAAGTTCCATGTCGTGATTACCCAGGGCGGCAGTGTTGTCTCCCTGTTGTACTTTCACCTGACTGTCTGAAATCAATTGGATAATAATTCCTAAGTATTCGATAAGGATTTCTCGAGTTCCGGCAATGATTCCCATATTCATAGTAGGTAACAATTGGTTTTCAGCAACGAACTTTTTAATAAAGAAGGGAGCGCGATCACTGTATAAGACATAAGTATCGCCCATCACACCCAACTCATCACCCATGTAGAGCTTATCATCCTCCATTGAATCAAAGGGGTAGTTAAGCATGGTCACGTCTGAGGCATCAGAAATGATGACTTTTTCAATTTCTGGATGGGCTTGAAGAAATCGAAATGCTAGTACAAGTCGATGGAAGAACACTGTTAAACCAGTGTAATTCTTTGCGAGATCCATATGAATAATGTGGAAATCGTCAGCAGCCTTTTCTTCATTACTATTAGTTAAAGTATACAAAGGTACATTGAAATGTTGTAATGATTGGGCTAATTTTTGAACTTGCTGTTCAATATTGATGTTGCTGTTATCAATATGGTGATAAAAGTTGTCTACATCTACGATGAATTCGGTGATGACTACGTTAGGTTCAACATTCATTTACATTTACTCCTTAGAATTGCTTAAAGAACAGGTTTAGTGCGACCCTACGCTAATAGGTCATAACGGTTAATAAAGTGGTTAGTTAAGATGTGAGTTACTAACTCAGTTTCGGAACGTCGGTCATCAGGATCTAACAAGCGATTATTATTTGCTGTTATTAGCATAATTAATAGCTCTAAAATGATGGCACGGCTTCCAGCACAATAATCTAGCGAAGGTTGGTTATTGTCTTTAGCTACTAAAAGTTGATCAAGATTTTGCGGAAACTTAATTGCCATGTTTTCAATTCCAGTACGAACAATAATTACATCCGCTAGTTTGGGATGTTCGATTAAGTACCGGTAAATTTCGCTAACAAAAGAAAATAAATTATCATTTTGCGTTACGGGTGAAACGTTGTAACCGCGACGAGTGAAATTAGCCGTTATCCATGAATTAAAAAATTCCCGGGGAATAAACACCATGTTGTTGCCCCCGATTGTCCGAGTAGTAATTTCTGAAGCATCATAAGATGGAAAATTAATGAGAATACCTTGGCTTTGGCTATCGTAGAAAGGAGTTAGTTTAATTACATGAGTGTCACAAAATCCATTTTCAACTAATTTGCCCTTTTTTACAGAGTCTTTATAGCGGTGATAAATAATAAGTTCTTGCTGATCTTCGTCAAAGTCCC
This sequence comes from Pediococcus acidilactici, assembly GCF_016127815.1. NCBI lineage: Bacteria > Bacillati > Bacillota > Bacilli > Lactobacillales > Lactobacillaceae > Pediococcus > Pediococcus acidilactici. The sequence goes on from NZ_CP066046.1 coordinate 22,204, forward strand.
AGCGATAAAAATCTGGTGGAATAAAGCCGATTTTTACGGGGAAGGTGATCTCACCATCTGCCATAAATTTCATTCCTAAATAGGCATATCCTTCTCTAGGACCGTATTCCAGAGGGAGGGCCTTAGAAAGGGTTCCATAGGGTGTGTCAATAGAAATGTTTTTATAAAGCCAAAAGCGATTACAAATGGCATCGATAAATTGTTCTTTACTTAGCATAATTGTCCTCCAATGTAACTGCCATCAAATCATTAATTATTTTTGATGAACAAGAAACTGAAAATTTTTCAGTTCTTGTAATTCTATTGCTTAGCGGATAGGTCAACTAAAGCGTATTGATCGTTAAAACGGATAATTAAAACCTTTGCAGCAAATCATCTTCACATTACGATAATCTGTAGATTCGAAGTTAGACTTTTATTGAATACTCCTTAATTTATATGCATAATAATTGTTACTCAGGTAAAATATATACCGCATTTATTATAGCGTTTAAACGATGCAGTGTCTATAGTATTTAAAAACGCTTTAAATCATATTACAGAGAGTACTGTGTGTCCTTTATATTGGAAGCGTTTGCACTTGAGAAACTTTAACGTGAGGTATATAATTAAAATGTGATTATATGAACAAATATTCGCTTTGAAAACGGGGGGGAAAATGGATGAATAATAGAGTAGGGTATATAGCCAAACGAATTTTAATGGTAATGATAGCCGTCTGTGCGATGCTGTTAATCACCGTCCAACTAGCAATGGCAGCTCAAAAGGATAACCGCGCAACTGTGTTTAAGTGGGGGGACTCTACTTGGACTTTAGCAAATGATGGTGAGCTGATATCAAACGGCGGTGACGTTGGGCAAGCACCACGATTGGACGTAATCTTAAATAGTAACGGTATTGATCCTAGTACAATTAAAAGCATCGAGTTTACTGAAAAAACCAGTGCTCATGATATAGCAGGTATGCTTAGTGCAGTACCTAATTTGCAAGAGATTAGTAAACTTGGTAATTTGGATTATTCAGGAAGCGCGAGAGAAATGTTTCGGGATGATCCAATGCTAAAGACAATGGATATTAAAGATTTTAACACTAGTAAAATTAACGATATGACTTACATGTTCTTGAACACTGCATTTGACCAGCTAGATTTAAGTAACTTTGATACCAGCCAAGTTACTAATATGACGGGTATGTTTGACGGTACGGGGAATCTAAAAAAATTAGATTTACGCAGTTTTGATACGAGCAAAGTTAAATCTATGACCTTTATGTTTTATAACTCGAACGTTTCTGAAGTGAATTTATCTTCTTTTAATACTAATAACGTAACCGATATGATGCAGATGTTTTTGGGTGCTAGAAATCTAACTAACTTGGATTTGTCTAATTTTGACACCTCTAATGTAGGAACATTTTATGAAATGTTTGACCACGCAACAAGCTTAAAGACGGTAAATATGTCTGGTTGGGATACTTCAAAAGTAACAACGATGAACAACATGTTTTCAAACACGGCTGTTGAGAAATTGGATTTATCATCGTTTACTATTAAAGATAGTACGGACACTGTTGATATGCTCGTAAGCAATAACAATTTAAAGGAATTAACTTTAGGAAAAAAGAGTCAATTAAAAAGTGATATGCACATCCCTGACGTCCCTACCACTGATGGTTACACCGGCCACTGGCAAAACGTGGGTAATGGTACTATTGATGATCCTACTGGCAATCACGTTTGGACTTCGGCAGAGTTAATGTCTCAATTCGATGCGGCAACGATGGGCGACGACACCTTCGTATGGCAGCGGAAGCCGGCAACGATTAATATTGGTGAAATTACCGATTATAAAAGCGACCCGGTCCTGAGCAAGTACGTCCCCACGGCAGTGGATCCGCTGCACCCATATCGTTACAACGTAGTTCTAAACAACGATTATCCTTTTTACACTAAAGTAGAAGACGGTCAGACAGAGAAGGATAACGTTGCTAATTTAGGGGATAAGTCGGGAGCGACGGTCTATAGTCAAGCTGAAATGCCCGGTACGTATACTTACCCAACTGGTAAACGAGCTGGGCAAGCAACCAAATTTATTAAGGTAAGCTTCGACGGTAATCAATGGTATTGGGTCGACCAGCACGCGCTTAACCTGGATCTAAAATCACGTTATCCAGTGGTAAATGCTGAAGGCGTTGCTTTGATAGACGACCAATTTTTAGGTAGCACTAATACGTATGGAATTGTTAGCGGAGATTTTAACTCACAAATGATTGATAATGCGTATAACCCGGACGGACAAATTATTTACCAAAGTTTCGCCAAAGAAAGTGATTTTACGAATGAAAAGGATCCTACCCAGGCTTTAAAAGCTTTTAACGACAATTTAGACCGAGCAGCGAAGAGTTGGAACGATGCTTTGGATAAGACGGTACTCATTAAAAGCACGGACACCGACAAGAAGGTCACTTTAAAGGTGGTTGCTAACCCCAAAGACGCAGGTAGCGCAACGTTGAGCGGGAATACCGGGATTGATGCTAGTCTGGTAGAATGGGCACTGGATCCTAATAGCGAAAATTACGACATTAACGTGCTATTTATTACGATGCGTCATGAACTAGGACATAGCTTGGGGCTCAATCATACGTCTAATGGGCAATATTACGGAATGCCGGATGGTTATACGTTAAGCATTGATGATGACGTAATGAATGCTATTTTGACTTATTATATCCCTAGCGGTTATCCAATTACCCAAAAGACAATCACCAAAGAAGATGTGAGTGCAGTTAAATTGATCTTAGCCAACCACAATTTCGAAAACCCACAACCACAAACTAAGAAAGTGGTAACTACCAAGCAAATTGATCGGGCGGTACCTAAATCATAACTAGGATAATTAAAACTAAAAGGGTTGAAAAATGAATTATAGTAAAGGGAGACTGGATGGTCTCTTTTTTATTTTGTCAAAAAATTGACGTTGCCTCTTAAAGTTGAAATTTGCAATTGCCGGTCTGTTTAATAGTTTTGACGGGTATCCAGAAACAGAAATAACGTGTATAATTAACCGTGTACATCAATGTGCGCTTTTAGTTTCTTAGCAGGAAATATTAGTAGGCCATATAAGTAATTTGGATTAACTATTTTAATCTTAAATACCCAGCTTAATAATCTTAAAGGAGTAGGTAGTGAAAATGGATAAAGTTGTAGCAGATAATGTCATTATTGGTGAGTTCATCACCGATTTATTCGATCCGCAGTACCAAAGCCATGCTCATTTTTCAAATGGCGTAGAATCTTTAGCAAAAAATTTAAAGCACTCTGCAGCATACTATCAGCTCCCGGTGTATATACTTTCTAATGGATTAGAAGAGGATTACGTAGACGAAAATGCGCATTACGTTAATATGGATGTTGATGCGAATCGCTATGATGTTTCAATTTACTTTATCCGTTGGGAAATGGCACTAGATTTTTTGGTTAAACATCCAGAAATAAAGAAAGTAGCACTTGTAGATTTTTCAGATGTGGAAGTCTATAACTATCCTTTTGACAGAGTTGAAGACGGGATTTTATATTTTGGGGACGAGCTTAAAAGCATTGGCGGTGGAATTGTCAAGGGCGATAAAAAGCCTGATTTTATGGAAAGATTCTTTATAGAAAATTCGCAACTCCAAATGTTGAACCCGGGGGTTATTGTAGGAACTCGTGCAGTAATTATGGAATTTTTAACGATTCTGGTAGAGATTTTCACTCGGGCACAAGTTCAAAAGATGCGACAGGTTCCTAAATCAGCTTTTGGGGATTATGAAATGGCGCTAGTTAATTATGTTGCATATCGATACTTTAAACGTCGCTTAAAGCATGGACGCGAAGTAAGTACCAAGTTTAACTATTGGGAACCAGTTAGCAGTGCGTGGTTTAAACATAAATAGGAGTATTTTAAGATGGATTTTAAAGAAGCATTTGAAATGATCAAAGACTACGAATGGTTTTATGAAATTAATGACGTGGGAGTAAGTCTTACGCTTGGAGGCAAGGGAATTTTAGCCTTGAAATTCATGCCGGATGGGACAATTGATTTCCCAACTAACGTGGGTTTTATCCCTCCAGAATGTCATCGCTGGGACTTCGACGAGCAACAACAAAAAATTTTGGTTTATGGTGTCCAAGGAGAAGTAGAACAAACCCTTAGTTTACCAGTACGAGAAGGTGCCACATTGGTTATGGATGCTTATGGTAAACACGAACATTTTCGCGTTTGGGACGCTATTTTCAAAAAATCAAATTTACAAGTTGCTCCGGATCCGCAGTCAGATCATGGGTCGATGATATTGGCCTATCAATATGATAATCAAACACAACTAGGTCAGCTAGTTGAAAATCTTGGATTGAATGTACACTGTTTAGATGAAAATCCCCAAACATGGCAAGGTATCCAAGAAATTTTTGATTACTTAATTGAACATCCATATTTAAAAAAAGTTGCGATTATGTTTGACTTGGACTTTGCAGCTAATCCCTTCGAGTCATTTGATTCGACGAATGACAATCAGCTAGTATTTGATGACCAGCAGTCGTTTATAAGGGCTCCACGAGATTTAATGTTAGAAATGCTGGGTAAGTTTTTAATCGACTTGAACCATGAAGCGTTTGAGCATAAGTTAATGGACGATGACCATTATGAGCAATCCTTGATGCCTTATTTAAAAGAAAATTTTGGCGAGCGACTAAAACAGTGTGATAAATAATTTAAATAAAAAACAGAGACCAGAATTGGAAAGTTCTGGTCTCTGTTGCGTTTTAAGGCAATTTTTACTTTTGTGAGGGATATTTATACAATTTCGTAGCGGTCGGTAAATCGGTTTGAAATAATATCTTGGATCATTTCTTTTTCATTTCGCGAATCATCTGGATTGAGCAGCCGTTTCCTATTTTCAGCTAAAATCACGGTCAATAATTCGATAACTAACGGCCGTTCACCAGAAAAATAGTTATACGACGGCTGGCCATCGTTGCTAGTGAACAATAGTTTGTGTTCTCGTGACAGTTGAACGTGTGGTTGTCCTTCTTGAGAAATTACCAATTCCTCTAGTTGGGGGTGCGCGATTGCGTATTGATAAACTTCATGAAGAAAATCTATGATGGAATCTTCGGTATCAATCAGTTTGATATTGAAATTTAAAAAAGCTAAATCTTGAAACAGTTCGAAATTATAAACGCTGCGAGGGGCAAAAAACATATGGATTCCCCCAATTACCCGGTTTTTAAGGGCAAATTGGTCAACGTGTGGTTCGTGTGAGAAGACTTCGGTATTATCCGAGTCCGAGATTAATTCGATCTTAAGACTGTCACCAAACCATTGAACGGGGCAATGTGCGCGCTTGCTAGGCTGTTGGTTATAATCAAAGAAAATAATTTCTTGGGCGTCTTCATCAAAATCCCAGTGGCGGTATTCACCAGGTTCAAAAGCTACGTTAGTAGGGAAAGTGATGCTACCATCGCGATGAAACCAAAGTGCTAGCATTCCAGAACCAGGCTCTGTACCAATAAACAAGGTGCTAAAATGCTTTTTATCATCAAATCCCCGAAATGTCCAAAAACGGTCACAAATTAAATCTTTTAATTGTTCTTTATTTAACATTGCCAAAAACTCCTTATTTGTGCTTAAACCATGCGCTACTTGGTTCTTGATAACCGTCCATTACCGTAGTAACTTCTCGGCCGTGGACTAAACGATCGCCAAAATACTTGTAAGCGACGTAATTTGAAATTGCCATCTCCACGTCGCTTAACCGGTAACTATCGTCTCCTTGGCTAAGTTTTAGTTGAGCTTCGGTAATAATGTCAACCATAATCCCTAAAAATTCGAGTAATACGGCTCGGGTTCCGACCATCACGCCCAAGTTTAAGGTAGGCAATAGTCCATTTTCCCTTATAAAATCCTCAATACGTTGAAGATCTTTGTGCCAAGTAATTACAGGAGTGGCAAAGATATAGAAGCTTTCGTCGCCCATGTATAAAGTACCTTCCTCGACTTTATCAAAGGGATAGTTAGCCATTGTAACGTCTCCCGCGTCAGTTAGTGCAACTTTCTCAATTTCGGGGTGTTTTTGTAGGAATTCGAAAGCCATCAAGATTCGATGGAAGTACAAAGTTAGGTCAGGATAGTGGTTAAATAAGTCCATGTGAATAATGTGGGCACCAGTTTCTGCTTCCTGACCTTCTGCATTAGTTAACACGTAGTACGGCACGCGAAACCGCGTTAAAGATTCGGCTTGAGTTCGAGTCCTTTCAGGAATGTCGACATTACTATTGTCTTGCCCGTAGTGAGGGTCATACATGTTAACAATGAATTCACTAATTACAACATTTTTTTCAACTTTCATGTGTAACTCCTTATTATTGCTTTTAAATAAGTATGTTGATTAATTGCTATTTCAATTTTAACGGATGATTAAACTTGCGTTAGAGTGAATTGCCCACTGTATTGGGTGTTTAGTACATCTGCTAACAATTCATCTTCAGTACGAGAGTCATCCGGATTGAGCAAGCGCTTATTATTTTCCGATAAAATAATGATTAATAACTCAATAACACGAGCTCGACTGCCAGCAAAATAGTTAAATGAAGGCGACTCGGCATCCTTAGCAAAAATAAGCTGATCCTCCTCAGGAAGTTTAATCACTGGCTGGCCCTCTTTAGCAAGCACAACGTTTTCTAGTTGCGGATGCTGAGCAATGTATTCGTAAGCCTGATCGAAAAAATTGAGGATAGATTCTTGACAATCGAGTACTTTGAGATTGAAGTCTTCCCGACTAATATCGTGGAAGATTTCCATGTTAAAAGCTTGTCGAGGGACAAAGTACATATTCTTTCCGCCGAGAGTTCGCTCAGTAACTTGAGACGCGTCAAAACGCGGGCTGTGGACCAAGATTCCGTCTACTCCATCAAACAGTTGAATTTGAACACTATTACTTAACCATTTAGTTGGAAGTTTTCCCCGGATCCTAAGTTGATTATCGGTATCAAAAATTAAAATTTCTTGTTTTTCTTCATCAAAGTCCCAACGTGAGTATTCAGGTGGGTTAAATGCTAGATGAGTAGGAAAAGTAATTTCGCCGTTCAATTCGAACCGGATGGCTAGATAAGCATCGGTGGCTCCTCTCCCAATGAAGAGCAAGACAAAATCTTTGTTTTCAGTAACAGAGATAAATAACCAAAAACGGTTACAAATTAATTTTTCTACATCTTTTTTTGTTAACAACGTGGTGTACTCCTTATATTGTGGTAGTCGATGTATCTTCATCAGACATGATGGGTAACTAATAAAAACGCCTAACGGATGTAAATAACCATTGAGAGTCAGGTATTGTCGGAAAATAGTGGTTTTGCTGTGCATTAAATTCCCTAAAATACTACCTAGGGAAATAAAGTTTAATTTAGTTAGAAATATAACCTTAATCGGCAGTTAGTTACCGATTAATTTTTATTGTGACTGTATTCGAATTAGTAAAGTTGCTTTATTTATGTTTAAACCACGCGCTGCTGCGTTCCTGGTAACCATTAAAAATAGTGCTGACTTCACGTCCATGAATTAATCGATCACTAAAATATTTGTACGCAACATAGTTAGAAATTGACATGTCATATGGTCCTAAGTGATATGTTTCATCACCTTGCTTAAATTTTAATTTTGCTTCGGACAGTAATTTGACCATGATTCCTAAATACTCGATTAAAATTTCACGAGTGCCGACGAGCACACCTGGATTCAACGTAAGAAATAGGTCACTATTTTCAAGAAGATAATCGTAAATATATTGCGGATCGTCTTCTATGAAAGTCTGTACACTAAGTGCTACAGAATGGGGCTCATCCCCCATGTATAGGGTATCTGGTTTAACTCGATCAAAAGGATAATTTAGCATTGTAACGTCGGAAGCATCCGTGATCGCAGCCTTTTCAATTTCAGGATGGTCCTGTAAAAATTTAAACGCCATAAATATGCGAAGAAAATATACGGATAAGTCAGAATAATTGTGATATATCCGATCTAAATTAACGTTAACGATGCTTAGATTCTCAATTTTTTCCTGACTAGGTTCGTTGGTTAATAAGTAATAGGGCACTTGAAAATTTTCTAGTGAGTGCGCCTGCGTAGCAACTTTACTGGGAATGTCGACATTAGTAGTGTCTTCGTGGTGGTTAATGTCCTCCATATTAGTGATAAATACACTGAGTACTATATTAGGTTCAACTTTCATTTAAAACTCCTTTATTACGCTGCTTTTGTTAGAATTAACGGTTATACCAAGGAATGGATGTGTCTGAAAACAAGCCAACCTTGTTAAAATTCAGGTAGATCTTTTAATTCATACCGTCCTTGAAAATGGTTAGTTAAAATATCCTGCAACATGGTAGTTTCATCACGCTGATCACCATCATCAAACAAACGTAAATTGTTTTCGGATAAAATTACGATGAGAAGTTCCATTATTGCCGAACGGTTTCCAGAAAGATATTCGAACGAGGGGGTGCCTTGGTTATTTAAGAACAATAACTTTTGATCCCTTGGAAATTCGATAATATCCTTATTTTTTTGCGAGAGTATAATCTCCTCTACGTGCGGGTGAGCAACTAAATGATCATATGCATCACTGAAGAATTCAACTGAAGGGACTGAATGGTTAGTTAGTTTAATGTTAAAACCATTCCAGCGCATACTAAAACGAAAGTAAGGTTCATAATTTGCTCGAGGAGCGATGAAAACTTTTTTTCCGCTTAGAGACGATTTAGTTATTTCAAAGCGATCAAATTCAGGATTGTTTACGAACTGGATGGTTCTATCTGCGTCAGCTTGTTCATTTTTAAGCTTAATGGCGTCTAGCCCGCCATATGATAACTCTTGCGGGAGGCTTGCCCGGAGCTCAGATTGGTCATCACGGTTAATAAAAATAATTTCCTGAGTGGCTTCGTCAAAATCCCAATTGGCAAATTCATTAGGGAAGAACCCAACTTTCGTGGCCGCAGAAACCCGGCCATCCTCATGGAAGTAAAGGCTAAAGAACGATTTTGTCGTTTCTTCATCACTTCCTGTTAAAGTGAGCAAAATTGGATTGGGATCAGAATTCATTACGCTTTGGTAAATCCAAATCCGATCACGTATTAAGTTAAAAACTTCTTGTCTATTTATCATCAATTGTACATCCTTTATTTATGTTTAAACCATGCACTATTATGCCCTTGTTAACCACTAAAAAGGGTCTAATTTTGTAGCTATACGGTGTTAGTTGTAAGCTATGTCTAAAAAATTTAGCGTGTTGACTTTACTAGAGCTAATAGTTATCGTCAGCGATTATGAATTACTTTCATTATAAACGTTATCGAAATGTTTTTGTGTCATTTTTTCTATGTTTGTGCAAGTTGTAATAGTATTGAGTAATTTTAAATTTCCAGCAAAATCTGCCAAAGTGAAGTTGCTTCTGGAAGCGAGTCAATCACTTCGTAACGACCTGCAAAATGATTAGTGATAATGTCTTGTAGCATGGCAGTTTCATCACGTTGATCAGCATCATTGTATAGGCGTAAGTTATTTTCGGAGATGATTAACGTGAGCAATTCCATAATTGCTGCCCGGGTTCCTGAAAAATAATCCAATGAGGGTTGCTCGTCTGCAAGGGTAAACAAAAGATGCTGTTGTTTCGGAAGTTGCACGACGGGAATATTAGCTTGGGCGAAGATTACTTGCTTAATTTGCGGATGGTACGCAAGGTAATCATAAATTTCCGTAAGCATGGCTACTCGATTATCTTCGTGGTCGACTAGATTGGTATTAAAGCCGGTCCATCGCAAAGTATCATAAAAGTCTTTTGTGTAGCTTGAGCGAGGTAGGAAAAAGGCCTTAGTGCCTCCTAAAAATTGTTCCGCAGCGTAGGTACTATTAAGGTGCGGATAGTTGACAAAAAAATATATCGTATTGCCATCTCCAGGAAGCGCGCCCGTCTGTTTGAGTATTTCAATTCCATAAGGTAATTGCTTAGGCAAGCTAGTACGAATTCGTGGTTTACCATTTTGTTCAGTAAAAATAATTTCTTGGCTTGCTTCATCAAAATCCCAACCATTGTATTCATCGGGGATAAAACCTACGCCATTGGGTACATCTATGCGCCCATTCTTTTTAAACGTAAAGCATAAAAAGGCCGGCTTAGGTAAAAGGTTAATAAGTCCGGGGTGTGCCATATCTTTATTAAAATATTGTAGAATCCACACCCGTTCGCGCAATAAATTATAGACTTGTTTTTTGTTTAGCATTCAAATGAATTCCTTCCTTAAAGATACTTAAAGTTATCCGGGCAAGTTTTTCAAACGGGATAATTTTCTAAGTTTCCGTTGATCGACCGTTAGTATGACAATAAAGTATTTCCTACAAATGTTTTAAAAATGCAACAAAATCTGCCAAAGTGAAGTTGCTTCTGGAAGCGAGTCGATCACTTCGTAACGTCCCGTGAAGCAATTAGCGATAACGTCTTGTAACATAGTAGTTTCATTACGTTGATCAGCATCATTGTATAGGCGCAAGTTATTTTCGGAGATGATTAACGTGAGCAATTCCATAATTGCTGCCCGGGTTCCTGAAAAATAATCCAATGAAGGTTGCCCGTCTGCAAGGGTAAACAAAAGATGCTGCTTTTTCGGAAGTTGCACGACCGGTTGATTGGTTTGAGAGAAAACCACCTGTGCAATTTGGGGATGGTACGCAAGGTAATCATAAATTTCCGTAAGCATGGCCACCCGATCATCCTCGTGGTCGACCAAGTTAGTATTAAAACCAGTCCAACGCAGGGTCTGGTAGAAGCCTTTGTCATAGGCTGAACGGGGCAGGAAGAAAGCTTTGGTGCCGCCTAAGCAGTGGCTGGTTACCTGCTCCTGGTCAATGTGCGGATAATTAACAAAAAAGTACAAGGGATTAATGTAATCGTTATAAATTTTGAACGCCATGATTCCGTAAGGTAATTTTTGGGGTAGATCCGCCCGAAGATTTGACTGACCATCGCGACTAACAAATATAAGTTCTTGAGTTTCTTCATTAAAATCCCAACCGCCATATTCTACAGGTACGTATTTAATTCCAGTAGAGAATTCTAACCGGCCGTTATCCTTGAATTCAATAGAAAAGAATGCACGAGGATCGTCTAAACTAGTTATAAAACTCATAAAACCAGGAACTTCGGTATCAGGAGTTGTTTGTTTTAAGATCCATTCCCGGTCACGTAGTAGTTGATAAACTTGTTTTTTATTTAACATTCAATCGTGCTCCTTGTTTATTTATGTTTAAACCAAGCACTACTGTGAGGTTGAAAACCAGAGAAAAAGCTAGTTACTTTACGACCATGGACCAAACGATCTTGGAAATATTCGTAAGCCACGTAATTGGAAATCGCCATTTCAAATGCTCCGAGTCGGTAGCGTTCGTCGCCTTGCTTGAATTTTAATTTGGCTTCGGTAATTAATTTGACCATCATTCCAAGGTATTCCATTAGTACTGCACGAGTTCCAGCCATCACCCCTAAATTTAGGGTGGGGAGCAAATTGCCGTTTCTCAAGAAAAAGTCTTGTAAATACTGGGGACCTTCGTTATTAAGAATAATGTCAGTTTCAAATAAAAATGCAGTTTCGTCGCCCATGTATAGCGTATCGGGTTTAATCTCGTCGAACGGATAGTTTAGCATGGTAACGTCGGTCGCGTCAGTTAGGACTGCTTTTTCGATTTCGGGATGGGCCTGTAAAAAATAAAAGGTCATAAAAATCCGATAGAAATAAAGGGTCATATCAGGATAGCTTTGATATATTTTATCCAAGTTAACGTTAACCACGTGGAGGTTATCAATGGGTTCTTGGGTGGAATCGTTAGTCAAGACGTAGTACGGAACGTTAAAACGAGCTAAAGAATGAGTTTGTTCCGCTACCTTACTTGGAATATCTACGTTACTAGTGTCTGCATGATGAAGTAGATCTTCCATATGAGTGAAGAACTGACTGATAACGACGTTGGGTTCATTTTGCATATGTAATTCCTCCGTTTTTGGGCGCTTTTAGAATAAGGAACAATGCTGTGGATTAAACAGTTTTTTTACTCTTAAACGCTTCTAGCCTACCATTGATTATAAACGTTGTAAAAGAGTTTGTGTATCAATTTTTTGGGAGGTTAGCAAATTAGCCGTGGATAAGGACGTAAAAAAGCGCGGGGGACAACAACGGAAGAGCTTGTGAGCACTAACTAAAAATCGACCATTATGCCTGAATTGGGCACAATGATCGATTTCGGGTTAGAGGAAATAAACTGGTTTTTGGCGCTATTAAAGTCAGCACACCAAAATAATTTTCGGAAAAATGTTCATCTGTGAAAAAATTTCTTAGTTTGTTCGCATACGTTTTAATGAATGCGCAGTTGTGAACTACGGTAACACGTTAAATAACAAGGCACCTAACGCACCGCCGACCATCGGACCAAATACGGGAACCCAACTATACGCCCAGTCGGAATTGCCCTTATTGGCAATGGGGAGGATGGCGTGGGCGATCCGCGGACCTAAATCCCGCGCCGGGTTAATTGCGTAACCGGTCGTTCCTCCAAGTGATAAACCAATGGCGGTGATTAAAATACCGACCACGATCGGATTCAAACCATCGGTGAAGTTGCCCCGGGTGAAAGCTAACAGAGCGAACACTAAAACGAAAGTTCCAATTACTTCACTGATGAAGTTCATCGCGTAATTACGGATTGCCGGTCCGGTAGCAAAGATTCCCCGAATGGCATCGGCATCCTTAGTGGCTTGCCAGTGGGGATAGTAATGAATCCAAACGCATACTCCGCCAAGGATGCCACCCAAAGTTTGGGCAATGCAGTAAGGAATCACGTTGGCCCAGGCAAATTTACCGGCCATTGCCATCCCTAGGGTTACGGCCGGGTTCAAGTGAGCCGGACTTAGAAAGGCGGAGGTATACACCCCTAAGGTAACTGCCAATCCCCAGCCAAGCGAGATTGCGATCCACCCCGCACCCTCTGCTTTTGATTTCTTCAGAGTTACGCCAGCAACGACACCGTCCCCAAGTAAAATTAAGATGAATGTGCCGACAAATTCGCCGACTAACTGCATCCATAAACTAGTTTCCATATCTAAACTTACTCCTATCTCAGATAATCTAGGTGGGCTTCAGCGATTACGTCTTGAAGTTCTTGACTATGTTGTTGTTTTTGTTCCGCACTCCAGTTGAAGTAGCGGGCCATTTCGTCAACCACTCCTTGTTGAAGGTCGGCGATGGCGTCGTGGTGGAAGAGGAGGTGGTTAGTCCGCCGGAGCAAGTAATCTACGGGGGTCAAGGTCATTTCTTCTTCCATTGAGTAGTGCAGACTGATGGTTTCTGCGAGGCTTAAGCCAGGTGCAGCCGGCAAACGACCGATTTGACTAAAGACCCGGGCCGCGTTGGATCCGAAGAGGTTGGCAATCTTTTCCGCTTCGGGTTTGGAAAGGCCGCTTTCGATACCTTGCTTAGCAAAGAATGACAAGGTGGCGTCCACGTTTTGCGGGTCGATATCCCCACCGGAAACTTGGAGATGCTTGGAGTCGATCGAATTGAAGTTCCGGTTGAAGCGTTGCTTAAGCAATTTAGCGATTAAGGCAATCGCCCCCGCGGCCATCTTCCGGTAATCGGTGATTTTACCGCCAGCAAGGGTGATTAGGCCGTCCTGAGCCACATCTAATGAACTACCCCGGGAAACTGCAGAAGGGTTTGGTTTATTTTCGGAAAGGGTGCTTTCTAAGTGATTAAGCACGTCTTCTACGTCTTCGCGACTAACTAATTGTTTTTCGTATTTATCCACAATCGCAATTACTTCGTCAAAACTTTGTGCGGTAATTTTACCGGAATTGCCACCGTTGTAATCGGAGCTACCGTTAGAAGCAATTAGTGGCCGTAAACCTGCCCAGCTAGCTTCCACATCGTCAATGGTGATTTCTGCTTCTGGATAGCGGTCGTTGATTGTCTTCAAAAGGTAATCCACGTCAGCTTGTTCAACCCGCGGGTGAAGGAAATCACCCTGGTAGTCGGTATCGGTGGTTCCAAAGTAGGTTTTACCTTCCCGCGGAATCGCAAAGACCATCCGACCGTCTTGTTGTCCAGAGTCAAAGTAGGTTGGTTGAGGTACGTTGAGCCGAGAACGATCGACTACTAAATGAACCCCTTTGGTAGGCCGCATTTGCGGAGTTACTTCGAGGTGGTCGTCCATTTCGCGGATAAAGTCGGACCACGGCCCGGTGGTGTTGATTACGAGACGGGCGTGAATATCGAATTCTTCACCAGTTAAGAGGTCCTTTACGTTGACCCCGTTGACGTTGCCGTTTTCGTCGTGCAAAATGTGTTGGGCCTTTACGTGGCTAACCATCAAGCCCCCGTTTTCGTGAGCTTTTTTGATGTTTTCAATTACGAGGCGGGCATCGTTATTCCGGTAATCCAGGTAAACACCGCCACCCAACAATTTGTCGGGGTTAAGCTGGGGTTCGCGTTGAAGAACTTCTTCCTTAGAAATTGTGTAATTAGTGTATTTAGGATCCGTAACCCCGGCTAGTTGGTCGTATAGGTTCATCGCAACCTTGACGGAGAACATGTTAAAAGTGGATCCCGGCTCGTCGTAAATTGGTAACAGCATTGGATCAGGCCGGGGAATGTGGGGGGCAATCCCTTGGACGACCGCCCGTTCCTTAACGGTATCAGAAACTACTTCAACGTCGAAGTTTTTGAGGTAGCGAATTCCTCCGTGGACTAATTTAGTCGATCGCGAAGAGGTTCCTTCCGCAAAATCTTGCATCTCAATTAAGCCGTTATTCATCCCCATGGCGCTAGCCTGAATGGCTACTCCTGCACCGGTAATTCCACCGCCGATGGTCAGTAAGTCGAGTGTTTCATTTTTTAGACGTTCAATATCTTGTCTTCTACTTAATAATGAAAATGACATGTAATAATCCTCCTAAGAGTTAGTTTGCTTTACGCGGTTGGTGCTTAAAATTTCGGGTTGCAGCCACGGCTTCTTGCCAACCTTGATAAAGGTCGCGGCGTTCTTCTTCGCCCATCTGTGGTTTGAAGATTTTTCCAGGTTGGTATTCAGCTTTTAACTCGTCGAGATCTTGCCAATAACCAACGGCTAGGCCGGCTAGGAAGGCTGCTCCCAGCGCGGTAGTTTCTAAATCATGGGCCCGGTGTATCTCAATTCCTAAAATATCAGCCTGGAATTGCATCAGGTAATTGTTGTTGGAGGCGCCGCCGTCCACCCGCATTGCCGGGATGTCGATTCCTGAATCACGTTTCATCGTGTCAAGAACGTCCCGTGATTGGTACGCAAGGGATTGCAGGGTTGCCTTGATAAAGTCTTCTTTGGTAGTTCCGCGGGTAATCCCGAATACGGCACCCCGGGCGTCGGAATCCCAGTAAGGCGCACCTAGACCAGTGAAGGCGGGAACCACGTAGACTTCGTTTTCATTTTGCGAAGCTAACGCGGCGGCTTCTGAATCGGAAGCCTTTTTGAAGAGCTGCATTCCGTCCCGCAGCCACTGGATTGCCGAACCGGCTACAAAAATGCTTCCTTCCAAAGCATAGTAAACCTTGCCATTAATACCGTAACCAATGGTGGTTAATAAATTATTATCGGATAATTGCGGTTGCTCACCAATGTTCATTACGGTAAAGGCGCCGGTCCCGTAAGTATTCTTGACCATGCCGGGTTCAAACGCGAGCTGGCCGAAGAGGGCCGCCTGTTGGTCACCGGCCATTCCAGCAATCGGAACTTCGCTACCATAAAAGTGGTAATCCTTGGTATTACCGTAAACCATCGAATTTGGCTTAACTTCTGGCAGGATGGCTTCAGGAATGTTTAATAATTGCAAAATCTCGGAGTCCCATTTCAACTCGTGAATGTTGTAAAGCATGGTCCGGCTAGCGTTGGAGTAGTCAGTCACATGAACAGCACCATCGGTTAGTTTCCAAACTAGCCACGTGTCGATGGTGCCAAAAAGGAGTTCACCGCGCTCGGCACGTTCTTGAGCACCGTTAATGTGGTCGAGAATCCAGCGAATTTTAGTCGCGGAGAAGTAGGCGTCGGTTACCAAGCCGGTTTTTTGGTGAATCAGGTCGCCATAGCCGTCTTTAATTAGTTGGTCGGCAATATCAGCAGTTTGCCGCGATTGCCATACGATTGCGTTATAAATTGGCAAGCCAGTTTTCTTATCCCAAATGACGGTCGTTTCCCGTTGATTGGTAATCCCAATTCCGCTAATTTGACTGGGCTTGATGCCTGAGTCAATAAAAGCATTCGCAATCGTAGACGAAACGGCGTTCCAAATTTCGTTGGCATTGTGTTCTACCCACCCCGGCTTAGGGAAATATTGCGTAAATTCGCGTTGCGCATCGGCAACTTTGCGCCCAGCATGATCGAATATGATCGCACGCGTGCTCGTGGTCCCCTCGTCGATGGCCAGAATGTATTTATCTGCCATGTCTGTACCTCCATAAATATTTAAGAATGATGAAGTTTAAGAAAGCGCTTTCTGAACTTCAAGATAATTATAAACTATTTGTAAGTAATTTAGAAATAGAAAGTTTTGTCGAGAACGACCACAAGAAATTACTATAGTACAGGCGTTTTTAAGGTGTTTAAGTGCTCTCTTTAATGGGGAAGATAACTACGTTTAAAAATAATACCCGATTGAGACAAACGAGTGTTTTTTAGTAATCAAAAAAGAGGCTGAGGGAAAATTCCCAGCCTCCAAATATTTATTTAGTATTAGTGGTATTTAAATTTATATCCATTGGACCCGATCTTTAAATTTAGTTTCCAGGGTATTTTTAATTGAAACCGGAACGTCTTCATCTTGCATGATTTGGTTTTCAAATGCTTGGTGATAGGCTTCAATCAGGACCTGTCCCAGAAGTTCGATCAGCAGCGCTCTTGAAGCAACCAAAATGGTTAACGAACTATTGACTCTAATTTTGGAACGATCTAACTTTACAAACGGATTGTCCTGTAAATTTTCATCACTGATAACGGCGATTTCTTTCAAAGCGGAATGCTCTATTAGGTAATTGAGAATTTCATTGACACCAGCCAAATGTTTTAGGTCATTTTGAATGCGGTGGACTCCCAAGACATTGTTTTTTGCGATTTTTCCTATTTTAGAATCAGGTTGATAGTTTTTAGTTAAAATCATTTTGCCAGCCGCTAGTTGTGGAGCAGGAATGATAGGTTTCCTTATTTCTTTAAATAACTTAGGACGCGTAATTAGTCTTCGCGAAATACCTTGCGGGTTATGTTCCCTCATGATTAAATGCAAGCCCTCCTTTTGAGGAAGGCTAAAGCTTGTCGTTATTTGGTAGTCCTTATCCATGAGTTCAACTAATTGTTGAGCTTCGTTAAACTGCCAGTTGCAATACTCAGGGGGAAGAAATCCCATTCGAGTTGGGAAGGAGACCTTTCCATTGGGGTTTAATTGTAGAATTAAAATCCCTTGATTTTGACCCATCTCAATCGTTGCTCCGGTCCCGTCATCTCCCGCATTTTCAACAATCCATTCTTGCTTATCAAGCATATGCATTAATTTTTTAATATCCATTTTTTACCACCCGTTATTTGTGCTTAAACCATGCACCGCTAGTACGTTCATTGTACATAAAAAGGGTACTGACTTCGCGGCCATGTCTGATCCGGTTATAAAAGTACCGGTAAGCGATGTAGTTAACTAAAGACATCTCGTAGTTACCCAGCCTTTGTTCCGGCACTCCGCGCATTTCTTCTACTTGAATACGATTAAAGATGCTAACGAAGATTGTTAAAAATTCAATAATCGTTTCTCGCGTTCCCACGATCACCCCTGGGTTGAGTAGCTGTAGTTCGGGATTTTCTTCGAAAAAGTTCCTCATTTCGGGCGTTTTGGGATCCCTTTTAATAATTCCCGCATCTAAGTAGTTAATTTCGTCGCCAAAATATAAAAACTGATCTTCTACTTGGTCAAAGGGATAGTTGAGTACAGTAACATCGGTAGCGTCAACTAAAGCTACTTTTTCAAATTCGGGATGCTGGACCAAAAAATTTAACGCAAGCTCCCAACGGATAAAGTATAGCGTTAATTTATATCGCTGAGGGTTAACTTGCACAGGTTCAATATGTAAATTAGCTTGCTTTTTTTGCCCAATCCCGTTAGCTAAAACGTAGACGGGAATGTCGTAGTAAGCGGCAGACTGGGCCAGCGGTTGGCAAATTTCGGTTAGCCCGTTAGTTTCTTCCGCGTCCCATGTAAATTGCGGGTCATAGAAACCTTTCAAAAATTCTCCTAGAATAATATTGTTTTTAGATATAGTAGTCATTAATTTTTAACTCCTGGTTAAACAGCGTAGTGTTTGTGTTCTTCTAATATTTAGAAGGATGAGCAGTAGGTTATACACTCTACGGAGATTATATCACACGTTAAACTATTAAAGCGGGTTATTAAAATAAAACGGGACTATCTCTGTTTATACGGAGAAATATTAGTCGTTAGAAGCGATTTAAACACCCTTAATTGACAAATTGTCGCGCTTCCGGAATCTTAGAGTTAGTAACTATTTCCAATTCTGCATTTGTCGGTTTAAAAAAACAGGAACCAGAGCTTAAATTCTGGTTCCTGTTTTCATTAGGTTACGAGCTTGTCGGTAATTATTTCACTTTGGTCGCTAAGCTTGTCTTAGTCCAATTGATCTACGGCGTCCATTAAGGAAGCTACCTTAGCGTTGTCGTCCTGGCGGTCAATTTGGATTACTTGCCAGCCTGCTGCTTGGGCCGGTTGGATATCCTTAGTAGGGTCGACCGCGATGTGAACGTGTTCGTCAACGTCACCTAACTGTTGGGCAACGTATGCGAAGAATCGTGCGTTAGGTTTGTAGGCCTGGACGTCTTCGGCGGTGATGATTTGGTCAAAATTATGTTCCAGTTTAACCACGTTAGCTTGAATTAAATCTTTAGAGTGGTTGGTCAGTAAGACAGTCTCGTAGCCTTTTTCTTTAATGTTATATAGTGCAGTTGGTGCATCGGGGAACGGCTCCATTACCGTGTGAGCAATTAAAACGTCACTAAAATCACTTGGGTCAATCGTGAAGTTTAGTTCTTCCGCAGTTTCGTTTAGAGCCACTTCCATTAGTTTAGAGTACTTCATAAACTCACTTTGTTGCATTAAAGCTTGTTCTTTTTGGCGGTAAGTATCCCGAACCTTCTTTTCGTCAATATCGTAGCGGTTGCCAATTCGTCCAACCGCTTCGTAGAAGGGTTGCACGTTAAACAAGGTGTTAAACCCTGCAAAGCTAACTACTTTTTTCATTTATAACACCATCCTCAATTATTCTTACCAATCCATTATACAGGTTTCTAACAAATCCTAAATTCAAAACTTGGCGAGAGTTTTAGTTATGCTAACATAAGTAAGGTTAATCTTTTGAACGAGGTGGAATGCTGATGCATTTAAAAATTGAAGACACCCGTCTATCAACCCTGTTGAATTCAGTAGTGGTGGGCGGTTTAATCGGATTAATTGTTAGTATTTTTCGACTGACGATTGAAAAGCTATTAATCTTTTTCCAACAGCTATACCAAAATTTTTCCACCGACTGGCAGTGGATTGTCCTGTTAAATCTTATTTTAGCAGTCGGAGTAGGCTTTTTAGTTAAAACGACGCCAGATATTTCGGGATCCGGGATTCCCCAAATTGAAGGACAGCTATCGGGAGAATACGAGGAACAATGGTGGCCGGTATTGTGGAAAAAGTTTGTCGGGGGTATTTTAGCAATTGGTTCGGGACTAATGTTAGGACGAGAAGGCCCTTCGATTCAGCTAGGAGCAGCCGTAGGGCAAGGCTGGAGCGAAACTTTGCGGTACCGCGGTTCGCAACGCCGGGTGTTAATCGCCGGCGGAGCTGCTGCCGGTCTATCCGCAGCCTTTAATGCTCCGATTGCGAGCACCCTGTTCGTGCTAGAAGAAATTTACCACAACTTTTCCACCTTAGTGTGGATTAGTGCGCTGACGAGTGCGGTGGTGGCAAACTTCATTTCGCTGACCTTTTTTGGGCTAACCCCCGTGTTGGCAATTGTTTATCCCCACGCACTGCCGCTTAATTTATACTGGCACTTGTTGGTATTAGGAATTTTACTGGGACTTTTTGGCCGGTTGTATCAAATCTGCACGCTGAAATTAAAGACTTGGTACGGTAAAATTAAATTTTTACCGCGATGGTTGGATAGTTTAGTACCCTTTATCTTAATTATTCCGGTAGGCTGGGGATGGCCGGCCTACCTTGGCGGGGGAAACACGCTGATTACCACGATTGCGGCGCAAAATCCGGTGTTTGTAACGCTCTTGATTTTACTAGTGATTCGGTTTGTTTTCTCCATGGTTTCGTACGGTTCAGGGCTACCGGGTGGAATTTTTCTTCCTATATTAACGCTCGGAGCGGTAAGTGGCGCCCTTTACGTAAGCATAATGGCACACTGGGGGTTGATCGACGCCCGTTACTTACCTAACTTTGTGATTTACGCCATGGCGGGCTACTTTGCCTCAATTGGGAAGGCACCGTTTACGGCCATCCTGTTGATTACTGAAATGGTGGGGTCGTTGCAGCATTTAATGCCGTTAGCGGTGGTGGCGCTAGTGGCCTACATTGTGTTGGATTTATTGGGCGGCGAACCAATTTACGAATCGTTGCTCCACCAGTTGGTACCGGATATTTTAGCGGAACCGCAGGGTCGCCAAGAACGGGTGGAAGTATTTGTAAAGGAAGGCTCCCAATTTGACGGGGCGGCAGTCCGCAACGCGCAATGGCCCGCACATAGTTTATTGATTAGTATTCAGAGGGGCCCGCGCGCAATTGTTCCGTCTGGAGATACGGTAATTAAGGCGGGCGATACCTTGGTAGTAACGCTACAGCACGGAAATCGAAAATACGTAGAGGAATACATAAAACAGAGGGCGGAAGTGCCCGGGTAATCTCTGAGGATTAACAGAAATGCCGGATTAATCGCGCTTTTGGCGATTGAGCCGGTATTTTGGTTAACCGGAAGAGATTGGGCACTGAAGCCCATTTCGACTACGCGGCAAAGAAGCACAAGGATTAACGGAAATGCGGCATTAATCGCGGTTTAGGCGGTTGATGCCGCATTTTGGTTAACCGGAGAGAGCTGGGTTACGGAGCCCATTTCGGCTATGCGGCAAAGAAGCGCAAGGATTAACAGAAATGCCGGATTAATCGCGCTTTTGGCAATTGAGCCGGTATTTTGGTTAACCGGAAGAGATTGGGCACTGGAGCCCTTTTCGGCCATGCAGCAGGAAAGCGCGGTAATGTCCTGATGGCAAAAACTTGCTGCGTCAAATGTTTATTGGCAGAACTATTAAAACTAAAGGGGTCCCTTTTTTTCGATTATCTGTTATGCTAATCACGAAAATATAACTGGAGGTAATCGTATGGCAAATTTAGTTCGAATTGGTAAAAGTGACGTAGAAACCACGGCGTTAGGATTAGGAACTAATAAAGTTGGCGGACATAATTTGTTCCCGAATTTAAAGGATGAAGATGGTTATGCGGTCGTGCGGAAGGCGTTGGATGAAGGAATTCAATTGCTAGATACCGCCTTTATTTATGGGAAGGGCCGTTCAGAAGAGATTATTGGCGACGTTTTACAAGATTACGACCGCTCTAAAGTGGTTTTGGCAACTAAGGCGGCCCAAGATCCGTTGCATGATTACCACCCCAACAACGATCCAGAATTTTTGACGTTACAAATCGACGCAGCTTTGCGGCGGTTGAAAACAGACTATATCGATATTTTTTACATCCATTTTCCAGACGAAACTACTAACAAATACGAGGCAATCAACGCGTTAGTTAAGGCACGTAAAGAAGGAAAAATTAAAGCCATTGGAGTTTCTAATTTCTCCCTAGCACAAATTAAGGAAGCTAACGTGGAAGACGTGATCGACGTTGTCGAAGATGATTATAGTTTAGTGCACCGGGATGCAGAAAAGGAATTGTTCCCCTATCTCGCAGAACACCAAATTTCTTTTGTACCATACTTCCCATTGGCGTCCGGAATTCTTACGGGAAAATATACGAAGAAAGATCATGAACGCTTTGACCAGTACTCGGAAGCTCAATTTAATCAGATAATTGAAGCAACTGAAAAGGTACGCCAAATTGCGGAAGCAAAACAAGCGACCGTGGCGCAAGTGATCTTGGCGTGGTACTTGAAGAATCCGGCCATCAGCGTGGTAATTCCAGGAGCACGCAAACCGGAACAAGTGGAAAGCAACGCAAAGGCAACGGAAATTGAACTTAGCGAACAAGAATATAAGGAAATTGACGAATGGTTTAAAAACTAGAGGGCGGAAGTGCCCGGGTAATCTCCGAGGATTAACAGAAATGCCGGATTAATCGCGCTTTTGGCGATTGAGCCGGTATTTTGGTTAACCGGAAGAGATTACCCGGGCACTGGAGCCCATTTTGACTATACAGCAGGAAAGCGCAAGTATTAACGGAAATGCGGCATTAATCGCGGTTTAGGCGATTGATGCCGCATTTTGGTTAACCGGAGAGAGCTGGGTTACGGAGTCCATTTCGGCTATGTAGCAAAGAAGCGCAAGGATTAACAGAAATGCCGGATTAATCGCGCTTTTGGCGATTGAGCCGGTATTTTGGTTAACCGGAGAGAGGTGGGTTACGGAGCCCATTTCGGCCATGCAGCAAAGAAGCACGAGAATTTTCAGCGTGAGCTGGTTAACAAAATTCGAGGGCGCTTGCTTAATCCCAAAAGCGGTTATTATGTCTGGAATTGGCATAATAACCGCTTTTTATATTAGCACGCACTAACTATTCGACTTTTATTGACTACTCCCGAATCAAATCGGCAATTCTTTGTTGGTAAGGACTTAAGATCCGGTCTTTACGTTGGACCAGGTTCATGTAAAACAAGGGTTGCTCTTCATCGAAAAAGGGCAGAACCCGAACGTCCGGGCGTTTAATTACCGCAGAATTGACGATAAAACCCACCCCTATGTTTTGGGCCACCATTTCTTGAATTACTTGGGAATCATTGCTTTGGTAAACCACGTTAGTCCGAAAATTGGTAATGTTGCTGAAATTACGCAGAGCCTCCGCATGAACAAAATTGCTATCAAAGGTGATAAACGACTCGTTTTTTAATTCGGAGAACCAGATTTTGTCGCGAGAAAAGAAGGGCGATTGGTTACCGACAATTGCGACAAAATGGTCGTTGCCCAAATGTTGGTAAGCTAGATTTTCGTTGAATTGCTTTTCGATGGCCCCCATTAGGGACATGTCGAGGGTCCCAGCAAGCAGCATTTCCTCTAGCTCAGCCGACCCTTTTTCCACGGGCACGATGGCCTTTAACAAATTTTGTTCGGTAAGGCGTTTGGCAATCCGCGGGAAAAAGTACTTGGTCATAATGGGTGGCAGACCCAAGATTAATTTTTTTGTATTGATATTTTTAATGCTATTTTGGGCGACGGTTAGGTGATCCAAGATTGCTTGCACGTGTTCATCCAGTTGTTGGCCGCTTAGGGTGACGGACAAATGGTGTCGGCCTTGATCCCGGGTGAACAGCGTGGTTTGAAAAGTATCTTCTAAGCGTCGGATAGCCATGCTGATAGTGGGTTGACTAACGTTAAATTCTTCAGCAACCGTAGAAAAATTTTTATTTTTTACTAGCGAATGAAAATATTTTAAATCTTTAGTGTTCATAACGTTCCTCCATAACCCTATTATATCAAGCTTTTTCGGTTAAATATAAAAATAATTTATAATATGCTAATAATTTGACTATAGCAATCCAGGAGTCTTAAACTTACCGCGTAATAAAAAATTGGAGGAAAGCAAAATGACTGAAAAAGCAATGAGTATTTTGAACAATCCTTATTTAAATAAGGGAACTGCTTTTACAAAAGCAGAACGCGATCAGTTAGGGCTTAACGGTTTGATTCCACCATACATCCAAACTTTGGATGAACAGGTAGCACAAACTTACGCTCAATTTCAAACTAAGGCTAATGATTTAGAAAAACGGTTATTCTTGATGCAAATTTTCAACGAAAACCGGGTACTGTTCTACAAGTTGTTCAGTGAACACGTTGTTGAATTTATGCCAATTGTTTACGATCCTACCATTGCGGATACGATCGAAAACTACAGTGAGCTTTATGTTCAATCACAAAACGCAACTTTCCTTTCCATTGATGATCCAGATAACATGGAAACGGCGTTGAAGAACGCGGCTGATGGTCGAGACATTCGTTTAATCGTAGTTACTGATGCAGAAGGTATTTTAGGAATCGGTGACTGGGGAACTAACGGTGTCGACATTTCGGTTGGTAAGTTGATGGTTTATACCGCTGCTGCTGGAATTGACCCAAGCCAAGTTCTTCCAGTTGTATTGGATGTAGGAACCAACAACGAAAAGTTGTTGAAGGATCCAATGTACCTTGGTAACCGTCACGAACGGATCAAGGGCGACCGTTACTTTGAATTTGTGGATCAATTTGTTCAAACTGCAGAAAACCTATTCCCAAATATGTATCTGCACTTTGAAGACTTTGGACGTGACCACGCGGCAAAGATTTTGAACAAGTACAAGGATCGTTACGTAATTTTCAACGATGACATTCAAGGTACCGGAATTATTACTTTGGCTGGTATTTTAGGTGCCCTAAATATTTCTAAGCAAAAGATTACGGACCAAGTTTACCTAAGCTTCGGTGCTGGAACTGCAGGTGCCGGAATCTTGAGCCGGATTTACGCAGAAATGGTTGAAAACGGCTTGTCCGAAGAAGAAGCTAAGAAACACTTCTACATGGTCGACAAGCAAGGTCTTTTGTTTGATGATGACGAAACGTTGACGCCGGAACAAAAGCCATTTGCACGTAAGCGCAGCGAATTTGAAAACCCAGAAGAATTGACCGACTTGCTATCCGTAGTGAAGGCAGTTCACCCAACTATCATGGTGGGTACTTCTACAAAACCAGGTGCCTTCACCGAAGAAGTGGTTCGTGAAATGGCTGCTCATACGGAACGCCCAATTATCTTCCCATTGTCTAACCCAACTAAGTTAGCTGAAGCAAAGGCGGAAGACTTGTTGAAATGGACGGATGGTCGCGCCTTGATTGCTACCGGAATCCCGGTTGATGATATTGAATACAACGGCGTTACTTACCAAATTGGTCAAGCTAACAACGCGTTGGTTTACCCTGGTTTAGGTTTAGGGGTCATTGCCTCAACTGCTAAAGTATTAAATGATACAATGATTTCTAAGGCTGCTCATTCATTGGGCGGTATCGTAGACGTAAGCAAACCAGGAGCAGCGGTATTGCCACCAGTTTCCAAGTTGAGTGAATTCTCACAAACGGTTGCGGAAGGCATTGCCCAAAGTGCAGTTGATCAAGGATTGACAAAAGAAACCATCACCGACGTGAAAAAAGCGGTGGCAGATACCCGGTGGACTCCTGAATACTAAAAATTAGGAGCGATAACGATGGCGGACTATCGAATTGAAGAAGATACATTAGGAAAGGTAAAGGTGCCTCAACAGGCTTTATGGGGCGCACAAACTGAACGCAGTCGGCACAATTTTGCGACGGGACCGTTGATGCCAGTCGAAGTAATTCGAGCATTAATTAACGTCAAAAAGGCGGCTGCGGGGGTGAACAATCGGTTTGGATTATTACCTACCGAAAAAACGCGGTTAATTCAAAAGGCGAGTGACCAATTATTGGCCTTAGATGATGCAACTTTAATGCAGGATTTCCCCCTGCGCGTTTTCCAAACTGGTTCGGGAACCCAGACGAACATGAACGTCAACGAAGTGATTGTGCACGTTGCCCAACAAATTGATTCTGATTTGGCGCTTTTACCTAACGACGACGTCAACAAATCGCAAAGTTCTAATGACGACTTCCCTACGGCAATGAACATTGCGGCGAGTCAAGCAATTAACCACCTTCTACCAGTGATTAAAAACTTGATTGCCACATTAACGGAAAAACAAAGACAGTATTGGGACGTGGTTAAAATCGGGCGAACCCATCTACAAGATGCAACGCCCTTGACTTTCGGCCAAGAAATTAGCGGTTGGGTAAGTACGTTAGAACATGATTTAGATTACTTAGCGAAGCTCAAGGATACGTTATTAGAGCTACCGATTGGGGGAACCGCAGTGGGAACGGGATTGAACGCTCCTGCCGGTTATGACTTAGAAATGGTCAACGAATTGAGTAAGGTGTACGACTTACGATTTACGACCCAAAATAAGTTCTTCGGGCTTAGTGCACATTCTGGAATTGGAGCTGTGCACGGCGCGGTGAAAACTTTGGCAGCCGATTTGTTAAAAATCGCTAATGACATCCGTTTCCTAGCAAGCGGTCCGCGGGCTGGTTATGGGGAATTGACGATTCCGGCTAACGAACCCGGGTCTTCAATCATGCCTGGTAAGGTTAATCCAACCCAAGCGGAAGCATTGACCATGGCAGCAACTCAGGTAATGGGTAATGACGTAACGATTAACGTTGCTGCTAGCCAAGGAAACTTTGAGATGAACGTTTATAAACCGGTAATTATCTTCAACTTTTTAGATTCCGTCAATTTGTTAAGCGGGGTGGTGGCTCAGTTTACCGAAAAGATGGTCGCGGGAATTGAAATTAACGCCGACCGGATGCTGGACTTGGTGGAACAATCACTAATGACCGTGACGGCGCTGTCGCCACATATTGGTTATCATCAAGCGGCAGAGATTGCCCAACTAGCAAGTCGGGAAGGATTGAGCCTCAAACAAGCTGCATTAAAGAGCGGTTTGGTGAATGAAGCGGACTTTGACCGGTGGGTCGATCCGTTGAAAATGACGAATAACAAAAGAGAGAGTGAGTGAATTCGGGTAATCTTCGAGGATTAAGAAAATTAGAGTGTTTTTAGACCCGGGTAGCTTCTGAGGACTAACTAGATCACAGCATTAATCGCGGGTTTGGCGATTGATGCTGTGATTGGTTAGCCGGAGAAAGTTGGGTTTAAAAACACGTTTCGACTGTG
The DNA here is from genome assembly GCF_016127815.1 of Pediococcus acidilactici. Taxonomy (NCBI): domain Bacteria; kingdom Bacillati; phylum Bacillota; class Bacilli; order Lactobacillales; family Lactobacillaceae; genus Pediococcus; species Pediococcus acidilactici. The sequence continues at coordinate 49,354 of NZ_CP066046.1, forward strand.
CAGCAGAGAAGTACAGGAATTAAGAAGATTTTCCAAAAGCTCGTTATAAAGAGAAAGAGAGAGTGGGTAAGATGGCGGCATTTATTACGTCCGTTGAAAGTATTATTACCATTCTGTTGATGATGGCCCTTGGCTTTGGTCTACGAGGAATGGGATGGTTTGACGACCATTTTAGTGGTAGTATTTCAAAATTAATTATGAACGTAGCTCTACCAGCTTCAATTTTTGTATCGGTAATGAAGTATTTAACGTTACCAAAACTAGTTAGCTTATCAAGCGGATTGATTTATTCGTTTGGTGGAGTAATTATTGGATATATCATCGCATGGATTACGGTTAAGCTATTAAAGGTTCGCCCAGGACGTCGCGGACTCTTTATGAATACCGTAGTTAACGCAAACACCATTTTCATTGGATTGCCACTGAACATTGCGTTGTTTGGTTCGCAAAGTTTGGCATATTTCTTGGTTTACTACGTAACTAACACGGTTTCGACGTGGGCGTTCGGGGTATTCTTGATTGCCAACGACGACCCCACTAAGCAAAAGGGTGACCAAGGTACAGAACGTAAAGTGAACTGGAAGAAGCTTCTTCCACCACCACTTCTTGGTTTTATCGTTGCCATCATCTGGTTGGTACTCGGTTTGCCAGTGCCAAGTTGGGCAGGTAACACCTTGAGTTACGTGGGTAATTTGGTAACCCCATTGTCATTAATTTACATTGGGATTGTGCTTTACGATGCCGGATTGAAGAGTATCCACTTCGACCGTGATACGGTCTTTGCATTACTTGGTCGTTTCGTACTGTCACCATTGGTAATTACCGGTTTGATTTTGCTTGGTGCACACACCGGACACGTATTGCCAACGATGGAAATGCAAACATTGATTGTGCAAGCAGCAGCACCAGGATTAGCGGTTATGCCAATCCTAGCAAACGAATCACATGGTGACGTAAAATACGCAACCAACTTGGTAACGACAAGTACGATCCTATTCATCGTAGTCGTACCAATTGTGATGACGTTGATTCAATTTATCTAGAGGACCCGATTAGGTCTCGAGGACTAACTTAATTAGGGCATTAATCGCGGGTTGAGCGATTGATGTCCTAATTTGGTTAACCGGAGGGGACTGGGTTTCGGAGCCCGTTTCGGCACAGCTGTACTAGAATATGGAAAATGTGGTTTTACGGAGAAGCGATTTAGCGATCGCAGCCAAGAATATATGACTGGTTAAAAAGCTAGCAAAAATAAAGAGAGAAAAGACTTGAAGCATTCTTCATGGGGAGAAGGACGGTTCAAGAAAATGGTTAAAAATTAACAGAGGACGGAATTCAGTTGTGAATTTCGCCCTCTGTTTTATTTTAAATATGAGTTTTATACATAGAATCTATGAACTATAGTTAGAGCAGTGTTTATATTGAAAAGAACGACTACTGGTTATGAAGGAATGGTTTTAAAGTTAGTTTAATTTCCAATCCTAAACCATGTGCATAGCGATTTAGAGTTTCTAGAGAAGGGGTGGAGTCAAGACTTTCAATTTTAGCGATACGAGATTGTGCCATGCCAATTCTTTTACCCAACTCTTTTTGCGTAATGTTTAGCTTGATTCGACGCTCTTGTAGATAAGTAAGAGTTTCAATAAGGTTTAACTCTTCAGTTGGAATATTCTTAGTGACTTTTTTTCTGAGTTCGTTCCAAGTAGCCATATCAACTAATCCTTTCTAATGTCGTTGTAACCAGTCGTCTAATCTGTTAATCGCGATGTGAACTTCCCGTGGATCGGTTCGATTTTTTTTCTTAGAGTAATGATGGAGCAGAATATAACGATTTTTATTCCAAGAGGCGTAAAAAATTCTTTCGGGTTGTGGTCTTAGCTCCATCAGGGGATGTTTATAGCCCTTTATAAATTTGACCTGAGGTTCTTTTAAGAGCGGTCCTAAATCTTGTAACAAATCAAGCTGGTGAATAATTTTTTTTAGAATAGCTCGATCATTTTTTTTGTGGCTTTTAGAAAGAGCCACAATATAATCGGATACTGGGCTTTTTCCATTGCTGTCAAAATAAAAATCAATTTCGTACATAAATCAACCTCTTTAATACTTAGAAATATAACAAATTTGTTATATAATTTCAATTGAATTTAATTGTGGAGACATAATTGTATATTTACCAACGTACAAGGCTGGAATGGCGGGTAACCTCCCTAAATTTAAATACGCAACTTTAAAAAAATAATTTAAAGAATTCTAATTGGTAATGAGGACTTAAAAAGTAAATATTTGACGAGCTTATTAAAATTTGTTAATTTACTTGTTGATAAAACCTATCTAAACACGAATGGGGAAATTTTGATGAGCGTGGCAAGTATCTAAATGTAAATATTGGCGCTAATTGAACCGGGGAAGACGGTTTTTTTGGCATGCTTTTACAAGCGATACCTGTCAAAATAAATTTTAAGTTTAGTTTGAAGACGACAGGGGATTACTGTGGTCTTTTTTTGTTTTAATTAGGTTTTATCGGATAGGTGTCTCTTTTATGAGAGGAAAAAGAGATGTTTGATCAATCATTATTTAAAAAATTACAATTTGACCGAGTGAAAAGGGGAGTTATTGCTAAAGCAGTTGGTGATTTTAGTAAAGAGAAACTTGAAAATATGCCAATTGAAAGCAATTTAGCAAGTATCAGGGTTAAACAACAAGAAACTAAAGAAGCACGAATAATTATTGAAAGTGGTCAATATATTCCATTACTAGGCTTGAAACAGATTAACCGGTTAATGAATAAAATTGATAAGGGCGTGATTCTGACACCCGCGGAGCTAATCGAATTTGCAGATTTCTTGCGTAGTAACCGGATGTTAAAAAAATTCTTTGAAAAGAATCGGTATCAGACGCCAACCCTGTATAAGTACAGCCAGGCGTTATCTAAATTCACGACTACCGAGGAACACATTTACCAAAAGGTTGATGATTATGAAGTATTAGATGATGCTTCTCGAGATCTTCGGAAGGCGCGGAGGCAATTTAAAACTATCAAGGACGAAATTCAAGATAAACTAATGAAGTTTTTGCGAAGTCCTAAAAACAAGCCGATGATCCAGGACGTTTTGATAGTTGAAAAGCAAGGCTCGATAACCGTCCCAATTAAAGTATCCTATAAATTTAAGGTTCCTGGTACGATTGTGGATCAATCAAGTAACGGTCAAACCGTTTATATCGAGCTAGATTTAGTCGCTAAGCTTAACGAAAAACGCGCGTTTCAAAAGGCAGTTATCGAATCTGAAAGCTATCAGATTTTAGCTGAATTAACGGGCGAATTAAGTGAACAAAGAACAAGTATTTTAAATGCTATTGACGCTGTGACAATGTTTGACATTATCTTTGCAAGGGCGAAGTATAGCCGGGAATACGGTGGAATTACTCCGCAAATCAACCAAGCGGAGCGCATTAATATAATTCAAGGGCGGCACCCGTTCTTGGTCGGTGCCCCCGTGCCGTTAGACTTTCAATTAGGAAAGGATTACCGGGGATTGATTATTACTGGTGCTAACGCGGGTGGTAAGACAATCGTCATGAAAACAGTGGGATTGTTAACCTTGATGGCGATGGCTGGATTACAAGTTCCTGCCCAAGCAGGGACTGAATTAGCAGTTTTTGACCAACTATTTGTGGATATCGGCGATGAGCAGAATATTGAAAATCAACTCAGCACCTTTTCTGCCCACATGAAAAATATTGCAAAGATTGTTCAAAAGGCCGGTCGCAATACATTGGTTTTATTAGATGAGTTGGGCAGCGGAACTGATCCTAACGAAGGGGCCGGATTGGCGATTGCGATTCTGGAAGATTTGTATCGAAAGGGAGCATTGATCGTTGCTACGACCCATTATGGAGAGATTAAGAATTTCACTAAAAAGCATGCGGATTTTACGCCGGCCGCAATGAAATTTGATCGTGAAACACTAACTCCTAAGTACGTACTGCAGGTTGGTGAAGTTGGCGACAGTCAGGCGCTTTGGATTGCCAAAAAAATGAGGATGCCCAAAGTATTGATTCAGCGGGCAGATAAATATATTATCAATCAGGCGAAATATGCAACCGAGAAAATACAGTTTCCTAAGTTGGCGAAGACTGATGATCTGTCCGATAAATCCGAAAACGAATTGAGGTACCAAAAAGGCGATCAGGCTTATTTAACGGAACTCAAAAAGGTGGGACTAGTTTACGAAGATCACGGCGATGACACGGTAGCAGTCTTTGTAGAACATGGCTTTCAAAATGTTTTACGAAAACGAACGCGGTTAAAAATGGCCGCCAACAAATTGTATCCCGTGGATTATGACTTGGAGAGCCTCTTTACTGATTTTCACCAACGAAAAATGCGTAAAGATCTAGAACGGGGCTCTAAAAAAGCACAGAAGCAGTTGGATAAAATGGCCCGGGCAAGGCAAAACAAAAATTAAGAAATGAACTAAAATTGCGCAGACTGTGAATATTAGTTAGGAATCGGTAATTATGTCTAGTTTAGGCATCGTTGCCGATTTTTAGTTAAGGAGCTGGCACCCGTCGCATTACATTAGAAAAACAACCAAAAAACGCTTTTTGAGAATTCAATTCTTAAAAAGCGTTTTTTTAGTAACTCTACCCTATAGTAACCAATCAGGATCTAAACTTAACCGCGGGATGGAATCTTAATCTGCGCTGAATCTAAAGCTAATGCTTCGATTTTACGCATTAAGTCGTTTAGATAAAATCCCTTAGGCAGGTTAGTAGGTTCCTTGAGCGCGTAAACGGTCAACGTATATTCGTGGTCGGTAGGCGGCTTAGGTCCCGAATAGTGTTCGAAAATTGCGGGATCATCCACGTCTAAAAACTTAGAAACGTAACTATTCTTTCCCTGGGTCATCCCGTTTTCCAAAGCGCTGGCGTTTTCAGGAATCAGATTGGTCACGGCGATGTCGGTCGCGATCCAATGAATCCACGGAAAGCCAGCAACGGGAACGGCGTCGTAATCAATTAAAGTTAGTGCTAAGGCTGCTGTGTCAGTAGGTAACTCATTAATTTCAATGGGAAAAGACCGAATTGGCAAATCGTGAAGCTTGTCGGCTGCGGGAGCGTATTTGCCAAAACGATCGGGTAAGTACCCGTTAGATAATGCAACGTTAATTTTCATAATTTATCACCTTCCTAGTTTGATTATAAACGTAAAGTTCCGTAAGTGGTAAACAACCTAGTTTGCTAGACAAACTTTAATAATTTTCCGTCAAGTTGTGCGATAATTAAAAGAGATAATTAGAAATGGGGGGCACGGTTTTGAAATTAATTTCGTGGAATGTGAATGGTTTGCGTGCGGCAGTAAAGCACGGCTTTTTGGACGTTTTCAACGAGTTGGATGCAGATATGTTTTGTGTCCAAGAAACCAAGCTACAGGAAGGACAAATTGACCTGGATTTGCCGGGGTACCACCAATACTGGAATTATGCAGAAAAGAAGGGGTATTCGGGAACGGCCATCTTCACTAAACGGGAACCGGTGGCGGTCTCTTACGGTTTAGGAATTCCTGAATTTGATCAAGAGGGACGGGTAATCACCCTAGAGTACGAGGAATTTTTCTTGGTTACCTGCTACACTCCTAATTCACAGCCGGAATTACGTCGTTTGGATTACCGAATGAACTGGGACGACGCCTTCCGAGCTTACGTAAAACAACTTGCCGACACTAAGCCGGTAATTTTTTGTGGGGATTTAAACGTAGCTCACGAAGAAATCGATTTGAAAAACGACCGCACTAACCACCATAACGCCGGTTTTACTGATGAAGAACGGCAAAAGTTTACCGAGTTGCTACAAAGCGGATTTACGGATACCTACCGCTACTTCTACCCTGATAAAGAGGGCGTTTACTCGTGGTGGAGCTACCGGTTTAACGCGCGAGCCAACAATGCGGGTTGGCGAATCGATTATTTTGTGACCTCCCAAGCATTGGACAAGCAACTCGCGGATGCTAAAATTCATACGGAGATTTTTGGATCAGACCACTGTCCAATCGAACTTGACCTGAATTTATAGAAACATGATATAGGAGAGAAAAGATGAGTTTACCGAAGCCAATTGAAAAAATGAACCTAACGGAAGCTAACGAACTTGCGGAACAACTCCGTGAAAAGCTCGACCGCTGGAGTGAGTTGTACTACACCAAGGATGCTCCCGAAGTTGAAGATTACGTTTATGATGAAAATTATGCGGACTTGCAAGCTTTAGAGCAAGCATTTCCAGAAATTGCTTCGCCAGATTCAATCACCCAACGCGTGGGGGGCGAAGTGCTTGCCGGATTTACCAAGGTTACCCACGCTGAACCGATGCTGTCGATGGGCGACGTTTTCTCTAAGGAAGAGCTGGCAGAATTTGACCAGCGTATTCAGAAAAATGTGGGCCATCCGGTTGATTACAACGTGGAGCTTAAAATTGACGGATTAGCGATTTCATTAGTGTATGAAGACGGTAAGCTAGTGCAGGGTTCCACCCGGGGAGACGGTAATATTGGTGAAGACATTACCAAGAATCTAAAGACCATTAAATCGGTTCCCCAGACCCTTAGTCGGCCGCTTTCTTTGGAAGTCCGGGGAGAATGCTACATGCCGAAGGCGGCGTTTGCGAAGTTAAACGAACAGCAATCGGCAGCGGGGAAATCCGTTTTTGCTAACCCACGGAACGCGGCGGCCGGTAGTTTGCGGCAACTAAACACGCAAATTACCAAAGCACGCGAGCTCGACACGTTTATCTATACGCTGGTGGAACCCGAAGTTTTGGGTGTACAAACCCAGCATGAGGCTATTCAGGCAATGGCAGAGTTAGGATTTAACACTAACCCCACCCAAACGGTTTGTCACAGCTTAGACGAAGTTTGGGGTTATATTGAGCGTTATGAAGACCAACGCGACGATTTGCCTTATGGAATTGACGGAATCGTTTTAAAGGTTAATGACTTAGGGTTACAAGCAAAATTGGGTCACACGGTTAAGGTGCCGCGTTGGGAAATTGCGTATAAATTTCCCCCAGAAGAAGAAGCAACTGTGGTGCGTGACATTGAATGGTCAGTGGGTCGGACGGGAGTAGTTACCCCAACGGCGGTCATGGATCCGGTGCAACTAGCTGGAACGACGGTGAGTCGGGCAACCTTGAATAACGTGGATCAACTTACTGCTAAAGACGTTCGGATTGGCGACACGGTGCTATTGCATAAGGCAGGAGATATTATTCCAGAGATTACGCGGGTTGTCTTGGACAAGCGTCCGGCAGACGTGGCGGACTTGACCATTCCCGATCAATGTCCTTCTTGTGGTAAAGAATTGGTACATTTAAATGGTGAAGTAGCCTTACGATGCATTAACCCAGATTGTCCCGCGCAAATCGTTGCGCGTTTGGAACACTTTGGATCCCGCAATGCAATGAATATTATGGGGTTGGGGCCTAAACAAATTCAGCAACTTTATGCAAAGGGATTTATTCACCATTTTGACGATCTATATAAATTAACTGCCGACCAACTAAGCCAATTAGACGGGTTTAAGGAAAAGCGGGTCAATAACCTCCTAGAAGCCATTGACCGTAGTCGGCAAAATTCTTTGGAACGTTTGGTTAACGGACTTGGAATCCAGGGCGTAGGAACCAAGATGGCCCGGACCCTTGCCGAAGCTTTTGGTTCAATGGACCGGTTAATGGAGGCTTCCGTAGAGGAATTTGACGCGGTAGATACGGTTGGTGAAACGCTTGCCAATAATTTGGCAACCTTCTTCCAAAGTGAAGCGGCGCGCAACATGATTGACGAGTTGAAGGCTGTGGACGTGAATATGGAATACCTTGGCGCGCAACCAAGCGAAGCGCCAGAAAACTATTTTAACGGTAAAAAGGTGGTCTTAACTGGTAAATTAGAGCATTTTACCCGTAACGAGTTGAAAGAAAAGCTGTTGAACTTAGGTGCAGACGTGGCCGGTTCGGTTTCGAAAAAAACGGACGTGTTGATTGCGGGCGCGGACGCCGGGAGCAAATTAACTAAGGCGCAAGACCTGGGTGTAGAAGTGATTGACGAAGCCACGGCTTTAGAAAAATTAGAGCAATAAAAAAATGGGATTACTCCCATTTTTTCTTCGTCCGAAAAACGACTAATTTACTAAAAGCATAGTTAGAAATGATGACGACGACGTTATCAATGATTTTAACGAAGATGTCGTTTCCGTGGAGCAGGGAAATCCCTACGTAGAGGATGACGATATCTAACGCCAACGTAGCGGCCCGCATCAAGAAAAAGCGGAGCGCTTCGGCAAATAAATCGCTGGCGGTTAAAGTGTGGGAATTGAACACCCACAGTTTGTTACTGACGTAAGCGACCAAAACCGACACGAACCAAGCAATTACGTTACTGACTTGGTAGAATATATGTAATTGGTCTACTAACACAGCAAAGACCACGATATTAACCAACGTGGTGACCACGCCCCAGAAGAGGTATGATATAAGGGATTTATATTTTTTAAGTATAGATTTTTTCAATTAAGAAACTCCAATATGGTTAGTATTTAAAGTGATTGAATCGGGTGAAGTACATTGAAGAAGCTATCAATAATTGTACCAGTATACAACGAAGAGGAAACGGTTGAATTATTTTATTCAACCTTATCTAAAGTTGAAAGGCTACTTGAGGTTAATTTAGAACTAATTTTTGTTGATGATGGCTCTAAAGATCGAACTCTAGTTAAAATAAAAAAGCTCCAGAAAAGCCATCCAGAAATTCATTATATTAGTTTCTCTCGTAACTTTGGTAAGGAAGCAGCTCTGTATGCTGGACTTCAAAAAGCTAGCGGAGATTTTGTAGCGGTAATGGACGTGGATTTACAAGATCCACCAGAGCTGCTGCCTAAAATGATGCGAATTCTTCAAGAAGGAGATTATGATGCTGTAGCTACTCGGCGAAAAAATCGCCGAGGAGAAAGTAAAGTTCGCTCAGTTTTTGCACACATATTTTATCATTGGATTAATCGGGTGAGTTCTCTTGAACTAGTGGATGGTGCTCGTGATTTTCGTGTAATGACGAGAAAAATGGTCGATAGCGTTTTGTCGATGCCAGAACGTGAGCGATTTAGTAAAGGACTTTTTAATTGGGTCGGTTTCAATACTTACTATATTTCATATGAAAATCGTGAACGAGTTGCGGGAAAAACCTCGTGGTCGTTTTGGGGTCTATTAAAATATGCTATTGAAAGTTTTGTATCTTTTTCTACTGCTCCTTTAGTATTTGTTACGTCGTCTGGTATATTTACTTGCTGCCTTGCTATATTAGGAGCAATTGTAGTTGTGGTGCGAGCAATACTTTTTCCGGGATCCGCTGTTTTCGGATGGCCGTCTCTAGTAGTAATAATTCTTTTCTTTAGTGGCGTACAATTGCTAAGTATTGGAATTATTGGGCGATATGTTGCAGAAATTTATTTAGAAGTGAAAAAACGACCAGTTTATATAATTCGAGAAGAAAAATAGTATTAGGTAAACGAATGCTTAAATTACCAAAGGTTAAGTTTTTTTTGAAGCAAGTTCGGAGTAAAATATAAAGGTATTTTGAATTTTGCTTTAAGATCACATAAATGACGGATATGAAGGGAATTTAATTATGAATGCAATGTTTCAAATCATTAAAGACCAGTTCTTGAATTTTAAGATAATTCGTAGAATGGCTAAATATGATGATCGAGCTACATACCAAAGCCACTACTTAGGATTGGCGTGGGAATTTTTAAACCCGCTAATTCAAATTGGAATTTACTATCTAGTATTCGGAGTGGCTTTGAAACGTGGAGATCCTGCTCCAGGAGTGCCTTACCTGCCATGGATGGTTTTAGGAATTGCTCCTTGGTTATACATGAATAAAACAACTTTGGACGCGTCACGAAGTGTTTACCAACAAGTTGGATTAGTGTCCAAGATGAAGTTTCCAGTCAGCGTTTTACCGTCCATTAAAATATACGGTAATTTGTATAGTTACTGGACAATGATGGCATTTGGCGTTTTCTTAATGTTTACTAACGGTATTTATGTTTCCATTTCGTGGATTCAGTTCATTTACTATTTCATATGCATGATTGCCTTAATGTTTGCGGTTGGGATATTTAATTCGACAGTTAGTGTGCTAATTCGCGACTGGCATATCACGCTTCAGTCAATTTTAAGAATGTTGTTCTACATGAGTGGGGTTTTGTTCAATTTTACAACGTCTAATTTTCCAGCATTCTTAGTTCGCTTGTTAGAATTAAATCCATTTTATTATGTTTTAAATGGGATGAGAGAGTCACTGTTAAATAAAGGATGGATTTGGCAACAACCTAACGTTAATTTAACAATTGTCTTTTGGTTATTTGTTTTAATAGTAATGATTGTAGGAAGTTATTTACACAACAAGTTCCGTTCACATTTTGTGGATTTAATCTAGTGGAGGTTTGTTAAATTGAACCCAGAATACAAAGTAGAAGTAAAAAATGTAACTAAGGAATACGATCTATATAAGACTAAAAGCGACCAATTAAAAAACTTTTTTAGTCTTGGAAAAGTAGATGTGCCTCATTTTTGGTCTTTAAAGGGAGTTAGCCTCTCGATTAAAGCTGGCGAAACTCTAGGAATCATTGGAATTAATGGTTCAGGAAAGTCGACTTTATCAAATATTATTTCAGGTATTATCCCTCAAACTACGGGATCTGTAGAAGTTAGAGGGGATACCTCGATTATTGCAATTGGAGCAGGTCTTAAAAGAAATTTAACGGGAGCAGAAAATATCCGGCTAAAGGGGCTAATGCAAGGGTTAAGTATTCAAGAGATTGAAGACCTTAAGAGCAGCATTATTGATTTTGCGGATATTGGTAATTTTATTGATCAACCAGTTAAAGATTATTCCACTGGGATGCGTTCTCGTTTAGGCTTCGCGATTGCCGTGCATATTAACCCCGATATCATCATAATTGATGAGGCCTTATCCGTTGGTGATGACACTTTTTATCAAAAATGTGTTAATAAAATTATTGAATTTAAAAAACAAGGAAAGACGATAATATTTGTAAGCCACTCTCTTGGTCAAGTCGAAAAAATTTGTGATCGAGTAGCTTGGATGCATTACGGCGATTTACGAGAAATTGGGGATACAAAGGAAATCGTTGATCATTACAGAACCTTCTCAAAAGACTTTAAGAAGAAAAGCTCTGCTGAAAGACGTGAATATCAAGCAAAGAAGAAGCAAGAGCAGGCTGATTTTGATATTGAAGAATACAAGAGAACACTTATTGAACAAACATTAGAAAACGAACAAGTTAATAGAGCAAAAGCTGAGAAAATAGTCAATAAAGCAATGTATGGTCAAATTTTGCCTGAAAAAATGACTACTAGTACTAAAGCTGTGTTATGGTGTGCCATTCTATTAATGGCGTTCTTTTGCCTAGTTAACATATCGGGACATTCAATTACTAATTCGGTACAGCATCCCACAACTTTACTACATCCAACACATAGAGTAATTACTAAGGGCTAGCGTTAATTATTCCGGTAAGGGCCCTAAAGACGTAGGAGAAGCAGGAGGAGTATTAAAAAGTGGGCAGTAAGTTAAAAGATTTTAAAAAGCGGGTAAAGTTTCTTGTTCGGCCGATTAGGGAATACATTTCGAATTCGCGGGTTAGAGAGAATGCATATTACTATCACCAATTAAAAAAGAATAGCATTAAGAAAAATAGTGTTTTACTGGAGTCCTATCATGCAGTAAGTATGACGGGGAACGTTTATGCAATTTTTACAGAACTAGTAAAAAGTAAACCTGACTATGATTTTTATTGGGTGTATGCAGTCGATAAAGACCCGATGATGGATTGCTTAAAAAAAGAATTTCCTGATAGTAAACTACACTTTGTAAAACATGAAAGTAAAGAATACTATCGGTTATTGGCTAGTTGTGAAATATTAATTAACGACACTTCTTTTATGCCCTATTTCATTAAACAAAAGGGGCAAACGTATGTGAATACCTGGCACGGCACCCCTTTGAAGACGTTAGGATTAGATATAAAGGGTAGTGGCTGGGCGGATCACAAAAATATTCAACGTAATTTATTGCAAGCAGATAAATTACTCATGCCTAACAAATTCACGGCTGACCGGTTGATAACCAGTCATGATTTAAATGGAATTCTGCCAGCTCAAGTTTACGTGACTGGAAATGCCAGGGTTGATTTGAGTTTCGACGATGCTAAAAAAATCCGCCAAAAGTATCAACTAGGCGAAAAAAAGATTGTTTTGTTTGCGCCAACGTGGAAAAAGGATATAGAAGATACTACTGTAGAAGATCTTCAACAATTGATAAATCAAATGCAAAGCTTGCAACAAAAAGTTGGAGAAGATTACAAAGTACTGTTAAAAACACATTATTTTGTATATGACTTTTTTGTAAAAGAAGGTTTTGGCGATCAGGTACTACCAAATTGGATTGATACAAACGAATTGCTTAGCGCCGTTGATATTTTGATTACGGATTACTCTAGTATTTTCTTTGACTTCTTACCATTAAAGCGCCCGGTATATTTTTATATTCCAGATAAAGAAGCGTATGCAAAAGCACGGGGCTTTTACATGGACTTAGATACTTTACCAGGATTGGTGTCTGAAAACTTAGATGAGATTGGTGTTGCTCTAGCGGGAAACCAATCCGTATATTTGCAAGAATACGCAACTAAGTACGAAAAGTTCTGGCAAAAATATTTATATTTAGATGATGGAAAAGCGCGTAAGCGTGCTGTAAAGGCCATTTTTGATCAAGAGGGCAAGGACGCCATAAGTTACGAGTCTGGTAAAAAGAAGATAATGATGTATGCTGGTGGTTTTTACAACAATGGAATTACAATCTCAGCAATCAACCTTTCTAATTACATTGATTATGATAAGTATGAACTAATTTTTTGGGATTTTTCAAAGATTAATGCTGAAAAAGCCGGCAATATCATGCGTGTAAATCCCAAGGCACATTTTATTTATAAATTCTCAAATACTATTCGAGATTTAAGTGATACTTACAACCAAAATTGGATTTACCGTCAAGGGGCGAATACAAAGTTTGGTAGTATGAAGAAGTATCAAAAACAAATTGCATATGAAGTTAGACGAATTCTTGGTAATTTTGAACCCGATGTAGTTATAGATTTTGGTGGATATAATAAGATGTTTACCGCGATAACTGCGGCGGCCCCATTTAAACGAAAAGTAGTATATCTCCATAATGACATGCTTGGTGAGTATAACAAGGTAATTAATGGCAAGTACAAACATCGCTGGAATCTAAAAGTCACCTTTAGTATGTACAATTATTTTGATGAAATCGTATCAGTTTCCGAGAGTGTTAATGATCAAAATAAACAAAATTTAAAACCATGGATCCGCGATCTTTCTAAAATGGTTTACGTAAATAATGTAGTAGATGCTAAGGGAGTTTTAGAACAAAAGCAGTTAGTACATGAGCAATTAGAGGGCCTACAAAAATCACGGTACGATCAGCAATACCGGATTGTTTTTGATGAGTCAGTTAATTGGGGTGGTATCTTAACTGAGAAGAGTTTTATTAAGCCTGCAGAAGATAAAATTAATTTTATTAATGTAGCCCGTTTATCTCCAGAGAAAAATCAAATTAATTTGATTAAAGCTTTTGAAAAGATAGTCGCAAAGAACAAACAAGTTCATTTATATATTGTCGGAAATGGTCCCTTGAGAAGACAACTGGAAGATTTAATATACGATCTGGGGTTGTCTGAATATATATCCTTAACCGGCTATGTGTCTAAACCGGCTATGCTGACAGAATTAACGGATTGTTTTATTCTACCCTCCAATTATGAAGGACAAGGACTATCAATTATAGAAGCAATGCTACTAGAAAAGCCGATTATTGGTACAGACGTACCAGGAATACATTCAGTGATTAGTGGAACAGCAGGTTTATTAGTCGAAAATACAATAGATGGAATTGCAAAAGGAATGGATAAATTTATTAACGGTGAAATAAAGGCGTCTAATTTCAATCACAAGAAGTATAACGATGAAGCTTTACAGCAATTTTATTCGATTGTAATTGGGAATCAATAACCACTATAATAGTTACATTTAAGAAGGCGGAGTTAATAACTCATGCCTTTTTTATATACCTAAAAAACTAAATCTTTAACCTCCTATTGCTAATATTTAAGCTTATACTTAATTTTCCCTTTAAAGCTAGTTCTTTAACGACATTTAGTGTAAAACTATATCTGGTAAACTTATTTGGGGGAGAAATCGAAATGTCAAAAAAATTGATTAATAAGTTGGTTATCGGTGGATTAATCGTTCTCGCATTGATAATAGTTTGGGGGCAGGCAAGTACATACTTAAAAAAGCCCGCCGCTACTGAAAAAAATAATCATTTGGCGATTCCACGAGCGACTCACTCGACGGAAAGGGGAAGGTTGCAGCAAGCACTTTCACCAACCGGATTTAGTGGCTCAGCAATTTTAGTAAAGAACAACCAAATTGTTGATAGTTACACAGCGGGAGTGGAAGATAATGAAGGTGGCAAAAAGAATCGGTTAACTACTGCTTATGAAATTGATTCTTTGCAAAAATCACTCACGGCTGGACTAGTAATGACCTTGGTTAATAGGCATGAAATCGCCCTTACGGATCGCCTTAATCAGTACATAACGGGCATACCGGGTTCTGCGGAAATCACCATTCGACAGCTACTCGACATGACATCGGGATTATCATTGCCTAAGCTTAAATATAAAGGTGATAGTTTATCTAGAAAACAGTATTTAAAAATTCTTCGAAAGAACGTTAAATTTCAGCCGGAAAAATATGGTAAATGGAATTATCAGCCCGTCAATTACGTGCTATTGTCAATGATTTTAGAAAAAGTTACGGGGGATAGTTACCAACAGCTATTCACAGAACGTTACACAAGCAAGTTAAACTTACAGCAAACCGTATTCGCAACTGACACTACTGGTTATGATACGGCTAAGGGGTATTATCTCAAAAAACAAGGGGACGAAGTTAAACAAGTGCTTCAAAAGCCTAACTTGGCGACGGTTGAATCAGAATTAGGCACGGGACAAGTGTACATGTCCGTTGCGGATTATTATAAAACATTAGCTAAATTACTTAATGGTGGACTCCTAGGCAAACCCACTGTGCAAACATTGTATCGACCGGCTAACGGGGCTCAAGTCAAATACCATGGAGGTCTGTACACTAATCACCAAAATTATTACTCGGCTAATGGTTACGGCTACGGATTTGAAGACCATATTCGAATTAGTCCGGATGGTAAACAAGCCCTCATCGTATTTAGCAATCATCAAGGCAATAAAATAAAGGGCCAAAAATTAAAACAAGCAGTTGATAAATTGACCAATCAATATTTTAAAACAGCGCAGATAAACGAGTAATGTACTATTTTTGATGTCTAAAATTTGTCCTATAATGGACATAAACAATTATAAAATAGGGGATAAATGTAAATGGATTTGATTACAATTTTGCGGAAAGTCAAACGCCGCCTCCTAACCTACGCCTTCAAAATTAACTACCGGCCCGCAAAACGGCCCACCGTTATTTTTGAAAGCTTTGGAGGGCGACAAATTAGTGACTCGCCGTTAGCAATTTATAAAGAAATGAAAAAAGAATATCCCGATTATCGATTAATCTGGGTGGTGAATAAGCAACTGGTTGAAGACGGGTTTCCGAATGGAGAACGTTACGATTATGTGGTTCGGGGATCTTTTAAATGGGTGCGTACGATTGAAAAAGCGCACGTCTGGGTTGAAAATGCCCGGTTGCCTCGTTGGGTGAAAAAGCCGGCGCACGTTAAAATACTGCAAACTTGGCATGGTACGCCGTTGAAAAAGTTGGGCTTGGATATTGCACAAGTAACCATGCCCGGGACCACTACGGAAAAATATCACGAAAATTTTGTTCATGAAGCAAACCGGTGGGATGCATTAATCAGTCCTAACGCCTATTCTACGAAAATTTTTCGCCAAGCTTTTGGTTATCAAAACGAAATTTTGGAAATTGGTTATCCCCGCAATGACGAGTTAGCGCATCCCAACGCAGCTAAAATTCGGCAGCTTAAAGAAAAGTTAGGGATTCCCCTGGATAAAAAGGTGGTCTTATACGCACCAACCTATCGGGATAACCAATTTTTCACCAAGGGAAAGTATGCTTTTAGCCTACCGTTTGATTTGGCAAAATTACGGGCTGCGCTTGGAGAGGATACAATTTTGCTTTTACGGATGCACTATTTGATTGCTAACGCGGTGGATCTTACTGGTGTAGAAGACTTCGCAATTGATGTATCGAATTACCCGGACGTTGCGGATTTGTACTTAGCTGCGGACGTGTTGGTTACGGATTACTCCAGCGTTTTCTTTGATTATGCATACTTAAAACGGCCCATTGTGTTCTTTCCATATGATTATGAAACTTATCGCGACGAACTTCGTGGATTTTATCTGGACTATCAAAAAGATTTACCGGGCAAGATTGTTTACAACGAAGGCGAACTGACTCATGAATTAGCTCAACTCGCTAAGGAAACTCAGCAACAGCTAAGTCCCCAATTCGAACAATTTTACGCAAGGTTTTGCGCCATTCACGCGGGTGATGCGGCAGCCCAGGCGACAAATTGGGTAAGTCAACAGTTGCAAGCTTACGAGACTAAATAAGCAAGGTGAATTTTATGAGCGGTCTTACGCCAGTAGTTGCGCTAAAACGGCGACAGCGGCTTTTAAAGGGGTCTAACGGACTTGTAAAGCCAATAATTAACCACGATGGTCTTTGAAATCAATAAATGAAAAAGCTTCGCAAGAATTCCGATTCTTGCGAAGCTTTTTTGATCGGTAGCTAAACTACTTTTTAGCTTGTTCAATTAGCTTTTGCATCATTTGTGCTTGGTACTCAGCACTAAACTTCTTGGTAGCTTCAGCAGTTGTCTTGTCAGTCAACTTTTTCTGTTCGGCAGGACTCATCCGGGGATTTTTCTGCAAAGCAGCTTTTAAGGTGTCCTTAACCGTTGCGGTTACCTTAGCTTTTACGTACTTAGTAGCATCCTTTTTCATAGAAGCTTGATTTTGTTTAACCAATTTTTGCAATTTAGCGGCTTCGGTAGTTGACAAAGTTGGCCAATTTTTAGGCACGTAGAAGGTGTTAACCCGGTGGGAAACTTCCCGGTCGTTTCCGGCGATGCCAAACCAAAGGCGGTAGGTATCGTTTTTGTATACCCAACGGGTGGTTTTCTTCTCTAAACGGGCTTGGTCGTCGTTAGTGGTCTTAACCCGGTTAGTAGTTTTTTCCAATTCGGTGTGGGAAGTTTTCTTTTTGTCCGCATCCTTTTTATAAACGTAAACTCGTTCCTTACCATCGGTCCCAATATTCTTATAAAGTAACATGGGCATTTGTTTTGAAGGTGAAACTGAGTAAACGGTTTGGGTAGTTGTTTCGGTGATCTTCTTCATTCCGAAATGTTCCCGGTCGTTCATTACCAATAGCGCTACTGAGCCAACGACCACGATGGCAGAAATAGTGGTACAGATGTAACGAACCACGGGTTTGGGAATTAGGGTCATTGAAACAAAGGTTGCGATCACAGCAAGTATTAGTAGAAAAATAATCATTATTTTTCACCTCCAGCTTGAGGTTGTACTTCGGCTGAACTACCAGAACGGTTGCTAACAAAGAAGGCAATGATTAGACCTAAGGCACTGAAGCCAACCGCGATCCAAAACGATGCGTGGTAACCACTGATAGTGGCATTAAAGGCTTGGTCTTTGTAAGCAAGTGGTTCAGCTTTCAATAAGTGTTTAGCAGGCATTTGGTTGTTAGTAACGTTGGTTAGCACACTGACTAAAATAGCAGTTCCCATCGAACTAGCAACTTGCCGAAGGGTGTTGTTAACCGCGGTTCCGTGCCCCATCTTGTCAAATGGCAACGAGTTCATTCCGGCAGTAGTAACCGGCATCATTGCCATTGAGATTCCAGCCATCCGAATTGCGTATAACACGATGATGTAAAGCATTGGAGTGGTCCGGGTGATGAAAGCAAATGGTAACGTTCCGATTGTTAACAAGAACATCCCGGTAGTCGCTAACCGGCGTGCCCCAATTCTATCGAAGAGACGTCCGGTAATCGGGCTAAGAACCCCCATCATTAATGCCCCAGGCAATAATGTTAATCCAGAATGAAAGGCAGATTCGCCACGTACAGTTTGGATGTAAAGAGGAAGAACCATTTCTGCACCGACCATGGCAATCATGGAAACCGAACTAAGGGTTGCTGAAATTGAAAATTCAGGAATCTTCAATACCCGTAGGTCAAGGAACGGATTTTTACTCCGTAATTGACGCGCCCCAAATAGGATTACGAAGATTGCCCCGATAATTAAGGTGGCTACAACTAAGGAATCAGTCCAGCCCTTGTCACCAACTTCGGAGAAGCCAAAGAGCAAACTACCAAAACCAATGGTTGAAAGTGCAGCTGAAATCCAATCGAGTTGGGTGTGCTCCGTTTTCAAAACGTCTTTCATAAAGAAGAAACCAGCAATTAAAACTACAATGACGGTTGGGATAATCATCCCAAATAAAGTCCGCCAGTGGTAGTTATCAATGACCCATCCAGAAAGGGTCGGCCCAATTGCTGGAGCCACCCCGACAACTAGGCCGGCAAGTCCCATCGCTGAACCACGTTGGTTAGCGGGGAAAATGGTTAGCATCATGGTTTGCAAAAGGGGCATCGTAATTCCGACCCCTAGCGCTTGGATTAGTCGTCCAGCAAGGAGTACTGAAAACGACGGGGCTACGTAACAGAACGTGGTCCCAATTAAAAATATCGTCATGGCTGAAAGGTATAGCCGTTTGGAAGGAATCCGGCTAGTCAACCAGGCACTAATGGGAATCATGATCCCGTTGACCATCAAGAAACCAGTCGTGAGCCATTGCACAGTCGAGGTACTGATATCGAAGGCCTTCATTAAAGTAGGAAAGGCCGTGGTTAAAATGGTTTGGTTCAAAACGGTACAAAATGAACCAATTAAAAGCACAAGGATCAATAAAGACCGCTTATAGGGTTTTCCATGTGCATCAAATGCTTGTGTCATAAGCTTACAACCTCTTTTCATAAAAACTATTCTTAGATACTATAGTCCGGTATACCATCTTTGTCAACTTATTTGACAAAGATGTTAGAGAAGTTATAATTAAATTAAATAAACGGACAAAGTCAATCAGGTTAACTTCAGGAGGAGAATCATGGGAAATCCGTCAGATCGGGTCGATATGTTAAAAAGAATCATTGCGAGCGAGTCTTTGTTACTAAGTATTGGCGATGTGGCAAAGGCAATTGATGTGTCACCTCGTCAATTACGTTATTGGGAAAAGAAAGGCTACGTAAAGACCAATGTATCAGAGTCGGGCCAGCGTAAATATACGTACCCTGCACTTATTCAAGCCGGAAACATTGCCCATTACCTTAATAAGGGGTATACGTTAGCGATGGCAGCTAAAAAAGCCGAGGACAATCGTAAGTTAATGAAAATGTTACGAATTTTTTTGCAGTCCCGGGTAAACAAGGGCTACGAAATTGAAAACGGCTATGAAATCGACTTGGGTGAAGTGAAGAACTTACCTGCGGAAGAACACCTGCTGATAGACGTGATGCAAGACGGTGAAAGCTATTTCAAAATCAAAAAAACAAATGATTGACGAAGATTAATTAGTAGGCTATATTTATAGTGAAATACTTATAAAAAATAAGGTTCATCTTCAAGGGGCAGGGTGTAATTCCCGACCGGTGGTACAGTCCATGACCTGTCATTTTTGACAGCTGATTCGGTGAAATTCCGAAACCGATAGTTAAAGTCTAGATAAAGGGAGATTGAATTTATTGACGCGCACTGAATTTTTTAATTCGGTTTTTAACGCTGTTGCCCCGAACTCGAGCAACGGCGTTTTTTTGTGGAAATAAGTTACCAAGAAGGTGCTCCGATTCTAAAGGAGGCAGTAACATGAGTGTTTCTAAAGTTAATAAGATGGTGATTGTCGCAATGCTGGCAGCCATTTCGTTTGTGTTGATTTTCATTGATTTTCCGATTTTACCGGGGTTTTCGTTCTTAAAGATTGACTTTGCGGACGTACCGGTCTTGATCGGAACCGTTTTGTTTGGGCCCGTGTGGGGAATGGCGACGGCTGGATTAGCTGGGCTATTGGACATTATTGTTCGGGATAGCAACCCGGCGGGAGCCCTTGGAGCGGTAGCAAATTGGATGGCGGCGGTAGCATACGTTCTACCAATCTATTCGTTTTTGAAACGCGCAGAAGATCAGCCACATCACCAAGCTGTAATGGCGCTAGTTAAGGGAGTGCTGTTAGGAACGGCCTTGATGACCGTGGTGATGAGTGTGGCAAATCTGTTTGTTTTGTTACCACTGTATATGAAATTGGCAAGTTTCCAAATAAATATCTCGACGTTAAATATGGTGTTGTACGGGGTGCTACCGTTCAACATTTTAAAGGGAATCATAGTAGGAGCAGTAATTGGATTACTGTACTTTAGGCTGATGCCGATAGTGAGAAGGGGAGAAAAATAAAGAGAGTGGAAGCCACCGGGTAATTTTTGAGGATTAACTTGATTTTGGCCTTAATCGCGGTTTAGGCGATTAAGGCCAAAATATAGTTAACCGGAGAAAATTGGTGGCTGGAACTCGTTTCGACTGTGCAGCAACAGAACACAAAGGATTAACAGAAACAGGGACTAATCGCGGTTTTGGCGATTGGTCCCTGTTTTGGTTAACCGGAGAGAGCTGGGTTCCAGAACGCGGGTTAGCCAGTTCGCTAAACCACGGAGATTAGGCTCGCGACAGTCCTAATTTCAAAAATTACTACATATTATAATATCGGTTAACGGTAACCGAAAATAGCAGCTAATGCGCAACATGCTATAATAAAGCTTCATCAAAAATGGTTGATAAACAACATTTTTGGAATAAGGTAATTCAACTGTTCGGTTGGAAGGCCAAATTTAGAGGTGAAGTTTATGCGGCTTGACGCGCGAAGTATAACAAAAATGGCATTATTACTGGCAATTATCATTGGGTTGGGATTGGTTCCTAATCTTCCAATGGGATTGATTCCGGTTCCCATCACGGTGCAAAATATTGGAATTTTATTAGTGGGGTTAATCCTTACTCCAGGAGAAGCCGCAATCACCATCGGCGCGTTTCTGCTACTGGCCTTGCTAGGCATGCCAGTCTTAACCGGAATGCGGGGTGGAGTAGCCGTATTTATGGGACCGACGGGCGGTTACCTATTGGGGTATCTTGTAGGAGCAGTGTTATTGGCATGGTGGACGTCACATGGTCGACAAGATTGGTTTGGTCTCTTTGCAAAAGTTGCCATCATTGCGGTTCTAGTAATTGATTTATTGGGAATTGTTGGATTTGCAATTAATATGCGGATGGCATTTTCTAAGGCGGTGCTTGCAAACGCCTTTTTCATTCCTGGAGACGTTATTAAATCTGCGTTAGTGGCTTTAGTGGGCCGACGCTTAAAAATAAAATAGACGCTACAAAGCTAAAATTTAGTCAAGACCAGCTCCCGGAGGCTAAATTTTAGCTTTTTTTAAACTTTTATGAGATAAATTTGATAAACGCCGTAACGACGGAAATAATCGGCAGATAATTTATGAATAGAATGTGACAAATGTGAACTTTTTAAGCCCGTAATGTTACGGTTACTTTACAAAAAATTCAAATCATGCCATAATTTTGCGTAACGTTTAGCAGGGTTAGCGACCTAACGCAACCTTTGCAAACTAAACCAATAGCAAAAAACAGGGGGGATTGTGGTGATCGGTTTTCTTAAGAATCTGTGGCAACACGATTCGGTTAAATTCATCACAAGGACAGTATTTTACTTTTTAGTTTTTGTGATTTTACTTTATTTATACGGGTATAGTGGAATGTCTGGCGGGACTTTCATTTACAACGAATTTTAGCAGGAGGTTTTGATTTGCAAAAAGTTACAAACGTAATTGAAAAGATTGATTCAATTGCCCAAGAGCATCCGGACTGGATTGCTTATGATTATTTGGGAAATACGCACACATATGGTGAATTAAAAGCTTTCTCAGATAATTTAGCGGCTTACATTTTAGAACAAAATATTATGGAACAAGCTCCCATTATGATTTATGGGGGACAAACATTTGAAATGGTGGCGGCCTTTTTAGGAGCAGTTAAAAGCGGTCATGCTTACGTTCCAATTGACCGGCATTCTAATCCAGAACGGTTAACCATGATCAATGAGATTGCGCATCCCGGGATGTGTATTGCCATTGAAGACTTACCGGTCTCTTTAGATGACTTGCCAATTTTGGAAGGCCAGGAGCTTTCAGACGTGTTTGCAAATTCGCAAAGCGTAGAGCTAGATCAGGCGGTCACCGGAGATGAAAACTACTACATTATTTTTACTTCGGGAACCACGGGTAAACCAAAGGGAGTTCAAATCAGTCATAACAATCTATTGAGCTTTGTTAACTGGCAAATGGACCAGTTCGATTTACCTGACCGACCGGTAACCTTGTCGCAACCACCATATTCGTTTGATTTATCGGTAATGGACCTATACGCTACTTTGGTGTTAGGAGGAACGTTAAAGGCGGTTCCTAAGACGGTTACCGATAATTTCAAGGAACTTTTCGAAATTTTACCAACGTTAGGGTTAAATGTCTGGGTTTCAACGCCATCTTTCATGGACGTATGCTTATTGCAACCAACTTTTGATGCGGATCACTATCCGGCACTATCCCGGTTCTTGTTCTGTGGTGAAGAGTTATCACATGCGACGGCCCAAGCTTTAAAACAACGTTTTCCAGAAGCGCGGATTTTTAACACGTATGGCCCGACGGAATCAACAGTTGCGGTTTCGGCAATCGAAATTACGGACGCCGTGCTGGAACAAAACGACCGGTTACCAATCGGCCGGTTGAAACCGGACATGGGCGGTTACATCATCGATATGGATAACAACGTTGTTAAGGCTGGTAACGAAGGTGAATTGGTAATTTATGGCCCAGCGGTTTCAAAGGGTTACATTAATAATCCAACCAAAACTAACGAAGTCTTCTTCAAGTATGAAGGGCATCCGGCATACAAGACCGGTGATTTGGTGGTAATGGATCAAGATGGGGTCCTCTACTACCGCGGGCGAACTGATTTCCAAATTAAATTACACGGTTACCGGATTGAACTTGAAGAGGTTAACCATTACTTGAACAACGACCCGCTCATCAAGGCGGGAATTGCCGTGCCTAAGTACGGTAAAGACCAAAAAGTTGCGCAACTAGTCGCGTACGTAATTCCGGCAACGGATGAATATGATTCACAAATTAAACTCACGGTGGCCATTAAGGACAGTTTGAAGGCTAACATGATGGAATACATGGTCCCGAACCGGTTTATTTTTGTTGAAGAATTGCCACAAACGGCGAACGGCAAGATTGACATAAAAAGTATGATCGCGCGGGTTAACTCATGATGTGGACAGCGACACCTTACGAAAACCCGACTTACTTTTTCATGTTAGCCATTGCCCTAGTGCCCATTGTGATTGGGATGCTACGGGGACGCCGTTTTCACTGGTACGAACTGTTAGTATCGTTTTTCTTCTTGTTGCTAACCTTTGGGGGACCAAAGTGGCAACAGGGGATTGCCTTAATTGGTTATTTAATCTTCCAGGTGATATTGGTTTCACTATATAACCGCTATCGCAAGCAGCATAACGCGACCGGAGTTTTCGTAGGGGCCGTAATATTGGCAATTTTGCCCCTAGCAGTGGTCAAAATGACGCCGTTATTGCAATCAGGTAACTCTTCGTTAATCGGATTCCTCGGAATTAGTTACCTAACTTTCAAGGCGGTTCAGACCATCATGGAAATTCGCGACGGGGTCTTGAAGGATTACGATCCGTGGTTCTTCCTGCAGTTTTTGGCCTTCTTCCCGACAATTTCTTCTGGGCCAATTGACCGGTACCGGCGCTTTAAGAAGGATTATTTAAATGTCCCTGAACGAGGACACTACTTGGACCTGTTGGAAAAGGGTGTGCACTACCTTTTCTTAGGGTTTGTGTATAAATTTATGCTGTCTTACGTATTTGGTTCCTTGCTTTTGCCAAGGGTCCAACACATTGCTTTACAAACGGACGGTCTCTCTTGGGGCCTGTTGGGCGTAATGTACGTTTACAGTTTTTACCTATTCTTTGATTTTGCGGGTTATAGTTTGTTCGCGGTAGCCATTAGCTACTTCATGGGGTTCGAAACTCCGATGAACTTCAAGCAACCGTTCAAATCGCACAACATCAAAGAATTCTGGAATCGTTGGCACATTACCTTGTCATTCTGGTTCCGCGATTATGTTTACATGCGGCTCGTGTTTTTCTTTATGAAGCACAAGACCTTTAAGAGTCCTAAGACGACGGCAAACGTAACTTACGTTTTAAACATGTTGTTAATGGGATTTTGGCATGGGGAAACCTGGTATTACATCCTCTATGGTTTGATTCACGGGGTCGCCCTCGTAATCAACGACTGGTGGCTTGGATTTAAGAAAAAGAATCCGGGACGCTTGCCGCATAACCGGTGGACAGAAGCACTTTCGATCTTCATTACCTTTAATTTCGTGTGCTTCACTTTCCTAGTTTTCTCAGGATTCCTAGATAAACTATTTTTTGTTAAATACTAAAGGAGATTAATTAATTATGGACGTAAAAGAAACAGTTTTAAATATTTTGACAGATTTAATTGGTACGGACGTTAGCGACAGTATGGATGATAACCTTTTTGACGCAGGTCTATTGGATTCAATGGGCACGGTTCAATTATTGTTGCAATTACAAACTGAACTAGGAATTGAAGTTCCCGTATCTGAATTTGAACGTAGCGAATGGGACACCCCAAATAAAATCATTGCTAAAGTAAAGGAACTTCAAGCTCGTGGCTAAAAGGTTATGGATGATTTTTGGTCCCGTTTTAGCGGCAGCGCTGATTTTAATCGGACTTTTATTTTCCCCATTCAAAATAAATAAGATTAACTCAGCCGTTGAGCAAAAAGCAGCTACGGCATTGTCCCCAGATACGCTCAAAGGAGATGCCGTAAAACGGGCCGCCTTAGAAAATGGGAATTACGTTCCCTTTTTTGGGTCTTCAGAACTTTCCCGGTTTGATTTAGCCCATCCGTCCGTAATGGCGGAAAAGTATGATTGGGACTTCCGTCCATTTTTACTAGGAGCACCGGGGACCCAATCGTTGACCCATTATTTTGAAATGCAGGGAATTAATCCCCAACTAAAAAATAAAAAGGCCGTCTTTGTGATTTCACCACAGTGGTTTGTAAGAAAAGGGGCGGACCCGCATGCCTTTGCATTTTACTTCTCGCAATTGCAAGCCGTTAACTTCTTGGAAAACCAAACTGGAAAGCCAAGTGAACGATACGCTGCTAAACGGTTGCTAACTATGTTAGACGACCGGAGTAACAGCACTAACCGTCAAGTAATTAACGCGTTAGACCGGGTGGCTAACGGGCAGCAGGTAACTTCGGGACAACGGACTTACTTGAAGTACTATAAACGGTTGTTGGCTCATGAAGACCAACTCTTTTCGCCGCTTAGCTTGCAAGGAACTAATCAGGACCATATTAACCGGCAGGTCGAAGCATTACCTAATAGCCCGTCGGATGGGATGATTCAACAAGCTTTGACCCGCCAAGCTAAACGGCAAACGTCAAACAACCAGTTTGGGATTCAAAATCAGTTTTATAATAAACGTTTGAAGAAACGGATTGCTGCTTTTGAAGGGATGCAAAAGCATTACGACTATACGCGTTCGCCTGAATTTGCTGACTTCCAGCTAATTTTGGATCAATTTGCGAAAAATCATATCCAAGTGCTCTTTATCATCCCGCCGGTTAACCAGAAGTGGGCGGATTACGTGGGCTTATCACAAGAAATGCTCCGTGGTTTTGACAAAAAAATAAATTACCAGCTGCAAAGTCAAGGATTCAACCAGATCCTCGATTTATCACGCGATGGCGGTAAGAAATATTTCATGCAAGATACCATCCATTTAGGCTGGTACGGTTGGTACGTGGTTGATCAAAACGTCAAGAATTTTGTTGACCAACCTAGCCAATCAACGCATTACCAAATTAAGCATCAATTCTTTGATGAAGATTGGCAACAGTTAAAACCATCTGATTTGAAAACTTATATCAAGAATAATTAATAACTTTTAGGTATAATAGAAAGAGAATCGGAGCTGGGGAGCCGAACGTCGCGACTTTGAAAATTGATTTTGGAATTTTGTGACTGACGACTGCTTTTGCAAAATTGCGAGAGCGGAATTGAAAGCTAGTCGAGCGTTTACCCACTCTTTTTAGATAACTAGTTTAAGGGAACGGGGGATAAATAGATGCGCGAGAAAAGTTTTCGGTTGGTCAGCCAGTTTGCCATCATGTTAGTCGCGCTAGAAGTTTTAGCGATTAGCATTAACATGTTTTACGCACCACATAACGTGGCTGCGGGAGGCGCAACGGGGATTTCAATTTTGTTAGAGGACGCCTTTGGCTGGAACCGGGCGCTGATTGTCTTTATCATTAACGTGGCAATGCTGATAGCGTCGTACTTTACATTGGGAAAACAGACTACGGCCCGAATTACGGTGGGCAGTTTGTTGTTACCAGTCTGTATGGCGGTGACGCCGAGTTTAAGCTTGGTATCGGACCGCACGTTGGCAGTGATTGTCGGCGGAGCGCTGTACGCAATTGGAGTGGCGCTGTTATACCAAATTGATGCTTCCAGCGGGGGCACTACGGTACCGCCGTTGATTTTAAAAAAGTACTTTAACTTTAAAACTTCCGTGAGTTTGCTGGTGCTTGATACGATTGTTTGTCTGATGAATATCTTTAGTTCGGGAATGGAAGCTTTCATCCTAGCGCTATTTTCATCGGTGATCACGCTGTTAGTGATGAATTATATTGAGACCGGAATTGACCGGAAGAAGAGTGTTTACATTATGAGTAGCCGACTTAGTGAGGTCGAGGAAATTATCTCGGAGTCGCTGGATCAAAGTTACACGAGTTTGAACGTGCAGGGAGGATTTTCGGGAGATAACCGCCGGATGCTAATGCTGGTGGTGGAAAATGCCGAATATCACCGAATTATTGAAAGAATTAGGGAAATTGACCCCAAGGCGTTCATTTTAACGACCAATGTGGCGGAGATTCATGGGGGACAATATTAATATAGAGGGTTTTGAAACCCGGGTAGCTCTTGAGGACTAACGGAATTAAGGGGATTAATCGCGATTTTGGCGATTGATCCCCTTAATTTGGTTAGCCGGAGAGGGCTGGGTTTCAAAACCCGTTTCGACTACGCGGCAGAAAAGTATTTGTATTTAACGACCAATGAACTAAAAAAGGGGCCTCAGATTTCAAGCAGAAATCCGAGGTCCCTTTTCAACATTAAAATATCCAGTTTATTTAGCAAATATTTGGGCCGCAATTCGATCGGCAATTCGGAGCCGCACATCGTTAACTCCAGGAATTGGAGCCCCGTTAGTTAGCCAATGCCGTTTTTCGGTGGGAAGTCCCCAAACAAAGAAGTGGGGTACCACGTTGCCGTTTTGATCGATCAGTTCAGCAGTGTCGTCCGTAACGTCCAAGGCTCCGGTTTGGTAACTAGAACCATCGCGAAGCTGGAGGGTAAAGATCCGGGCCAGTCCCTGTTGCAGCAAGTTATTTACCAACGGGTTAGTGTTGTTGGCAGCGTTAGGCTGGGGTAAGCGACCTTCAATCAAGACGTTACCAAAGTACTGTTGATGATCCGCAAGCCGGTTTGAATAAGTCATAAATTGATCATCACTCGTTTCAACCCTCATATCTGGGCCAATCAGAGTTAAAATGCCCGACTTGATAAGGGCTAAAATCTGTTCAATCCGAAATGCCGGCGGTCCGACCGCTAAGAAGCTATTTAAGGAATTAAAATGTTTGAGAACCTGCTCTACGTAGTCGTCAGCACTGATTAAACGGTAGGTAACCACTTTCCGAATGTTGGTACGTAATTCGCGTAGCTTTTCAATAGCGCTTGTAAATGGGGCGGTTAAGTTACCTTCGTTTGCCAAGTCCACGTCTTGCTGCAAGTAAGTCTTAATAAACTGGGTAAAGCTGGCAGCGTCGTTAACGTCTTTAGGAATTGGATTCTTCCATTCTTCCCAGTTGAGACGATCTTTAGCAGCAATGCCGTAGTTATCCAAGATTTTCTTGAATCCCTTTGTGCTAGCAGCTAGGTCGGCTTCAAAAGCAGTTAGATCAATTTCTGGATAACTATTTTGCGCGAGGGTAACGTAGTAGGTTAACTCAACGTCCCATTGAATGCGATTAATAAATTCTTCGCCGCTAATGACTTGGTGTTGGCGAACAAGGTCGTCAACGTATTGGTCACTTAGGAAATAGCGCGGAAAAGTTTCGCCCACTGCCTTTTGGTCTAGCCCCCGAGCATGATAGGGCAATCCCCTCCGGGAGCTAGCGTAAATCGTAGGCTCATCACCAGAACGCGTGTAAGTTAAGTTCCCGTGTTCGTCGCGGTGGAAGGTTCCGCCACGCCGTTCGGTAAGTTCGGCAAGGTAGTCGATAAAACTTAGCCCTAATCCACGAATAATTACGTGATCGCTAGCAGCTACGTCATCAACGTCCATCTCGGCTGGATACGCAATTGGAACGTATTTTAATTGATGAGCAGCGGCAAAATCTTGCAACTGCCGTTCTTCTTTGCTTAACGGGTTGTTGCCTTCCCCTAAAGCAGCAGACACAACGTCCACGTTGTAAGCAGCATCTTGGGTGATGACTGTGTATTGCTGGGCATCTTTTTTAACGTTAGTCACCCATTCTGGACGTAGGGTCACGCTAAAGTTATCCGGTAAATGATTAATAATTTGTTCGTAAAACCACTGTTGGTAGATGCCAAAAAGGGCTCGAGAACTGTAAGAGTGCTTGTTTAAGTTCGCTAATTCATTTAAGAGCAGCTTTTGATGATGATATTGGTGTTCTTCAATAAAGCTGCGTCCGTTTGCTAGGGCCCAGTCAAGTAAACTCGGACCTTCATGAACCGGGCCAGCCATTTCAATAGATTGATCCGTGAATAAAGTGATTTTTTCGGCTAACGAATTCATTTTCAGTTCGTGGTTTTGGTCAGGATTCCAAACTCGACCACCAATTCCGAAGGGATCAAATAGTGATATTTCGACATTGGCTGAGTAATTGGTACTGATTCCCCAACAAACTAAACGTTCGAGGGCCATTAAGTTGCGCGGACCCGCGCCGATTAAAGCAATTTTCATATTGTCCACCCCGTTTGTTTTTCACCTTTATCATAGCATAATAACGAAAGCTTGCGGCGAGGCTTTCCGGGACTGCTAGGTGAGAAAGGCTACAAAAAATAAGGTAATTGTATAAAAAAATGAAATCGAATACATCTTTTTTGCTCAATTGGGTAAATAAAAGTAAAAAAGTGGATTTGAAAGCGATTTTCCCTTTTTATCTACGGGCAAACGGCGTAGTATAAATGTAAAATCACAATGAGTGGAAGGATAACGATGATGTATAAAGTAGTATTGTTTGACTTAGACAACACCTTATTAAAAACTGAAGACGCTTCGGTGGCGGCATTAAGCTACGCTCTGAAACAAGACGGCGTGACGGTTACCCCAGAGGCAATTATTAGTCTAATGGGAATCCCTGGTTTAGAGATGGCTAAACAATTGGGTGCTCCTAATCCGGAAAAGACCATCGCAATCTTTAATGAACAAATTGGTAAAGAAGTCGATTTGATTAAACCATACGACGGAATTGAGGCAATGTTTACCGGTTTGCATGAACTTGGTGTGGAGTATGGGATTGTTACTTCCAAATTAAAACGAGTCTTTGATGACGAGATGAAGCATTTCCCTAAGATTCAACAGATTAAACGGGTGGTCTTTTCTGACGATACACAAAAACATAAGCCAAATCCTGATCCGATTTTATTTGGGATCAAAAAATACTTTGCGGAAATGGATTTAAAGGATGTCTTGTACGTAGGAGATTCGTTATTTGATATGCAGGCAGCCCACGCAGCGGGAGTAGACTTTGCTAACGCCGGCTGGGGTGCCATCCCAACTAATGATTTCTCAGAGGCAGAATACGTGTTGCAAAAACCCGAACAACTTTTGGACATTGTGCAACGGTCAAAGAAATAGATTTGCAATTAAATGGGCGGTGGAGCAGGAAGCCATATTAGCTACGAAACAGCCCTAAAAAAGAGGTTGAGAAAATTAAGCAATTTTCTCAACCTCTGTTGTTTATCTAGTTTTACATTGAAGGTACCAACCAGTCGTTTTCTAACAAATGGTGAAATTGTTTTGTGATCGGTAGCCACAATTTGTTGTTGATGATGTCCTTCAAGCACTGCCAAAATAATGGGTCGCGTGCTTGGCGGGCGGTGGGGTAAACAAATATGTATTCACCGGTCCGCGTCCGGGCTTTGATCTTATTATTTTCGTGTCCGATAAGTTGGACTTCCAAATACTCGCGCATATTCGGATCGTTGATAATCATTACGCATCATCCTCCCTCACTTCTATAAGGCTACCATGAGGAGGCCAAAGAGGGGCAAAATTTGCTCAGAATTTAGCACATCTTAAATAAAAAAATATTTTCTTAAATATATCAAACTTAGTGGAGTTATTAATTGCATTTTAAAGATAAAGCGACTATCATCTTTCAAGCTGAATAATTCAACTAAGGCTAAGGAGGAGTTTCTTCTGAAAGGTCTTAACGTTATTAAAAATTGTCTGTTTCTAGTTTTACTTTTTGCGATGGATCAAGTAATTTCATTACCGCAAATAGCGGCAATGCATATTCACGACTCCCATCCAGTTGTACACGTCCTTTTGGTGGTAGTGTACACTTTGACCACTCTAACAGTGGTGATTTTTTTGGTTCAATTTTACCGTTATAAAGTGCGCAAAAATCATAGTGATTTCGCTAATTACCCGTTGAACAGTAAGCGTTTTCGGATTATGTTATTAATGGTTGGGTTATGGTTCATTTTTATGCTTTTGCAGACTTGGTACGTAACCTACTTTAATATTGGTACTTCGGAAAACCAATCGGCGATTGAACAATTACTACGGGACACGCCAATTTGGACGTGGGTTGACGCAGTACTAGTTGCTCCGGTTATTGAAGAACTGATTTTCCGGGGCCTCTTTTTTGAGTTCTTTTTTACCAAAAATAGTCGGCTGGTACGCACAATTGGCGTGGTAGTTAACGGCGCTCTTTTTGGCGGATTGCACGACCTAGGCGCTAGTTTCCCAATTTACGCAATCATGGGAATGCTGCTAGCGATCACCTATTTATGGACCAAGGATATCAAATATAGCATCACGCTCCACATCATAAATAATTTTATTTCATTTTTATAACGGCTACGGAGGATTAATATGGATAGTATTTTAACTAAAGGAAGCCCAATTAAGGGAATTATCTTATTCAGTATTCCGCTGCTTTTAGGTAATATTTTCCAACAAATTTACACCCTCTCCGACACCTTGATTGTTGGCCGGGTGGTCGGGGTACAAGCCCTAGCTGCGGTAGGGGCTACCAGTGGGCTGACCTTTTTGATCATTGGGTTTGCCCAGGGGATGACGACCGGGTTATCGATTATCACTGCCCAGCACTATGGCGCGGGGGATTTACGAGCGGTCAAACAAAGTTTTGCAACTAGCATTTGGATTTGTGGCGGATTGGTATTGTTGCTCACCCCGCTTAGCGTTTGGGCAACCCGACCGTTACTACGGTTAATGCAGACACCGGCTAACATTATTGATGGAGCCGCAATTTTCTTATCCATTATCTTTGGCGGACTAGTGGCAACCATGTTTTTTAACCTATTTTCCAATATGCTTCGGGCGTTAGGAAATAGTCGTTTGCCACTGATTTTCTTGGTGATTGCCTGCATTATTAACGTAGTTTTGGACATCATCTTGATTGTTTTCATGCACGTTGGAATTGCTGGTGCAGGGATTGCTACGGTTACGGCCCAATTGATTTCTTGTTTTCTATGTTGGTTTTATATTAAGGCTCGGGTTCCGGCGTTGTCCCTCGAATGGCGGGAAATCACTACGAATTGGACGTTAATTAAAGAACAAATTCGGATTGGTTTACCAATGGGATTCCAAGCTTCAATCATCGCAATTGGCTCGATTATTTTACAAATTTCGTTAAACCACTTGGGTTCATCAGCAATTGCAGCGTACACCGCTGCCGGAAAAGTGGACCAATTGGCAACTCAACCAATGATGTCATTAGGAATTACGATGGCGACTTTCACCGCGCAAAACTTCGGTGCTAAGCAATACAAACGGATATTAAAGGGGATTCGCCAAGCGTTAACTACGTCGATTAGTTATGGTTTCGTGATGGGAATTTTGATTATCTTAAATAGTCGGACGTTAGTTAACCTGTTTATCGGAAATTCAGAACAACACATTACTAATTTGGCACACCAATATTTCGTAATTGTCAGCATGAGTTACTTCCTGTTGGCAATCCTGTTTATTGTGCGATACACCCTACAAGGATTTGGGAAGAGTATGGCACCTACGTTAGCAGGGGTCGCAGAATTGCTTTCCCGGATGTTAGTGGGAATTTGGGTAGTACCTGCCTTTGGCTTTATCGGAGCCTGCACGGCAAACCCGTTAGCTTGGCTAGGATCAAATTTAGTGTTGATCTGGTCCTATGTCCAAGTTGTTCGTCAATTAAGACGGGAACCTGAAGCATAAAGTGTTTTTTAAAGTGCCAGGGCACTATAATAAAGTTAGTAGGTTGTGAGTGTAGAGAAGGGGGTTTGGTTAATGATTTTCACGTATGACGTATTAAAGGACGTAATTAGCACGGGAAAACCAATTATCATTAATGAACAAAGTCAAATACAAAAATTAATGGCGGATAAAATCGCCGCAATTAAATTTGTCTCGAAAATTAAAAATGAGCATGAATACTATTGTTTCTTGGAGTTGAATCCGGGGAAGGGGATTGTGTTTTCTTCCGATGGCAACACCTTTGATGGTTTTAGCGTTTTTCAAATTCCATTAAGTGAGTTTTATTTTGACGTTGATGTTGATAAGGGCGTAATTGGAATTGAAGACGGCGTGGGTAACGAAACCGACTTTTTAGATTTATTCACTGGTCCGTCAATTGGCGAATTTAGCCGGAAGTACCACCATGCTAGTGACGAAGAAATCATGCACGGGACCACGTATGAAATGACCGACCGTTATCTAGGGGATTATTTAGGCTTTGAAGGCGAAGATGCCCAGAAACTTAACTTGACGTTGCTGCGTTTTTTGATGGCGGTATACTTTGACCAGAACCCCGCAAGTAAGCCGGTTAAATAACTAGGTAGATTAGCGCTAGTTTAAGAAAAAGCCGGCGGATGAAAAACATATTTTACATTCAGATTACAACGGTTGATTTTTTAAATGCGCGGAGTATAATTTCTTCTGTTCCAGTATTTATGGTTATTTTTTGGAGGAAGAAAAATGATTTTTAAATATGATGTTTTATCTAAAGTAATGCAAGAAGATAAAACGATTGAAATCAATAAAGACAGCTGCATCAAAAAAATCGCGGGATTAAACGGAGTGGAATACGACGTTCGGAGCAGCAACCGGCACGATTACTTCGTCTTTTTACCGCTGAATGATGATGAAGGCTTAGTTATCAGCACTGATAACCATACCGAGCTGGGATTTGAGCTGTTAAGAACTCCTAAGAAAGAATTTTTCTTGAGTATAAACACCAATATTAATCTAGTGGATTACTATGACGGTCCGGGAACCCAGACCGACTTTCCTGACGTGCTTGAACAAGAAGAACTGGACCAAAACTACAATCATTGTTATGGTGCAAGTGATCAAGCGTTGAAGGAAACCAAATTGTATCAACAAGTGGATAATTGTGTAAGCAAATATTTACGGGTGGATGCAAAGTTAGAAGAGAAGTTGAACTTAGTAATTATGCGGCTGGCCTTTTTGGCACATAGTCAACGGCAACATGCGGTGGCTTAGTTAGCATAATGGTTGTACAAAATTTTAAATACCCCAAGTTTAATGATGGCAAAATTGCTGTTAGCGGACTTGGGGTATTTTTTAGTGGTCCAACGCTTTAGGTTCCCGGTTGTTCCAGTTAACTTAAAATCTGCAATTAGCGTCGTAATCAGGCGTAATGGGAAATTTAACCTTAAATTACGCAACTTTTATCCACTCTCAAGTAGACAGGCGTTGGAAATATGTTTATACTTGTTATAGTTAACGGCGTCAAATTGATTTATATATAACCGACGTATAAAGTGAAGGAGCAATTGCTAATGAAAGTTGAACCAAACGTAGTCATTACCGAGTTTATCGTGAATATGGACAATATTTTTCATCTGTATGAAAATCAAAATGTTAATATTGCAGAAGAGGTTCAGGAACAAACTGCCTCTTTAGCGCGTTATGGAGTGCCATTTTACGTCCTCACTAATAGTTCAGAAGGTGGAGACGAAGATAATTTACATATCGTGAATATGAAACTTTTTGAACATTATCCAAACTTGACCCTCTACTTTTACCGCTTTTTAATGGCGTACGACTTTTTGCAAGCCCATCCAGAAATTGAAAAGGCAGTTTTAACAGATGCAAAAGACGTGGTTATGCTAAATTACCCCTTTGACGAAATCGAAGACGGTATTCTATACATTGGTGACGAATGGAAGCGGTTAGGCGATGTGGATATTGTAGCTAATAACGCTTCACCTCAGTATATGAAAGAATTTAGTGCTAAAAATGCCTTACGCACCCTTTTAAACATTGGAGTAATTGGGGGAACTCGCGAGGTATTAATTGAATACCTAGGAATTATGGTAAAACTAATTACTGACGAACAATTAAAAGTGCACCAAGGTGACGAACATGCTGGACTTGGGCCATTTGAAATGGAAATTGGCAATTACGTGGCGTATCGTTACTTTGCGGACCGCCTGGTTCATGGCCGGAAAGTTACTACCGTTTTCAAGGGATTTCAAGAACAGAGTAGTGCGTGGTTTAAGCATAAGTAAGGGGAGTTCACCTTGGATAAACATACATTAAAAAATCTTATTTGCGGTAAATTATGGATTTGGAAGGTTTGGGATACGGTAAACGTAAACTACCATGAAAGGCCCGCAGAATTTTTTTTGGGATCTGGTGAAGACCAAGGCTTTAGCTTTGTTGCATTAGAGTTTACGAAAGACGGTAAAGTTGACTTTCCTACTAAGATAGGATTCGTACCTCCAGAATTTATTTATTGGAACTTTAATGAAGAACAACAACGAATTGAGTTCTTAAATGAGGATCGAAACCCCAAAGTATTCGCTGGCCTGCCTAAAATTGGGGTGTATGGAGCTAGGGTAATTGACTTTGCGGATGGCAACGGAATGTTGGTTAATTTCTTTGATTATGGCGTAGAAACAAACGTACCGGTTACGCAAAGAGGATTTTTTGTATCACGGACACAATACGATATCGAGAAACAACGAGTACTGAGCCGGATGGGATACAATACGTATTGGCTAGATGATGCAGATACGTTAATAGCATTTTTCAACCAAGCTTACGAAAATTTAATTAACCATCCCGAACTCGAAGAGGTGGTCATTTCCCGAAGTGGAGAGCTGGAAGTTGAATCCTCCCCGCAGGATGATCAACTATTACTTGCCAACTACGGAGAAGGCTTTTCGTTTGATTACTGCGTTGGTAGCCGTGAAATAGTCCTAGAGTTATTAATTAAGATTTTATTCACAAACAATTTGCGTCAATTAGATCCGGATGATCAGCGTTCGGAAATTGAAATGGCAGAACAGATTGTCAACGAACAATTTAGTGATCGATGTGTATTTAAGTAGGAAGCCCTAGTGTTTTTAGCTTGTAGCGTTGAGCTAGGCACCAATGAGGAGGAAGCGTGTTGAAAATTGGTGAATTCAGAAAATTAATTTGTGACAAGATATGGTTTTGGCAGCTTGCAGATCGGGACGTCCCTTGGGATCGGGGAGTGCTCTATCTAGGTGGCAACGCAGACGATAAAGTTGGTTTTACAAGTTTTATCTTCAAAAAAGACGGTAGCATTATTGTGCCCACAAAAGTAGGGTTTATCCCTCCGGAAGGTCACTACTGGGATTTTGACGAAGAAACCCAACAACTGCTTTTTTATGACCAAGATAGGAACCAAGTAAACTCGGCCACTTTAGTGGACCACGGAATGTACGGAGCTAACGAAATCGTACTTAGTGGCGGTGGCTCGGTGTTAATTAATTTTCCTAACTTTGATTTAGGAGAAGAGAGACCATTTTCTCACAACTTCTTTTTTGTACCAAGGTCCAACTTTAAGATAAGTTTACAACGGACCTTAGCTCGAAAGGGATATGATACTTACCAAGTGGGAGAAGATGCTACCTTAATCCCCTACTTGAATGCGATTTACGAATGCTTAATTAAACATCCCGAGGCGCAAAACATAATTATTTCCCAAAATGGTGAGATAATAGATGACTTTTTCGGCGAAGCGGGTGCTTGCCTGCTAATAGCTAATAATAATGGAGTTCCTAGATTAAACTATTTGGCCGGTAGCCGAGATTTAATGTTAGAGCTGTTAATTGCTATTTTATCCGAAAATAATAAACGACAATTAAACCCTGAAGACCACCGCACTGAAGAAGAAATGATTGAACAGGTCATTACCGTTCGTTTTGCAGATCGGTATGAGCTTAAATAAAAATGAGCGTACAACCCCAAGTTGGGGAGTTTGTAAGTATTAACTGAAAAGAGACCATTATGCCTGAACTTGGCATAATGGTCTCTTTTTGGGGTTGAGTGGAATCAACGGACTTTTGGCGGATGTTTTGACTCTATTCAAGTTAACGCACCAAAATGTTTTTTCAAAAAGTTTCATCCTTGAGAAGGATTTTGGAGCTTTTTTCAGTCTCACTTTTTAATAATTTCAAGGGAAATTTAGGGCACACGCAATTACTATTAATCTGGCAATGACGTGTCTTGAGCTGCATCTTCCTGTAACTTTTTAAAATCGAATTGGGATAATGCAAAGTAATAAGCACCGTAAAGGTCGGTATCCTGTTTAAAAACTGAAGTTTCAACATTTGGCATGTGCAGAGTTTCTTTTAAAAGTGAGAAGCTGTCCCGAATTACCTGAAGCTGATGGTTAATTTCGGGAACCAAAATGCTCTGGGTACTGATCCGTCCGCATATCACGTATTTGTTCAAGTCCAGCACTGCCTGAGTATTGGCAATCATGTAAGCAACGTTGCGGCAATACTCATTAAAAAGTTCGCGAGCGTTGGCTTCGCCATTTTCAATAGCTTTAAAGACCTTGGTATCGTCGTTAGGGTCGGAAAGTTGCAAAACGTTCCCGATTTTTTGCACCATTTTAGTGGCAGAACATGCGTTAAACATAATTTGGGATGGTGAAGGATCATCAGTTTGCGGATTAGCTAAAATCATCCCTAAAGCCCCAGCTTCCAGGTGATTGCCGGTAAAAATCCGGTCGTTTAAAATGATCCCAGCACCTACGCCATCATCGAGGATTAGGGCTGCACCGTTGTGAATGTTACGTAAGTTTCCATTCCAGTGAGCGGCGGTTGCTGCACAGATTCCAACGCTTTGCATGGCAACGGGAAGGTCGTAACGCGCAGCGATAATTTTGCCCAAACTTAGTCCATGAAGAAGCGGTAGAGAACCACCTTGGTAGATGATTCCATCCGCTTGATCCACTTGACCAGGAACGCTAATTCCAATGCCGTAGATATTTTTTTGGTTTTCTTCAACAATGTGATAAATGGCTTTTAAAAAATTATCAATGTTATCAGTAGGAGTGGGGACGCTTTTACGTACCTTCAATTCACCCTGGTCGC
The DNA here is from genome assembly GCF_016127815.1 of Pediococcus acidilactici. Taxonomy (NCBI): domain Bacteria; kingdom Bacillati; phylum Bacillota; class Bacilli; order Lactobacillales; family Lactobacillaceae; genus Pediococcus; species Pediococcus acidilactici. The sequence goes on from NZ_CP066046.1 coordinate 87,486, forward strand.
TAAAAAGTGCGTACCGAATTGCTGATTCATTAACGGCGATGCTTAATTGTTCCGTGTTATTCATCATAATCATTCCTTCGTGTACATTAATTATACATAGTTTGAGAACGATTTCAACGTCAGTAATCAAAAAACGGGGGAGGCCCCCCGCTAGCGGATGAAGATGCCGTTGATTTTAAAGTTATAGTTTCTTGCCCATTTTTATTAATAAATAAAGTAAATAAACGGTGAAAATGGACAAGATCACGAAAGCAAGCAGGTTGAAAATGCTGTTTTGACCTAATGGAGTGAAGGCTTTAAGTGCCATTACGATTAGGTTAGCAACTATATAGATGATTAAGATTTTTTTAAAAAATTGTGAGCCATGTCCCATTAAGCGAACCTCCTTCATGTACGATCGACTTAAGTTTTTGTGCGCGACCAATGATAAAAGTTGATTATATAATAACGTAGTTGGGTAATTTCTGGGAGGGGGAATATTAGACCAATTGACCAAATTAGGGAACCAATCGCCTAACCCGCGATTAATTCCCTAATTCCGTGGTTCTCCTGCAGCGTAGTCGAAACGTGTTCCAGCCACCAAACTTCTCCGGTTAACCAAATTTTGACCTCAATCGCCAATCCCGCGATTAAGGCCAAAATAAAGTTAATCCAGGTGCTTACCTGCAGCGTAGTCGAAACGCGCTCAGCCCCCCAGCCCTCTGCGGCTAACCAAATTAGGGAACCAATCGCCAAACCCGCGATTAATTCCCTAATTCCGTTAGTCCTCAAGGGCTACCCGGGGGTGCGGAGCGCTCTTATTTATTAATCACAAACTTTCTAATTGCCTTTGCCACACCGCTCTCATTATTGTTAGCCGTGATGAACTGGGCATTTTTCTTTACCTCGTCAATTCCATTTTCCATCGCGACCCCTATTCCGGCCGTCTTAATCATTGACAAGTCGTTTCCTTGGTCACCAATCGCCATTACTTGGTCAAGGCTAAGGTGCAAGCGTTCCGCCAATTCCTTGACCGCATTGCCCTTGCTGACGTTTTTAGGCATTAATTCAATAAAGTAAGGTTCACTTTGGACCACGCTAAATTCGTCTTGGAAACGATTGAAGATTTGGTCACGGGCCTTACTTAAAACCTTCGGATCGTCGATAAACATTACCTTAGGCATTTCTAGATCAGGGTTCATTTCTTCAACGCTCCGGTAACGTAAGCCCATTTCTACTAAGAAACTTTCTCCAACCGTGTACTGGCTAATATTTTTGTTGGCGGTGTAAATATGGTTCTTGCCATCCACATGGAAATGAACGCCCACTTGGCGACTGAAGGCTTCGGCAGCCAGGTAGTCTTGGAAACTTAAGGTGTGTTTAATTAAAATTTCCCCGTTAATGGTCTGAGCAAGCCCGCCGTTATAAGTAATGGCGTACTCCTTTTCGTTTTGGAGTTCAAGTTGGGCTAAGTAGCGTTGTATCCCAGTGATGGGGCGTCCGGTACACAAAACAATGTTAACGCCCATCTTAGAAGCTGCATTAATGGCAGCGATGTTTTCTTCGGTCAGTTGTTTATTATCGTTTAATAGGGTGCCATCTAAATCAATGGCCACTAATTTAATACTCATGATCATCCTCCTAATTGATGATGCCATTTTTGATGTGTGATTGGAATGCTTCAAAAGTAGCTGAGAACAAGTTTTCAGTGTTGCTAGTGAGCATTTCCTTTGGAAAATAGAACCGTTCGTCGCTTGAAACTTTGCCCGAGATGGCCCGAACTAAATCACTAGCCGTGGAAAGCTCCACTAGGGAACCGTCGGCCTGCATCAATTCAATTTGGGTCCGGGGCTTTTGCGACGTAGGGTCATAAGCGTCGTACGGCAGATCGTAGCTATCGTTTTCGGCAGTGTAGTATTCCGCGTCAAACCCTGCTGCAGCCACTAACTGTTTCAATTCTGGTAAAAGTGCGCGGGTTTGGTTACTGATGCGGGCCGATTTAAACGGGGTCCGGTTTAAAAAGCGGTTAGCTAGGTCGTTTAAAATGGGGTCTTCTGAATCTTCCCATTGCAAGAAGTAGGTGTTAAGTACCCCGTCGTCTAATTTCAAGTAGTCGCTTAAAGTAAATTGCTTGTTGAAAAAGGGCATTAAAAATTGTGGGGCCTGCTGCCACGGGGTTGCTGAATCTAAGTACAGCTGGTGTGCCCGGGCAAGCAAATGCCCGAGAATGACTTCCATGGACCGTGAAACGGAATGAAAGTAAACCTGGACGTACATTTGAAAACGACTGACGATAAAGTCTTCAACCGCGTGAATTCCGCTAATTTGAAAGGCAATCCCTTTTGAGTAGGGACGCATTACCCGTAAAATACGGGTTAAATCAAAGGTACCGTAGTTTGTCCCGGTGTAATACGAATCCCGAAGCAAGTAGTCCATCCGATCGGCGTCAATTTGACTAGAAATCAATTGCACCACTTGGGGATTCGGGTAATCGTGACTGATAACGGCAGCAACCTGGGTCGGAAAATCTGGACTGATTTGTCGTAAAACCTGGTTAACTTCCGTAGTCGGGTCCGTAATGATTTGGGTAGTAATTTGTTCGTGATTGGTGTGAAAAATGTGCTCAAACGTGTGTGAATAAGCACCGTGACCAATGTCGTGTAATAACGCTGCGCAAAGGGTTACCAAACGTTCCTCTTTACGCCATAATCCATCGTTAGGGTTTTTGGAAAGGTAATTCCGTTCAAAGTTTTCAACAATGCGCCGGGCTACTTCGTAACAACCCAAAGAATGTGAAAAACGGGTGTGTTCCGCGCCGTGAAAAACGAATGAAGTAGTTCCTAACTGATGAATGCGGCGAAGCCGTTGGAATTCTTTCGTGTTAATCAGATCCAAAATTACTTGGTCTTGGACGTAAACGTAATCATGGATGGGATCACGAAAAACTTTTTCCATCGGCAGGCGCTGATTTTTAAGGGCCATGATGCCACCTTCCTGATTTTTATTAAATAAATCCTTTACTTAGAATTATACTAGTTTTCGCTAAAGCTTGTAAAAGTTGAACGGTAGAATAGTACAATTATATGTAAAATGAATTATAATTGGCATGGTAATAAAGTGAAAGGAAGAGGAGCATTCAAATGGCACTAGATAATGGAATTCCAATTGCGATCCATTTAGAAACGTTTATTGAACAAGAAGGTGAAAAAAACCACCTAGTTTTCGATGAACCAGGACAAGTATTTCAAATGGGCAATTCAATTTACTTACGGTACCAAGAAGTAGACGAAAAAAGCGGACAGAAAATTCCGGTTACCATGAAAATTGACGGCGAAGGAACGGTTTTACTAACGCGAGCTGCTGAAAATGAAATGCGGCTTCGGTTTGCAAGTGGGAAACGGATTGAAGCGCGTTACCGCACCCCGTACGGACTGTTCCCAATTGAAACGGTCACCCCTTTGTTAGATGTGCAACTCCAAAACGAACCGTTGGCAGGTCAAGTGAACATTGATTACCAACTTTTAGCAGGTAAACAGCTGATTGGTAACTATAAAATCCGATTGCAATTTACGGCCTGAGTGTAGTATCATTAAGGACAGACTGTGGAAAGGACGTGCACCAGTTGGAATTAGAAATTTTTAAGGGTCAAAACAAAGACGAACTCTCGATGATCGAAGTTGCTCACGCCATCTTAGCTAAGAATGGTGAACCAATGGCATTCGTTGATTTAGCTAATGCAGTTCAAAATTACTTGGAAAAGACGGACGAAGAGTTTCGGAATCGGTTATCGCAATTTTACACTGATTTAAATATTGACGGCAGTTTTATTTCCCTTGGTGAAAACACCTGGGGACTTCGGACATGGTACCCATTTGAATCAATTGATGAAGCCCTAATTCACACTGAAGAAGACGAAGACGAAGATCGTCCGGTACGTAAAAAACGTAAACGGGTCAACGCCTTTCTGGCTGACGCCGCCGATGATGACGACGTAATTGATTACGATGCAGACGACCCAGAAGACGAAGACGTTACCGCCGCTGATGACGCGGATGCCGATGATCCAACTTATGAGGATTTATCTAGCGATGATGATAACGACACGCTTCCTGACGGTATTGAAGGTCAATTAACAGAATTAAATGATGATGAAGAAGAGTAAATTATCAGCTTGACTTATGGTTGATTACTCGGTATTATATTTTTTGGGCTCCGGTAAACCTGATTGGGTTTAGCGGACAATGAACGGTTAATACCCCCTATTCATGGAATAGGGGGTATTTTTATTGTTGGGTGAGGGTTACCCGATGATAAAATCCGCTTTCAGGTTTCCAATAGTTAACCAGTTAGAAATGTTAGAAAAGGAGAGTTTTGATGACCAAATATATTTTCGTTACAGGTGGAGTGGTTTCATCTTTAGGAAAGGGGATTGTTGCAGCTTCTTTAGCACGGTTGTTGAAAAATCGCGGTTTGAAGGTGACAATTCAAAAGTTTGATCCGTACATTAACGTTGATCCAGGAACGATGAGTCCGTACCAACATGGGGAAGTTTTTGTTACCGATGATGGTACAGAAACGGACTTGGATTTAGGACATTATGAACGTTTTATTGATATTAACTTAAATAAGTATTCTAACGTTACCACTGGAAAAATTTATTCGGAAGTATTGCGTAAGGAGCGGCACGGAGATTATCTTGGCGCAACTGTCCAAGTAATTCCGCACATCACTGACGCAATCAAGGAAAAAATCATGCGTGCTGGAACCGTTACGGATTCAGATATCGTCATTACCGAAATCGGTGGAACGGTTGGGGATATTGAATCCTTGCCATTCTTAGAAGCAATTCGGCAAATGCGGAGCCAAGCGGGTGCCCAAAACGTATTTTATATCCACACTACGTTGGTACCTTACCTTAAGGCGGCTGGTGAAATGAAAACTAAGCCAACCCAACATAGTGTTAAGGAATTACGTGGTTTAGGAATTCAGCCAAACATGCTGGTAGTCCGTACTGAAGAAGATATTACGGACAGCATGCGTTCGAAGATCGCTGCTTTCTGTGATGTTGAGCCTGAAGCGGTAATTGAATCTAAAGACGTGGCAAGTTTGTATGAAATTCCGTTAAATCTAAAACGCCAAAAAATGGATGAAATTGTCGTTAAGCACTTTGGCTTAGACGTTCCAGAAGCGGACATGGCTAAGTGGGCGGACCTCGTTGATCACGTAAACAACCGCCTTGACCACACGATTAACATCGCGTTGGTTGGTAAGTACGTTGCTTTGCAAGATGCCTACATTTCAGTTAACGAAGCCTTGAAACACGCGGGCTACGTTGTGAATGCGGACATTAAGATCACGAAGTTTGATTCAGAAAAAATTACTAAGGAAAACGTTGCTGAATTGATGGCTGGCCAAGACGGAATCATCGTGCCCGGCGGCTTCGGAGACCGGGGAATTGAAGGAATGATCGACGCAATTCAATACGCTCGGGAAAACGACGTGCCGTTCTTAGGAATCTGCTTGGGAATGCAAATGGCCAGCGTGGAATTCGCGCGTAACGTATTAGGTTACCAAGATGCCAACTCTGCAGAAATGAATCCTAACACGCCACACAACATCATTGACTTGATGGCGGACCAAGAGGATGTCGAAGACCTTGGGGGAACCCAACGATTAGGTTTATACCCATGCAAGTTGAAGGAAGGTACCGTTGCGGCCCGGGCGTACGATAATCAAGAATTGATTCAAGAACGTCACCGTCACCGCTTTGAATTTAACAACCAATACCGTGCTGAAATGGAAGCTAAGGGATTGGTATTCTCAGGTACTTCACCAGATAACCACCTTGTAGAAGTAATTGAAATTCCGGACAAGCGCTTCTTCGTTGCTTCACAGTACCATCCCGAATTCCTTTCACGGCCACAACGTCCGGAAGGATTATTCAAGGCATTTATTGCGGCCGCTAACCAAAGTAAATAATTAGTTTACTAACTACTACTTCAACGAGGTCGGACTAGGTTTCCGGCCTCGTTTTTACATAAGGATGTTTGAGTTTTTTTAATAGGTGAAGGCTTGTGGTTGTATTTTTGCAACAAATTATTTATGATTGAAGTTGACTGTAAAATACATTCCTTAGTTTTAAGTACTTTAAGTTCATTATGTGAGGAAAAACCATGAAAAAAATGATAATCAAGGGTGGACAGCGACTGACTGGAGAAGTGTCCATTGGCGGAGCAAAAAATAGTACGGTTGCTCTAATACCGGCGGCCATTTTAGCGGACACCCCAGTGCGGTTTGATTCGGTACCCGATATACTTGACGTCCATAACTTAATGATTATTCTTGAATCAATGAATGTTCATTCAACCTTTAAAGATGGCGTGATGGAAATCGACCCGACGGAAATTGTCGAAAACCCACTACCAAGTAAAGCGATTAAGAGTTTACGAGCTTCATACTACTTTATGGGCTCGCTTTTAGGACGCTTCAAGCGTTCCACCGTTACTTTCCCCGGTGGTGATAACATTGGTCCGCGACCAATTGATCAGCACATTAAGGGGTTCAAGGCTCTGGGAGCTAACGTTACTGAAGATGAGGACACGGTTTACATTTCTGCTTACGAGCGGGGATTGCACGGGGCCCACATCTTTTTAGACGTGGTTTCTGTTGGAGCCACCATTAACGTAATTTTAGCAGCGGTAAAAGCTCAAGGAGTTACCACCATTGAAAATGCCGCTCGGGAACCTGAAATTATTGACCTAGCCATGTTCTTAAATAACATGGGGGCTAAGATTCGGGGGGCCGGGACGGACGTGATCCGGATCGAAGGGGTCGACAAGCTTGTTTCCACGGCGACCCATACCATTATTCCAGACCGGATTGAAGCGGGTACATACCTATCCTTAGCAGCTGCCGTGGGTGATGGGATTTTAGTTAATAACATCATTCCCGAACATCTCGAATCCTTCACTTCCAAGATGATTGAATTGGGAGTGGATTTGAAAATTGACGGGGACAAGATCTACGTACCAAAGGTAGAAAAGATGCGGGGGATTGAGGTCAATACTAATCCATTCCCGGGGTTTGCAACCGATTTGCAACAACCGCTAACCGCCTCGCTACTAAAGGCTCAAGGACGCAGTGTGGTTAACGACCACATTTATCCAGAACGGGTAAAACACGTTTCGGAATTGCAAAAGATGGGAGCCAACATTCAGCACGCCGACGGAGTAATTTACGTCGACTACACCGACCAATTGTATGGTGCAAACGTGGAAGCGGGCGAAATCCGGGCCGGGGCCTGTTTGATGATTGCTGCTTTCATGGCGGACGGTACCACTACGATCACCAAAGCAGACAACATCTTACGGGGTTACGATAGTTTAGTGAAGAAATTGACTAAACTAGGTGCGGACGTGGAAATTACTGCGGATCAATCGCTTTAGAATTAACAATTAGGAGAGTTAATATTCATGGATAAATTTTTAACGATGAATGATTTACAAGAAATGACTCTCAAAGAAATTTACAACCTTGCGCGTGAATACAAGATTTCATACTACAGCCAGATGAACAAGAAGGAATTGTCACTGGCTGTTTTGCGTGCTCAGGCCAAAAAGCAGTCATTTGTTGAAATGGAAGGAGTCCTCGACATAATCGGCAACGAAGGCTACGGTTTTCTGCGTCCGATTAATTACGGCTCTTCCCAAGAAGATATTTATATTTCAGCTTCCCAGATCACCCGGTTTGGTTTGCGAAACGGAGATTTAGTGGGCGGCGAAGCGCGGCATCCGCGGCCAGGCGAACGTTATTACGGATTGATGCGGGTAACTTCGGTGAATAATAAGGATCCTGAAGAAGCTAAACAACGGCCACATTTCCCAGCCTTAACGCCAATTTACCCAAACCAACAACTGACGTTAGCGACTACGCCAGACGTGTTATCAACACGGTTGGTGGACTTGTTTGCGCCGATTGGATTTGGTCAACGGGGATTAGTAGTCGCACCGCCTAAAGCTGGAAAAACGACGTTGTTGAAGGCCATTGCCAACGGAATTAGTAAGAACCATCCTAACGCGAAGTTAATCGTTCTGCTGATTGATGAGCGACCCGAAGAAGTGACCGACTTGGAACGCTCGATTGATGGTGAAGTAGTCTATTCAACTTTTGACCAAGAACCCCGGAACCATACGCGGGTTTCTGAGCTGGTTTTACAACGGGCAATGCGTCTCGTTGAAGACAAACAAGACGTGGTCATTTTACTAGATTCAATTACTCGTTTAACCCGGGCGTATAATTTAGTTACGGCACCGAGCGGACGCACCCTTTCCGGTGGGGTCGATCCGGCTTCATTTTATAAGCCAAAGAAATTCTTTGGAGCGGCACGCAACATTGAAGAAGGCGGTTCGTTAACCATCATTGGCACCGCCCTGGTCGATACTGGTAGTCGCATGGACGATGTAATTTACGAGGAATTCAAGGGGACTGGAAATTCGGAATTGGTATTATCCCGCAACTTAGCAGAACGGCGGGTTTTCCCAGCATTAGATATTCGGCAATCCGGCACTCGTAAAGAAGAGTTGATGATTTCACGGGATGTTTTAGAACAGCTGTGGAACATCCGGCGGTCCATGCGTGGCGACGCGTTAGAATACACCGAACAAATTCTACAATTAATGAAAAATACTAAGAATAACGATGAGTTTATCGCTAATCTGAAGAACCTTAATTTCGGCAAAAAGTCCTAAATGAGGTTGTTTGAAATGATAATTTATGCTATGATTGTGGTCGTTGGTTTTATAATAACTATGATTCAGCAAATGATTCATGGCAAAGGAGCGTAATATCATGAAAAAAGGAATTCATCCAGATTACCATCCAGTTGTATTCCAAGATTCAGCAACTGGGTTCAAATTTTTATCAGGTTCAACTGCATCATCTTCTGAAACAATCAAGTGGGAAGATGGTAACGAATACCCATTAATCCGGGTTGAAATTACTTCAGATTCTCACCCATTCTACACTGGCCGTCAAAAGTTCCAACAAGCCGACGGTACGGTTGCGAAGTTCAACAAGAAATACGGTTTGGCTTAATATTAAGTCAAATGGTAAGCAAAAAAGAGCTAATCCATCATGGATTAGCTCTTTTTATTTTGTCATGGTAATTAGTCTTTAAAGTCTAGGAACTGTTAAGCAACGGACCGGCCGTTTAACCAACGGAAGAGGAGGAAGTTGATTAATACCAATACGGAAGTGGCAATGAAAACCGCGTTGTAATCAAACAATCCCGAAACTGCCGAACCTAATAACGGACCAATCATGTTGCCTAACGCCTGAAAAGATTGGTTCCAACTGAAAATTCGTCCGGTGACTTCCGGAGGGGTTCGCTTAGATAAAATACTTTGCACCGCTGGTAACATGGCACCATCCGAGATGCCGATAAAGAAACGGAAAACACCTAACCAGAATACTGAAGGCACGAACGCCATCGGTACGTAAAGGACCATTGCAAATAGGAAGGCGACTGATAAAATTTTCTCGGTTCCAATTCGGTCGCCGAGTTCACCCAGCCGGGGAGCAGCAAGCATATTGGCAATCCCGGGGATGGCGGCGATTAAACCGGCAACCATGGTAACTCCGGCACCGTTATGCATCAGCTCCTTAACGTACAAACTAATAATTGGGGCGATGGAATTATTCGAAGCTTGAATAATCATGGTGGTGATAAACATCCCAAAAACTGCTTGCGGTCGGTTCAACTTATGTACCACGTCTTTAGCAGTTAACGAACCTTCCGTGCTTTCGATTGGAACAAAGTGTTCGTGAACTAAGAATAAACTAAGGAAGAACACGATTAATAATAGTGCTCCAGTGATGAAAAAGGTGATACGATAAGAGAAGATGGAAGCGAGGGCTCCACCGACGAGGGGACCTAAAAGGGAGCCGGATACAGGACCGGTTGATAGGAAACCGAGGGCGTACCCGCTTTTTTCTTTCGGAGTTTCCGTAGCAATTAAGGCGTTTGCGTTACTAATGTAACCAGCAAAGACCCCTTGTAACAAACGGAGGCCGATTAGTTGGTAGACATTTTGGACTAATCCCATCGCGCCTAAAACAAACGCCATTCCGAGGGAAGCTCGTAAGATCATCAGCTTACGCCCTCGTTTATCAGCAATCTTTCCCCAGATTGGAGAAATGATGGCTAGCACTAAAAAGGTTGAGGAATAAGTTAGTCCACTGTATAGTGATAATTGAGATTTCGAGAAATTGCCGAGTGTATTGACATAAAGGGACAAAAAAGGCATAATCTCACTAAATGCGATACCGGCAATAAACGTTCCGAACCATAGTACAAAGAGGTTTTGCTGCCATGGTTCGCGTTTTTTTCTAGCTCGTCCTTCTCGATGAGAAAACATCTAAAAGCCTTCTTTCTAAAATAAAGGTATACCTATATACAATACCACAAAAATAAAATATATATATTGGAGATCTAAAAGATGAATAGTAAGTTAAAAAAATGGCTTAGTTCAATTGCGTTAACGTTAGTGGTTATTTTTAGTTTAGCATTAATTTTCAATCGACAGATCAAAACGTGGATGGTATCGCAGTACAACCCCACCGTTAGTGAACAGGTGGTCACTAAAAATGAAAAGAAGAAGGCTGATTTTAATTTTTCAAAGGTCAAGTCACTAGACTGGAAGACGGTGGTTAAAGCCCGGGCGTCGGAAAAGCGGATTAAGGTAATTGGTGAGATTGCCTACCCGGACGTGGGGATTCATTTGCCAATTGGTAAAGGAGTCGACAATTTGACGTTGGCGCTAGCAGCCGGAACGCTTAAGGAAAATGAAAAGATGGGCAAGGGTAACTACGCCCTGGCTGGTCACCACATGATCGATAAGAAGGTTCTCTTTGGGCCGTTATATTGGAAGGCCAAGGTGGGACAAAAAGTATATTTGACGGACGAAAAGAATATTTACGAATATCAAGTAACCACCCGGAAGTTTATTAAAGCAACGGATGTACAGGTGATTGACGACGTTAAGGACCAAAAGTTACTTACGTTAGTTACTTGTGATGCAACCGGAGCGGGACGACTAATGATTCGGGGAAAGTTAGTTAAAGAAATGAAACACCAAGAAGCTCCGGCTAGTGTCCAAAAACTGTTTTCGCGACAGTTTAACCGCTAATTTAGTGGCTTTTTGGCGGCAGTCTGCTACTATTAAGGTAATCAGGTAACTTTGAAAGGAATGGATAAATAATGAGTGGAATGGTCATTGGGATTATCATTGTTGCAATCTTGGTTGTGGCAATTGTGTTGATGTATAACGGTTTAGTAAAGGCGCGGACTTATACGCAAGAATCTTGGAGTCAAATTAACGTTCAGCTAAAACGGCGGAACGACTTAATTCCTAATTTAGTAAATACGGTTAAGGGATACGCAACCCACGAAAAGGAAACCTTAAGTAAGGTAGTGGAATTACGTAACCAGTTGGTTGACCAAACGAAGGTGGCGGAACCGTCAACTGCCCAACGGCAAGCGGCAATGCAAACTTCTAACCAGTTGAGTGATACTTTAAAAAGTATTTTTGCGCTTTCAGAAAATTATCCAGATTTGAAAGCTAACCAGGAATTTAACAAGTTAATGGAAGAATTGACCAATACCGAAAATAAGATTGCGTACTCACGGCAATTGTATAATTCAAGCGTAGCTAGTTATAATATTAAGCTACAGTCTTTCCCGAGCAATTTAGTAGCGGGAATCGGGGGCTTTAAAGCGGTGGACTACCTCCAAGTTCCAGAAGAAGAAACCGCTGCTCCTAAAGTTTCTTTCGATAAATAAGGCTATTTAAGAGGGAAAATAAATGCTATATCAACAAATTGCAAGTAACAAACGCAAGACCGTATACGTAATGGTTGGTTTTGCGATTTTGGTTCTCCTAATTGGAGCATCGGTCGGTTACGTGTTTTACAATAGCGCTAGTGCGGGAGTTGTAATGGCGGCGATTATTGCTGCGGTTTACATGGGATTAATGATTAGTAATTCGACAAACGTGGTAATGCGAATGAACCACGCGACCGAAATTAGCGAAGCTGACCATCCCGAGCTATGGCATATCGTAGAAGATATGGCACTAGTAGGAAAGGTTCCGATGCCTAAGGTGTACATTGTAGACGATCCTAGCCCGAATGCCTTTGCTACCGGGAATAACCCGCAAAATGCAGCGGTAGCGGTAACCACCGGAATTTTGGCGCGTTTAAATCGCGAAGAAATGGAAGGTGTGATTGGCCACGAGATTTCACATATCCGTAATTACGATATTCGCCTTTCTACGATTGCGTTGGCACTTTCAGCAGCAGTTTCATTGCTAGTTAACTGGGGGATGCATGCATTCTGGTGGGGTGGCGGCCGCCGCCGAGACAGCGACGATGATGAGGATAGCAGTTTAAGGGCAATCTTAATGTTGCTGGCGTTGGTACTCGTAATTTTAGGACCAATTGCCACGTCGATTGCTCAGCTGGCTCTTTCCCGAAATCGCGAATATCTCGCTGATGCATCAAGTGTAGAACTGACGCGGAATCCATTGGGATTAATTAACGCGTTAAAAAAGATTTCAGCTAGCGAACCGATGCAGGAAGCGGATCCGAGCAGCGCAGCATTGTACATTGCGGATCCTTTTAAAAAGAAGCGCTCGTTAGCCCATTTGTTTGATACCCATCCGCCAATTGAAGATCGCATTGCTCGACTGGAGAAAATGTGAGTTGATCAATCAAAGAAATCATTTAATTGAAAGTGAGATAAGGGTCCATGTTGCGTGACGACTATATTTTTGTACATTTAGAATCAATTGTTAACTTAATTTATTCGCGCGGAATTACTGCCAAGGATTTCTTAAGTGGAATTTTGCAGGTGCCGACCAATATTTTACTTTTAAACCGGGAAGTTAGTGACGACGTTCCAATCGATAACCATACTTTTTTAAACGAGATTAACGATGCCAAGACGATTAGTCAGTATTTGCTTGATCCGCACAGCAGTAAAAATTGGATCGATTTTTCTCAAGCAGAGGCACTTAGTGAATTAACGCCCAATGACATCGCTAATTTACTGTACATGGGACATATGAAGAGTCATTTAGACACTCCCTTTTCGTACAAACTGCAAAACGACTACGTTTACTTAGAGGTGGGGACTAACCAAGTCAAAACTTACTACCGGCGGCTAAAGAATTTTTACGCAGTTTTAAACCAGTCGGTAATCCGGCATGCCGAACAGACGTATAACGAACACCGCTTGGTTTTTCGGCGCGTCAATCATTTCTCGGAATTGCCGGCCAGCATGGTGAGGCAACTAATTCCAGTGCTTGGCGAAGGCGTCATTTTTGCTTTTGATCAAGCCATTGAACAAGACCACGAACTGCGGGTGCCAATTTTAATTGCTAGTGATAGTAATTTAGCCCCCACGTTGCGTAGTAAAGAATCACTATACAACCAAGCGCAGCAAATCGCGGTGTTAAAATATAATTTAAGGAATCAGGATTGGCATTTTATTATCACCAATCCCAAGGCATTTGATGCCGAAGCCTTGTACTAATGCAGGTTATTTATCTGTAAATGGAATGTTAACGACTTATATAGTAGCTAATGAGATGAAAGTCCAGTTTTTGTTAACCAAAGCTAATTTTGACGGCATGTTTCTAGATTGAATTGGTTGGTAAAATCTACTGGGCTTTTTTGAACCCGTTGCCTTAGTAACCAAAAAGGTGGCTATGGTATAATTGAGGGTAGGTTTGAATAGGGGGAGCTTTAAAAATATGAAAATGCAACTAAGTGAAATTGCCCGTGCTCTAGGAGTAGACGAGTATCCGGACCAATGGAATGAGGTTAGTGTCACCAGTGTCCAGTTTGATAGTCGTCAATTAACGCCGGGTTCTTTGTTTGTTCCAATCAAGGGACAACGCGACGGTCACCAATTTATTGAGCAGGCTATTCAGGCTGGCGCGGTTGCAACGTTATGGGCGAAGGATCATGAAGATACCCGCCCGGCAGATTTGCCAAGTATTGAAGTGGAAGATCCGCTGGCTGCGTTGCAAAAATTAGCGAAATACTACTTAGATAAAATCAATCCCAAAGTTGTGGCAATTACGGGAAGTAACGGAAAAACTACGACGAAGGACATGACTGCCGCCATTTTGGCGACCGAATTTAACGTGGTGAAGACGGAAGCCAACTTCAATAACGAAATTGGAGTTCCAATCACCATTTTGGGAATGAACGCGAATACTGAGGTTCTAGTGGTTGAATTAGGGATGGACCGCCCCGGACAATTACATTTCTTAAGTGAATTAGTCCAACCGGACATCGCGGTAATTACCATGATTGGCGAAGCCCACATTGAATTCTTTAAGACGCGAGACCGGATTGCGGATGCCAAAATGGAAATTACGGACGGTTTAAAGGAAGACGGTTGCTTTATTTACGATGGTGACGAACCGTTACTAGCGGAGCGGGCCAAGGCGGTGGATGTTGAACAACGTACGTTTGGGATGAAAAATGAAAACGACGTATTCGCATCCGATGTAGCAGGTACCGATACTGAAACATCATTTAAGACTAATTTGGACCCCGAAGTGGAGGTTAAATTACCAATTATTGGCGAATATAACGTAAAAAATGCGTTGGCAGCCATTACGGTAGGTGATCGATACCACGTCGGAGTTGCGGACAGTGCTCGTGCATTGGCAGATTTTAACTTAACCAAGAACCGGACCGAATGGCTAAAAGGCCGGCAGGGAGAACGAATTTTAAGTGACGTATATAATTCTAATCCTACGGCAGCTAAAGCAGTGTTAAACTCCTTTGCACATACTAAGAAGACCGGGCGCCGGTTTGTGGTTCTGGGAGATATGTTAGAACTGGGAGAGAATGCCGACCAAATGCATGCCCAATTAGCGGACAGTTTAAATCCGGCTCAATTCGAAGAAGTATTTCTCGTGGGCCAGCATATGCGTGCGTTAGGAAAACGGCTGGTTGACGAAGAAATTTATCCAGCAGAAGCCGTTCATTTATACGACGCAAACGAACTTCCGCAATTAACTACTGATTTACAACAAATGATTAAAGCTGATGACTGTGTACTATTAAAGGCCAGCCACGGGATTCATTTGGAAAAAGTGGTTGAACAGCTTAAATAACGAAGCATAGGCCGGGGAGAAACCCGGTCTTTTTTTGTAGGGTAAAAAGCACGCGATGGTAGAGAAAGGAAATGAGCTCCAGGCCCCAGTTTTCTGTGGCTAACCCAATTTAGAACTCAATCGCCTAACCCGCGATTAAGCCCTAAATTAAGTTAGTCCTCAAACCCTGGCCAAGGGCTTCCACTCTCTATATTTGGAAACGAGTTCCAGCCCTTAGGGTTCTGCGGCTAATCTAATTTAGGCTTCAATCGCCTAACCCGCGATTAAGCCCTAAATTAAGTTAGTCCTTAACCCCTGGTCAAGGGCTTCCACTCTCTATTTTATTTGCTAATCCCACTTCGCGGGTGTATGATTATAAAGTTATGTTTACATGATTGTTACTGTGGGCTTTGCCCTAAAAGACGGATTTTCTTTGATGCAGTAGCAGAAATTTAGGAGGAATTATATTTGAAATTTACCGAACTAGGGTTGGAAGAAAACATTTTGAAAGCTGTTTTAGACAATGGATACGATGAACCCACTCCAATCCAAGCTGAAACAATTCCCGATGTCTTAGCGGGGAAAGATATTATTGGACAGGCACAAACCGGAACCGGAAAAACGGCTGCGTTTGGATTGCCAATCTTACAAAATGTTGACCTAGATAATCCTAATATTCAAGCAATTATCGTTTCACCAACGCGTGAATTAGCTGCCCAAACCCAAGCAGAAATCTTTAAATTGGGTAAGTACAAGCGAGCTAAAGTTCAAGTTGTGTATGGTGGAGCAGACATTCGCCGGCAAATCAATGCGTTGAAGAGCCACCCACAAATTGTTGTGGGGACTCCCGGCCGACTTTTAGATCACATTGGCCGACACACTATTCGCTTAGACCACGTTAAAACCCTGGTCCTTGACGAAGCAGATGACATGTTGGACATGGGATTCTTACCAGATATTGAAAAAATTATTGAACAAACCCCAAGCGAACGACAAACGTTACTATTCTCAGCAACGATGCCCGCACCAATCAAAAAGATTGGGGTTAAGTTTATGACTGATCCTAAACAGGTGACGGTTAAGTCAAAAGAACTAACCGCTGATTTAGTTGATCAGTACTACATTCGTTCTAAAGAATTTGAAAAATTTGATATGTTAACCCGGATTATTGACGTACAATCACCTAAGTTGGCAGTAGTCTTCGGTCGGACAAAGCGCCGAGTTGACGAAGTGGCTAAGGGATTAGTTGCTCGCGGTTATAACGCAGCGGGAATCCATGGAGACCTAACCCAACAACGTCGGATGAATATCTTACATCAATTCCGCGATGGACAGTTGGACATCTTGGTTGCTACTGACGTTGCGGCTCGGGGATTAGATATCTCTGGGGTGACTCACGTTTATAATTACGACATTCCGCAGGATCCTGAAAGTTACGTTCACCGGATTGGCCGGACTGGTCGGGCCGGTGCTCACGGAACTTCCGTAACCTTTGTAACTAACTGGGAAATGGATTACCTCCGAGACGTAGAACGTTTAACGAAGAAACGCTTGCTTCCATTAAAGCCACCAACAGAAGAAGAAGCCTTCATTGGTCGGGCAGCAATGGCTGAACAAAACGTGCAAGAATTGGTTAAAAAGACCGATGTTGATAAGTTTGGCGAACAAGCAGACCGTTTATTAGAACAATACGACGCGCGTACATTAGTAGCTGCCTTATTGAACGATGAAACTAAGGCAGACGCGAGTGAGATTAAGGTTAAAATTACCCCTGAACGCCCATTACCACGCAAGAAGAGCGGTAACCATAAGAGTGGCGGCTACCGCGGCGGTCGACGCCATGGTGGTGGCAACGGCTATCGGCGCAACGGTAACGGTGGTAAATGGAACGACCGCAAGAACGGCCATCGTCGGGACCGGGATGACCGCCACGCAGGTTCAAACCACCGGCAAGATAACAACAAGGGCGGTAATAAGCGCCACTTTGTAATTAAAGAAAAATAAAGTTTAAACATTTAATGAGGTTACTGGAGCTTTGATTTCAGGCCTCATTTTTTGTTTTCACAGTTTTAGAAAAACTTTACCAATTTAGCTTAGGACTAGCGGGGGTAGCTGAAAAAGCCGTTTAGTATGTAAAGCTTGCCATGAAGGGCTTAAGATGGGATGTTTTTTCAAAGGCAAGTTTGATACAATAAATGACGACAATGGGAGGATTCACATGATCTACGGAATTGGCATCGACATTACCAACATTGATCGATTTAAAGCGTTGCACAATCCAACGTCTTTTATCAAGAAAGTGTTAACAGATAAAGAACAAGCCGAATTGGCAGGTAAGAGCGGTCAGCGAGCGTACGAATTTTTGGCTGGCCATTTTTCAGTTAAAGAATCCTATAGTAAAGCATACGGTACGGGATTAGGAAAAAAGCTTAATTTTCAAGATATTGAAGTTGAGTATGACGACAACGGTCGACCAGTAATTAGCAACCATCCCTTTGCAGGAGTTGCGCACGTGTCGATTTCGCATTCAAAACACCATGTCGTAACACAGGTAATCTTAGAGGGGGATTAACAATGGTTGAAGGATGGCATCGCGCAAGTCGGCTAGTAGTCGATGCGGCGGCAATTCGGCAAAATGTAAAAAAGGAAATTGAACGTTTAGATCCGCAAAGCGAGTTATTTGCCGTGATCAAGGCGGATGCGTACGGTCATGGACTGATTCCGGTGGCCCGGTATACTGAACAAGCGGGCGCCACCGGTTTTTGCGTGGCAATTTTAGACGAGGCATTGACCCTGCGAGAGGCGGGTTTTGCTGAACCAATCTTAGTCTTAGGAATCACTAACGTAAAGTGGGCGGCTTTAGCTGCTGAAAAGAACGTTTCTTTAACCGTGGGAGACGTGGAGTGGTTGACTAAGGCGGCTCCCCAGTTAACGGCAGAACATCCGTTAAAGGTTCATTTGGCGTTAGACACTGGAATGGGACGGATTGGTTTTCAAGAGTCAGATGGCCTTAATCAGGCGGCGGAGTTGCTCACCAATGATCCGCGTTTTGTTTTTGAAGGTGTATTTACACACTTTGCAACCGCGGATGAAAAGGATCCCACTTATTTCAATCTTCAAGTGGACCGTTTTCATAAATTAGTGGACACTTTGCCAGAAAAGCCTCGCTACGTTCACGTTTCTAATACAGCAACTAGTCTATGGCACGCAGCTTGCAACGGTAACCTAATCCGGTTTGGGGTCGGAATTTATGGGATGAATCCGTCCGGAACCGTTTTGGAACCACCGTATGATTTGCAGCCAGCCATGACGTTAGAGTCCCAGCTTTCATTTTCTAAGCTGTTGAAAAAGGGGCGTTCGGTAAGCTATGGAGCAACTTACACTGCTGAACAAGACGAATGGATTGGGACAGTTCCAATTGGCTATGCCGATGGGTATCCCCGCTGTTTACAAGGGTTCCACGTGTTAGTTGACGGGCATTTTTGTGAAATCGTGGGCCGAGTTTGCATGGACCAGTTAATGATTCGCCTTCCGCATGAATATCCGGCGGGAACCTCGGTAATCTTAGCGGGGAAATCGCAAGGGAAAAGTATTAGCATGACGGACATTGCTGATTATGCTGGAACAATTAATTATGAAATCACATGTGGCTTTACGGAGCGGATTCCGCGGGTCTATAAGAATAATGATATAGTAAAATAATTTCATTGATGGTAGAATGAAAGTAATAATCAGGAATACAGGAGAGCGAGCCTAATGAGTAATCAACTAAGGGATATATCTGTTGAAAAAGAGATTTATTGTGAAATGTTTGAAGTTGAACCCACTGGGGTAAGTGACCAGTTGATTCATGCTTTTTTTGAGCGTCATGCTGCAGAACATTTGGAGCTCTTAAAGGCGGGCTACCAACAAATGGCGGACATTAACGCCAAGATTACCCAGGATTTTACATCCTGCGAAGCGGCTTGTGAAGAACACGTATTTAACGTGTTAAGTAGTGATTAAATTAATAGATTGAATATGGGGTGGCACTGTGGACGAATCCAAGGTAAAACGCGGCGATTTGTTCTATGCAGACTTGTCACCAGTTGTTGGTTCTGAACAAGGGGGAATGCGTCCGGTTTTAGTGATTCAAAATAACGTTGGGAATCACTACAGTCCGACGGTAATCATTGCAGCCATTACGACTAGAATTACTAAACCGAAGATGCCCACCCACGTTGCCATTCGTGCAGGCGAAGCCGGTAATCCACGGGCTTCGGTAATCTTAATGGAACAGATTCGAACAATTGATAAACAACGTCTACATGATCGAATTGGCCGTCTGGACGGCCAAAAAATGAAACTCGTCAACGAAGCCCTCAAAGTTAGTTTGGGCTTGGTGGCGAATACATAAAAGACTATTGAAATTTCAATGGTCGTTGTAAATTAAAAAGGCGTCTCAAGAATTTTTTAGTTCTTGAGACGCCTTTTTTAGTTGATGCTTATAAACTTAAGCAAGGCGGTGCGACTGCAAATCTTCGACTTCGGGAACTTTAAAGCCTTTCCGTTCTAGATTGCTAATAATGCGCTGCAACTTTTTAGGTGGTACTCCCGCCGGTAAAGTGAATAGCGTCCGGTGAATTAATTCGTCTTCGTTGGAATCCAAAGTAATGACGCTCGCAATGGAGGTGTACTTCGTAATGATCTTTGCACTAGTGGCTAAATCGCCACGTTCGTCACTAGAAACCACCGTGATTACGTAACTCCCTACGTTAGTGTTCCAAGATTGGGAAAGGGCGTCTAATAGCCGGGCATGGGTTAAGATTCCGTAAAAATAGTTATTGTCATCTAAAACGGTAATGTACGGCAAGTCCTTGATGGTAAAAAATACGGTGAAAAACGCGGCACTCAAGTTAATGTACTTAGTCGCGTTTTTCAGTAAACTAGTCACCGGGTCTTGCATTGATCCTCCCCGCGACTTATGCCGATAAATGTGCATTTTGTAAATGTTCCCGCGAAAGAGCCGTCCCGTTTTATCTAAAATGGGGACGCAACGAAAACCCGAGTCTTCTAAAATTTTAAGTGCCTCTTCGAGCGTGGCATCTTCTTGAACGGTAGTTAGGCGTTGCTTGGGTTTAACCATTGATTTTAATAACATTATGGATTACCCTCCATATCTTAATCTGTTTTTAATAATAGCATAGATTAAGACGTTAGAATACCACTACCGGAGTTCCAACTGGGACAGCTTCGAATAATTTTTTCATCGTTGCGGGTGGGGTGTTGACACAGCCATGTGAACCATGGGTCTTGTACCAATCGCCACCAAATTTAGGTTGCCAAGAAGCATCGTGAAGGCCGACCCCGGTGTAATCAATTGGCATCCAGTAGTTCACGGGTGATGCATAGTTAGAGCCGTCGTCATTTTTACCACGCAGCGTTGCGTTACGCTGTTTATTCCAAACGTAAAAGACTCCCGTAGGCGTAGTATTGCCACCCGATGGTTTTCCAGTTACCACGTCGGTAGAAATTTGTAGTTTACCATCTTTGTAGTACCACATGTGTTGGTTAGTTTTATCAACTTCCACGTACGTGGTTCCGAGTTTGCCCTTTTTCAAAGACTGTCCGGAGCCAACGATGGTGGCTTTCTGGGTGAAACTTGCACCCTTGAGAATGTTGGTACTCAAGTTGGCCGCATCGGCCGTGGTATTGATTGACCAGCCAAAAATGCCATCCTTAACGGTTTGGGTACCGCGCTTAGTACTGTTGAAGGTCACGTCCGCACCATAAGTAGCGTATTTTTGGTTTAAATCTGCTAAATAAGCCTTCACCTTAGATTGATCAACGCTTAATTTTTGCTGACCTTGAGCATCAGTCTTAATTTTAAGCCAACTCTTCAGAGTCGCTTGGGGAATTACGACGGTGTTGCCGTTCACATCGTAAGTGATTTTTTCGTTTTCCGCCTGAATGCGTTGCAACTTGACTTGGGCTGCGTTGTTTTTCTTAGAGTAATAGGTGTTCTTTAAATCTAGCTCGTGAGCACCTTTAGCCGTGCTAGCCTGGATTTGTTGTGCCAAAATTTCGGGGCTAACTACGTGGCCAGTTGAATTGGTGCTGGAGTTTAACTTTTGGTTCAGCTGGTCGGCAGCAGTCTGCGCGTAAGCATTTAGTTTTTTAGTCCCCGCTTGATCAAGGTTAACACTAGGAGTGTCAGCCGCGTTAGCCACGTCCATTAACTGAAGAGGCCACGTCCAAGGGTTCTGTGACTTAATTGCGCTGGTGATGGATTGCCGACTGGTTGAGTTAAGTCCGGCGTCAGCTAGGCTAACTTTTTTAACAACTTTGCCGTTAGCAGTTAAATTTAATTTTTGGTTGCTTAAGTGCTTTTCAATTAGTTGTTGTGCTTGGGTGGCGTTTTTTCCGCCCACGTTAGTACCTGCTACCGTTGTATTTGGCATGAAGGTGCTACTAGATTTATAATGGTAGGCCATTCCAGCGTAGCCCAACCCTAAGATAACCACCGCGCCGATTGTGATGGCGATCTTAGAATGGTGTGGCTGCTGGTGCTGATGTTTGCGTTGTTGCATAGTACTTCCCCCAAATGATTTAATTCTTTACTTTTACTTTCTTCTGTAACATTACTGTAATATTTCGAATATATCAAGTCTACTATGCGAATCTTAACAAAAAAATCTGGGTTTGACACCAATATTTGCACAATTAACTGATTTTAGTACAAGCTGTTTGGGGAAGGGACATAAAAATAGGTACAAAAAAAGCACCGGTTGCAACCGGTGCTTTCGTTGATAAATTTAATGATTATTTGTCTTGTTTTTCAGCAAGAGCGTTTAGACCGTCAGTAAGAACCTTCTTCAAAGTAGTTGCTGAGTCAGTCATCTTCTTCTTTTCGTCATCGCTAAGTGGTGCTTCGATAACGCGGTTTAGACCTTGACCATTGATAACTGCAGGAGTACCAATGTAAATGTCGTTCAAACCATATTCGCCATCCATGTATGCACCAACAGGCAATACGGCGTTTTCGTCGCGAAGAATTGCTTTAGAAATGCGCATCAATGCAGTACCAACACCGTAGAATGTAGCACCCTTCTTGTTGATGATTTCGTAAGCTTTGTTACGTACGCTGTCTTCGATTTCAGCCAATTCGTCAGTTGAAACGCCTTCTTCTTTAGCGATTTCAAGCAATGGCTTTGTACCGATTGTAGCTGATGAGTAAGCAGCAAATTCACTGTCACCATGTTCACCTAAGATGTAAGCATCTACAGATTCTGGGCTAACGTTGAATTTCTTACCAAGAGCTACGCGCAAACGAGCTGTGTCAAGTGAGATACCTGAACCGATAACTTTTTCCTTAGGGAAGCCAGAGAATTTCCATGTTGCGTAAGTAAGGATATCAACTGGGTTAGCAGCAACAAGGAAGATACCATCAAAACCAGAATCAACAACTGGTTTAACAATCGTTGAAAGGATGTTTAAGTTCTTGTTAACAAGGTCAAGACGTGTTTCACCTGGCTTTTGTGGTGCGCCAGCTGTGATAACAACTAAGTCAGCATCCTTGCAGTCTGAGTATTCACCAGAGTAGATGTTCTTTGGAGCTGTGAATGGAGTAGCATCTTCAAGGTCCAATGCGTCCCCAACTGTACGATCCTTAACAACGTCGACAATGACGAATTCTTCAGCGATTCCTTGTTGTGCCATCGCGAATGCGTAACTAGAACCTACGGCACCGTCACCGACGAGGACAACTTTTTGATGATTTTGAATATTAGACATAATATCCATTCCCTTCATTTATTAGATTATATATTTGGTCCACCAAAGTATTATAGCATTTTAACAGGGGAAAGTTGAGACCTAATTTTCAGAAAACAAATAAGTTTGCCAAAAATAATTACCGAGCGAACAGAAGTAATATCTAAGCTTTTGTGGCGATATATGATAAGATTATTTAAAACGAGCTCAAGCTGAAGGGGCGGATTCCTTTCAGCTATTTTTGCGTATGAGGATGATAAATAATGAAAATGATTGTTGGTTTAGGAAACATTGGAAAAGAATATGATCAAACGCGGCACAACACCGGCTTTATGGTGGTAGACGCACTAGCTAAAAAGTATGGGGTGGATCATTTTAAGATTCATCACGAGGCCATGGTTGGCGAATTTTTCTTAAACGGTGAAAAGGTTTTATTAGTGAAACCAACTACCTACATGAACGATTCTGGGCGAGCGGTACGTCCGTTAATGGACTACTATGACTTAGCATTAACGGATTTGATCGTGGTTTATGATGACATGGACATGCCGGTGGGGAAAATTCGTTTGCGACAAAAGGGTTCGGCAGGCGGGCATAACGGGATTAAGAGTTTGATTGCCCACTTAGGTACCGAAAAGTTTCGCCGGCTCCGGGTGGGAATCGAACACCCAGCACACCAAAAAGTGGTGGATTATGTGCTTGGAAGATTTACAAAAGAACAAAAAGCGGATTTTGAAATTGGCGTACAAAACGCAATTGCGGCGCTCGACGACTGGCTAGCGGGCGCGGAATTTAGTCAGTTGATGAATCAATATAATTAGTGGGGCAAGTATGAATATTGAAAAAATTTTTGCAGACACCAAGGCAGTTGTTGAGGTTACTAGCAATTTAGGAGCGCAAACCCGTCAATTAGTGACCGGTTTATTAGAACCGGCCAAACAACTGTTTTTGAATGCGTTATTACAGAAACAAAATCAACCAATTTTAGTGGTAACGGATAGCTTGGCACACGCGGAACGACTGTATAACGAGTTAGCAGAAGGGCAACTGGACTTACAGGCCTACTGGTTTCCGGCAGAAGAGATTATCGCGGCAGAGGTGGCGACCAGTTCGCCCAACTACCGGACGGCACGGGTGCGTTTTTTAAACGCCCTCGCTAATCAGCAACGGGGAATTTATGTTACCTCTGCTTCTGGTTTTCGGCGAATGGTCCCGGCGGCCGCAGACGTTAAGCAGGCCCAGCTAGAAATTAGCGTGGGGGAAGAATACGACCCGCAACAGCTAGTTCAACAGCTAGTCCAACTGGGATACCAACGGGTCGAACAGGTAGAAAAGAAATCGGAATTTGCCGTTCGCGGTTCAATCGTGGATATTTTTCCGCTTAACCAGGACGTTCCAGTGCGCGTAGACTTTTTTGACGTTGAGGTAGATTCACTTCGAACTTTCGACCAAAATAACCAACGCAGTATCGAAAATATTACCCAGACTAAAATCTTACCGGCGACGGATCTGATTGTGACTGAAGAACAATTCCATCAAGGAATCGCTAAGTTACAAAAACAAGTTCAGCAAGCGCGTAAACGGCTGGATGAAGATAACCAAGAACTTTTACAGCAAAACATTGCGGAAGTTACGGAACGCTGGCAAAAGCACCAGATTATCCCAGAAGACGTTATCTACACTAAGCAACTCTACGCAAAGCCTAATTCGCTGCTCGATTATTTAGCTGACGGGGTGCTCGTGGTTGATGACTACCCGCGGATTTTGGATGCGGAGTTAGATATTCAAAAAAATGAGGCTAGTTGGATTGTCGACCAGTTAAAGAACAACGTTTTGTTAGACAATGATCCGTTGGGCTTAGAAATCCGCCAATTAATCCGGCAAAAAAAGCAACCCCAAATCTTTTTATCGATGTTTCAAAAGGGGATGGGCCGGCTTAAGTTTGACCAACTAACGGAAATTACTACCAGAGCGGTCCAGGAATTCTTTGGCCAAATGCCCGTTTTAAAGGGCGAAGTGGAACGGTGGATGAGCCGGCACGCCACCGTCTTGATTTTTGCCAATTCTAAAGAGCGGCAAAGTAAAATTGCCAGCACGTTGCGTGATTTTGAAATCGAATCACGAACCGTGCAAGCAGATCGGATAGTTACCGGGGCGGTCAACATTATTGGGCAATCCTTTTCACAAGGGTTTGAAATGCCCGACGCCAAAATGGTGGTGCTTACTGAAAAGGAACTGTTTGCCAAAGTTCGCAAAAAGCGGCCGCGCCAACAGCACATTGAAAATGCGGAACGGTTAAAAAGTTATACCGAGTTAAAGCCCGGAGATTTTGTGGTGCACGTCAATCACGGGATTGGTAAATACTTGGGAATGACCACCATGGAAGTTGATGGAGTTCACCAAGATTACCTTACCATCCAATACCAGGGCAGCGGACAGCTTTTCATTCCAGTTACCCAGCTTAATTTAGTTCAAAAATACGTGGCGGCGGAAGGCAAGCGCCCGAAGATCAACCGACTGGGCGGATCTGACTGGGCTAAGACTAAGCAACACGTTGCTTCTAAAATTGAAGACATTGCGGACGATTTGATTGAACTATATGCCAAACGGGAGGCCGAAAAGGGGTTTGCCTTTCCACCGGATGACGATTTGCAATTACAATTTGAAAATGACTTTCCTTACACCGAAACTCCTGACCAATTGCGGTCCATAAAGGAAGTTAAGGAAGACATGGAAAAGCCCCGGCCAATGGACCGACTGCTAGTTGGCGACGTGGGTTATGGGAAGACCGAAGTTGCCCTGCGAGCTGCTTTTAAGGCGATTGAAGGTGGCAAGCAGGTGGCAATTCTCGTACCGACAACAATTTTAGCGCAACAACATTTCGACACGATGAACGACCGTTTTGGAGATTATCCAATTACGACCGCGATGCTGTCCCGTTTTCAAACTAACGCGCAAATTAAGGAAGCCTTAGCAGGGTTGGAAGACGGCACCATTGACATCGTAGTGGGCACTCACCGACTGCTATCAAAGGACGTTCAATTTAAGGATTTAGGCCTGTTAGTGATTGATGAGGAACAACGCTTCGGGGTGAAACATAAAGAACGGATTAAAGCTTTGCGTTCTCAAGTGGACGTCCTCACCCTCACTGCTACCCCAATCCCCCGCACGTTGAACATGTCAATGATTGGGGTGCGCGATCTTTCAGTAATTGAAACTCCGCCAACCAACCGTTACCCGATTCAAACCTACGTGGTTGAAGAAAATGCCGGGATTATCCGCGAAGGAATTATGCGTGAAATCCGGCGGGACGGCCAGGTATTCTTCTTGCATAATCGGGTGCAAGACATTGAAAAGGTGGTTGCCCAAATTGAGGCATTGGTTCCCGAAGCACGGGTTGCCTACATTCACGGTCAAATGACCGAAAAACAATTAGAAGATATTTTGTTTGATTTCATTGAGGGGGAATACGACGTGCTGGTAACGACCACGATTATTGAAACCGGCATCGACATTCCCAACGCCAATACCCTATTTGTAGAAAACGCTGATCACATGGGCCTTTCCCAACTTTATCAACTGCGGGGACGAATCGGACGCTCCTCTCGAGTTGCGTACGCGTACTTCCTTTACCAAAGGGACCGGGTCTTGACTGAGTTGGGGGAAAAACGCCTGGAAGCCATTAAAGACTTCACCGAATTGGGATCCGGCTTTAAAATCGCCATGCGCGACCTTTCGATTCGGGGGGCGGGTAACTTACTTGGTAAACAGCAACATGGGTTCATTGATTCGGTTGGGTACGACTTGTATTCGCAAATGCTGGCTGATGCAGTTAAGCAAAAGCAGGGCAAGAAGGTTCCCAAACGTTCTGATAGTGAAATTGATTTAGAAATCGAAGCCTTTCTTCCAAGTACGTACATTGAAGACTCACAGCAAAAAATTGAATTTTACAAACGACTCCGGCAAGTTGATTCCACTGATGGCTTGATGGACGTGGTGGATGATTTGATTGACCGGTTTGGCGAATACCCAACCGAAGTTGCCAACTTGATTCAAATTACCGAGCTTAAATTACACGCGGATGCTGCGCAGGTAGAAAAAATCGAGCGGAAAAATGGCAACTTGTTCATTACCTTAACTCCGGCGGCAAGCCAGCGGATTAGCGGCGAAAACGTCTTTGCCGCGCTATCGGTCACTAAACTGCGAGCGACAGTGGCGGAATCAAATGATAAAATGCATATAAAGTTAGTTATTCAACCGCAAATGACGCAACAAGATTGGTTTGAGCAACTAATGAGCTACGTTAAAAAATTAGCTGAATATCTGTGAGGAAGCGACTTGAAAAAAATAACCGAGCAAAAAGCAATGCGGGGAGCCTTCATTCTATCGGTTGCCGCGATTATCGCTAAGGTTTTGAGCGCCGTTTACCGGATTCCTCTCCAAAATTTGGTTGGTAACACCGGTTTTTACGTATACCAACAAATTTATCCGATTTACGGAATTGGGATGACCTTCGCGCTTAATGGGTATCCCAACTTTATTTCTAAAATCATTGCCGAAGAACCTGATGAAAAAAGAAAATTAGTACTTGGCCAGTACTCCATAATGATCCTAACGGTGCTTTCCGCGACGGTGTTTTTGATACTGGTCGGCGGCGCGCAGCCGATTGCTCAGGCAATGGGGGACCGTCAGCTGGCGCCGATGCTCCGGGTCGTAGCAACCATGTTTTTGCTGATGCCGTTTTTAGCAACGGGACGGGGATACTACCAAGGAATTTATAACGTTATTCCAACGGCAAAATCGCAAGTTGTCGAACAAGTGGTCCGGGTAAGCATCATCATTTTGGTGGCGATAATCACGGTGCAGCAAGACTGGTCGGTTTACAAAATGGGCGCTTACGCGATGGCTAGTTCTACCGTAGCCGCGGTAGCTGCAAGCTGGTTTTTTATACCAGTAATCCGTAAGATCATGCATGAAGGTACCGCTCACTTTCAATGGTCCGTATTTAAAGATTTAGGAAAACGGTTCGTGGTGGAAGGAGGGCTAATTTGCCTGCTTTCGGCGATGATTATCCTGCTTCAGTTAGTGGATTCGTTTACCGTTAAAAATAATCTAGTGGCGGCGGGAATGTTACCTGACGCCGCAAAAGCTCTAAAAGGAGTTTACGACCGCGCCCAGCCATTAGTACAAGTCGGAACGGTAATCGCGACCGCGTTTGCGACCACGTTATTGCCTTCGTTGACCGAAGCTTTGCAAAAACGTGATTCCGGGGGCTTTTATCGCTCGGCAACTTCGCTAATCCGAGTGGCGGTGGCAATTTCATCGGCAGCTAGCGTGGGGATGATTGCTTTAATGCCGTTTATCAACCGGCTGCTCTTCGGTAGTTTCGCTGGTTCGGGCGCTTTGGCAATTTATAATCTCAGCGTAATTTTGGCGGCGTTGATTTTTGTTAATAATAGTGTTTTACAAAGCATGGGGCGCTTAAAGATGACGTTTTGGGCGATTGCGGCCGGTCTTTGCGTCAAGGTGATTTGCAATGGTTGGGCGGTCCGCCACTGGTCAATTACTGGCGCAAGTTGGATAACCGTCCTTAGTTTGGTAATCATTGCTGGCGCGATGAGTTGGGCGTTACCAGTGCGGCTGTTAAAGAGGGTTTACCTAGAAAACCACTTTTTACTAAAATTGTTAATTGGAAACGCGGTGATGTTTGGCGTTGTGCAACTAATCACCGGATTTTTACGAGTGTTGGTTTCAAGTGATAGTCGGGGAGCTGCTTTGCTAATTACGGCAGTGGCAGTGCTAATTGGTGCGTTAACTTGGCTAAGTTTCGTGCTAATTAATCGGGTCTTCACCCTCCGAGAGTGGTTGACGATCCCCTTTGGCAAAAAAATAATAAGAACAATACAGAGGATAGTTAAATGAGACTAGATAAATTTTTAAAAGTTTCGCGAATTATTAAACGGCGGGCGTTGGCAAAGGAAGTTGCTGACCAGGGCCGAATTTTAATCAATGATAAGGTAGCAAAGTCTTCATCAAACGTGGTTCCTAACGATCAAGTTGAAATCCGTTTTGGAAATAAAACGTTGGTGATCCGGGTGGAACAGCTGTTGGATACAACCAAAAAAGACGATGCGGAACGAATGTATACGATTATTTCTGAAAACTATCAACAAGATTTTAGAAAATAATTTAAAACTTGGTAAATATGCGTGGACAGGCTAGGTAAGCGTTGTTATAATCGGAAGTGATTAAGGGGATATAACAATGACAAATAATCAACATCATCAGAAAAAAAATCACAGCAAAATGAGTTACCGGACGGCAACCGGAGCACCGAATCCTTATGCACGGGCACGGAAAAAACGTGCTTTAGTTATCTTAGGAGTTTTTGCGGCGGTTGCGGCGGTCTTTTTGTTCCAAATAGTCCACGCAAAGGTGTCTCAAAATAGCGTGAATGCAAAACTTGCGGTGGAATCGGCACGCTACACAAAAATGAAGGATGAAAATGCCCAGTTAAAAGACAAGGTTAAGCAAATGAATGATGAAAATTATTTGGAAAAGTTAATCCGGGCTAAGTACTTCTACACTAAAAAAGGTGAAACGGTATATAACTTACCTAACGATGCCAAGTAATGGTAAAACCAGATTAAATTAATGAATTTTTGAAATTGAATAGTCGTTTTAAGAAGTGAAAAGCAGGGTTTTGAAAACCAATCCTGTTTTTCACTTTTTTCTGTTAAGCGACCCGTTTTCGAATGTATAATTTCTTAAAAATTTTCAACAACGTCCAATTTTTTTCATGACCGTTGAAAATAAATTTTTCCGGGTCGACAGCTCGCAAGCCACTAGTAAGAAATGGTATAATTAGACATTAAATTTTTTAGGAGGAACATACGGATTTATGTCAATTGAAGTTGGAACTAAGGTAGATGGGAAAGTTTCTGGAATCACTAATTTTGGAGCTTTTGTAGATTTAGGGGAGCATCGGTCTGGCTTAGTTCATATCAGTGAAGTTTCTGATAGTTTTGTTAAGGATATTCACAGCGTACTTAAGGTAGGCGATTCGGTTACGGTGAAGGTACTTTCGATTGCTGATGACGGTAAGATTGCTTTATCCATTCGCAAGGCGGTAGAGCGGCCGGCGCAAGCAGCACCGAAGAAGTCTCATGAATACCATCATTCACGAGACGACCGGCAATTCAATCATCAATCTAATCACCAAGCAAAACAGCATCATTCAAACGCAAACGAATCGTTTGACCAAATGCTATCGGGCTTTTTAAAGGACAGCGAATCCCGTCTTTCCATGCTTAAGAAAAATACGGATGGTAAACGCGGCGGACGCGGTGGACGGCGCAACTAATGATTAGTTTAAGGGCGCTGGGTGAAAAAATTGTTGACCATTATCAATTGAATCAAGCGCCGGTGGTCGTAGCGGTCTCGACAGGAGTGGACTCCACGGTATTAATCAACGCGCTTTTAGCAGCGTCTAATCTCGCTGAAAATCGGCTGGTTATTGCCCACGTTAACCACCAGCTACGTTCCCAAAGCGTGCAAGAAGAGGAATTTTTGCGACAATGGTGTGCAAAACGACGACTGACGTTTGTAAGTACTAAGTGGCCTAGAGAACTGCATCCCGATACGGGAGTGGAGGCTGCTGCTCGGCGGTTTAGGTATGATTTTTTTGCCAAGGTAATGCAACGGTATCACGCAAACACCCTCTTGACGGCTCATAACGCTACCGAACAGGCTGAAAGTTTCCTTATGCAAGTGGTGCGCGGAGGTTGGTTAAGCCAGTTACGCGGCACTCCCGAGGAGCGGTCTTTTGCGACCGGGCGTTTAGTGCGGCCATTTTTAAAAATTAGCAAGCCGACTTTAGTAGCGCTTGCGCAGGAAAATCACCTAACTTGGTTTGAAGATGAAACTAACCAACAGGATGATTATTTGCGTAACCGGGTGCGTAATCAGTTGCTGCCCGCCCTGCAAGCGGAAAATCCGCGCGTGGTGGAGCATATTGGACAATACCAAACCGAGATTACCGAACAAGACCAATTGATCAAAGAAATTAGTCGACAAAAACTAGCGCAGCTCCGGCAGGGGAGTCAATATCAGTTACCAAAGTTCAAAGCGGAGTCGCGGTTATGGCAAAAACAACTGTTAAAACAGTTGGTCAGCGAGTCTTGTCCCGCAGTGGCAATTGGACAAAATAAGCTGGATGAAGTTTTAGAATTTATTAATCAAACTAATTTAGCACAGGGCTCGATTGATTTAGGTAACGATTATGTACTGGAAATCACGTACGATTTATTACAAATAATCAAAAAAAAGACCGTAAAAAGTGAACAAGCTAAAAAGCATATGGTAACATTGAACAAGTGGTTAACTTTAGATGAGGGTACTCAATTTCGAATCAGCGACCGTTCCGTTGCTGGACCGGTTGCCGGAGCAATGGTGTTGAGTGACAATCAGCTTAAGCAACCGCTTTTTGTTCGTCAAGCAACCCCCCAAGATCGGTTACGGTTAAAAAACGGCAAGTATAAGACCGTTCGACGGGAATTAATCGATCAAAAGGTTCCTCGTGAACAGCGAGCGAATTTTTGGGCAGTTGTGGACGGCGACCAAAGGGTTTTGTGGGTACTCGGTTTAAGACAAGCATGGTTAGCCGAACCCTACTTAGCAACGCAAACACAATATATTTTGGAATATAGAACTGGAGGACGTCCCCATGGACAATGATATCGCCAAAGTTTTATACAGTGAGGCAGATATAAAAGAAGCTTGCCAACGTTTAGGTAAGCAATTGACGAAGGATTATGCTGGTAAACGCCCGTTGATTTTAAGCGTATTGACGGGGGCCATGTTTTTCACAACGGACGTGGTCCGCGAATTTGATGGTTATGCACAGATCGATTTTATTGACGTGTCTAGTTATAACGGCGGCACTCAATCAAGCGGAAAAGTTGAATTAATTACCGATATCTCCGAAGATGTTAGTGGCCGTGACGTGCTGATCATTGAAGACATTGTGGATACTGGACGTACTTTACGCTACGTAATGGATTTACTATATTCCCGTAACGCGAAGAGTGTTAAAATTTGCAGCTTCTTGGATAAGCCTGCCGGTCGCGATGTGGAAGCTACGGCAGACTACGTGGGCTTTACGGTTCCAAACGAATTTGTGGTCGGATACGGGCTAGATTACCAAGGTTATTACCGCAATTTACCGTACGTGGGTGTTTTAAAGCCGGAAATTTATAAGTAAAAACATTGGTCAAAGTTAGTCAAATGTGATATTATATCGACAACAGTCAAGATTAAAATTAATGCGTCTTGATGCCTTACAAGGAGGAACTACATGAAAAATAACAGAAATGGGCTGTTTAAAAATAGTCTTTTCTATATCGTAGTTTTTTTGAGTATTATGGGAATTATCGCTGCGGTAGTGGGCAAGGGTGGCAACAACCAAACTTCCACCATTTCGTCAAGCGAGTTTATTTCACAGCTTAAAAAAGACAACGTGAAAAGTTTTGATATTCAGCCATCAAATGGTGTGTATAAGATCACTGGTAAATATCGTTCTGCGCAAGAGGATGATACTGCCACAGGGTTATTCCCCGGAACAGTTTCATCTAGTAAGGTAACCGGGTTCCAAACTTCGGTACTACAGAATGACTCGACCGTCTCCCAAATCACCAAAACTGCATCATCTGATGGAGTAAAGGTAAGTACTAAGGAAGAAGAATCGAGTAGCTTCTGGGTTCAACTCCTCGTAACGGGATTGCCATTAATCTTCTTTATTTTCATTTTCTACATGATGATGGGTCAGGCTGGACAAGGCGGCGCTGGCAAAGGAGTAATGAACTTTGGTAAATCGAAGGTTAAACCCGCAGATAAGAGTGCCAATAAAGTTCGTTTCTCTGACGTAGCTGGAGAAGAAGAAGAAAAGCAAGAATTAGTGGAAGTAGTTGAATTCTTAAAAGATCCGCGGAAGTTCGTGCAATTAGGTGCTCGAATTCCAGCCGGGGTTCTGCTTGAGGGACCTCCCGGGACAGGTAAAACTTTACTAGCCAAAGCGGTAGCCGGTGAAGCCGGGGTTCCGTTCTACTCAATTTCTGGTTCAGACTTCGTAGAAATGTTTGTCGGGGTCGGTGCTAGCCGAGTTCGGGACTTGTTTGACCAAGCCAAGAAGAATGCCCCATCGATCATCTTTATTGATGAAATTGATGCGGTTGGACGGCGTCGGGGCAACGGCACTGGCGGCGGTCATGATGAACGTGAACAAACCTTGAACCAATTACTGGTTGAAATGGACGGATTTACCGGTAACGAAGGGGTAATCGTCATGGCGGCTACTAACCGTTCGGACGTATTGGATCCTGCGTTGCTTCGTCCAGGTCGTTTTGACCGGAAGATCTTGGTTGGTCGGCCAGACGTTAATGGTCGGGAAGCCATCTTACACGTCCATGCAAAAAACAAACCAATTGCTAGCGACGTTGACCTAGCTGAGATTGCTAAACAAACTCCTGGTTTTGTAGGGGCAGATTTGGAAAACTTGCTTAACGAGGCGGCGCTGTTAGCTGCCCGGCGTAATAAGAAGGTTATCGACGCAGCCGACTTAGACGAAGCCGAAGACCGGGTAATTGCTGGACCAGCGAAGAAGAACGCGGTGGTCAGCAAGAAGGAACGGCAAACGGTGGCTTACCACGAAGCAGGACATACCATTGTTGGGTTAGTTCTCAACGATGCCCGGGTCGTGCATAAAGTTACCATCGTTCCGCGGGGTCGTGCAGGTGGTTACGCGATTATGCTACCGCGTGAAGACCAAATGCTGATGTCTAAGAAAGACGCGATGGAACAGATTGCTGGTTTGATGGGTGGTCGTGCTGCTGAAGAAATTATTTTTAATCAACAATCTTCGGGAGCTTCAAATGACTTCGAACAAGCTACGCAAATTGCCCGCTCAATGGTTATGCAGTACGGGATGAGTGATAAGATCGGTCAAGTAGAATTGGCTGCACCTGGACAATCCTACTACGGCGAAAGCGGACCGGCATACTCTGAAAAGACTGCCGCAACCATTGACGAAGAAATTCGGCGCTTTACTACCGAAGGTTACGAACAAGCTCGCAAGATTATCCAAGAGCATCGTGAACAACACAAGATTATTGCGGAAGCTTTGCTTAAGTACGAAACCTTGGATGAAAAGCAAATTCTCAGTTTGTTCAAGACTGGTAAGATGCCGGAAAAGAAATCGGACACTGAATTTCCAAGCGAAAAAGCTGCAACGTTCGAAGAAGCTAAGCGTGAATTAGAACGCAAGGAAGCTGAACGCCACGAACAAGCGGCTAACTCCGTTAAGGAATCCAACGCTAAAGATAATGAAGACACGACCGTTTACTATCCTAATGACGAGGATCATGACGACGGTTCAACAAATTAATAGCCAAAGAATCGTGGGTTGCCCAATGCACTCACGATTTTTTTGCGAAAGGAGCATACTCAATGAGTGATTATTTAATAAAAAGTATTGTTAATGACGGGATGTTTCGGGCTTACGCAGTTAATACCACTAACTTGGTTCAAGAAGCCCAACAACGCCACGATTCGTGGAGCGCAGCTACGGCAGCATTAGGGCGTTCATTAACAGCGACCTTGTTACTGTCTTCATCCGTTTTAAAGGGTGAAGAAAAGCTTACGGTAAAAATTAATGGTGGCGGTCCGGTGGGCACCATCGTGGTGGATGGCAACGCCAAGGGAACGGTTAAGGGTTACCTTCAGCATCCGCACGTATCTTTGCCGCTGAAGGAAGACCACCATATTGACGTGGGCCAAGCAGTTGGTAACCAAGGGGTTATGGCAGTTACTAAGGATATGGGACTTGGCGACCCGTTTACCGGCCAAGTTGGGTTAGTTTCTGGTGAAATTGGCGACGACTTCACTTACTACCTTGCACAATCTGAGCAGATTCCTTCGGCGGTAGGAGTGTCAGTCTTTGTGAACCCGGACGAAACGGTTGGCGTAGCAGGGGGCTTCTTGATTCAAGTAATGCCAGACGCTACGGATGATGCAATTGATCGCTTGCAAGCGCGGTTAAAGGAAATTCCGTTGATTTCAGAAATGCTTCGTAACGGCAAGACCCCGGAAGAAATTTTAAACGACATTTTTAAGGACGATCAGGTTAAAATTTTAGATAAAATGGACGTTAAATTTGAATGCGATTGTTCTAAAGAACGCTTTGCACAATCATTAGCTTCCCTCCCTACGGAAGAGCTTCAAGAAATGATCGATAAAGATCAGGGAGCACAAGCAGTTTGCCGGTTCTGCGGCAACCAGTATCAATTCTCCGAAGCTGATTTGCAAAAAATTATTGATGAAAAGTAATTTGCCAAAATTTGTGTAATGAGGATCCGCGGTTCCTCCACAATCGCAATTTTGTGTGCTATCATATTCTGCATGCATAAAAAGTTTGATGAGGTGAAAAAATGGAATGGAAAATTGGGGATATAACGATCCCAAATCAATTAGTTGTTGCACCGATGGCTGGGGTGACTAACACGGCCTTTCGGGTGATCTGCAAGCAGTTTGGTGCCGGGCTGGTAGTTTGTGAAATGATTTCGGACCGGGGCATCATTTACGGTAACAAAAAAACGTTAAGTATGATGCAAGTTGACCCCAACGAACATCCAATGAGTATCCAGATTTTTGGCGGTACTAAGGAAACTTTGGTGGAAGCCGCTAAATTTGTGGATCAAAACACTGAAGCAGACATTATCGACATCAACATGGGTTGCCCAGTTAACAAAGTGGTTAATACGGATGCAGGGGCGCGTTGGTTGTTAGATCCTAATAAGGTTTACGAAATGGTTTCCTACGTTACCGACGCCGTTAAAAAGCCCGTAACCGTAAAAATGCGGACTGGCTGGGATGATAAACACATTTACGCGGTGGAAAATGCCCTGGCTGCACAACGAGCTGGAGCAGCTGCCTTAGCAATGCACGGTCGGACCCGGAAACAAATGTACACTGGTCATGCCGATTGGGACATCTTAAAAGAAGTTGCCAGTCAATTGCACATTCCGTTTATGGGTAATGGAGACGTAAGGACGCCCCAAGACGCTAAACGGATGTTAGATGAAGTGGGCGCCGACGCGGTAATGATTGGCCGGGCCGTTTTAGGTAATCCATGGGAGCTTCAAAAGGTGGCAGCCTACCTTAACGATGGAACGCTCATTGACGAACCTAGCCCAGCAGAAAAAATTAAGATTGCTAAGGAACATTTGCATGGCTTAGTTGAGTTGAAGGGTGAAAATATCGGACCGCGTGAATTCCGGGGTCAAGCGGCATATTACCTTAAAGGGGTGCCACACTCTGCACGAACCAAGGTAGCCTTAAATGCTGCCGAAACTGAACAAGAAATGATCGATATTTTTGACCGGTTTATTGAAAAGCTAGACTCTCGAATGAGTCGAGTTGCGAAATAAGGTTGCATTTTACCGTTTTAATAAGTAATAATTATATTTGAAAAATTAAAGAGGGGGATCACATAGTGGGCGAGAAGCAACAACCAAGTATGAATGACCAACTACGGGTACGTCGTGAAAAGATGCAAGAATTACGCGACAAGGGAATTGACCCGTTTGGCCATCGTTTTGAAAGAACACATTTAGCCGCACAATTACACGAAAAGTACGGTGACATGTCAAAAGAAGAAATTGAAGAACAGGGCGTTGTCGCAACCGTTGCTGGTCGGATGGTTTCAAAGCGCGGTAAGGGAAAGGTCGGTTTTGCTGACTTAAAGGACCGTTCTGGAAAGATTCAACTTTACGTACGTAAGGATGAATTAGGCGAAGACGTCTACAAAATCTTTAAACGTGCTGATTTAGGTGATTTCCTAGGAGTAACTGGGGACGTAATGAAGACGGACATGGGTGAATTAACTATCAAGGTTACGTCATTGACCTTCTTAAGTAAGGCACTGCGTCCGTTACCAGACAAGTTTCATGGTTTACAAAACGTTGAGCAAATTTACCGGCAACGTTATTTAGATTTGATTGCAAACGATGAAAGCATGGAACGCTTCCGTAAACGGACCAAGATTGTATCGGCAATTCGGCGCTACCTAGACGACCATGGATTCGCTGAAGTTGAAACGCCAGTTCTCCACACTCAAGCAGGTGGAGCAAGCGCACGGCCATTTATTACCCATCACAATGCGTTAGACATTGATTTATACTTACGAATTGCTTTGGAACTCCACTTGAAGCGATTAATTGTTGGTGGAATGGAACGCGTTTATGAAATTGGTCGAGTTTTCCGTAATGAAGGAATCGACACTCGTCATAACCCAGAATTCACCATGCTAGAAACTTACGTAGCTTACTACGACTTCCACGACGTAATGGACGAAACGGAAGGCATTTTAAAGGCGGCAGTTAACGCCGTTTCAGATGACGGCAAGATTACGTACCAAGGTACGGAGCTCGACTTGAACCAAGACTTTGAACGTTTACACATGGTTGATGCGATTAAGAAATATGCTGGAGTTGATTTCTGGCCAGAAATGTCTGTTGAAGAAGCCCGCAAATTGGCTGACGAACATGGCGTAAAATACGAATCATGGTGGACAGTTGGTCACATTATAAACGAATTCTTCGAAGATAAGGTGCAAGATCAATTGAAGCAACCAGTCTTCATCTATGGTCATCCAGTTGAAATCTCGCCGTTAGCAAAGAAGAATGCTGACGACCCACGCTTTACGGATCGTTTTGAATTATATATCTTAGGTAACGAATACGGAAACGCCTTTACCGAATTAAACGACCCAATTGACCAGCGGCAACGTTTTGAGGCTCAAGTTGCAGAACGGGAAGCTGGTAACGAAGAAGCAGAAGGAATTGACGAAGACTACATTGAAGCTTTGGAATACGGTATGCCACCAACTGGCGGTTTAGGAATCGGAATTGACCGCTTAGTAATGTTGCTAACCGATGCTCCTTCAATTCGTGACGTGCTTCTATTCCCAACGATGCGTCCAATTGATTAACAGATAAATAAGCAAAGATCACGCTATTTAGCGTGATCTTTTTTGTTTGCTTATGAAAGTAAAACTATTTTCATGAGTCACCTTAAACAAAAAGTCTGGGCAAAATTTGATAACGAAGGTGGCTGAGTAAAAGATTTTATAAAAGTTGATCAGTTGCAAGCGTTACCGAATCGCACAGTGTGGCCTTTTGGTGTGAAAGTGCCATTTTTTATAATGGTTTTCTTAAAAATGCTATTGACGAAGGATGGTAAAACTTGGTACTATATTTGAGTGCCAATGATACGCTATTTCGAAACGAGAAATAATGAGATATTCATTAAAAAAGTGTTGACAATCATTTTTCTCAATGATATAGTTAAATAGTTGTCAAAAGCGTTATAAACGTTGATACGACAACGCTGGTAGACCTTTGAAAACTGAACAAAATTTTGACAAACGATCGTGTGAGGACTCGCAAATCAAATTGATTTAGTGAGAACAAACATGCGAAGTCAATTCGCAAAAACAAACAATTAATGAGCTTGAAAAAGACTCATCATTTTAATATGAGAGTTTGATCTTGGCTCAGGATGAACGCTGGCGGCGTGCCTAATACATGCAAGTCGAACGAACTTCCGTTAATTGATTATGACGTGCTTGCACCGAATGAGATTTTAACACGAAGTGAGTGGCGGACGGGTGAGTAACACGTGGGTAACCTGCCCAGAAGCAGGGGATAACACCTGGAAACAGATGCTAATACCGTATAACAGAGAAAACCGCCTGGTTTTCTTTTAAAAGATGGCTCTGCTATCACTTCTGGATGGACCCGCGGCGCATTAGCTAGTTGGTGAGGTAACGGCTCACCAAGGCGATGATGCGTAGCCGACCTGAGAGGGTAATCGGCCACATTGGGACTGAGACACGGCCCAGACTCCTACGGGAGGCAGCAGTAGGGAATCTTCCACAATGGACGCAAGTCTGATGGAGCAACGCCGCGTGAGTGAAGAAGGGTTTCGGCTCGTAAAGCTCTGTTGTTAAAGAAGAACGTGGGTGAGAGTAACTGT
Organism: Pediococcus acidilactici; assembly: GCF_016127815.1. NCBI lineage: Bacteria > Bacillati > Bacillota > Bacilli > Lactobacillales > Lactobacillaceae > Pediococcus > Pediococcus acidilactici. The sequence goes on from NZ_CP066046.1 coordinate 126,476, forward strand.
TCACCCAGTGACGGTATTTAACCAGAAAGCCACGGCTAACTACGTGCCAGCAGCCGCGGTAATACGTAGGTGGCAAGCGTTATCCGGATTTATTGGGCGTAAAGCGAGCGCAGGCGGTCTTTTAAGTCTAATGTGAAAGCCTTCGGCTCAACCGAAGAAGTGCATTGGAAACTGGGAGACTTGAGTGCAGAAGAGGACAGTGGAACTCCATGTGTAGCGGTGAAATGCGTAGATATATGGAAGAACACCAGTGGCGAAGGCGGCTGTCTGGTCTGTAACTGACGCTGAGGCTCGAAAGCATGGGTAGCGAACAGGATTAGATACCCTGGTAGTCCATGCCGTAAACGATGATTACTAAGTGTTGGAGGGTTTCCGCCCTTCAGTGCTGCAGCTAACGCATTAAGTAATCCGCCTGGGGAGTACGACCGCAAGGTTGAAACTCAAAAGAATTGACGGGGGCCCGCACAAGCGGTGGAGCATGTGGTTTAATTCGAAGCTACGCGAAGAACCTTACCAGGTCTTGACATCTTCTGCCAACCTAAGAGATTAGGCGTTCCCTTCGGGGACAGAATGACAGGTGGTGCATGGTTGTCGTCAGCTCGTGTCGTGAGATGTTGGGTTAAGTCCCGCAACGAGCGCAACCCTTATTACTAGTTGCCAGCATTCAGTTGGGCACTCTAGTGAGACTGCCGGTGACAAACCGGAGGAAGGTGGGGACGACGTCAAATCATCATGCCCCTTATGACCTGGGCTACACACGTGCTACAATGGATGGTACAACGAGTCGCGAAACCGCGAGGTTTAGCTAATCTCTTAAAACCATTCTCAGTTCGGACTGTAGGCTGCAACTCGCCTACACGAAGTCGGAATCGCTAGTAATCGCGGATCAGCATGCCGCGGTGAATACGTTCCCGGGCCTTGTACACACCGCCCGTCACACCATGAGAGTTTGTAACACCCAAAGCCGGTGGGGTAACCTTTTAGGAGCTAGCCGTCTAAGGTGGGACAGATGATTAGGGTGAAGTCGTAACAAGGTAGCCGTAGGAGAACCTGCGGCTGGATCACCTCCTTTCTAAGGAATAATACGGAACCGCACACGAGTCAAAGTTTTGTTTAGTTTTGAGAGGTCTACTCTCAAAACACATGCGTATCGGGCCTATAGCTCAGCTGGTTAGAGCGCACGCCTGATAAGCGTGAGGTCGATGGTTCGAGTCCATTTAGGCCCATACATGGGGAATTAGCTCAGCTGGGAGAGCGCCTGCCTTGCACGCAGGAGGTCAGCGGTTCGATCCCGCTATTCTCCATTGAACAACGTTAGTTGTTCTGCTTTTGTTCTTTGAAAACTGAATAATATCTATAATTTTCTAATTTTAATTAATCATAATTAAACCGAGAGAAAACCGCGTAATTTTAAAGGGTTAAACAAGATTAGTTCAAAATAATCGCAATACTCAATTAATCGCTTTACCGTAGGTAAAGTTAGGTTAAGTTAGGAAGGGCGCATGGTGGATGCCTTGGTACTAGGAGCCGATGAAGGACGGGACTAACACCGATATGCCTCGGGGAGCTGTAAGTAAGCTTTGATCCGGGGATTTCCGAATGGGGCAACCCAATAGTTTTAATCGACTATTATCCGCATCTGAATTCATAGGATGTGTGAAGGTAAACGTGGGGAACTGAAACATCTCAGTACCCACAGGAACAGAAAGAAAATTCGATTCCCTGAGTAGCGGCGAGCGAAACGGGAACAGCCCAAACCAAGAAGCTTGCTTCTTGGGGTTGTAGGACTGAACATTTGAGTTACCAAAGAGCTTGATAGCTGAAGGGCCTGGGAAGGCCAGCCAGAGAGGGTGACAGCCCCGTAAGTTAAATCAAACTCCCTCAGTTCAGGATCCTGAGTACGGCGGAGCACGTGAAATTCCGTCGGAATCCGGGAGGACCATCTCCCAAGGCTAAATACTACCTAGTGACCGATAGTGAACCAGTACCGTGAGGGAAAGGTGAAAAGCACCCCGGAAGGGGAGTGAAATAGTTCTTGAAACCATGTGCCTACAAGAAGTCAGAGCCCGTTAATGGGTGATGGCGTGCCTTTTGTAGAATGAACCGGCGAGTTACGTTCGTATGCCAGGTTAAGTTGAAGAGACGGAGCCGAAGCGAAAGCGAGTCTGAAGAGGGCGAATTAGTATGCGGATGTAGACCCGAAACCAAGTGACCTACCCATGTCCAGGTTGAAGGTGCGGTAAAACGCACTGGAGGACCGAACTCGTGTACGTTGAAAAGTGCTGAGATGAGGTGTGGGTAGCGGTGAAATTCCAAACGAACTTGGAGATAGCTGGTTCTCTCCGAAATAGCTTTAGGGCTAGCCTCGGAATTAGGATCGTGGAGGTAGAGCCACTGTTTGGACTAGGGGCCCGTCATGGGTTACCGAATTCAGATAAACTCCGAATGCCATCGATTTATGTCCGGGAGTCAGACGGTGAGTGATAAGATCCATCGTCGAAAGGGGAACAGCCCAGACCACCAGTTAAGGTCCCTAAATATATGTTAAGTGGAAAAGGATGTGGAGTTGCATAGACAACTAGGATGTTGGCTCAGAAGCAGCCACCATTTAAAGAGTGCGTAATAGCTCACTAGTCGAGTGATCCTGCGCCGAAAATGTACCGGGGCTTAAACATATTACCGAGACTGTGGATGCCACCATTAGGTGGCGTGATAGGAGAGCGTTCTAAGGGCGACGAAGGCAGACCGTGAGGACTGTTGGAGCGCTTAGAAGTGAGAATGCCGGTATGAGTAGCGAAAGATAGGTGAGAATCCTATCCACCGTATGACTAAGGTTTCCTGGGGAAGGCTCGTCCTCCCAGGGTTAGTCGGGACCTAAGCCGAGGCCGAGAGGCGTAGGCGATGGATAACAGGTTGAGATTCCTGTACTAGTTAAACTTGTTTGAACAATGGAGGGACGCAGGAGGCTAAGGAATGCACCCGATTGGAAGTGGGTGTCCAAGCCGTAAGTCTGAAGTCGAGTCAAATGCTTGATTTCTTAAGGACAAGCGGTGATGGGGAGTGAAATTTAAGTAACGAAGTTCCTGACGTCACGCTGCCGAGAAAAGCTTCTAGTTAGAGTTTAACTACCCGTACCGCAAACCGACACAGGTAGTCGAGGAGAGTATCCTAAGGTGAGCGAGAGAACTCTCGTTAAGGAACTCGGCAAAATGACCCCGTAACTTCGGGAGAAGGGGTGCTGATCGCAAGATCAGCCGCAGTGAAAAGGCCCAGGCGACTGTTTATCAAAAACACAGGTTTCTGCAAAATCGTAAGATGACGTATAGGGGCTGACGCCTGCCCGGTGCTGGAAGGTTAAGGGATGAGTTAGCGTAAGCGAAGCTTTGAACTGAAGCCCCAGTAAACGGCGGCCGTAACTATAACGGTCCTAAGGTAGCGAAATTCCTTGTCGGGTAAGTTCCGACCCGCACGAAAGGCGTAACGATCTGGGCACTGTCTCAACGAGAGACTCGGTGAAATTATAATACCCGTGAAGATGCGGGTTACCCGCGACAGGACGGAAAGACCCCATGGAGCTTTACTGTAACTTGATATTGAGTGTTTGTACAGCTTGTACAGGATAGGTAGGAGCCGTAGAATCCGGAACGCTAGTTTCGGAGGAGGCGCAAGTGGGATACTACCCTCGTTGTATGAACCCTCTAACCCGCGCCACTAATCGTGGCGGGAGACAGTGTCTGGTGGGCAGTTTGACTGGGGCGGTCGCCTCCTAAAAGGTAACGGAGGCGCCCAAAGGTTCCCTCAGAATGGTTGGAAATCATTCGCAGAGTGTAAAGGCAGAAGGGAGCTTGACTGCGAGACAGACAGGTCGAGCAGGGACGAAAGTCGGGCTTAGTGATCCGGTGGTTCCGTATGGAAGGGCCATCGCTCAACGGATAAAAGCTACCCTGGGGATAACAGGCTTATCTCCCCCAAGAGTTCACATCGACGGGGAGGTTTGGCACCTCGATGTCGGCTCATCGCATCCTGGGGCTGTAGTCGGTCCCAAGGGTTGGGCTGTTCGCCCATTAAAGCGGTACGCGAGCTGGGTTCAGAACGTCGTGAGACAGTTCGGTCCCTATCCGTCGCGGGCGTAGGAAATTTGAGAGGAGCTGTCCTTAGTACGAGAGGACCGGGATGGACACACCGCTGGTGTACCAGTTGTTCCGCCAGGAGCATCGCTGGGTAGCTATGTGTGGATGAGATAAACGCTGAAAGCATCTAAGTGTGAAACTCGCCTCAAGATGAGATTTCCCATTGCCTTCGGGCAAGTAAGACCCCTGAGAGATGATCAGGTAGATAGGCTAGAAGTGGAAGTGTAGCGATACATGGAGCGGACTAGTACTAATCGGTCGAGGACTTAACCAAGTAGAACGTGGCAAGTAACTCGAAAGAAATGTAGATATTATTCAGTTTTGAGAGGACAAAAGTTTTCTCAAGTGATAACGCAAGTTAGCACAGAGTGTGGTGACGATAGTGAGAAGGATATACCTGTTCCCATGTCGAACACAGAAGTCAAGCTTCTTAACGCCAAGAGTAGTTGGGGGATCGCCCCCTGCGAGGGTAGGACGTTGCCATGCGATTATTCCGGCATAGCTCAGTTGGTAGAGCATCTGACTGTTAATCAGGGTGTCGACGGTTCGAGTCCGCCTGCCGGAGTTAGCTTTAAGGATGTTAACCGAGTTGTTAGCATCCTTTTATGCTATAAAGCCAAGCCAATGCCGGCTTAGCTCAGTTGGTAGAGCGGCGGTATCGTAAACCGTAGGTCAGGTGTTCGACTCACCTAGCCGGCATTATGGAATACGCCTTAATGTTAAAGTTAAGGCGTTTTTTCATATATAGTCCCAAGTTTATAGCCTTAAGTATTATTTTGATTAGGCGAGAATTATGGAGGAAATAAAAATTGAATACACAAGAAAAAGATACAGCTTTTCTTGGTCAACCGCGTGGTTTGATGACCCTGTTCTTCACAGAAATGTGGGAACGGTTCAGTTACTACGGGATGCGTGCGATATTAATTTATTACATGTATTACGCAGTTTCACAAGGTGGACTAGGTTTTAGCCAAGCTACTGCTGCTTCAGTTATGGCCATTTATGGGTCGTTAGTTTATTTAGCTAGTGTCGCTGGTGGTTTTATCAGTGATCGTATTTTAGGTAGTCGGAAGACCGTTTTCTATGGCGGGGTTTTAATCATGTTTGGGCACATTGCTCTTTCATTGCCATTCGGTAGCGCGGCATTACTTGTGTCAATTGCGCTAATCGTTATCGGTACAGGGATGTTGAAACCCAACGTTTCTGAAATGGTCGGTTCGCTTTACTCTGTAGAGGATACCAGACGGGACGCAGGTTTTAGTATTTTCGTTTTCGGTATTAATTTGGGCGCGTTGCTGGCTCCGCTAATTGTTTCGTGGGTTGGTTTCCAAATCAGTTTCCACGCAGGCTTCTCGTTGGCTGCAATTGGAATGTTCTTCGGACTGGTGCAATATTATCTTGATGGTAAAAAATACTTAAATAAGGATAGCCTCTATCCTTCAGATCCAATTCAACCAGAAGAAGTTAAGAAGTTTAGCTTACGCGTACTTATCGGCGTGGTAGTGCTCGCCTTAATCTTGTTGGTAATGTTCATTGCCAACGTGCTTACAATCGATAACGTTGTTTTATTAATTAGTATTGTGGCTATTATTACGCCAGTGGTTTACTTTATTTTAATGTTCACTAGCAACAAGGTTTCTAAAGGTGAACGTTCCCGTTTGTGGGCTTATGTACCACTCTTTATCGCCGCAACCTTATTCTGGGCAATTGAAGAACAAGGTTCAGTTGTATTGGCATTATTTGCTGCAGATCGTACCCAATTACATTATGGATGGATTAACATCACGCCAGCTAACTTCCAATCGTTGAACCCGTTGTTCATCATGTTATACACCCCGATCTTTGCTTGGCTATGGACTAAATTAGGTAAAAAACAACCTTCGTCACCGAAGAAGTTTACCTATGGGTTAGTATTTACCGGGATTTCATATCTCTTCATCGCGTTACCAGGCTTGATGTTTGGTACTGATGGAAAAGTTAACGCCCTTTGGCTAGTGGGTAGCTGGGCAATCGTTGAAATTGGGGAAATGTTGATTTCACCAATTGGATTATCCGTAACTACCAAATTAGCTCCCGCAGCGTTTGCTTCACAAATGATGAGTATGTGGTTCTTGGCAGATGCCGCTGGACAAGCGATTAACGCACAGCTGGTTAAACTTTATCCTGGTCACGAAGTTAGCTACTTCATTTGGACCGGAATCATTACGATTATCTTTGCGGTTGCTTTATGGTTACTTTCACCATGGATCAGCAAGAAGATGCAAGGGATTCGTTAATAAAATTTGAATTTACAAGATGAACTAGGTTATGCTTAGTTCATCTTTTTTATTTAGGATAAGTCAAACGAGTAGGGCGAACGTTTTGAGAGTAGCAATGACTAGTGACAATCATTTGGACATTAATAAGGTTGATATTGAGCAAACGTTGGCAACGCAAGCACAATACCTTAAAGACAATCACGTGGGAATTTATTTAATTGCGGGAGACTTATTTAATAAGTTCAACCGTAGTAAGGAATACGTGGAAAAATTACAGCGCCGCTTGCCACGGACCAAGGTGTTCTTTATTGCGGGAAATCATGATATGTTAAATGATATTGATTACGCTGGGTTAGAAAAGCTGCAACACCCGCAGTACTTGCACAACCAATTTTATGACGTTCCGGGAACCAAATGGCGCATCATTGGAAATAACGGCTGGTATGATTATAGTTTTGCGGATAACGTAGATAAAACTCCTGAACAATTTTGGCGGTGGAAAAAAACTTTTTGGGTAGATACTGCGATTGAGCAGCCAATCTCTGACATTGAACGGATGGATCGCGTACTGCAACAAACGGAACGACAACTTCAAGCAGCCCAATCTAAGTCAGTACTTTTTATGACCCATTTTGCAGTGCGCCACGAATACATTCGCTACACTGATGACTACCGCTTTTGGAACATGGCGAACGGGATGATGGGGAGCCGCCGAATGGAAAAGTTATTAGCAAAATACCAGCCAAAAATTATTTTATCCGGACACCTACATTTTCACTATAAACCTCTTGCAACAGCTGGCGGGATATATTATAATAATTCAGTCGGATATCATAAGAGACGAATCAACGAGTGGAATTCGGATAATTTTATTACTGAATGGACTCAGCGATTACTTATAATTGATCTTGAATAAATTTAAAAAAAGTTTCAAAAAAAGCTTGCAAAATTCTTCAAGATTAGTTATTATAATTAAGTCGGATAGATAAGACGACAACTTATATGGAAGGGTAGCGAAGTCTGGCTAAACGCGGCGGACTGTAAATCCGCTCCTTCGGGTTCGGTGGTTCGAATCCACTCCCTTCCACCATATTGGGCTATAGCCAAGTGGTAAGGCAACGGGTTTTGATCCCGTGATGCGCTGGTTCGAACCCAGCTAGCCCAATCAGTTAAACTCCATGTCGATGACGTGGAGTTTTTTTGTGCGTTCATTTATGGCTAAATTGTCTGTAAAAGTGGTTATCTAGTTGATAAGCATTCTTTAATTAGAAGACTAAGTAGTTATCGTAAATTTGATTTTTTTGCGGATCTTAGAAAACGCTTTCACAAAATACCCGTTAGTATTATAATGAAGGTGGAGCAACTAGTCTTTTAATGTAGTAAGGAGGCAATTAAAATGCGTGCAGCGGTAGTTAGGAATCAAAGTGATGGGTACGTTGATATTGTAGAAAAGCAATTACGACCGCTTAGGGATAATGAAGCCTTAGTTGACGTAGAATACTGTGGGGTATGCCATACGGACCTCCACGTGGCAAATGGTGACTTTGGCGAACAACCTGGACGGGTGATTGGTCACGAAGGAATTGGCATTGTTCGCGAAATTGGTGCTGACGTGCACAGCTTAAAGGTGGGAGATCGGGTTTCCATCGCCTGGTTCTTTGAAGGCTGCGGGCATTGCGAATATTGTACTACTGGACGAGAGACTTTCTGTCGGGAAGCTAAAAATGCCGGATACACGGTTGACGGAGCGATGGCTGAACAGGCAATCGTCGTGGCGGATTACGCGGTGAAAGTGCCGGACAATCTGGATCCGGTGGCGGCAAGTTCAATTACTTGTGACGGCGTAACTACTTATAAAGCAATCAAGGAATCTAAAATTCGTCCTGGAGAATGGTTGACGGTGTTTGGCGCTGGTGGATTAGGTAATCTGGCAATTCAGTACGCTAAGAACGTGTTTAACGCTAAATTAGCGGTGGTAGACATTAATGATGATAAATTGGCGCTGGCCCAAAAGCTGGGTGCGGATTTGGTAATCAATTCTAGCAAAGAAGATCCGGCGAAGGTAATTCAGGAACGGTGCGGCGGAGCACAGGCGGCGGTAGTGACCGCGGTAGCTAAGGCAGCCTTTAACGCAGCGGTCGATTGTCTAAAAGCAGGTGGCGTTTTAGTTGCCGTAGCTCTACCCGTAGACACGATGGATTTATCAATTCCGCGAGTTGTATTAGACGGTATTCAAGTAATTGGTTCCTTAGTCGGCACCCGGAATGACTTGGCGGAAGCCTTCCAGTTTGCAGCGGATGGCCAAGTTAAACCTATTGTTCAAACTCGGCGTTTGGATGAAGTGAACGACATCATCGATGAAATGCGGGCTGGACAAATCGAAGGTCGGATGGTTGTGGACATGCATAAATAAGGATGATGGACACGTAACTTTAAATGCGGGAGTGTCCCCCAAATGCCTGATAGACATTAAGCAGTGGTAAGACCAGCTTTTAAGGATCCGTAAGGATGAAAAATCAAGGCTGATTGAAAAAGTCGGCTAGTTTTTGAGGATTAACTGAAATTCGACCATTATGCCTGAATTTGGCATAACGGTCGTTTTTAGGTTGTGCGGAGCATAATGGCTTTGGACTTTATTAAAGCCGGCACCCAAAAATGATTTTTTTTCTCAGTTTCAGGCACATTTTTAACTGCATCATGATACTTTGGCAAGGGCGTTGGATTTGCTCGAGAAGTATTAAACCTTCATAAAATATTACATAATTCCCGGGGATTTAATGATAAAATTAAAATAATTAACAGAAAAGCGGGGGAATACAAATGAAACTTGGATTTATTGGCGTTGGAAACATGGCCAAGGCAATTATTAGCGGATTAGTAAAGAAAGATGTCGCTGGTAAGGATATTTTGGTCCACAGCGCTCACCCACAAAACTACGAAACTTTTGCAAAACAACACGGACTAACCGCAGTATCAGATAATACGGCGGTAGCCCAACAGGCAGACGTAATTATTTTGGCAGTTAAGCCCACGGTGATTAAGCGGGTTGCTGAAGAAATTCAACCGGTACTAACTGAAGAAAAGTTGGTGGTTTCAATTGCTTCTGGCGTTAGTTTAGCGGACTTACAAGCGGTTTTAGGCACTGCTCAACCGATTTTGCGAGTAATGCCAAACGTAAACGTTGAAATTGCGCAAGGAATGACAGCGGTCAAAGCCACGGGCGACCTTAACGCAGCTCCGTACCAAGCGGGAGTTGAGTTGTTTGCTCGGATCGGAAAAACCATGGAAGTTGCCGAAAATGACTTTCCGATTTTCGCGGCACTTGCGGGGAGCGCACCAGCATACGCTTACCTATTTATTGACGCGCTTTCCCGGGCGGGCGTTAAGTACGGATTGACTAAAGCTAACGCCACTAAGATTGCTGCGCAAATGGTACAAGGTAGTGCGCAAATGGTGCTCAATAGTGATGAAGTGCCTTACGCATTGATTGATAAAGTTTCTTCTCCAGGCGGGACAACCGTCGCAGGTTTATTAGCAATGGAAGAAGCCGGATTTAGCCCATCCGTAGTTAAGGGAATCGACGCAACCGTGGCAAAAGAAAACGGTTAAGGTAATCTTGTTTTTTGGTCTATACCGATATATAATGAAGCTAGATTAACTTAGAGGAGGAAAATTCATGAGTACAGTTTTACGACATGCGACAATTTATACGGGCCTCGAAAAGATTGAAGACGGCTACATTCGGTTTGGTAAGACCATCGAAGCAGTTGGGCCAATGAGTGAATATAAGGCACAGGGTGACGACGAAGTTTATTACGCAGGGGGCAAGATTATTGTTCCAGGGTTCATTGACGTACATACCCACGGTGGTTACGGTTTTGATGCGATGGATGGCGATCCAGAACAAATCAACGAAATGGTAAACCAAGCGGTAATCAACGAAGGAGTTACCAGCTTCTTTTGTACCACAATGACTCAATCCAACGAAAACATTGAAAAATCAATGCGCGGAGTGGCCAAGGCTGCGGAAGAAAATCCCGTTATCCAAGGGGTTCATTTGGAAGGTCCCTTCATTTCGGCGAAGTACAAGGGTGCTCAACCAGAAGAGTATATTAAGGACCCGGACGCAGCATTACTTGGCAAGTGGAACGAGCTTTCAGGCGGTCGAGTAAAATTAATTACGATTGCCCCTGAACACGCAGGCTCCGATGCATTTGAAGCATACTGCTTGGATCATGGAATTGTTCCTTCAGTAGGACATTCCAACGCTACCCGTGCACAATTGCTAAATAGCACGGTTACCCACGCAACTCACTTATACAACGCCCAACGTGAATTTAAGCATCGTGAACCAGGGGTTACCGGCCACGTAATGTTGGAAGACAACATCTATGCTGAATTAATTTGCGACGGTTTCCACATCGTTCCTGACATGCTCAAACTGGCTTATGAAGTTAAGGGACCAGAACGCATTGAATTGGTTACTGACTCAATGCGTGCCAAGGGAATTGCCGAAGGAGAAAGTGAACTTGGCGGACAAAAAGTTTACGTAAAGGACAAGCAAGCTCGTCTAGCTGACGGAACGCTAGCAGGTTCAGTACTATCCTTTGATGATGCTTTCCGGAACGCCATGAAGTTCTTTGGTTGCGGAATTGCGGAAGCTGTTCAAATGAGTTCGGTAAACCAAGCTCGTGAATTTGGCTTAGATTCTAAAGGAACCTTAGAAGTTGGCAAGGACGCTGATTTAAACGTCTTTGACGGCGACCTTAACAAGTTAGAAACTTACAGCTACGGCAAGAAGTTTGCTAAGGAAGATTAATAGTTAAAAACAAGTAGGAGTACAATCATGAATTCACCGGTATATATTCAGATTCATAATGAAATCAAAAAGGCAATTGAAGCAGGAAAATGGAAAGTTGGCGAGCGGATTCCCGCCGAACGGGAACTGTCAAACCATTTTAAAGTTAGCCGAATGACTTTACGCCAAGCGATTTCAACTTTGGTTGATGAAGGGATTTTAGAACGTAAGGTGGGTTCGGGGACGTACGTTGCTAGTCAAAAGGTCCAAGAAAAAGTTTCTGGAGTAACCAGCTTTACGGAATTGACGGAAGCCCAGGGTAAGAAACCATCGAGCAAGACAATTTCCTACCATACTAGTGAGCCATCGTTAAGTGAAATTGAAAAATTAAAGTTAGCGGATGGAGATTTAGTACTCCGAATGGAACGGATCCGGTATGCGGATGGGGTACCGATCTGTTACGAAACGGCGACCATCCCAGAAAAGTTAGTTACTAACTTTAGTAAATCCGAAGTAACCAAGTCGTTGTACAACACTTTGGAAGAGCGTGCGGGACTGGTAATTGGTCGTGCTGAGCAAACCGTATCGGCGATGTTAGCTTCCGAAAAGGTTGCCGAATACCTTGACGTTAAGCGGGGTGCGGCGATTTTACGCCTTCATCAGGTTTCATACGCCCAGGATGGTACGCCATTTGAATACGTACGAACGCAATACGTAGGAGAACGGTTTGAATTCTATTTAAATCGGTAAATAATTGGTGAGGAATTGAGAAGAGGGTTACCCTTAATTCCAAAGTCATAAAAACGAGGATTAGGTTCTTTTTAAGAACGCTAACCCTCGTTTTTTTGTGTTCATCGCTATTTGTGGTTGGCCCACCATGCTTTAATCATAAAGATTGGAAGCACGATTTGGCGTTTGATCCGGCGAGGATCGCTGATTAAACGGTATAGCCACTCTAGGTTATGCTTTTGCCAAAATTCGGGAGCACGTTTGACTTCTCCAGCAAAGACGTCAAAACTGCCCCCAATACCCATCCAAATTGCGGGAGAGAGGTGCCGATACTTTTGGATTAACTCCTCTTGTTTGGGGAAGCCGGTGGCTACAAAAACCATTTCCGGCTGGGTTTGCTCAATTTCAGTTTGGATGGGAGCAAAATCGGTAAAATACCCATCATGATGGCCAGCGACTTCCACGTGGGGATATTGGCGGTTAACTTTGGCAATCACTTGAGCAATCACGGCCGGTTTGCTTCCCAAAAAGTAGATTCGCGAATGGTGTGCGTCTCCCCAACGCAAAAGTTCTTCAAAAAGTTCGTAGCCGGTTACGCGTTCGGGCAGCGGATGGGCGGTATGCTGGGTTGCTTTCACGACGCCAATCCCATCGGCCACTAAATAATCGGCTTGGCGAATAATTTCAGCGTAAGCGGGATGTTTTTTAGCGTACATAATAATTTCTGGATTAGCGGTCACCACAAAGCGGTTTTGGTGGGCCGCTAAGTCGGTATGTAATCGTTCTAAGAATTGGGCCTTGGTCGTTTGTAAAAAATTGAATCCCAAGACGTTGGCAGTTGAAAACTTCATATATAAAGGTTCTCCTCACGATAAAATTGCGGTTTGGCGCAAAAATGATAAAATTAAAGCAATTGTATTTTATGTCCACCAGTAAAATTTATACTTTAAAAAATAAAGAGTAGGAGCATAATCATCATGGTACAAGAATATCCAGATGACACATTAACTTTACACACAGACGCTTATCAAATCAACATGATTCAAACTTATTGGCAAAAGGGAATTCACAATCAAAAGGCAATTTTTGAAGTTTTCTTCCGTAAAATGCCTTTTGACAATGGATACGCAGTTTTTGCCGGATTAGAACGGGTGATTGACTATATCGAAAACCTTCACTTTTCGGCGAGTGATATCGAATATCTTCGCGAAGTGGGCGGCTATCCGGATGATTTTCTGGAATTTTTAAAGAATTTTCATTTCCGGGGGACCATTCGCTCGGCAGTGGAAGGCGACCTAGTTTTTAATAACGAACCAATCTTACAAGTCGAAGGACCACTGGCCGATTGTCAACTGGTGGAAACGGCAATTTTAAACGTGGTCAATTACCAAACCTTAATTGCAACCAAGGCGGCGCGGATTAAATCCGTAGTTGGCTCAGACAAGCTTTTAGAATTCGGCACGCGCCGTGCCCAAGAATTTGACGCAGCAATTTGGGGAACCCGGGCGGCTTACATCGGCGGTTTTGACGCAACTAGTAACGTACGGGCTGGGAAGAAGTTTGGGATTCCAATTAGCGGAACCCACGCTCACGCAATGGTGCAATATTACATGAACGACTACGATGCGTTTAAGGCGTACGCAACCACTCATCACGATTGTGTCTTTTTGGTGGACACCTTTGACACACTCAAAAGCGGGGTGCCTAACGCAATTCGGGTGGCTAAAGAAATGGGCGACCGGATCAATTTCCTTGGGGTACGGATCGATAGTGGTGACATGGCTTACCTGTCTAAACGAGTTCGCGAACAGTTGGATGAAGCGGGTTATCCAAACGCTAAAATCTACGCTTCCAACGATTTGGACGAAAAGACCATCCAAAACTTAAAGATGCAGGGAGCTAAAATTGAAGTTTGGGGTGTGGGAACCAAATTAATTACCGCTTATGACCAACCGGCGTTAGGAGCCGTTTATAAGATGGTTTCCATTGAACGGGACGGAAAGATGGTCGACACCATCAAATTGTCTAACAATGCTGAAAAAGTTTCTACACCAGGCAAAAAGCAAGTTTGGCGAATTTCTCGGCGGGCAGATGGTAAATCAGAAGGAGATTACATTACGCTTTGGGATGAAGACCCTCGTGAAAAGGATTCGCTATACATGTTCCACCCCAACTATACGTACATCAATAAGACGGTGACCGATTTTGAAGCTCGACCGTTATTACAAACCATTTTTAAGAACGGCAAGTTAGTTTATGATCGCCCATCCTTAGCGGAAATCAAAGAATTTTCTCGGCAAAGTTTGGATTCCTTGTGGGATGAATACAAACGTGATTTAAATCCACAAGACTATCCGGTGGATCTTTCACAAGAATGTTACGATCACAAGGTATCCATCATTAAGCGGGTCCGGGATTACGTAAATCAGCTTAAATTTTAATCATTGGGGGGCGTAAAAAATGCGCAAAATGCAACAAGAAATTATTGAAGCTCTACGGGTTCAACCAACAATTGACCCAGAAAAAGAAATTCGACGCAGCGTTGATTTTATGAAACGCTACCTAAAAAGTGTTCCTAGTTTACGTTCGCTAGTCCTTGGGATTTCCGGCGGGCAAGATTCTACCTTAGCCGGAGCGTTGGCACAGATGGCAATTCGGGAACTTCGGGAAGAAACTGGCAATGCCGATTACCAATTTATTGCGGTCCGCCTACCTTACGGGGTTCAAGCTGACGAATCGGATGCGATGAAGGCAATTGAATTTATGCAAGCGGACCGGGTGGTACGAATTGACATCAAACCAGCCGCGGATGCCATGGTAGCCGCTATTGAAGCAACCGGAGTTCAGGTATCCGATTTTAACAAGGGAAACATTAAGGCCCGGCAACGAATGATTGCCCAATACGGCATCGCGGGTGAAACCGCGGGAATCGTGGTGGGAACCGACCACGCGGCCGAATCGGTGACCGGATTTTATACAAAATTCGGGGATGGCGGTGCGGACATCGTTCCGCTATGGCGCTTGAACAAGCGGCAGGGTAAGGCAATGCTTAAAGCGTTAAACGCGCCCGTTGAGCTTTACGAAAAGGTGCCCACGGCGGACTTAGAAGATGAACGACCAGCATTACCGGATGAGGTTGCGTTAGGCGTAACTTACCAAGACATTGATGATTATCTAGAAGGCAAGGAAGTTAGCGACGCAGCGGCCGAAAAAATTGAAGGTTGGTACCAACGGACCGCCCATAAACGTGCTTTGCCGTATACCGTTTTTGATAAATAAATTGTTAAGTTCAAGGCTCGTCACTTGTAAAGGAAAATTAATTTCCGGTATAATATGTTTAAACATGAGGGAGTAACTTGCAGCTTAGCTGTGGTAATGTCATCAGCAAGAAAAAATCTGGTATTACCTTAAATTAGTGAGACTCATGTGTGTCGAGAAGTAGTTTTCGACGCACATGGGTCTTTTTTTTAAACTTTAAGATCCCAATTAAATGGAGGAAAGAGAATGAAGGCAAGTAAGTTAAAGGATTGGCAGCGGACCGTTGAAGATACCGCTGCTAAGCAAGATACCCGGTTAGCTGGGCTCACGACTGCCGAAGCACAACGACGGTTGGAAAAATATGGCCATAATGAACTAGCAACTAAGGGTAAAACGACTTTGTTACAAAAGTTTTTGGCCCAGTTTAAAGATTTGATGATCATTGTGCTGCTCGTGGCCGCCTTAATCTCAGTGTTTGTGGGCGAAGGAGTCGACGCCTTGATTATCTTGCTGGTGGTGGTGTTAAACGCAATCTTTGGCGTTTTTCAGGAATCTAAGGCAGAAGAAGCTATTGATGCATTAAAAAGTTTGGCAGCTCCGCAAGCCAAGGTCGAACGGGACGGCCAAATTCAGCAAATCCAGAGTACCGAATTGGTGCCAGGAGACGTGGTCATTTTAGAAGCTGGAGACGTGGTGCCGGCCGATTTACGGCTGGTAGAGTCAGCGTCGATGCAAATTGAAGAGTCGGCGTTAACGGGGGAATCGGTCCCGGTGAATAAACAAACGGCGGCCCTAGATGACGAACAGCTTCCCCTAGGCGACCGCACCAACCTCGCCTTTATGAATAGTAACGTTACTTTTGGTCGCGGAAAGGGAATTGTCATTCATACGGGAATGGCGACCGAAGTAGGGAAAATTGCCCGGTTAATTAACGACGCTGATGAAACCATTACTCCTTTACAACGTAATTTAACCAAGCTAAGTAAAACGTTGACTTGGTTAATTTTGGCCATTGCGGTGGTGGTGTTTGCGGTCGGTATGTTACGGGGCCAAGAAAGCTTAATCGACATGTTGTTAACCGCAATTTCGCTTGCGGTGGCGGCCATCCCGGAAGGTTTACCGGCAATCGTTACGATTACCCTAGCCTTGGGAACCCAGCGGATGGTTAAACGTCACGCAATTATTCGAAAACTCCCGGCGGTGGAAACCTTAGGGAGTACGCAAATCATTGCTTCGGATAAAACGGGAACCCTTACCCAAAATAAAATGACGGTTGAAAAACTTTTTGTGGATAACCAGCTAATGGATGCCGCAGCGGTCACTCCTGATTTTCAATCCAAGTTATTTGACCTGATGATTTTAAACAACGACACGAAAAAAATTGACGAGGAGTTGGTGGGGGATCCTACCGAAACGGCCTTGATTGCGTTTAATGACCAACGGGGATACTCTAGTGCTGCGGTAATTGACCAGTACCAACGGGTCGCTGAAGTACCGTTTGATTCGGAACGAAAGCTAATGTCCACGGTCAATGCGTTACCGGACGGGAAGTATTTGATTACCGTTAAGGGAGCACCAGATGAACTTTTGAAACGAACTACCAAGTACGTAATGCCAGGTGCCGAATTACCAATGGACGAGGCTGAAGAACGCCGGATTCAGGCCGTGAACCATGATTTAGCGTTGCAAGCAATCCGAGTCTTGGGCTTTGCGTACCGGATCGTTGATGCGGTTCCTGAAGAGCTGACTAGTGCGGTAGTGGAAAACGACTTGATTTTTGCGGGATTAGTAGGGATGATTGACCCGGAACGGCCCGAAGTGGCACAAGCCATTCAAGAAGCCCACGACGCGGGTATTCAAACCCTGATGATTACTGGTGACCACCGCGATACTGCGGGAGCAATTGCTAAACGACTAGGGATGATTACCGATGCCGAAGTGGACACGGCGGTGGTGACTGGTGCAGAACTCGATCAGCAAACTGATGAACAACTAGCGGATCACGTAGCAAATTACCGAGTTTACGCCCGGGTGGCTCCTGAACATAAGGTCCGGATTGTCGACGCTTGGCAAAAGAAGGGGAAAGTGGTGGCGATGACCGGGGACGGTGTAAATGACGCCCCCTCCTTAAAACAAGCGGATATTGGAGTGGCAATGGGAATTACCGGAACCGAAGTTTCTAAGGGTGCTAGTGACATGGTGCTGGCCGACGATAACTTTGCTACCATCGTGGACGCGGTTGAAGAAGGACGTAAAGTATTTGCCAACATTCAAAAGGCGATTCAGTACCTCTTATCAGCTAACCTTGGGGAAGTTTTAACCCTTTTCGTGATGACGATGATGGGCTGGCAAATTTTGGCACCGGTGCACATCCTGTGGATAAACTTGGTGACCGACACTTTGCCTGCCATTGCCTTGGGACTTGAACCTGCAGAAAAAAACGTGATGCAACAGCCACCACGTGATAAAAAATCTAGCTTCTTATCGGGAGGCGTCGCGGGTAACGTAATCTACCAGGGAATTTTGGAAGGGGCCATCACCCTATTTGTTTACGCAATGGCGTTAGCTTTCCCTGACCATTCCGGGAGCGCACAGATTCATGCCGATGCCTTAACCATGGCCTTTGCAACGTTAGGTTTAATCCAGCTTTTCCACGCCTTTAATTCGAAGTCGATTCACGGATCAATTTTCCAAGCAACCACTTGGAAAAATAAATTCTTTAATTGGGCGATCCTCATCGCGTTTGCTTTATTAGCAATTACGATTGTGGTGCCGGGCTTTAACGACCTTTTCCACGTTAGCCACCTAAACTTACACCAGTGGTTAATCGTAATTGGAGCATCTTTATCGATGATTGTAATCGTAGAAGTGGTAAAATTAATTCAACGAACTTTAAAGAAATCACGAGGAAATTAAGATGAAGGTAAGTATTCAAGCGTACGCGAACACCATTTCAAGATTGACTGAGAAATTAGAAGAAATTGGTTCTAGCGTGGATCCGTTTTTTCAAGAATTAAAGAAGGCGGGTCAATTAGGTACGGTGGACGAAATGGATCAAAGCCGGTTAAAAGAAATTAAAAAACAATTTCAAGTGGCAACCGACCAGTACCGGGCGCTAGAAAAGATGGTCTGGAATGCTAAGGTGCCAGCTAAATTAATTGGTAAACATCAGTTATTGAAACGTTACCTAAGGGAATATGCTAATCAATGCCAAAAAATGGTTGATGCAGTAGATGACCAAACCAAAAAGCTGGATGAGGTAGCCTTTCAAGAGTCCGAACATGCCCAGGAAGCTGCAATGGGCCAAATGACCAAAGCGTTGACTAAAATTATGAGCAGTTTGATGGGATAGATCATTACTTCTCACGCTGACCATTTAGTTAGTGGAATCGGAGAGGTTTAAAAGGAGGCTGGGAAAAATTTCCTAGCCTCTTATCTTGTACAAAAAGTTTTAACAAAGTGGGGTTTAAATTTGGAAGCAGAGATTTTAGCTTTAGTGGAAAAACAATTGACCGCTTACCGACCGCAACAAATTCGCGCGACGTTGGAGATGCTCGATGAGGGAAATACGGTGCCGTTCATTGCACGCTATCGTAAGGAACGCACCCACAGTCTTGACGAAGTACAAATTCGCGAAATCCAGGCGGCGTACCACCAAACGGAAACGTTAGAAAAGCGGAAGACAGAAGTTTTAAAGCAGATTGAAGAACAAGGCAAATTAACTACTGGATTAAAACAGCAAATCAAGCAGGCAACCACCTTAACTGCGGTGGAAGATTTATATTTGCCGTACAAGCAAAAGCGGCGCACAAAAGCGACGATTGCCAAAGAAGCGGGACTAGAACCGTTAGCGGCGTGGGTTTTAACTTTCCCCCAACAAGGACTACGAGAACGCTTGGCGGCTGCCGTTAATCCCGAAGTGAAGTTAAATACTATCGAAGACGTAGAGTCCGGGGTTCACGAAATTTTGGCCGAAGCCTTTGGCGAACAGGCGGAAATCCGGGCGTGGATTCGTAAATACACCCAGCATAATGGCGCGTTAGTTAGCGAAGTTAAACGGCAGGGCAAGGAACTAGATGAAAACGGCGTTTACGCGATTTACTATGATTTCCAAGCGCCACTTGCTCAGTTAGCAGCTCACCAAGTGTTGGCAATTAACCGGGGAGAAAAGGAAAAGGTCCTCCGGGCTAAGGTTGCGGTGGAAGAAGCGGGCATTGAGCGCTATTTAAACTTTCGTTTGGTACAAAAGCATCGGGGGCCGGCGGTGGCGCTGGTACAAGCAGCCTATCGGGACGCCTATAAACGGTTTATTGGGCCAGCAATTGAACGAGAAATGCGTGCGGAATTGACTTCCATGGCGGAGCAACGCGCAATTAAAGTTTTTGGAGAAAATTTATACCATTTGCTGATGCAAGCACCGCTCAAGGGCAAAGTGGTCCTCGGTTTTGACCCTGCTTACCGTACCGGTTGTAAACTAGCCGTAATTGATGAAAACGGGAAGTTCTTAGATAAACTGGTGATTTATCCGCACCGTCCGGCTCCTCAAGCAAAGCGAGCCGCGGCTGCTAAGCAATTAAAGGACTTCATTGGAAAATACCATGTGGAAATGATTGCGATTGGAAACGGGACCGCTAGCCGGGAATCCGAAGAATTTGTGGCTCAAGTCATCAAAACAATTGCGCGACCAGTTTACTACGTGATCGTCAACGAGGCCGGAGCTTCCGTATACTCAGCTAGTCCGGCTGCTCGGGCAGCGTTTCCTGATTTACAAGTGGAAGAGCGTAGCGCAATTAGCATTGGCCGGCGTTTACAAGATCCGTTAGCAGAGTTGATCAAAATCGATCCCCAAGCGGTGGGAGTCGGCCAATACCAACACGACGTTGCCCAAAAAGATTTGCGGGAACAGTTGGACCACGTGGTGGAAACCGCGGTTAACCAGGTGGGGGTCAATTTAAATACCGCCAGTCCAGAGCTACTGACCCACATTTCGGGGCTAACTAAAACGACGGCGCAAAACATCGTTAAGTTTCGGGAAGTCAACGGAAGCTACCGAACTCGCCAAGCAATTAAATCAGTGCCGCGACTAGGGCCTAAAGCATACGAACAGTCGATTGGATTTTTACGAATTGTGGATGGAGACGATGAGCTTGATAATACGGGAATTCATCCAGAAAGTTACCCGGTGGTTAAAGCCCTAATGAAGGAGCTGGGATTAAACCTGCATGACTTAGGAACCCCCGCTTTTAACCAAACGTTGCAACAGGTTAAGGTCGCACAATTGGCAGCTCAGCTGCAGGTCGGAGAAGAAACGCTTCACGACATTCTCGAAGAATTGCAAAAACCGGGGCGGGATTTGCGGGATGAAATGCCTGCACCATTATTACGCTCCGACGTCTTAACTTTAGAGGACCTCCAACCAGGGATGCAACTGCAAGGCACCGTCCGGAACGTCATCGATTTTGGCGCGTTTGTCGATATCGGCGTTAAACAAGACGGTTTGGTACACATTTCTAAGCTAAAAAAAGGCTTTGTCAAACATCCTAGTGACGTAGTGGCGGTGGGGGACATCGTTACCGTTTGGGTGGAAAGCGTGGATACCAAGCGAAATCGGATCCAGCTCACCATGATTCCGGCTGAGGAACAATGACTGACTTAGAGCTAACTCAGTTAACGCGTCGACTGGCTAAACAATTCTTTAACCAAGCTTATCCTTACGAAGCGCGGTTTAACCGCCGCTTAAGAACGACGGGCGGTCGCTATTTTTTAGGGGACCATCACATTGAAATCAACCCGCTTATGCTAAGCGAGTTTGACGAAGAAACCTTAGTAGGCGTAATTAAACACGAACTAGTCCACTACTGGTTGCACGTGCATCATGAAAAACCAGATCACCGCAACCCGCATTTTAAGGAGTTGCTGCAGCGGACCGGTGGTTTACGCTACGCACCGGTGACGTCTAAGCGCCGGACTACTACATCGGGGCGATTAGTATACCAGTGTAAAAAATGTGATCAGCTTTACCATCGTCAACGCCGCATCAACGTGCGACGCTACGTTTGTGGACGTTGCGGGGGTCGCTTGGGGTTAAAACACTAATAAAAATATTTTTATAAAAAACACTTGCTAGCTAATGGTGGTTTTGCTATTATTATCTAGTAAGGTTTTTTGCGGCCATGGCGGAATTGGCAGACGCGCAGGATTAAGGATCCTGTCCGAATTTACTCGGGTGGAGGTTCGAACCCTCTTGGCCGCATTACTCTTCGGTTAAAGAGCTGTGATTCAACTTAACTTGGATCACAGCTCTTTTTTTGTCAAAAAATGACCAGATTTCCGGGGAGTTAATAATACACTTGATACACTAAGTGATACAGTATAGTGTATCAAAATAGTGTATTAACAAAAATGCTTGAATTCGCTTACGTTAAGCTTAGTGTATTTTGGCACGGTATTTGCTTATATACTCAGTGGAAGCTAAACATACTGTGTTAGCGGTATGTTGGTCCTACTGATTACCATTCGGTGGCGGTAGATCGACAGCTGGCCACAATTTTATTACAAAATTAACTTTTTTGGGGCGTTGTGAAAACGCTTTTGGGATGGTTAAGAAGTTTTGGGATTGAAAAGGCTGTCAAGAATTTATTTTAACTAGTTGCAGGTTTAGAACTTATTTTATTTTTTTCAACTGTAACAAATAGAAAATGGGAGGTATACAGACAAATGGTAGGAATTATCATTGCTAGTCATGGTGAATTCGCCAAAGGCATTTTGCAATCCGGTTCAATGATCTTCGGTGAACAAGAAGACGTTAAGGCCGTAACCTTAATGCCTAGCGAAGGCCCTGACGATCTCAGAGCAAAACTTCAAGAAGCAATTGCTTCTTTTAGTAACCAAGACCAAGTATTATTCTTAGTCGACCTATGGGGAGGCACTCCATTCAATCAAGTTAACAACTTGTTTGAAGAACATAAGGACAAATGGGCAATCGTTGCTGGTTTGAACTTGCCAATGTTAATTGAAGCATATGCTTCTCGTCTATCGATGGAATCAGCACAAGAAATTGCTGCACACATCATTGACACAGCAAAAGAAGGGGTTAAGGTTCGTCCTGAAGAACTTCAACCTAAGGAAGCTCCAAAGGCTGCTGAAGCAGCTGCACCAGTTAATACTGGTAAACCAGGTCACTTTGATTACGTGTTAGCACGAATCGATACTCGTTTACTTCATGGTCAAGTTGCTACTTCATGGACGAAGACTACTAACCCGGATCGGATCATCGTTGTTTCTGATAACGTTGCTAAAGACAAGTTACGTTCATCAATGATTAAACAAGCTGCTCCAGCAGGCGTTAAAGCCCACGTTGTTCCAATCGAACAAATGATTAAGTTGGCTAAGGACGACAAACACTTCGGTGGTACCCGGGCAATGCTTTTGTTTGAAACCCCTCAAGATGCTTTGAAAGCCATCGAAGGCGGTGTTCCAATTAAGACTTTGAACGTTGGTTCAATGGCTCATTCAGCTGGAAAAGTTCAACCAAATACCGTATTGGCGTTTGACCAAAATGATATTGACACTTACAAGAAGTTGGAAGACATGGGCGTTCGAATGGACGTACGGAAGGTTCCTTCTGATTCAAAGGATAATTTAGACGCAATTATGAAGAAGGCTCAAGATGAGCTTAATAAACAAAAAAATAACTAAAAAAACGGAGGATTAATAATCATGGCATTGAATGCAATTCAAATGATTTTAGTCGTTATCGTGTCATTCTTAGCTGGTATGGAAGGTATTTTGGACCAATTCCACTTCCATCAACCAGTAATTGCATGTACGTTAATCGGCTTAGTAACTGGTAATTTAGTACCTTGCCTTATTTTAGGTGGTTCACTACAAATGATCGCTTTAGGTTGGTCTAACGTTGGGGCTGCGGTTGCTCCTGACGCTGCTTTAGCTTCTGTGGCTTCTGCTATTATTTTAGTTTTAGGTGGTCAAGGTAAAGCAGGTGTTTCATCAGCGATTGCCCTTGCAATTCCGCTAGCTGTAGCTGGTCTTTTGCTTACCATCATTGCTCGTACATTGGCAACCTTGATTGTTCACATCATGGACGCGGCTGCTAAGGAAGGTAGCTTTGCTAAATTGGAAATGTGGCACTACATTGCGATCATCATGCAAGGTTTGCGGATTGCAATCCCTGCAGCATTGATCTTGGCAATCGGCGCTGCTCCCGTACGTGGTTTACTTTCTGCTATGCCAGCTTGGCTAACTGATGGTTTGTCAATCGGTGGTGGAATGGTTGTTGCCGTAGGTTACGCGATGGTTATCAACATGATGGCTACTAAAGAAGTTTGGCCATTCTTCGCACTTGGCTTTGTTTTAGCAACTGTTCAAGATTTAACATTGATCGCTTTAGGTACAATCGGTATCTCACTTGCTTTGATTTACTTAACCCTTTCTAAGATGGGCGGTTCAAGCAACGGTGGTAATTCAGGTACTGGTGACCCACTCGGCGACATTATCGATAAATACTAGAAGGAGGCCAACATAAAATGCAAGAAAAAGTTCAATTAACTAAAAAAGATCGTATTCACGTTTGGTTACGTTCCACATTCCTGCAAGGTTCATGGAACTACGAACGGATGCAAAATGGTGGTTGGGCATACACATTGATCCCAGCCCTCAAGAAGTTATACAAGACTAAAGAAGACCGTGCCGCAGCTTTGACTCGTCACTTGGAATTCTTTAACACTCACCCATATTTAGCTGCTCCAATCCTTGGGGTTACAATGTCACTTGAAGAAGAACGTGCTAATGGTGCACCAATTGATGACGTTGCTATCCAAGGTGTTAAAGTTGGTATGATGGGACCCCTCGCTGGGGTTGGTGACCCGGTATTCTGGTTCACCGTTAAGCCAATTTTAGGTGCTTTGGCTGCTTCACTAGCAATGGGTGGCAGTATCTTAGGACCAATCCTTTACTTCGTATTGTGGAACGCAATTCGGATGGGCTTCACTTGGTATACTCAAGAATTCGGCTACAAAGCTGGTTCAAAGATTACTGAAGATATGTCTGGTGGTTTACTCCAAGACGTTACTAAGGGTGCTTCAATCCTCGGTATGTTCATCTTAGGTTCATTGATTAACCGTTGGGTTGTGGTTAAGTTCACACCGGTTGTTTCAACTGTAAAACAAAGTAAGGGTGCTTACATTGACTGGGCAAACTTGCCAAGTGGTGCAAAGGGTATCCAAAAGGCCCTTATCGAACAATCGAATGGTTTGTCACTCACTCGTGAAAAGGTTACTACTTTGCAAGATAACTTGGATCAATTAATTCCAGGTTTAGCAGGATTACTGCTTACATTACTTTGCATGTGGTTGCTTAAGAAGGGTGTTTCACCAATCATCGTTATCTTTGGTCTATTCATTCTTGGTGTTGTACTTCACTTACTACACGTTATGTAATGCAATGATTCCAATAAAGTCTGGGCAATGGCCTGGGCTTTTTTTGTTAAGAGTTTTTGCGGTTAACTCGACCGCGCATTATAATGGAAACAGCAAATATAAAGAATGGAGCAAATTGAATGGTACAATCGATTAACACCAAGGTCGACCAGGTTACGGACGCAACCTCATTTCTTGGGATGGGGGATTACGGCAAAATAATGATTGGCGACCGCGGTTTTGAATTTTTTGATAACCGCAACGTAAAAAACTACATTCAAATTCCGTGGAAGGAAGTTGACAAGGTAATTGCGTCGTTAATGTTTGGGGGAAGATGGATTCCCCGGTTTGCAATTAAAACGAAGCATAGCGGAACTTTCAGCTTTGCGGCAAGGCATCCCCACGAATTGTTGAGAGGAATTCGCAAGTACGTGGATGAGGAAAGAATGGTCCGCTCGCTAGGAGTGGTAGACGTAGTAAAGCGCGGATTAAAAGAAGTGTGGCGAAGGATCCGAAAATAGAGAGCGGAAGCCCCTTGGGCAGCTTGTGAGGATTAACGGAATATAAGGACTAACCGCGGGTTGGGCGGTTGGTCCTTATATTTGGTTAACCGGAAGAAGCTAGGGGCTGGAGCTCATTTTGACATGGCAGCAGTAGGAGAGCAGGATTAATTGAAACCCCCATTAATCGCAGTTTAGGCGATTGATGGGGGATTTGATTAACCGGAAAGAGCTGGGGTTCGGAGCCCGTTTTGACACGGCGGCAGTAGGAGAGCAGGATTAACGGAATATAAGGACTAACCGCGGGTTGGGCGGTTGGTCCTTATATTTGGTTAACCGGAAGAAGCTAGGGGCTGGAGCTCATTTTGACATGGCAGCAGTAGGAGAGCAGGATTAATTGAAACCCCCATTAATCGCGGTTTAGGCGATTGATGGGGGATTTGATTAACCGGAAAGAGCTGGGGTACGGAGCTCATTTCGACACGGCAGCAGTAGGACAGCCTCCAGAACCACTGCACTAAAGCAGAATAACCAAGTTAAGGCACTGCCCGTTTTGCTGACGGTTGGTGCCTTAATTAGTTATTCGGGAATTCAAACCCGTGTGCCCTAGGTAATCCGCCTTGAAAACGCTTTGGCGAAAGTGTGATAAACTGTAGTGTATCAATACAGACAGTGTTTAATACAGTTAACGTGGTGAGGCTAAATGAAACGACAAGAAAGAATATATCAATACGTTTTAGAACATACGGAGCCAGCTTCGGCGGACGAAGCCAACCGGCAAAATGGCTTAACAACTTCAACGATTGCGGACGCGTTAAAAATTGCGCGTAGCAACGTTAGTAAAGAATTAAATGATTTGGTTCGGCAACGAAAATTGTTTAAAATTTCTGGCCGCCCAGTTCGTTATTGTCAACTAGCCCTAAATGAAGATGATCCGTTGGCGCAGGACCCTTCAGAGTACCATATTGAAGATGGGATTAGCGGTATGGAACTGGGGAAAAAGAAGCTGGCAGGGAAGCTCGATAAGCCGACAGCTGCTAAACAGCTTAGTGTGCATAAAGATATCTTTGATCGAATGATTGGTAAGGATCAAAGTATGAAAAACCAAATTGAACAGGCCAAGGCGGCCATGTTGTATCCGCCACGCGGGTTAAATACGTTGATTATCGGACCAACGGGGTCAGGGAAAACGTACTTTGCCAACGCAATGTTTGATTTTGCACAGGCCCGCAACCTACTCAGTAAGGATCAACAATTGGTAACCTTTAACTGTGCGGATTACGCCCATAACCCAGAATTGCTGATGTCCCATTTGTTTGGTTACGTGAAGGGGGCCTTTACTGGCGCAGACGACGAACAAGACGGGTTAATTCAAGAAGCGGATGGTGGAATGCTGTTCCTTGACGAAGTTCATCGCCTTCCCCCAGAAGGGCAGGAAATGATTTTTTACTTCATGGATCACGGGACCTACAGTCGGTTAGGAGAAACTGCTAAGACCCACCATGCCAACGTTCGACTAGTGTGTGCGACAACCGAAGATCCCGAAAGTACCTTGTTGCAAACCTTTGTACGGCGGATTCCAATTACGATCCAGCTTCCGCCATTCAATAAACGGAGCCCGGAGGAACGAATTGAACTATTGCGTTCGTTAGTTACGATTGAGGCCAACCGGACGAACAAGGAAATCACTTTAACCGAAGACGTGGTTCAAGCTTTGCTTGGTAGCGTTACTTACGGAAACGTCGGTCAGTTGAAGTCCAACATCCAGCTGGTGTGTGCGAAAGGGTTCCTTAATAACATTGGTAACGAAGGAAAAATCATGATTACTTCCGATGATTTGCCTAGCAATATCAAGGACGGGTTGTTAAACTTGGCGTCTAACCGGCAGGAACTCGGGGCGATTTCCAAACTTTTGGAACCGTATATGGTGGTTAAACCTGGAGCTAGTTACGCCACCCCGGTTACCCGCAAAGATAGTTACGAACTGCCCTACAATTTGTACGAAATCATTGGGGATAAAGCGATGATGCTTCGCGAAGAGGGGCTCGACCAAGAAAATATCAATAATTTCATCACTACCGACATTAATCTTCATTTAAAATCATTTTATAAAAACGACCTGGACACGGTGAACGCGGAAAGTAAGCTAGCGGAAATCGTGGACAAGGGAATTATTAACTTTACCAAGCAAATTCAGCCCAAGGTGGAAAACCGGCTTAACTACCGGTTCAAAGACAACTTTATTTACGCGATGAGTTTGCACATTAGTTCCTTCATCAAACGAATCCAATCGGGAAAGCCGATGCGGTTAATGGGCAACGACTTAGTGGCAATGGTTAAGGATTATCCAGAAGAGCTCGAAGTCGCTAAATCGATCAAAGAGTCGCTAGAACAACGTTACGGGTTGCCAATCCCAGAATCGGAAAGCTACTACCTGGCCGTGCTCCTAATTTCACTTAAAACGGTGCCCACTAGTACCGGTAAGGTTGGAATCGTGGTGGCCGCGCACGGTAGTAACACGGCTAGTTCAATGGCACAAGTGGTATCACAATTGTTGTCGGATAATTCGATCCAAGCCTTTGACATGCCATTAGATATGAATCCGCAGGTAGCTTATAAGGGAATTGTCGACCGGGTTCGCGCGGCAGATCAGGGGGAAGGGGTGCTGCTTCTTGTAGATATGGGCTCTCTAAGCACTTTTGGTCCTAAGATTACCGAAGAAACTCAAATTCCGGTCAAGGTGATTGACATGGTAACCACCGCAATGGTTTTGGAAGCTACCCGAAAGGCGTCCTTCATTGATAGTAATTTAGATGAAATTTACGCCGAACTTCGCGAATTTCACGGCTACTCCCGGGTGGCAATTACTGACGAAGGCCAGTCTATGGAAGACGACCAGGCGGTAGCAATGCTTTCGGGAAAACCAAAGGCGGTAATTGCGGTTTGTTCAACGGGTGAGGGCACCGCCCAAAAAATCAAGGGAATTCTTGACCAGTTGCTATTGCAAAATTTAATTGAAGATATTAAGGTGTTCCCAATTTCAATCGTAAACATGCACCAAGCAATTGAGGAAATTAACCAAAAATACACCATCGTTGCCACAACCGGGGTAATGGATCCGGAAGTGGGAGTTCCCTTCATGCCTTTACAATCCTTATTGCAGGGGGGCGGCGAAAAGTTCGTTCGTCAACTGGCAGAACGAAGCGAGCTTTCCTGGGTCTTTGATGAAAAGGACGCTAAACTGACCCGGAGCGTTTGTCGACAATACTTGTCGAAGTACTTTGTGTTTTTGAATGCTGACAAATTTGCCGATATTCTATGGAATTACGTTGATTACCTTGCGCAAAGCCGGCAGGTCGAATTTAGCGAGTCCTTCCGGATTAATTTGATAATGCACGTAGCGGGCGCGGTAGAACGTCAACTAACGAATAATCCCATGCAAGTCAACGCAGCTGAACTTGCGGAAGTTCAAGAACAGCCTTGGTTTAAGGCGGTTCAGGAAGCTGATGACCAATTCCTTCAACGGATTCAAATTAAAATGACCCTAGGTGAAGAATTTTATATTTACAAATTGTTAGAAACCTGGCAGGAAAAAAATGATACAATCCTAAATGAGATGGAGAAGAATCAATAGTTTTTGGAGGAAATTAGAATATGACAATGGAAATATTGCTCGCACGGGTAGACAGTCGGCTTTTGCATGGGCAAGTTGCCACCGCGTGGGCTAAGAAAGTGAAGCCTAACCGGATTTTGGTGGTTTCTGACAGTGTGGCAGAAGATACATTGCGTAAAACACTGATTACCCAGGCTGCTCCTCCGGGAGTGTTTGTGAACGTGATTACGGTCGACAAGATGATCAAAATTTATCACGATCCCCAATTTGATTCGTTTAAAGTGTTGCTGCTAACGGAAACAATTCAAGACATGTTGAAATTAGTCGAGGGCGGCATTGACATCAGTAATTTAGGAGTTGACGTGGGTAGCCTTGCCTACGCGGTAGACATGACCATGTTGACGGATGCTATCGCAGTCGGTAAGGAAGAGGTCGCGGCGATTAGAGCATTGGCCGCCCACGGGTTAACGGTGTACGCCCAAAAAATTCCGAACGATAGCCGCAAGGATTTGATTAAAATGTTGGATAAAAATGGTTTGTAAATTGGAAATGAATTATGGCTAAAAAATAGCGTGGGACAAAAGTTTCTAAATAAAAAACGGTTCTTGAGGTGAAATTTCCTCATGAACCGTTTTTATTTTGGCGTTTTGACTTCAATAGCGCCAAAACGTGGGACAAAAGTCAGTTTGTTCCGCGCTTCTTTTATTGCATGGTGGATAACCATTAGTAAGCCGCAGAGATTACAGCTCTTCGAGAACTTGGTTATCCTTAATTTGTGGTTCTGGCTTAGTTTGCCGATTTTTTATTTCTTGGGCAATCTGTAAAAGAACGTCCTTTTGAAAAGCGACTGCATCCAGATTGACGGTTCCCTGGGTGGTGGTAAGCACTAAACGCGCCTTGAAACCTGCCCCGCCAAGGATGATGCCGATGATGATTGCCAAAATTCCCAAGGCAACTCCGTCGTTCATCGTACTTAAAATCCCTAACACAATTAAAACGATCCCTAGTAGCAAGGGGAAGATTTGGTTTTTGCTTTTGACCTCGGTAGCCTTAATATCGGCTAGGTTAACGTCTTTAGCAACCATCCCATATGGAAAAATCCAAATTAATAACCGCGGGATCCGGCTCCGCACGGATTGATTATCGACTTCCACGCGGCCCTTCATCCAAAAGATTAACCAACTAATTGAAAAATTAAACATTCAGCATACCTCCATTAAAATACGGTGCTTGTTAACTTTAAGGATAAATATTAATCCAACAAAAGGCAAGTAGTCGATTTCTTAAGAGAAAAATAAGAATTAACCTTTAAGAAGCTTTTGGCGAATAAATCGATTAAAGTGGTTAGATGGACTAGTGAGATGGTTTTCACAACCAATCGTTTACTGATAAAATAAAATGATAAATAAAAGTAAGGAAGAGTTGGCGAAATGAGTTTAGAAATTTTAGCGACCGCCCATTACGTTCCAAAACGGGTGGTGGATAATGATGAATTAGCACAAATTATGGATACGAGCGACGAATGGATTCAATCTCATACGGGTATTAAAACTCGCCACTATGCGTTAGGTGCCGAGAACACGTCGGACCTAGCGGCGAAGGTGGGCCGACAGCTGTTGAAAAAAAGTGGTTTAGCGGCGGATCAAATTGATTTAATCATTTTATCAACGATTACGCCGGACTCCTTAACTCCGGCGACCGCAGCTTTAGTACAGGATAAAATCGGTGCCCATAATGCCTTTGCTTTTGACATTTCAGCCGCTTGTGCGGGATTTGTGTTTGGGCTAAGCACCGCCGAGAAGTTTCTTCGGGCTGGGCGTTACCAAAATGCCATGGTGATTAGTGCGGAAACTAACTCCAAGATGATGGACTTCCAAGATCGTACCTCGGCCGTCTTTTTTGGTGACGGAGCCGGAGGAGCTATCTTAAGTCAATCGACGAAGGCCGACGACTTTTTTGTGGATGAAGAATTGGCTACGTTAGCTGAAAAAAATGAGTACATTCACAGTGGACGGATTCCAGCTATTACCGATGTAAAAGCAAGTAATTATCCGCAAATCGACGCATTTTACCAAAGCGGACGGGACGTGTTTAGTTTTGCGACGGGGGCGGTTCCTCCGCAAATGCAAACAATTTTGCAACGTAACGACCTGCATGACACCATCGATTACGTAATTTGTCACCAGGCTAATTTACGAATTATTGAAAAAATTGCGGAAGAAACGCAAATTCCGTTTGAAAAATTTGTTACCAACGTCCAGGATTACGGCAACACGTCTTCTGCCGGAATTCCGATGGCGCTGGATCAGTTGCAAAGTCGGGATCCCAGTGCTAAAACAGTCTTGTTGACTGGTTTTGGCGCCGGTTTAGATTATGGTAGTTTAATTATTAAATTGTAGGTAGAAAAAATGAAAATTGACAAAGTCTATGATATTTTAAATCGCCTAAAAGATTACCCGTACCAAGAAATCAGCATTGAAATGGAAGGCTTAAAGCTGCACGTCAAAAAGGCGGATGCCGTTCCGACAGCTCCTCCAACCCCGGCGCAAGTTACGGATCCGCAACCAGCGGGGATGGTAGTGAAAAGTCCCATGGTGGGCATTGTGCACTTTAACCAGGAACTTACCCCGGGACAACTGGTGGAAAAGGGTCAGGTGATCGCACAAATTGAAAGTATGAAATTATTTAACGACATCAAGGCCCCCCAAGCGGGGACGGTACAACGACTTTTAGTCGAGGATGGCGAAGGAGTTGCTTACGACCAACCCCTCGTGGAATTGGTGGGGAAATAAAATGTTTAAAAAGGTTTTGGTTGCTAACCGCGGCGAAATTGCCGTCCGAATTATTGCAGCTTGTCGCCAGCTAGCAATTTCAACGGTCGTGGTGTATTCAACCGCTGATGAGCAGGCCCAATTCGTTCAAATGGCCGACGAAGCAATTTGCGTGGGGCCGGCGAGTGCACAGGAATCCTACTTGAATCGGGAAGCAATTTTAATGGCGGCCCAGATTACCGGTAGTGATGCAATTCATCCGGGGTATGGTTTTTTATCGGAAGATCCGCTATTTGCGACCATGGTTGCCGAGTGTGGGTTGACCTGGATTGGGCCCAGTCCCGACCAAATTCAACGCTACGCGGATAAAGAACGTTCTCGTGAACTAGCGCAAAAACGAGGGGTGCTCACCATCCCTGGTAGCGGGCTGATTACTGACGACCGACAAATTAAACCCGCAGCTGAAGAGCTAGGCTTCCCCGTTTTATTAAAGGCTAGTTTTGGGGGCGGAGGCAAAGGGATCCGGGTTGCTCACGATGAACAGGAATTATCCCAAATCATTGCGGTAGTTCGCCAAGAATCTGGTGCGTCCTTTGGAAGTTCACCATTGTATCTGGAACGGGACCTCCAAAATGCTCGCCATATTGAAGTTCAGGTGCTGGGGCTTAACGAACAAATCATTATTTTAGGCGACCGGAATTGTAGTATTCAGTTGCACCGCCAAAAAGTAGTGGAAGAAAGTCCTGCTAACTTGACGATTGAACAACGCGAGCGGCTGTATCAAGCGGTTCACCGTTTGTTGGATCAAAGTGGCTATGAAAGCTTGGGCACCGTGGAATTTTTGCAAGTGGGGGAAGAATTTTATTTTTTGGAAATGAACACCCGCTTACAGGTTGAACACGGGGTGACCGAAGAAACAACCGGAATTGACATTGTGCAGACCCAAATTGTAGTAGCGGCCGGCCAACCAGAGCTGGTAAAGGTGGGGGACGCCCAAGTTCATGCAATTGAGGCGCGGATTAATGCCACCGCTCCAGGGCAACTTGTTGAATTGGAATGGCCCGCTACTCGAATTGAAACTGGGTATGCTGCGGGCAACCAAATTGCACCGTATTACGATGCGTTGGTAGGAAAAATTATCGTTACAGCTTCTACACGAGCACAAGCGGTACAAAAATTACGACAAGCTTTAAAACAAACTAAAATTACCGGAGTGCCAACGAACTTGGCCGCGGTAGAGCAATTAGTCGCAAGTCCCGCGTTTATTCAAGGAACTTATGACATTCGAACTTATCAAAATCTTTTGGATGGGTGTTAGTGATGCAAAAGCAAAATCGTTGGTCAAAATGCTCAAAATGTGGCAAACACGTACATGAATTACAATGGGGAACGTTTCGGCGTTGCCCTTTTTGTCGTTGTCCACAACGTTTAACGGTGGAAGAACGAATTGCGATTACTTTTGACGAAGGTAAGTTTAACCAGCTTACCGTGCCGGTGGAAACGCAAAATCAATTAAATTTTCCCAATTACGACCAAAAGTTAGCCAAGAGTAGGCAACAAAGCGGACACGGCGAAGCAGTCACCATTGGCTGGGGGACCATCGCGGGAAATCCGGTAGCTGCGGGAATTATGGATAACCGATTTATGATGGGAACTTTGAGCACGGTAACTGGGACGGCGTTGCGGCAAATTATGCGTTGGGCGCGGCACCAAGGTTACCCGTTGATTTTGTTTACAGCTTCGGGTGGCGCGCGGATGCAAGAAGGAATTTATGCGCTGCTTCAAATGAATACGATTTTAGCTGAACAACGCCGGTTGCGGGAAGCTGGTGGATTAAGCATTAACGTGTTAACCGACCCGACGATGGGCGGGGTGTCAGCTAGTTTTGCCTTCAAAAGTGATTACGTAATTGCGGAAGATCATGCGCAGATTGGCTTTTCAGGAAAACGGGTAATTCAGCAAGCCACTGGAGAAGACTTGCCCGCTGGTTTTCAAACGGCCGAATACTTATTGCAGCATGGGCAATTAGATTCCGTAGTGCAGCGAGAAGAGTTGCGCGGTTACTTGCAACGGTTACTAAGATTACATGGGTACGGTGGTTAACATGGATAAGGAATTAAGCGTGCGGTTAAATAAGGTTCGTTCCGCGCAACGGATTACGGGCCGGCAAATTATTCAACAGCTATTTACGGAAATTGTGGAAATGCATGGTGACCGGGTGAATAGCGATGATCCGGCGGTATGGGCGGGAATCGGCCTTTTTGAAGAACAACCGGTGACTTTTTTAAGCGTGGATCGGGGGCAGGACCTTACCGAGCGGTTAGCGAAAAATGGTGGCGCAGTCCGGGCGGGCGGTTATCGCAAGGCGTTACGGAACGTGGAGTTAGCCCAACGGTTTGACCGCCCCGTGGTCAGTTTCCTAAACATGCCGGGCGCCGATGCTAGCGTTGACTCCGAAAATGAAGGTCAAAGCTTAATGATTGCCAACCTGATGGAAACCATGGGTGCGCTCCGGGTTCCTAACTTAGCGGTCATCGTTGGCGAAGGCCATAGCGGAGGAGCGCTAGCCTTTGCCAACGCTAACCAATTATGGATGTTAGAAAATGGTCTGTTTTCCGTCGCGGCTCCGGAGGCCATGGCGGCAATATTACGTGATGACCGTGCATTGGCTCGCGTGCCAATGACTGCTAGCCAATTACAACAAATTGGAATTGCGGACCAAGTTTTCAAGGAAGGTCCCCAATTAACTGAAAATTTAAGGAAAGCTTTGCGGCAATGGCTTGCAACGAGCCGGAAAATGGATGAAAATGAATTAGTGATGCAACGTGAGCAAAAATTTCAGCAAGTTTTACGGGATTGGTTTGCCGATTAATTGCTGAAATAGGGGAGAAAGTAATGGCTAAATTAGTTTTGATTCGACATGGTGAAAGTACGGCTAACCGGGATAACGTTTATACGGGATGGTCTGACGTCCCGTTGACGGAACGCGGCATCCAACAGGCCCATGAAGCGGGGAAATTGTTGGCAAAGGCGGGAATTAATTTTACCGCGGTGCACACCTCGATGTTGCAACGGGCGATCGTCACGGCCAATATTGTGGTTGACGAACTTGGTCAAAGTTGGTTACCAATTACCAAAACGTGGCGGTTAAACGAACGACATTACGGTGCGCTGCGAGGACAGAATAAGGATGTGACTCGCCAAATTTATGGTAAACATCAGGTAGCCTTATGGCGGCGAAGTTTTGATGCAGTTCCTCCTTTACTAAACCAGGCCGACCACGACCGACGCTATCGGATGTACGGGATCCTTCACGAACCGTTAGGAGAAAGTTTGCATATGGCGTATGACCGGTTACTACCTTACTGGGTTGACCAGATTGCGCCACGGCTGATTCAAGGAGAAAATCAGTTGGTGGTTGCCCACGGCAGTTCTTTACGAGCCCTAATCAAGTATCTTGAACAGATTTCGGACCAGGGAATTGACGGGGTCGAAGTGGAAAATGGCGAGCCAATCGTTTATGAAATGGATCACCGTTTAAACATTGTGGAAAAAACTAAAATGTAAATTTTTAATACTAAAAAAGCTGAGACAAGGACGTTGATCCTAATCTCAGCTTTTTTTAGATGGTGGTAGAACGACGTTTCACTGTAACGTAGTCGAAATGAGCTCCAGCCACCAAGTTTTTCCGGTTAACCAAATTTAGGGTTTAATCGCCTAACCCGCAATTAAATCCTAAATTCTGTTAGTTCTCATAAGCTACCCAGGGGCTTTGTTCTCTAATCCTTGTACGCCAACGATCCCATCGGATCCCATGGCTTCAACACCGTTGGGTCTTCTGCTTGGGCCTTACGTTGGGCTTCCGTTAAGTATTGTTTTTCAACAACAACTTGGTAGCAGTATTCGTCCATCCACGCGTCTGACATTACCAAGTAGCCCTTTTCGCCGACTTTCTTTCCCCAACTATTTTCGACTTTCCACTTCGTTGGTTGACCATCGACGAGGTCGACCCCGGTTAATACCATTGCGTGGGTCATCAAACTTTCCTTGTAATCTAGGCGTTCAGCCTTGGTCATGGAAAGGTCAATATCAAATAGTTCATCTTCCGCAAAGGCGTCAAGGTCGAGCAGTCCCTTTTCACGAGCTTCCGAATGTTGGTTAACGTCGCAACCAAACCAAACTGATTTACCAGCTTTTAATTGGTTAATCGCTGCTTGCTTGAAGTCCTTCATGGTAAGGTTCAAGTGTTTAACAGGCCGACCATTGACCACGTTACCTAACATTTCAATTGTGTACGTCTTGTTAAATGGCTTATCCGCAGTTGGTGCATTAATGATTGAAACGTAGTCATCAAGGTTCCAACCCACGTACTTGTCATAAAATTCTTTAGGAGTAATTCCAGCTTCCCGATGGTAAACTTGATCGCTATCCCGGAATTCCCAATCAAATTTAACTGGCGGTTCACCAAAGCTGTAAGCAGCCATCCGGTAAACTTCGCTAAGCATTTTTTCCTTCCGACTTTGGATTTCATCTTCACTAGCTTGGTCCCGGACCATCTTACGGAGGGTGATCGCATCTTTACGAAGTTTTTCGTTTAATAGGGTGTCGAATTCACGAGATTTAGAACTATTGTACGTTTCTGGGTAAACGGATTGTGGTACCACGCCATATTTTTCAATTAGGGCGCACAACATATCCCATTGGCCACCGTCACCTTGGGGCTCGTTAAGTAGGAAGGCCACTTTGCGGTCGTCTGGTTCAAGATCGGCGGTTTTAATGATGTTTTCGTAGAACCAGTTTGATTTTTCAAACTTATCCCAGAAGAAGGTGTAATTTTGGGAAAGTTCGAAGTTTCCTGGCACCTTAAACTGATTTTTCATGTCATGACGCATGGTGTTTAAAGCGGCAAACATCCAGCAGCGCCCGCTTTGTTTTTGGTTGGCCACGTCACCGGTGTCCAAATCAATGGAGAAAACTGGGGTACTTTGGATATCGGCAGCTAAGTTACGACTGGCGTTCAAGATTCCATTCTTCGTAACCGTCCGTTCCAGTACCTTAGCTTCTTTGCGGTCGTGATATTCTTGATTAAATTGGTTAATCAATTCGTTAGAAATTTCTTTACTCAAATAAATCAGCTCCAATTCTTTTAAAAAACTTTGCTTATTAAATAATTAAGGACGTGCTTGAAGAACTTCGGGACCGTCTTGCCGACCCACGATAACCGTGTTGACCATATCTAAGAAGAGGCCTTGTTCGACAATTCCAACCTGTTTGATTAGGTAATCTGCTAAAGCATGCGGATCGTCAATTTCGTGTAAATGCAAGTCGATTACGTAATTTTTAGAGTCGGTTAAAACGTGATTACCGTTTTCATCCATGCGAAACTCAGGGTTGAATCCCTTGGCTTCTAATTTCTTGAAGACTTGCTTGCTACCATAAGGAATTACTTCAAGCGGGAGTGGGAAAGCGCCCAACTTGTCGACCATTTTAGATTCATCAACAATCCACATGTTCTTGCTGGAATTGGTCGCCACAATTTTTTCGAAGAGGTGGGCAGCTCCGCCACCCTTAATGCCTTGGAAATCGCTACTGATTTCGTCGGCACCGTCAATGGTCAAGTCGATGTGGTCAACCTCGTCAACCGACTTAACGGTAATTCCTAAATCGCGAGCTTGTTTAGCAGTGCGGTCGGAAGTCGGAACCCCCACGATGTTTAAATTTTCTTCCTTGACGCGCTTACCCAAGGCGTCAACCATAAATTTAACCGTCGAGCCGGTTCCTAAGCCAACGGTCATGCCGTCTTCAATAAATTTAACGGCTTCGTTACCTACCAGTTTTTTTAGTTCATTTTGATCCATAATTATCTACTCACTTTCGGTTGGTTAGATTTTTAACTTTTTCAGCAGTGATTTGCTCGTGCATATTCATGCCGGCAAGTTCGGGATGGTTTTGAAAGTACTTGAGGGCAAACGGGCAAAGCGGATAAATCTTTTGTTCCCGTTCCTTAGCAAATTCCACAAAATCAGCCATGATTTTGCCACCGATTCCGCGGCCACGAAACTGGGGATTCACCAGAACTTCTTCACAGATCAAGGTTGCATGATCTGGCATTGGGGAATATAAAATTTGTCCGACCTGGTCGTTAGCGTCGTTTGTCCAAAATAGGCGATTTTCATCAAGGTTACGCTTCATTTTCCAAGCCTCCTTACCCTATTAATTGTCGTAAAGAAAGCGGATAAAGTCAATTGATTACCGAGATTTACGTTTACAAATTTTTGGATACAACGGATAATGAAATAAACATCATTGATTGGGAGGAACGATATGAAACGAGGATTTGAGATTGTAAGCAGTTACGAAGGACAAGGATTGCATTTGCCACAACGGCAGACTAAGGCAGCCGCGGGGTATGATTTTGAAGCAGCCCGTGATTTTACGTTGCCAAGTATTTGGAAGATGGACTTCATTAAAGTTTTGTGGGCAGTTCGCCACCAAGAAGAAGTTTCTCCCGCGCAGCAACAATTGGCCCAAGCGGCTTTAAAACCTTACTTAGTGCCAACGGGAATTAAGGCTTACATGGCAGATGATGAATATTTAATGTTAGCTAACCGTTCCAGCAACCCGCTAAAACGAGGATTAATTTTACCTAATGGGGTGGGAATTGTTGACGCTGATTACTACAATAATTCCGGTAATGAAGGAGAAATTTTCTTCCAATTAATTAACTATGGAATTACGGACATCACCATTAAGAAGGGTGAACGGATTGGTCAAGGAATTTTCATGAACTACCTGACTGCGGATGGTGAAACGGGTAACCTCCAAACGCGGACGGGGGGCTTTGGTTCAACCAAACGATAATTAAAAATCAATAAAGGTCAAACAAATCACTAATAAATCTAGGTGATCCATGCTATTCTATAAGGTGATCACACGGATTGAGAGGACGGGAGAATGGCAAAAGTTAAGACCCAGTTTGTATGCAATAATTGCGGATACGCCTCCCCTAAATTTTTAGGACGCTGTCCCAATTGTGGTAAGTGGAACACTTTAGTTGAAGAACGGATGAGCGATCCAAAGGCTGAACGAAAAAGTCGGGTGAGCTTTGACGGCAAACATACGCAACCACAGCTGATTTCGGACGTCGCGATGCACGAAGAACCCCGGGTAAAAACCGGGATGGAAGAACTTAACCGCGTGCTTGGTGGCGGGGTGGTTGACGGCTCCCTAGTCTTAATTGGTGGGGATCCTGGAATCGGAAAATCAACCCTGTTGTTACAGCTATCAGGACAGTTGGCAGAGACGCAACGCAAGGTACTTTACGTTTCTGGTGAAGAAAGTGCTTCCCAGATTAAGATGCGTGCCGAACGATTGAAAGTCAATAGTGAACGCTTCTATTTGTATCCAGAGACCGATATGTCTAGCGTGCGGGCGGTGATTGAGGAGTTACACCCCGAATACGTGATCATTGATTCGGTTCAGACCATGCAGGAACCGGATATTGAATCGGCGGTGGGGAGCGTTTCTCAAATTCGAGAAATTACCGCAGAATTAATGCAAATCGCGAAAACCAATAACATTACCATCTTCATCGTTGGTCACGTGACCAAGGGCGGCGCAATTGCGGGGCCGAAGATTTTGGAACACATGGTGGATACGGTGCTTTACTTTGAAGGTGATCTGCACCACACTTACCGGATCCTGCGAGCGGTGAAGAACCGGTTTGGTTCCACGAACGAATTAGGAATCTTTGAGATGCGCGAAGAAGGGTTACGCGAGGTGGCTAACCCGTCAGAAATTTTCTTAGAAGAGCGGCTAAAAGATGCTTCAGGATCGGCAATTGTAGTTTCAATGGAAGGAACTCGGCCGATTTTAGTTGAAATACAAGCCTTGATCACGCCCACCATCTTCGGCAATGCGCAGCGCACGGCGAGCGGGTTGGACCGCAACCGGGTTTCGCTGATCATGGCGGTGCTCGAAAAACGGGCAAAGCTTACTTTGCAAAACCAAGACGCCTATTTAAAGGCGGCGGGTGGCGTTAAGCTTGACGAACCCGCAATTGACTTAGCGTTGGCGATTAGTATTGTTTCAAGTTTTAAAAATCAGGGAACCCGGCCGACCGATAGTTTTGTTGGTGAAATCGGCTTAACTGGTGAAATTCGGCGGGTTAACCGAATTGAACAACGGGTCGCTGAAGCACAAAAGCTTGGTTTTAAGCGGATTTTGATTCCGAAGAATAATTTGAAGGGGTGGCAGCCCCCCGAAGGAATTGAAGTTGTAGGGGTAGCTACGATTGCCGACGCGATTCGGCGGGCATTTAATTAACGGTGCCGGTAACTAGAGCAAAGGCATTAAAAAGATAATTGATTGTTTGACGTACGAGTGTAGTTGGAAAGGTAACTTTTCGACTTGAATTTATTTAACACGAGGGGGAAAGAGAATGAAAGACATCAAGAAACGGATCGTCCAAGCGGTCTTCGCTTTGGCCGGTGGGGCGCTAGGAATGGCGTACCTACCGTTGATCTGGTTGATCTTCAAGATCAACACGATTGTTTTATTAAATAACCGGGTGACTAACTTTTTAATTGGGGCGGTTATTTTTTGGATTCTTTCCATTTTCTTGACGAGTTACGTCTTGAAAATGATGAAACGAATCGAAAAGGCGTTAATTGATACGTCGCCGCTATATTTAATTACCGGAAGCATTGGAACGGTATTGGGGCTAGTAATTGCAATTTTAATTTCGACCTTATTCTATCGGTCCCACGTTTTCTTTGTGAATACGGTAATTCCGCTGATTTTAATGTTAATGCTGGGTTATTTGGGTTACCGATTAGGAACGACCCGGTTTAACGAGTGGAAGAAGTTGTTCCAGACCCGGAAGCGCGATGGAAATAACCAAGTGCTTGACCGCCGGGCTGGTGAAAATTACCACCACTACAAAATTTTGGACACCAACATTTTGATTGATGGCCGGATTTACGATTTGGTGAAGACTGGATTGCTAGAAGGTACCCTGCTGGTTCCTAACTTCGTATTGTATGAATTACAGTACATTGCCGATTCTGCAGACAGTATTAAACGGGTGCGCGGCCGGCGCGGGCTGGATTTCTTAAACAAGTTACAGAGCGAAAAAATCATGCCCATTGAGATGTACGAAGGCGATTACGAAGAGATTGAAGAAGTCGACAGTAAGCTGATTCAGCTGGCCAAGGACAAGGACGCGGTAATCGTTACTAACGACTACAACTTAAACAAGGTGAGTCAATTCCAAAACGTTCAGGTACTCAACATTAATGAATTGGCTAACGCCTTGAAGCCGCGGGTAATTCCGGGTGAATCAATGAGCGTCCACGTGGTTAAGAATGGTACGGAACGGCAACAAGGGGTTGCTTACCTAGATGATGGAACAATGGTCGTGGTCGAAGACGGGAAGTTCTACATTGGAAAGACGATCGAAGTTATCGTTACGAGTGCAATTCAAACTGATGCGGGACGGATGATTTTCGCTAAGCCGATGCATTCTACGAAGGAAATCACCCACGATAAGCCAGACGAAAAGGAAGGCAAAAAGCCAGAATCTAAGTAAAGAATTGTTCAGGCTTAAAGATTCAGGAGTCCGGAAGAAAAGTTTTTCCGTGGCTCACTTTATTTCTGTAGTAGATAAATGTAGAATAGAGACATTGTGACATAATTTTGGGAGAGGTGTTAATTTTGGCAAAGCAAGAAATACGCGTGCGATATGCGCCAAGTCCAACGGGACATTTGCATATCGGAAACGCCCGGACAGCTTTATTTAATTATTTATTTGCTCGTCACTACAAGGGAAAGTTTATCTTAAGAATTGAAGATACCGACCAAAGTCGGAATATCGCCGATGGTGAACAAAGCCAAATCGATAACTTGAAGTGGTTAGGCATGGATTGGGATGAAGGTCCCGACAAACCCGGCGATTACGGTCCTTACCGGCAATCTGAACGAAAAGAGATTTACCAACCCCTGATCGACCAGTTGGTAGCGGAAGGCAAAGCTTACGAGTCATACATGACGGAAGAAGAGTTAGCTGCTCAACGCGAAGAACAACGGGCAAACGGTGAAATGCCGCATTACGTTGACGAATACGCTGGATTATCACCTGAAGAAAAAGCCCAAAAGATTGCTGACGCAAAAGCTGCGGGAATTCAACCCGTAATTCGGTTTAAGGTACCCGAACACAAGAAGTACGAATGGGACGACATTGTTAAAGGCCACGTTGCCTTTGATTCTGAAACCATCGGGGGCGACTTTGTTATCCAAAAACGGGATGGCATGCCGACCTATAACTTCGCGGTAGTAGTTGACGACCACATGATGAAGATCAGCCACGTTTTCCGTGGGGACGATCACGTTGCCAACACACCAAAACAATTGATGATTTACGAAGCTTTGGGCTGGGAAGCACCAAAATTCGGTCACATGAGCTTGATCATCAATAGTGAGACTGGT
This sequence comes from Pediococcus acidilactici, assembly GCF_016127815.1. Taxonomy (NCBI): domain Bacteria; kingdom Bacillati; phylum Bacillota; class Bacilli; order Lactobacillales; family Lactobacillaceae; genus Pediococcus; species Pediococcus acidilactici. The sequence continues at coordinate 168,452 of NZ_CP066046.1, forward strand.
AAGAAGCTCAGTAAGCGGGATGAAACAATCCTTCAATTTATTGAACAATACCGGAGCTTAGGTTACCTACCAGAAGCAATGCTAAACTTCATCGTATTACTCGGTTGGTCTCCAGTGGGCGAAAGCGAAATCTTTACCCAACGCGAATTCATCAAGATGTACGATGAAAAACGGTTAAGCAAGTCTCCAGCGGCGTTTGACGCGAAGAAGTTAGAATGGATTAACAACCAATACGTGAAGGCTGCTGATGAGGATCGCATTATGCATTCCGCATTGCACCAATTGATCAAGGCGGGCAAGATTGAAACTGATCCTGCTCCAATGAAGATTGAATGGGCTCGTAAGTTAATTAACTTGTTCAAGCGGCAAATGAGTTACACCGCGCAAATTGTTGATTTTGCTGAACTATTCTTTAACGGTCCGGAAGACATTGACGAAGAAGCTAAGGCAGAAATGGCTAAGGACGATGCTTTACCAGTGCTTAAGGCTTTGGAAAAGAAGTTTGCTGACTTAGAAGTCTTTGATACGGTAAACATCTTGGCGGCTATTAAGGCGGTTCAAAAGGAAACCGGCGTTAAGGGTCGTAAATTGTGGATGCCGATTCGGATTGCAATTACTCACGAAATGCACGGACCAGAATTGCCAGAAAGCTTGGAATTATTGGGCCACGAATTATCGATGAAGCATTTGCGGACAATGATTGAAGAATTAAGCTAAATAAAAATAATTAGTTCATTTAATGAATGATTAAAAAGGGGCTGGAAAAGTAATTTCCTGAGGGAGAATGCTTTTTGGGCCTCTTTTCTTCTTTGCGTTAGCTTTTGTTTTCAATTATCATTAGGAGAGATAAAAATCCCCTGAGGGAGTGAAAAAATGATTAAACTATATAACACGATGACTCGTTCAAAGGAAGTTTTTAAACCTTTAGTTGATCAGCAGGTCTCCATGTACGTATGTGGACCAACCGTGTACAACTACATTCACATTGGAAATGCCCGCAGCGTAATTGCGTTTGATACCATTCGCCGTTACCTAGAATACCGCGGTTATCAAGTTCGATTTGTGTCTAACTTTACCGACGTCGACGATAAAATGATTAAGGCAGCCCAAGCCGAAAACATCACGGTTCCGGAACTAGCGGAACGCTACATTGCGGCTTTTAAGGAAGACGTTCAGGCATTGAACGTGGAACCAGCGACCGTAAATCCGCGGGCAACTGAAAACATTACGGACATCATTGCCTTTGTGGCGGACCTCATTGAAAAAGATTACGCCTACGTTGTGGAGGGCAACGTGTATTACCGGGCCCGTCGTTTTAAAAATTACGGCGCACTTTCCCACCAAAATATCGATGAGCTAGAACAGGGTGCCAGCCAACATATTAACGACGAAGAAACGGCGCAAAAAGAAGATCCGATCGACTTTGCGTTGTGGAAGGCTGCTAAACCTGGTGAAATTGCTTGGGAAGCTCCATGGGGGAAGGGCCGTCCCGGTTGGCATATTGAATGCTCGGTCATGTCAACTAAGTATTTAGGCGACACCTTTGATATCCACGGGGGCGGCGAAGATTTACAATTCCCGCACCACGAAAATGAAATTGCTCAAAGTGAAGCCCGGACCGGCGTGCAATTTGCCCGGTACTGGATGCATAACGGATTTGTGACCGTGGGCGACGATAACGAAAAGATGAGTAAGTCCCTCGGCAACTTTGTCACGGTGCACGACTTAATTAAGCAAGTTAACCCACAAGTTTTGCGGTTCTTAATGTCGACCACCCAATATCGCAAGCCAATTCAATATACTGAAACCAGCCTGCAAGACGCGAAAAACAACTTGGAAAAGTTGCAAAACGCCTACGTTAATTTAAATTATCGCCTCCAAACCGCTGATGGAGCTGCTGATCCAGCAGTTGACCAACAAGCCGCAGCGTTGCAAGCTGACTTTGTGGCGGCCATGGACGACGATTTTAACGCCCAAAACGGGATTACGGTAGTTTACGAATTTGCCCGCTTAATTAACGTTTATAGCGAACAAGCAACGGTAAGTCATGAACAAAGTGCCCGCTTAGCAAAACAATTTGCGGAAATGGCAGCAATTTTTGGTATTGAATTAGCAACCGCAACGGAAGCCCCAGCTGACGAAAAAATTGAAGCGCTCGTTAAGCAGCGTGACGCAGCCCGGGCTGCGCGCGATTTTGAAACTAGCGACCGTTTGCGGGATCAATTAAAAGAAATGGGGATTATTCTAGAAGATACCCCTCAAGGAACGCGTTGGAGAAAAAAAGATGAGTAAAGAGATTAATTATCAAGCAATTAACGGAATCGCCCTTGCTTATTTAGGGGATGCGGAATATGAAGTTTACATTAGAAGACATTTGATTGAAGAGGGCATGACCAAACCGAACCGGTTACACCACGTGGCAACCCGCTACGTGTCAGCAAAGGCCCAAGCGGCGTTAATTGACGCAATGCAAGAAAATGATTTTCTCACGGAAGCGGAATGGGAAGCCTTTAAAAAGGGCCGTAACGCTAAAAGCCACACTTCGGCTAAAAACACTTCCGTTTTAACGTATCGGATTTCGACTGGATTTGAAGCAATCGTTGGTTATTTATCCTTAACCAACCAAACTGAACGCCTAGACGAATTTGCACAGTGGTGCATTGATAAAGTAGAGGAAGGAAAATTACGTATTGAATAACGAAAACAAACAACAACCGGACTTCGTAATCGGCCGGCATCCGGCGATGGCTAGCTTAAAAAGCGGTCATTCGATCAATAAGGTTTTCATTCAAGAAGGCTTAAAATCGGAAAGTATCGGCCAAATTATTGCAAAGGCTAAGAAGCAGGGGCTGGTGATTCAACGGGTTTCTAAATCTAAATTGGATACGCTAGCTAACGGGCAAAATCATCAAGGAGTAGTTTTGGCGGTAGCATCCTTTGAATATGCTTCCTTAGAGCAAGTTTTTGAATTAGCAGAGTCTCGTAACGAAGCGCCGTTTGTGGTGATTTTAGATGGAATCGAAGATCCGCATAACCTCGGTTCGATTTTACGGACGGCAGATGCTGCCGGAGTTCATGGGGTAATTATCCCGAAACGGCGGGCGGTAGGTTTGACCAGCACGGTTGCCAAAACTTCGGCCGGGGCCATCGAACGGGTGCCCGTAGTACAAGTTAATAACTTAGTGAACACTTTGAAGGAATTAAAGGATCGTGGTTTATGGATCTTTGGCACTGATATGGCAGGCACCGACTATCGGCGTTGGGATGCTACTGGCCCAGTTGGCTTAATCATCGGTAACGAAGGTAAGGGAATGGCGCGACTTACCAAAGAAAATGTTGACGAGATGTTAACCATTCCTATGGTGGGTGACATTCAAAGTTTAAACGCGAGCGTTGCCGCTGGTTTATTGATTTATCAAGGATACAGTTCCCGTCATCCGTTATAAAACTAATTAACGAATAATTGACTGAAAAGTCGGTTATTCGTTTTTTTAATCCAAAAAACCCGGTTGGTTGTTCAAAAAAGGCTTGGTAGCATAACTTTTCGTAAAAGTAAGCGATTACAAAAAAGGAGAGGTTATAGTGCAACAAGTTGATTTAGACGAAGCCAAAATTATTGCGGAGGTCAAGGCAGATGACACGCACAATTTTGAACGATTGTTTAACAAGTACCACCCGATTATCAAAAAGATGCGCCAAAAGTACACCATCCGAAGTTTCGATTGGGATGATTGGATGCAAGAAGGTCGGATCGTCTTTTTTAACTCGGTGGTTAATTACGATGCGGATTTAAAAATTACGTTAGGAGCTTTTTTCAAAAATAATTTCCGCAACCGCATTTTTAGCATTTTACGTTTTGAAATGGCATATAAACGAAAGGCGGGCTTTGCCGCGCAGTCGTTAGAAGAGTTGGAAGAAGAAGCCGAGGTCTTGGGACAACAGGTTTCCCGGATTACTCCACAGAACCAGTTGATGGTTAAAGAAACGTATGCGGAGTATGAAACGTTGTTGTCGCCATTTGAAAAGGAAGTTTCGGTCTTGCTTTTTCAAGGGCTACGGCCGGATCAGATTGCAGAACGGCTGGGATACGACGTTGCTAAAATTCAAAACGCGTTACTTAGGTGTAAACAAAAGTTAAGCCGCCAATTATACGAACACCGCTAATTGACATTCAGAAAAGAGCATGCTAAAGTTGAGTGACGATAAGGAGGGGTTTTATGTCCCAGAAAAAGATTGCTTTAGCATGTACGGTTTGCGGATCGCGAAATTACACAATTGTTGCGAATCCACAACGTACGGAACGTTTAGAAGTTAAAAAATATTGCAAACGTTGCAATAAGCACACCCTTCACAGTGAAACCAGATAGGAGGCGGGACATATGTTTCGGTTTTTAAAAAGCATTGGACAAGAAATGAAGGAAGTTGACTGGCCTAATTTTCGGCAGTTAAGACATGATTCGGCAACGGTAGTTTCCACGTCATTGTTCTTTGTGGCCTTCTTGGCACTGGTAGACTGGTTGATTCAATTATTCTTAAAGTTGTTTATCTAAATGGCTTTATGGGGATAATTTTGTTATAATTTGATTGTTGGTAAAAACTTCGTGTCTACGGAGTTTTTTTATTTTGGAAAAGGAGCGCTAATTTTGGAATCTGAAGAAAAGAAATGGTACGTTTTACATACTTACTCTGGTTACGAAAATAAAGTTAAAAATAACTTAGATTCTCGGGCAAAGTCCATGGGAATGGAAGACTACATTTTTCGGGTAGTCGTACCGGAAGAAGAAGAGATTGAAACCAAGAACGGTAAGGAAAAAACGGTTAAGAAAAACGAATTTCCGGGCTACGTATTGGTGGAAATGGTGATGACTGATGATTCCTGGTACGTGGTCCGGAATACACCGGGCGTAACCGGGTTCATCGGTTCTCATGGTTCCGGAAGTAAGCCAACGCCGCTGTTACCTGAAGAAGTTGACCGGGTGCTTCGTCGTTTAGGAATGACGGCTCGTCACGCGGATATTAACGTAGAAGTCGGCGAACTAGTTACCATCGTTGACGGAGCATTCGAAGGTTTGACTGGTAAAATTACCGAAATCGACCACAATAACATGAAACTGAAGGTTAACATTGACATGTTTGGTCGGGAAACCAGCACCGAATTAGATATCGACCAAATCGACAAAATTGATTAATTTCTAGTTTGATAATTTTTTTGGTCTATGGTAATATATCGTAGTATGCCTTGCATACTTAATGTGGGAGAAGAAATATAAATCTTCATCGTGACCACACACGGACTTATTTTAAGGAGGTACGTCTCGTGGCAAAGAAAGTAGCAAATATTGTTAAATTGCAAATTCCTGCAGGAAAAGCAACTCCAGCTCCACCAGTTGGACCAGCTCTTGGACAAGCAGGTATTAACATCATGGGATTCACAAAGGACTTTAACGCACGTACAGCTGACCAAGCTGGTATGTTAATTCCAGTTGTGATTACCGTTTATGAAGACCGTTCATTCGACTTCATTACAAAGACACCACCTGCTTCAGTTCTATTAAAGAAGGCTGCTGGTGTAGAACATGGTTCCGGCGAACCTAACACAAAGAAAGTAGCTAAGGTTACTTCTGCACAAGTTAAGGAAATCGCTGAAACAAAAATGCAAGATCTAAACGCTGCAGACGTTGAAGCTGCTATGCGCATGATCGAAGGTACAGCTCGTAGCATGGGCTTCGAAGTCGAAGGCTAATACGAAACTGTCGGATACTCTACTAAAGTAGATGTATCAAAGTGGGAGGAAAATCCGCTATAACCACATTTGCTAGGAGGAAAACACACAGATGGCTAAAAAAGGTAAAAAGTTTCAAGAAGCTGCAAAGCAAGTAGATTCGCTTAAAGCATACGCACCAAAAGAAGCTCTTGAATTAGTTAAGAAAATTGATTTTGCAAAGTTCGACGCTACTGTTGAAGTAGTTTACAAGTTGAACGTTGACACAAAGCAAGCTGACCAACAATTACGTGGTGCCGTTGTTTTACCAAACGGTACTGGTAAAGAACAAACCGTAGTTGTATTTGCTAAGGGTGCTAAGGCTGACGCAGCTAAGGCAGCTGGTGCAGACGTCGTTGGTGACGATGACTTAGTTCAACGCATCCAAGACGGTTGGTTAGACTTTGACGTTGCCATTGCAACTCCAGACATGATGGGCCAAGTAGGTCGTTTAGGACGGATCTTAGGACCTAAGAACTTAATGCCTAACCCTAAGACTGGTACAGTTACAATGGACGTTGAAAAAGCAGTTGCTGATTCTAAGTCTGGTAAGGTTACATACCGTACCGACCGCGACGGTAACGTTCATATGCCAATTGGTAAGGTTTCATTCGAAGCTGACCAATTACTTGGTAACTTACAAACAATCAACGATACAATTGTTCGTTTACGTCCAGCATCTGTTAAGGGTGCTTACATCCAAAACGTTTCAGTTGCATCAACGTTTGGACCAGGAGTTAAGGTTGACTTTACTCAATTCTAAATTCTCTTGATTAGTTCTTCGGTCTGTGATATATTATCAAGAGTGAGTTATAACTGAATAATTTACCTAAGACTCAGGTGGCCTTGTTTTGGCCTTAATATATTGCCTGCCGAGGAACGTATGAATTAATTCGTGTCTCAGAGTCTTTGAGTCACGAATTTTTTTATAGTTCAAACAAATCTCCAGGAGGTGAAACACATTGAGTAAAGAAGCTATCGCAAAGAAAGCTGCAATTGTTGATGAAGTTGCAGAAGAAATGAAGAACGCTGTTTCCGCAATCGTTGTTGATTCACGTGGTTTAACAGTTGCTGAAGTAACTGACTTACGTAAACAACTTCGTGATTCTGGAATCAAGTTCCGCGTGATCAAAAACAAGATTTTGACTCGCGCTGCTGAACAAGCAGGTTTTGAAGGTATGGATGATATTTTCGTTGGTCCTTCAGCCGTTGCATTTTCTGCTGAAGATGCCGTTGCCCCTGCTAAAATTTTGAAGCAATTTGCTGACAGCAACGACAACCTTTCCATCAAGGGTGGGGTTATCGAAGGTAAAGTGGCTGATATTGATACAATCAATACCTTCGCTACGATGCCTAGTCGTGAAGACTTGCTTGCAATGCTTGCTAATGAATTCATGTCACCAGTACGTGACGTTGCATACGCTCTTAAGGCTGTTGCTGATAAGAAGTCTGAAGAAGACGCTGCATAATCATTACATTACATTTAATTACAATTAATATTGGAGGAAACAAAAATGGCATTAGATAAAGACCAATTTATTGAAGACTTAAAAGGTGCTTCAATTTCTGACTTAAACGATCTTGTTAAAGCAATCGAAGACGAATTCGGTGTTTCAGCTGCTGCTCCAGTTGCTGCTGCAGGTGCTGCTGGCGGTGCTGCAGAAGCTAAGACATCATTCAACGTTGAACTTACTGGCGCTGGCTCAGCTAAGATCAAGGTTATCAAGGCAGTTCGTGAAATCACAGGCGCTGGCTTGAAGGACGCTAAGGACATGGTTGATAACGCTCCTACAGTTATCAAGGAAGACCTTTCCGAAGACGAAGCAAACGACATGAAGGCTAAGCTTGAAGAAGCTGGTGCTACAGTAGAAGTTAAATAAGTTTAATTTCTACAAAAACCACCTTATCCCGGTTATACCGGAATATAGGTGGTTTTTTTGTGCTTTCATAAACGGGATATGGTGGATATTAATGTGGTACTTTTGTGGGTACATGGAAATCAGTGTACCCACCTATGTACTTTAAAGGACGTAAGAGCAATTGGAGCATTATATAAGTAAACTTCCAAACGTACTGTGGTAAGGACTTGTTAGCGATGTTAAAAGGGAGGTTAGGTAGAGAGAAAGACAATGGATTTTATAGAACAAAAACAGCGCCCAGAATTTTCATCCTGAGCGCTGTTAATTTTTAGGGATTATTCGAATGTTAGTAAATTAGTTGATTAAATTTCGTAGTCTTCGTCACTCATTGGTTCTACGTTACCTAGACGGTAGCCATTACCAACTTGAGAGAAGAAGTCGTGATTAGATGTTCCGGTAGAAATTCCGTTCATGACGATTGGGTTAACGTCAGCTTCCGTATCGGGGAAGAGCGGGTCTTGACCCAAGTTCATTAACGCTTTGTTAGCATTATAACGGGTGAAGGTTAACACTTCTTCCGTCCAACCAACTTGATCGTAAACTTTATGAACGTATTTTTCTTCGTTAGCGTAAAGGTCGTATAAGAAGTTATACATCCAATCCTTAAGTTCTTGTTGTTCGTTTTCGCCAAGGTCTTTCATTCCTAATTGGAACTTGTAACCAATGTAAGTTCCATGCACAGATTCGTCACGAAGGATTAATTTAATGATTTCAGCAACGTTGTTTAGCTTGTTATGACCCAGGTAATAGAGTGGGGTGAAGAAGCCAGAGTAGAACAAGAACGTTTCGAGGAACACGCTGGAAATCTTCTTTTTCAATGGGTGACCATCATCATGATATAAGTCATAAATAAACTTAGTTTTGTTTTGGAGAAACTCTTCAGAGTCACTCCATTCAAAAATTTCATCAATTTCTGTAGGAGTATTCAACGTTTCAAAGATTGATGAATAACTTTTAGCATGGACAGATTCCATGAATTGAATGTTATTCAAAACGGCAGTTTCGTGCGGTGTCCGAACATCCTTACGTAAGGCTGCCATCCCGTCTTGTGATTGTAAGGTATCGAGGAGAGTCAAGCCCCCAAAAACGTGTCCAACCACCCATTGATGGTCCTCATCAAGTTCACGCCAATCACTAAGATCGTTAGAAATTGGAATTCGGGTGTCTAACCAAAATTGTTCGGTTAGCTTTTCCCAAGTTGCTTTATCAATCTGATCCGAAATTGCGTTCCAGTTGATTGCTTCATAATTTGCCATTATACAAATCCTCCATCGTTAAATTGAGCAGCTTTCACATTGGTTAACGCCGACTTCGCCATCATTATCCGTGAAGGTCCGAATGTAGTAAATCGACTTGATCCCTTCGTGGTGTGCGTAATTGCGCAGGATATTTAAATCGCGAGTCGTCATTTTGTTTGTTCGACCATTCTTCCAGTCGTAAATCCCGTCTGGAATGGTTGAGCGCATGAAGAAGGTCATGCTCATTCCTTGATCCACATGTTGTTGCGCAGCGGCGTAAATATCAACAACTTTGCGCATGTCAATATCATAGGCCGACTGATAATATTTTAACGTATCATTGGACAAATATGGGGCTGGATAGTAAATTTTTCCAATTTTCTTTTCTTGGCGTTCTTCGACCCGGTTAACGATCGGCTGTAAACTAGCTGTCGCGTCGTTAATGTAAGAAATTGAACCGGTTGGGGCAACCGCCATTCGGTTTTGATGGTAAAGGCCGTCTTGCATAACGGCTTGTTTTAGGTCTGCCCAGTCTGCGGTAGTCGGAATGTCGATTCCTTGGAAGAGTTCCTTTACCCGTGCTGACTTAGGTCCAAAGTCCTGAGCTAGGTATTTATCAAAGTATGAACCATCTGCGTACTTGCTCTTTTCAAAGTTGTGGAAAACTTGTCCGCGTTCTTTAGCAATCTTGTTGGAAGCCCGGAGCGTCCAGTAGTTAAGCAACATGAAGTAAACACTGGTGAATTCAACGGAATCAGGTTCGCCATAGTAGAGGTGGTTCTTTGCTAAGTAACCGTGTAAGCCCATTGCGCCAAGCCCAATCGTGTGGGCAAGGGCGTTTCCGTGTTGGATTGACGGTACTACGTCAATATCGGAATGGTCGGTTACGAAGGTCAACGCCCGAACCATGGTTTCTACCGATTTACCAAAGTGCGGAGTTGCCATCATATTAACAATGTTTGTGGAACCTAAGTTACAACTAATGTCGGTTCCTAACTCCGTGTAGTTTTGTTTGTTGTCAATTACAGAAGGAGTTTGAACCTGCATAATCTCTGAACAGAGGTTACTCATTACGATCTTACCGTAAATTGGGTTTTCCCGGTTGGCAGTATCCACGTTCACCACGTAAGGGTAGCCAGATTCTTGTTGGAGCTTCGAAATTTCATTTTCGATATTTCGCGCTTTAACTTTGTATTTCTTGATTTCCGGGTTGTTAACTAAGTTGTCGTATTCCTTCGTAATATCTACGTAAGCGTAAGGTTTACCGTAAACTTTTTCAACGCTGTAAGGGCTGAATAAGTACATGTCTTCGTCATGCTTAATCAATTCGTAGAATTTATCGGGAACTACGACACCCAATGAAAGGGTCTTAACCCGAATCTTTTCGTCGGCGTTTTCCTTCTTAGCTGAAAGGAAGGAAACGATGTCCGGATGGAAAACGTTTAGGTAAACTACACCGGCTCCTTGCCGTTGACCAAGTTGGTTAGCGTAAGAAAAACTGTCTTCGAGCAATTTCATTACGGGAACTACGCCACTTGCAGCGCCTTCGATTCCCTTAATCGGTGCGCCAGCTTCCCGCAGGTTAGTGAGGTTAATTCCGACCCCGCCGCCTAATTTGGAAAGTTGCAGGGCAGAGTTAATCGTCCGGCCAATCGAGTTCATGTCGTCATTAGCCTGAATTAAAAAGCAAGAGACTAGTTCACCACGATGTTTTCTACCAGCATTTAAAAAGCTAGGGGTAGCTGGTTGATAACGTTGGTGAATAATTTCGTCAGCAATTTGCATTGCTAACTCTTCGTCGCCATCACCAAAGTAAAGGGCGTTCATGGCAACGCGGTCAACGAAGTTTTCTAAGTAATATTCGTTATCGTTAGTCTTTAAAGCGTATTGGGCATAGAATTTATAAGCCGCCATGAAAGAGCGGAAATGGAAATTTTGTGCACGCAAATAATCGTAAAGCTTTTCAATGAAGTCAAAGGAATATTTTTCCATAAGTTCGGCTTCAATGTAGTCTTCCTTAAGGAGGTAGTCAAAGCGTTCACGCAGGCTTGCAAATTGCTTGGTGTTAGCTTGCACGTTTTCCTTTAGAAAGGCTGCAAGGGCTTCTTGATCCTTATGTAGCGGAATTTGGTTGTCAACGGGGATGTTGATTTCATTGTTTAAGTCGTAATAGGTAACGTCGGTTAGATCTTTTAAGCTCATATTTGGGTGTACTCCTTAAATTTCGAAATAAAAAAACGCTCCATCTGTAACAAAGGAACGTGGACACTAAATCAACAAACTAACAATTTAAATTAAATCGCTAATTTTTTTAACAAGTCTGGACGAAAACCAGCAATTGCATCATCTTCAGAAAATTGAACTACGGGAACGGCTTGGAAACCGCGGCCTTTTAATTCGTCAATATATTCTGGATGTAAGTTGATGTTGCGTTCTTCAAATTCAACTCCGTTTTCACTTAGAAAACGCTTGGTCATTTTGCATTGCATGCAATTGTTTTTAGTGTAAACAACGACTTTTTTCATGGTGACTCCCCCTCTTATTTATTCTTTCTGTCTGCATTTAAGTATACAACATTTCGGACCGATTTCAACAAAAAAGCACATCATCTTGTGGCTTTAACGGGTCTAAACCACCAGATGTTGTGCTACGTCGGCATTCGCCGAGCAATAAAAATTATTTTAATTAAGTTGGTATCCAAATTTACAATACGTTATCATACTAATAGAGATTGGAGGACTTTTCAATGACAGATTATTATTTCACGGAGAATCCTAACGTGGAACACGATGAAAAGCATTGGCGTTACACACTTTTGGGGCACGAATTAAATTTTGTGTCGGACAACGGAGTTTTTTCAAAGAACACCCTTGACTTTGGTACCCGGACATTATTAGAAGCTTTGCCACTGGATGTTCCCCAAAGTTCAATTTTAGACGTGGGCTGCGGATATGGTCCAATGGGAATTGCGCTAGCTAAGCAATTCCCTGAAGCACGAGTGGAGATGACCGACGTTAACGAGCGGGCGTTAGCACTTGCCGAGCGGAATGCAGAAGCCAATGGCGTAGCTGCACGTACACGAGTTTACCATTCGGATGCTTACGAAGCGGTAGCTAAAACTGATTTTACAACGGTCGTTTATAATCCGCCGGTTCGGGCCGGAAAAACGGTGGTAAACGCCATCATTACCGGTGCTAAAGAGCACTTAACGAAGGGCGGCCAGCTGATCATCGTTTTACAAAAGAAGCAGGGGGCGCCATCCGCAAAGAAATTAATGGCGGAAACTTTTGGCAACGTAACGGTATTAAAGAAAAGTAAAGGATATTACATTTTAAGAAGTGAACATGAGTAAATTAAGTGAAGCAGAAGTGCAATTTTATATGGGAGAGGCTTTAAAGGAAGCCCAGTTTGCCAAAATGATTGATGAAGTGCCGATCGGAGCCGTAGTGGTGCACGATGGCAAAATTATTGGCCGGGGACATAACCTCCGGGAACACTCCCAAGACGCGACCACGCATGCCGAGGTGTTGGCCATTACGGAAGCTTGCGCGTATTTACGAAGCTGGCGTTTGTGGGATTGCCAATTATTTGTCACGATTGAACCGTGCTTGATGTGTAGCGGGACAATCATCAATTCTCAAATCCCGGAAGTGTACTTTGGCGCACGGGATCCGAAGGCGGGCGCAGTCCGAAGTTTGTATACGGTCTTAGAAGATCAACGTTTAAATCACCAGGTGGAAGTCCGCGAAGGGGTGGCTGCAGACCAAGCGGCCGGGTTAATGAAAAGTTTCTTCAAGGCAATTCGCGAACGTCGAAAAAAAAAATCGGTAAAATAGTGGAAATTTTATTAAAATTCGAGTATCATAATTATTGCCGTAAGGCCTTGAGGCAAGGTTGGACTTACGAATTGTGTCAGGTCCGGAAGGAAGCAGCACTAAGTATGCTCTGGCTTGTGCCTTAAGTTATTGAGCAAATCAACGGAACTCTTAGTCCATCGGGGCTAAGGGTTCTTTCTTTAAAAACAGAAATCGGGGAAGGAAATTTAATGAGTTATCAAGCATTGTACCGCGTTTGGCGGCCGCAGAAGTTTGCCGACATGGTTGGTCAAGAAGTGGTTACCAGAACTTTGAAAAATGCGTTAATAACTAAGCAGACTAGTCATGCGTATCTGTTTACGGGTCCCCGGGGGACGGGGAAGACCTCGGCAGCTAAGATTTTTGCTAAGGCGGTTAACTGTCATTACTTAAAAGATGGCGAACCGTGTAATGAATGTGCGACTTGTCGGGCAATCACGGACGGTAATTTAAATGACGTGATTGAAATTGACGCGGCCTCGAACAACGGGGTCGAAGAAATCCGTGATATCCGGGATAAGGCCAAGTATGCGCCCACGGAAGCAGACTATAAGGTTTACATCATCGACGAAGTGCACATGCTATCCACGGGAGCCTTTAACGCCCTGTTGAAAACTCTCGAAGAGCCACCGACTAACGTGATCTTTATTCTGGCAACGACCGAGCCCCAAAAAATCCCGCTAACAATTATTTCGCGGACCCAGCGGTTTGATTTTAAACGCATCACCCCGACCCAAAGTTACGACCGGATGGTTTATATTTTGGAACAAAAGGGGATTGAATACGATCCTAAGGCGTTATCAATCATTGCCAAGGCTGCGGAAGGCGGAATGCGGGATGCACTCAGTATTCTTGACCAGGTCATCTCGTTTGGAAACGAAACGGTAACGATGGACAACGCGTTGCTGGTAACCGGGAGCGTTAACCAGCAGTTACTGGATCAATACCTAACCCAGATTTTCGAAAAGGATACTCCCGCAGCGTTAGAAACGTTGCACCAAATTTTGGACGAAGGTAAGGACGGTCAGCGGCTGATTGAAGATCTGATTGCGGTAGAACGCAACCTGCTTTTATACCAAGAAGATCCCCAACTAGTTAAGGAACAGAGTTTGAGCGACCTTAGCGAAGACTTTGTCAAAGAAGCGGACATGGTTAGCGGCAGCGAGTTGTACGAAATGATTGACACGTTAAACCAGATTCAACAACAAATGCGGTTTACAACGCACCCTGACGTTTACCTGGAAGTGTTGACGATTAAGCTCTCTCAGCGGTCCGCAACGCCGACGAGTGCGACAGCAGATAACGAAGAGGTGCAACAGCTTAAAAATGAAGTTGACCGTTTGCAGGGGGAAGTTAAGCGCCTCAAAGAGCGGGCAACTTCTGCCGCCTCCGCGCCTGCTAAACCAGCCTCCGCAGCGCCGAAAAAACGGGCTTCGGGAAGTCGCAACGTGAAGACGCCGGCCAACCTGACTAAAATTTACCCGATTTTGGAGAACGCCACTAAAGATAGCTTGGTGGAAATGCAAAATCTTTGGCGCGACTTGATGGATATGCTATCGGTCACGAAACGAGCCTTGATGCACGTTTCTAAACCAGTGGCTGCCAGCGAAGAGGGCGTCGTGGTGGCTTTCGATTATGACTTTTTGTTTGAAAAGGCTGTGGATAATGAAAGCTTGCGTAACGAATTACAACAAAATTTGGCTAAGCTAACTGGTTCAAATTACCAAGTTGTCTATGTTACAGTTGAAGAGTGGCCAACGGTGCGGGCAGAATTTATTAAAACGCACCATTTAAGTAAGGAAACCGAAAGTGCATCTAAAGAGGAAGCACCGTCCCAACCAACGACGGTGGCCCCTGAAGATAGCGCCGTAGTGGAAAAGGCTGTGGAACTATTCGGTTCCGAAAACGTTAATGTAAAAAATGATTAAAGGATGGTAATGACTATGCGTGGTGGAATGGGAAACATGCAAAATATGATGCGTCAAGTACAAAAGATGCAAAAACAAGTGACGGAAGAACAAGAACGACTAAACGAAACTGAATTCATCGGCGTTGCACCCGATGACATGGTGAAGGTAACCTTTACCGGAAACCATAAGATGAAGGACATCGTTATTAATCCAGAAGCCATTGACGAAGACGACCCCGACATGTTGCAAGATTTAGTAGTTGCCGCGGTTAACGACGCAATGAGCAAAATCGACAGTGAAACCAACAAGACCATGGGGAAATACACTAAGGGAATTCCCGGACTATAAAAGAATCGTAGGTGAGTGTCCGGATGCAATATCCAGAACCAATTGCTAAGTTAATTGATAGTTTTATGAAGTTACCAGGGATTGGCTATAAAACCGCGACCCGGTTGGCCTTCTTTACGCTTGATATGCAAAAAGATGATGTGACGGACTTCGCCAAGGCGTTAATTTCTGCACAACGTGACTTACGTTTTTGTAGCATTTGTGGCAACATCACGGAAGACGACCCTTGTGATATTTGCCAAGATGCAAGCCGGGACCAAAAAACGGTCCTAGTCGTTGAAGATTCCAAGGACGTAATGTCAATGGAACAAATGAAGGAATATCACGGGCTTTACCACGTGTTGCACGGCGTGTTGTCGCCAATGGACGGGAAGGGGCCCGAAGATATTAACATCGCGAGCTTGCTGACCCGGCTCCAGAAAAACGAAGCAATCAAGGAAGTAATCATTGCGACTAACGCCACTCCCGAGGGAGAAGCGACCGCAATGTATATCTCTCGATTGATTAAGCCTTCGGGAATTAAGGTAACCAGACTGGCGCACGGACTTTCCGTGGGGAGTGACATTGAGTATGCTGACCAGATGACTTTGTATAAAGCGGTCGAAGGTCGGACAGAGATGTAATGATCCGAGCACGGTAAGCCAATTTAAATGGGAACTTCTAAAGTTCCGGTCGTATCAAAGAGCTTCATGACTACGAAATTGGTCATGGGGCTCTTTTTGATTTAACGTTGGTTCTTTTGACCAGGGTTGTTAGAATAAAGTGGGAGCTGTGGAAAACTTTTTAGTTTACGAACAACTGCACTCCTCCCAGTAAGGCTGTGCAAAACTTAACCATTTGGTGGCAAATACAAAAACTGTGGGATTAAATAACTGACCGGAGAAATGCATTGCGCCAACTATTTTAAAAAATTTAAAATATCGTTGCTGACCGGCGTACCAAAGGCTAAACTAGGACGAGTTTTTAGAGTAGTTAATAGACAGTCTAGAAAATCTAAAGTAGAATAAAAATAATCAATATAAAAAAATCATAAGGTAGGGAATAACTGGTGAATGGGCATTTTATTTCATTTGAAGGGCCTGACGGGGCTGGCAAAACAACGATTTTGGAGGCGATGGTGGAGCATTACCGCACTCGACTTGTAGATCGGTTGACGGTGACCCGCGAACCCGGAGGCAACCCGATTTCAGAGGCAATTCGCGCAATTATTTTGGATAGAAATAACACGGAAATGGATGCTCGAACGGAAGCTTTGCTATATGCAGCAGCCCGGCGGCAACATTTAACGGAAACAATTCTACCGGCGTTAGCACGCGGTCAGGTAGTTTTCTGTGACCGTTACGTGGATAGCTCGATTGCGTACCAAGGAGCCGGACGTGAAATTGGCCCGGAAGCAGTCTACCAAATGAACTTGTTTGCTACGGAGGGGTGTTTACCGGAAAAAACTATTTATTTAGACGTGAGCGCTGAAGTGGGCTTAAAACGGATCATGACTCACCGCACCGACGATGTTGATCGACTTGATTTAGAGCAGCTTGATTTTCACGAACGGGTTCGTGACGCCTATTTAGCATTAGCCAAACGGTATCCGGAACGAATCGTGGTGATTGATGCTAGTCAATCAATTGGCGACGTAAAAAAAGCAGTTATCAATGTTTTAGACCAAATTTTAAAATAGTGGGGGAAACACATTATGGCAACCAAATTAGTTATTGCAATTGTTCAAGATAAGGACGCTAACCATCTTAGCGATCAATTTATTGACCAAAACATCCGGGCAACTAAATTATCGACTACCGGAGGATTTTTACAATCTGGGAACACCACCTTTTTAATCGGGGTGGAAGAAGAACGGGTTCCAATGGTTCTAGATACCATTAAAAAGGCTAGTCACTCCCGGGAAGAGTTCATGACCCCATCGGTAAATATGGACGTGAATATGGAAGGGGCAACCGGGTACCCAATTAAGGTCCAAGTCGGTGGAGCTACGGTATTTGTCTTGCCGGTTGACCAATTCGAACGGTTCTAAACGGCCTTGACAGCAGCAGTAAAGAATCCGGCCGTAACTAAACAACCCGCGGTCATCGAACGTTTCCAACAAATGATTGAAAACCGCCACCTCGCACACGCCTACTTGCTAACCGGCGCAAGCGGAACTGGCAAAAAAGAGGTGGCCCGGTGGGTTGCCGAGCGGCTATTTTGTCAAAACTTACAAGACGGGATGCCCTGTGGAAAATGTGAAGAGTGTCATCGAATTAGTACTGGGCAGCATCCCGACGTAGTAGAAATCGAACCCGACGGCCAGTCGATCAAGGTCGATCAGGTTCGATTTTTAAAGGCCGAATTTTCCAAAAGCGGGGTCGAAGGAAATCGGAAGGTTTTCATTATCGACCAGGCGCACTTAATGACTACCAGTGCGGCAAATAGTTTGCTGAAATTTATTGAGGAGCCGGCGGGGAACGTGACCGCCTTCTTACTCACGGAAAGCAAAAATTTAATTTTGCCAACCATCATGTCGCGAACGGAAATTATCGAGCTGAAACCGCTTCAGAAAAGTCAGCTAGTTGCTGAACTAACTGCGGACGGTGAGGTAACGGAGAGCACCGCCCATCTGTTAGTTCGGTTGACTAGCGACCGTGAAGAAATGCAGAGCTTGTTAGAAAATAATTGGATAGAAGACGCGCATAAGGCTCTTGAAAAATGGTTTGGTGCCGTTACCAAGGGCGATATGAGTGCATTTGTGGACGTCCAAACTCGGATTATTGGACTAGCTAAGGACCGGGAACACCAAGCAATTGTTTTAGACATGATGATGTTGTACGCGATGGATTTGTTGGCACTTAAGTTTGGTCAAGCCGACCTTACGTACCTTACAGATCAAGCAGCGCTACGCCAAGTCGCGGAGCAAACAACGGTCAGCCAGTTGCTTAAGGTTAGCGATTTACTATTGCCGTTACGCGGGAAGCTAAAGCAGAATTTGAATTTTCAGGGAATTGTGGAAAAAGTGACAATTGAATTATGTGATATTTTTAAAATGAGAGGGTGATAGTGTGGAGAAGAAAGATTTATTTGATCAAATAACAGAAGTTACGCACAACGCTGAGGATTTGTTAAATAAACTACACGAAACCCAAAGTGCCATGGTAGAAATCATGGAGGAAAATGCCGAACTTAAGATTGAAAACCAACACTTAAGGGAGCGGCTTAAACAGGCCACTGCCGCGGAACACGAAAATGAAGGAACCAAGAATACGAAGCACGGTTTATCAAAATCATTGCAAAATTTGGAAAAGCTTTATGCTAGCGGCTACCATATTTGCAACGAATTCTTTGGCAAGCACCGGCAAGACGATGAAGAATGTGCTTTTTGCTTAACCGTTATTTATGGAGATCGTTAATATGTTAACCCAAAAGAGTTTTACCCCGTCATCGGCGGGGTCTTTATATTTAGTGCCCACCCCCATCGGAAATTTAGATGATATGACGTTTCGGGCGGTCCAGATCTTAAAGGAAGCGGACCTGATCCTTGCGGAAGACACCCGCAATACCCAAAAATTGCTCAACCATTTTGCAGTTGACACCAAGCAAATGAGTTTTCACGAGCACAACACCCAGGAGCGAATTCCAGCGATTTTAGAAATGTTAGCGGATGGACGCACGATTGCCCAGGTTTCGGACGCAGGGATGCCCTCGATTAGCGACCCTGGAAAGGAACTGGTGCAGGCGGCCGTAAAAGCGGGCTTAAAAGTGATTCCGTTACCGGGAGCCAATGCTGGAACTACGGCTTTGATTGCTTCGGGATTAGCGCCCCAGCCGTTCACTTTTTACGGGTTTTTGGCGCGGAAACCTAAAGAACAACAGGCGGAACTAGAAAAGTTAAAGAACCATCCCGACACGTTGATCTTCTATGAAGCTCCGCACCGGTTGGCAAAAACGGTGAAGAACATCGCCACCGTAATGGGAACGGAACGACAAATGGTTTTAGCACGAGAATTAACCAAGCGTTACGAAGAATTTATTCGGGGTAGCGTAGCAGAAGTTCAGGAGTGGATTGCGTCCACGGAAATCCGCGGTGAATTCGTGGTAATGGTGGCGGGGAACCCCCATCCCCAGGCTGTGGAAAACCAAGACTGGGAATCGTTAACCATTAATGAACATGTGCAAAAGATTATTGATGAAGAAAAAGTCAAACCGACCATTGCAATTAAGCAGGTCGCTAAATTACGCGGACTCGCCAAACAAGAGGTCTATGACATTTATCATCAACTTTAACTTATAATGCAAAGCAGTATTTAGGAGAGAAAAATGGCTGGAAAGATACATGAAGAAGAACACTTGGTAACCTACTATGAAGGCGACCAAACGGGAACGATGACGGTTTCCATGATGGTAAACGTAATGCTGTTAGTATCGGATAACCAAAGCCAAGCCTTAGGCGTCGGTCCCGAGGTGGTGGATCAGACCGGGCTAGGTTGGGTCATCACCCAGTACGTAATGCAGCTACGGAGATTGCCTAACGTGGGCGAACGGATCGTGGTGGGGACCCAAGCGGTGAACCACAACGACTACTTCTGCCAACGGGATTTTTGGATTAAGACCCTGGATGGGGAAAAGATTGTGGAAACTACCGCGATGTTTGTTTTGATGGACCGCACTACGCGACGGATGCGCAAATTGTTGCCAGAAATCATCGACCCGTACGAATCGGATTACATAAAACGAATTGTCCGATTGCCTAAGTTACAAGAAATTACCGGGGAAACGAACCAGCAGGACTACGCCGTTCGTTACTTCGATATTGATATGAACCACCACGTTAACAACGCACGTTATTTTGAATGGATTTTTAATACCGTGGATGACGATATTTTAGATAACTACTTCCCTAAAATGGTTAACATTCGCTATCACGTCGAAATTCAACCTCACCAAATGGTGCATAGCGTCGTTGAGTTTGACCGGGACAGTTTGCAAAGCAGTCATCAAATTTCGGTAGGCGACACCTTATGCTGTGAAGCCAATGTTGAATGGGCACGGCGTTAAGGGTACAATTAACTTGTTTATAGTTTGGAATGGAGGAGAAGTTAATGAGTATACTTGTAGTAGGGGGCGCCGGTTACATCGGCTCTCACATGGTGAAACGACTAATTGAACAAGGCCAAGAAGTAGTCGTGGTGGACAATTTATCGACTGGTCACCGAAAAGCGGTTGACGAAAAAGCTCGCTTTTACGAAGGCGACATCCGCAACCATGTGTTTCTAAAGGGAGTTTTTGACCGGGAAAATATTGATACCGTGGTTCATTTTGCGGCCTTTTCAATCGTGCCCGAATCCATGGAAAAACCGTTGAAGTATTTTGACAACAACACCGCCGGAATGGTGGCGTTGCTTGAAGAAATGCGCGATCACGACGTTAAACGAATTATTTTCTCTTCCACGGCGGCAACGTATGGGGTTCCTGAAAAATCACCAATTGCGGAAAACGATCGCCAAGCACCGATCAATCCTTACGGGGAAAGCAAGTTAATGATGGAAAAAATCATTCGTTGGGCTGACCAAGCTTACGGAATTAAATTCGTGGCGCTACGGTACTTCAACGTTGCGGGGGCTTACCCAGATGGTTCAATCGGTGAAGATCATGGTCCAGAAACCCACTTGACCCCCATTATTTTACAAGTGGCAGCCGGTCAACGAGACCAATTGAAGATTTTTGGCGACGACTACAATACGCCTGACGGAACCAATGTTCGAGACTACGTACACGTTTTAGACCTGGTTGACGCCCACATTTTAGCGATTAACTATCTCAAAGCCGGCAACGATAGTGACGTATTCAATCTCGGTTCTTCAACCGGTTTTTCGGTTAAGCAAATGGTTGAAGCTGCACGAGAAGTTACTGGCGAACCAATTCCAGCTGAAATTGCCGAACGCCGTCCCGGGGATCCTGATTCACTAATTGCGGCTAGCCAAAAAGCGCGGGACGTTTTGAAATGGCAACCGCAATATGACGATGTTAAGGAAATTATTCAAACAGCGTGGAATTGGAAGCAACAACATCCCCGCGGTTATGAAGATCGTTAAATTTTAAATACGTTTTTATGATGATTATAGAAAACAATTGATAAAACATTTTACAATAGAGGCTGAGAAAAATTTTTTCTCAGCCTCTATGCGTTCCTATAGTTGTCGGAAGCCGGTTTCTGTAGGATAATGTGAGAAGGGACTAAAAGAGGAGCGAACTAAATGAAAATTTTAGCATTGGATACGTCTAACGTTGCACTCAGTGTAGCAGTACTTGAAAATGATCAATTACTGGCGATCCAAACTACTAACATTAAAAGAAATCACAGTAAACAGCTGATGCCAATTATTTCACAGACGCTAAAAACGGCAGAAGTTTCGTTAGCAGATTTAGACCGCATCGTGGTAGCCAAAGGCCCCGGTTCATACACCGGATTACGCATTGCGGTCACCACGGCAAAAACTTTAGCAATGACGTTGGAAATTGAATTGGTCGGCATTTCTAGTTTAGCAATGTTAGTGCCAAACGCACCTAACGACGGATTGGTAGTTCCGTTCTTTGATGCACGCAACCAAAATGTTTTTGCGGGAATTTACGAAAAGCATGGTATGGAAGTTACGCCGGTGGTTGCCGACCAGCACCTGAGTTTTGAATCTTTGCTGGCAAAAATCAATGAACTGGGACGATCGGTTTACTTTATTAATAACCATTTTGAAAAATTTCAACCGATGGTAGAAGACACTTTGCGAGTAATTGCTGAGCATTCGACCACGTTGAATAGCTTGCCGAACGCCTACGCGCTAGGTTTGCTAGGCTTGCAAAAACAAGCGTTAGAAAATTACTATACTTTTGTACCAGCATATTTACGAGTAACTGAAGCGGAAAGAAATTGGAAGGAAAAACATCCAAACGATGAGAGTAAAGAATCATATGTTCGACAAATTAATTAATTGGGCACAAGGAACCTTATTTAATCGAACGCGCCGGCTAAGGGAAGAAGCCTTCGAAATTGCACATCATAACGTGGTGATTGAAGGACAAAGCTACTTTGTGGCTCAGGCAACTAATACGGACATCCCCGAGATTTTAATGGTGGAACGGGCCGTGTATGATGGACAGACTTCCTGGGACCGGACGGCATTTGCAAACGAGCTAAGAAGAAAGGTCGACCGGTTATACTTGGTGATTCGCCATAATGACCAGTTGATGGGCTTTATCGGGGCTTCATTTAACGACCGGGCGAAGACTGCCCACATTACCAACGTGGCCATTCTTCCCGAATACCAAAATCAAGGGATTGGTTCGTTTTTAATTGAAGCAATTGTGCGGAAGGCCCAGTTTATTGAGTATAAGAAGGTTACCTTAGAGGTGCGGAAGAGTAATATTAATGCCCAGGCGTTATATTTGAAGATTGGTTTTGAAAACGTCGGTTTGAAAAAGGGCTATTACTTTGGTGACCATGAGGACGCCATCGATATGCAACTAGATTTATCGAAATGGCGGGGAGGATATCGTGGAACAAGATAGTTTAATATTAGCAATCGAATCCAGCTGCGATGAAACTAGCGTAGCGGTTATTAAAAATGGTGACACTATTTTATCAAACATCATTGCCACCCAAATTGACAGTCACCAACGGTTTGGCGGGGTGGTTCCAGAAGTGGCTAGCAGACACCACATTGAACAAATCACCCTGTGCATTGACCAAGCAATGAAACAAGCACAAGTCCAGCCAACGGATCTAAGTGCAGTGGCGGTTACTTACGGCCCCGGACTAGTGGGTGCCCTCTTAGTAGGGGTTTCTGCGGCGAAGGCCTTTGCGTTTGCAAATCATTTGCCATTGATTCCGGTTAACCATATGATGGGACATATCTACGCAGCTCGGTTCGTCAAACCAATTAAATTCCCTGCTTTAGCGTTGCTAGTTTCCGGAGGACATACCGAACTAGTATATATGGCAGCGGAAAATGAATTTAAGATTATTGGCGAAACACGTGACGACGCGGCCGGAGAAGCTTATGATAAAGTAGGTAGGGTAATGGGATTAAAGTATCCTGCCGGCAAAGCAATTGATGAATTGGCGCACCAAGGACAAGATACGTTCCATTTTCCACGGGCCATGGAGCACGATGACAACTTTGACTTTAGTTTTAGCGGGTTAAAGAGCGCGTTTATCAACACGGTGCACCACGCGGACCAAGTTCACGAAGAATTGGATAAAGCGGACTTAGCGGCTAGTTTTCAGCAAAGCGTGGTTGACGTGATTGTGGCCAAGACGATCCGCGCTTGCAAAGCGTTAGAAATCAAACAGTTGATTTTAGCGGGCGGCGTTGCTGCGAACCGGGGTTTACGGGATGCCTTAGACCAACAACTCAGCGCCCAATTTAATGATTTAGATTTCGTGAAGGCGCCCTTAAAACTTTGCGGCGATAATGGCGCAATGATTGGGGCAGCCGGCGAAATGCTGATGCGTCACGGAGTGTTTGCCGATTTGACGCTTAATGCCGATCCGAGCCTAGAGTTTGATTGGGAACCGGGCGCGACTAAATAAAAAGAGGTGGCAAAGATGACTGAGCAAATGCACCAGATTCATCAGGTGATTGAAAAGGGAATTCAACAACACTATATTAATGGAGCTTCGTACAGCTTCATTTTACCAAACGAAATTGAAAGCCGTTACGAAGGCGTGCAGGGCGGTAAGGAAGGCAACGTGTGCCTTGATCCTTCGATGATTTACGACGTCGGTTCAATGACTGAAGTAATTGCGACCACGACCCGGATTTTTCAGCTTTTAGCGATTCAAGAAATCCGGCTGAAAGATCCGATTAAAAAGTACCTGCCAGGGTTTTCCAACCCGGATGTCCTAGTGTTGCATTTGTTAACGCACACTAGTGGGATTCCGGTGGAAATTCCGGGAATGTACCGGTTGACCGGGATTGAATTTATCAATGCGCTTTACATGGTTGATACGGATTTTGAGCCTGGCGACCACGTGCAAGTTTCTCCGTTAAATTTTGCCCTTCTGGGAATTATCATTCGGACGGTGGACGGTTCCATTGACCGGGCGGTACAGGACAAGATTTTGTATCCGTTGGCAATGACTAACAGTGGGTTTAACCTTAACCGCCCTAAGATGCGTTTTGTGCCAACGAGAAACGATCCTAAACGGGGACAAATTCAAGGTCAGGTTGAAGATCAGTTAGGATTGTTGTTAAATGGAGAAAGCGGGCATGCAGGTCTATTTTCAACGTTAAATGATCTAACGGTTTTCACCGAAATGATGATTAATCGGGGAAGTTACCAAGGTAAAGAAATTCTTGATCCGCAGTTGTTTGATGGAATCAAGAAGGTGGATGTGGACGGCCAATCGCTCGGCTGGTGCCGTTTCAAGGAAAACCGCGATGTCTTTTATGGCAGCAGCCCAACCGGGTTAATTGCCTTTAATAACCAAAATAAACATGGTCTCGTTTTGCTACACGATTATATCGAGGATGAAAAAGTCCACGTGGCAATGCGTGACGAAATATTAAAAGTTGTTCAATAGAGGATGTGGAAAAAATGGCTAATTTTAAACTTTCAATTCCGACCACCCGTCGGTTACCTTTGTATTACCGCTATTTGCGGCGTTTATCAGACCAAAAAGTAGAAAAAGTTTCCTCCGCAATGTTGGCTGAATATTTACAAATTGATGCAGCAACCATTCGACGGGATTTTTCTTATTTTGGACAAATGGGCCGGCGTGGGTACGGCTACGATGTTCAAAAGCTTTTGGAACTTTTTGATGACGCGTTAAGACAAGATATTAACGCAAACGTTGCTTTAGTAGGGGTAGGGAACCTCGGACGGGCGTTACTAAACTTCAAGTTCCACCGGGTTGGAAATGCACGGATTACCGCGGCTTTTGACGTTGATCCTAAATTGGTGAATACGGTGCAAAACCAAATTCCAGTTTATGACATTAAAAACCTAAAGGAACAAATTAAAGAACAACAAATTACCGTGGCAATTTTAGCGGTTCCTGCAGAAAAAGCTCAAGAACTTACTGACCAGCTGCTAGAAGTTGGTATTCAAGGAATTTTGAACTTTACTACGGTTCCACTGACCGTGCCAGAAAAAGTGATTGTGCAAGACGTGGACCTTTCTGTGGAACTACAATCGCTAATTTACGGAATTAACCGGCGGGAAATTGAAGAATTAGAATAAATGTATTGAAGGCTTACTGTTTATATATTGCGGTAAGTTTTTTTATTAGCTTAAGAATGGATTATGGATACGTGGTTTTTAATTTAAAAGATAGGTGCATAAGTATATAAAATACTAAGATAGTGGAAAAATCTTAGGTTTGCTAAGAAAGGGATGGCTTTTTAGAAAAAGTTGGCATCTTGCTAGTGAACTTTAATTTGGTTGAGTTTCGTGCTCGTTGACTCAAAAAAAGACCAGAATTTGTGAAAAATTCTGGTCTCTTTTTATTTTGTAATTAATCAAATTTATAACTCGATTAGTTAGCTTGAGCGCCACACTTGTTGCAGAACTTAGCACCTTGAGCAAGCGGTGCGCCACAACTACTACAAAATGCGCTCGCTGATGATGCAGCATTATTTGCATCTCCGCTTACGGCGTTAACAATTTGTTGTGTGTTTTGAGCTCCTTGTTGAATTGTGCGGTCCGTTTGTGCTCGCACGTTGCGATCCGCTTGATATGTAGCTAATTTTTGGGTGAGTTTTTCTTCTAATTCTTCACTATGATGTGCTTCGAAGAAAGGTAAGTCAATTGTTTTACTAATTCCGGAACGTTCATAGTTAAACGTGGTTCTGATTCCACTACCAATTAAAAGCACCCCAACGATAATTGCGATTAGTGCCGAAAAGAATGATGAGCCCATTAGCGCTACTCCAATAATTGCAATTAATAATCCTAAAAAGATTGAGCTCAGCTTATATGATTTCGATGTGTATACGTTAGTAATTCCTGAAAGGGGAGATGAATCTTTTTGCTTACCGGCAGGAACCAAACCAAAGAAAACTGTATTTGGCATATTTACCCGTAAGAAGGCGTCATCTAGTGTAATACTTCCCTTTACCCAAAACGCTAATAAACTAACGGAAAACGCATCGCTATCGTTTTCAACAACTGCAGATTGTACCATTATTATTCCTCCTAAATTAACAGATATAACCATTATATATTCACAATTAAGGTTTTGTAAACCTCTTTTACAAAGTATTAGCAGGAGAAACAAGCCTGCCCTGCTGCATCAATAAAAAACTAGGAAATTTATCTAACTTTCCTAGTCTTCTTAATTAGCATTAACTTATTTTAGTTTCAAACCAGAAACTTCCAAGTTACGTTCGTAGGTCTTAATGGAATCACTAAGGGTAGAAACGTTGTCATCAGAAGTAATCTTTTTATCTTTGATGTTTAATTTACCATCGTTTAACGATAGGTTGTTTACTTCAACGGCAACATTTTCAGGTTCGTCATCGTCATCTGCGTCCGAAGAGTTGACGCTATAAATTGCAACAATTGATAATTTGTTGCTAGATGAAGTACTATTTTCGGATGCATCTGCGACTTCTACTTTGCTTGAAACTTCGTTGACGTCGTCATCGTAGTATTCTTCTTCATTTTCGTTATATGGAGTTACGTACAAGTTAACAAACTTGGATGTGTATTTTTCATCAGCGAATTGTTTGTCATCTGTGTAATCAGACATGACAGTGTCGGTGGCATCCGTAATGTCGTCAACGTTAGTAATTGATTTACTATCAATTAGTCCGGAAATCTTATACTTGAACGTTCTTGAACCAGTGTATTGGTGCTTACCACTACTATCTTTAAAGGCTGCTTTTGGAAGCGTAAGTGAAATAACATCTCCGTTGCTAAGGTGACCATTGTTTTTAACCTTAATGTTGCTGTTGATTAAGTCAGAATTTTTACTTGAAAGTGCAATTTGTCCCTTGCCATTAATTCCGAGGGCTTTGATTTTAAGCTGGTTAAAAATCTTATTGGAAGAAACTTTGGTAGTTTTTTTCAATCCCTTAACTGTGAACGTTTTTTTGCCGTCACGGAAAGGAAGTTCCGAATTGCTGTTTTTAAACGTTACGGTAACCTTATCGCCATTTTTAAGTTCGGTTGATTTCCCTTTGAATTCTAATCTAGTCGAAGAAAGGTCCTCTATTGATGATTGAATTTTATATTGATCTTCTGAAGAAAGCATACTGTAATCAAATGCGTCAGGATGAGACACAATTTTATTAATTACGTCTTTTTTTATGTGATCCTTTTGCAATACGCGCCGGGTCATGTACTTATTTACGGATTCGGCGTTACTTATTACCGCATCTCCATGTCCGTTATAACCATAGAATTTTACTTCAATCCGGGAAATGATGTTGTTGCTGTGGTAGTCGTATCCTATTTTTGCACCTGCAGCAATGATAATGATTGCAATCACGCCGTACACTAATTTTTTATTTTGGGTAATAAATGTTTTGAATTTATCCATTGTAATCTCCTTTAATTATTTCAAGACAAAGTAGAGCGTCACACTATAATCGTCATCGACTAATTCACTAGCGTCATCGTATCCAGCTCCCGCAAGGACTTTCTTCAAGTCAATATTCGCCCGATATGCAGGATGCCCTTTAAAAGTTACTTTATGAGCTGTATCGATGGTAGCTAAGCGTACTCCCCAGCTCTTCAAGAAAACCTTGCTTCCCTTAGCAGACCACTTAACTTTGCCAAAACCATCCATGCTGTCTTGGTTACCTGAAAACTTTACTTCATGGTCAGGTTTGAAAACCGCTTTTGCGGATTTATCGTAGGTTACGTCATCATCAGCACGCATTCCAACCGTCATGACTTTGTTTTGCACGGCGTATTGACCGCGATTGGCATAACGATAACCGCCGGCAATGGCGATTAAGATTACAACAATGATGGCGATCCACTTATGTTGTTTAATAAAATTCATTCCTTAACTCCTCCATAGTATTTTGGTTAATATAAGTATTTTGGCGACCGTCCTCGATACTTTAACTACTAGTCCAGATCGTACCTTTTAAGCAATTAATCCTAAGTAGATATAAGGGCTTTAATAAACACATAAAAAAATTCATTTCCTAGTAACCGAAAAAATAAATACTAAAAAATGGATTTGGATAAGGTGATTGATTTCTCAAAAGGTGACAATGACTAGTGATTAATTTCTTAATACGCAAACAATTCAATGAAAGACATAATTATTTACGTTACTAACTTGATATTCCCTCCCTATAAAAATTTTAGGTATTAGTACCGTAGACATTATAAAATGTTATCACTAATGTTTTTATATTCATATAGATGAAATGAAAAAATATGTATTATTTTGGGGCTTATTCTATGTTTTTTTAGACGATGTATCGAAAATGATAATATTTCAACATTTCTTGATGATTACTATAATAATTAAATAAATATGTAAATAATGTTGGAAATAATAAACCTTAAGAGGTAAAATGTGTTTGCATGCAATACTATACAATTTGTGAGGAGTAATAGAATGGAAACGAAAAAGAGATTTAAAATGTATAAAAGTGGAAAACGCTGGTTAATTGCGGCAGTTGTTGCTGGGGGAGTGGGAGTTTTTGCTAATACTAGTGTAAATGCCGATACGGTAAATGCAAATAGTAATGCTACACAAACTGAACAGGTTAGTAAAAATGAAAACGCAGACAATGGAACTGTTGAAAAACAACAGGATACCGTTGGTGAAAAGAATGATAATTCTATAGAGAAGGCAGTCCAAGCTAAGGCTGTAGATGACAATCAAGATGAAACAACTACTAATGATGATGCATCATCCGACTCTGATGTAAAGAATGATGATAACAAAGAAAGTATTAGTGATGATGTTGATTCTGAAGACGATTACGATTCAAATGATGATGTTGATTCCGAAGACGATTACGACTCAAATGATGATGTTGATTCCGATGATGACTATGATACCAACGATGACTATGATTCAGAAGAGGATGCGCCATCAATTTCTGTTGACGCCGTTAATAATGGCAAACACTATACGATTAACGCTCATGCTCCAGAAGAAAGTTGGAACGGAGTTGGACCACTGTTTGATAATGTAGTCGTTAATCCAGATGGTTCAGACCATACATATTCATTCTACGGTGGGGATTCCTCAACTAGTGCATACTATATTCGTAAGAGTAATGGTGATTATGCAGTTATTAACGGTAGTGACGTTAGCACTACCGTAGTAAACAACGACTTAAAACAAGTTTTTGTTGATTCTAGTACAGGACTTGAAGTTACTGAAATAGTCCATATCACCCAAGATGGTCAAATTCAACATACGGTAACAATTAAAAATGTTGGTGACCAAACACTTAATAATGTTAGTTTTGGTACCATGTTGGATACTATGTTAGACGATAATGATGATATTTCTTTATACGCTTCAGGTAATGGCGGCGTATTTATCAAAAATGACGAATTAACTTTGTATGTGGAAGCTTTACGAAATGCTCATGTCTATGCTGGCCAGTGGAATGGTAGTGAAAGTGATATTGCAGATCGTTTAAAAGTTTCCGGTAACTATGGAAAGTCACTCATTAATGATGTAGACTCTGCTGTACAATATGAAACAGATTTTCTTAACTTAGCGAAGGGTCAAAGCTACATTTATAGTTATGTAGAAAGACTATTTACTGCCCATGAAAGTCTGGGGCAAGTAACCGTTCATTATGTAGATGAGAACGGTAATAAGATTCATGATGATAAAGTGCTAGGGAATATTGTTGGTGAAGGATTTGATGAACAACCAATTAGTATTGATGGGTATGTATTTTCACGGACATTAGGAAATGCAAAGGGTGTATTTAGTAAGGACCCGCAAAACATTACCTTTGTATATACGCATAAAGAAGTAACTCCAGCAGAAAATAATCCTGAAACGCCTAGCCAAGATAAGCCGGAGAATCCAAGCGTACCAAGCACTGACGAAAATAAACCAGCTGAACCAAGTGTCAGTGCGCCGGATGTACAAACGCCAGAGGCACCTAGAAATAACAATGTAATACCTACAAATGTAAGTCATGTAACATCAGTAACCCCAACCCAAGTGACAAATAAACCACAGCTTACAGAAAATAATGTAAAGCAAACGAATTCGGTAACATTGCCGCAAACTGATGAAAACCCTCGCTCGGCTTCACTCCTGACTACTATTGGGTTAGTAATTAGTGGAATGATAGCTACGCTTGGTCTAACAATTAAGCGTCGGCACGATTAAATTGATAAATATTTGCTTTAAATCCACGGTTTTAAAAAAGCCGTGGATTTTTTTGCGTGTAGGTGAAAAAATCTAGTACACCTGAACAATTTAAATAATAACTGAGGTACTGGGCATAGAACGTTAACAAATAAAGTTGAACCTGTTTAAACACTATAAAGTGCTTGATTAACTATATATATATGCACGCATAATAAACTGTACAGTGATTTTGTTTAAATTTAAAAAGGTCGGATGTTAGGATTTTGATCATTGAATAAGTGCCGGAAATAAAACTTTTTTTATAAAAAATAAAGGTGCATATACAGAAGGAACGAAAATTAAAACTTATGAATTTTTAATGTGCAAATAATGTTACTTAAGAAGATGGATAACGGTTTGGAAAATTTATTGATTAAGTTCGGAGACAAATTTAAGATACGTAATCGATTTGATAACTATCTAAAAATCCTATCAAATCAACGTTGAAGATAATTGAAAGCCTACGTTTAAGGATGTGAAAAAAGATAAGTTGATTTGTTTTTTTTTAAAGAGGACGGTCTACTAGAAATTATTTTTTAACAGCGGTAAAATGGTTAAAAGTATAATAAACGATACATTAACTTTGGTAGACAAAGATTGTTCGGAATCGAATGGTAAAAGGTTAATTTTTTGGTAAGGTTCGGGGTTTTGAGGCGGTAAAATCGCGAACCTTTTTTGATTGTAATAATATATGTATATTGTCTAGTTGACTATATTTTGTTATCAACAGAACCAAAAACCTTTATTGTCGACTTATAACAAGACGCGAGGTGCAATATGAGTGCAAATATAAATATTGGAAAATTAATTAAACAAGTTCGTAAGGAGAGCGGGTTGACCCAAGAAGAGTTAGCTGAGAAAAGTGATTTATCAGTTAACTTCATTTCGCGAATTGAAAGAACTGATAACCAAAACATTAGCTGGAAGAATATCGAAGCAATTGCTGAAGCATTAGGGTTGAGTACAATTGAACTATTACAGGTCAATGAAAATCGGCAACAGCATCGGGGATTATATTTAACTAAGCTAATGCGGATTTTAGAAGATATGAATGAATTGGAAGCTGAAGAGTTGTCTAAGAACATCATTGATATTATTGAATTACTACAACGAAAAAAATAACGGTTAGCAATGTAGCGTCGGAGAAGTTACTCGTGCCTTAGTAATTAAAATAAAAATTATTTATTGATTAGACCGCAAAACCTGCACAAGGTTTTGCGGTCTTTTTAATACTTTTATCAATAAAGCGCATACATAGTTTATATGCTTTGCTATAATACCCATATTCAATGATGGGGATGTATTAGAAAGAGGGGAGTCATTAATGTTAGAAATTGACCAGGTTAGTAAATACTTTGGTACATATTGTGCCGTCAGTGAGGAGTCTTTTGTGGTTCATCCAGGTGAAATTTTAGGTTTGATTGGTCAAAACGGTGCGGGAAAGACGACTACTTTTCGGATGATTTTAGATTTTTTAACGCCTGATGAAGGGCAAATTAGGTGGGATGGAAAACCAATTAACCAGTTGAAACGCGACTGGATTGTGTACCTTCCTGAAGAACGGGGGCTATACCCGAAGATGACTATTGAACAGCAAGTACTGTTTTTTGGCCAGTTACACGGGATGAAGAAGCACGATATTTTAGCTCAGCTAGATGAATGGATGGATCGTTTCCAAGTTAAGGGGAAACGCAAAGAAAAAATTAAGAACTTATCCAAAGGAAATCAGCAAAAGGTCCAGCTGATTGCGGCATTGATATTCATGCCTAAGCTGGCGATTCTAGACGAACCTTTTTCAGGGTTGGATCCGGTGAACGCGGGGCTATTAAAGGAGGGAATTCGGTTCTTACGACAGAATGGTACCGCGATTATTTTTTCTAGTCACGATATGACAAATATTGAAGATTTGTCGGATCAGCTGGTGATGCTAAAGGACGGCAAAGTAGTTTTAAATGGGAAGGTCAATGAAATTCGCCAACAGTTTGGCGATACGCGGGTGTACTTGCAGACAAACCGATTTACCCAACCAGAGCTAGCGGCCATTCCGGGGGTACAACGGGTAAGTCAAAGGGCAGACCAGTTTATTCTGGAATTAGAAACGCCCGCGGTGGGCCACCGAATTTTTGAATTGGTAACTAAGGATGGCTACCTAAAAGAATTTAGCCAACAACCGCCTACTTTAGACGAAATTTTCAAAATTAAGGCTGGTGACTAAGATGAATAAATTAATGATTATCGCAAAACAAGTTTTAAAAAAGAACGTGACTAGTTTTTCTTGGTGGTCGCTGGTCTTATTGCCGCTGATTATCGCAGGAGTCATGGTGGGAATCGGTATTTATAGCGGACATAAAGACTCTAAAGCTACCGTAGCGGTGGTGGCGCCGTCAGAAATTGTACAGGAACTTTCTGCTACACAACACGCAGATTTGCGCTATCGGGGATACTCCTCTAAAAAGGATGCTGAACGAGCGCTAAAAAACACTAAGGTTGACGGGATCCTAACCATCGATGCGCGTATGCAACATTCAAAACTAACGGTCAATAAAGAGGGGGCCGACGTTGAAGAGACCGATATTCAACAAGATTTAGCGGTTTTAAATACGGCTAATACGGCCAAAGCACTCGGTTTAAGCCAACAGCAGCTAGCTCAATTGTTACGGACTCCGGAGCTAACTACGAAAACGGTTAGCCTTAAGAAGGGACGGTTAACCACGATCAATTCCGGCAACCGGCAACTCAGGATGATTGTTGCCCAATTAATTGCGTTACCAATGTACATTTTCTTAATTAGTTATGGAAACGTAATTGCCCAAGAAATTGGTACAGAAAAAGGTTCTCGAATTGAAGAATCAATTTTAACCGCGGTGAAGGCGAAAACCCAATTTTACGGCAAATTGCTTGGCGTGGGGATTTTGACTTTAATCCACCTACTGGTTTACCTGGTAGTTGGGGTGGTGGTTTGGTTAACCAGCGGCCAATCTGTCAAACTACACGATTTAATTAATCAAATCCCGTGGCACGAAATCGATTTGCCGTTCCTCAGTATTTCAATTGGCTTTTTCATCTTGGGGGTCTTTACGTACGCAATTTTAGCGGCCCTTTGCGGTTCACTGGTTACCAACCAGGAACAAATTGCGCAAGCAGCGGTACCAGCCACTTTAATCGCGATGGTGGGCTTCTTCGCGGCAATTCAGGCTCCGGATAGTCAAGGGATGGTGACGACTGTGCTAAGTTACCTGCCGTTTACCAGTCCGATGGTAATGCCAGTGCGTTATGGCGTTGACCAAGCGAGTCTGAGTGCGGCCGGGGTGGCTTGGATTATTAACGTGATTTTCTTGCTAGCTTTTTGTTGGTTAAGCGCGAACGCTTACGAGCGCAACGTGCTTGTTTATAACAACAAGGGAATTTTTAAGGCGTTGCGGCACAGTTTACAAATGCAACGTAAACGTCATTAACCGCAAAAAGAGAGAAAATATAACTTGGAAGTTTGCGAGTAGGCAATCAGCCTTAGATTTTGCAACGCTTACTATCAATATAGAGTTAACTAAATTAAAACGCTCCTTAAGAAATTAATCTTAAGAAGCGTTTTTTTAATTCTTTGAGTCGTTAACTAAAATTAGTCGTTTAAATTGTATCTTAACTTCATGTGAGCCGAACCTAAAGTAACCATTTCGCCGAGTAGCTTAGTTTGACGAGTGAAGGATTCGTGAGCTAATTTTTCGTTAGCTGCTTCCAAATACTTCACGGGATCGCTTTGCGTAGCGAAGTTTTGGTCGGTTTCATTTTGGATATGCCGGTAAGCACCCATTGCTTCAAGTTCAAAGGTGTTCCGCAAGTCAACGTACAGATCGTAATCGGTATCGCCAAGGAGGGCGGTTGTGCAGCTTAACCAGTACATGTTGTTAAGGTCGAACGTGCCGGTGGCATTTTTATAAACGTCCGGGGTATCGTTGACGTTTGCATAGAATGGAACCACCGTGTTAAATGTGTTGGCCCCGTATGCTAGCCAGTGGATACCGGCAATTTCAGCGGGCACGTCGTTACGAATTTGCAAGATATGCACGTTGTGGTTCCGGTTGATGCCGATTGGCCGGAAGAGTTTCTTTTGGTCTTCGGTACCGTTACCGTAAGGGTCGTATTCCGTATTTTCAAAATGCGAACTCAAAACAAACTTAACGTCTTCAATTGAAATCTTCTTGTCGGCGTGGCAAATGAACGGTAAGTCTTGGTCCATCGGGTCGTGTTCGATTTCCGGATTGAAGTATTTTTGTCCGTACCAAGTCCGCGGGTTGTTGTAAACCGTGTCTTTAATCGATGCACTACCGAAAATGTGGCGGAAGTTGTACCCATCGTAGTCGGGATTAAGGTGATATTTTTCGATCAAACCTTTTAAGTCTGCTGAGCACAAAGTGTCGTCAGAATTAAAGTCAAAGTGGTCGATGTTCATCCGGTTAGGAGCAACTACGTAAGCATCGTCAGGAATCCGTACCGCTGCCCAGTGGTGTCCGCCGATGGTTTCAAGCCACCAAACTTCTTCCTTATCAGAAAAGGCAATTCCGTTTGGTTCGTAGGTTCCGTATTCTTCTAATAGTTCACCCATCCGCAAAACACCTTCCCGGGCGCTGTGAATGTATGGTAAAACTAACGTAACGATGTCTTCTTCGCCAATCCCGTTTTCTACGTAAGGATCAATTCCAAGAATCCGGGAATTAGTGGTGATGGTTTCGGTAGCGGACATTGCAACGTTTTCGCTGTTGATGCCGGCTGCCGGCCAAATTCCGTTCGTTAAAATGGAGTTTGGCATGGAAGTGTAACGTAATGGATTATCGGGAAGCTTAACTTCCACGCCGCTGATTACGGCACGATAATTTTGGGGTTGTTCATCGGGATTAACAACGACAAAACGTTGGGGATCGAGGGCTTCATGGCCGTCGTCGTTCCGTGAAATAATCGTTGAACCATCGATGGAGGCCTTTTTACCAACTAAGATAGTGGTACAAGAACCGTGAATGCGTTTGTTCATTGATAAACACTCCTTTATTATTTTATATGTTCATTATATAACTTTTACACAAAACTCACAGGAACAATAGGCGAACAATATTTATTCGAAATACCCTTTAAGTAAAATAAAGTTCGTTATTCGTCTTTTTAAAAGCCGATTATTATGCTAAAATGTTCGTTATAAACTGAAAATGATTACTGATATAGTGGAGGATGAGATGAAGGAATTTGAGTCGCAAGTTTTACAAGAAGAACGGTTGTCGACGCCAAAGACAATTCTGCTGGCGTTTCAGCACTTGCTAGCAATGTACGCGGGGGATATTTTAATCCCGCTTTTGATTGGGGCAGCTTTAAAATTTAACGCCCAACAAATGACCTATTTAATTTCCGTGGACATTTTTATGTGCGGGGTAGCAACTTTCTTACAAATTAAGCGGACGCCGCTAACTGGGATTGCCTTACCGGTGGTGCTCGGCTCAGCTGTGGAATATTTGGCCCCGATGGAGCACATTGGAAACACCTTTGGTTGGGGATACATGTACGGGGGCGTCATTGCCGCCGGAATTTTTGTTTTCTTAATTAGCGGACTTTTCGCGCGACTACGGAAATTCTTTCCGGTAGTGGTGACCGGATCACTAATTACCTTAATTGGCTTTACGTTAATCCCGGTTGCTTTCCAGAATATTGGAGGCGGCAACGTTGCGGATCCGCATTTTGGAAGTGCTAGCAGCTTGATTTTAGGTTTTGTAACTGCACTAATTATTATTTTAATTCAAGTGTTCACTCACGGATTCGTTAAACGGATTTCAGTTTTGATTGGCATTGTAGCCGGGTCGTTAATCGCGGTTTTGATGGGATTAATTGATCCAACGCCGATCAGTCAAGCAAGCTGGTTAAAAATCCCGCTACCGTTTTACTTTGCGACTCCGAAGTTTGAATGGTCCTCCATCCTAACGATGTTGTTAGCCGCGGTAACTTGTATGATTGAATCTACCGGAGTTTACTTTGCTTTAGCGGATATCACGGAACGGAAACTAACGGCGGACGATTTAAAACGCGGGTACCGCTCGGAAGGGATTGCGGCAATCCTAGGCGGAATTTTTAACACCTTCCCGTATTCAACCTTTTCCCAAAATGTGGGAATTGTGCAATTATCCGGAATTAAAAAGCTGCGCCCGATCTATTTCTCGGCGGGGATGTTGTTAATTTTAGGATTGATTCCGAAGTTTAGCGCGATTGCAACGTTAATTCCTACGTCAGTCCTTGGCGGGGCGATGCTAGTAATGTTTGGCATGGTTGGAGCCCAAGGAATTAAGATGCTGGCGGCGGTTGACATGACGGTAAATAACCTATTAGTAATTGCGGTTTCAATTGGCGTTGGTTTAGGGGTAACTACCCAACCAACCTTGTTCCACATTTTACCGGCAACCGTGCAAACCATTTTAGATAACGGAATGGTGGTTGGGTGCGTGACGGCGATCATCATGAATCTTCTATTAAATGGTTCTAAGGGACTAGACGAAACGCGCGAATCCTCAGCCAAATAGCCTACGCACGTTAACAAAAAGCGACAGTTATGTTTGGATTGGGCATAATTGTCGTTTTTAATTTAATGAAGGCAAAAAAATAATACAGAAAAAGAGGTTGGAAAAATTCCAACCTCTTTTGAGTTCTTATTTAACTTTTGGTGTTTCAGCGATTGTATCAGTCTTGCCTTTAGCAAATTTTTGAATCGCTACGATCCGTGCTTGACGGCGACGACGTTCGCGTTTGCCAGAAACTTTACGTGCACGGGCGAATGAATTATATGGTGACTTCATGGTCTTCCTCCTCAGCAAAAAAATAATCAATTACTATTTTATGATGAATAATGGAGAAAAGCAAATAAATTATTAGACGGATTGCCGGCTAGCGTTCATCCGGGTCACAATTCGCAGTGCCAACTGACCAAATGCGCGAATTAACACCACCTGGATTGGCAACTGAATGATGTTGCTAATGATCCGTGCCGAATTGTAGTACGCAGCCGCCGCCGCGCCAAAGTAAATCGACTGCCAGATGAAGTTTAAGCCCATGGTAACCACCAACATAACGAGAAGGCGGGCAATCAAAATTCGCCACCAGTCAAACTTACCTTGATATAGGAAAACTGATTGAATGACGTTGCCCACCATGGCGCTAATGGCCCATACGGGAAGGTACGGACCAACCGGGTTAGAAAAGTAACCGACCGTGTCACTGACCAACCCAAACACAATTCCAGCCCAGGGGCCAAACAGCCCGGCAACGATGGCCGATGGAATATACTCGAAGCTAACCAAGGTAAACTGGGGCGTTAGATGGATGGTCGTGTAACGAGCCAACACTACATCTAAGGCCGCCAATAAAGCCATCATGGTTAGGTTTCGCACGGAAAAAACTCCCTTAATACTAAAAAAATCCTTCATGCAAATCCCTCCATTTCTTTATTGGCCGCAAAACGAAAAGGAAATAGCATGAAAATTCCCTCTTCAACGGCGAGATGCGGAACCGATATCGCTGCTAGGCATTCGTTCGTCGAACAACTCTCCGTCTCGACGACACTTAACGCACCGATTCCTACTCCATTGATAGAGCTAAATTCATTGTAGTCCCTTTTACTTGAATTTCAAGGAAAAAAGTTTTCGGTAAGCGAATCGGAAATTAGCTATAATGGAAATGAGTGAAGGAAGAAAGCACAAACGAATGGAGAAAATATGCGATATCGAATTGAAAATAATTTAGAAGAAATTATTAGTGCACAAAAAGTTTTACAACGGTTAGGAGCCAGTCAACGGTTAATGCAAAAAATTCGCCAAGCCGGGCGGTTAGTTGACGAAAACGAACGGACGGTGGCGTTAAAAGACAAGATTATGCCCTTTGAGCCCTTTTGGATTGAACTGCCGGATGAGGATTCTGACCCAGCGGTGCCAGTTAGTGATCAACCGCTCGACATTATTTATGAAGATGATAATTGGTTAGTGGTTAATAAACCTGCGGGCCTAACTGCGGTTCCCGGACCAAGTAACCGTACGGATACCTTGGTTAATCGGATTAAGGGGCACTGGCAAGCTAACGGAGCAGTTAACTTGGTACCCCATTTAATCACCCGGTTGGACCGGTTTACAAGCGGGATCACCCTCGTAGCGCGTCATCAAGTGGCTAACAGCCTTCTAAGCGAGCAAGTACGTCATCGAAAGATTAAAAAAACGTACCTTGCGCTAGTTGACGGGGTGGTTAGTGCTGAAAAAGGGACCTTTAACCAGCCGCTAGGACTAGCTGCCGATGGAATCCACCGGGAGGTTCAAGAAGGCGGACAAAGCGCCACGACCAGCTTTAAAGTGGTCCAACGTTTTGCAAATCAAACGTTGGTACAGGTTCATTTAAAAACTGGACGTACTCACCAAATCCGCGTACACTTTGCCAACGCGGGCCATCCGTTAGTGGGCGACCAACTATATGGTGGTCCCATGGATCGGGGAATTGAGCGACAGGCTTTGCACGCGCAATCCATCCGCTTTTTTGATCCGTTCACGAATCAGAAATTAGAGTTTACGGCTCCCTTGCTCGCAGACTTACAAGCAATCGGGATGTAGGCAGTTCCGGACAACTTTAAACGAGCAGAAAATAATTGATTGAAGAGGTAGTTATGACAACAGAAGGCAATTTTGAAAACATAAACGTAACGTTAGGAGATCCCGCGTTTGACGCAATGTTAATGCAGTTAAATCACGAAGTAAACAGCAGCAACGCGTCCGAATACAATTTCATGGGCAACTTGACCCAGGAAGTCGGTGACCAGGTTTGGGCGGTTCCCGCGTACTTGAGTGAAGATTACGCCTTATTTTTCCTATACACCGCGATTGAAACTGGCGATTGGGTAGTGGCCTTTTCGGAAGGAACGCAAACGGACGGGCAGTTTAACCTAGGCACGCCGTTGACCACTGGACAGGGATTGAACCGTTTGTACGAAAAGAATCCGAACCGGGCAAAGATGGTTTTGAGTTTTGTAAACGACTTGGAAAAAGCCGGTGAAGGCGTGTGGCGAATGGTGGAATTGTAAAACAAGCCCGCAAGTTTAGCTAAGAATCATTTAAGAGGCCCCTAGTCGATGTTTAAACATCTGGTAAAACGTTGGAATGGCCGGGAAATGGCCTAGTGGAATTATGCTATAATAAAATCCGATTATGAAGAAGAAGGGGGCAACGCGATGGTAACGATTTTAATCGTAATTTTGCTGGTGCTGGCACTAGGCGGCGGATTTTGGCGTCGGGCGCAAAAGCACCAGGAAGTTTTACGAGAAGCTCGGCAAGCAGCTAAAAAGCTGACTGCCCAGCAACAAGAAGCGACCCGCCAAGCAGTTCAAGAATATCAACAAAAAAGTCACCAAGAAACGGAACAGTACCGGATGACCATTAGTCAAGAACTCGACGATGATCAACGTGATAACCAACGCAAGGGTGCTTGGATTGAGCAACGAATGAAATTGTTGGAGCAAAAGCGCAATGCACTTGCCAACCGAGCAAACCTGTTATCACAGAAACGCCACGAGTTGCAGGACCGGAAAAATACGGTTAAGGAAACTTTGAAGCAGGCGGACCAGTTGATTACCGAACGCTGGCAAACGTTGCAAAATGTGGCCGATTTACCTGAAGCGCAGGCACGTGACGTGGTTTTACAAGCCACTAAGGAAGATGCGGAACAATCCCAAGAAGAGTTTGTTAACAATGCGGCAACCGAATTAGAAAGTTCAAAGGAACGGGAAGCAGAAGATTTGATTGCGTTGGCAATGGAACATAGTAACGTGGTCAGCGTGCAGTATGAAAATCACCGCGGCTTGGTTGCCGATAACCAAGAATACTTGGGGAAAATTATTGGTAACTCCGGACAAAATGTCCGAGCGATTGAAGCCTTAACCGGGGTAGACGTGATCATTGATGACCAAACGAAAGAAGTAATCATCAACGGATACGACCCGGTGCGGCGGGCTACGGCTATGGAAGTAATTAAATCTATTAAGGGTGAAAAACGGGTGCTTCCCGACACGATTGAACGGCTGGTGAACCAAGCTAACCGGACGATTGACGAACGCATTCGACATTACGGTGAAAATGCGGTTCGGGAATTGAAGTTGAAGCACGTGGCACCAGATTTGATTAAAATTATTGGGCGGATGCATTATCGAACTAGTTACGGACAAAATATTTTGGAGCATTCTATCGAAACGGCTAAACTAGCAGGAATTTTTGCTACTGAATTGGGCGAAAATGCTGCATTGGCTCGGCGTGCGGGGCTTTTGCATGATATTGGGAAATCTATTGACCGGGATATTGAAGCTACGCACGTTGAACTGGGAGTGGAGTTAACCACGAAATTCCGGGAAAACCCAGTGGTGATTAACACGATTGCTTCGCACCATGGAGACGTTGAATCTAAGTACGTAATTGCTGACCTTGTTGAAGCAGCAGACGCGATTTCTGGTGCTCGGCAAGGCGCTCGAAGCGAATCAGCAGCAGATTATTTGCAACGGATTAAAAGCT
The DNA here is from genome assembly GCF_016127815.1 of Pediococcus acidilactici. Taxonomy (NCBI): domain Bacteria; kingdom Bacillati; phylum Bacillota; class Bacilli; order Lactobacillales; family Lactobacillaceae; genus Pediococcus; species Pediococcus acidilactici. The sequence continues at coordinate 209,381 of NZ_CP066046.1, forward strand.
TAGAAGGGATTGCTAATGACCAGCCGGAAGTGCAGGAAAGTTACGCAATTCAAGCGGGGCGCGAGCTACGGGTAATCGTTTTGCCTAAGGAAACTAACGATCGCAGTATTAAGAACGTGGCTACTAACGTTAAGGACCGCATTGAAGATGAGGTTACTTATCCAGGACAGGTCAAGGTTACGGTGGTTAGAAAATTGGAAATTGTAGAATACGCGGAGAAAAAGCAAGCATGAGTCAAGATAATGTCGAACAATTAAACCAAATCAACCATTTTGTGATGAAGAAATTGCAAAACGACTTGACCGGACATGATTACGCCCATATTCAACGGGTGGTAAAGATGGCCCAAAAGTTGATGGATGATCGTGATGAGAAAATCAACCGTTTTGTGGTCATTGCGGCTGCCACGTTGCACGACGTGATTGACGAAAAGGTTGTTGAACAAACTAAAACTGCTGAAGACGAAGTGACCCGTTTTTTGCGGGAATTGGCGGTTAGTGACTATGACATTGCGCATATTTTCGATATCATTACGCACATGTCATTTTCGGATAATTTAGAACATAAGTATAAGCTTTCTTTAGAAGGGCAGATTGTGCAGGATGCCGACCGGTTGGATGCAATCGGGGCCATTGGAATTGCGCGCACTTTTTATTATGGGGGCGCGCACGGGCACATAATGTATGATCCCGAGATTGCGCCGCGTGAAGTAATGACGCATGCCGAGTATCGGCAAAATCAGTCGGTAATTAACCATTTCTATGAAAAGCTACTTAAGCTAAAGGACGAAATGAACACTCCATTAGCCCAGCAAATTGCTGAAAAACGCACCCAGCGGATGGAGTCGTTTTTAACGGAATTTATTGCCGAATGGAATCAAGAAAACTAGGAGGAGTTAGGGATGTTACGAGATATGCCTAATGTGCCAAAACGATTTGTGATACTAGCGGCGTTAGTGGTAATCGTTTTGGTAGCAGGGGTCAAGATGCAAAGCATGTTTATGCTTTTTGTGGACCAACTGTTTAGCAGCGCCGTACAAAGTGAATTTATGATGTTTTTAGAACCCGTGATGCGACTAATCACGATGATTGCCGACACTAAACTGGGGTTGATTTACGCAGTATTAATTGCGGCGTACTTGTGGTTGCGGCAAGGGCAACGGGTTGACGCAATTTGGGTGATTTGCACGATGTTTGGCGGAGCAGTTGTGGCGTACCTTTTAAAGGAATTTGTCAAACGTCCGCGGCCCACGATTGCACAAATTGTCCCTGAAACGGGATACAGTATGCCGAGTGGCCACACTTTTGAAGCGTTCTTAGTTTTAGCGTTTCTTTACCTATTTTTCGTACGGCCAATGGCAGAATCATCGTTGAAAAAAGCTTGCACCGCTGGGTTGGTAATTTGGCAGATTTTGGTAATTTGGTCCCGGATTTTTATGGGGGCCCATTACCTTACCGATACCCTAGTGGCGGTTGGCTTAGGAACCGTTTGGCTATGGGTGGCCATCATGTTATATCAAAGCTTGTACGATACGATCGCTAGCTACATAGAACCTAGCGTGGGTCGGCACCACCAGCGGTAGTAATTAGGATCCCTAAGAGCATAGTTAAAGCTTACTTGGGTGGAGTAAAGGGAGTTCTCCACACGGTAAGCGTTAATCGTACTTATATTACAAAGAGCTTCTCAAGAATTTTTAGATTCTTGGGAAGTTTTTTAATTTTAGAACGAAATTAATTGTTATTTCGAGAAGTATTGAAGGTGCTTTCTAAATGAAGGATAATAAGGTTAGTTGCAGTGGGGGTGAGTTTTTATGGAATTTAAAGATGACAAAGCTCAACACGGTTTGAGATTTTTGGAAGCGACGGTTTTAAATTTAGCAATCACGGCGGTTGAATTCGGGGGCGGATTGCTCTCCGGCAGTTTAGCGCTTTTGTCCGACGCGATTCACAACTTGGGCGACAGTGCCTCAATCGTAATGGCCTACGTGGCTAGTCGGATTAGTCAGCGAAATTCTAATCAGTCTAAGACTTATGGCTACCGGCGGGCAGAAATTTTATCGTCGTACTTTAACGCAATTTTTTTGTTAGTAATGTCAGCCCTGTTAATTTGGGAAGCAATTCGGCGGTTCGCTCATCCGCACCCGGTTAACGGCGGATTAATGTTAGTTGTAGCGGTAGTTGGTTTGTTAGCCAATGGTTTTTCAGCGTGGTTGCTACATAGCGGTTCGCACAATAACTTAAACCTAAAGGCGACCTATTTGCACATTTTAAGTGATGCATTTGCCTCTGGGGGAGTTATTTTAGGTGCGTTAATCATCAAAATATTCCACGTGGTTTGGGCGGACCCGTTGATGACCATTGTGGTTTCTGTTTACATTGCTTACAAGACGATTCCAATTATCATCGAAGCGACTAATATTTTAATGGAGGCGGGACCACGGTTGGATTATCGCGCGGTCAAAGCAACGGTACTAAGCGTTCCAGGAGTGGTTAATATTCATCACGTACACACTTGGATGATTGATGAACACCGGATTATGCTAACCGCCCACATTGCTTTAGAGGATCAAGAACTCAGCGAAGTTGAACCAATTTACCAAAAGATTAGAAAATTGCTAAAGGATAAGTACAATATCGAACACGCAACTTTGCAAGCCGAAGTCGATCGGGGCAAGGAATATCAGATCTTTACAACTAATAAAGACGACGTTTAGCGAGTGATATTTGATAGCGTTTTAATTTTTTTGAAAGAAATTAAGGATATTGCTGTTTTTTTTGAGAAGGGCATGCTATACTATAGATGTGCTTTTGGTTAGGTGCTTTTGGTCAGATTGTTTTATTGTGAACTATCCCCATTACTACCGGCTCAAGCTACAAATTTTAAAACAGCCATGCATCATGGTTTTACAGGAGGATGTTCATAATGGAACAAGGTACAGTTAAATGGTTTAACGCAGACAAAGGTTTTGGTTTTATTACTCGCGAAGATGGTAGTGACGTATTCGTTCACTTCTCAGCTATCCAAAGCGACGGCTTCAAGACTCTTGAAGAAGGCCAATCAGTTAGCTTCGATGTTGAAGAAAGCGACCGCGGACCTCAAGCCGTAAACGTTGAAAAAAACTAATTTAAAAAATTACTGAAAAAGCAGGGTGCTTCGGCGCTCTGCTTTTTTTGTGTGGTTTGGCGAAGAAATTACGTTATAAAAATAAAATCATTAACGAATCGCTGGCTTATTCGGTATAATGAAGAAGTTAAAGCGGAGGTGCGGTGGATGCGTGATTTAAAAAAAGTAATCAAAACTTGTCTGCTTGCTGGACGAATAATGATTGAAAATGGCTCCGAAATGTCGCGAGCCGAGGATACCATGAAACGGATTGCGATTAATTCAGGGATTGATGATTTACAATTATTCGGTACAATTACCGGCTTGATTGTTTCAGTTCCGGACTCGTTAACTTCCCAGGTGGAACAAATTACGCGGCGAGCCTTTGATCTAGAGAAGGTTTCTGCGGTCAATTCTTTTTCGCGAGAATACGCGGCAAAACAAATCACCTTAGACGAGTTTTACGAAAAGTTAAGCACGTTGGATGAAGCAACGCCGTTTTTCCCGTTTTGGCTGCAGGTATTGGGAGCTGCACTGGTAAGTGGGCCCTTCATGGTAGCTTTTTCAGGAAATTTGGTGGATTTAGGGGTCACTATGTTGGTGGGGGCTCTCGGGTACACCGTCTTTTACCTGAGTAACCGTCTTTTAAACGTTAAGTACATAAGCGAATTTTTTGCCTCGATCGTAATCGGTATTTTAGCGGTCTTAATCGTTCGAATGGGCTGGGGGCAATCGTTAGATGAGATTATCATTGGTTCAGTCATGCCCCTTGTTCCCGGAGTGCCCTTGACTAACGCGGTCCGGGATATTTTAAACGGCCATTTAGTTAGCGGACCAGCGCGCGGAGTGGAGGCCCTGTTATCCGCATGCGCAATTGGCTTTGGGATTGCGTTCGTATTTCGGTTCATATGATGGAGGAAGATTGATGCAGTTATTATTGGAATTTGTGATGGCGGGGATTGCTACGGTTGGGTTTGGGATTATTATTAACATCCCGCACCGGGCGTTGTTAACCGCTGGAATAATTGGTGGAATCTCTTGGGGAATCTACTGGGAAATGTTGCAATTTCACTTAGGGCTCGCATTAAGCTCCTTAACGGCCACGACGGTGATTGCCTTACTAAGTTTATTTGCGGCCCGGCGGTTGAAAATGCCAATGATTGTTTTCAGTATTCCCGGGATTGTGCCCCTGGTCCCCGGCGGACAGGCTTACCAAATGATTCGTAACTTTGCGTTGTCCAATACGCGGCTTGCCACCCATTTTATGTTGGAAGTGGGGGTAATTGCGGGGTCAATCGGGATCGGCTTTTTGATGGCTGAGTTCATTGACCGTTTGCAACGTAAATTAGTAGTGCGTTTCAAAAAGGTCCGGGAAAATAAATAAGGGCTACCGGTAAACAAAAAATAAATGAAATTGAAAAACGCCTCGCAAGGGTTGTGATACTCTTGTGGGGCGTTTTAATTTTAGAAGCTTCGCTGGTTAAACAAAATCAATGTCGAATTTTAAATTCTGCTTTGCAGATGTTCAAGTCAAACGAAGTCTTTTTAATTGTGTATTTATTGCTTAATAGCCTTGATAACCTTGGTATCCCGTAGTTACTCCCGTCCCTGTACTAGGCGTAGTGGGGGTAGGAGTTGCTTGGTTGTTAGGATCATTGTAGTTGGAAGAAGTACTGCTATTATCAGCACTAGATGTTGCATCACTTTCCTCAACTTCGCCGGTATACATGCTACTGATTCCAGTCGTACCGGTAGTTTTGTGTGGTAAATCAAGCGCATCGCGAATGAAGTTAGTAACGCGTTGCCGTTCTTTTTGCGGAACGTATTCATAAGAACCGCCGTTAATGGTGACCCCTTCACCTTGTAAATGAGTTGATTTCAAATGGTGGGTAGCAACCCGATAGTTACTTGAAAGGGCTAGTAACTCATTAAAGGTTAAATCAGTTTTAGTTTGTTTTTGCAGAGAATTTAAGAAGTTTTGGTTGAGCAACGCGGTGATTGAATCGCTCTTTCTTAAGATGGCCATCAAAACTTGGCGCTGCCGAGTTTGCCTTCCGTAATCTCCTTTAGGATCGTCGTAACGCATCCGGGAGTAATCAAGGGCAGCTTTACCATCAAGATGGATTTTAACCCCCTTCTTAACGTCGGCGTTGCCATACTTAAAGGTTAGCTTAGGGGTGACGTCAATCCCGCCTACACCGTCGACAATTTTTTCTAGTCCACCCATGTTGATTAATCCGTAGTAGTCAATTGGAACGTTTAACAATTTTTGAACCGCTCGAATGGCCGTTCCGGCTCCGCCAAAATCATAGGCAGAATTAATTTTGGATGGTGAATAACTGGAATATCCCGGGATTGACATTACGGTATCTCGGGGGATGCTAGTCAAAGTCATCTTCTTCTTTTTGGGATTTAACGTAGCGACGATCATTGTGTCGGTACGACCACGATAATTCCGGCCTAGCGCCCCAGTATCGGTACCCAATAATAGGATGGAAATCGGTTTGCCGTGTTTTAGCTCGCTGGAAACGTCCCGGGCTTTTTGAATGCGAGCACTATCAAAAATTGAATCGACCGCATTTTTAGCGGTATACCATTTTTTGACCCCGAAAACGATCAACAGGAGGGCGATAACGGCACAAACAACCCAGCGCCAAGGATGCCACTTCTTAGGCGGACGGGGATTACGTTGCCGTTTTTGCCGGCTGCCACTGGTTGGGTTATTTTGCTCCTCGGCGTTGGAATCATTTCCCTCCGGCGCAGAATTAAACTGGTTGCCGCTAAATCGGCTTAAATTGGAATTCCGTGAGTCTTCACTCATACAAGTTTCCTCCACAATGTTAAAAATCAATTACTAATATAATACCAAATTTATTTGGCGGTTTGATTGAATTAACTAAAGTTTAATATTTAGTGTATAAAAAAGTAGTTTTTGTGCTTTTGAAGAATAAAGGTCCATTTTCTTTACTAATGGAAAATAAGCCTCGTTATAGTTCGCGTAAAAAAGCTAATGCATTAGCAATCCAATCGGCAATGCGAGAATCTTGGTGACGCTCGTCGTAAGCCGTAGTTTCGTCAGCTAACGCCATTCCGTGAGGACCGTGGTGGTAAAGGTGTAGTTCGGTGGGCACTTGATGAGCTTGGAGCGCTAAGAAGTAGTCCACGGCGTTTTTTGAAGAAACTAACTGGTCGTCAGTGGTGGCCCAAATGAAAGTTGGAGCATTATCGGCGGTTACGTGTTGGTCAGCAGCAATCTCATCGGGGTTGTCAGTCCACTGCGCCAAAGTAGGTTGGTCAGGGAAGCCATCAAATGGGGTAATTACTGGGTAACCTAAAATAGTAGCGGCGGGCTTTAAGTCTTCTGCAGATAAGTGGGTTTGTGCTTGTAACCAGTCTGAAGACCATAAATTATTGTAATTAGCGACTACGTGCCCGCCGACGGAAAAGCCCATCAACATGACTTTTTGGCGATCAACGTGCCATTGTGCGGCGTTTTGTTTAGTAGTGGCGATTGCTTGCGCAGTTTCCAACAGAGGAGCCGGGAAGAGCGGTTGAACTTCGTCGACAAAAGAGTACCGTAAGATGGAAACTTGAAAACCAAGTGACAAAAAGCGTAGCGCAACTTTTTCGGATTGCTTAAAATCAATGTGAGTATAAGAGCCTCCCGGTACAAAAATTAGCGCAGGGTTAAGCGCGTCGGTAAGGCTGGGATCAACGTAGGAAATTAACTCTGCTTGAGATTGAGGATTTACCTGGTTAAGTGGTGTTTTAATTATTTGCATAAGATCGACTCCTTTTAAGTAGTAAAATATATTCACATAGATTATCTATAGACTATCTTAAATCTTTTTGAGTCATACGAAAAATAATTTGGGAGAAATAAATGAAATTTAAACTACGATACTTTGCAACGAGTGACTTTGCAGATTATCAAGTACTGATGAATAACGAAAAACTCGCGCGACTAGCGGGAATGCAAGTTTTAAAAACGGAATTAGAGCAGTGGCTAGCTTTTAAAGGGATGGTAGGCAGCCCGAATTTCCTAGCGATTGTTAACGAGGAAAACCGGTTGAGCGGTGGAATCTTTATTTTTCAGCAGGCGGAAGAAGCCGTTTTTGAACTAGGATATTTACTGGCTGAAGAGTATTGGAATCAAGGAATTATGTCGCGGGCAGTCCATTTTGCGTTGAAGAGTTTAAGGAATCGGCAATCAGCAACGGGGCGAACCGTAAAAGTTCAGGCCAACGTTTTAACGGATAACCAGGCCTCTCAGCGAGTTTTAGAAAAGAATGGTTTTATTCGCCAACCGGGGGTGTTTGAAAATGTATCCGGGTATGACGGCCGTGTCCGGAAAGAATATTTATACGAATTGAACCTTAAGCTTGCATAATTAATCAAGTTTGCTATAATTTGAATCACATCGAAAGAAGAGGTCGCCTCAATGATGAGTAGCCCTGGTAAGATGATTAAGCATCTGGGACCCAGGGAGAAAGGTAACGAGGCCGAAATGACTGCAGACTTAATTCTGCACGATTTGGGACTTGGTTGAATAAGCCAAGGACTGTCGCAATTACGGTTGCGGAGCGCTATCTACGATTTGACTAACGATTTTAAACGGTCTTTTTGTGTAAGTGCGCGCAAAAAGGCTTTTTATTTTGTTCTGGGATAATCACAGCGCCTCTTTTAATTTTTAGGAGGTTCTCTATTATGGCACAGTTACAAAAGCAGGCGAGCGGCAATCACGTCCAGCGGGCGCTGAAGACTCGTCACATCTCAATGATTTCACTAGGCGGCAGTATCGGGACCGGCCTGTTCGTCGCTAGTGGTTTAGCAATTTCTCAAGCCGGCCCGGGTGGTGCCCTACTAGCATACGTCGGGATGGGAATTATGGTGTACTTCTTGATGACTAGTTTAGGCGAAATGGCGACCTACATGCCAGTTTCGGGATCGTTTGCTACGTACGCTTCTAAGTACGTGGATCCTGCCTTTGGGTTTGCAATGGGATGGAACTACTGGTTCAACTGGGCGATTACGGTCGCCGTGGATATTAGTACGATTGCGCTGATTATGAAATTCTGGTTACCTAACGTTCCAGGATGGATTTGGAGTTTGATCGCGTTAGCGCTGGTAGTCCTGATTAATGCGTTAACCGTTAAAGCGTTCGGGGAAACCGAGTACTGGTTAGCCTTAATTAAGGTAGTTACCGTCTTTGTTTTCTTGGCAGTCGGAACTCTTACCATTTTCGGGATTATGGGTGGCCACGCAACTTACTTAGAAAACTTTGTATACCGGAAGGCACCGTTTGTTGGGGGAATTCCAGCAATCTTAAGCGTCTTCGTCGTTGCCGGATTCTCTTTCCAAGGAACCGAGTTAATCGGGATTACGGCTGGGGAATCAGAAACTCCGGAAAGCAGCGTTCCTAAGGCAATTAACCAAGTTTTCTGGCGGATTTTATTATTCTACATTTTGGCGATTTTCGTAATTGCCTGTCTCTTACCGTATACTAGTCCAGATTTGCTAGGAACTTCGGCAAGCGACGTTTCAATTAGTCCGTTTACCCTTGTATTCCGGCGGGCTGGTTTAGCAGGTGCAGCGGGGGTAATGAACGCCATTATCCTTACATCGGTGCTTTCTTCGGCTAACTCGGGGATGTACGCATCTTCACGGATGTTGTTCTCGTTGGCAAAGCAAGGTTATGCAGCGAAGATCTTTGGCCGGACGACCAAGCGGGGGATTCCTTACGTGGCGCTAATTGGAACCACCGTGGTCGGGTTATTAACCTTTATTACCAGCATTATGGGAACTAAGATTTACGCTTGGTTAGTTGCGGCTAGCGGGTTGACCGGTTTTATCGCCTGGATGGGGATTGCCGTATCTCATTGGCGGTTCCGGCGCGCATTCGTCAAGCAAAACCATGATTTGAGCGAATTGAAGTACCGGGCAAAATGGTTCCCGTTTGGACCGTTGTTTGCCTTCGTGTTAAGTATTGTGGTTATCTTAGGACAGGACATTAATTCCTTAATCAACCTTAACTGGCAGGCGATTGGGATTACCTACATGTCGGTTCCACTATTTATAGTGCTTTTTGCATATTACAAAATTAAGTATAAGACTAAATTAATTCCATTAGAGGAGATCGACTTAAGTCGGCCGAATATCACGAAAAAGTGATTTTTTCAAGATGTTGTTTTGCGTTCGTTTGGTGGTACAATATGTGGTGCTATTAAATGAAAAAGGGGTATCTTAAATGATTGCTTTATCAGGTCCAATCGGCGCCGGCAAGACGTCACTGACGGAATTATTAACCCAGCATTGGGGTAGCGATGCTTATTATGAATCGGTAGATGACAACAAAATTTTGCCGCTCTTCTATAAGGATCCAAAACGTTACGCATTTTTATTACAGATTTATTTTCTAAACAAACGGCTAGATAGCATCAAGCAAGCTAACGACGGATTTAGAAGCGTAATGGATCGCTCAATTTATGAGGATTCGTTACTCTTCCATCTAAACGCTGATTTAGGACGGGCGACCGAAACCGAAGTCAAGATTTACGATTCGTTGTTGAGCAACATGATGCAAGAGTTACCACGGCTTTCATACAAGAAAAACCCGGACCTTTTGATTCATATTGATATTTCGTTTGATACCATGTTAAAACGGATTAAAAAACGCGGTCGTTCATACGAACAGATTGAAAACGACCCGTCCTTATACGATTACTATAAGGAATTAAATCGGCGTTACGTATCGTGGTTTGAAAACTACGACCAAAGTGCCAAGATTAGAATTGATGGCGATAAGTATGACTTTGTGGAAGACCCTAGCGCACGTCAACAAGTTATCCAATTAGTTGAAGAAAAGATTTCGCAAATTTAATTGCGGAAGTTGCATCTTTTTTGTATAATACGGTTAACAATTAAATAGTTCAGTTGTTAACAAGGCGTTTTAAGTAGGTTTTTAGAGAGGTCCGGATGGTGGAAAGGGCTAACCGAAACTCCGGCGCTGATTAAACAAATGGGTAATGCCATTCGGTGATTCCGTTACCATCATGAAAGTGCGCCAGTAATGGTGAACTTGGGTGGTACCGCGAAAAGAGCCTCTTCGTCCCAATTGGGAGGGAGGCTCTTTTTATTTTGATTTTAGTAAGGAGGAATTTGCATGTTAGATTTAAAGATGATTCGTAACCATACTGATGAAGTTAAGGAAAAGTTAGCTACCCGTGGGGTTCAACCAGAAACGATTGACCAGCTATTGGCAAAGGATAACCAACGCCGGGAGTTGATTGTAAAGAGCGAAAGCTTAAAGAAAGTTCGAAATGACGTTTCGGACCAAATTTCCCAGATGAAACGTAACCACGAAGATGCTAACGAACCAATTCAAAAAATGCGGAAAGTTAGCCAAGAAATTAAAGAACTCGATGAGCAATTAGAAAAGGTTGCTGCGGAAGTAGAAGACCAAGCGGCCCACTTGCCTAACTTACCACATCCTGACGTACCGGTAAGCTTAACCGAGGAAGGCAGCGTTGAATTACGTAAATTTGGCACCCCTCGGAAGTTTGATTTCAAGCCCAAAGCCCATTGGGAAATTGGCGAAGATTTGGGAATTTTAGACTTTGAACGGGCTGCTAAGGTTGCTGGTAGTCGGTTTGTTTACTACGTTGGCGATGGTGCGCGTCTCGAACGTGCAGTTTACAATTTCTTCTTAGATCAAAACGTGGCGGCCGGATTTACCGAAGAAATCACGCCTTACATGGTTAATGATGCGTCGATGTTTGGAACTGGCCAATTTCCTAAGTTTAAGGAAACGCACGCTGGTTATGAAATTAAAGATGAACCACTAACTCTAATTCCGACGGCGGAAGTACCATTAGTTAACTTCTACCGGGATGAAATTTTGGATGAAGACCAGTTGCCAATTAACGTGACTGCACTTTCACCAGCCTTTCGTTCGGAAGCAGGAAGCGCTGGACGGGACACCCGTGGTTTAATCCGGATGCACCAATTTAATAAGGTAGAAATGGTTAAGATCACAAAACCAGAAGATTCTTGGCAAGAATTAGAAAAACTTACGCGCCACGCGGAAACCCTTTTACAAAAGCTAGGATTGCCATACCACGTGATTACGTTGACGACCGGGGACATGAGTTTTACGGCTGCAATGACTCACGACTTAGAAGTATGGATTCCAGCGCAAAACAAGTACCGCGAAATTTCAAGTTGCTCGAACACCACTGATTTCCAAGCGCGTCGTGCTCACATTCGTTACCGCGATGAAAATGGTAAGTTACAGTATGTCCACACGTTAAATGGTTCGGGACTTGCTGTTGGCCGGACGGTAGCCGCAATTTTGGAAAACTACCAAAATGAAGATGGTACGGTTACCGTTCCAGACGTTTTGGTGCCATATATGCAAGGAACCAAGGTAATTGGTAAAAATTAATAATTTAGGTTAAAAATAACGGCAGGGCTTGGTGTTTTATCCAAGATGCTTATAAATAAGGATTAATCTTTTATTGCAGAAGGTTAATCCTTATTTTTTTAACCATTTTACGTGCCGATGTAGTGGGCAATCATTCGTAGCAAACGGTTTAATTTAGAGTTTCGAAAAAAAGTTTAAAAAAGTGATTGACAACTAATGGTTTAATCCGTATTATATATAAATGTGTTCACGAGGTTTATGGAGGATTAGCTCAGTTGGGAGAGCATCTGCCTTACAAGCAGGAGGTCACAGGTTCGAGCCCTGTATCCTCCATTGAGATTATTCTCAGTGGTTTTAAATGTTACATGCGGGCGTGGCGGAATTGGCAGACGCGCAAGATTTAGGTTCTTGTATCGAAAGGTGTGGGGGTTCGAATCCCTTCGCCCGCATAGGGATTAAGCCGACTTAGCTCAGTTGGCAGAGCATCTGTCTTGTAAACAGAGGGTCGGAGGTTCGAATCCTCTAGTCGGCATTTTGCGGAAGTAGTTCAGTGGTAGAACATCACCTTGCCATGGTGGGGGTCGCGGGTTCGAATCCCGTCTTCCGCTTTAACTTAATAATTATGCACCCATAGCGCAACTGGATAGAGTGTCTGACTACGAATCAGAAGGTTGCAGGTTCGACTCCTGCTGGGTGCATCCTTTAAACGTCAATCGTTGGATTGGCGTTTTTTTGTGTCCTGAACCAACGTGACGGGAGATTCGGATTATTTTGAAATTGCCTAATTGGCAAAGTGCGCCATTGTGAAAAACAGCGATTGCGAAAATTAAGTTTTGTGATATAATTTTTAAGTGCTGGAAGGCTCTTGCGAGTATTCTTAACGATTGATTATTTGCACCCATAGCGCAACTGGATAGAGTGTCTGACTACGAATCAGAAGGTTGTAGGTTCGAGTCCTACTGGGTGCATTGATTAAGCATTGGTCAGCATGGCTGAGTAGTGCTTTTTCATTTTTAAGCTTCTAATACGAAGTTGCTCGGGAAATAGCTCAGCTTGGTAGAGCACCACGTTCGGGACGTGGGGGTCGCAGGTTCAAATCCTGTTTTCCCGATTTATCGATTAAGCGAATAAAGTGACTTTTTGATCATATTGGTCACTACCCAAGTCACCGAAATAAAAAGCGTTTTGCAAGAATTTTAAGTTCTTGGAAAATGCTTTTTATTTTTGAGCCTGAGCGGAAGTTTCCAGTACCTGTTGCGGAATTAGTTAGGGTAAGTGATTACTTATGAGATGAATTTATCTAGGGAAAAAATCCGAAACAGGGTGCTTAAAATCCACGATATTCGTTAGCGCAGACAAAAATGTTGACATAAAGTAAGTATAGTTGTAAATTAATATTTGTAATCGGTTACATCATTACAAATAAAAAATCGAGGTAAGTTTAGATGAGTGAAAAGACTGTACCAGCAAGTGTCGCAATGTTAAGAGTCCTTCAGGCTTGGGATATTAAACGTGTTTTTGGATATCCAGGTGGTTCGTTTAATTCAACAATGAACGCTTTAGACCTAGAAAAGGATCGAATCCAATATGTGCAAGTTCGCCATGAACAAGTTGGCGCCCTCGCTGCCGCTGCTGAAGCAAAGCTAACCGGCAAGATTGGAGTTGCCTTTGGTTCAGCAGGTCCCGGTGCGGTTAACATGTTGAATGGTTTATATGACGCTAAGGAAGACCATACCCCCGTGTTGGCACTAGTTGGGCAAGTACCTCATAGCAACATGAATTACGATTTCTTCCAGGAATTTCCTGAAGTTCCAATGTTCCAGGACGTGGCCGTTTATGACCGCTGCGTAATGACCCCGGAAAGTCTTCCATACGTGGTTGATAAGGCTATTCGGGCAGCGTACAAAAACCGCGGACCAGCGGTAGTGGTAATTCCTAATGATTTCGGTTACGTTCAGATTCCGGACGTAAATTATGCTTCGACTGCGTTATTAGAAAAGCAAACTCCTAAACAAACACCAACTGACGAAGAAGTAGATCAATTCTTGAAGATGGTTCGCGAAGCTAAACGACCAGTCTTCCACGTGGGTTCCGGAATTAAGGACCATCAAGATCTCTTGAAGAAAGTTGCTGAAAAACTACAAATCCCCGTAACCATTACTGGTCTAGCAAAAGGTAAGGTTGACGATGATTGGGAAGGTAACTTGGGTACCACTAACCGGGCAGCATCCAAGGCAGCTGACGAAGCCTTTGCAACTGCTGACTTAGTGATTGCGCTCGGCGCTGACTTCCCGTTTGCCAACCTAGTTTACCGGACTCATGATTTCAAGTTTGTTCAAATTGACAACGACGAATCTCAATTCGGACGTCATCACTTCTTGGACTTAGGAATCTGGGCGGATTCGGGCAAGTTCTTGGAAAAAGTTTTGGAACGGTCCGAAGCTGTTGAAAATCGGCCATTCTACCAAGCAACGGTTGCCGACATGCAAGATTGGAAAGCATACTTGAATAAGTTAATGAAGAAGGCGGACGGTCCGCTATCTTACGAACAAATTTATCGGGAAATTAACCGGATTGCGGATAAAGATGCGGTCTTTGGCATTGATACTGGTGACAACATCATCAACTCCTTCCGCTTCCTTGATTTGAAGGGCGATAAGCAGTGGACGATTTCTGCATTATTTGCCACGATGGGCTACGGAATTCCGGCTGCAATCGCAGCAAAACTTGCATATCCAGACCGGCAAGTGTTTAGTATTTCAGGAGATGGGGCAGCTTCAATGGTAATTCACGACTTGTTGACCGAAGTGAAATACCACTTGCCAATTATTAACATCATCACTTCTAACCAAACCCTTAACTTTATTAAGTCAGAACAAGATGATATTCAAATGAATCATTCTGGAATTGATCTTGAAGACGCTGACTATGCCAAAATTGCGGAAGCGATGGGTGCAAAGGGAATTACAATTAGAACCTTAGATGAATTACCAGCGGCCTTTGATAAGGCGTTAGAATATCAAAAAGCTGGCGAACCAGTAGTAATTGATGCTAAAATTACCGACCAACGGGGATTGCCTGTTGAAGAATTGGAATTCGACAATCAAGCGGCAAACTTCACCGAAAAGATCTCGGCTGCTTATCAAGCAACCCACGGTGAAAAGTCAGTCAGTGATTTCTTTAGCGACTACGATGGAGCCGAATTGAAGCCGTTAACGGATTACTTTGCTAAGTTTGGTGTGGAAAAATAGTTTACTAAGCTTGCATTTTAAACTCATTTAAAATAAGATAGAAACCTTCAGAAAAGAAGTGGAAGCGGAATTTAATTAAATTCTAAACGCCACTTCTTTTTGTGCTCTTAGCCCAAGAACGGAAAAATACCGTGAAACCGGTTAATACCGATAATTTTGAACAATATCTTTTACAATTGCCGACCAGTTTCGTATAATAATAGTCAATATTAGTCAAAGTAGGGAGAGGTGGTCGTTATGCAAGGACAGAATATTTCGGATATAATCGAGCGATACTTGAAAGAAATTTTAGCTGATTCGGAGGAAGTTGAGATTCGGCGTTCTGAAATTGCGGATCAGTTTGACGTAGTACCATCCCAAATTAACTACGTAATTAAAACCCGGTTTACCATCCAAAACGGTTATTTAGTTGAAAGTAAGCGCGGCGGCGGTGGCTATATCCGGATTGAAAAAGTTAAATTGCTAGATGATATTGACGTATTAGATTCGTTGATCCGGGTGATTGGCGATTCAATTAATGAACGAGACGCAATTTCTATTTTAAGCAGTTTATATGAAGATGCGGTTTTAAGTAAGCGGGAAGCTAATCTACTAGCTGCAACAATTGCCAAGAGTACCTTAAACATTGGCGATCGGAAACTAGAAGACCAGATTCGCGCAAAAATCATTATCGGAGTTTTAAATCACCTTCGATATGAGTAACGAGTTTAGAGAAAGACAGGTGGACAATGGAAAATTTATTTACTCCTAGCGCACGCAACGTGTTAATTATTGCTCAAGAGCAAGCCAAACGGTTTAAACATCCCGCGGTGGGAACGGAGCATTTACTATTAGCACTAACGATTGAAAACAACGGCGTTGCCCACAGTGTGTTAGAACAATTTAATGTCACCGAAATTGATGTAATTGAAGAAATTGAGCAGTTTACGGGTTACGGCAACTTACGCTTAACCAAAAATGATTACTTGCCATATTCGCCAAAGGCTAAAGAGATTTTAGCGAATGCGGGAGACCAAGCGCGGCAATTAAAAGCTGCTAAGATTGGTACAGAACACATTCTATTAGCGCTGATTCAAGATGAGACCATCTTATCTTCGCGAGTTCTGTTAGCGTTGGATACTGACGTTGCGGACGTCCGTAAAGTAACGTTACGTAAGCTGGGGGTTAACCCAGCAACCCAAAGTCGGCGTGCTAAGCAACGGGCGACGACAACGAAGGGAACTCCAACGTTGGATTCGGTTGCCCGGGATTTAACTGCCATGGCGGAAGCCGGCAAAATTGACCCAATGATCGGGCGAGAAAACGAACTCCGACGGGTTATTCAAATTTTGAGTCGGCGAACCAAGAACAACCCGGTATTGATTGGGGAACCTGGAGTTGGTAAAACGGCGATTGCGGAAGGTCTCGCACAACGAATCATTGCCGATGACGTGCCTGAAGATATGAAAAACAAACGCTTGATGATGCTTGAAATGGGTGCGTTGGTTGCGGGAACCAAGTACCGGGGCGAATTTGAAGACCGCTTGAAGAAGGTTATCGAAGAAATTCGCCAAGATGGCAAAGTTATCCTATTTATTGACGAATTGCACACCTTAATCGGGGCTGGTGGTGCGGAAGGTGCCATTGATGCTTCCAACATCTTGAAACCGGCGTTAGCGCGTGGAGAACTACAAACCATCGGGGCGACAACCCTAAATGAATATCAAAAATATATTGAAGCGGATGCAGCTTTAGAACGACGGTTTGCCAAGGTAGAAGTTGATGAACCTACCCAAGCAGAAGCAGTCCAAATTTTACAAGGAATCCGGCCAAAATATGAAGAACACCATAAAGTTCGGATTACTGATGAAGCAATTCAACAGGCGGTAAACTTGTCGGCTCGTTACATTTCCGATCGGTTCCTTCCTGATAAGGCGATTGATTTAATTGACGAAGCAGCCGCTAAGATTCGAATCGACGCTGCCGAAAAGCAGAGTAAACGAGAAACTGACGAAGATAAGTTAGCTCGGTTGAAGGCAGATAAGGAAGCCGCCATTGACCGCCAAGACTTTGAAACCGCGGCCGAAATTCGGAAAAAGGAAATGAAACTGCGGAAAAAGGTCGAACGAGCAGCTGCCCGGCAAGCAGAAGCGGAACAGCCAGTTGAATATAAGTTACAAGAAACTGGTGAAGACGTTGCTCAAATTGTTTCCGATTGGACCGGGGTGCCGGTTACTCAAATGAAGCAATCTGAATCGGAACGGTTGGTTAACTTAGAAAAAATCTTGCACGAACACGTAATTGGGCAAGACGAGGCCGTTTCTTCAGTAGCTCGGGCAATCCGACGGGCCCGGTCCGGATTGAAAAATCCTAAACGACCAATTGGTTCATTTATGTTCCTTGGCCCAACTGGGGTAGGGAAGACGGAGCTGGCGAAGACCCTTGCTAACGTAATGTTTGGTTCAGAAGATAACATGATCCGGATTGACATGTCGGAATACATGGAACGTTTTAGCACCAGCCGGTTAGTAGGTTCGGCTCCTGGATACGTTGGCTATGACGAAGGTGGCCAACTGACCGAACAAGTTCGGCGAAAGCCATACTCGGTAGTCTTATTTGATGAAGTCGAAAAGGCCCATCCGGACGTGTTTAATTTGTTGCTCCAAGTCTTCGATGATGGATTCTTGACCGATTCGAAGGGTCGCCGGGTCGACTTTAGAAATACGATCATCATTATGACTTCTAATTTAGGGGCGACGGCGTTGCGGGATGAAAAATCAGTCGGTTTTGGAGCCCAAAACATGGCTGATGATTACCAAGCAATGGCTGCAAAGGTTAAGGAAGTCTTGAAGCAAAGTTTCCGACCAGAATTCTTAAACCGGATTGACGAAACGATTGTCTTCCATTCCTTAACCAAGCCAGAGTTGCATCAAATTGTAAAATTGATGTCGAAGGATATTATTCGGCGGATGAGTGCGCAAGGAATTAACATGAAATTCACTCCAGCCGCAATTGACGTGGTAGCCGAAGCCGGGTTTGATCCTGAATACGGTGCTCGCCCAATTCGTCGAGCACTTCAAACACAAGTAGAAGATCAACTTAGTGAAATGTTGCTTGCTGGGCAAGTTAAGGTAGGCGACGACGTGACGATCGGGGCCCGCAACCACAAAATCACTTTTAAAGTGAAGGATGCTAAACCGGTAAGCAGTACAAGTAAATAAATGATTTGACAAAGCTTTTAAAAGAGCATAGAATATAATCTGTATGTTAAAGCTGGGTTAAATGAAACAGTGCGATCTATTGTCCGCAGTGTTTTAGAAAAAAAGCAAAAATAGTTTCTTGAATTAGGAACTGTTTTTGGTTTTTTTTTGCTAAAAAACAGGTGCTGGATCAATTTGTAATCAAATTGTAACATTTAACTTGTCTTAGAAATTGGAGAGGTGAATAACTTGGCAGGACATTTAGTTAAGTATGGTAAACATCGTACGCGCCGGAGCTATGCACGAATTAAAGAAGTACTCGATTTACCAAACTTAATCGAGATTCAAACGGATTCGTACCAATGGTTCTTAGACGAAGGTCTTCGGGAAATGTTCAACGACATTATGCCGATTGAAGATTTTGCCGGTAAATTGTCACTTGAGTTCGTTGACTATCAGTTGTTAGAACCAAAGTATACCGTTGATGAAGCTCGTGAACATGAAGCAAACTACTCTGCGCCATTGCACGTTACGTTGCGGTTGACTAACCATGAAACGGGTGAAATCAAGTCTCAAGACGTCTTCTTTGGGGACTTCCCATTAATGACGGAACAAGGAACTTTCATTATTAATGGTGCTGAACGGGTTATTGTTTCACAATTGGTTCGTTCACCAGGGGTTTATTACAACTTAGACGTTGACAAAAATAATCGTAATATTTGGGGCGCAACGGTAATTCCTAACCGGGGTGCTTGGTTAGAATATGAAACTGATGCTAAGGAAGTTTCTTACGTTCGTATCGACCGGACTCGGAAGATTCCAATGACGGAATTAGTTCGGGCACTTGGTTTTGGTTCTGACGAAGAAATCATTGATATCTTTGGTGGGTCAGACAGTTTAGACTTTACCCTTGATAAAGATGTGCATAAAAATCCGGAAGATTCGCGAGTTGCGGAATCCTTAAAAGACATTTATGAACGTCTTCGTCCTGGTGAACCTAAAACCGCGGACAGTTCGCGGAGCTTATTGACTGCGCGCTTCTTTGATCCAAAGCGTTACGATATGGCACCAGTTGGTCGTTACAAGGTTAACAAGAAGTTAAGCTTGAAGACCCGCTTGCTAGGTCAAACCCTCGCTGAAACCCTTGCTGACCCAGATACAGGGGAAGTATTGGCTCAAAAGGGTGACGTTGTTGACAAAGACGTAATGAAGAAGTTGGCACCTTACCTTGATCGTCAAGATTTCAAGATGGTTACTTACCAACCTTCTGATGAAGCGGTAGTTCCAGAACCAATGACGATTCAAGTAATTAAGATTCAAGACCCTAACGATCCTGAACGTGAATTAAAGATGATCGGTAATGGGAACATTGATTTGAAGCTCAAGCACATTACTCCTGCCGATATTATTGCTTCAATTAACTACTTCTTCCTATTACAACAAGGAATTGGTAGCACTGATGATATTGATCACTTGGGTAACCGTCGGATTCGTTCAGTTGGTGAATTGTTACAAAACCAATTCCGAATTGGTTTAGCTCGGATGGAACGGGTTGTTCGGGAACGGATGTCAATCCAAGATGCCGAAACCGTTACGCCACAACAATTAATTAATATTCGTCCAGTAGTGGCAGCAACTAAAGAATTCTTTGGTTCTTCACAATTGTCACAGTTCATGGATCAAACCAACCCGCTTGGCGAATTGTCGCATAAGCGTCGTCTTTCAGCTCTTGGACCAGGTGGTTTAACTCGTGACCGTGCTGGATACGAAGTCCGGGACGTTCACTATACTCACTATGGTCGGATGTGCCCAATTGAAACTCCCGAAGGTCCTAATATCGGATTGATCAATAACTTGGCTTCTTACGGAAAGATTAACCGTTACGGCTTTATTGAAACACCATACCGCCGGGTTTCTTGGAAAGATCACAAGGTAACCGACCGGATCGATTACTTGACTGCTGACGAAGAAGACCAATTCGTTATCGCCCAAGCGAACTCGCCGTTAAATGACGATGGTTCCTTCGTGGATGACGTAGTTATGGCTCGTCATGAAAGTGACAACATTGAAACCAGCATTGAAAACGTCGACTACATGGACGTTTCACCTAAGCAAGTAGTTGCGGTTGCGACGGCATGTATTCCTTTCTTGGAAAACGATGACTCTAACCGTGCTTTGATGGGTGCGAACATGCAGCGTCAGGCGGTTCCTTTGCTTGACCCTCACGCACCATTGATTGGTACTGGTATTGAATATAAAGCTGCACACGACTCAGGAGTTGCTTTGTTATGTCAACATCCTGGGGTTGTTGAATACGTTGATGCTCGTGAAATTCGGGTTCGTCGTGATGACGGTGCACTAGACACTTACAAATTGATGAAGTTCCGTCGTTCTAACGGCGGTAAGAACTACAACCAACGTCCAATTGTTCGGGTTAACGACAAGGTTGACGCCGACGATGTATTGGCTGATGGTCCATCAATGGAATTAGGTGAATTAGCGCTCGGTCAAAACCCATTGATTGCCTTCATGACGTGGCAAGGTTATAACTTCGAAGATGCGATTGCGATTAACGAACGCTTGGTTCGTGACGACGTTTATACTTCTATTCATATTGAAGAATATGAATCAGAAGCGCGTGACACGAAGTTAGGACCGGAAGAAATGACCCGTGAAATTCCAAACGTTGGTGAAGATGCATTGCGTAACCTTGACCAAGACGGAATTGTGCGGATTGGTGCTGAAGTCCAAGATGGCGACATTTTAGTTGGTAAAGTTACTCCTAAAGGGGTGACAGAACTTTCCGCTGAAGAACGGTTGTTACACGCTATCTTTGGTGAAAAGGCTCGTGAAGTTCGCGATACATCACTCCGTGTGCCACATGGTGGCGGCGGTATCGTCCAAGACGTGAAGATCTTCACTCGGGAAAATGGTGATGAACTTTCTCCTGGCGTTAACATGATGGTTCGAGTTTACATTGCTCAAAAACGTAAGCTTCAAGTTGGGGATAAGATGGCCGGCCGTCATGGTAACAAGGGTACCGTTTCGGTAGTTATTCCAGAAGAAGATATGCCATACATGCCAGATGGTACTCCAATCGACATTATGCTTAGTCCAATGGGTGTGCCTTCCCGTATGAATATCGGACAAGTTTTGGAATTGCATTTGGGAATGGCAGCTCGGAACCTAGGAATTCACATGACTACACCTGTTTTTGATGGTGCTCGTGACGAAGACATTTGGGAAGCCGTTGCCGAAGCTGGTATGGACTCCGATGCGAAGTCTGTATTGTACGATGGCCGAACAGGTGAACCGTTTGAACAACGGGTTGCGGTTGGTGTCATGCACTACATGAAGCTCGCCCACATGGTTGACGATAAGATTCATGCTCGTTCTATTGGACCTTACTCATTAGTTACGCAACAACCACTTGGTGGTAAAGCACAATTTGGTGGACAGCGTTTTGGTGAAATGGAAGTTTGGGCCCTTGAAGCTTATGGTGCAGCTTACACATTGCAAGAAATCTTAACTTACAAGTCTGATGATATTGTGGGACGGGTTAAGACTTATGAAGCAATCGTGAAGGGTGAATCAATTCCTCGTCCTGGCGTACCGGAATCATTCCGCGTGTTGGTTAAGGAATTGCAAGCTTTAGGACTAGACATGAAGGTTCTTGGAGAAGATAAGCAAGAGGTTGAACTTCGTGATATGGACGAAGATGATGATGAAGTTGTCAACGTTGATGCTCTAAGCAAGTATGCCGAAAAGCAAAAGGCGGCTAATGCTAACGAAGCTGACTCGTCAACAACGGAATCTACTCCTGTGGAAACTGAAAACAACCAAAATTAATTTTTATAAAAGAAAGAGGAGGTCAGTCCGTTGATCGATGTTAATAAATTCGAAAGTATGCAAATCGGTTTAGCTTCGCCTGATAAGATCCGGATGTGGTCGTATGGGGAAGTTAAGAAACCAGAAACCATCAACTATCGAACTTTAAAACCAGAAAAAGATGGGTTATTCGACGAACGCATTTTTGGACCGACTAAGGATTACGAATGTGCTTGTGGAAAGTACAAACGGATTCGTTATAAGGGAATTGTTTGTGATCGTTGTGGTGTTGAAGTTACTAAGTCAAAAGTTCGTCGCGAACGGATGGGACATATTGAACTTGCAGCCCCAGTAACTCACATCTGGTACTTTAAAGGTATTCCAAGTCGGATGGGCTTAGTGCTTGACATGAGCCCTCGTTCATTGGAAGAAATTATTTACTTTGCTTCTTACGTAGTTGTTGATCCTGGTGATACTCCACTTGAAAAGAAGCAATTGTTAACTGAACGTGAATACCGGGCTAAGTTAGACGAATACGGAAATCGTTTCGTAGCTAAGATTGGTGGGGAAGCTATCCAAGCCTTGCTACAAAGCGTGGACCTAGAAAAAGAAGCTAACTTACTAAAAGAAGAATTGAAGGAAGCCTCTGGCCAAAAACGGACGCGTGCCGTACGTCGTTTGGACATTATTGAAGCCTTCATCAAGTCTGGTAACCATCCGGATTGGATGGTAATGGATGCTATCCCAGTTATTCCGCCAGATCTTCGTCCAATGGTTCAATTGGATGGTGGCCGTTTTGCTACTTCCGACTTGAACGATTTGTATCGGCGGGTAATTAACCGGAATAACCGGTTGAAACGCTTATTAGACTTGAACGCACCGGGAATTATCGTGCAAAACGAAAAACGGATGCTCCAAGAAGCGGTAGATGCGTTGATCGATAATGGTCGGCGTGGTCGTCCGGTTGCTGGTCCTGGTAACCGTCCGTTGAAGTCACTCTCTCACATGCTGAAAGGTAAGCAAGGACGTTTTCGTCAAAACTTACTTGGTAAGCGGGTTGACTACTCCGGACGTTCGGTTATTGATGTTGGTCCATCATTAAAGATGAACCAAATGGGTCTCCCAGTTCCAATGGCAATGGAATTATTCAAGCCATTCATTATGAAGGAATTGGTTAGCCGGAACTTAGCTTCTAACATTAAGAACGCTAAGCGGAAAATCGATCGTAAAGACGAAGAAGTTTATGACGTTTTAGAAGATGTTATTAAGGAACATCCCGTGCTATTGAACCGGGCCCCTACTTTGCATCGACTTGGTATTCAAGCCTTTGAACCAGTCCTTGTTAGTGGTAAGGCAATGCGGCTTCACCCATTAGCTTGTGAAGCTTATAACGCCGACTTTGATGGGGACCAAATGGCGATCCACGTTCCGCTATCTAACGAAGCTCAAGCAGAAGCACGGCTCTTAATGCTTGCTGCTCATCACATTTTGGCACCTAAGGATGGTAAGCCAGTGGTTACGCCTTCTCAAGATATGGTTATCGGTAACTACTGGTTAACCATGGAACGTGCTGAAAGCGTTGGGGAAGGAATGATCTTTAACGACCTCGACGAAGTTAAACTTGCTTTGCAAAATGGTTACGTATCAATTCACACCCGAATTGGGGTGCGGGCAAGTTCAATGCCTGAAAAGCCATTTACCGATCAACAACGGCAACAAATTTTGATCACCACGGCTGGTAAGATGTTGTTCAACGACATTTTGCCAAAGGATTTTGTTTATCTAAACGCGCCAACTAACGAAAACTTAGTTAACGGTACGCCGGATGAATACTTCCTTGAAGCTGGTGAAGATATTCATGAACAATTGAACCAACGTCCGCTACTTTCACCATTCAAGTCTGGGTTCTTGAGTGATGTAATTGCGGAAGTTTACAAGCAATACAAAGTTACCGAAACTTCCTTGCTCCTTGACCGGATGAAGGACCTTGGTTTCTACCGTTCCACACTTTCTGGATTAACCGTGGGGATTGCGGATATTACCAACTTGCCGGACAAGCCTACGATTATTGCTGCAGCGCATAAGAAGGTCGCAACGGTTACTAAACAATTCCGTCGTGGTTTGATTACGGATGACGAACGTTATGAACGGGTTATTGGAATTTGGAACGATGCTAAGGATGAAATTCAACAACGGTTGATGGATACCTTCGATCCACAAAATCCAATTTTCATGATGTCGGATTCTGGTGCTCGTGGTAACATCTCTAACTTTACGCAGCTTGCCGGAATGCGTGGTTTGATGGCTGCGCCTAACGGTAAGATCATGGAATTGCCAATCTTGTCAAACTTCCGTGAAGGACTTAGTGTTTTGGAAATGTTTATTTCTACTCACGGTGCTCGTAAAGGAATGACTGATACGGCCTTGAAGACCGCTAACTCAGGTTACTTGACTCGTCGTTTGGTTGACGTTGCCCAAGACGTTATCGTTCGTGAAAAGGATTGTGGTACTGACCGCGGTCTATTGATCACTGCGATTGCAGAAGGTAACGAAATGATTGAACCACTTTACGACCGGATCCTTGGTCGTTACACCATGAAGTCAGTTATCAATCCAGAAACTGGCAAGGTGATCGTGGGTCAAAACGAAATGATCGACGAACGTAGTGCACAAGAAATCATTGATGCTGGTATCCAAGAAGTAACTATCCGTTCCGCATTTACATGTAACACGGCTCACGGGGTTTGTGAAAAGTGTTACGGCCGGAACATGGCTACTGGGGACCGGGTTGAAGTTGGTGAAGCAGTTGGTACAGTTGCTGCTCAATCAATCGGTGAACCAGGTACTCAGCTTACCATGCGTAACTTCCATACTGGTGGGGTTGCTGGTAACGCCGATATTACCCAAGGTCTTCCACGTATCCAAGAAATTGTGGAAGCTCGTAATCCTAAGGGACCTGCTGAAATTTCCGAAGTTACTGGGGTGGTTGAATCCATTGAAGAAGATCCTGCCGAAGGTACTAAGGAAGTTACCGTTAAGGGTGAAACAGATACCCGGACGTATAGCTTACCAATCACTGCCCGCATGAAGGTAGCTGAAGGTGACTACATCCACCGTGGTGCACCACTTAACGAAGGTTCTATCGATCCGAAGAAGCTTATCAAGGTTCGTGACGTACTTTCTACTGAAAACTACTTGCTCAGTGAAATCCAAAAGGTTTACCGTATGCAAGGTATTGAAATCAGTGACAAGCACGTTGAAATCATGATTCGTCAAATGCTTCGGAAAGTACGGGTTATGGATCCAGGTGACACAGATATTCTTCCAGGAACGTTGATGGACATCGACGACTTCAAGAAGGATAACTACAAGACCTTGATCGCTGGTGGAATCCCGGCAACATCTCGTCCAGTAATTCTTGGTATTACTAAGGCTGCTTTGGAAACTAATAGTTTCTTATCCGCAGCTTCCTTCCAAGAAACTACCCGAGTATTGACGGACGCAGCTATTCGCGGTAAGAACGATCCGTTGGTTGGTTTGAAGGAAAATGTTATTATCGGTAAGATTATTCCTGCCGGTACTGGAATGACAGACTACCGTCAAATTAAACCAGAAGTGGTTGGCGGCAATACTGAACAACCACAAACGTTAAGCGACGTTGAAAAAGAAATGAACGAAACAATTGAAAATTAATTGTGAATTTTAAAAGGGTGTTCCAAGTTATTTTGACTTGGAACACCCTTTTTTGTTAGGAAATGGAATTTAGTTTTAGAAGTTGCTGCGCAGACTTTGGGCGAGCTGGTCGAAGCGGTCGTAAAAGGCGTCTGCATTAACTTGGGTAACAAAGGTGACGGGACGACCCGTCGGATCCGGATACGTTTTTCCGGCTGAAATCCCCTTAGAAATCACTTTTACATTAAGCGGCTTGCTAGAAACTAGTTCAGGATACTTGCTAATTAAGGTGGTGAGCACGTCCCAAAGGTAGTAAGTTGAATTAGCTTCGAAAGAGTGCACTAATGAGTAACCCTGACCAATCAAGTCGAGAGCGGGGTACTGCCGTTGTTTTGCCCAACGTTGACGTAGCGCAGTGGTGAGGGGGACTTGATTAGTACTGTCTAGGCTGACGATAGTAATCGGTAAATCGCTATCGAATACAGTTTGCACTGCCTCGGGGTCCCAAAAAGCGTTCCATTCAGCAGTGCCGTCGTGTGCAGGTTCGGCTACGTTTCCGATCCCGTTCATTGAACCTCCCATCCAGAATAGCCGATCAATTTTGGCGGTGATGGTGGGATCAACTGCTAAAGCACGTGCTAAATCAGTCAATGGACCAGTCATTACGAGGGTGACTGGCACAGATGATTGCTGAAGTTTTTGGACCATGTCGAGGTGCGCCGGCTGTTTAGCTAACCGAGTTTGGGGATTACCCTCATTGAGGTGTTCATTTAAAATCGGGAAATCATCGAACGAAAATGCACTTAGCCGCCATTCCTTAGGAAATTGGTTGACCGGCCGGGAGTCGGATTGGGCCACTTCGAGTTGGCTAGGCGAACCGAATAGATCGATAATTTTGCGCGATGCCGAAACGGCGGGTTCGACGTAAGAGTCGGCGCCCACGGCACTAACCCCGACAATTTCCGTATCTGGAAAAGCGAGTAATAAAATCAACGAAACTAAATCATCAACGTTGCCGTCGTGATTGAAATAAATTTTTTGCATGATGGTAACCCCCTAAATTTGATTATGGTTATCTTAGCATAATTAGTTGTGGAGCTGAATGGTTAATATAGGTAAGGACTAACCAATTGGCGGCAAAAAGGCAGGGGACGAAGGCAACCATTCGTTGTTTGCTAACCATTATGCGCACTAACGCAATTAGGCAGGCTAAGCAAATAATTTCTGAAGTTACGGACGTCCCGAATAGGAGGGCGAGAAAAACCATTACTTCAAGGTCGCCTTGACCCATTTTTTGAAAAAAACGCTGGTTTTCAAAATTATTTAATAGTAAAACGGTTAATACCACGAGTGCTGCAAATTTCACACCGCTAAAGGATTGGTAAGTTTCAAATAGCGCGGGAAATAGCAAAATTTGGGAGTGGATTTGTCTAGTGGCGTAATCTTCTACACTAAGAAAACTTAGAATCAACAGAGTTAGAAGTGTAAAGGGTTCGCCAGTAGTTAGTTGTATGGTTAACCAAAAGCTGATCCCGCTAATGACTTCGAGACCCAGCATTTTGAGGGGAATCTGGTTTCCGCAAAAAAGACAGCGCCCCTTGCTAAAGCAGTAGCTAAAAATAGGGAATAAACAAAAGTAGGGTAGGGAAGTTAAACAATAATCACAATGGGAAGCAGGAAAAGTAATGGAGCCTCCGGTTAAGCGACGTTGATAAGTAGCCATTAAAAAAGATCCCCACGAACAACCAAAGTAAAAAATTAAAAAATGATAGAATAGTAACATTGCATTTGCCTCCTCAGTAACCGTAACTAAATATAAAACTACGAAACTAACGGAGCGTTTTTTTAATTGATTAACTTGCATTCAATAAAATTGCGTGATATTCTATTTAAGGTGCTTTTTGTGGACAGGTTCTCTGCGCAAATGCAGACATGCTGACTGGAAACGTTAGCCCTGGTACCCGTCCTGGCCATCTTTTTTTATAGCAAAAAAAGAACCGCCTGGATATGTGTACTTAAAAATACTTAAATTATTTTTCAATTATTTGGAAGGAGAAACATCGATGCCTACAATTAACCAATTGGTTCGTAAGGGTCGTCGTTCTCAAAGCTCGAAGTCAAAGGCTCCAGCTTTGAACTACGGCTACAACAGCATGAAGAAGTCTCAAGTTAATAATCCAGCTCCTCAAAAACGCGGAGTTGCAACACGTGTCGGTACTATGACACCTAAGAAGCCTAACTCAGCTTTGCGTAAGTATGCTCGTGTTCGTTTATCTAACTTGATCGAAGTTACAGCATACATTCCTGGTATTGGTCACAACCTTCAAGAACATAGTGTTGTCTTGATCCGTGGTGGACGTGTAAAGGATTTACCTGGTGTTCGTTACCATGTTATCCGTGGTGCACTTGATACAGCAGGGGTTACTGATCGTAAACAAAGCCGTTCTAAATACGGTACAAAGAAGCCTAAGAAGTAAGGAGGTCGTGTATAAATGCCAAGAAAAGGTCCAGCACCAAAACGCGAAGTATTACCAGATCCAATTTATAACTCAAAGCTTGTTACACGCTTAATCAACCGTTTAATGTTAGATGGTAAGCGTGGAAAAGCTTCAAAGATTCTATACAAAGCTTTCGATATTATCGAAAAGGAAACGGGTTCTCAACCAACTGAAGTATTCGAAGAAGCAATGAACAACATCATGCCTGTCCTTGAAGTTAAGGCTCGTCGTGTTGGTGGTTCTAACTACCAAGTTCCGATCGAAGTACGTCCAGACCGTCGTACAACCCTTGGTTTACGTTGGTTAGTTAACTACGCTCGTCTCCGTGGTGAACACACAATGTCAGAACGTCTTGCACGTGAAATCATGGATGCTGCTAACAACACTGGTGCATCTGTTAAGAAACGTGAAGATACACATAAGATGGCTGAAGCTAACCGTGCCTTTGCACATTATCGTTGGTAAAATTCAGTCGTTGCAATTACTTGTTGCAACCATTGATGACTATTATATGGATGCATATAGTAGTCATTTTTTCTAACAGGCTATTAATTGATTTCATTGGAAGGAGAAACTTTAAATAATGGCTAACAAACGTGAGTTTCCTTTAGAAAAGACTCGTAACATCGGTATCATGGCTCACATTGATGCTGGTAAGACTACCACAACCGAACGAATCTTGTACTATACAGGTAAAATCCACAAAATCGGTGAAACCCATGATGGTGCTTCACAAATGGACTGGATGGAACAAGAACAAGAACGTGGGATCACAATCACATCCGCTGCTACAACTGCAGCATGGAAAGACCACCGGATTAACATCATTGATACCCCAGGACACGTGGACTTCACTATCGAAGTTGAACGTTCTCTCCGGGTGCTTGATGGTGCGGTAGCCGTTCTTGATGCACAAGCAGGGGTTGAACCACAAACTGAAACAGTTTGGCGTCAAGCTTCTGATTACAACGTTCCCCGGATCGTTTTTGCTAACAAGATGGATAAGATCGGTGCTAACTTCGACTTCTCCGTACAATCATTACGTGACCGTCTTCAAGCTAATGCTTTACCAATTCAAATGCCAATCGGTGCCGAAGATGACTTTGAAGGGGTTATTGACTTAGTTGAAATGAAGGCCGACTTGTATGATGAAGACGAATTAGGTACTGAATGGGATACCGTTGAAATTCCTGACCAATACAAGGAAGAAGCTGAAAAACGTCGTGGCGAAATGCTTGAAATTTTAGCTGACGTTGACGAAAACATCATGGAAAAATACCTTGGCGGTGAAGAAATTTCTACTGATGAAATCAAAGCTGCTATCCGTAAGGGTACTTTGTCACTTGAATTGTTCCCAGTACTTGCTGGTTCAGCATTCAAGAACAAGGGTGTTCAAATGATGTTAGACGCTGTTGTGGATTACTTACCATCTCCATTGGATGTTAAGCCATACGGTGCTACAGATCCTGATACTGGTGAAGAAGTTCAATTGATTGCCGGCGACGACAAGCCATTTGCTGCTTTGGCATTTAAGGTTGCTACTGACCCATTTGTTGGTCGTTTGACATTTATCCGTGTTTACCAAGGTACTTTGGAATCTGGTTCATACGTATTAAATGCTACAAAGAACAAGCGTGAACGGGTTGGTCGTTTGCTACAAATGCACTCTAACCAACGTCAAGAAATCCCAGAAGTATTCTCTGGTGATATCGCTGCCGCAATCGGTTTGAAGAATACTACTACTGGTGATTCTTTAACTGATCCAGATCATCCATTACACTTGGAATCAATGCAATTCCCAGAACCAGTTATCGAAGTTGCCGTTGAACCAAAATCAAAGGCTGACCAAGATAAGATGGACGTTGCTTTACAAAAACTTGCTGAAGAAGATCCTTCATTCCGTGCTGAAACTAACCCAGAAACTGGGGAAACAGTTATCGCCGGAATGGGTGAACTTCACTTGGATATCATCGTTGACCGGATGAAGCGTGAATTTAACGTTGAAGCTAAGATTGGTGCTCCACAAGTTTCTTACCGTGAAGCATTTACAAAACAAACTTCTGCTCAAGGTAAGTTTGTTCGTCAATCTGGTGGTAAAGGTCAATATGGTGATGTTTGGATCGAATTCACACCTAACGAAGAAGGTAAAGGATTCGAATTCGAAGACGCTATCGTTGGTGGTGTAGTTCCTCGTGAATACATTCCATCAGTTGAACAAGGTTTGAAGGAAGCTATGAATAACGGTGTTCTTGCTGGTTATCCATTAGTTGACTTGAAGGCTAAGTTATACGATGGTAGTTACCACGAAGTCGATTCTAGTGAAGCTGCCTTCAAGGTTGCTGCTTCAATCGCTTTACGGGAAGCTGCTAAGACGGCTGCACCAGTTATCTTAGAACCAGTTATGAAGGTTGAAATCCGTGTTCCAGAAGAATACATGGGTGATATCATGGGTCAAGTAACTGCTCGTCGTGGTCGTGTTGAAGGTATGGAAGCAATTGCTGGTGCTGAAGAAATCCACGCATTTGTTCCACTTTCAGAAATGTTTGGCTATGCAACTACGCTTCGTTCTGCATCACAAGGTCGTGGTACATTTACAATGACCTTTGATCACTACGAACCAGTTCCAAAGTCAATCCAAGAAGAAATTATCAAGAAAAATGGCGGAAAAGCTGAATAATTTCTAAAATCGAAGTTCTCTTTTTTAACGTTTAAAGCGTTAGGGAAGGGAACTTCTTTTTTTGCAAAAAAATCGCTAAATGCCCTTGCCACGGGGGCATTTTTCATGTATCATAATCAAGTACCGTGTAAAAACGAGGGGGCATGCTGCCCTCCCCACGGTGGTGTATAAGCAGAGCGTTGATGTGAAAGGTTGCGACACACCCGGCCGCTTTGCCACAGGGTGTGGCGGTAATTTTCACGGAGCAAGTCTTATTTCTAAAATAGACGAGGGAGGTAACACAATGGCAAAACAAAAAATTCGTATTCGCCTTAAGGCTTACGAACATCGTATTTTAGATCAATCTGCTGACAAGATTGTTGAAACAGCAAAACGCACTGGTGCAACAATTTCGGGTCCAATCCCATTGCCAACAGAACGCACAGTTTACACTGTTTTGAGTTCTCCACACAAATTCAAGAAGGCTCGTGAACAGTTTGAAATGCGCACACATAAGCGTTTGATTGATATCGTTAACCCTACACCAAAGACAGTTGATTCTTTGATGAAGCTTGACTTGCCAAGCGGTGTAGATATCGAAATCAAATTATAATTTTAAAGCACAAACGGAGGTGTACTAATGACCACAAAAGGAATCTTAGGTAAGAAGGTCGGAATGACACAGGTTTTCACTGAAGCTGGTGAATTAATCCCAGTTACAGTAATCGATACTACTCCTAACGTTGTATTGCAACTTAAGACTGTTGAAAACGACGGTTATGCAGCAGCTCAATTAGGTTTTGACGACAAGCGTCAAGTATTGAGTAACAAACCTGAACAAGGCCACGTAGCAAAAGCAAATACAA
This sequence comes from Pediococcus acidilactici, assembly GCF_016127815.1. Taxonomy (NCBI): domain Bacteria; kingdom Bacillati; phylum Bacillota; class Bacilli; order Lactobacillales; family Lactobacillaceae; genus Pediococcus; species Pediococcus acidilactici. The sequence continues at coordinate 240,855 of NZ_CP066046.1, forward strand.
ATCCTAAGCGCTTCATTCACGAAATCAGAGATGTTGAGCTTGGGGAAGATGTTAAAGTCGGAGACAAGATCGCAGCAGACATCTTTGAAGCAGGTGACTTCGTCGATGTAACTGGTACAACTAAGGGACATGGTTTCCAAGGTGTTATCAAAAAAGACGGTCAACGTCGTGGTCCGATGGCGCACGGTTCTCGTTACCACCGTCGTCCTGGTTCATTGGGAGCAATTATTAACCGCGTGTTCCCAGGTAAGAAGTTACCAGGTCGCATGGGTAACAAGACAGTTACAATTCAAAATCTAGAAATCGTTAAGGCAGATACAGAAAACAACGTACTTTTGGTTAAGGGTAACGTACCTGGCGCTAAGAAGTCATACGTAGTTGTTAAGAGTACTGTAAAAAACACATCTAAATAAGAGAGGAGGACCAATAAATGGCTAACGTATCATTATTCAAACAAGACGGAACTCAAAACGGAACCGTTGAATTAAATGCCGACATCTTCGGTATTGAACCCAACAACGATGTGGTCTTTGAAGCCGTAGTTATGCAACGTGCATCTATGCGCCAAGGAACACACGCAGTAAAGAATCGTAGTGCTGTACGTGGTGGTGGTAAGAAACCATGGCGTCAAAAGGGTACTGGACGTGCTCGTCAAGGTTCAATTCGTTCACCACAATGGCGTGGCGGAGGAATTGTCTTCGGACCTACTCCTCGTTCATACGCATACAGCATTCCAAAGAAAATGCGTCGCTTAGCATTGAAGTCAGTACTTTCACAAAAGGTATTGGATGAAAGCTTGGTTGTTGTTGATGAATTTAAGTTCGAAACTCCAAAGACAAAGGACTTTGCTCAATCATTAAGCAAACTTAATGTTGAAAAGAAAGCTCTATTAGTTCTTGAAGAAGATAACGAAAGTGCTGTATTGGCTGCTCGTAATTTATCTAACGTAAAAATTGTTGAACCAACTGGTATCAACGTTTTAGATATTATGAATAGCGACAAACTTGTCATTACACAAAAGGCTCTTTCTCAAGTAGAGGAGGCTCTAGCATAATGGAATCACGTGATATTATTTTACGCCCAGTTGTTACCGAAGCATCCATGGCGTTGATTGACGACAAGCGTTACACGTTTGACGTAGATCCTCGTGCTACAAAGACTCAAGTTAAGAAAGCTATCGAAGAGATCTTTGATGTTAAGGTAATCAAGGTTAACATTATGAATGTTAAAGGTAAGTTGAAGCGCCAAGGCCGTTACGCTGGTTACACAAAGAAGCGTCGTAAGGCAATCGTTCAACTTTCAGAAGATTCAAAAGAAATCCAATTATTTGGTGAAGAATAAAAAATAGGAGGGAAACAACGTGGGGATTAAGAAATTTAAGCCAACAACGAATGCTCGTCGTGGCATGACACAATTGGACTACGCTGAAATCACAAAGAAGCGTCCAGAAAAGTCATTGTTGGAATCTCAAAGCCATTCAGCTGGTCGTAACAACTACGGTCGGATGACGGTTCGCCATCGTGGTGGTGGTAACAAGCGTCAATACCGGATCATCGACTTTAAGCGGATTAAAGACGATGTGCCAGCAACAGTTAAGGCAATCGAATATGATCCAAACCGTTCAGCTAACATTGCATTGCTTGTTTACGCTGATGGTGTTAAATCATACATCATTGCTCCTAAAGGTTTAAGAGTTGGCGACCAAGTTCAATCTGGACCTGAAGCCGACATTAAAGTAGGTAACGCGCTACCACTTGCAAACATTCCTGTTGGTACAGTTATCCACAATATCGAATTAAAACCAGGTAAGGGTGGACAACTTGTTCGTTCTGCTGGTACATCAGCTCAATTACTTGGTAAAGAAGGCAAGTATGCACTTGTTCGTCTTGCATCTTCAGAAGTTCGCATGATTCTTGCTACAAACCGTGCCACAATTGGTGCTGTAGGTAACGAAGAACACGAATTAATCAACGTTGGTAAAGCTGGTCGTAACCGTTACGCTGGTCAACGTCCACACGTTCGTGGTTCTGTAATGAACCCTAACGATCATCCACATGGTGGTGGTGAAGGTAAGGCACCTATCGGACGTCCATCTCCACTTTCTCCATGGGGTAAGAAAACAATTGGTAAGAAGACTCGTAACAAACATAACAAGTCAAACAAATTTATCGTTCGTGGTCGTAAACGCGGTCGCTTAGGTAATATCTAGAACAGTTTTCGAAGGAGGTCAAATTAATGGGTCGTAGTTTAAAAAAGGGACCATTCGCTGATGAACATCTTTTGAAGAAGATCGATGCACAAAAAGATCAAGAAAAGAAATCAGTTATCAAGACATGGTCACGTCGTTCAACAATTTTTCCAAGTTTCATCGGTTACACAATCGCTGTATACGATGGTAGAAAACATGTTCCAGTTTATATCCAAGATGATATGGTTGGTCATAAGCTTGGCGAATTTGTTCCAACTCGCACATTCCGTGGTCACGGTGGCGACGACAAAAAGACATCTGGAAAGTAAGGAGGATGAATCATGGCTGAACAAGTAACATCTGCACAGGCAACTGCAAAGACTGTTCGGATTGCCGCTCGTAAGGTTCGTCTCGTAGTCGATCTTATCAGAGGTAAAAGTGTCGCTGAAGCTTTTGCAATTCTTAAATTTACACCGCGCAGTGCTTCACCTATCGTAGAAAAGGTATTGAAGTCTGCAGTGGCGAATGCTGAAAATAACTTTGATTTGGATCGTGAAGATTTGGTAATTAGCAAAGTCTTTGTTAACGAAGGACCAACGTTGAAACGTTTCCGTCCACGTGCTAAAGGCTCGGCATCACCAATCAACAAACGGACAAGTCATATTACAGTTGTAGTATCAGAAAAATAGGAGGGATAACGCGTGGGTCAAAAAGTAAATCCTAATGGATTCCGTGTTGGTGTCATTCGTGATTGGCAAGCAAAATGGTATGCTGATAAAGACTTTGCTAAGTTCCTTGGCGAAGACATCAAGATTCGTGAATTTATCGCAAAGCAACTCACTGATGCTTCCGTATCTACTGTTGAAATTGAACGTGCTGCAAATCGTGTTAACATTTCAATTCACACTGCAAAACCAGGTATGGTTATCGGTAAAGGTGGATCAGAAGTTGAAAAGTTGCGTAAACAACTAAATGAATTAACTGGCAAACGTGTTCACATCAACATCGTTGAAATCAAGAAACCTGATCTTGAAGCAAAACTTGTTGGTGAAAACATTGCTGCTCAACTAGAAGGACGGGTTGCATTCCGTCGTGCTATGAAACAAGCTATGCAACGCTCAATGCGTGCCGGCGCTAAAGGTATTAAGACACAAGTTGCAGGTCGTCTAAACGGAGCCGACATGTCACGTGTAGAACACTATTCCGAAGGTAAGGTTCCTCTTCACACATTACGTGCTGATGTGGATTACGCTTGGGTTGAAGCTCGTACTACATACGGTCAACTTGGTGTTAAAACATGGGTTTACCGTGGTGAAATTTTACCTGAAGCAAAGGAAGCTAATAACAACTCTAAAGAACAAGGAGGGAAATAAGCATGTTAGTACCTAAGAGAGTAAAACATCGTCGCGAACATCGTGGACGGATGCGTGGTGCCGCTAAAGGCGGTAAGACAGTTACTTTTGGTGAATTCGGCTTACAAGCATTGACTTCATCATGGATTACTAACCGCCAAATTGAAGCTGCTCGTATCGCAATGACGCGTTACATGAAGCGTGGCGGTAAAGTTTGGATTAAGATTTTCCCTCATAAATCATACACATCTAAAGGTGTGGGTGTTCGTATGGGTAATGGTAAAGGTACTCCAGAAGGCTGGGTTGCACCAGTAAAACGCGAAAAGGTTATGTTTGAAGTTGCAGGTGTTCCTGAAGAAGTTGCCCGCGAAGCTCTTCGCTTGGCAGCTATGAAACTTCCTGTTAAGACAAAGATTATCGCACGCGAGGAAGTAGGTGGCGAATCAGATGAAGGCTAAAGAAATTAATGAATTAACCACTGACGAAATGATCAACAAGGAAAAAGAGTACAAGGACGAGTTATTCAACCTACGTTTCCAATTGGCAACTGGCCAACTTGAAAACACTGCTCGCCTTAAAGCTGTTCGCAAGAACATTGCGCGGATCAAAACTGCTCTACGTCAACAAGAATTAAACAAGTAAAAGAATACGAAGGGAGGACTTAGTCAATGAGTGAAGAACGTAACGCACGAAAGGTTTACCAAGGACGCGTAGTTTCTGACAAGATGGATAAGACTATCACAGTCCAAATCGATACTTACAAGACACATCCAGTTTACGGTAAACGTGTAAAGTACTCAAAGAAATATAAGGCACATGACGAAAATAACGCTGCAAAGAAGGGCGATATCGTAACAATCATGGAAACAAGACCTTTGTCTGCAACAAAGAGATTCCGTTTGCTTGATATCGTTGAAAAAGCAGTTATTATCTAGCTCATGTTTCGTATTCTGATACAAAATTGAAGGGAGGACACTAACTGTGATCCAACAAGAGAGTCGTTTGAAAGTTGCTGACAATTCTGGAGCACGTGAACTGTTGGTTATTAAGGTATTGGGTGGTTCCCGTGTTAAATTTGGTTACATTGGTGACGTTGTGGTTGCTACGGTTAAACAAGCAACACCAGGTGGCGTTGTCAAAAAAGGTGACGTTGTCAAAGCGGTTGTTGTTCGTACAAAACAAGGCGCACATCGTGCTGATGGTTCATACATCAAATTTGACGAAAATGCTGCAGTATTAATTAAAGATGATAAGAGTCCACAAGGAACACGTATCTTTGGCCCAGTTGCACGTGAATTACGTGATAAGGACTACATGAAGATTGTTTCTTTGGCTCCTGAAGTATTGTAATCGACCATCATAACGAAGGAGGTGCGCCATTAAATGTTCGTAAAAGTTGGCGACAAAGTTCGCGTAATCAGCGGAAAAGACAAGGGCAAGGAAGGTACCATCAAACAAACACTTGCTAAAAAGAACCGTGTTGTTGTTGAAGGCATTAACATGATTAAAAAACATCAAAAGCCTAACAATGCAAATCCTCAAGGTGGAATTCTTGATATTGAAGCACCAATCGATGTTTCAAACGTAATGCTTATCGATCCATCAACTAATGAACCAACTCGGGTTGGCTTCAAGGTTGTTGATGGTAAAAAAGTTCGTGTTTCTAAAAAAACTGGCGAAAGTATCGACAAGTAATCTAAACGGAGGGAGGAAAATAAATTCATGGCAAATCGTTTAAAAGAAAAGTTCGTTAACGAAATTACACCTGATCTAGTTAAGAAATTTGACTACACATCAGTTATGCAAGTACCAAAGATTGAAAAAATCGTTTTGAATATGGGTGTTGGTGATGCAGTTGCTAACTCAAAGAACCTTGATGAAGCTGTTGCTGAATTAGCACTTATTTCAGGACAAAAGCCACTTGTTACAAAGGCTAAAAAGTCAATTGCTGGATTCCGTCTTCGTGAAGGTATGTCAATTGGTGCCAAAGTTACACTTCGTGGTGAAAGAATGTATGACTTCTTAGACAAGTTGATCAACGTTTCATTACCTCGAGTTCGTGATTTCCACGGTGTTAGCCGTACTGCCTTTGATGGCCGCGGTAACTACACATTAGGTGTTCGCGAACAATTGATTTTCCCAGAAATCGATTTTGATAATGTTAACCGTGTTCGTGGTTTGGATATCGTAATCGTTACGACAGCAAACACTGACGAAGAATCACGTGAATTATTGGCAGAATTTGGAATGCCATTTGAAAAGTAAGCGAAGGGAGCAAACAAATTGGCTAAAAAATCATTAGTTGTAAAGAGTGAACGTCCTGCTAAGTTCTCAACTCAAGCATATACTCGTTGCGAACGTTGTGGCCGTCCACACTCTGTATACCGTAAATTCCATTTATGCCGTATTTGCCTTCGTGAATTAGCTCATGAAGGACAAATTCCTGGTATGAAGAAAGCTAGTTGGTAAAAAGAAATCAGAGTTAAAGGAGGGTAATACTGAATGTCTATGACAGATCCGATTGCAGACTTTCTTACTCGTATTCGTAATGCGAACATGGTTCGTCACGAATCTTTAGAAGTACCTGCATCAAAAATTAAGAAGGATATTGCTGAAATTCTTAAGAACGAAGGCTTTATCAAAGATGTTGAATATATTGACGATGACAAACAAGGCATCATTCGTGTATTCCTAAAATATGGAAAGAACAACGAACGAGTTATCTCTGGTTTGAAGCGTATTTCAAAACCTGGATTACGTTCATACGTAAAAGCTGATGAAGTTCCGAAGGTGTTGAATGGTTTGGGTATCGCAATCATCTCAACTTCTGAAGGTGTAATCACAGATAAAGAAGCACGCGCTAAGAAAATCGGTGGAGAAGTATTAGCTTACATCTGGTAATTTTTTAGATAAGGAGGTGCCGTTCAATGAGCCGTATCGGTAGAAAACCAGTTGAAGTTCCAGCTGGTGTTGAAATTAAACAAGACGGAAACGTCGTTACTGTTAAAGGACCTAAGGGTGAATTAACACGCACAATGAGTGCGGATATTAAAATGAACGTTGAAGGAAATGTTGTTACATTTGATCGTCCAAGCGATGATAACAAGATGCGCGCATTACATGGTACTACACGCGCTAACTTTAACAACATGGTTGAAGGAGTAACCAACGGTTTCGAAAAGAAACTCGAATTAGTCGGTGTTGGTTACCGTGCTCAACTTAAAGGTAAGAAGCTTGTTTTGAATCTAGGTTACTCAAACCCAGTTGAAATGGAAGCTCCTGAAGACCTTAAGGTAGAAGTACCTGACAACACACACATTAATATCAGTGGAATTAGCAAGCAACGTGTTGGTGATTTTGCCGCTGAAATCCGTGCCGTACGTTCACCAGAACCTTACAAAGGTAAAGGGGTTCGCTACGTTGGTGAATACGTTCGCCGCAAGGAAGGTAAGACAGGTAAGTAATCTAGCAGCTTGATATAGTTAGCTGATAATTTAAAAATATGAGGTGAAAATTTTGATTTCAAAACCAGATAAGAATAAGAAACGTCAACGTCGTCACGCACGTATTCGTTCAAAAATCTCTGGTACTGCAGAGTGCCCACGCTTAAATGTATATCGTTCTAACAAAAACATCTACGCTCAAGTAATTGATGACGTAGCGGGTGTAACGCTAGTTAGTGCCTCAACATTAGATAGCGAAGTTTCAGGTGGCTCAAAGACTGAAGCTGCTGCACAAGTTGGTGCTTTGGTTGCCAAGAGAGCTGTTGAAAAGAAAATCGAAAATGTCGTTTTTGATCGTGGTGGATACCTTTACCATGGTCGTGTGCAAGCTTTAGCTGAAGCTGCTCGCGAAAACGGACTTAAATTTTAAGGATAGGAGGGAAATACGTACATGTCTAAGTTTATCGATCCAGAAAAATTGGAATTGGAAGACCGCGTAGTTGCCATCAACCGGGTTACAAAGGTTGTTAAAGGTGGACGTCGTCTTCGTTTTGCTGCTTTAGTCGTTGTTGGTGACAAGAACGGTCATGTTGGTTTTGGTACTGGTAAAGCTCAAGAAGTTCCAGAAGCAATCCGTAAAGCAGTTGAAACTGCACGTAAGAGTTTGATCGAAGTTCCAATCGTTGGAACAACTCTCCCTCACGAAGCCATCGGTGTTTACGGTGGTGGACGGATTCTGATGAAGCCAGCTGCTGAAGGTTCTGGAGTTACTGCTGGTGGTGCTGTTCGTGCCGTTATGGAATTAGCCGGTGTTGATGATGTTACAAGTAAGCGTTTGGGTTCAAACACTCCAGTTAACGTTATCCGTGCTACTTTTGAAGGCCTTAAGAGCATGCGTAATGCAGAAGAAGTTGCTGCCCTACGTGGGGTTTCAGTCGATCATTTAGCTGAATAAGGAGGATATTCTGATGTCACAATTAAAAGTTACATTAATTAAAAGTGCCGCACATCGCCTCCCTAAACAAAGAAAAATTGTTAAGGAATTAGGTCTTGGCCGGGTTAACAGTTCGGTTGTCCTACCTAACAATGAGGCAACTCGTGGAGCAATTTTCCACATTGCACACTTAATCGAAGTCGAAGAAGTAAAATAATATTGTAAGATTGGAGGTTTCCTTGCATGAAGTTGAATGAATTAAAGCCTAGCGAAGGCTCACGGACTAGCCGCAAGCGGATCGGCCGTGGTGATTCAAGCGGTAACGGTAAGACAGCTGGTCGTGGTCAAAAGGGACAAAAGGCACGTGGAAAAGTTCGTTTAGGTTTTGAAGGTGGCCAAATGCCTCTTTACCGTCGGATTCCAAAACGTGGTTTTACAAACATTAACCGCAAAGAATACGCAATTGTTAATCTTGATGCACTTAACGTATTTGACGAAGGTGCTGAAATTACACCTGAAGCATTGCTTAAGGCTGGTATCATCAAGAAACAACTTAGCGGTGTTAAAATTCTCGGTAATGGTGAAGTTTCAAAGAAATTCACTGTTAAAGCTCAAAAATTCTCTGCGAGTGCTGTAAAGGCAATCGAAGCTGCTGGTGGTAAGACCGAGGTGATTTAATGTTTTCAACCGTCATCAATGCTTTAAAAGTGAAGGATATCCGTCATAAGATATTCTTCACACTTGGTATTTTGATTGTATTTCGGTTAGGATCATACATCACCGTTCCGGGAGTTAATGCGCATGCTTTGCAAAGCATTTCCTCTTCGGGATTAGTTGGAATTCTTAATACCTTTAGTGGTGGCGGATTGACAAACTACTCCATTTTCGCAATGGGAGTTTCTCCATACATTACGGCACAAATTATTGTTCAATTGTTACAAATGGACATTGTTCCAAAATTTGTGGAATGGAGTAAGCAAGGTGAGGTTGGCCGTCGGAAGCTTAATCAAGCAACCCGGTGGTTAACAATCGTCCTTGCTTTTGCGCAATCAATCGGAATCACTGCTGGTTTTAACTACTTGAGTCAAATGAATTTAGTTGAAACACCAAATGTACACACCTTCTTAACCATCGGGTTGATTTTAACAGCGGGAACGATGTTAACAACTTGGTTAGGAGATATGATTACAGAACGGGGTATTGGTCAAGGGGTTTCAATGATCATCTTCGCAGGGATCATTGCCCGGACACCAACTGGAATTCAACAAATTTATACTGAACAGTTTGTTAATACGCCGAAAAGTCAGTGGGGCCAAAGCTTCTTGTATGTTGGATTAATTTTACTTGCTGTTTTAGCCATTGTTATTTTCGTAACTTGGGTACAACAAGCAAGCCGTAAAATTCCAATCCAATATACACGCCGGGCTTCGGGTGCATCTGACAGCAGTTACTTACCATTAAAAGTTAACGTTGCGGGAGTTATTCCGGTAATTTTTGCTAGTTCGTTTATTTCAACTCCCCAGACCATCTTAATGGCGTTTGCTTCATCTCATTCAGAAGATGATTGGTACAATATCTTGACCAACGTGTTTAATATGCAAACGACGGATGGCGCAATCTTATACACCGTGTTAATCGTCTTGTTCACGTTCTTCTACGCATTTGTTCAGGTTAATCCCGAAAAATTAGCGGAGAATTTACAAAAGCAGGGCAGTTACATCCCAGGTGTTTGGCCTGGGAAGAAAACGCAAAGCTACGTTTCGAGTCTTTTGATTCGGTTGAGCGTAGTCGGAGCACTTTTCTTAGGTTTAGTTGCGTTAATTCCGTTACTTGCATCTAACATCTTTGGTTTGGATGAATCAATTGGATTAGGTGGGACAAGCTTACTAATCGTGGTCGGAGTTGCAATTCAGTTGTTTGACCAACTTGAAGGTCTAATGATGAAACGAGAATACATCGGGTTTATTCGTAACTAATTCGTCGTTTAGCAATGAAGGAGAATTACTAATGACTAAATTAAACCTCGTTTTGATGGGTTTGCCTGGTGCTGGTAAAGGTACCCAAGCTCAAAAGATTATTGAGGATTTTAAAATTCCGCACATCTCCACCGGTGACATTTTCCGTGAAGCAATGAAAAATGAAACCAAGATGGGGATTGAAGCTAAAAAGTTCATCGATAAGGGTGAACTAGTTCCCGATAGTGTAACTAACGGGATTGTCGAAGATCGTCTAGCAATGGACGATGTCAATGATGGTTTTATGCTTGATGGTTTCCCTCGAAACCTCGAACAAGCTAAGGCGTTAGACGAAATGACATCTCGCTTAAATAAACCATTGACGGCAGTGATCAACATTCATGTTGAACCTGAAGTCTTGGTTGAAAGACTATCTGGCAGATTTATTTGTAAGAATTGTGGAGCTACTTATCATAAGCTCTACAATCCACCAAAGGTTGAAGGAACTTGTGATGTTTGCGGACATCATGAATTCTATCAACGTGAGGACGACAAGCCAGAAACGGTAAAAAATCGAATTGCCGTTAACACAAAACTTAACGCGCCTTTGATTGATTACTATGAAGAAAAGCATCTCCTTTACAATATTAATGGCGATCAGGATATCAACGATGTTTATTCTGAAGTCAAAAAAGTATTAGAGGCTCTCTAATTTCGTGCTTGTTGGTACTATAGATAACGTTCATTGTTTGCAAATAGTTTTTTCGTATGGTAAGCTGATTCAGGTTTAGCTTCGGAATACATATTTTGAAGCTTTTTGTTGGTTTTTACTGTTAGAAAAGTTAATTAGGAGGCACAAATTTAGTGGCTAAAGATAATGTCATTGAAATTGAGGGCAAAGTCAAAGAAACTATGCCTAATGCGATGTTTAAAGTAGAGCTTGAAAATGGTCATGAAATTCTTGCCCACGTTTCGGGTAAGATTCGGATGCATTACATCAAGATTCTACCTGGAGATCGGGTTACGGTTGAGATGTCGCCGTACGATCTTACCAAGGGTCGCATTACCTATCGTTTCAAATAAGTTTTATTCGTTTAGGAGGATTTATTCATGAAGGTACGTCCATCAGTTAAGCCAATGTGTGAACATTGCAAGATCATTAAACGTAAAGGACGCGTTATGGTAATTTGCTCAGCAAATCCTAAGCACAAACAGCGTCAAGGAAAATAATTATTATACTTGGAGGTGAAATTTAATGGCCCGTATTGCAGGTGTTGATTTACCACGTGACAAGCGTATTGTCATCGGTTTGACATATATTTACGGTATTGGTAACACTACCGCTCAAAAAATCTTAAAGGACGCAGATGTTTCTGAAGATGTTCGCGTTCGCGATTTAACAGCAGATCAAGAAGACAAGATTCGTGCAGAAGTAGACAAGTATCTTGTTGAAGGTGATCTTCGTCGTACAGTTAGTCTCAATATCAAACGTCTCCAAGAAATCGGTTCATACCGTGGTATGCGTCATCGTCGTGGTTTGCCAGTTCGTGGACAACACACGAAGAATAACGCTCGGACACGTAAAGGTAAGAAAGTTTCTATCGCAGGTAGAAAAAAATAATTAAAGGAGGCTAAACATTTATGGCAACGAAAAGAAATACTCGTAAGCGTCGAGTAAAAAAGAATATTGAATCTGGAGTAGCTCATATCCATTCAACATTCAACAATACTCTGGTTATGATTACAGACCCTCAAGGTAACGCAGTTGCTTGGTCATCTGCTGGTGCACTTGGTTTCAAGGGTAGTCGTAAGTCGACTCCATTTGCTGCTCAAATGGCTTCAGAAGCTGCTGCAAAGGCTGCTATGGAACATGGTATGAAGAATGTTGAAGTTGCTGTTAAGGGACCTGGTTCTGGTCGTGAAGCTGCAATTCGTGCTCTCCAAGCAACTGGGCTTGAAGTAAGCGCAATTCGTGATGTTACACCAGTTCCTCATAACGGATCTCGTCCTCCAAAGCGCCGTCGTGTATAGAGTTCGGTTCTGTTTGAGGGCAAACTTTATAATGCATTCAAAGTCGAAATGCAGACTGCGTTTTGAAAGGGGTAAAAATTAGAATGATCGAATTTGAGAAGCCAAAAATTCATAAAATTGACGAAAATGACAATTATGGCCGATTTGTTATTGAACCCTTAGAACGGGGATATGGTACAACGCTTGGTAATTCACTTCGTCGAATCCTATTATCGTCGCTTCCAGGAGCAGCGATTACCAGTGTTCAAATTGATAACGTGTTACACGAATTCTCCACTATTGAAGGTGTTGTAGAAGACGTTACACAAATTATTTTGAACCTAAAGAAGGTTTCCTTAAAGATTGAATCTGATGACGAAAAGACGTTAGATATCAACGTAGTGGGACCTGCCAACGTTACTGCTGGTGATATTATGGGAGACGGTGATGTTACGGTTCTCAATCCAGATTCACCAATTTGTACTGTTGCAGAAGGAACGACATTCCATGCCGTTTTAACTGCTGATACTGGCCGTGGATATACTTCTGCGGACGAAAACAAGGCTCGAAAGGCGGATATGCCAATTGGCGTATTGCCAATCGATTCTATTTATACCCCAATTGAACGTGTTAATTATCAAGTTGAAAAAACTCGTGTTGGTCAACGAGATGACTACGATAAACTTACGCTCGATATTTGGACTGATGGTTCGATCACTCCTAGTGAGGCAACAAGTTTATCTGCTAAAATTTTAACTGAACACCTTGCTATCTTTGTAAACCTTAATGACCAGGCTAAAGAGACTGAAATTATGGTGGAAAAAGAAGAAACTCACAAGGAAAAAATGCTTGAAATGACAATCGAAGAGTTAGATCTTTCGGTTCGCTCATACAATTGCTTAAAACGAGCAGGTATTAACAGTGTTCAAGAATTAACTGATCGCACTGAGGCTCAAATGATGAAAGTTCGTAACCTTGGACGTAAATCACTTGTTGAAATCCAAGAAAAACTGAATGCTTTGGGCTTGAGTTTCCGTTCAGAAGACTAATCATAAGGAGGGTTCCCATAGATGAGTTATCGTAAATTAGGTCGTACAAGCTCCCAACGTAAAGCGTTGCTTCGCGATCTTACAACAGAATTAATTGTTAATGAAAAGATCGTTACAACTGAAGCCCGTGCTAAGGAAGTACGTTCTACAACTGAAAAAATGATTACATTGGGTAAGCGTGGCGACTTACATGCCCGTCGTCAAGCTGCAGCATTTGTTCGTAACGTCGTTGCTGATGTTACAGAAGATGGTGAAGATGTTAAAGTTTCTTCAGCACTTCAAAAATTATTTGCTGAATTGGCTCCACGTTATGCTGATCGTAATGGTGGATATACTCGTATCTACAAAACGATGCCACGCCGCGGAGACGGTGCCCCAATGGTTGTCTTAGAATTAGTTGACTAATTCTAAGCAATTATAAGAATAACAAAATCTATCACTAAGATATTGGTAGGGTGTTACGATGCTGGAGAAATCCGAGTCTAGCCCACGGCGAGTTTACGGACTTGCTACCTTTATCTTCAGTGATTTTTTTTGTATACAATGATAAAATTAGTTCCATATTGTATCGGGAGAGTAGGACTGTGGAAAACATTATTGAAGTAAAGCATCTTACGTATAAATACGCTAATAATGGTGAGAAAAAGGCACTGGATGATGTCTCGGTCGCTATTCAAAAGGGAACCTGGACGGCAATTGTTGGACATAACGGGAGCGGTAAAAGCACCTTAGCACGCACAATTGACGGATTGATGACGTTTCGGGAAGGCACGGTCACGGTAGCCGGAATTCCCCTTAGTGAGGATACGGTATGGGACGTCAGAAAAAAGATTGGCATGATTTTTCAGAATCCAGACAATCAGTTTGTTGGCGCCACGGTGGAAGATGACGTGGCCTTTGGACTGGAAAACTTAGGAATTCCTACTGCGGAGATGCACCAGATTGTTGAGCGGGTGCTTACTCAGGTGCGAATGAGTGACTTTAAGTCCCGGCAACCCGACCAGTTGTCTGGTGGGCAAAAACAACGGGTGGCGATTGCCGGAGTGTTGGCGACTAAACCGGAAATTATGATTTTGGATGAGGCCACCAGCATGCTTGATCCACAGGGACGCACGGAAATTATTCAACTAATCAACCAAGTGCACCAACAACAAGATTTAACCGTTCTTTCAATTACCCATGACGTTAGCGAAGCAATGCTAGCCGATCAGGTAATTGTATTAAATGACGGTAAAGTAGTTACTACGGGTACCCCTCAAGCGGTTTTTGCGGACAACCAGCTTTTAGAGCAGACTGGACTAGAAAAGCCCTTTAGCGGTCAGCTCTATGACGAACTCGTGGCCCATGGATTCAACGTGCCACTAGCATTAAAAATGAACGAAACTAAATTGGAGGAATGGGTATGTCAATTAAGTTCAAATCAGTAAGCTACGTTTACCAAGCCCATACTCCTTTTGAAAACCTGACGTTAAAGGACGTTGATTTAACAATTCCTGATGGCTCGTATACCGCAATCATTGGCCACACTGGTAGTGGAAAGTCGACGCTGATTCAGCACGTTAATGGTCTATTGAAGCCCACGACGGGGACGGTCGAGGTTGATAATCAAGTAATTGATGCAACCACAAAAAATAAGGCACTGGTGGCTCTAAGGCAGCACGTGGGAATTGTTTTTCAATTTCCTGAAAGTCAGTTATTTGCGGAAACCGTGTTGGACGACGTTAAATTTGGTCCGCTAAATTTTGGTTTAAGTGACGCGGAAGCGACTCAACGAGCTCAGCAGGCGCTTGCAAAGGTACACATGCCCGAAAACACTTGGCAAAAATCACCTTTTGAATTATCGGGTGGGCAAATGCGTCGGGTGGCAATTGCCGGAATTTTAGCAACCAACCCGGCAATCTTAATTTTGGACGAGCCCACGGCAGGTCTGGATCCGCAGGGACGGACCGAAATGATGGAGCTTTTTGCGGAATTACATGATCAAGAGCACTTAACAATCCTGTTAGTGACCCACCAGATGGATGACGTTGCCAACTATGCCGATCAGGTTGTGGTAATGGATGACGGACAAATTATTAAGGTGGGAAGTCCCCGAGCCGTTTTCAGCGCTCCAGAGTGGTTATTAGAACACCAGTTAGGATTGCCCCAGGTTACGGAGTTTGCCCAACGGTTAATGCAACGTGGATTCCACTTCGACCCAGTTCCGCTGCAAATGGGCGAACTAATTGAACAGCTTAAGCAGAACGGGGGCCGTGCACGTGAATAAGATTTTATTTGGGCGGTACATTCCTGGTCATTCTTTTATCCACCGAATGGACCCGCGCGCTAAGCTAATTTTAAGTTTGGTATACATTGTCGCCGTATTTCTTGCCAATAGTTGGGCAGCTTACCTAGCAAGCTTTGTTTTAGCAATGGTGATTATCGCAGCGTCGGCAATTGGTCCACGTTTCTTTTGGGACGGGGTAAAGCCGTTAATTGGGGTCATTTTACTGACGATGATTATCCAGGTGTTCTTTGGTGTCGGGGGTCACGTCTACTGGCATTGGGGAATTCTGTCCATAACCAGCAACGGACTTTTAAATGCCGTGTACATTGCGATAAGGTTTATTTTAATTATTCTAGTTTCTACCGTACTTACACTGACAACTTCTCCCTTGGAAATTTCGGGAGCGATTGAAGCCATCTTTATGCCGCTAAAGAAAGTGCACTTTCCGGTCTATGAAATGGCGTTAATGCTGTCGATTGCTTTGCGTTTTGTGCCAACGTTAATCGACGAGACGGAAAAGATTTTAAATGCACAACGGTCCCGGGGGGCTGATTTTAGCTCTGGGTCGATTTTGGTGCGTTTAAAGAAGCTTGTGGCCATCCTCATTCCACTGTTTGAAAGTGCCTTTAGTCGCGCTGAGGAGCTCGCTACGGCGATGGAATCGCGCGGTTATCAAGGTGGAGAAGGGCGCAGTAAGTATCGGGTTTTAAATTATACAAAAAATGATATTATCGGGACGGTAACGATGCTGCTTGCAGCAGTAGTGATTATCGCCCTTAGAAGATGAGGTTGACATGCGTTATAAGATTACAATGGCTTACGATGGGACTAACTTTGCGGGCTTTCAAGCGCAGCCTAACCAACGAACGGTTGAGGGAGTGTTAAAACGCGCGGTGAATAAAATTGCGAAGAACCCCCAACCTGAAATTCCAATTTTCGGTTCTGGTCGAACGGACGCCGGAGTCCACGCCTTTGGTCAGGTAGTGCATTTTGATTTGCCAATTGAAATGACGGCCAATAACATGTTGCACGCGTTGAACAGTATTTTACCGTTAGATACGCAGGTAAAAAAGGTGGAGATCGTGGACGAAGACTTTCACGCACGCTTTACCACCCATGGCAAACGATATCAGTACCGGATGGCGTTAGGGGAGTTTGTTGACCCGTTTAAACGCAATTACACCGGACATTGGAAATTTCCGATTAGCATTGAATTGATTCAACAAGCAATTAAAGATTTAGAGGGTACCCACGACTTTTCTAGTTTTGTGGCTTCGGGAAGCACGGCCAAAAATCACGTGCGGACCATTTACGAGGCCAAGGCTTGGAAGGATGAAGCCCAAAACGAAATTATTTTTGAATTTTACGGCAATGGCTTTTTATATAACATGGTGCGAATCATGGTGGCCGTTTTAGTTGAAATCGGTAGTAAACGGCGGCCAGTGGATGATATCCCGCGGCTTTTGGCGGTCAAGGATCGCAACCAAGCCCGGGGAACTGCCCCAGCAAGCGGGTTATATTTAAAAGAAGTCGATTATTAGATTTTTGATTGACTTTAACCGGGACTGTCAATATAATGGAAGTTGGTATTGTTTACCTCCACAAAATAAGCCCCGGAAACTTATTATAGTTGAGTTAAACAAAACAGAAATTGGAGGAAATTCAAGTGCGTACAACATATATGGCTAAACCAGGTGAAGTAGAACGTAAATGGTATGTCGTTGATGCGACCGATGTTCCTTTGGGACGTCTTTCAACAGTTGTTGCATCTATTTTACGTGGTAAGAACAAACCAACATACACTCCTAATGTGGATACTGGTGACTTCGTTATCGTTATTAATGCAGACAAGGTTAAGTTGACTGGTCACAAGGCGACAGACAAGATCTACTACCACCACACATTGCATCCAGGTGGTTTGAAGATGAAGACTGCAGGTGAAATGCGTGAAAAGACTCCTGAACGCTTGATTGAAACATCAGTTAAGGGAATGCTTCCACACAACTCACTAGGTCGTAAGCTTGGTTTGAAGTTGCATGTTTATGCTGGTACAGATCATAAGCATCAAGCTCAAAACCCAGAAAAGCTTGACATCACGAACTTAATTTAAGGAGGAAATGAATTTTGGCTGAAGCACAATATCGCGGCACTGGCCGTCGTAAAAACTCCGTTGCTCGTGTACGTCTTGTACCGGGAACCGGTAAAATCACTGTAAACGATCGTCCAATCGAAGAATACATTCCATTTGCAAACTTACGTCAAGTAGTTATCCAACCATTCGGCGTAACTGAAACAAACGGCAACTATGACGTTATTGCTAACGTTAATGGTGGTGGATTCTCCGGACAAGCTGGCGCAATCCGTCATGGTATTGCTCGTGCTCTTTTGGATGTTGATCCTGATTTCCGTGCACCTTTGAAGAAGGCTGGTTTACTTACACGTGACCCTCGTATGAAGGAACGTAAGAAGTACGGTCTTAAGAAAGCTCGTAAGGCTGCACAATTCTCAAAACGTTAATCGTTACTATACACAACGATTACAACACCTTCCAGAAATGGAGGGTGTTTTTTTGTGCAAAAAATCCGTTAACGGTATTTAGAGTTACAAATACCATTAACGGATGTGAAGAATATCAGTTTAGAAAAGATGTTTTCTGGATATATTTAAGGAATCGCTGGTATTCGGTATTTCACTTAAATATCGAATGATTACTTTTAGTTGTATTACAATTAGTAAAAAAGCGGTTGTAATTAGCTAGAAACGTTAGCAATTGATTTAGTAATAGTTACTAAATTTAGTAAGAACCAGTTCGTGTTACTGTTTGATATTCGGGTATATGACTACCAGCGTTGAATTGATCGCGCGGTCCACCTTCTAAAGAGCCTATTTCGGCGTGGATCCTAACTTGGTTATTTTTCTCTAACGTTAAAGTAAAGTAGTTAATACCTCTGGCGCCAGAGAAGGCCGAAATAACTAACCTTTGTGGTTTGTTGCTAACAAGTTGGGAATCTTCGCCTAGGCAATCTTTGTAAATACTATGTTGTAGAATTTGCATTCCTTCTTCAAAGGTTAACGGGGAGACTTCTGGAGTTTTTGAGGATGATGAAGTATTTTTCTGATTTGAAGAAGAGCGGACAATGCTATTAAATTTGTTGGTTAAATCATCATTTGGAGCTATTTCAAAGTGTACTAAACCATCGGGAGCGCCTTGGTTTTGCTCAGTGTAATATACAATCGGAGAGTTGTCTTGAATTGCAAATAAATAAATACAACCGCCAACTGTTGTCCCACCGTTAGTATTTTCATAAATAGCTACGACATTTACGTCATATTTATTAGTACCATCTTCTGACCATCCGGCAGAAAGCTTTTGATTGTTAAAAGCAGTTTTATTATCAGCGAAGTCATTGGGGTAATGTAAACCTGTATACGTAGTATTTCTCTTTGGGGTACATTGTACATAATTTTTCTGCGTAGTTTGATTCCAAGAGGCCATAAAGTCTGCTAATTGTACATCTTTGTTTTTATCCCAATTCGTTGTACTTTTAGTAGATTTGGAATTGTTGGAAAGAGCTTTATTTATATGCTTTCGGTTCTGTTTTGAAACTATCTTTGTAGCAGATTTTCTTGTATTGTTGCGGTTAGCATTTTGGTTATTATTTGAATTACAGCCTGTTAAAACTAACGGGATAATAGTTAACAGGGCTATAGAAATTAATTTTTTCATAATGGGATCCTCTTATTTTGAAATGTGGTTAAATGACTTCATCCGATGCTGTTTTAATTTACGCATCCTTACTAAGATATCTAATAAGCAAAAATCTCAGGCAAGAGATGTAGAAATCTGTCGCCTGAGATTAAATGTAAACTTTTTGATATATGGTTTAATTAGTTAGGAATTTAACCATGCTTACGTTTGTAGGTGGATACAAGTCCTAAACTAGATAAAAATATTCCGACTATGCCGAGCAAGGTCATCTTTTGTCCTTGTTTTTGTTCATCGGTTTGTGGTAAACGAGGTTGAACATTTGACTTATAGTCAGTATCATTCAAGCTTGTTGAAGGTTGATTGGTGGAAGCAACCGCTGCGTTGTTTTGCGAATTAGGTGCTCCAGCTTGGTTGACAGTACCATTAGCAGCATTGCCAGATTCTTGGTTGGAGTCATTAGCATTATCTGAATCAGCGTCGCTGCGACTAGTGTCGGAACCTTGATTTTGATTATCACCAGCAGCATTGCTGTTAGCATCATTATTGCCGGCATTGCTATCTGAATTATGGCTGTGGTCAGCATCCTGATGGCCGGAGTTGTTATTTGTGGCGGAATCATTATTAGAACCATTTTCATCAGAATTACCATTATCAGCATCGTGATGACCATCGGAGTCATTATTACCCGAATCATTGTCAGAATCATGGCTGCTATCAGAGCCATTGCCGTCTGAGCTGTGATCATCAGAACCATTATTATCGGAGTTATTATCCGAGTTGCCATTGTCAGCATTGTTCTTGGCATCAGCTAGAGCTTGTTCATCTTGAGCCAATTTAGCTTCTAGGTCCTTGAGTTGGTCTTTAAGCTGTTGAATTTTAGCTTCGGAATCAGCTAAAGCCTGTTGATGATCGGCAAGGGCTGCTTTAGCATCAGCCAAGGCTTGATTCAATTGAGCCGCTTTGGCTTGGTCGGCTTTTAAGGTCTTTAATGCCGCTTGATAAGCTTTAAGCTGATCGGCGTATTTAGCCGCAGCGTTAGCCAAAGCTTGTTTTGCGTCAGCAAGCTTATTTTGGGCAACTTGCAATTTAGCTTGGGCGTCCTTTAAAGCTTGGCTAGCTTTAGCTAGGTTATCATTTGCTGCTTTAACACCGCTTTGGGCATTGTTGTAATTGTAGTTAGCTTGTTGATAAGCCTTGGTAGCTTGGTTAAGCTGATTCAACGCGTTTTGGTAGTCGTTAACGGCTTGCGTATAAGCGGGGTTAGTTTCCGTGGTATCATAGCCGTGATTGACGTACGCGGTGTAAAGGCCGTTATTCAAGGCTTTTTCAGCTTCGCCGTTAGTACCAGTCCGGGCAACCCAGAAGTCAAAGAGGTAGGCTGTGGTATCAAAGCCAGTGCCATAGACATCGCCATAGTTTTGTAAGTTGAAGCTCATGTAAACTTGATCAGCTTCGTCAGAGCTGCCATACGTATGGCTTAAGAAGTTATCACGGTGACCCCAGTCCCAGTTACCATCGGCGAAGCACATTCCCGTGAGTTGTTGAAGCAATTCAACTTTTAGTTGGAGCATGGTAACGTCATTAGAACCGAGGATACTATCAAAGAGGTTTTCGCCACCACTGATAACGTCGTATTGATTGCCACCAGCCACGCGGCTAATGGCGTCATCAAGGTCGCTAGAGTTAGTATCGGTATGCACACCGGCTTCGGTTTGGTCTTTGACCCGCAAGTCGATGACGGCTTGACCGAGTTGTTGGACGGTATCCGACATTAAAATTGGTTTTAAGTCGTGTTGCGCCCGGAAGCTATTAATTAAAGCAAGGGCGTATTCAGCAAGTTCTTTTTGTTGCGTGGCGGTTAAATGCGTACCAGCTTTGATAACTGCTGAGGTGTCGTTAGCGCCGACGTACTTATACCAAGGATCGGAAGAAGCGTAATGATCTTGGTTCTTTTCAGCATCGGTTAAGCCATCTGGTTCAACTAGGTCAGTTGGTAAATCGGCATCGCTGTTGATTTCGCTTGGATTAGTTTGAGAACCCGGCTTAACGGGATGCGGATCGTGATGAACGTTGGTGGTTGCTGGCGTATTGTCAGCCTTATCTTTAGCAGCATCCGCTTTGTTTTGAGCGTCAGCTTTAGCTTTGGCGGCCGCGTCCCGGTCTTTAGCAGCTTGATTAGCGTCTTTTTGCGCTTGATCAGCATCATGCTGCGCTTGATTCTTATTAGCGGTAGCTTGGTCAACGTCGTTTTGCGCTTGGTCAGCATTTTGTTGCGCATCTTTAGCCGCGTTTTGGGCATCAGTATATTCATCTGGTTTTAAATCGTCGGCAGTTTGCTGATCGTTTTTGACTTGGTCATTAGCAGTGTCAGCAGCTTTTTGCGCGTTATCAACGTCTTGTTGCTTCCCGGCAGTCTGCTCGGCCAATTCGTCATGATGATTTTGTTCATTAACAGTGTCAGCTTGATTTTTAGCAATGTCGTCTTGGTCTTGGTCGACAGCTGCTTGAGCATCGTCGACGGCGTTAGTGTTCTGCGGAGTAACAGCACGGTTAGAATCACCAACGTTAGCCGAGACTTGCGTACTGCTAATTTCATCAGCATGAACGTTGGTGTTCAATACGGCAGTACTCCCCAAAACTGTTAATGCAATTCCAGAAACAAGCCAAAACTTACCTGCCTTAAACATTTTAAAGTGGACCTTGTCTGCACGTTTTTCCATAAAAACCTCCTAGAATTTTTTAAAATATAGTAAAGTACCATTTTCTGAACTTCGGAAACCTTTGACACGTTTAAGTTGGCTATTATGCAATTTTGGGAGCGTCCCTGAATGACTGCGTTTTCAAAATTTGTTTAGCTAAACAAAATTATGTATTGTGATTCAGGAAATTAGCAATTTTATTTACAAATGCTTACTCAACCGAATCCCGTGTAAAGATTCCTCTCAAGGAATTATAACCTTTATATATATACTCATCAACGTAACTTAGCAGTAAATATGCAAATGTACTGAAACTTATACATCACTATAGATAAGGACCTCTTTGAAGCTAAATTAATTTTGTTGATGAATATAAATGAGATTATCATTTAATAAATAGCGTTTTATCCCGGGATGCTAACCGACGGAAGACTTTTAAAAAGCCGTTCGTGAAGCATTAAAATATCGGGTAAATCATTTGAATGGTAAAATTGATAAAAATAACGAGGAGGGAAAACGTATGAAAATTAACATTCACCGTTCGGCAAATAATCGGTTATTGGCTGGAGTTTTAGGAGGACTATCGGAGCATTACGGATGGAACGCCAGTCACGTCCGAATAATTTACCTACTTGTAAGCTTCACACCTATTTTTCCAGGAATCATCGTGTACTTGATTTTATGGTTATTAATGGAAAACCCCGTGGATTACTCAAAAAAACGTAAAATAATTAATTAGTTGTAGAAAGAAAGATAATAAAATTGGTCTGGTTGTTTTTAGTGGATGAAATCAACCAGACTTTTTATTTGGATTCTTACTGCAATTTGCGCTTAAGTGTGTTATTCTGGAACCGAAAAAGGGTGGTTGGAGGTGACCAGAGATGTAAAATTAAATAGTAGTAAATGCTGAAATAACAATGTTTTTTAGCGATGTTGATAGAATATTCTACCCTGGATTTAAAATGATAACTTAGTGAAGTAAGGTACGTTTGAATAAGTAAATTGTACCGGTTTAATGATAGTCGTTAAGTTGTTCACAAAAGAAGGGAATGGAATCTCATGAAAATTGGTATACCTAAAGAAATTAAAGCGCAGGAGCAACGGATCGGAGCAGCACCAATCACGGTCGCTAATTTAATCCAGGCTGGACACGAAGTAATTATTGAATCAGGTGCAGGAGTAGGCTCAGGTTATCCTGACGAAGCCTACGAAGAGTTTGGAGCAAAAATCGGCTCGGTAGAAGATGTATGGGACTGTGAGATGATCATTAAGGTTAAAGAGCCTTTACCAGAAGAATACAAATACTTCCGTCCCGGGCTCATTATTTACACCTACTTCCACCTTGCAGCAGATCGGCGACTAACTGAGGAATTGCTAAAGAGCAGGGTTACCAGTATTGCTTATGAAACGATGGTCGGACCTAATGGCGATTTACCACTGCTCTTTCCAATGAGTGAAATTGCGGGAAGGATGGCAGTTCAAGTCGGAGCGCACTTCCTGGAACGGCCACAATCTGGCAAGGGATTATTGTTATCCGGAGTTACTGGGGTTCCTCGAGGAAAGGTTACCATCATTGGCGCTGGAACGGTTGGATTTAACGCCACTAAAACAGCAGTCGGTCTGGGAGCACAAGTCACGGTTTTAGACATCAATGCTCAACGACTAGCAGAAATCGACAACTTATTTAGTGGCAAAGTTCAAACGTTGATTTCTAATTCTTACAACATTGCAAAAGCAGTTAAGGAAGCCGACCTCGTAATTGGAGCGGTGTTAATTCCGGGCGCTTTGGCACCGAAGCTAGTTACTACCGCGATGGTTGATAGTATGGAACCAGGTTCCGTAGTGGTGGATATTCCAATTGACCAAGGTGGAATTTTTGAAACTAGCGTCAAAGCAACAACGCTTAAAGATCCGATTTACATCTCTCACGACGTAATCCACTACACGGTAGCTAACGTACCGGGTGCGGTACCAAAGACTTCCACGGACGCATTAACTAGTGCGACGGTACGCTACGCAATAATGATTGCTAACCAAGGTGTAGAAGATGCGGCCAATGACCGGACCATTTTGACGGGAATCAACACGTTCAATGGACAATTGACTTCTAAAGCGGTTGCGGATAGTTTAAATATCGAATACACACCGTTCATGAGTTAGTTGATGATCCTGATGAAAAATAAGATTAATTTAGACCTTATTTTCAAAAATGCTGCTAAAAGCGAAGAGGAACGAACTTTAAGTTTGTTTGATTTATCAATTTTGGGGATCGGCGCGATTATTGGAACCGGAATTTTGGTTCTGACTGGAATTGTGGCGGCCACCACTGCCGGGCCAGCGGTAGTTTTTTCCTTTTTGATTGCTGCATTGGCAAGTGGCTTAATTGGGTTATGCTACTCTGAATTGGCAACGGCAATCCCTAATTCTGGTAGCGCTTACGTATATGCCTGGGTTACCATTGGACAGCTAGTTGGTTTTTTAGCGGGTTGGACTCTATTGGGCGTGTACATGACTACGGCAGCGACGGTTGCCAACGGATGGACCGGCTACGTTCGCTCGTTCTTACACGAATTAGGAGTTAACCTACCGCACCAACTGTTGGTAGCGCCGTCCATGGGCGGTTGGATGAATTTACCAGCCTTTTTGATGATCCTTTTAATCACCTTCGTTTTAACGAAGGGAACGGGAGAAAGTAAGTGGATAAATAACGCGCTGGTTTTAGTGAAGTTGACGATCATTTTGTTATTTATCGTGGTGAGCGTCCCCAATGTCAAGACGGGTAATTGGAGTTCCTTTAACCCGTATGGAATTAAGGGGATTGTCACGGGGGCTTCGACCGTTTTCTTCACGTTTCTTGGATTTGACGCGCTAGCAACTTCGGCTGAAGACGCTAAAAATGTGCGTCATAACCTCCCGCGCGCGATTATCATCTCGTTAGTGGTAACCACCTCGCTTTACATTGTGGTCAGCATTGTAATGACCGGGGTGGTGGCTTATCCACACCTAAACGTTTCGGAAGCAATGGCGTATGTTTTATTGAGCAAGGGGCATGATTTAGCGGCGCAAGTGGTTTCCGCAGGAGCTATTTTGGGGATTATGGCGGTAGTTTACGCGTTTATTTACGCTAACTCCAACGTCATGAAGGCGATGAGCCGGGGCGGATTCTTACCCCAAAACTGGGCAAAGCTAAACCCCAAAACGCAAAGTCCTAACTTAACATTGTGGATTAGTGGATGTTTTGCGGCGTTGCTAGCCGGCTTTTTCGATTTACGAAATCTAGCGTTGATTGCTAACGTGGGCTCGTTATCGGTATTTTTCTTAATTTCCTTAATCGTGATTTTATTACGTCGGCAGTATCCGGATTTGCCACGACCTTTTAGAATCCCGTTTGGGAACGTAATCCCAATAGCTGCGATGTTAATTTGCGCGCTTTTATTGGCTAATATTACTTTTTCGGCATGGGAGTTTTATTTAGGATGGCTCGTGGTAGGATTTGCCCTGTACGAACTATATTCTAAAAACCACATTATTGAACGGACCGATATCTGATTGATCAGATGATAACGTTGATCAATCATAGGAATGAAGGAGCTAGGAACTAAGTAAGTTCCTGGCTTTTTAATTCCCAAGGATTTAAAAAGCGTGGATAAATAGTAGTTAAACCATTTACCCACACCCTTGTTTGTGTGACTTCAGTAATTATCTTTAATTGACATTGTTTTTCATACGTTCTCAATTACCATTCTGTCGCATTGTAATTGAGAACGGGCGCTTTGCTATTATATTCTATGAAGCCATTTGATGAACTAGTTTTTACGCCGATATGGTCTTTAGAATAGTAATGCAAATAAAAAGTATCGGTCTCGTGTGACAGGGGTACTTCAACTTTTAAAACATAATCGTTGTTGCCAAGTGGCTTACAAGACAAAACGGTGTACTTGGTTAGGTCGGCATAGGTTGTTCCTAGAGTGATAGAATGAGGCCTGCCGTGAAAAAGTTGCGCATATTCATAACGCTTACCGTCTGAATTAGTGAAAATTTTGTCGCTTTTCTTCCATTTGCCAATGAATTTAGTAGGGACTTGGTTGGTTTGGAAAGCAGATGATTTCGAAACTGTGTTGGAAGCGGACTTATTGGAAGAAGCACGGGTTATCGTTTGATATTCTGGCAAATTAACGTCATGAAGCTGAGTAAATTTTCCTCCGTCCAGAGTGCCAAATTTAGCATGAATTTGAACTTGATTAGTTCCAGTCATGGTTAAGGTAAAATAGTTGATTCCCTTAGCACCAGCGTAAGTGGAAATCACTAATTTTTGAGGTTGGTTACTAACAAGCTGAGGTGAGTCTGCAAGTAAGTCTTTATAGACACTTCGCCGTAAAATTTGCATACCTTCGTCGAAAGTTAGCGGCTTCCCAGTTGTGGGTGCGTTAGTAGAATGTTGTTTACTGCTATTAGCGGCTGGTGTCGTAGTGCGATGATTCTTGGATACTTTTTTGCTAGAGTGACTTGCGTTACCTGTACTGGTTGACGAATGGGAAGGCGCCGTACAAGCGGTTAATAGTAATGCACTCATAATAGTTATTAATAGCATGGACGTGTTTTTTGTCATAAAAATCACCTTTGATTTAGAATTTCACAAAAATTAATTGAATAACCATTAATAGAGGTTAGAACTTAATTATCTGATACGTTCTAGTTGAACGGTAGCATGGGCTGTTTTGGTACTGATGTCATCGTATGCTGCAAGGTCATTTTCGTTGTTTTCTACAGCGCTATCATCTTCGTATTGATAAGTAATCTCGCCCTTAATGGTTTTTCCACCATTAGACGCTTTCAAATTTTTAAGTTTAGCGATTTCTCCGTTACTAGGGGTGTCGTCAGAGTATCCGGTATTTAAAGTAATGGCATCCTTATTTGCCGTGTAAGACGAAGAATCGTTTTCTTGCGCACTGGAAATCAGGCTATTTAAATCAGAAAAATCCTCATCCAAATTGCTTCCTTTTTTGTAAGTGTCTTTATTAAAAATCAAAACTCCCGCTTGTTTGACCGTATCTCCGGATTTGTCAGGGCCTTCGACCATTATTTTATATGTATGGTTCTTAATGAGGTGGTCAACTTGACTATTTTGATAATGAACGAATACCCCAACTCCCAGCAAGAGGATAATAATGCCAATACCTATTTTTTTGTTTTTAGAAATGAATGATAAAAATCCTTTTTTTGAGTCCATAACGGTGATTCTCCTCCTAAAAAATGTGTGTGGTAACTTAATTTGATACTTCGGTCTTGTAGATAGCTAGTTAATTATCTAAATGTGTATCTGCGTATCTGTGTATTTTTTGAACCTCCTTATGTTTAAATAGTGATATAAATAGTTACACTTATGATCACTTTCGAACCTTGTTTTTGGCTATTGTAATGGAATTATCTCATTAAAAAAAGCCGTTTTCAATAATTGATAATTTTTGGTGACTTATTTTATTAATTGCTGATATGTTTTTATATTAATTAAAGGAGGTGGATCGATATAACGGCAAAAAATATTTTGAGGGCTAAGTATTTCTTGACCAATACGAACATTTGTTCGATAATGGTGATGAATAAGTTAGTTTAAAGGTGGCAATTAGCAGATGGATTATCGAAAGGAACCCCGGGGCGTGTTTTTTCTGATTGATAATAAATCCTTTTACGCCAGCGTGGAAGCAGTCCAGCGGGGACTTAACCCACTAGAGGCGGTGATGGTGGTAATGTCGGAACAAGCTAATACTAACGGGGGATTGATTTTGGCAACTTCACCAATGGCTAAGCAGATGTTTAATTTGCATGCAAACGTCTCCCGACAACGGGACTTACCCAATACGAACCAGCTTTGGGTGGTCCCGCCGCGAATGAATTTGTACATACAGAAAAACTTACAAATTAACAATATTTTTCGGCAATTTGTCGCTGATGAAGATTTGCTGCCATATTCAATTGATGAATCAATTTTAGACGTCACCCATTCTTGGCAATTATTTGGGCAAACTCCACGAGAAGTTGCCCAAAAAATCCAACGCACCGTTCGTGAGCAACTGGGGCTCTACACTACGATTGGAATAGGGGATAACCCGGTGCAAGCAAAGTTAGCGCTTGATCTTTACGCGAAAAAAAGTCCCGCGCTAATTGGCGAGATTCATTATGAAAGCGTGGCCCAAAAAATTTGGCCAATTACTAACTTAACTGAAGTTTGGGGAATCGGTAAACGCACTGAACGGCGGTTGAATCGGTTAGGAATCAATACAATGGAAGAACTTGCTCACGCCAATCCCTTTAAGTTAAAAGAAGCGTTGGGAATTATCGGCTGGCAACTTTACGCAACCGCGTGGGGGATTGACCGTAGTAAATTACAACAGCCGATCCAGCCTAAGGATAGTAGTGTGGGAAATTCGCAGGTTTTACCGCGCGATTATTGTCAACAGTTAGAAATTGAGACGGTAATCAAGGAAATTGGAGAACAGGTAGCAGCCCGGTTACGCCATCGCCAAAAGCAGACCCGGTGCCTCTCATTAGGGATTGGTTTTTCCTATGCGGCAAGCGTTGAGGATGGACGGGGCGGCTTTCACGTGGCCCAAAAAATTACGCCTACTAACGAAAACTTTGCGCTTACGCATGTCCTGATTCAGCTTTTTCGAGAAAATTGGCAAGGCGAAGCGGTACGAAATATTGCCGTTTATGCAAGTAAATTAGCTCCCGCAACTGGCCAGCAACTAGATTTATTTCACCCAGCTACCCAGCAGATTAAGCATTACGATATCGAAAAAGCCGTGGACAAAATTCGCCAACAGTATGGTTTTAAAGCGCTAGTATATGCACGAAGTAAAACTCCAGGCGCTACGGCGATTAACCGCGCCGGCTTGGTAGGAGGCCATAATGGCGGAAACGCGTACGAATAGTTTAATTACGATTCTTTAGGAGAAATTACAATGCGATACGATCGATTTACGGAAACGGATGTACAAGAATTTTTTGATTATTATTATGTTGACCGAGGCATCATTAAATGGCAGGGATACTATTTATCCGACCATTTAAGTGCGTTGAAAAGGGATGCTGAACAGCGAACGGCAAAACTACAATGGGATGAAAACCACCATGGGACCGGAGCAGAGCCAGGGAAAGGGTCATAAAAAAAGAACGTCCCGAGGAGGACGTTCAGCGGTTAGAAAGAAAAGATAACTCGATATATTTTTTGAGTGCGGAGAAGCATTAAAAAATACAAGCGAATTCGCAACTTTATGTTGCAACATTATAATAAGACAAATTGAGATTAAGTGCGTCTCAATTTTTTAGTTTTTGAGCTAAAATTACCAAAAACATGATAATGATATAAGGAATAACTTTTATTTAAGATATATCATTTTCGAGCGGAGATAAATGGGATTCTGAAACGAATATTTGTAAGGCATAATAAATTAAAACCAATATGTAACAACGTTATTAAAAATTTAAACTTTATTTGGCAAAAATAAAACCGCAATGAGTCTGCACGACTACATTACGGATGGAAACATTGCAGTAGTAGTAGAAGTTTATCTTCACGTTGGCTGACATGAATCGCGGCATATGGGGAATACCTAACTTCGGACAAGACTACTGCAATGATGTTTAAAATATAATTGCTAAATTTATAGTTAGTTATCAATAAGGATAATGCAACTAATTGATAGTGAACTGATATTTAATCGATTAACTCAGACATCCTTAAAAAAGATTTCTAAAGGTACGTTAAAATGCTCATGAATCAATTTGACTTCAGAGAGCTTAAATTCACTTGCGCCGTTTAACTTACGGTTCAGGGTGGTCCGGCCAATGCCTAAAAAATTTGCGACCGTTTCCTGTTTAATTTGATTTTCTTTTAGATAAGCTAAGACGCCGCGAAAATCCCGGTAGTTATCACACAAAAAAATCACCATCCAATTAGTTCGATTTTTTGTTCCTTTTAAAGATTCCTCTTGTGGGATTATAACCCTAAAAGGGTCTCCTTATCAATGCTTTGTACTCTATTCGGTATAAATGTACTAGAATTAATACATCTAGTAGTAAGGAGGATATACCTTTGATTTTTGGAACTATACTGAAAAATGCACGAAAGCAACGAAATCTGTCACAAATTAAGTTGATTCGTAGTATTCATGATGAATATGGCATTGACATATCAACTAGTATGCTTTCTCGTTATGAAGATGAATTAACTCCAATACCGAAGCGGATGTCAATCGAAGCGCTATTTGCATTGGCAGTTTATTTAGACTTGGATTTAAATGAATTAGCACGTGAAGAAATTAAACAAATCAGCAGTAAAAAACACCATTAACAGAGCTAGGACAACCTCCTGATTTGTTAATGGTGAATTAGTATAGAGGGTAATGATATATCGGGTAGTTTACGAGTGCTAACTGAAAACTAGTAATTAGGGCTGAATTCAGCATAATTACTGTTCCGGGTAAGCAGGATAAAATAATTTTTAACGTACCTTTTGAACCTAATTTTAAAATCAACAAATTTAAAATGCTTTTCGAGAATTTTTAAGTTCTTGAAAAGCATTTTTTAGTCTATTTTTGTTATGAAGGCGTAGGGGTTTAATTATCGCGATCAGTTGAGTAATGCTCGTCTTGGTGTTGTTTAGCGAGGTCCACGCTACGGTAATAGTGCGCAGTCAGCCACATGCCGGCCCCGCCAGCTTGAGTAAGGACGGTGAACGGCTGTCCGCCATCTTTTTCGGTACTAGTATAAAAGTACGTGCCGTCTCCAGCACCTTGATACCAGCCGCGGACGTTGACTACTTGCGAAACTTTGCTAGGGTCGTCAAATAAACTTCCAGAAGGGCTGTTTAACCCTCCGGCACCCCAATCGGTTTTAGCAGGATCGGGTTTTCCGCCGCCATTCAATACTTTCATGTCGGCTGCGGTACGGGAAGCTCCGTCGTAGGTCGGGGTTTTCACGCCGTCCGTATTAAGGAGGTTACCAGTAACAACTAATTTTTCTATTTTGCCATCGTCATCAGCGGAATACCAAGTTCCCTGCATCCATTGTGGAAAAACAAACTTAACGTAATGGTGCGTAGGAGCTACCGCTTTTTTAGAAGATGAGGACTTATTTGGCAACGCTACTTGCTGGCCTGCAACAATCTTAGCGAATCCTTGCCTAAGCGTCTGATTCTCAGTAGTGGTGAAGTGGGTAAGGTTGTCTGGCATTCCCTGGTTTTGGGAAGTGTGGTACACGACGGGTTTGCCATCTTTAATGGCGAACAGGTAAACGTGACCGCCTAAGGTACCTTGTCCAGGATCTTCATATACTGCTACGACGTTAACGCGATAATGTCCCTTCCCAGTGGGTGCCCATCCGGCGGAAAGCTTTTGATCATCAAAAGCAGTGCGTTGCTGTTTGAGATCGTCAGGGTAATGCAATCCGGCGTAAGTGGTGTTATGCCCGGGAGTACAAACAGTATAACTTTGATCCATCGTTTGACCGAAGGATTCCATAAAGCTGCTAAGTTGTTCAGCTTTCCGTTGATCCCACAGCGCGCTTGGGGTTGCTTTGTGGGTGGTTGAGCGTGCTTGACTCGATTTAGTGAGGTCCGTTGCGGTATTTTGGTGCACGGACGATGATGAAGAATTAGAATTTCCGCAGGCGGTTAGTAATAAGGCTCCCATTCCAATACTAGCTAACCAGCCGAAAGTTCGTTTTAAATTCTGCAAAATTACTCCTCCAAACTGAATAATTGTTTACAGTTTATAGTGTACCTTAATTAATGAGGTTTAGATACAGTTGATAGTCTACCGGGGTCCGCAATTGTAAGTTAGCTTTAACAATTGGCTTTTCGTGTCCATTGATTATCCGGGTCTGTTGTTCTAAAGACTGAAAATCAAAATCTACCAGGCCAAGATAGTAGAAATCCGCACCTTCGTCCTCACTTTTCTTCACGAAGAGGGGAAAAGCGATGGTTTGTTGCCGATTTCCCTTAAGAAGGTGGACCACTTCTTTAGAATCTAACTTACGAGGCGTTTTGGTGAACCAGCTTAACGTCTGGGTATCGTAGAAAACGTTTTGGTGGCGAGCAGCAACCGGAGACTGGGGCCGTTTTTGGTAGATGACAAAAAGCGGACAACTTCCTTGATTAGCTTTGTAGCCGTAAATCGCGGAAGATTGGTCTTTAGGCCAGCCCAATAAGCGGTTGACGTGTCGACGGGTGTAACGTTGGTTGCGGGTGAACTTCGTTTGTTGGTCGTATCGTTTGCTATTCCACATGCCAACTTGTAAGACATCGTCAACCAAGTCTTTAAAGTACGGATTTTGCTGGTATTGTGCCCAGAGCTCATCGTTAAGCTGATAGTAACCATCTTGCAGAGTAACCCAAGCTGTTTGCCCGTATTTAACTTGATCACGAGGCTGAAAATAACTTAAATCGAGATGGTTGTTTACCGACTGCAAAGTTGCTGGATCAGTATAAGTTCCCAGTTCATGAAGTTGGCTGACCAACGCTTGCTTAGCGTACCGGGGCTGTTTAAACAACTGTTGAAGCAAAACTAGTTCATGAATGCGCATGCCGTTTAAAAATTCTCGTGAAATTAGGCGTAAAAAGGCGTCTGCTGACTTAGTAAGGGGCTGTTCGTCATGCATTTTAATCAAAAACTGCTGATAGTTTTCGTACTTGTCGACTAAAACTTGACCATCTACCGAGCCGAATTTTTGAAAATCAGCCAATCGAGGTACACGTCCCAATTTGTTTTTCAATGCTTGATAGGCCTCGCGTAAGGTTGCCAACAGGGTGAGATTACTATGGTTGATCGACTGATAGATCCGTTCCTTAGCAATTCGACTAAAGTTAATGGAAGACAACCCGATGGTTTGGTTGGTGGCAATTTGTTGCCGAAGCCGATTTTTATTCAGGGATTGGTCACCAGTTAACGCAATTGGGATTAAGTAGTTGTTTTTGTAATTACCAATAAAGTCAATAATCGTTACAAAAGATTTTCCCGGAGCTTTTCTTAAGCCACGCCCGAGTTGTTGAATGAAGATGATGCTGGATTCGGTGTTGCGTAGCATAATCACTTGGTTAACCTTCGGAATGTCGACCCCTTCATTAAAAATGTCGACGGTAACTAAATATTCTAATTCACCCTTTTCAAATCGCCGAATGATTTTTTCACGCTCACTCACCGAGGTGTTTCCTGTCAAAGCAAGGGCGGGGTGCCCCTTTGCCGTCATGATTTGAGCGACCTCCGCGGCTTCAGCTTGGCGACTACAAAAAATTAAGCCATAAACTCGTTCTCCATCGTGACCATAGTAATCAATTTGTTCAGCCACGTAGTTCATCCGTTCTTGAGCGAGTAAATGGCGTAACGGAGTTTTCTCGTCAATTAACTGGCCCTGATATTCGTAATCGGTAATTCCTACGTAATGAAATTGACTGAGCATGTCGGATTCAATGGCCGCTTGTAAGCGAATTTCATAGGCAATGTGGTAATCGAAAAGCTCGTAAATGTTAAAATCATCCGTTCGTTCCGGCGTGGCGGTCATCCCTAAAAGAAACTCGGGCTGGAAATGGTCGATCACCCGTTGGTAAGTGGGCGCACCGGCTTTATGCGCTTCGTCGATTAAAACGTAGTCAAACGTGTCTGCGGGCAAAGACTGTAAAACTGACTCACGTGACAAGGTTTGAATGGTAGCAAAAAGATATTTACAGTCGGTATCGTGCTGATTTCCGGAAAGAATTCCGTAATCACTTGCCGGACCGCCAAGTACTTTTCGAAAACTACGTAAGGATTTACGTAGAATTTGTTCGCGATGAACAACAAATAAGAATTTGCGCGGGTTAAAATTCCGTACATCAAAAGCACCTAAGTAGGTTTTACCAGTTCCGGTAGCCGAAACGATAAGGCCACGCTTTGCCCCGGATTGCCGCAATTCGGTTAGTGAGGCGAGGGCATCCTTTTGCATGGTGTTGGGGGTTATCGTTGTCGCAATTAACGTTGGTAATTTAGTTGAGCCAAAACGAGGAGCGGCCTGGCGATAGGCTTCTTTATATTGGTCGAGCCAAGTTTTATTAAGCGGCTGGGCCGTTTGCCAGAGTTGCTCAATTTCACGATTAATGGTGCGAGCTAGCTGTCCATGACGCTGGGCAGTTAGTTTAATGTTCCATTCGTAGTTTTGGATTAAGGCCGCTTCGGTTAAATTAGCACTTCCAAGGATGAAAGTCTGGTACCCCTCAGGTTTATCAAAGAGGTAGGCTTTTGCATGAAAGTTTTGTTGCTGATCAATGATTCGAACTTCCACGTTAGGAATTTTAAGCAGCTCTTCAAAAACGTGCGGCTGGTTAAAATACAAATAAGTAGAAGTTAAAATTCGTCCGGTAATATTTTGGCTTGCCAAATCAGCAAATTGCACCTTTAAATCGGTAAGAACCCCGTTCGTGATGAAAGCCACCGCCAGGGTGAAACCAGTACAATTTTGCAATTCCTGTTCTAAATGAAGTTTAAGGTTGACCGTAGCCTGATTAGTAATTAATTGGGGAAGGTACTCATTGTCAGCCGGTAGCTGATAATTACTCAGCGCAGCTAAAATCGAATTATTAAAGTTGGGTTCAAGATTCATAAGAGCTCCTTAAATACGTAATTTATCAATGTTACATGTATTTTAACGCGGTTTAGGCAGAAGTAGCGTTAAATTTAATTTAAATCACTTTCGGGGGGAGTAATTGAGACTGTCAATAGCGTTCTGTAACCTAATTAGCAAGCTTTTATTGTGGAGATTTGTTAGGTAGATGGTTAAGATGTAGTTCTACCTTCCAGCCTTGTTAACTAAACGGGACTTTGCTACGAAGCCAAAACGCGCCCCATCCTCCAGTTCGTTGCGGTTAACCCAATTTTACGGTAAATTTAAAAAGCTAAATTCACCGTAAAATTACGTTAATCCTCACAAACTACCCAGAGGATGGTGCGCTCTCATGCTATAATATATCCAATCTTTTTTCAGCGAGGGGTTTACACCATGCAACAGGCAAATCATGCACGAAAAATCAGTATCCTAGCTTTATTTGCAGCCATTATTATTATTCAAAATTACGTGCCCTTAATCGGCTACATTCCAGTTGGTCCATTAGAAATTACTACCATTCATATTACGGTTATCGTGGCGGCAATTCTTCTAGGCCCCGTTGACGGTGGAATTATCGGCGGAATTTGGGGCCTGGTGGATTGGCTTCGCGCAATTACCGTTACTTCTAGCGCGTTAGGCAACGTAGTAATGGTTAATCCGCTAATTTCAATCGTCCCCCGAATTCTAATCGGGGTTATTACCGGCTGGTTAGTTAATTGGCTGATAAAAACGCGGGTTCCACAGCAAGCGACGTTCTTAATTGGCGCAATCGTCGGTTCTTTAGTTAACACGGTGTTAGTATTGAGCCTGATTTACGTCTTCTACCATAACGGTTCCCAAGTATACACGGCGCTCAATTTAAAAGAACTGATGCCATATTTACTAACGGTCGCCGGGATGCACGGTATTCCCGAAGCAATTGCTGCTGGAATTATTGCGCCACTACTAGCTACGCCACTCTTGAAGTTTTCTAAAATCGGGCAGCAACGTTTTAAGCAGTAAAAAATTATTTTTTGTTTAATCTCGGGGAACCGGACTATTATTTTTAAGGTGCTTCGGTTAAACTAAGAATGTACACTAAAATGGAGGGTCTTGACCACCAGTGGCGAAGAAAAAACGTAGGCGAAAGAATAACTTTTTTTATCAGCAGGGACAGTTAAAAGTTTCGTCAATTATTGGGCTGCTTTTAGTGGTATGCTTGGTAGTTGAACTGGGAATGAAGCTCCGCACGGAAGCTACCCAGGTTACGGATAACTTGACCACCACCAGTGCCACCGCACAGCGTCACCAACAGTTTATAAAAACAATTGCGCCATATGCTCAGCAGATGCAGCGGCAATATGGTATTTTGCCGAGCATTACGATGGCTCAGGCAATTCTAGAATCAGACTGGGGACAAAGCACGTTGTCCAAAAAGTTTAATAATTACTACGGAATTAAAGGTGACTCCGATCAGAACAGTCGTTATTTTAAAACGCAGGAATTTGTAAACGGCAAATGGGTCACGGTGGCGGCCCGTTTTAAAGTCTATTCTTCGTGGCAAGAATCAATGCGTGATCATTCGTTACTACTGGTGAACGGGACTAATTGGAATCCTCGGCAATATCAAGCGGTAATTACAGCAAGTGATTATAAGCAAGCTGCCCAAGCGCTGTACGACGCTCAATACGCCACGGATCCGGATTATCCAGCCAAGTTAATTAACTTGATTCAAAAATATAATTTAAATCAATATGATAAATAATAATTCAGGGGGAGTTACGGGATGAAGTTACTTGAAGACAAGATTAGATCAGAAGGAATTGTTTTACCACACAATGTCTTAAAGGTTGATGGCTTCTTAAATCATCAAGTTGATCCACAATTAATGTTTGAAATTGGAAAAGAATTCGCGCGGTTGTTTAAGGACCAAAAGGTAACTAAAATCTTAACCGTAGAATCTTCAGGGATTGCTCCCGCAGTAATGACCGGATTGGCAATGGATGTTCCGGTAATTTTTGCGCGGAAGCACAAAAGTTTAACGTTGAAAGATGACTTATATACGGCGTCAGTTTATTCATATACCAAACAAACCAGCAATCAAATTTCGATTTCTAAACGGTTCATTGATTCTAACGATCGGGTACTAATTATTGACGACTTCTTAGCTAATGGACAAGCCGTGTCCGGTTTATTTGACATTGCGGACGCTGCTAAAATCGACGTGGTGGGCGTCGGAATCGTGATTGAAAAGACCTTCCAAAAGGGAAGTCAAATCATCAAGGATCGCAACGTGCAACTAGAGTCCTTAGCTAAAATTAAGGCGTTAACTGACGATGGTCAAGTTGAATTTGAGTAATTATAGATTGAGGAACAGGCAGGATGATCAAAAGTGGAAAATGAGGTAATTACTTCGAAAAAGATTATTTATCCAGGTGATATGATTGGGATTATCGGCGAAGGGCGTTCCAGTGTTCAATTGGTAACCACCGCTAAGTCGATGGGCTTTAAAGTTTCCGTTTACGTCACGTCGGAGCAAAATGAAGTGGTTCACTATGCGGATAAAAGTTTCGTGGGAAGCTTAAACGATGGGGAAAAACTTCAACGATTTGCGGAACGTTGCAAAATTGTGATGTACGAATCTGAGATGGTCGATATTAAGATCATTAAATACCTACAACAATTTGTTTCCATCCCTCAAGGAACCCAGTTACTTGAGCTCAACCAAGATCGAATCATTGAAAAGGCCACGATGGAACAACTCGGAATTAAAACGGCACCGTACGTTACCATCGTCGATTTGGATGATTTATACGATTCGGTTAATGAGATTGGGTATCCCGGAATTTTACAACCAATCTTGAAAGATCCGTTGAATGAACAAAGCTTGCTGTTGGAAAGTGAAATTGACGTTCCCAAGGCGGCTCCATTGCTCGAACGGGGGACCTATTTACTACAATCATGGCCAGACACTGGTCGCGAAGTGGCGTTGAGCGTAGTAAAGGGCCAAAACCACCGGCAAAAAATGTTCCCAATGGTGGAAAATATCTATCAAAACCATCACTTAAAAGAAACCCGGGTTCCGGTAGATATTGATCCGCGGATTCAAAATAACCTATTGGAACAAGCAACGAAAATCGCCAATTCAATTGAATACGTAGGGGTCTTTTCAATTGTGTTCTACGTCCAAGATGGAGAAATTTACTTAAAACGGTTGATTCCTGGAATTCACCGTTCCCAAAATATCTTTAACTTAGCTTCGAATACGACGGTTTACGAAGAAACCTTGCGGGCCCTCAGTGGGATGGTGATCAGTGATATTCGGCTTCAAGTGCCGACCATCATGTTGAACGTTGCCGAACCGCAAATGCAAAAAATTAAAACACAGTGGTTAATCAAAGATAATTGGCACTTCCATTTCTATCCGCAGGTTAGCGAACACAAGGATGAAAATCACGTGGGCTACGTGTTGGCGGATGGCGACAACGTCAAGCAAATTCAAGAGCAAATTGATAATACAGATGTTTGGTAAAAGTCGCTTTAAAGTCGGTTAATGAACCGGCTTTTTTGCTATAATGGTCTGTGGTTGTTTTTTAGTTACAAATAGAGAGGATTGAACGAATTGCCTGAAAATGATTTATTAAAAGGTCTTAATGATATGCAACAGCAAGCCGTCCAAACAACGGAGGGCCCGTTGCTGATCATGGCGGGTGCTGGTAGTGGAAAGACACGGGTGTTAACGCACCGGGTGGCCTATTTGATTGAAGAAAAGGATGTAAATCCTTGGAACATTTTGGCCATTACCTTTACCAATAAGGCGGCTCGGGAGATGCGTGAACGGGTGGCTAATTTATTGGGCGAAGTGGCATCTGAAATTTGGGTCTCCACTTTCCATGCGTTGTGCGTACGAATTTTACGGCGTGACATTGAACAGATCGGGTACAACCGGGCTTTTTCAATCGCTGACCCTAGTGAACAACGGACGCTGATCAAACACGTACTTGCAGATTTGAATTACGATCCAAAAGTATACGATCCTCGGTCGGTATTGGGAAAGATTTCCAACGCCAAAAACGATTTAATGACTCCGGCAGATTACCAAGAAAATGCAAGTAACCCGCATGATGAGGCGGTTGGTAAGATTTATGACGAATATCAACGACGGTTAAAAGCCAATCAAGCGTTGGATTTTGACGACTTAATCATGCAAACAATTCGGTTGTTTGAACAAAGTCCCGAAACGTTGCAATTTTATCAAAACAAATTCCACTATATTCACGTGGATGAATACCAGGATACTAACCAAGCGCAATACCAATTGGTTACCATGCTGGCAAAAGGTTTTCGGAACCTATGCGTAGTGGGGGATTCTGACCAAAGTATTTACGGTTGGCGGGGTGCCGACATGCAAAATATTTTGAATTTTGAATCCGATTATCCCGACGCGCACACGGTTATGTTGGAACAAAATTACCGTTCTACCCAAAACATTTTGAACGCGGCTAACGACGTGATTGCTAACAACGTGGAACGCAAGCCTAAGCAATTGTGGACGGATAATGCTGAAGGGGCTAAAATTTCGTACTACCGGGGGCAAACCGGCAATGACGAGGTCCATTTCATTGTTCAACAAATTCGCAAACAAATTGAAGAAAATAATTTTGATTACGGTGATTTTGCAATCCTATACCGGACGAACGCGCAATCCCGATTGATTGAAGATACCTTCGTGAAGGCCAACATTCCTTATACCATGGTGGGGGGACATAAGTTCTACGACCGCAAGGAAATTCGGGACGTTCTCAGTTACCTCACGTTAATCGCTAACGAAGAGGATTCCATGAGTTTTGAACGGGTAATCAACGAACCCAAACGAGGGATTGGTGCAACTTCAATGGCTAAGCTACAGGCATTTGCGGACGAAAATAGTTGGTCGCTTTTACAAGCGGCGCGCAACGTGCAAATTGCTAACGGAATTGCTCGACGCACGCGCAACGCGATTGAAGATTTTGCCAAGACAATCGATGCTTTACGGAAGTCGGCCGAATTTCTTTCCATCACGGAATTAACGGAAACTTTACTAGATAAAACCGGCTACCGGGCTGCCTTGGAACAAACCCGAACCATGGAAGCGGAAGCTCGGTTAGAAAATATCAACGAATTCCTCACGGTAACCAAGCAATTTGACGAACAAAACGACGCGGAAGGGACCGAAGTTGCTGATGAAAATGGTGATAACGTTCGCTTGGTGGACTTTTTAGCAGACCTTGCCTTAGTTTCTGACCAAGACGATGTAGAAGAAGAACCATCGGCAGTAACGCTGATGACCCTACACGCGGCGAAGGGGCTTGAGTTCCCCGTAGTCTTCTTAGTAGGAATGGAAGAAGGGGTCTTCCCATTATCCAGGGCGGCTACCGATCCTGACGAACTTGAAGAAGAACGTCGGTTGGCTTACGTGGGAATTACCCGTGCACAAAAGAAGTTATACTTAACGAACGCTTATTCCCGGATGTTATACGGACGGACACAAAATAATCCTGCATCTCGCTTTATTGGGGAAATTAGCGCAGAATATTTACAAGACGAAAACGAACAGGTTCAAGGATTCAGCTCAAGCAGTAGAAACAAATATCCGTTTGATCGGGAACGAAACGCCCGGGCAACTGCTAGTGTTTACGGTACTCAACGGGCTAAAGTATCTACCAACCAAGGTACTGGCGCGGAAAAAGTTAGTTGGGCGGCCGGCGATAAAGTGCAACACAAAGCTTGGGGCGTTGGTACGGTGGTTAAGGTTTCTGGGACCGGCGAAGACGTGGAATTAGACATCGCCTTTAAAGATCAGGGGATTAAGCGTCTATTAGCAGCCTTTGCACCGATTAAGCGGGTTACGGACTAAGCTTAGCATTAGACAAGATGTGATTTATTTTAGCGGTATAATTAGGTATATAACGAAAGTTTGAGGAACTTTTCTATGAAAGTAACTAAAAAAATCAGTTTATTAGTTGCCACGTTATTACTCGGAGTCGGTTTGTCGGCTTGTGGGGGATTAAATAATTCTTCCATGTCGTCGGCAACCAATAACGTGACCGGTGAAAAAAATAAAAAGACAACTTATCAAACAACGGGCTCCTCTTCTGGACAATACGCCGGAGTGATAAAAAACGGAAAGTACGTGGTCAGCAAGTCCCGCGGGTTAACTGCGGATCAAAATGGCAACGTAAATAATACGAAGAGTTTTGAAACGGGCTTGCAAGACGTCTCCAAAGAAGTTTTTGCGCCATCCAAATACGTTTTCCAAGAGGGGCAATATCTTAGTTCGGATACGGTTCAAAGTTGGCTAGACCGGAAGTCCAAGAAGAACCCTGATGGTCTCAATCCGAAGGATAATGGTTCTAAAGATCCTGATAAGCGAAACCCAATTTATTTGCAAGCACTTGAAGAACAAGACTACATGCAAAAATCGGGGAACTCCTTGAAGTTGAAGGGGGTCACGATTGGACTAGCAATGAACACGGTCGACTATTATCAAAAGAAGCAGTACGGTGCAGAATACGAAACTAAAATTTCGGACGCGGAAATTAAAGAGCAAAGTACGCGGATTGCTAAAGAAGTACTGCAACGATTGCGGAAGAAAGACGAATTCAAAAATATTCCGATTGTGATTGCCGTTTATAAACAAGCGTCTAATGATAGTTTGACCGGGGGAACCTTTATCCGGTATTCTAATAATCAGGGCAATCAGCTAGCTAGTTGGAAAAACTTGGATTATAAGAACGTGGTTTACCCAATCGGGGATAACGAAAGTACGCCGAATAGCAACGATTCGACTGCTTTTGATAATTTCAAAACTCAAGTGGAAAGTTTCTTCCCTAACTTGAGCGGAATTACCGCGAAGGCTCGTTACAAAGGGGATTCAATGCAAGGAATGAGCGTGACGATTACCACTCAATTCTATAGTGAGACAGAAATTAATAGTTTCACGCAGTTTGTTTCGACCCAGGCGGAAAAATACCTGCCAAGCGGGGTAAATATCGACATTACGATTCGTTCGAGTGACGACGTTCAAAGCTTCTTATCCCGTTCATCAAAGGATAAGACCTTTAGTTCGCACGTCTTTACAAGCTATTAATTCTGAAAGGAAGCAAGCAATGACAGTTGAAAATAACATTACCAAAAACGACGTAGCACACGTAGCTACGTTGGCTAAATTAAAATTAGATGATGCCCAATTAGAAAAGTTTACAAATCAATTCGAGGACATCATCGACCTGGTTGAACAATTAAACGAAGTCGATACGACTGATGTGGAACCAACGTTCAACGTAACTGATCAATTGAACCGGATGCGCGAAGATCAAGCCGTTCGTTCAGGAGATAAGGAAGCACTCTTAAATAACGCACCCGATACTGAAGACGGGTTCATTCGGGTTCCCGCAATTCTTGATGAAAGTGAGGAAGCATAATGAAGTTTTTTGATATTACGGTGACCGAACTCCATCAAAAATTGGTTGACCGGGAATTAACCGTTACGGAGTTGGTATCCCAAACGTTAGACCAAATCGAAGCTGACCAAGCCGTTTTAAACGACTTTGTCACCATTAACCGCGACGAAGCTTTAAAACAAGCACAAGCAATTGACGAAAAGGGCGTTGACCCTGACAATTTGTGGGCGGGAATTCCCATTGCCGTCAAGGACAACATCGTTACTAAGGGCTTAAAAACGACCGCTTCTTCAAAGATGTTGAGTAATTTTACGCCCATTTACGACGCGACGGTAATTGAACGTTTAAAGGCTAACGACGTGATCGTTATTGGAAAAACCAACCTAGATGAATTTGCGATGGGTGGTTCAACAGAAACTTCTTTCTACGGCACGACCCGGAATCCGTGGGACCACACTAAAGTTCCCGGCGGTTCTTCTGGTGGCTCAGCAACCACGGTCGCGGCTGGTAATTCGATTGCCGCACTTGGTTCAGATACTGGGGGCTCCATTCGCCAACCAGCTTCCTATACCGGAATTGTTGGGGTAAAACCAACGTACGGCCGGATTTCACGGTACGGATTAATTGCATTTGGTTCAAGTTTAGACCAAATCGGTCCGATGACGAGAACGGTTAAGGATAACGCAGCCTTATTGAACATCATTGCTGGAATGGACGAACGGGACCTTACCAGTTCGGATAAGGAAGTTCCTGATTTCACGGCTAAGATTGGACAAGACATTAAAGGGATGAAAATCGCCCTTCCTAAAGAATACCTTGGCAAAGGAATTAATGAAGAC
Organism: Pediococcus acidilactici; assembly: GCF_016127815.1. Classification (NCBI taxonomy): domain Bacteria; kingdom Bacillati; phylum Bacillota; class Bacilli; order Lactobacillales; family Lactobacillaceae; genus Pediococcus; species Pediococcus acidilactici. Next base: position 283,356 of record NZ_CP066046.1, read on the forward strand.
GTTAAGGCAACCATCAAACAAGCCGTTCAAACGTTAACGGATTTAGGAGCAACGGTCGAAGAAGTTTCCCTACCACGGAGTAACTACGGGGTGGCGGCTTACTACATCATTGGTTCGTCAGAAGCTTCTTCCAACTTGCAACGTTTTGATGGGATTCGTTACGGTTACCGGGCGGACGACGTAAAGAACCTAGAAGACGTTTACGTAAAATCCCGTTCCGAAGGATTTGGCGACGAAGTTAAGCGCCGGATCATGTTGGGAACTTACGCACTTTCAGCTGGATCATACGATGCATTCTTCAAGAAGGCTGCCCAAGTGCGGACTTTAATCATTGACGACTTCAATAAAGTTTTCGAAAATTACGACTTAATCATTGGGCCAACTGCACCAACTCCAGCTTATAAAATTGGTGCGGAAGTTGATGACCCAACGACCATGTACATGAACGACGTGTTGACGATCCCAGTTAACTTAGCGGGATTGCCAGCAATGTCATTACCAGCAGGCTTCAGCGAAGGGATGCCGGTTGGTTTACAAATGATTGCTAAACCATTTGACGAACAAACTATGTATCAAGCAGGGGCTGCTTTTGAAGCGGCAACTAATTTTTACCAAAAACACCCTGAAACGGAGGACAAATAATGAATTTTAAAACCACTATCGGACTTGAAGTCCACATCGAATTAAAAACTAATTCCAAAATATTTAGTCCTTCACCCGTAGAATTTGGGGATCAGCCTAACGAAAATACTAACGTAATTGACTGGGGATACCCCGGCGTTTTGCCCCAAACTAACAAAGGGGTTGTGGAAGCCGGAATGATGGCTGCCAAGGCATTGCATGCTAACATTGCCCGGACCGAGCATTTTGACCGGAAGAATTACTTCTACCCAGATAATCCTAAGGCCTACCAAATTACCCAAGCGGATACGCCCATTGGAACGGACGGCTGGATTGAAATCGAAGTAGACGGTAAGAAGAAAAAAGTTGGGATTGCCGAAATGCACATCGAAGAAGATGCTGGTAAGAATACCCATAACCCTAACGGCTACTCCTACGTCGACTTGAACCGACAGGGAACCCCGTTAATCGAAATCGTTTCTAAACCAGACATCGAATCACCGGACGAAGCTTACGCATATTTGGAAGCACTTCGGCAACGGATTCAGTTTACTGGGATTTCAGACGTGAAGATGGAAGAAGGTTCCATGCGGGTGGACGTTAACATTTCCATCCGTCCGGAAGGCTCAAATACTTATGGTACCAAGGCCGAATTGAAGAATATCAATTCCTTTAACTTCGTCCGGAAGGGATTGGCTTACGAAGAAAAGCGGCAACAAAAGCTTTTGTTATCCGGTGGAGAAGTACGTCCAGAAACCCGGCGTTACGATGAAGCTACAGGTCAAACCATCCTAATGCGGGTTAAGGAAGGCGCGGATGATTACCGTTACTTCCCTGAACCAGATTTACCAAGCATCACCATCAGTGACGAATGGATCAAGGCGGTAGAAGATAAGATGCCGGAAATGCCTGGTAAACGGCGTGCGCGTTACGTTAACGAACTGGGCTTAAGTGACTACGATGCCATGGTGCTTACCCAAACGAAGGAAATGTCCGACTTCTTCGAAGCAGCAATTGCCTTTGATGCAGATCCTAAGTTGGTTGCTAACTACTTAATGGGTGACGTAAACGCCTACTTGAACGATCAAAAGGTTGACTTACAAGACACGAAGATTACGCCAGAACACCTTGCTAGCATGGTTAAGATGATCAGTGACGAAACCATTTCTTCGAAGATTGCTAAGAAAGTCTTCAAGGCAATTACTAAGGGTGAAGAACCAGTTAGCTGGGTAAAGGAAAAGGGCTTAGTACAACTTTCCGATCCAGCAGTTTTGAAGCCAATCATTACGCAAGTAGTTGATGATAACGAACAATCAGTAATTGACTTTAAGAACGGAAAAGATCGGGCCGTTGGTTTCTTAGTTGGGCAAATCATGAAACAAACTAAGGGACAGGCGAACCCGAAGGTGGTAAATCAAATCTTAATGCAAGAGCTCAACGCTCGTTAGTGGAATAGAAGCGGAGGAAAACGTGCGATGCGAAAACGTGCGCGTATTATATACAACCCGACTTCAGGTCGGGAAATGATCAAGCAGCATTTAGTTGAAATTCTGGCGGTATTTGAAAAGGCGGGATATGAGACCAGTGCATTTGCAACAACTCCGGAACCTAATTCTGCCAAAAACGAAGCGCACCGAGCTGCTAAGGATGGTTTTGACTTAGTTGTGGCAGCGGGCGGCGACGGGACCATTAACGAAGTGGTCAACGGAATCGCTCCGCTCCACCGGCGCCCTAAATTAGCAATCATCCCTGCTGGAACCACCAACGACTACGCCCGGGCTTTGCGGATTCCACGGGAAGATCCGGTGGCGGCCGCAAAGGTAGTGCTCCAAAATCAACGGATGAAGATGGATATTGGTAAAGCCGGTGATAACTACTTCATTAATATCGCAGCGGGTGGTTTGCTGACTGAATTGACTTACGACGTGCCATCCAACTTGAAGAGTATTTTTGGATACTTAGCTTACATCGTGAAGGGGGCAGAAATGTTGCCCCGGGTGAAGCCGGTCGAGATGGATATTGAGTATGACGGAGAACATTTCCATGGGCAAGCGTCCATGTTCTTCTTGGCGTTAACTAATTCAATCGGGGGCTTTGAACAAATTGTGCCCGACGCCTCGTTAGATGATGGAAAATTCACCATGATCATCGTGAAATCTAGTAGTTTACCTGACCTGTTACACTTGATGGTCAAGGCGCTTAACGGCAAGCATGTTGACGACCCGCGGATTATTTACCGGAAGGCGCGTAAGGTCGTCGTTAACCCGGTTAATGAACGGGTCATGGTTAATTTAGATGGCGAATATGGTGGTGACGCTCCAATGGTTTTCAAGAACTTAAAACGGCATATCGACATGTTTACTAATTTAGATAGTGTCCCGGTCAGTGAACCGGAAGACGATGAGTACCGCCAAGTTGAAGAACAATTTGTTGCTGAAGTTCAAAACCTATCACAGGATGATCAAGAGTGATTATGCACCGTGACTAACTACGGTTGATTACTTCTAATCGTCATGCATTAAAATCAAAAGTGTTTTTCAAGGAACCATAAAGCACTGGAAAGCATTTTGAACCATTAACTTAAATGAAGCTAAAATGTGGGACAAAAGTCAGTTTGCTCCGCTTAACCTGAAATCGGTAATTCCGGCAACATCAGTCGGAACCGGCGATTTCCGGTTAATGCTCACAAACTACCCGGCTTTTGTCCCACTCTGTTTATTAGATTATCAATAAGGGGAAATCAATGAAAATTAAAGCACCAGTAGAAAAAAACCAAACATATACGGTCGACATTACCGACTTAACTTATCAAGGAATGGGCGTAGCTAAAATCGAGCATTTTCCAATTTTCATTGCCGACAGTATCCCAGGCGAACAAATTCAAGTCAAAATCACTAAAGTGCAGAAAAATTTTGCGTTTGGCCGGGTGGAAAAGGTTCTAGTGGAAAGCCCAGACCGGGTTGCGGGAAACGATGCTACGTATACGCAAACGGGAATTGCACCGTTGCAACACATTGCGTACCCCGCGCAATTAAAATTTAAGCAAACTCAAATTAAAAACTTATTGCAAAAGTCCCACTTGGAACAAATTGAAGTTGCGGAAACGGTCGGGATGGAAAACCCAACGGGATACCGAAATAAAGCGCAGGTTCCGGTTCGAAAAGTTAAGGGACAGTTAGCCACCGGCTTTTTCAAGCGCGGCTCGCATGATTTAGTACCGATCGAAGATTTTTACATTCAAGATCCGGTAATTGACCAAGTAATCCTCCAAGTTCGAGACATTTTACGCGAATACCAAATTGAACCTTACGACGAAATTAACCAACGCGGCGTAGTGCGCAATATCATGGTTCGTCGGGGCCGGCGTTCGGGCGAAATTATGGTGGTGTTGATCACCCGCACCAGCTCAGTTCCCCATTTAGACGAAATTGCTGCAGCTATTTATCAAATTGATGGGGTAGTTAGCGTAATTCAAAATATTAACCCTAAGCAGACTAACGTTATTATGGGGAAGGAAGATCGCCTGTTAGCTGGTGAATCAGTTATTCACGATGAATTGTTGGGTCAAAAATTCATTATTTCAGCACATTCCTTCTACCAAGTTAACCCAGTGCAAACTGAAAAGCTTTACCAGCTAGCAATCGAAAAAGCCGGCTTAACTGGTAAAGAAACGGTCTTGGACGTTTATAGTGGAATTGGCACGATTTCCCTAGCGATGGCGCAAGCTGCCAAGAAAGTTTACGGAGTCGAAATTGTTAAGGAAGCCGTTCAGGACGCGAAGGTTAACGCCGTCCAAAACCAAGCTAAGAACGTTAAATTTGTGGTCGGCAAGGCGGAAGACCAAATGGCGAAGTGGCAAGCTGAAGGGATGCAACCAGATGTTGTGGTAGTGGATCCACCACGCAAAGGCCTCGACGAAAGTGTGATTGACGCAACTGTGGCAATGGCTCCTAAACGAGTGGTTTACGTCAGCTGTAACCCGGCGACTTTGGTCCGGGACATCGACCGGTTCCAGGCTCAAGGCTACAAAGTGGATCAACCAATCACGCCGGTAGACCAGTTCCCGCAGACGCCGCATGTTGAGAGCGTCACAGTAATGTCGGGGAGCTAGGCGACGAAGAGATTGCTAGAGACGCTCCATGCGATAGGACTCCAAGAAGGAGGAGCAAGGCGACGAGTGATTGGCAAGATCCGAACCGTTGAGAGCGTCACAGTAATGTTGAGGAGCTAGGCGACGAAGGAATAATAAGTTTTCTGTAAATGGAAACTAAAAGGCAAAATTAATTAGTTAAAATGCTTAGTGAACTAAAAAGTGTACCCCTATTGAATACTGGGGTACACTTTTTACATATGGCAGTTATTTTAATGATTACCCGCTAAGTTAGCCAAAATAAGGCCAATGACAATTAAAATGATTCTGGAAATTTGTAATTGTAGGGTATTTTCTTGAATTTTCTACCCCTCTTTGATAAGCTCAAAACAAATTCATTAAGGAGAAGGTTGAATGATTAATTACAGCACCTTAGCGATTGTAGGTTAGCCAGAAGGTTTGGCTTACAAATCTTCTGGAATTGCCATTAAATTCAATTCTTAAGGGGATCGTTAAAATGGAAAAAGATTATTTGATTCGGTTAGAACAACCAGCTGACTACCGGAAAACGGAAGCGATGGTTCGGGAAGCCTTTTGGAACGTTTATCGGCCAGGTTGTTATGAACATTACGTATTACATGTCTTACGGAAAAGTCGCGAGTTTGTCCCTCAGCTTAACTTAGTAATGGAAAAAGACCACCAAATTATCGGGCAAATTTGCTTTGTGAAGGCAAAAATGGTTGATAAAAACGGGAATGAAGTGCCCGTTTTAACATTTGGACCATTATCAATTGCCCCGGCTTACCAACGGAAGGGGTATGGGAAAAAGCTGCTCGATTATGGAATTGCTCAAGCACGTAAATGGGGGGCCTCCGCACTATGCATTGAAGGTAACTTAGCCTTTTATAAACACGCTGGTTTTGAAGTTGCAGCTACTAAGGGAATTCGTTATGCGGGTGAACCTGAAAACGGAGAACTCCCATATTTTTTGGCAAAGGAATTACGGGAAGGCTTCTTTGAGCAAGTACAAGGAGCACTCTACTACACGCCTTCAGCATATTACGTCAGTGAAAGCGACGTTAATAAATTTGACCAGCAATTTCCGCCAAAAGAAAAGCGCGTCCTTCCCGGGCAATTAGCTTAACCCAAAAAATAAACCCGTCACGATTATGAGGCGCCCCCGTCTTTAAGTGGCGGGTTTAGCTTTTTTGGCAAGTACCTTTGTTATAATAGAGTTGAAGGAAAACTTTAGCCGTGGTGGTTAGGATTCAACAGTAAAAGTTTGAAAGTAAAAAAGCGTAGAAACTGAACCAAATCAGCTTCTACGCTTTGCTACATACAAGAATTAATTTTGGGCGTTATAGGCGTCAACCAAGTCCTGGGCGAATTGATCTAGGTGATCGAGATCCTCTTGCGATTCGGGAGCTAAGTTAATCTTAAGATCGGCAGTTCCCTTAGTTGCGTTAGCCTTAGTGAGAGCTTCACTAAACTTGTCAACGGCGACGCAATAAAATTCTTCGTAGAATGTGTCTCCTGATCCAGCGACTCCGTAAATTTTGCCGCTCAAATCAAGGTCGGCCAGGTCGTCGTAAAAGTCGAGCCCCTCTTCAGGTAGTGCCCCTTCGTCGTAGGTGTAGGGGACAATGACGTTAATGTCGTAGTCTTTAAGTTCGGCAGCGTCGGTTTGTGAAATTTCGGTTTCGTCAACTTCCACGCCTAAATCTTCTAAAGCTTCGGTAATGATGTCAGCACAGTCCTCATTATTACCAGTGATGGTAGCAAAAACAACTTTTGCAGTTGGCATAGTTTGATCCTTCTTTCCAATATTTTCCTATCAAAGTATAGCAAAAAAGGAGTTGATTAACATTAATTCTGAAGAAACTAAAAAAATTACTAAAATTACCGCACAAAAACGAGCTGGGCGTTACAACGTTTTTTTGGACGGCGAGTACGCTTTTCCAATTAGCGAGGAAACCTTCATTCACTTTCGGTTAGGTAAGGGTATGGCCGTGAACGGCACTTTATTAAAGGAAATTGGCGAGTATGAAACTAATGCTGAGGCTTATAATATTGCGCTAACCTATATAACCGGGCAGTTGCGTACGGAAAATGAGGTACGCCAAAAATTACGTCAGCAGGATTACGAGGAGTCGGTAATCGAAGCGGTGATTGCTAAGCTAGCTGATTTGAATTTATTAGACGATCGGGAGTACGCCAAAAGCTACGTGCGGACGATGATGCGGACGGGCGACAAGGGGCCCCGGTACCTAATTAATCATTTACGGCAAAAAGGGGTGCTGGAAAACGACTTGCAAGCGGGATTGCAGCTATTTACTGATGCTGAACAGGTGGCTCTAGCAGTCCGGGTCGGACAGAAACTGCAAAAACGGCATCAGGCACAAGCACTCCGGCAACAACAGCTGAAAATTCGGCAAAATTTGATGCAAAAGGGTTTCACTAGCGAAATTATCGAAAAAGCACTCGCTGAAATCGAATTTACGGTCGATAGCGATGCAGAATACGAAAAGCTACGTAAATTGGGTGAACGACTGTTACGGCGGTACCAGGGGCAACCGGAATACCAGCGAACCACTAAAATTAAACGGTCGTTATATCAAAAAGGTTTTGAAATGGAATTAATTGAACGTTTTTTAAACGAAAATGATTCTTAAGTTTCTGGAATGGATAGTGCAAAATTAAAGTCCACTTTGGTATAATTGAAGAGAAATTGAAAGCTTTCAGCTGTAGGAAGTAGGCTTATGCTATGTCTCAATACTCAGATGGACCAAAGGAAGGCGAGTATATTGCGATAAAAAGCTATAAGCATGATGGTAGTTTGCATCGGACTTGGCGTGAAACAATGGTTCTAAAAAATAGTCAAGACGAGTTTATTGGCTGTAATGATCACACGGTGGTGATCGAGGATAACGACCGCCGCTGGGTGACCCGGGAACCGGCGCTGGTTTATTTTAATAAGCATACTTGGTTTAACGTGGTGGCGATGATTCGGGATAACGGAGTTTCCTATTACTGTAACATTGCGTCACCATATGTTTTGGATCGCGAAGCCCTCAAGTACATTGATTACGATTTAGATGTTAAGGTGTTTCCCAATGGCGAACGGCGCCTTTTGGATACGGACGAATTCGAGCAGTTCAGTCGGCAGTGGCACTATTCCGCGGACACGATTCAGATTTTGCTGGATAGTGTACGGGAACTGACGGATTGGATAAATAAAAAGCGTGGACCGTTTTCGGTTGAGTTTATTAATATTTGGTACAAACGTTATCTGAATATAGCGGAGCGCAATACTCGGTAAAAAAGGGAGGTGTGAAGAGCACTTCCCTTTTCTTTAAAAAAGAATACACTGAACATAGATGAAAATGAGGAGTCTGGTAAATGTTTGAAAAATTTCGTAAAACGCCCTTAATGTACTGGTCGTTGGAATTGTTAATTATTGCGACCTTACTGTGGGTTTGTACTAAAATTGATTTTTTGTTTAGCCCGATTGGAACGTTTATTAGCACGGTATTCATGCCGTTAATCTTGGCGACCTTCTTATACTACATGCTCCATCCGTTGGTGAAGTTGTTGATGAAGGTCCATTATAAGAAGTTTCGGATATCGCGTACCTGGGCGGTGGTGTTGGTATTTGTGGGATTCCTGCTCCTAATTGCTTGGGGAATCAGCTCTTTCTTGCCCAGTTTGATCGATCAAATTTCCCAAATGTTAGGGAATTTACCAATGATTGCCAAGAAACTGCAGGTTGCCATTCCTCAGCTAGTCGACCACTCCTGGCTGCGCAAGGTTGATTTTGACCCGTATCTAAAAAATCTGAATAGTGAGATTGGCCAATACGCGGAACAATTTTTGGCGAACATGACTAACAGCATCGGTAATATTATCGCGGCGCTTACTAACATCACGGTCATCGTGATTACGGTGCCCATTATTCTGTTTTACATGTTAAAGGACGGATACAAATTAATTCCGACAATTTCGCGGATTGTCCCAGAACACAACCGCAAAAGTGTGTTAGATTTATTTTATTCGATGAGTGACACGCTATCTTCTTACATTTCTGGACAAGTAATCGAATGCATTTTCGTGGGAACCTTTACCGTGATTGGCTATATGATTATTCATCAGCCGTACGGGTTGGTGCTCGGCGTGATCGCGGGAATTTGCAACATCATCCCGTATGTCGGACCTTATTTTGGGATTTTTCCTTCGTTGCTAGTGGCGATTGCCCAGTCCCCCGAACAGGTAATTTCGGTAATCATCGTGGTCTTAATTGTCCAACAAGTGGACGGAAATCTAATATACCCGAACGTAATTGGCAAGTCCTTGCAAATTCATCCGTTAACCATCATTATTTTATTGTTGGTAGCGGGAAAACTTGCAGGAATTTTAGGAATGATTTTGGCGGTACCGACTTACGCAATTGTTAAAGTTTTAATTAACTTTATCCACCATATCTGGGTTTTAGACCGAGATAAGATTGAAGAAAAGGTTAAGCCAGAAAAATAGGCTAAATTTGGTAGTTTGCTATTAATATGGTAATATCTACAGAGTTAGATAAATTATTTCAAGGAGAAAAAAATCTTGACAAGAGTAATTACTTACGGGACTTTCGACCTGTTGCATAAAGGACACGTCCGGTTGTTAAAGCGGGCACGTGAATTAGGCGACCATTTGACAGTATGTTTATCAACGGACGAGTTTAATGCGGTTAAGGGCAAGAAAGCTTACACCCCGTACGAAGACCGAAAGTATATTTTAGAAGCGATTAAATATGTTGACGAAGTGATTCCAGAACGCGGATGGGATCAAAAGATAAATGACGTTAAGGAAAATGATATTGATATTTTCGTAATGGGCGACGACTGGAAGGGTCAATTTGATTTTCTCAAGGATTACTGTAAAGTTATTTATTTACCACGGACCGAAGGAATCTCGACAACTAAAATCAAGCGTGATTTAGGTCTTGGTGATTATAAAAAAGATTAAGACAACAGTTAAGATTGGGATATCAAAATGATTCCAATCTTATTTTTTAGAGGGAAAGGAACGAATATGAACCAGGCAGAATTAAAAGCGGCGGTCGATAAGCGACGCACTTTTGCGATTATTTCTCACCCGGATGCGGGGAAAACCACCATTACCGAGCAATTACTATTGTTTGGGGGCGTAGTGCGAGAAGCCGGGACGGTTAAGGCTCGGAAGACGGGTAACTATGCTAAGTCAGATTGGATGGAAATTGAAAAGAAGCGGGGAATCTCCGTAACTAGTTCAGTGATGCAGTTTGATTATGCAGGAAAACGAATCAACATTTTGGATACTCCTGGACATGAGGACTTTTCGGAAGATACTTACCGGACCCTAATGGCCGTGGACTCCGCAGTGATGGTGATTGATTCCGCAAAGGGGATTGAGCCCCAAACTAAAAAATTGTTCCAAATTTGTAAGATGCGTGGAATTCCAATTTTTACCTTTATGAACAAGTTGGACCGCGACGGCCGTGAACCGCTCGACCTAGTAAATGAACTAGAAGAAGTTCTCGGAATTGACGCTTACCCAATGAATTGGCCAATTGGGATGGGAAAGGGTCTGGCAGGCTTGTATGACATTTACAACAACCGGATTGAACTACATACTGACGAGCCCGAATATTTAGCGCTTGATAGTAACGGGGAACTAAAAGAACCTAATCCCATTGAAGAAGAAAGTGTCTTCCAAGACGCAATGATGGAAGTGGACTTGATGAAGGAAGCGGGGAACCAATTTGACGAGGCTAAGATTGCCAAGGGTGAATTGACTCCGGTTTTCTTCGGTTCAGCTTTAACTAACTTTGGGGTAAAAACTTTCCTAGATGCTTATTTACAATTTGCTCCGGCACCATCCGCGCATAAAGTGGCGGACGGCGAACAAATTCAACCTACTGACGAAGAATTCTCCGGATTTGTTTTTAAGATTCAGGCGAATATGAACCCTAACCATCGGGACCGGATTGCCTTTTTACGGATCTGTTCCGGAGAATTTGACCGGGGAATGGACGTTACTTTAAAACGGACTGGTAAGACATTGCGGCTTTCCAATTCAACTCAATTTATGGCGGACGCACGGGAAAATGTTGAACGTGCGGTTGCTGGAGATATTATCGGTTTATACGATACGGGTAATTTCCAGATTGGGGATACAATTTACGCCGGCAAGCAGCCGGTACAATTTGAAAAGCTACCGCAATTTACTCCAGAATTATTCATGGGCGTTTCTGCAAAGAACGTAATGAAACAAAAATCCTTCCATAAGGGAATTCAGCAATTGGTTCAAGAAGGTGCGGTGCAGTTGTACACAAACTACACTACGGGGGATTACATCCTTGGCGCCGTGGGTCAATTGCAATTTGAAGTGTTCCAATTCCGGATGCAAAACGAATACAATTCGGAAGTGGTAATGCAACCAATGGGCAAGAAAATTGCCCGCTGGATCAATCCGGAACAACTGGACGAAAAAATGTCGTCTTCCCGGAATTTGTTGGTGAAGGACCGCGCTGGACAACCGCTCTTCCTATTCGAAAATCAATTCGCGGAACGCTGGTTCAAAGGCAAGTATCCTGACGTAGAACTCACCGCAAAACTTTAAAAAATAAAACTTTCTAAAGTAACCGATTCAAACAGCCAACCAAGTAAATTATGGGCTATAATGGATAAGTTATTTAAGAAATATCATGTGGAGGAACGATAGCATGAATCGTTTATGGGGTAAGTTTCGCCGGGGATTGAACACCAAGTTTGGGTTCTTTATGTTGATTACCGGGCTGTTTTGGCTGAAATCATACATTGCGTACCAAACTAAGTTTACGCTGGGTGTTCAAGGTGGGATGCAGGAATTAATTTTAGCCATCAGCCCCCTTGGCTTTGCCATTCTATTATTTGGAATTGGATTATATATCCGAGGTAAATGGGCCTATTGGTACATGATTGTAATGGATGCAATCTTATCAACCTGGCTGTTTGCCAACATTTTGTACTACCGAGAGTTTTCAGACTTTATCACCTTTAACTTAATCAAGGGCTCGGGTGCCGCATCGGATAACCTGGGAAAAAGCTTGATGGGAATTTTACGACCAACCGACTTTTTAGTGTTCGTGGATGTAATCTTCGTCATTGCAATTTTAGCGTTTGGTTTTGCTAAAATTGACCAACAACGTTTCAAGCTGGTTAATTCATTAGCGGTCACGATTCTATCAATTGGGGTTCTAGCCGCTAACTTAGCCCTTGCTTATTCAAACCGGTCCGGATTGTTGACCCGGACGTTTGATAATAACTACATTGTTAAGTATTTGGGATTACAAAGCTTCACCTTATACGACGGCGTTAAGACCGTTCAGAATAGTAATAAGAAGAAAGAAGCCAAAAGTTCTCAATTAAAACCAATTAACGAGTTTTTAAAGAAGAATAACGTGCCCGCCAACATCGAATATAAGGGTGTTGCGAAGGGTAAGAACGTAATTATTATTCACTTAGAAAGTTTGCAACAATTTGTCATTAACCAAAAGTGGAAGGGAAAGGAAATTACCCCTAACATCAATAAGTTCTACAATGACAAGAACACGCTAGCTTATGACAACTTCTTTAACCAAGTTGGGCAAGGAAAGACGGCCGACGCCGAGATGATGTTAGAAAATTCGTTGTTTGGATTACCTGAAGGATCAGCGATGGTTACGGATGGTACTACCAACACCTTCCAATCCATGCCCGCAATTATGGATCAGCACGGTTACACTACCGCAGCCTTCCACGGGGACGTAGCTAGCTTCTGGAACCGGGATAACGCTTATAAATCATTTGGTTACCAGTACTTCTTCAGTAAGCAATACTACTCGTTGAAGAAGGGCTACGTAAGTGGATATGGAATGAAGGATAAGTTGTTCTTACAACAGTCCGCGAAGTTCCTTGAAGAGCTTCCACAGCCGTTCTATGCAAAATTAATCACGGTTTCTAACCACTACCCTTACGGAATCGAAAAGAAAAATGTTTCTATTGATCCGTGGGAGACGGGGGATTCAACCGTGGATCCATATGTTCAAACGGCCCATTACCTTGACCAAGCGGTTGGGGAATTAATTAGTTACTTGAAGAAGACCGGACTTTACGACAAGAGTTTGATCATGATGTACGGTGATCATTATGGAATTTCAAACAATCATAAACCCGCAATTGCCAAGATTTTAGGTCTAAAAGGGGTTACTAATTATGATTTGGCAATGTTCCAAAAGGTACCGTTCATGATTCATGCTCCGGGTCTAAAGGGAGGCGTCAACCACAATTACAGTGGTGAAATTGACGTGATGCCAACCCTATTGAACCTCTTAGGAATTGATACGCCAGGGGCTTATCAATTTGGGCACGACATTAATTCTAAACAGTATAACCAAATTGTGGCGTTCCGAAACGGAGATTTCGTTTCTAAGAAGTACACCAAGTACGGTGGCGATTTGTACTACACGGCTACTGGGGAACAGATTACTGACGAAACGGCTAGTCAAAAACGGGAGGTTAAACAAATTCAACAGTACGTTAATAACGAGTTGAATTATTCCGACCGGATCATTAATGGTGATTTGCTGCGCTTTGCAGACTTAGACTGGTTTAAGAAGGTCAATAAGGCGGATTACAGCTACACTAAGAAGACGGCCTTGAAGAATCTGAAGAAGGCGCAAAAATCCAAGACTAGTTTGCTCGAACAAAATCACGGCCGGTCCACGGTTGACGATTACGTAACCGATGCACCGGAATTACCAGAAAATGAAGATAAGGCGGCTAGTTCGAGTTCTTCAAGCAACAGTTCTTCGGAAGATAGCAGTCATTCAGGAAGTAGTTCCGCTGATCCTGCTACCCAAGAAGATAAATAGATATTAACAATTTAAGGGACGCACGATTAGCCCAAACAAAATTAAGAATTAACATGGAGAGGTTGGGAAATTTTTCCCAACCTCTTTTGTTTTTTAGATTAAAATACTAGTTAAGAATCGTAGAGTTTTAAAAACTTAATTAAGTTAGAAGGAGAATTTGATCTATGGCAAGTCATTTAATCATTTTACTGCTGGTCGGTCTATTGGCCGGAGTGTTTGGCGCCATCCTTGGAATTGGGGGCGGGATGATTATCACCCCGGTCTTGACCATTGGGATGGGACTCGATATTAAATACGCAATTGGTGCAAGTATCATCGCCGTAATTGCGACTAGTTCAGGTGCTACCATTGCCTACTTAAAGGACGAGATGCTTAATTTGCGGGTAGCAATGTTTTTGGAAATTGCGACCACGGTCGGAGCGATTGTGGGGGCGATTATGACCGGGATTTTTAATTCGACGGTCCTCTACGTACTGTTTGGCTCATTTCTCGTTTTTTCGAGTTGGAATATGTACCGAAAGCTTCGTCAAGGGGGTAGTGAAGAGGGTAGCGCAAAGAACGATCGTTTAGCTAACCGACTTAACCTTAGCGGCAGTTACTACGATAAGGCGCTGCAAAAACAAATTAATTACCAAGTGGAAAATGTTCCAGGAGGTTCGGCAGTGATGTTTGGCGCTGGATTAGCTAGCGGACTTTTAGGAATCGGAAGCGGTGCGTTTAAGGTGATGGCGATGGATAACATCATGAAGATGCCGTTAAAACCTTCCAGCGCCACTAGCAACTTAATGATGGGGGTTACCGCTGCAGCTAGTGCGATGGTTTACTTCTTCAACGGCTCGATTCATGCTGACATTGCGGGCCCTTTAGCAATTGGAATTTTATTTGGTGCCCAATTAGGAAGCCGAATTATGCAACGCCTGCGTCCCCGGTGGATTCGGTTAATCTTCATTCCGGTATTGCTATACATGGGCTTACAAATGGTTTTAAAAGGATTTGGGGTGAACTTTTAGATGAACGCTAAACAAAAAGAAATGAATCACGTCGAATTATTGATTGGCCGTATTTTACAAGTAGGGGTTTATATTTCCGCAATCGTCATTATCTGCGGAATCGGTTTATGGTTAGTAAAAAACGGTTCGGGTTATGCTGGTGCCTTACCAACCCGTTTGGGAGTGATTTTCCAAGGAGCTATGCAATTAAAGCCTTACGCAGTTTTAATGTTGGGAATCTTTTTACTAATTTTAACCCCCGTCTTGCGGGTCGTGGTGTCAATCTACGCCTTTGCTAAGGAAGGGGATCGACTGTACGTAGCGATTACGACAATTGTTTTAATTATTTTAATTATCGGGATGACGATTGGTTACCAAGGGTAACAACGATTAACCAAGCCAGGAAAGTTGACAAACTTTCCTGGTTTTTTTAGTAGGAAATTACTGTTGAAAGGTAGTAGAGGTAAAAATTATCTAGAAGTAAGATTACGAAGGGTCTAGCGAATAATAAAAAATGAACGCTAATTGATGACGTAGACAATTCACTATGTAGAAGTTATAATTAACGAGATGGAATTTTAACGGCCGGTATAATTGTTGTGCCAAAGCATAGATGAGGGAGTTTTATATGAAAGTGGAACCAAACGTCGTAATAAGTGAATTCATCGTTAATATGGTCGATGAACTTCACGGAGCAGACAATAGCAATGTAGACGTTGCTGAAAAAGTGAAGGAACAAGCAGACTCTTTGGCGGATTTTAAAGTTCCTTATTACGTATTAACGAACGGGCCGGGCAGGGAGCACGTTGATGATGGACTAACCATTGTTCATCTCGACTTATTTGAACATTTTCCTAACTTAACTTTGTATTTCCAACGGCTTTTACTGGCTTTTGACTTTTTAAAAGCCCACCCAGAAATTAAAAAAGCTGCCCTAACCGATGCGGCTGATGTAACAATGCTTAATTATCCTTTTGATAATGTACAAGAGGGTATTTTGTATATGGGTGATGAAACAAGCCCAATTTTTAACACGTCGATAATTATTAGTAATGATGCCCCCACCTACATGAGGGATTTTATTTGGGAAAATAATGATTTACCAATCCTAAATTTAGGTGTGATGGTGGGGACTCGGGATGTTTTAATCGAGTATTTAGGAATTATGGTTAAATTAATTACCGAAGCCGAATTGAAAGTCAAACAGGGAGATGCTTCTTACAATTTAGGGCATTTTGAAATGTTGATTTCAAATTATGTGGCCTACCGTTATTTTAGTAACCGCTTAATTCACGGTCGAGAGGTTAGTACTATTTTTAACGGGTTCCAAGAACGTAGTAGCGCCTGGTTTAAACATAAATAAGCGGGTTAAGGGATCTAAACTAAGCAGTGGTTAGCAATTTGACTATAAAGAAATGGGCTGGGAAGAGAGCTTAGCAAAGCTATTTTAAATCCCCCGTGGGTTAGATTAAGCAGCTTTGAAATTAATTGGGTGAGAGCCGATAATTTTAAGGCTGTTTTTGTATAAATGATAATTTAGTTAATGCAAAAAAATAGTTTTCTATTTTATGCTGTTTTTTTAAAATCTTGAGACAGACAATCTTGGTTAAGGGTGTAACATTAAAGGGTAATATAAATCAAGAATGTTAAATTATGAAAGCGTTGGCTAATTTATACAACAAAATCAGTGAATATAAAAAAGAACCTTCTCAATTACGGAAGGTCCCTAATCCAAAATAGGAACTAGTTAGTGATGCATGAAACCAACGGCCATGTAAACTAAGTTACTTAAGATAATTAAGAAGAAAACTACGGAAATAATTTTTTCCGGTGCTTGGCCCTTCTTTTTCTTTTGTGTACGCGGAGGAGTTTGGATTTCCTTCTCATAAGATACCCTTTTTTCGATATCCTTTTCAAGTAGCTGACTTTTTTGTTCGGACGAATTATTAATGGTAAAGACCTCCTTTAATTACGAGCTGTTCTTAATGCCATTTAAACAATTTTCTACTTAAAAGTAAATAGGCTAAGTAAAATCGCAAAAAAATTAACGTCGTGTAACATACTTCCTGTAAAAAATAAACGTGGTGTGTTACATTGAATGTACGATAAAGAATAGAGGTAGACAGATGAGATTCGATTTTAATGACTTTCGTCTCAGAAAGTATTCGAAAATCACTAAAAAGATTTTAGCTTTAGATAAAGAATACCAACAATTGACGGATGAGCAGTTGCAAGCAAAAACTACCTTCTTTAGAGAAAAACTCGCACAGGGTGCAAGTTTGGATTCGATTCTGGTAGATGCGTACGCCACCATCCGTGAAGCTGATTACCGAATTTTAGGGCTAAAACCATTTGAAAACCAAGTGCTAGGTGGCGTGATTTTACACTTTGGAGCAGTAGCCCAGATGAATACCGGTGAAGGTAAGACCTTAACCGCCACCATGCCAATGTACTTAAACGGGCTGACTGGCCCGGGTAATTTTTTGGTTACGGTAAATGGATATTTGGCAAACCGGGATGCGGAAGAAACCGGTAAAGTTTACCACTGGATGGGTTTAACTAGTACGGCCGGAGTAAGCGAAGATGACGAAGAATTAGATATGCATGCGGTTTATAACCATGACATTGTTTATACAACGAATAGTGCGCTGGGCTTTGATTATTTAACTGACAACTTGGTGGAAAATGTCACAGATAAAAAGCTTAACGATTTAAATTTTGCGTTAGTTGATGAAGTGGATTCCGTGTTACTTGATGCTGCGCAAACGCCATTGGTAATTTCGGGTTCTCCGCGGGTCCAATCGAACCTTTTTAACTCAACGGATCGCATTGTAAAAAGTTTGCAAAAAGACAAAGATTACGAATTTAGTGAAGATTTAAAGAGCGTTTGGTTCACAAAAGCAGGAATCAAACATTTAGAAGAGTATTTAGGAGTAGACGATTTAGTTTCTCCAAAATGGTCCGAATTATATCGTCACTTGGTATTAGCACTACAAGCAAATTATACGATTAAACGTAACCTAGATTATGTGGTGGTCGATAACCAAGTACTGCTTTTAGATAGCGAAAATGGTCGGGCACTGACGGGGATGAAACGTGAATCTGGAATTCACCAAGCGATGGAAGCTAAGGAAGAAGTCCCCCTTACTGATCAAACTCGGTCAATGGCTTCAATTACGTTGCAGAATTTCTTCAAGATGTTTAAGAAGCTTTCCGGGATGACTGGGACCGCGGTTACGTCTGCCCGGGAGTTTATGGACGTTTACAACTTACCGGTCTTAAGGGTGCCTACCCATAAACCGAATATTCGGATAGACCGTCCCGACGTTGTTTACGCAACCATGGACGAAAAAATTGACGCGACCATAAAATTAGTGAAAAAAGCATATGAAATTCAACGGCCGGTTTTGTTAAAAACGGGTTCGTTATCGTTGTCGAGATTATACTCACGGGTGCTGCTCAAAAATGGGATTGTTCATAACGTTTTAAATGCGCAGAGTGCGTCTAAAGAAGCGCTGATCGTTGCTGATGCTGGACAAGCCGGTGCGATTACCGTTGCAACTTCAATGGCCGGTCGGGGAACTGATATTAAACTTGGCCCTGGAGTAAAAGAAAAGGGCGGCTTGTTGGTAATTGGAACGGAACGAATGGATAGCCGCCGGGTAGATGACCAGTTACGGGGGCGCGCCGGACGACAAGGAGACCCTGTAGAAAGTATTTTTCTAGTTTCACTTGACGATAAAGTGGTGATTGAGAATGCTCCCGAATGGGTAGAAAAGTATCGAATTCGTTTAGCACAAGCACTTAAAGATGGTAAAAGAAAATACGGCGAACCGTTAAAAGGACGGCGCGATCGAAATATTGTAGAACATGCGCAACAAGCCGCGGATGCACAAGCTGAAGCAGGTCGTAAAAGTTCTGTGAAAATGGACGATACCTTACGGATTCAACGTGAAATGATTTATGATTTTCGTGATTACGTAATGTCTGATGGGGACTTGACTGAAATTACGCAACGAATTTGGGATAACTTTTTTAAAGCATACGCGCGCCAAAAGAACCTAACAAGGGAAAAATTGAGCGACTTTATCATCAATAATTTGGATTATAACTACAACAATTTACAAATCGATTCTAAAATTCTGGAAAGTCCCGAACAAATTGAGCAATACGTTGTAAACATTGCAAAACAAAAATGGGAAGATCAAAAAGTAATTTTAGATAACGAATTTAAGCAAAATTACTTAAAGAGGCTGTCAATTTTAAAGGCGTTGGACATGGCTTGGATTGAACAAGTGGATAACCTGACACAGTTAAAAACGGTAGTATCTAGTCGGGCGTTAGGACAGCATAACCCGATATTTGAGTACGAAAAAGAGGCCATGAATTCATTTAAACAAATGAAGAAATCATTTTGGCGCGATACGATCAAATATATGTTGTTGTCAGATTTGATCGTTGGTAAAAATGAATCAATTAAGGTGGAATTTCCATGAGAAAAAGTAGTGAAAAAAAAGAGTTGGTTTCTAGCATTGCCTTTACGCTGTTTATGATTATTTTAATGGAATTAGGCCGGCAAATTGCTGTTCCAGGCTTAGATCCTGAAATGAGTCGTAAAGCATTGAATGGTTCAGCTTTATTGAGAAATGTTTCAATGCTTACTGGGGGACAGTATAGGTTTGCATCGCTATTTTCGATTGGTTTAGGACCATACATGACTGGGATGATTTTATTTCAGGCCGTTCAGTTGGTTAATACTAATTTAATGGACAAGATTAGTGATTCAAAACGAGGATATATCCAACGGTGGATTACTTTAGTAATTGCGATACTTCAAACACTACAATTTATGTTTGTAATTCGCGATCAAATCACCCCTTCAGGAGTCAAACTATGGGGCTTTGATTTTAACGTGGCAACGGCATTCATGGTCTTAGTTGCGGGAGCAATGATGGTATCGTGGATGGCTGACATGACAACTAAATACGGGGTCGGCGGTGCTGGAGTTATGATTATGCCAGGAATCTTCATTAGCATGCCAATGATGGTGATGCACGGTCCCGGAGTGGGGAGCTACCAAGTTAAGACGTTTTCAACCAACCTTTGGATAGCCTTAATAGTATCAGTATTAGTGGTCTTTATTGCTACCGTATTTTTCAATAAGGCAGAATTAAGAATTCCGCTACAGCGGCCAAATATCCAAAATGATTTTTCAGAATCATACTTACCAATTCGCTTTTTAACTTCAGGAAGCATGCCATTCATGTTTACCACTACGGTGTTTATTATGCCTACTTATATTGCTAATTTTAATCCGGATAGTGGTTTTAGCCATTTTACTCAAACGTACGTTAATTTTAGTAATCCAGTCGGGATTGCAATTTATTGCGGAGTCGTAGTGTTCTTAAGTTACGCGTTTAGTTTTATGAACCTGCAAACGGAACGCCAAGCAGAAAATTTAAAAAAGTCGGGAGACTATATTTTTGGAATTGCGCCAGGTAAGGATACCAAAAAATATTTGAATTACCACGTAATTAGGTTAAGTACAGCTGCCAACGGATACTTTTTAACGGTAATCGCAACCCCATTAATAATTGGGTTATACGTACCGGGCGTAACTAATTTTACGTTTGCGTATTCTAGTATTTTAATCGTGGTTACAATTATGGACACTACGTTAGAACAGCTAAAGACAATGTACTTAAGAACGCAGTACGATCTTTTGTAAGTTATAAGGAGTAAAGCGAATGTTTTATATTGCCCCAGCATGGACAAATGATATTAAAGAATTAAATCACGATCCGTTAAAAAACTTGATCAGTTTGTTAAATAGCGGGGATAAACCAGTAAAATTACTGGTACTAAATTTCTTGCCTAATCTAAGGTATCTTTTACACGTAAATGGATTAACTAACCTCCCATTTTGGAACCTCTGGGACGCCATTTTAGGGATTGAGCGAACGGACGGGATGCCGCTTGGCCCGGAGAGTTTAGAGATCCCTGATGACGTGCGAATAGTCCAGGGGCCTTGGGCAATGCTCGGATACCGAGGAAATGAATTAGCAGCAACGTTGATTGGTAATAGTCAAGGGTTTGTTCAGACTGTGGAAAACATTGAGTCTGGAAAACACTTTTTTGATATCTACGATGACCGTGGATTCAAAGCTTCAACCAAGTATATGGATGAGGATCGATTAGTCCGGCAAGATTGGTTTGACGAAGTTGGACAATGTGTTTTGCGTTATGAACCTGATGCTAAAGTCCCTGTACGAATTTTAAGTAATTACGATAATTTTAACCATACTGAATACGCTAGTTTGGATGATGTATATCTAGAATTTGTTAATAAGAAATTTGCAAACGAATTTGATCCCCAAGCGGATGGCTTAATTGCTAGCAGTGGCGAAATGATTCGACCGCTGATGCTTAAAATTCAAAGGCAGATGCCAGTCACTTATGTGTTAGATCACCAAGGAACGGTTGATTCGACAGATATTAAAAAATTAACTCCACAAATTAGGGGAGCAGCTAGCTTTGTGGTTCCGAATTATGCAATTTTTGAACAATTTCAGCTTGAAGTTGATGAACGTAGTCAAAGCCATTTAGAGCTAGGCTATCCGTATGGCGCTGACATGCGTTTAGGAAATAGTAATGAAGAACGCCAACTAATTGTTTATTGGAACATTGGTGATGCAAATGATGATTCTAATATTACAAACGCGTGTAATGAATTAATGGACTATTATTTAAAATATGAAAATACTGGGTTAATAATAGCAACGCTTGATGAAGACAAGGCGAGGATCGTATCTTCAAAAATTTTGGACAAGATAATCGGCCAATACGATTTTCTCACTGAAGCTGAAGAACGGGAAAACTTAGATAAGATTTTACGTAACCCCAACAACGCAACGGAAGTGCAAAATTTAGTAAATCAAGTACGGTTCCGACTGTGGCAAGAATGGCAAATTGAACATCCAATTAAGAATGGCGAAATGACAGTAACGGTTGGCGAAGAAGCGCCAAGTGAAAAAATTGACTGGGAGAGATTTGCTACCGACATTGCGAACGTCCTTATTAGGGTGGAGCCGCAGGACTATCAAATTTTTGACGATTTATCACGCGCAAGAATTTTGGTTGATATGGGCGAACCGTATGACGCACGAATGCAGTTTAATGCGATTAGTGCCGGAATTCCCCAAATTAATAATGTTGAAAGTCCGTTTGTAATTGATCAGGAAAACGGATGGATTGTTAAAGAGGGGCACAGTTTAACGCAAGGGCTAGATTTTTATTTGAAAAAATTAGGCAATTGGAACGTAGCCTTGGTAAACACGGCTAAATATATGGAACAACTAGAATTTAGGCGTCAATCCGATTGGTGGGAGAGAAGGATACACTATGAGTAAAATGAAAATTATACATCTGGGGCCCAAGATTGAAGGATTAGCAGAACTAATTGAGAACGACTTTGAAATTTTTGACGTTCCATTGGAAGTTGTTAATCAGCCAATCGGTAAAGAAAAAAAGAAGTTGCTCATCAAGGGAGAACTAAACTTAGCTTTTCGCCATGATATGTTTTTAATTACCCAACCAGAATATTTAGCTGCTGAACAAAGCAGCCTTTTAAAAGAACTACCAGCAAATAACATTTTGATAGATGACCGGCTGGAACTTTCTAAGGAAGCTACTCAGGCGCTCCACCTGAAAAATGCTCAATTCATTAGCATTCCAAATGCAGAGAATTTGGCCAAGCAATTTAAAGAGGTATTTTATAATGACCAACTTGGTTTTAAATACACTTTTGATAACATCCAATTTGATTCTCTTTTTAAGGGAACTGTAAAACAATTGGGACATAATTATCTAAGAATTATAGATAATGATATTGAGGAATACCAACGAGTGGCTAATTGGGATGGCCCGATCGGTGTTGGGGGAAATACGCTCTGGGAAATTCATACGGAATTCAAACGTAATAACCCCACTACTAACGTTCGGTTACGAGTTTCACTAATAAGCCCCGCGGATGCTCAAATTTACTATTCCAAAGAGGTGGATAATGATCAACTAAAGAATGACATTCCACTAGAAGTCAATGACGATGGGGCCTTCATCCTTGTTGAACTGTTGGTTAAGGGTAAGGATGTCGACCTAACTATGGGAGCGATTACTTTAAACGAGGGTCGCGATGGAAGAGGAACTTTGCTAATTGGTGAAGATATGGAAATTGACGATGAAGCAATGGGAGAACCGCTGTACCATTACTTTGATCCCGGTGATTTCAAACCACCATTGATGGTGTACTTTTCCGGTTTTCGTTTTAATCCCGGTGTCGAAGGGATGTACATGATGCGGAGTTTAAAGGGACCAAGTCTTTTAATTGAAGATTTCCGAATCCTTGGGGGCGCATTCTACGTTGGGGGTAAGAAATTAGAGAGCCAAATTGTCAATCTTATTCAGTCAACTCTGAAAAAATTAGGCTTTAAACCAAATGAATTGATCCTATCCGGTCTCTCGATGGGAACCTTTGCTAGTTTATACTACTCATCGTTTCTCAATCCTGACTGGGTAATTGTTGGTAAGCCCTTAACTAGCTTAGGTGAGATTGCTGCTAACGAACGCATCAACCGACCTGGCGGATTTCCAACTTCTTTAGACGTGGTATTACGGTTAACTGGTGGAATCGCGGATGAGAATATTAAGCAGGCCGACGATATTTTTTGGAATTCATTTACTAAACATGATCATTCAAAAACTAACTTTGTAATTGTCTATATGAAAGATGACGATTACGATGGGGAAGCATTTGAAAAACTGGATCGCTTCTTACGTAAGCATTCACCGACGTCGCGGATCATTCATAAAGGATTTACTGGCCGGCATAATGATCAAACTGGTGCTCTCGGTGCTTGGTTTAAAAATCAATACCAAAATATATTAACAACCAACTACGGTCGTGACTTTAGCCCGCAGGAGGATGATGAAGACGATGAGTAACTATTTTGTGATTAGATGGCCGTTACGAATGAATAATACGTACAGCTTTGGATCGGTAATCAACTATCAAAAAGGCAAAATTTATTTCAAAAATGAGCGGATGAGTCCGGGAGAACGAATCCACACTTGGAAATCAAAATTTAATTACCATATTCGTGATTCTGAATTTTCACAATTACCGTTGTTAAAAAGAGGGGTTAAGTATCAGGTAAATGCTAAGGCAGAGGTAGTTCCCGAGGGATCGGTTCAAGTCCAGTTAGATTTCTTTGATAATCGAGACGAAATTATTGATGGCCCGCTCACCATTGATTTAGATGGTGAATTTGTAGTTCCTGAAGAGATGGATCACTACCAACTTAGTTTGGTTAACTTGAATAATAGATCATTAGAATTCGAAAATTTAGTGATCGAACCCTCAGAAAGTGAGTTTGCAGTTGCCACAACTAGTGGTTACATGAATACCACCTATATATGGAACCGCCAAGACGATTTTTTTGAAGATGTAGAAGTCTATTTACGTAATCGACTGCTATATTCAGGAGCTTATTTAGGTAAAAAGAATACCCTACGTATTTTTGTGGAGTTTGACAGTCGAGCTAATTGGCAAGCACAGGAATTGCGGAAAGAAATTTCTACAACATTTAAGTCGTTTGAAAAGGTGGTTAGGAAAAACAAAATGGCGTTTGACGCACTATCGCCAAAAACAGTTTTACTTTCACCACAAGAAGAACGGTTAACCGCGGTAGAAAAGTATGCAACTATTGAACTGTCAAAAATATTGCATTTTTATAGGCGGTAAAAATAAATAATTTTAGAAATCCTATATTTTGGAGGAAAAATATGAATTTTTTTGTTAATGAAGCAATGGGAATTGGTAATTCGGGAGTAGAACACGCCCAATTTTACCGTGCAAAACGCTTTGACCAAGCTAACTTAGATTATAAATTCATCTTCATGGCACTGGTTGATAACCTACATGAAGCGATGGACAAGTGGAACTTACGTGACGACCAAGTAATTAATATTTGGGAGTATTTTGTTTACGGTGATGATTATGCATTACATGGTTTAAAGCAGCGTACCAAAGTAAAGAGTAAGAACGTAATTGATAGTACGAACACCTTACGATTAGAGAATAAAGTTACTTCAGCGGGAATCCGGGTCGTTCGGCATTATGTGAAGTTCCCTAATCCAAAGAAAAATCCACCTTTACTGGTTAGAATTGACCGGATTGAATTATATGATGCGCAGACTAATTTGCGAAAAGTTGCGTTTGAATTTTTACAGGATCCGCACAACGATCAAGGTAATCAAATTGTAAATATTCATTTATATAATCAACCTAATGGCGAGCTCTTCTTCCCTAATTCAGTCCAGTTGCGGAGATACTTTTTCCATCAAATTGAACGGTTATATTCTGGAAAGAATATCTTCGTTCTAGATCGTGGAGAAATGAATGAAGTTGCTTTAATGGATGAAGATATGCCAAAACCAAACCGGAAACTAGTGGAAATTGTCCATGCGGATCATTTAGCTGATCGGGATGATCCTAAAGCACCGTTTTGGAATAACTATTATGAATATGCGCTTACCCACATGGACCGGATTGATCGAATGGTGGTTGCTACCGAACTTCAAAGAAAAGATCTATTAATTGATTTTCCGGATAGGGGAAAGGAAATTGTAACGATTCCGGTTGGAGGAGTGGATGACGAAATTAAACAAGTCAAGGGCACTCCGCACAAAGAATTTAAATTAGTCACGATTTCTCGCCTAGCATCTGAAAAGCATATTGACTTAATTGTTAAAGCGGTGGCTAACTTACATAAACAAGGCAATAAAGTTAGTTTAGATATCTACGGTGCCGGCGAAGAAGACAAGAAGTTGAAAGAACTAATTGAAAAGGTTCAGGCTAAAAAATATATTAAGATGCGGGGGCTCACTCATCACGCTGACGAAGTTTATCCTAAGTATGATGCCTTTGTTTCGGCTTCCTTCTCTGAAGGATTTGGCTTAACCTACATTGAAGCGTTAAATGCTGGGCTGCCAGTAGTTACCTTTGCCGCTCGTTTTGGTTCTTTAGAGTTAATTGAAGATGGTAAAAATGGTTACTTAATGACCTTTAAACGAGAAGACTTAGATTTCGACGTCAGTCAATTAGAAAAGGGAATTCAAAAATTGATGGATCGAGACATCAAAGAAATGAAGGAAGACATCTTCAAGTCTGTAGAAAACTATCGTGATCACGTTATTGCTGATAAATGGAGGAAATTGATTAATGAACTATGAGTTGGTAAGTGTCTTACGACCAGAAACGGATAACTGGAAATCCCAAAAAGAACGCGTAGAAAAAAATAATGGAACTTTAATTACTTTATTTCCGGAACCACTTTTCGTTCGTTTGCGAAAAGAAGAATATTCCAAGATGATTAACATTATCGATTACGTTACTAAAAGAAATTACGACGAAAACAGTTCGCTATTTTTTGATAAAGTGGATACCGTACAGGGTGCCGAAATAATTATGAATCGGGACGGCGTCATTACAATTGTTAAAGACGGAGTAGTAATTGGAGAAATGCGAGTTTTCCCCCGCACCCGGCGGTTAGTGCAAGACATCAAATTCCTTAATGTAGATGGCAGTCGTGATATGATTGAAGAATATACCTTTGATGGTAAGCCTTTCAGTAATATTTTTTACTATGATGATAACGTCCAAGAAATTGATTTCTTTGATAATGATCAAAATGTTCGGTTACGTTATTACTTGTACGAAGGTTCAATTAACCTGATTACGATTGAAGATCCGAAAACTAAGGAAATTATTGAGAAATATGATAACATGTCCCAATTCCAAGCTGCGCAGGTGGCTAAGATTGTTAAGCCGGAAGATGAAGTAGGGATTACTTATCTAGGTATTGAATTAGATGCTTTAAAAGACACGCAATCTAAAAACACCCTTTACTTAGAGGAGTCTGCCTTTGATGGGGACCAAGTCAAGGGGAACCTGAAGTTAATTATGGAAGATGAAATTGATTACGTTCAACGCGTGGTAGTAAGTAGTGAAGATTACCAGAAAATGCTTGATTTAGGTTTAAACGTTTCCAAAGTCGAACCTAAACAATAAATTAATGAGTGGTGCAATCCTTAGTTTGTGAGGAAGGCCCACTCATTTTTTTGGTTACTTGAAAAGTGAGAAACTAAGGAATATAATACCGGAGACACAAATATATACGTTAAGGAGAATGAAGGATGGCTGAGAAAAAAATTAAGATTAACCCGAATGAATTCGCTTTGGCAGTAATCAGCGGCTCTAAGTTAGATAACCCCGATGATGTTCGCGCAAGCAAGGACGCACTAAAGCGTTACTTAACGGCCTACATGTTGATTGAAGAATTTAACGAACTAGAAGCAAGCCAATTTAAGTTCTTTAAGAAGGCGGATCGTGAAATGCTGGTTAAGGCGCTTGAAGGATTACGCCTCGACTAAAAAATGCTAATTTTTTTGTTTCAAAGTTCTGGAGCAGCTGGGACAAACTAAAGATTGCTTTACAAGGATGAAAAGATTTTTAAAAAGTTGTTTTGGTGATTTAACTTCAGGAGAGCCAAAAGTCAGTTTGTTCCGCGTAACCTAAAAATTGACCCTCATGCCCAATTCAGGCATGAGGGTCAATTTTTAGTTAATGCTTGTAAATTACTCGTCCTTTGTTCCAATTTCTTTTGGTTTTAAAACAACGGGTCATTTTTACGAGTTTTTTTAATTTCTTGGTGAATTTTTAAAGCAATTTTATGGTTGGTCTTGATTGCTACCGACATAAAGAGGGCGTCCACGATACTCATCTGCGCAATTAGTGCGTGAAGAGCTTCGGAACGGTATAGTGCTTCTTCAGCAACCGAAATTAGGGTAACGTCCGCCATTTTAGCTAAGGTTGCGTTGGCAGAACTGGTGATTAAAATTAAGGGAACTTGGTGTTGCAACGCTAATTTAGCTAAGGCAATCGCATCCCGGTCTTCGCCCGAATGCGAAATCAAAAGCATTACGTCCTTAGCAGTTAGACGAGTTGCTGCCATGATTTGCATATGAAAATCATTTGCGTAAACCACGTCTAGCGGGGTTCGCAGGAATTTATGATAGCCATCCAGGGCAACAATGTTACTAGCTCCCAGTCCAAAAATGCCCACCTGCTGGGCGTCTAATAAGAGTTGAACGCAGGTTGCTAAGTCAGCTTCGCTAAGGGATTTCACCGTGGCTTTTAAAGCATCTGCGTTAGCCGCAAAAACCTTTTCGGCAACGGTGACTGGCGAATCACTAGGACTAATCTCTGCAAAAAGGTTATCGGAATTTTCGGTCTGAGCGAGACTTAACTTTAGCTCCTGAAAATTTTTAAACCCCAAATTTTTAGCGAAGCGTGAAATGGTCGCGGTAGAAATCGCAGTTTTTTGACTTAGTTCAGAAATGGTGGCGTGACTAATTTGACTTTGATTCTTTAAAAGAAACGTTGCTAATTGGCGTTCTTTATCGCTGAAGTTGCTTTGGCACGCCTGAATACGTAACGCAAAATTTGACATTGTGTAGATACTCCCATCAAGTTTACTTA
The DNA here is from genome assembly GCF_016127815.1 of Pediococcus acidilactici. NCBI lineage: Bacteria > Bacillati > Bacillota > Bacilli > Lactobacillales > Lactobacillaceae > Pediococcus > Pediococcus acidilactici. The sequence goes on from NZ_CP066046.1 coordinate 311,570, forward strand.
TGTTCAGTATATCACTAAATCTAGCTCAGAAAAATAATTTCATGAAAGCGCTTGATTTATGTAAAATATTTTCATAGAATGGATATGGAATTAATTATACGAAGATAAGCGAGGGGTTATTATGGAAATTGGATTAATCGGTTTAGGCAAGATGGGACTTAACTTAGCTAAGAATATGCGTGACCACCAAATTGAGGTGGTTGCTTTTGATCTATTTGCCGAGGCGCGCCAAGCGGCAACCAAGGCCCAAATTAAGACGGTTACCGATCTTCAATCTTTAGTAAAGGGACTAACGCAGCCCCGAATCGTTTGGTCAATGCTACCAGCTGGCAAACCCACTGACGATACAATTAAAGAACTCAGTGAGTTGCTAGACGAAGACGACGTGGTAATTGACGGTGGAAATTCGTTTTACCAAGATTCAATTCGTCACGCGGAAATTTTAAAGGAACGGGGAATTCACTTCTTTGATGTTGGAACCTCAGGTGGTAAAGCTGGGGCCCGGCAAAATGGTAACTTTATGATTGGGGGACCTCAAGCAATCTTTGCTCGAATTGAACCCCTGTTTAAAGCGATTGCCGCTGAAGATGGCTACTTGTACACCGGTAAAGCAGGTTCAGGACATTATTTAAAGATGGTGCATAATGGAATTGAATACGGCATGATGCAAGCAATTGGGGAAGGTTTCGAAGTTTTGAGTGAAAGTCAATTTGACTATGATAACGAAGCGGTTGCTAAAGTTTGGAACCATGGTTCGGTGGTCCGAAGCTGGCTTATGGAACTAGCCCAAGATGCCTTTAGTAAAGATGCTAACTTAGATGAAATTAAGGGTGTAATGCATAGCTCTGGTGAAGGAGCATGGACGGTACAAGAGGCATTACGGCTACGGGTGCCTACTCCGGTAATTTCGAGTGCACTGATGATGCGTTACCGTTCGGAAAAAGACGATACGATGACCGGAAAGGTAGTTGCGGCATTACGAAATGAATTCGGCGGTCATGCAGTTGACCATCAGGAAAAATAGGGGATGAAACAGATGAAGTACATGATTGGTGTTGATTTGGGGACCACCAGTACCAAGGTAGTTTTATTTGATTTAAAGGGAAAATCGATTGCGTACGCTAATAATCCATATCCTTTGTATCAAGAAACTCCGGACATGGCGGAAGAGGATCCGGAAGAAATTTTTGACGCGGTAATCAGTGGCTTGACGGAAGTAATGCGGAAAAGCCGGGTTGCGGCTGACCAAATTTCCGGGGTCTCATTTTCCAGTGCGATGCACAGTTTGATTTTAATGGATCAAAACGACCAACCGTTAACCCGGGTGATTACCTGGGCAGACAACCGGGCTAGCCGGGAAGCTGAAGAACTTAAGGAAAACGGCTTAGGTGCTAAGTTATACGCGCGCACCGGGGTGCCTACCCATCCAATGTCGCCAATGGTTAAGTTACTTTGGTTAAAAAAAGATCAACCAGAATTATTTAAAAAAGCTAAGCATTTTATTGGCATTAAGGACTACGTATTATTCCGCTTATACGGCAAATACGTTCAAGACTATTCACTAGCCAACGCAACTGGTTTGTTTAACATTTTTGAAAAGGATTGGGACAGTTTAGCCCTAGAAACCGTTGGAATCAGTCGGGAACAACTTCCTGAGTTAGTTACCCCAGAAGAACAATTAGTTGGGATGGACCGTTCTTACGCAGAGGTGACCGGAATCAATCCCGATACGCCGTTTATTTTAGGAGCCAGTGACGGAACCTTAAGTAATCTAGGGGTGAACGCCATTGATCCAGGAGTTTTGGCGGTCACAATTGGTACCTCGGGCGCGGTGCGGGTAGTGGTTGACCACCCGGTAGTCGATCCCCGTGGTCGCTTGTTCACCTATTACCTTGACGATAACAAATGGGTAGTTGGTGGACCGGTAAATAATGGCGGAATTGTTTTCCGGTGGGTTCGCGACCAGCTATTTTCTCCAGAAAAAATTACTGCAGAACAGATGCAAGTTAACTCGTACGAAATTTTAACTGACATTGCCGCTAAGATTCCTGCCGGCGCTGACGGGTTATTATTCCACCCGTACTTAGGTGGCGAACGGGCACCGATCTGGGACGCTAACGCCCGGGGCAGTTTCTTTGGACTTACGCGGCAACATACCCGAGCACACATGGTTCGGGCTGCACTAGAGGGAATTGTTTATAACCTTTACATGGTCATGCTGATGATCGAAGGGGTTGCGGGGAAACCGAAATCAATTCAAGCCACCGGCGGATTTGCGCGAAGCGAATTATGGCGGCAAATGCTAGCGGATATTTTCGAGCAAGACGTTAACATTCCGGAAAGTTTTGAAAGTTCAGCACTTGGAGCGGTTGTAATCGGAATGAAGAGTTTGGGAATTATTGACGACCTCAGTGCCGTTAAATCAATGGTGGGGGTTACACACCAACACCATCCTAACCAAGAAAACTTCGGGGTTTACCGGGAACTATTACCAATTTGGATCCGGTTGACGGACGAATTAGCAGGCGAATATGACAGCATTGCGGACTTCCAGCGCAAACACCCTAACCCTCACGCGCGAATTGCGGAAGAAGATTAATTGCCAAGGTAGGGCCGTAATTTAGTCAGAAATTTTAAAAAGTAGCAATCGTAAGCTACCAGCACCGCGATTCAAAAAACTGGAGACTGAATGAACTATTGTAAATAGGAAGCTTTTCAGTCTCCTGTATTTTTGAAAAAGCATGCAACCGCTTACCTAGTGCTGATAAGGAGTGAAAACAATGGAGTTTATAGTTCTAATTGTTGGAATTATTTTATTACTCACTTTAATTATTAAGTTTAAATTTAACACATACGTTTCATTGATCGTTACGTCAGTAGTCGTGGGACTGGGACTAGGAATGCCCGCAAGTAAAATCGCAGACACCATTCAAAACGGGATTGGTAGTCAGCTGGGCGAATTAGCACTGGTCTTTGGTTTTGGGGCAATGTTAGGACGGTTAGTTGCCAACGCAGGCGGTGCTTATCGCATTGCCCATACCTTAATTAATAAGTTTGGCCGGCGTTTCTTGCAAATGGCGGTAGTAGTGGCTTCCTTTATTATTGGGATTGCGTTGTTCTTCGAAGTCGGCATTGTACTCTTAGTTCCAATTGTGTTTGCAATCGCTACTGAAGCCGGGGTTTCAGTTCTCGCGCTAGGGATTCCAATGGCAACGGCTTTATCAGTTACCCACGGGTTTTTACCACCCCATCCAGCACCAACCGCAATTGCGGCAGTTTTGAATGCTAACGCGGGTAAGGTACTGCTTTACGGAATTATCGTGGCCATTCCAACGGTTTACGTTGCGGGAATTTTATTTACTAAGGTTGCACGTAAAATGGTGCCAAGCGCTTTTGAACGGACGGGTAATTTAAAGGCTTTGGGTCCCCAAAAGGAATTTAAGTTGTCAGAGACGCCAAGTTTTGGAATGGCGGTGTTAACCTCGCTATTTCCAGTAATTTTGATGGCCATCACAACGATTTATGACCTGGTGGTTCACAACGGGGTCACTCCTACACATCCAAACTTCTTGGACAACTTAATTAGTTTCATCGGTTCGCCAAGTATTGCAATGTTAATTTCCTTATTATTCGCAATTTGGTCAATGGGTTATCACCGTAACATTCCTAGTGGTGAGATTATGAGTACTTTAGAAGACGCGGTAAAGTCAATCGCGATGTTACTCCTCGTAATTGGCGGGGGCGGTGCCTTCAAGCAAGTTTTGATTGACGGGGGAGTGGGCGACGCCATTAAAACGGCGTTTGCTTCTTCAAGCATTTCACCATTAATTTTAGGTTGGCTAATTGCCGTGATTTTGCGGGTGGCACTAGGATCAGCTACCGTTTCAGCCCTCACCGCGGCAGGTTTGGTACTACCTTTGATGCAAGGAGCGGGAATCGATCCCGCACTGATGGTCCTTTCTGTTGGAGCAGGTAGTTTAGCAGCTAGTCATGTTAATGATTCTGGATTTTGGATGTTTAAAGAGTATTTTGATTTAACCGTTAAGGAAACTCTCCTAACGTGGACGATGCTCGAAACGGTAATTTCCGTAGTAGGCTTAGCAGGAGTCTTAGTTCTGAGTTTAGTGGTATAACGCGATTACAGATGGTACTCACGTTGAAAAATAATTACAATCTAAAAAAATAATTTAATAGGTAGAAAAATTAAAGGATTTGGTTAAAAATGGCCAAGTCCTTTTAATTTGCGTCAAGCCGACTATTTACATCAACAAAGGGTGTTTAGCAAAAAATCGTCATATTGTTGGAGACTACTATATAGGAAAGAAAGTTTTTGATAAGATGGATTTTAGAGTTAAAAACTACGTTATTACGGAACAATCAACGTAATTTAATAATCCAAAGAACGGTGGATAATTTATTTAGGATACAGTAGTAAAGTTAGGGGAGTAGGCATGAAGCTTTTTAAGCGCATCATCAAATATTTACTAATCTTAATTGGGGGAGCTGGCTTAGCGATTGTTATTGCAATTAACGTTTCTCCGAGACCATTCGTCTTCTTTTTAAATCACGCTGCAAAAGACGAAGCTGCAATTAGGCCACGCGCGTATCAGAGTTATCGGGATCAGATTTCCATTAAAAAGGATGTCAGATATTCATCGCAATCCGCTAAAAACACCATGGATATTTTCTATAAAAAGGATAACCGTACTAAACCAACGATTATTTGGGCGCACGGGGGCGCCTTTGTTGCTGGTGATAAGTCGGGAACCACTTACTGGGCTACTAAAATGGCGGCAAATGGGTATAACGTCGTATCAATTAACTATCCGCTTGCTCCGGATCGCCAGTATCCCACCCAAGTGAACCAGATGCGGGAAGCCATTCAATTCGTGCATCGTAACTATGCAAAACAATTAAATGTGCAAAAAGTAGTGGTCGGTGGTGATTCAGCTGGGGCCCACATTGCGTCTCAAGTAATTGCTGCGCAGTATAACCATCAGCTAGCTACTGCAATAAATTATCACCATTTGAGGGATGTAAAAATTGTTGGCGGATTATTATACTGTGGGCCGTATGATATTAAACAAATGGTAAATAAAAAGCACGTAGATACCATGACGAAACTTTTTGTTAATCAAGTCGGCTGGGCATACCTAGGCGACAAGGATTGGAAAAATTCGGCAAAGGGGCGGCTGGTTTCCACGGTGAATTACGTGAATAAGCAATTCCCACCGATCTTTATTACAGATGGTAATAATGGATCTTTTGAAGCCCAAGGAAAAGAGCTATACCATAAATTACGTGAGGAAGGAGTGGCTACGCAGGCGTTATTTTTCGGTAAAGAACGAAAAGTTAACCATGAATACCAGTTTGATTTGGATAGCCGGGCTGGTAAAGAATGTTTCGAGGATACACAAGATTTTTTAAAAAACTTAGATTAGCTGGTGGACCTGATTAGCCAGCGACCGTCTAATGCAATATAAATGGACGATGGATACAAGGTTTAGTACCGTGACATCTGATAAATTAGAGCGACTTTTCAAGGATTTTTAACTTCTTGGGAAGTCTTTTTTGGTTCTCTACCACGTTTTTTATAAAAATCCGCCTAGGAAGTCTTGTACAGAAAACGGTTTATTTATGGGGATTTAGGAGAAAAAAGGCAGAATCAAGGCTTTTTGCAAAAAAAATATTTCATTTTGCAAATATCTCTGAAAGGATGGAATCCTAATTTATTGGGGGATGACGGAGTTTTTATTACAAAATGTTACAGAATCTTACAAAATATCCCTATTTCCCAAAATATCCCAATATGTTTGTAATATAGGTTCGGTAAAGTAATAACCTGTTGAAACGAAAGAAACACGGACATGATTTTTTAAACATAAAGGAGATATTTAATCTATATGTCAATCAAAAGTAAATTTTCAAAACTATCTATTGCTTTACTTGCGGGTGCAGCAATCGGTGCAACGGCAATTACAAGTGGTAGTGCAAATGCGGACGAAATTTACACTGTAAAATCTGGTGACACTCTTTCAGAAATCAGCTACGCGTTTAACCTTAACGGTAACTACGATGCAATCGCGCAAGCTAACCACATTAAAGACGTTAACTTCATCACGGTTGGTCAAAAATTAGTAATTAAGGATAACGGAAGCATTCAAAAGGCTACTAAGTCAGAAATTAAGTCGCTTCCAGAAGTTGATAAAGATACTAATGCTGCAGCAGCTACTAAGCAAGCAACTCCTGCTAAGACTGCTACACCAAAGGCAACTTCTACTAAAACAGCAAGTTACAGTGGAAACAGCTCAGTATCTTCAGTTGCTAACGAAATGGCATCCCGGACGGGAGTTTCTGCTGCTAAGTGGCAACAAATTATCATGCGTGAATCTGGCGGGAACGCTAACGTATCTAACGCTTCTTCCGGAGCTTACGGTTTGTTCCAATTACTAGGTCACGGTGAACATGCTGGAATGTCAGTTGCTGAACAAATCAACATGGCAACTAACGTTTATAACGCACAAGGTTTATCAGCTTGGGGAGAATAAGCTGATAAATATCGGATCTTAAAAAATAATATTTCATTTTTGACAATTAACCCAAGCGTAAAAAAGCAATGATAGCAAGGCTAACGGGTCGGTTTGTTACAAAATGTTACTTAACTTTACAAAATTTCAGTGATTTATCAGAATTTGAAAATAGTTCTGTAATAATCATCGTGTAAAGTTACTGATGTTGAAACAAAGAAGAAGAAAAAAGTGTTTTTAAAAATAAGGAGAAATAATTAAATGTCAATTAAAAGTAAAATTTCTAAAATGTCAATCGCATTACTTTCTGGTGCCGCAATTGGTGCTGCTATGATTACTACCAGTGGTAGTGCTAGCGCTGATGAAATTTACACAGTAAAATCTGGCGATACACTCTCAGAAATTAGTTACTCATTTGGCTTAAACGGTGATTACAACACCATTGCTAAGGCTAACAACATTGCTGACGTAAACGTAATTTACGTTGGTCAAAAGTTGAAGATCACTAACGATGGTGACATTAAGCAAGCTACAAACAAAGATGTTCAACAACTTCCTGAAGTAAAGCAAAACACAAATGCTGCTGGCTCAAGCCAAGCACAAACAACACAAACTCAAGCACAAACACAAACTAGCCAAGCATCTGTTCAAAAGGCTGCTCCAGTTCGTCAAGCAAGCACAACTAACAACAATAGCTCATACTCATCAAACGCAACTGGCAACGAAGCTGCTGCTAAAGCTTGGATCGCTGCACGCGAATCAGGTGGTTCATACACAGCTCGTAACGGTCAATACATTGGTAAGTATCAATTATCTTCATCATACTTAAATGGTGACTACTCCGCAGCTAACCAAGAACGCGTTGCTGACAATTACGTTAAGTCACGTTACGGTAGCTGGAGTGCTGCTAAGAACGCTTGGGTATCACAAGGTTGGTACTAAAATAAAAATATTTATACGTTAAAAACTGGGAAAATAGTCCCAAACCATGGCAGAGACCAGAATTTCGTAAATTCTGGTCTCTGTTTTCGTTTAGAAGTGAAAACCTGGTTATCAAAGAAGGCACTTCAATGCTGAGATAGTAATGGTTGCTGGCTGTGCCCAGAAAAAACAATTTTAAAATAACCCGTTAGGAGATGCGTGGATGGATAAGGGATACGGTGTTAAACTTGCGTACTACGAATCGCTGTTGGAAAATAGCTACGCGGAGGCGGTAGCCAAGTTAAAAGAAAAGTATGGAACGGTGGAGGACGACTATTTTCGCGAGAAGTCTTATGAACGGTTTTTGAATGGGAAAATAAAATTCCCAGAAAAAGGAAATTTTTCAAAAACAGCGTTAGGTTTATATTGTCATCACGTAAATGAAAACCACCATGAGCATTTAGCGGATCTAGAATGGATAAAAAAATATCAGTACTCCTTTGAACTCCAGCAAAAAGAACAACTAGTTTATTGCGATCTATTCGAACACTTGCTTTTGCAGGCGCTAATTATGAAAGAAACTGGTAATCAGTTTGGAGAAGCGGAGTTTCGGGTGTTCTTAGCGCCGGATATTATTAACTTTTATTCGAGAAAATTGGAACCAAAAACAAAATGGAAAAAGGTAATTAAACAAAGGGCATTTTTACCTAGCGAGGAAACCGAGCAACTTTTAGATAAGGTAATGGGGTTTTTAGGGACGGTGTAAGATTTTCGAAATAGCATTACTCGATTGATAAACGGTGCAAGGCTATTTTGAATAGTAACGCTCGTAATTAAGAATTAAATTTAACCAATAATCACTAACGAAAATTATGACGAAATTATGTGTCAATTAATTTTTAGAGCAAGCATGATCGTCAGCAAATTTAATAATTGCAGAGGGAGACAGAAGCCAGGGGAGTTTGTGAGCACTAGCTAAAACATCGATCATTATGCCGAATTTGGGTATAATGGTCGATTTTTAGTTAAGCGGAATAAACTGCCCTTTGACGCAATTCTGGGCGTTATTAAAGCCAAAACGGTAAAATAATTTTTTTGAAAATTTTTGTCCTTGAAAGGATTTTTTGCTTTTTATAATTTGGTCCGGATTCTAAAAAGAAAATGCAGTGGAGAACGGTTTAGTAAGCCGTCTAATATAGTAGTTTAACGATAATGCTTGTATTCGGACGGTTTGCTTCAATTGAAGCCTTACATGGTCTAACTACCAAGTTGGCGGGAGTGTCCACTCGTTGAACGTTAAAAGCGACTTTTTTAAGGTGTTTTTGCGCCTTTGATTTCGTTATTATAAAAGGGGGGACGACTAAAGCTAAGGGTCTTTTTCCGTATTTTTCATAAATTTTTCGATTAAAAAGACTATACTGGGTGATGTAAATGAAATTGGAGGAATTTCAATGCAGATATTAATGATTGAAGATAATAAATCAGTTTCCGATATGATGGGGATGTTTTTCAAGAAGGAAAAGTGGAAAGTTACTTTTGCTTATGACGGAGTCAAGGCGTTAGAAATTTTTAAGGCGGATCCGCAACAGTGGGACATTGTTTTGTTGGACTTAAATTTACCGGGAAAAGATGGAATGGAAGTGGCGGCCGAATTACGGCGAACTTCACATACGGTGCCGCTAATTATGTTGACTGCTCGAGACTCTGAAAGCGACCAAGTATTAGGGTTAGAAATGGGAGCAGATGAGTACATTACTAAACCATTTAGTCCAATTACTCTGATTGCAAGGATTAAGGCGTTACATCGCCGGGTCTTGATGAATAAGCACAATAATAATGCGGAGCAACAGGCTGGTAAATTCGACGTGCGGACGGCGCACTTAAAGATTAGCACGGCGACCCGCGAAGTCTACCTAGATGGAAAATTAATTTCAGATTTGACGCCGAAGGAATTTGATCTACTAAAAACTTTGGCACAAAAGCCAATGCAAGTTTTCTCCCGGGAGCAATTATTACAAATGGTGTGGGATTACGAGTATTATGGTGATGAACGAACCGTGGATGCTCACATTAAAAAACTTCGGCAAAAACTTGAGGCAGTAGGTCCACAAGTAGTGCAAACGGTTTGGGGCGTTGGTTACAAATTTGATGATAGTAAAATTGACGAGGGATAACTAATGAAGTTGTTTTTTCAACAAATGATGGCCTTCTTAGCGGTAACCGTGGCGACGCTACTAATTGTTGGGTTAGTATTTATTCAATTTACACGTGATTCAGTTTACCGCACTAAGTGGCATTCTCTGCAAGAATATGCGGATAGCATTTTCCAGCAATCGGTAGTCCTTGACCCGCAAGATTCGTCGGTGACGACCGTTCGGGTAGATCAATTGATGGGGATGGAGCGCTTATTAAACAATCAGCACATTCATTTCACCATTTATACGGAAAATGGCGAACGGGTTAGCTATCCTAATGACAATACCGCGACGCAAATCAGTAAAAAACAGTGGCGGGAGTTGAACAAGGGCAATATTCTTCGTCAAGAATCCCGAATGGCGGTCGGGCAGGTAAAACATCGAATCACCATGACGGAGCTTAAAAAACCGTATTTTGACCGTCAAGGAAAGCTAATTTGTGTGATTGCGGTAGGCTCTCCCTTGGCAAACGTTCAGGCTGATATTCAACAGGTACAGAAGAACTTGTTAGTCACGTTTGGCTTAGCAATCCTGGTAGCAATCGTGGCTTCCTATTTCCTATCCCGGTACATGGTTCGCCGGATTCAAAAGATTCGTCAGGCGGCTCACCGAGTTACCGAAGGGGATTTTGAGGTGCAGCTGGATCCTGGTCGACAGGACGAAATTGGTGAGTTAAGTGCCGATTTTAACTTAATGACTAAGTCACTTAAAGAATCTAATGATGAAATTAAGCGTCAAGAAGAACGACGGCGAGCTTTTATGGCGGATGCGGCTCATGAAATGCGAACACCGTTAACGACAATTAACGGCCTCTTAGAGGGCTTAGAATACGATGCCATTCCGGAAGATAGTAAGGAAGAAAGCATTCGACTGATGCAAAGGGAAACTAAGCGATTGATTCGATTGGTTAACGACAACTTAGATTATGAACGAATTCGCACCAATAAAATTAAACTAGACTGCCAGATGGTTAACTTGAAGCAAGCTGTTCTCCGCGTGGTAGAACAGCTGGGCAAAAAGGCGGAAAAGGAAAATGACCAGCTTATAGTAGAGATGAATAGTGACGTGGTGGTGTACGCAGATCCCGACCGGTTGATTCAAATTCTATTCAACATTGTGCAAAACGGGATTCAATTTACCCAAAACGGCCAAATTACGGTGCGTGCGCAGAATGCAAGTAACGGAACCAATATTCAAATTAGTGATAACGGGATTGGAATGACCGAGGATCAAATTAAAAATATTTGGGAACGGTACTACAAAGCAGATGCTTCGCGGATCCAGACGAAAGGTGAATCTGGTTTAGGGATGGCAATTGTGCATGAACTAGTCCAAATTCACGGCGGTGAAATTGAAGTCTCGAGCGCGCCAGGCCGGGGAACCACCTTTAAACTGCATTTTCCTAAAGCTCCCGCAGATCAATAGGGGGTGGATTATAAATATAGAGTACGTTGCGACATCGTTAAAGGCAATATACCAAGGAGTTGGCGAGAATCTTTAGGTTCTTGGACAACGCCTTTTATTTTTGCTGCCATTTAGTTAAACAGTGGAGCTTGATTTTTGCGACAAAGAAAAAAGCCTGACGGATAAATCCGCCAAGCTTTTTAATTAAAGGCTTATTTTTACCACATTGAAGGAGTATTGAACCATTCAATACGTTCCTTAACAGTGTTCTTGATAGCTTCTGTACCAGAAGCAAGAACCTTACGAGGGTCAAATCCTTTAGGCTTCTTGTCATTGTCTTCTTCGTAGTACTTACGAACAGCTTCTGACCAAGCAATTTGTTGTTCAGTATTAACGTTAACTTTTGAAATACCCATTGAAATTGCCTTAACAATTTGTTCCTTAGGAATTCCTGAACCACCGTGCAATACAAGTGGTGTGTCGATAGCGTCAGCTAATTCTTGAAGACGATCGAAGTTCAAACCTTTCCAGTTTTCAGGGTAAACACCGTGGATATTACCAATACCAACGGCAAGGTAGTCAACACCTGTAGCTGCAAGTGTCTTAGCTTCTTCAACGTCAGCTAATTCACCAGCACCGATGATTCCGTCTTCTTCACCACCGATTGAACCAACTTCAGCTTCAACAGAAATACCTTGAGCATGTGCCAAAGCAACGATTTCTTTTGTCTTAACCAAGTTTTCTTCGAAGTCAAGGTCATGACCGTCAAACATAACTGAGCTGTATCCAGCAGCGATAGCTTCCTTAGCAGCTTCGTAGTTACCATGGTCTAAGTGCATGATAACTGGAACGGTGATGCCCATTGATTCTACTTCGCTTTCAACAAGACGCTTAACGGCCTTGTAGCCACCCATGTACTTAGCAGCACCCATTGATGATTGAATCAAGATTGGTGTGTGTGTTTCTTGACCTGCTGCTAGAATAGCACGAGTCCATTCAAGGTTATTTGTGTTGAAAGCACCTACAGCATAGTGGCCCTTACGAGCAGCTGCAAATGTTTCTGTACCATTAATAAATGACATAAAACTGGTTCCTCCCAATATTTTTATACAGACAAAGAGTTCTCCTCTTCGCAACACTTCTATTCTAGCACAAAACCTTAAAATTTTATACGAGTTTTCATAAAACTACTTGATTACTTTTAATGTATCTAATGGTTATTTTCATAACGAGTTTCAAAAAAATGGAAAATGAAGTATACCATTTTAATTTCAAAAAAAATGTTGGAATTCGTTTTCATAACTGGTACAATAATATTTTGTCTTATGAGAGAGACAGAGATTGATAAATATATAGGAGATATTGATATGAATATTTTACTCGCTTTAGTTCCCGCAATTATGTGGGGAAGTATTGGTTTAGTGAGTGGCCGCTTAGGCGGGAGTGCGTCGCAGCAAACGTTAGGAATGACGATGGGTGCGGTGATTTTCTCCTTAGTGACCCTCGTGATTTACCAGCCAACGTTAAACGGTAAGATTTGGATTGCTGGTTTGATTTCTGGCCTTTTTTGGGCAGTTGGGCAATTTAACCAGTTTAGTTCAATGAAGCACATTGGGGTTTCTAAGACAGTGCCAATTTCAACCGGCTTACAGTTGGCAGGGAACGCCCTTGCAGGGGTACTGATTTGGCACGAATGGACTTCCGGTAATATGATCATGGTTGGTACCATCGCGGTAATCGCTTTAATCGTTGGTGCGGCATTAACGTCACTAAAAGATAAGAGCGATTCCACGACGGAAAACGATGACGAAAATATGCCAGCCGGAATTCAAGCGCTGACAATTTCGACGATTGGGTACATCGGTTATACGGTAATCGTACGTTTTGCAAATGTTGATGCGAAGGCAATTATTTTCCCACAAGCAGTTGGAATGTTGCTCGGAGCTTTCTTATTTGTTTTCTTTGCTAAAGAAACGGATCAAATTGCAAAGAAACCAACGTTCTTAAACATTACGACTGGTTTGATTTGGGGAATCGGGAACATCTTCATGTTCTTAGCAATTCCATCAGTTGGACTAGCAATTAGCTACTCCTTAGCACAAGCTGGAATTGTAATTTCTACTTTCGGATCAATTTGGTTACTAGGCGAACGTAAGACCCATCGCGAAATGCAGTTCGTAATTATCGGCTCGATTTTAATTATTATCGGTGAAACGTTACTAGCAACATTAAAATAGAAATCTTAATATGAAGAAAACAGACTGGGATTATAAAATCCGCGGTCTTTTTTTATGCAATCATATAAAAATATGAGGAGTTTTTGCGTAGAATCCGATAAAAGATATAGACCAATTTTCTTTAGAAAAACTTAATTTTTAAAGTGACTTGCTGACGGGCGCTAATTTGTTTAAGGAAAATTTAACCGCTTCAAGTTGTCCAAAGTTCTTCAAAGTCTGGCAAACTATTGTATAATAGTAGGGAATTCTAAATAAAAGGGGTATTTAAAATGGCACACATTTCATTTGATAGTTCCAACGTGGCTGATTTCGTTCATGAAAATGAACTTGCTGAAATCCAACCAATGGTTACCGCTGCCGACGAATTAGTTCGCAAAGGTACTGGTGCAGGAAGCGACTTCCGGGGCTGGTTAGACTTACCATCTAACTACGATAAGGAAGAATTCGCACGGATTAAGAAGGCTGCTGAAAAGATTCGCGAAGACTCCGAAGTCTTTGTTGCAATCGGAATTGGTGGCTCATATTTGGGAGCCCGTGCCGCAATTGATTTCTTAAACAACACGTTCTACAACATGTTGACTAAGGAACAACGTAACGGTGCACCTCAAGTAATTTTTGCTGGTAACTCAATTAGTTCCACATACCTTGCAGACGTTTTGAACTTGATTGGTGACCGTGACTTCTCGATCAACGTAATTTCTAAGTCGGGTACAACTACCGAACCCGCAATTGCTTTCCGCGTTTTGAAGGAAAAATTGATTGCAAAATATGGTGAAGAAGAAGCTAAGAAACGGATCTACGCTACAACTGACCGTGCAAAAGGTGCTTTGAAGACTGAAGCAGATGCTGAAGGCTACGAAGAATTTGTTGTGCCTGATGACATCGGGGGACGTTTCTCAGTACTTTCTGCAGTTGGTTTACTTCCAATTGCCGTAGCTGGTGGCGACATCGATCAATTAATGAAGGGTGCCGAAGACGCAAGCAAGGAATACACAGATGCTGACGTTAATAAAAACGACGCATACAAGTATGCCGCATTGCGGAACATCCTTTACCGGAAGGGTTACACTACCGAATTGCTTGAAAACTACGAACCAACGTTACAATACTTTGGCGAATGGTGGAAGCAATTGATGGGTGAATCCGAAGGTAAGGACCAAAAGGGCATTTACCCTTCATCAGCAAACTTCTCAACTGATTTACACTCACTTGGACAATACATCCAAGAAGGTCGTCGCGACTTGATGGAAACTGTAATTAACGTTGAAAAGCCAAACCATGACATCGACATTCCTAAGGAAGCAGAAAACCTTGATGGTCTCCGTTACCTAGAAGGTCGGACAATGGACGAAGTTAATAAGAAAGCTTACCAAGGGGTTACCCTTGCACACAACGATGGTGGCGTTCCAGTAATGACGCTCAACATCCCTGACCAAACTGCTTACACGCTTGGTTACATGATTTACTTCTTTGAAGCAGCCGTTGCCGTTTCTGGTTACTTGAACGGAATCAACCCATTCAACCAACCAGGTGTTGAAGCATACAAGTCCAACATGTTTGCTTTACTTGGTAAACCAGGTTACGAAGACAAGACTGAAGAATTAAACGCTCGTTTAAAATAATTTTAAACTAGGCTAATATTTAAAAATCCTGATCGCAATTTAAAAATTGTGGTCAGGATTTTTTATTTACAGTTTTAATTTGCTAAACAGCTGTTGATATCGTAGAAAATGCGGACTTTTAAGCAGAATCTTAGTTAAAATGGTGCCCACTAAGCCGCCAAAAAGGGTCGCAGCGAGGAAACGCGGAGTGTAAATGAACCAATACAAGCCGTTACTACTGCCGGTGAATAAAATCATGATCGGATAGCTTAGCAGGGAGCCAATAATTCCGGTACCGATGATTTCCCCTAGCCAAGCGCCGCCGACCCGGTTAGTCCACCGGTAAAAGAGGGCGGAAAGAACGCCACCAAATACTGCGCCAGTTAAGGCGAGCGGGGGAATTCCCAGAATGAGCATCCGAATTATTCCGGTCATTAAAGTGATTGCGAATGCGTAAAAGGGGCCGACTAAACAGCCAATGATTACGTTTAGCACGCTCGACATGGGAGCCATTCCTTCAATCCGAAAAAGCGGGGAAGTAACTACGTCGATGGCAATCAGTAAAGCAGCGATGGCCAGTCGTAAAGTGGTTTTATTTTGCATGGTAATTCCTCCAAAATCAATTTTAGCTAGGGGTGCTGCTTAAAAAGCGGTCTCCCGCAAAGCAGGACACCGCTGGTTACATAAAATTAGTAAAAACACAATTATATGTAGCTTGGCTAATGCACTGCTCCCTGCGCTAATCCTAATTAGATCAGGTTCAATGGGTATGATCTCAGCCGCGTGGCACCCCAGCAATGTTAGTAGTTATTTGCTGACCAAGATACCACGTTTTTTAAACTTTGTAAATGGGGTTAACTTTATGAAGAATCGAATTCGTTAAAAAATGGGTTAAGCGTTTACATTTGGAGTCGTATAATGGTAATGAAGTGTAAAGCGGTTTGATAGACAAAGCTAATTTGGAGGAGGTTAGCGAAATGAAACAACTCGTTGCGATAGTGGGGACTAACGCACGGCATTCAACCAACCGGATGTTACTACAATATTTAAAGAAACGGTACGTACATCAAGCAGATATTGAAATTCTAGAAATTGCTGGTTTACCAATTTTTAAAAAGACAACAACTAGGGAAATTCCTCAACAAGCCCAGCAAATGGCAGAAAAAATTACCCAAGCAGACGGGGTGATTATCGGCACCCCAGAATATGACCATGCGGTGCCGGCCATTTTACTTAGCACATTAGCATGGCTTTCGTACGGCATCCATCCTTTTTTGGATAAACCGGTAATGATTACGGCTGCCTCTTACGGTAATTTGGGCGCCTCAAGAGCGCATGCCCAGCTCCGGCAAATTTTAGACGCACCGGAACTGAAGGCCCGGATTTTGCCTAGTTCTGAATTTTTGTTGGGGAATTCTTTACAAGCATTTGATGAACGCGGTGATTTAATTGATCAAACTAAGGTTGCCCAGCTAGATGGTTTGTTTGCCGATTTTTTGGCGTTTTTAGAGATTGCCCAGCAGTTAAACCATGCTCATCAAGCTAATGAAACCGAATTAAGGCAATTTGTGCAACAAAATGATGATAGTCCTCGAGAAGGGGTGTGATAGAATGAAACTCGTGGCAATTGCCGGATCGATTGGCGAACAATCATATAACCGAATGTTAGTGGAATATTTACGGCGACATTTTCAAAAAATCGTAACAATTGAAGTACTAGATCTGCGGGAAGTTCCCGTATTTAACGAGGATCAAGACCTAAGCGCATCCCCAGTTTTACAGGAGCTAAACCAAAAAATTAAGGCGGCAGACGGGGTGATTTTAGCCACCCCAGAACATAACCATACCATTCCCGCAGCTATGAAAAACCTCATTGAATGGTTTTCGTTTAAATTACACCCGTTTGATGGGAAACCGATCTGGGTGATTGGGGCGTCGTATTATAACCAAGGGACTTCCCGCGCCCAATTGCACCTGAAACAGATCCTAGAGGCACCGCACGTCAATGGGATCGTTATGCCGGGCAATGAGTTTTTGCTAAGTAATGCAAAAACAGCTTTCAATGAAGCCGGTGATTTACGGGATGCAAAAACAGTGGCTTTTCTTGAACAAATTTTGCAAAAGTTTCTTAAATTTGTGCGGGTGATTGAACAACTTGAGTAGCTTTTGCGCTTGGGATCCAGTATTAAAGTTTATTGAGTAGGAGTTTAGATTAAATGAATCAAAATTGGCAAAAGCCTTCCCCGAAACTAAATTGGGTGCGATTTTATTCGATAGTAACCATTCTGGTCTTGGTAACTAGCGTAGCGGGCTTAGAAATGTTACGGGTTAGCGCACACCAAGAAGTTGCGCAATCACAATCGCAACGCGGCCCAGTAAACAAAAAGGGTTCGGCTAAGCATCAACCCGCGACAAACCCACAAGTTCCAATGAAGAAAGCCGTCAATAAAGCGACCGCTAAGGGATTTGCTGAACAATTACGTCCGTTTTTAGCGAACACAAATGCAAAGGTTGCGGTGTATTCAAAACGAGACCACCAGCTTTATGAGGCAACCAATACCAAGCAGAATACTTTCCCTTCGGCAAGTATTATTAAAACCGACCTTTTAGTAGAACTGTTGCATCAGCGTCACCAAAAAGCCAGCGCTTTAACCACCGGAGAGCAAAACGCGACGGTACAGATGATTGAAAATAGTGATAACAATGCGGCCACGAGTATCTACAATGATATCGGCAGCGCGCGAGGTTTGGGGCAATTGTTTAACAACTTAAAAATGACTAACTCGACTGCGTTAGCAAGTGGGTGGGCGCTGACACCCACCACCCCCCGTGACCAAATTAAGGTGTTAAACAAGATTTTTTACGAGAACGGCTATATCTCAAATAAGTCAAAGGCCTATACTAAAAATTTGATGGCTAACGTTGCCGACGACCAAGACTGGGGAATTTCAGCAGGTTCCAAGTATGCTTGGCTAAAGAATGGTTGGAAACAGATGCCTAACGGGCACTGGATTGTTAACAGCATTGGTTACTTAGGCAAGGGCGATAACAGTTGCACCATTGCAATCATGTCAGAAGATAACCCTTCTTTGGAAAGCGGAGAGGCGTTATTAGAAAAGTTAAGTCAACAAGTTGGCGTTCAGCTAAAAATTGCGGGAGCTGAACGAAAGGTTTAGAAAGCGAAAATAAAATCCGTTGGCATTAAGCGTGTAAACCAAATGCCAACGGATTTTTTTGTGATCAAACAAAAAAGCTGTCATCCTCGCATCTTGAGGATGACAGCTTTTTAAATGATTGGCCATACTGGGTTCGAACCAGTAAATTACGGATTCAGAGTCCGCTGCCTTACCAATTTGGCGAATGGCCAATAAATCACCCGCACGGGGATCGAACCCGTAACTCCGGCTTGAGAGGCCGACGTCTTAACCAATTTGACCAGCGGGCAAATTACTATATTAATTTACACTAAATTTTGCATTTCGTCAATAAACTAAGCGAAAAATGGTTAATTAATTGCTAAAATTTCCACCTGATATTGCTCATCGGGGGCGTTAACCGTCACCACGTCATGAAGGTGGTGGTGTAGTAGGGCAGCGCCTAGCGGAGATTGATAAGAAACTTTTTGCTGGGCCACGTCGGCTTCGTGTTTACCCACGATTTCGTAAGTGACGGTGAAATCGTCATCCAAAAATCGGAGAGTGACGTTGCTGCCGAGGTCAATTTTAGAACGGTCCGCGTTTTCCACAATCTTGGAGTAGTTAATTTGCCGTTCCAGATACCGCAAGCGCCCTTCCATTCGGCGTAAATCCCGTTTGGCTGCACTATATTCCGCATTTTCGGATAAATCACCCAGTGCGCGGGCGTCCGCTAACGCCTTAATTAAGCTGGGGCGGGTCTTTTTTAAATCAGCAATCTCTTGTTGAATCTTTTGATATCCGGTTTTAGTCATCGGTACGAATTGGGGTTGCATATGCTCAGGTCCTTTACATTGGTGAAGATTCAAAAGTTAGTTCGATCATGTATTCGTGTTGGTCAACAATGTGCGAAGTGGTGACCCAAACTGAATCAAGTCCGTGATCAAGTGCTTCAGTTTTAGCAAGGAACCGCCCCAATAATGCCCCGTTTTTGGCCACAAAATCATCAGCAAAGCGGTCCACTAGCAAACTATTATCCGGGAAATAAACCTCCGGATTAGCGACGGGGGTGCTATCTGGGAAAGTCATGTTTAAAACGTTTCGGTAACCTAGCGGATTGATCCGCGCCATTTCAGGTTTGTTATCGATCCGGTATAAAACATTGTACAAAGAATCAGAATTGGTGGCCATAATAAGTTCCTTTCTGTAACGGTTATTTTTCGGTTTAAAGTTGTTGCAATTCGCGTATTCCAGTGTATAATAGCTGTTTATGACAAGTTGTCATTTTTGGGAGGTGCAACATGCCAAAACAAACTTTCTTTAATTTAAAGGATGAAAAGCAGCGCCGAATTATCGCGGCGGCGCGACGTGAATTTAGTCACCACCCTTTATATGAAAGCTCCATCAACAATATCATTAAAGAGGCTAAAATTCCCCGGGGGAGTTTTTACCAATATTTTGAGGATATTGCTGATTTATATGGCTATTATTTTAGTTTGATTTTGGAAGATATTCAAGCGAGACTCATTGACGAGGTTCGCCAAAATCACGGAGACATTTTTGCTGCGGTGCGAAAGTACGCGGGCGTTTTTTTGGAAGAGATCCTTGCGGGCGAACACCGCGATTTCTACCGGAATTTCTTTTTGGGAGCTAACGCTTCGATTCGCGCCCGGGAAAATCACCATCCCGGAACCGGATTTAACGTCTTCCACTCCAAACGGATGCGGGGATTGCGTTCCCAATTGCGGGAGGTAGTCGACTGGGATCAATTAAAAGTTACCAGTCAAAAGGACCAAGCCATGATTCAACAGTTGATCATGATGATTTTCTTTCATGCATTTGCTAGTTATTTTATCCACGCTGATGAAACGGATGAAGAACCTGCTATGGTGCAAAAAGAAATTGAACATAACTTGGATTGGCTAGAATATGGCGTAAGAAGAACGGAGGAAAAGTAGTTTATGTGGAAAATATTGAAAAAACGGTTAAGCTGGGGAGCTGTTTTAATCGGCACCGTCTTTTTGGTCGTTCAAATTGTTGGCGATTTAATTTTACCAAACATCACCTCGGATATTATCAATAACGGGGTCGCTAAGAACAATATCGACTACATTTGGAACTCAGGATTTAAAATGTTAGGCGTTTCCCTGATCGGGTTAATTGGGGCCGCGGTGAACGTGTATTTTGCCGCAACTCAGGCGCAAAAGGTTGGCAATAAGTTGAGGAGTTCTTTATTTAAAAAGATTTCCTTCATGTCTAACTATGAATTCGAACGGTTTGGGGAAGCTTCGCTAATTACCCGGACCACTAACGACGTTATTCAAATTCAAAACGTAGTGGTAATGATTTTACGAATGATGCTGATGTCGCCAATTATGTTGGTGGGCGCCGGCTTCATGGCTTACCAGAAACAATCGGAATTAACGGGCGTCTTCCTCGTTGCGTTACCGGTGCTGGCAATTTTTGTGGGCCTGGTAATGTACTTCGCGGTTCCGCTCTTTAAAGGATTACAGAAAAAGATTGACCGGATTAACTTGGTTTTCCGGGAAGGCTTAACCGGTGTGCGGGTAATCCGGGCGTTCAACCAAGACCAATTTGAACAAGACCGGTTTGCCGATGCCAACCATGATTACATGCGTACCGGGATTAAGGTATTTACCATCGTCTCGTTCATGTTCCCAATCATGACGTTAATCATGAGCGGAACTAACATTGGAATCGTTTGGTACGGGGCGCACTTAATTGCCGATCGGACGATGGAAGTTGGTAACCTAGTGGCCTTCATGACGTACGCCACCCAAATTTTAATGAGTTTTATGATGCTTTCGATGGTTTTCGTAATGATTCCGCGGGCTTCTGCTTCGGCAGCCCGGATCAACGAAGTTTTGGAAACCCAAAACAGCGTTACCGACGAGACCACCACGACGGATTTACCAGCCCAACCCGCAACTACGCTAGCTTATAAGAACGTAGAATTCCGTTATCCTGGCGCAGAACGCCTTTCGATTGACAACGCCAATTTCCAAGCTAAGGCTGGCGATACCGTGGCAATTATTGGGGGTACTGGTTCAGGAAAGACAACCTTGATTAGTTTACTACCACGGTTGTTTGACGTGACGGCAGGAAAGGTGGAGTTGGACGGTGTTGATATCCGCCAGCTCAGCCAACACGCATTGCACGAACAAATTGCCTTTGCACAACAAAAGGCCGTGCTCTTCAAGGGAACGATTCGTGAAAACATGCGTTACGGTAATCCTAAGGCAACCGACGAAGAAATTTGGCACGCCTTGGAAGTAGCCCAAGCAACCGAATTTATTAGTCGGGACGGCGATGGATTGGATACCTTTGTAGAACAAAACGGGGATAACTTCTCCGGTGGGCAAAAGCAACGGTTGTCGATTGCCCGTACGTTGGTTAAAAAGGCCCAAGTTTACGTGTTTGATGATTCATTTTCAGCACTCGATTTTAAGACCGACGCTAACTTACGGAAGGCGTTACGCGAAGACCCAGAAATCCAAAAGGGGATTGTGATTATCGTGGCCCAACGGATTGCAACGGTTGCGGATGCTGACTTAATCCTCGTCTTGGACGGCGGAAAGGTTGTTGGTCAAGGAACGCATGCTGAATTGAAGGCTAATAACGAAACCTATAGAGAAATTATTGATTCTCAAATCAAGAAAGGAGACCAAGCAAATGGCTAAACCAACAAAACCAGTAAACGCACCTCGTCCTGGACGACATGGCGGTCCCGGTGGGGTAATTGAAAAACCGCAGAACTTTTGGAAATCAGCGGTTCGGTTAGCAAAGTATTTATCTCCTTGGATGTTCGGCTTCATCATCGTGTTGATCCTTGCAGCCCTATCCACCCTATTGCAAATTCGGGCACCAAAAGTTTTAGGGGAGGCCACTACCGAAATTTTTAAGGGCGTGATGAAGGGCGCTATGAAAATGAAGATGGGGATGCCCGTTCATCATTTTCCGGTTAACTTTGATAAGGTCTTCCAAATCTTGGTTACGGTAGGAATTCTTTACGGACTCTCCGCGGCCTTCAGCTTTATTCAACAAGTGGTAATGACCCGGGTTTCGCAAAAGGCAGTTGCCCAATTGCGGAGCGATTTTAAAGACAAGATGCAAAAATTACCGATTTCATACTATGATACCCATTCAAACGGGGACATCATGAGTCGGATGACTAACGATATGGATAATATCAGTTCCACACTGCAACAAAGTTTGACTCAGTTGGTCACGAGTGCTTTGCAATTCGTCGGTGTTTTGTACATGATGCTGACGATTAGTTGGAAATTGACTTTAGTAGCCGTGGCTACCGTTCCATTAAGTTTGATTGCGGTAACGATCGTTGCTCCTAAGTCACAACGTTACTTCAAGTCCCAACAAAAGCATCTGGGATTAATGAACGACCAGGTTGAAGAAACTTATGCCGGACACACGGTAATTAAAACTTACAACCACGAGCAAAAGGCCATTGAAGATTTTGAAAAAGAAAACGTTAAGTATTATCGGTCAGCTTGGAAGGCACAATTTATTAGCGGATTGATTATGCCGTTAATGAACTTTGTTAAGAACCTGGGTTACTTGATGGTCGCCGTCCTAGGTGGCGTTCAGGTTGCTCACGGAAGGTTATCATTAGGTAACGTACAAGCATTCCTGCAATACACGCAACAGTTTTCCCAACCGATTACTCAAGTGGCCAACATTGCCAACACCTTACAAATGACCATGGCGTCTGCAGAACGGGTCTTTGAAGTACTGGATCAACCTGAAATGGAAGAAACCCATACGGACGTTGCCAAGGTTGATACAAGTGCTAAGGTAATTATTGATGACGTTGATTTCCGTTACGTACCGGACAAACCGTTGATCCGTAACTTTAACTTGCGGGTTGAACCGGGTGAAATGGTCGCAATTGTTGGACCAACCGGAGCTGGAAAAACTACCATCATTAACCTGTTAGAACGTTTTTACGACGTTAATTCTGGAACCATTTATTTAGATGGAGAAGATACTCGTAACATGTCCCGCAACGAGTTACGGAAACACATTGCCATGGTATTGCAAGATACCTGGTTGTTTACCGGAACCATTCGGGAAAATATTAAGTATGGCCGGGAAGGGGCTACTGACGAAGAAATGTACGCGGCAGCCAAAGCAGCCCACGCGGACGGCTTCATCCGCCAATTACCAGACGGCTATGACACGGTCTTAAATGAGGCGGCATCTAACATTTCGCAAGGACAGCGACAATTACTAACGATTGCCCGCGCGTTCTTAGCAGACCCTGACATCTTGATTTTGGATGAAGCAACTAGTTCGGTAGATACCCGGACCGAAGTGCTAATTCAAAAAGCGATGAACCGATTGTTGAAGAACCGGACCAGTTTCGTGGTTGCGCACCGACTTTCGACCATCCGAAATGCGCAAAATATCGTGGTCATGAACCATGGACAGATTGTGGAAACTGGTAACCATGACGGCTTAATGGCCCAAAATGGCTTCTACGCTGATTTATATAATTCACAGTTTGCCAGTGGTGAAGTGATTTAATTTGCCCAGGTAAAATTAAACTAGGTCGCGGCCGACATAACCAAAATGATTCATGTTCGGATGCGTTTTGACTTCGTTAACGTAAAACGACTATAAAGGCATTTCAAGAATTTTTAGATTCTTGAAGTGCCTTTTTATTTTCTCCGACGTTTTTCTTGTAGAAAGTAGGATATAATTCAAGGGGAAATTTAGTTTGGAAAGGGACGGGGATAAAATGAGTTTTGAAAAAACACGGGCGTTGATTGCGGAAATGCTTGAGCGACAAGTTATTCCTGGCGTAGACTATACGTTAATTCGGCATGGGAAAATTGAATACGCGGTAACACAAGGAACCGAGGCCGGGATACCAGACGCGCCCCGGCTGGTTGAAGGACGCTATTTTGATTTAGCGTCGCTGACCAAGGTGATTGGGACGGTGCCGCTGATTTTGCGGTTAGCGGCGGAAAAACAATTGGAACTTGATGGATCGGTAAATACATACTTACCAGAAATTAAGGACTCCCGGATTACCATCCGGCACTTATTAACGCACACGTCGGGAGTCACCGCGTGGATTGATCACCGGGATGACTTGTCCGCCAGTCAACTGCGCGAAGCCATTTACGCCCAAGTTAGTTTTGGGACGAAGTTCAACCAAGAAATTGAATACAACGATTATAATTACCTTTTACTGGGCTTCATTGCGGAAAAAATAACCCATCTGCCAGTTCAAAAGGCAATCCAGCAATTAGTTTTAATGCCGTGGCAGCTCACCCAGAGCACGTTCAACCCGGATCCGTTCCAAACGGTGCCGACGGGAATTCGGGATGGCGTCTTATTACGCGGACAAGTTCATGACCCAAAAGCCGCCTCCCTGGGAGCACATGCCGCCTCGGCAGGGTTGTTTGCAACCAAGGCTGACGTAGTTAAATTCACCCAAAAAATGCTTGCGCCCCAAAACGAACTGTTTGGGATTAATCAGCAGCAGGATTTTTTAAATAACCAGACTGCTAATCCAGCGTTACAACGCTCGTGGGGCTGGGCGTTTGTTTGCCACAATGCTGACCAAGTGGTGTTGCGGCATAGCGGATTTACCGGGACGTTTATCTTATGGGACCGAATGACCCAAAATGCGTTAGTGCTGTTGTCCAACCGGCTTTATCCAGAACCTAACTTAGGATTTTTGGATTATCGCCAACAAATTTATCAAACTTTTGCGGCAGAAGATAAATTAAAGTAAGGGCTTAAAGATAAAAAGGGGTTATGGTATTCTTATTATTGAGTGAATGAAAGGGGTTTTATAAACTATGAGCGAACCATTATTTTTGAACCCGGTTTTCCATGAGAAAATTTGGGGCGGCGACCATTTGAAGACTAAGTTTGGTTATGATATTCCTAGTGACCACACCGGTGAATGTTGGGCAATTTCTGCCCATCCACACGGACCTGCCGCAATTGCGAACGGTGAATTTAAGGGAATGACCCTCGATCAATTATGGGACCAGCATCGCGAGCAGTTTGGCAATGCCAAGGGCGACGTTTTTCCTTTATTAACGAAAATTTTAGATGCTAACCAAGACTTGTCCGTGCAGGTCCATCCGGACGATGCTTACGCTGCCGAACACGAACATGAATTGGGCAAGACTGAATGCTGGTACATTATTTCAGCTGAACCAGGGGCTGAATTATACTACGGACATAATGCGCAAACTCGCGAAGAACTTGCCGACTGGATTAACCATGGTAAATGGGATAAATTATTCCGCAAAGTTCCGGTTAAGGCGGGCGAATTTTACTACGTACCTAGCGGAACCATTCATGCGTTGGGCAAGGGCATTATGGTACTAGAAACCCAACAAAGCAGTGACACCACTTACCGGTTGTACGATTTTGACCGGGTGGATAAGACGACTGGTAAGAAACGTGAGCTACACTTACAACAGTCCATCGACGTTACTAACGTGCCTCATCACGATCCCCAATTAAACATTACCAATGAACAAGTTGGGGATGCTCAAGTAACCACCTTTGTGCAACCGCCAGTATCGAAGTATTTCTCGGTTAAACGGGTGGAACTACACGATGGTAGTGCGGAATTCAACCGGGAAGGTTTGTACACCTTAGTTTCGGTGTTAGACGGTGAAGGAACGCTCACGGTGGATGGTCAAGACTATCCAATTAAGAAGGGGCAACACTTCATTTTACCGAACCCAGTTAGGCAGTGGCGTTATCAAGGTAGCTTAGAATTAATCGTTAGCGAGCCTGGCGAAGAATAGTAAAAATAGTTATTGAACTATAAATAAAAAGAGTAGGAAAGGTAATCACGCGGTTACTCTTCCTACTCTTTTTAATATTTGATGTTAAAAGGTTGGTTCAATTTTTAATGCTTCCTGGGCGCTTAAATCAGCATCAGGGTAATGCCGGTGTAACGCTGTCAGGAGAATTCGCTTGGCGAGGTTTCCGTTTCTAGTAAGAATCGGGCCGTGGAAATACGAACCGTAAACATTTTTGTAGATAACGCCTTCCGATTCGTCTTCACCGTTATTTCCGTTTCCGGTGACCACTTTTCCTAGGGGACGTTCGTCCTTACCTAGATAAGTTTTACCGTTGTGGTTTTCAAAACCATGGTAAGTTTCGCCAGTTTCCTGGTTTTTAATTACGATATCGCCAATGAACCGGTTATCATCTTGGCTCAATGTGTAGTGATCTAAGGCACCAATCCCGCTAATTTTTTCACCGTTTGCGCCTACGTAATAGTGACCAAGGAGTTGGTAGCCTCCACAGATTGCTAGAAGAGGACCGCCATCTTCAATATAGCTGGTCAGCTCCGCCTTTTTATTTTGTAAGTCTCGGGAAACGATGGTTTGTTCGTAATCTTGACCGCCGCCGAAGAAAACGATGTCCCAATCCTTAGCGACAAACTGGTCGTCAAGGCTAACGATTTGGATGTCTAACTTAGTGTCCATCATTTTAGCGTAGTAGTTAAGGGCTAATAAGTTGCCGTTATCCCCGTAGGTATTAAGCAAATCACCATATAAATGGGCGACTTTTAATTCGTATTTCATAATTAAACCCCCTCCTTAATATAGCCATCACTAATTAGTTGTTTACGTAGTTGTAACATGGCCGTGTAGGTTGCAAAAACGTAAACCCGGGTAGTAGGGAGCCGTTTAATATTTGCAATCGCGTCGGGCAAGTTATCGTAAGTCCAAAGTTGGTCATCAGTGACGCCAGCCACCTTCAAACGGAAGGTAATGTCTTTGTACCGCTCGCCACCGGTGATGTATTGTTGAATGTTCATTTGTGCTAATTTTTCGAAATTACCGTCCCAAATCCAGCTTGTATCAATTCCGTCGGCATAGTTGGCGTTTAAAAGACCCACAAAGGAGAACGGCTCGGTTTCGGTACCCACCATGTCGATGACCTGGTTTAAACCTACCGGGTTCTTCACTAGCACAATGGTTAGTTCCTTACCATCCACGTTAATTTGCTCTTGGCGGCCAAAGACCCGTTCGTCAGGATCGTTAAGCGCCTTTTGAATTTGCGAAGTGGGTACGCCCATGAACTTACCCACGGAGTAAGCCGCAAGGGCGTTGTAGACGTTGTACAACCCACCGATGTGCAGGGTAAAGTTGGACGCGTCGATGAAAAACTTAGAATAGTTAGGTGTCAACTTAGTAATCTGCGTTAGTTGGAAATTAAGTTCTGGCCGGTGCCAACCGCAGTGAGGGCAGTAGTACTTACCCTGGTTGCTATAGCTAATGAATTTATAGTGAATAATGTGTTCACAACGCGGACAAACTACGCCGTCCGTGTTTGGATCGGCTTTCATTTCGCCATCCGCTTGGTTATTAAAACCGTAATATAAAATCGGGTTTGGTAAATCCACCGAATTAAAGATTGGCATGTCGCCATTAGCAATGATGGTGGCTTCCGGAGCTAACTTGACCCCGTCTAAGATTTTTTGGTAAGTGGTGTAAATTTCGCCGTACCGGTCCATTTGATCCCGGAAAATGTTGGTAAATACAAAGGCAATCGGTTTAATATACTGGGTGACCTTAATTACGTTAGCCTCGTCAACTTCTAAAACGGCAATGTTTTTCCCGTTTTTAGAACGGTGGTCGGTCAAAAAAGTGGTGACGATCCCTTGCTCCATATTAGAACCCGTGGGGTTGGTTAAAACGTGCTCGTATTTTTGACGTAAAACCTTTACCGTAAGTGCGGTTGTTAAGGTCTTCCCGTTAGTTCCCGTGATGACGATTACGTCATAGTTTTGGCCCAGATCTTTTAAAATTGTAGGGTCGATTTTGGTAGTAATTTTACCAGGGAGTGAACTACCTCCGGAACGAAATGTATGCAAAAACCAATACGATGATTTTCCCGCCATTTTGGCAATTGAACTTCTAAATGACATGCTACTCCTCCCGATTCTTCTCAAACATCTAAAACAATATTTTAAGCTGATTTTGGCAAAAAGAAAAGCAAAGAGTAGCGGGCTGTGCAAAATCTTAACTATTTTAGGCCGGCATTCAGCCAAGCGGGTCTGATATTAAATTTCGAAAGCCAGGTTGTTAAAGTAATAATAGGGAGATTTTGAATATTTCGGACCGGAAAAAGGCGTTTAAACGTTGCGTTACCCCTGTTTGAGGAAAAAACTACATTTTATTTTTGAGCGGATGAATTTTTAGTTTATATCAGCTATACTTATTTCTTGGAGAATAAAATTAGGAGTGGGGCAAAATGGCACAGTTATTTTTCCATTATGGAGCCATGAATAGTGGCAAATCGATTGAGATTTTAAAGGTTGCTCATAATTACGAAGAGCAGGACAAACAGGTTGTTTTAATGACTAGTGGCATTGACACCCGTTCTGGAGTTGGCGAAATTTCCAGCCGAATTGGGTTACGCCGGGATGCATTTCCAATTTTTGACGATACTGATATTTACGCGGTAATCAAACAGGCGGAAACGAATCCGGCGTGCGTGCTGATTGATGAAGCCCAGTTTTTAAAGAAGCATCACGTACTAGAATTGGCCAAGTTGGTTGATGAACTAGGGATTCCCGTGATGACTTTTGGCTTAAAAAACGACTTCCGCAACGAACTTTTTGAAGGTTCGAAGTACCTTTTGTTATACGCGGATAAGATTGTCGAAATGAAGACCATTTGCTGGTTCTGCAAACATAAAGCGCTAATGAACTTACGGGTGCATAATGGTAAACCAGTTTACG
This sequence comes from Pediococcus acidilactici, assembly GCF_016127815.1. Classification (NCBI taxonomy): domain Bacteria; kingdom Bacillati; phylum Bacillota; class Bacilli; order Lactobacillales; family Lactobacillaceae; genus Pediococcus; species Pediococcus acidilactici. The sequence goes on from NZ_CP066046.1 coordinate 340,363, forward strand.
AAGGCGAACAGGTCCAAATCGGCGGAAATGAATCTTACTATCCGGTTTGCCGGCGTCACTACTTTAACCCACTAATTGAAGAAATGAGGAATTAATTAATGGATATTATGGATAAAGTGCAAGCAGTTGCGGATCGCTACGATGAATTAAGCGAATTGTTGGCGGATCCGGAAGTGTTGGCTGATTCACAACGTTATCAAGAATTATCAAAAGAAGAAGGCGAAATCCGTGAAACGGTCGAAAAATACCGGGAATACCGCAAAGTGGTTGATTCCATCGCAGAAAACGAAGAACTACAACGCGAAAAGCTTGATCCAGAAATGGATAGTTTGGTAAAAGCGGAGCTAGCGGACTTACGCGACCAAAAGGAAAAGCTTGAAGAAGAAATTAAAGTATTAATGTTACCTAAGGACCCTAACGACGATAAAAACATCATTATGGAAATTCACGGGGCGGCCGGCGGAGATGAAGCCAGTTTGTTTGCGGCTGATTTATACAATATGTACACTCGCTATGCTGAATCACAAGGCTGGAAAGTACAAATTGTCGACGAAAACGCCACGGATGTAGGTGGTTTCAAGGAAATCGTTTTAATGATTTCGGGTGACAAAGTTTATTCTAAATTGAAATACGAAAACGGTGCTCACCGTGTTCAACGAGTGCCGGTAACGGAATCCGCTGGACGGGTGCACACTTCTACCGCCACGGTGGGGGTAATGCCCGAAGCTGAAGACGTGGATATCGAGATTGATCCTAAGGACATTCGTACCGACGTATACCGTTCTTCAGGTGCTGGTGGACAGCATATTAATAAGACTTCTTCTGCGGTGCGGATGACCCACTTGCCAACCGGAATTGTGGTTGCGATGCAAGATGAACGTTCTCAGCAACAAAACCGGGAAAAGGCCATGCGAATTTTGAAGGCCCGGGTTTACGACTACTACCAATCCCAAGAAGAAGATGCTTATAATGAAGAACGGAAGAACGCCGTCGGAACGGGGGACCGTTCGGAACGGATCCGGACTTACAACTTCCCGCAAAACCGGGTTACCGACCACCGCATTGGTTTGACGTTGAACAAGTTGGACCGGGTGATGAATGGGGAGCTTAATGAAATTATTGAAGCGTTAATCCTAGACGATCAAGCTAAGAAAATGGAAGCTTTACGAAATGAATAATCCAACATATTTTGAAGCCCTGAAATGGGCTTCTTTGCTTATTCAGGAACATCATGGCGATGAAAATGCTCCCGAACTGATTATGATGGACCGGATGGAATGGAATCGGACGGAATTACTTGTACACTATCGCCAGCAATTACGTCTTGACCAGTGGCAACAGTTTCAAAAAGACGTTCAACGAGCGGTTAACGGGGAACCCGTCCAGTACATTACTAACAAGGCCAATTTTTATGGGCGTGAATTTTACGTGGATTCTAGGGTGCTAATCCCGCGGTTGGAGACTGAAGAATTAGTTGAACACATTTTAAATGCGCACCCTCAATTAAACCAACCGCTCCGGGTTTTAGACATTGGAACAGGGAGCGGCAACATTGCCATCACTTTAAAACTTGAACGTCCAGATTGGCAAGTTACCGCCGTAGACATTGCTAGTGAGGCACTAGCGGTCGCCCAGCAAAATGCTCACCAGCAAGAAGCGGTGGTTGATTTTCGGCAAGGCTCCTTATTTGACGCGGTTAAAGGGGAACGTTTTGACATCATTGTTAGCAATCCGCCGTACATTGCCGAAAATGAGCGGGACGTAATGGACCAATCCGTGATAGAATACGAACCAGATAAGGCACTTTTTGCACCAGACGATGGTTTGTTTTGGTATAAACAAATTGGTAGACAGCTGGCTAATCATTTAACGAATGCTGGCCAATTATGGTGTGAATTTGGTTATCACCAAGGAGCAAAGTTAAAACAATATTTTAGTGAATTGCCTGGAGTTAAGGACGTGGACGTGCTCCAAGACTTAAGTGGCCACGACCGGATACTTTGGGTAAGGGGAGGATCGGTGATTTAGAATGAGTGAAATATTTCAAAGTGAAAATTTAGCTGACGCAGCCGCGGCAATTCAGCGCGGGGAATTGGTGGCATTTCCAACCGAAACCGTATACGGCTTAGGAGCGGATGCTACTAACCCAGATGCGGTAAAGAAAGTTTATCAAGCAAAGGGCCGGCCATCAGATAACCCGCTGATTGTTCACGTTACGGGCCCAGCACAGGTAGCCGAGTTTGCCGAAATCGACGCCCAAAGTAAGCAGTTGATGGATACTTTTTGGCCAGGACCGCTCACCATTATTTTGCCGATCAAACCGCACGCATTGGATCCAGTAGTAACTGGAGGCTTGACGACCGCTGCGTTTCGTAACCCAGATACCCCGTTAACCCTTAAGTTAATCGAGCAGGCGGGAGTGCCGTTAGTGGGGCCTTCTGCAAATACTTCGGGAAAGCCGAGTCCAACTAAGCCAGCCCACGTTATGCACGATTTAGATGGCAAAATTGCGGGCGTTTTAGATGGCGGCGAAACTAAAATCGGGGTTGAGTCGACGGTATTGGATATGTCCGGTGCGGTACCAAGTGTTTTACGGCCAGGTGCCGTTACTCCTGAAGATTTAACCCCAATCTTAGGAGAAGTGCAAACTGATCACCATAAAGTTGGTAAGGACGAAGTGCCGAAAGCTCCAGGAATGAAGTATAAGCACTACGCTCCGAATGCCCAGGTGTACATCGTCAAGGACGCTCAGTGGTCAAAAGTGGCGGACTGGGTAGCCCAACATGCACAACAGCCCGTTGGGGTATTAGCAACGTCGGCCATTTTTGATAGTACCAAGTTGATGAATTTTGATAACGTTGATTTTATTTCGTTAGGAGAAGATGCGCGAACCGCAAGTCACCACCTCTTTGACGGATTGCGTACCTTTGATGGGAATCCGCAGATTAAGGTGATTTTTGCGCAAGCGTTTGATCCTACTGGGATTGGTGCAGCTTATATGAACCGGTTGCAGAAATCTGCGGGGAATACTTACTTCGACGAAATTAACTAGGAGGGATTGCCAATGAACTACCAAGAACAGGATCCGCAATTGTGGGCAGCGATTGATCGGGAAGCCGATCGCCAACAACATAATATTGAGTTGATTGCTTCAGAAAACATTGTTTCGGAAGCGGTCCGGGCTGCGCAAGGCAGCGTTTTAACTAATAAGTATGCGGAAGGTTACCCAGGACGCCGTTATTATGGTGGTTGCGAGTACATTGACCAAGTAGAACAATTAGCCATTGATCGGGCTAAAGAACTGTTTGGCGCGGAATATGCCAACGTGCAGCCCCACTCCGGTTCCCAAGCTAACGCAGCCGCGTACGCTGCATTTATCAAACCCGGGGATAAAATCCTTGGAATGGATCTGAACGCGGGCGGTCACTTAACCCACGGTGCCAAGGTTAGTTTCAGCGGCACATTCTATGAATCGGTGACTTATGGAATTGATCCGCAAACTGAACGGTTGGATTATGAACAAATCCGGCAGATTGCCTTAAAGGAACGGCCACAAATGATCGTGGCGGGGGCTTCGGCATACAGTCGGATTATCGATTGGCAAAAGTTCCGAGAAATTGCTGACGAAGTGGGCGCCTTCTTAATGGTGGACATGGCGCATATTGCGGGGCTAGTAGCTGTTGGATTGCATCCGTCACCAGTAGGAATTGCTGACGTAGTGACTACCACTACCCACAAAACGCTTCGGGGACCTCGAGGCGGGATGATTTTGTCGCAAGCAAAATACGCAAAACAAATTAATTTCGCAGTCTTTCCTCAAAACCAGGGTGGTCCGTTAGAACACGTAATTGCTGCTAAAGCAGTTGCGTTGGGGGAAGCTTTACGCCCCGAGTTTAAGGATTATCAAGCTCAGGTGATCAAAAATGCTCAAGCAATGGCGGAAGTTTTTGAAAACGAACCAGATCTGCACGTAGTTACCGGTGGGACTGATAATCACTTAATGACGGTTGATTTGACCCAAACCGGACATAACGGGAAGGAAATTCAAGACTTATTAGATACCATTTATATCACGCTAAATAAAGAGGCAATTCCTGACGAAAAGTTAAGTCCATTTAAAACTTCGGGGATTCGGATTGGGACCCCTGCCGTTACTACCCGGGGCTTTAACGAAGCGGACAGTCGCAAGGTCGCGGAGCTGATCATTCGCGCAATTCACCACGTTGACGAACCAGAAGTACTCGCCCAAATTAAACAAGAAGTGTTTGATTTAACGGATCAATATCCACTATCTTAAATTAAACCTAGTTTTTTTACGGTTTTTTAGCTACAATTGATAAGGAATTTGAAAGGAGCGAGTTTAGACATGGGGAAGTTTGAAGTTCTCGACCACCCGTTGATTCAACATAAGTTGACGTTAATTAGAGACAAGAATTGCAGTACAAAGGAGTTTCGTGAAATAGTTAACGAAATTTCAACATTGATGGCTTATGAAGTTTCACGGGATATGCCGTTAGAAGATGTTGAAATCGAAACACCAATCGGAAAATCTATTCAAAAACAAATCTCGGGTAAAAAAGTGGCCATCGTGCCAATTTTACGTGCGGGATTGGGAATGGTAGACGGGATGGCTGAATTGCTACCCGTTGCTCGGATTGGTCATATCGGGATGTATCGCGATGAAGAGACCTTAAAGCCAACCGAATACTTTGTTAAGTTGCCAAGCGACATTAGCGAACGCCAAGTATTCGTAGTTGACCCAATGCTTGCCACCGGTGGTTCAGCAATCATGGCGGTGGATGCGTTGAAGAAACGTGGCGCAAGGGACATTCGTTTTTGCAGTCTAGTAGCCGCTCCTGAAGGGGTAAAAGCTTTAGAAGAAGCTCATCCAGATATTGATATTTATACAGCTGCATTAGATGAAAAACTAAATGAAGATGGTTACATCGTTCCTGGACTAGGTGACGCCGGTGACCGCTTGTTTGGTACTAAATAAATAGGTGCGGTGGATTTTATAACCAACGGTTAAGCTGCTGTGACAAAATTCTTTAAACGAAAAACGATTCATGAGGTGAAACTTTCTCATGAATCGTTTTTATTTTGGCGTTTTGACTTCAATAGAGCCAAAACGTGGGACAAAAGTCAGTTTGTTCCGCTTAACCAAAAATTGACCATCATGCCAAAATCAGGCATCATGGTCAATTTTCAGTTAATGCTCTACCCGACTTTTGTCCCACTCTCTTTTTTGTTTTCTGCGCGGTTTGGTAAGTGAAAAGATTTGTCAATTGAGAAAAAATAGTTTTATTATGGGGTTAATAGAATACGCTTACAAATCAGGAGGAACGTATGGCTTACATCGAAGTACAACACGAATTTAAAATTTATCAAATGGGGGACAATCAAATTGTCGCGAACCGGGACGTGAATTTTACGATTGAGCAAGGGCAGATTGCCGTGATTTTAGGACCGAGCGGGGCGGGAAAATCCACGGTTTTAAATATGCTCGGGGGCATGGACAGCCCGACGAAGGGGAGCATCAACATTGCCGGGACGGACATTGCGCAATTTAACGACCGCCAGTTAACGAAGTATCGGCGTAACGACGTTGGGTTTATTTTTCAATTTTACAATCTAATTCCAAATCTAACGACTACCGAAAACGTAGAACTAGCTACCGCACTGGTCAATGACGGGCTAGATCCGGTAACCGTCCTAAGAGACGTTGGGCTGGCAGAACGTTTGGATAATTTTCCTGCCCAGTTATCTGGCGGCGAGCAGCAACGGCTGGCAATCGCCCGTGCTTTAGCAAAGAATCCGAAACTATTACTATGTGACGAACCGACTGGTGCATTGGATTATCAAACGGGTAAACAAATTTTACAACTGCTCCACGATGCTAGCCGAAAATTTAAAAAGACGGTCATCATTATCACCCATAATTCAGCAATTGCGAAAATGGCGGATCGGGTAATTCAAATTAATGATGCCCAGGTCCGGAGCATCGTAGATAATCCCCAGCCTGCTCCGGTCGAAGAAATTGAGTGGTAGGTGGCTGAGATGATAAAACTATTGTTACGCACGATTAAGAATTCTTTAGGGCGCTTCATTGCAATTAGTTTGATCATTATGCTGGGGACGCTGATTTTTGTAGGGGTAAAGGCGACCGGCCCGGCACTCAATGATTCACTGCAAGCGACTGTAGTAAAGCATCATCTAAGTGATCTAGAGATTTTATCTAGCCAAGGCTTCACCGAAACCGAACTTAAAGCAGTTCGGCAGGTTCCGGGAGCGCAGGTTGAAGGAGTTTTATTGCAAAACGTACTTGGCGGCAAGAATCGGGACGTAATCGCCTTGTATGGTTATCAAAAAAATAATCACCAAAATCAGTTGATTTTAAAACAGGGACGGCTTCCTCGCAATCAGCACGAAATTGTTTTAGACCAGCAGGCCCGGCTACGCGAGGGGTATAAAATTGGGGACTACTTTAATTTAGAGAAAAATTCCCAGCTGAAATATCAAAAATATCGAATCGTGGGCTTTGCGGATTCTCCCCAATATGTTGACCATTCGACTAGGGGAGCGAGTAATTTAGGTACTGGGAAAGTAACTTACTTTGCTTACGTATCCCATTTAGCCTTCCGCTCGTTCGTGTACTCCGGGATGCAAGTATATTTTCCGGAGCTGCAAAACCAAAAAATGTTTTCTAACAAGTATCAGCGGGCGGTAAAACAAAAAACTGCTCAAGTACGCCGCCACTTAACGCCGGCAGTTAAAAAACGTCGGCAAAGTTTGGCAAAGACTGCACTAGCGCAAATTGAACAAGGAAAACAAAAGCTGGCACAGAGCCGACAAAAGCTGGTAGCTGCCCAACAAGCGCTTAAACAGCAAGGTTTAACGAATGCGTCCACAATACGCACCTTGCAACGTCAAGAAGCAAAGTTGCAGCAACAACGTCGGCAACTTGATCAGCAAGCGCAGCGGGTTAAACAAGCGCTTCAACCTTCATTACTTTACCAAACCCGCCAAGACCTGCCAGGTTTTACGGGCTACGGAGAAAGTTCGCAACGGATTGCAGCAATTGCCAACGTTTTCCCGTTATTTTTCTTCCTATTAGCGGGCTTAATCACCTTCACAACCGTAACGCGAATGGTGGAGGAACAGCGCGGACAAATGGGGACGCTTAAGGCTTTGGGCTATGGGAAAGGTGCAATTGTTTTCCAATACGTTGCCTACGCAGGTTTAGCCGGAATTAGCGGTGCAGCTGTGGGAGCAGTGCTAGGGAACCAGTTGATTCCCCGGATCGTGTTAGCAATGTACCAAGAGTACGTGGTAGAAATCGTTAAAATTCCTGTGGATTGGCGCGCGATTGCTTTAGCGGCGCTCCTGACGCTGTTAGTAACTATTGGGGCGGCAACCCTAGTTTCACTTCGAGAGGTTCGTACCACCCCAGCAGCGTTACTCCGGCCCCGAGCTCCCCGTGCGGCGCATAAAATCTTTTTAGAACGGGTGCCCGGGCTATGGTGGCGGCTACGGTTCTTCCAAAAAATTAGCTACCGTAACTTATCACGCGCTAAGCTACGAGGATTAATGACCATTTTAGGAATTGCTGGCGGCACAGCCTTAATTTTGACCGGGTTTGGAATTGCGAGCTCAATCAAAGAGGCTGGAAATCAGCAGTTTCAACACGTTCTCCGGTATGACGCAGTAGTACGAGCTCGGCAACCGAAAGATTTAACGAGTGTCGAAAATTCTTTAGAACGGAGCGCGGCTACTCGAGCAACACTGCCAGTTTATACCGCGGTAGTACAAGTTAACCAACGACAAAAGACCGTGCGGGACGTTACGTTGACCGTACCAAAGAATCCAGGGCAATTTGACCAGTTTGTCCGGCTACGTGATTATCAGAGCAATCATTCCATTGGTTTACCAACTAGGGGAGTGGTGGTTTCACCTAAGGTAGCCCGAATTTTGCACGTACAGGTTGGCGACCAAATTAAAATACGGGTGCCTAATCAAAAAACGGTCCAGGTTCGAATCGCTAAGGTAGTGACAAATTATGCCGGTAACGTTATCTATGCATCACCAAGCGCCTATCAACGTGCGTTTGGCCACGCGCCAAATTTTGCGAGCGTCTTAGTTAAGACTGATCACCAGCCTTCAGCACGGCTTACAAAACGGTGGATGTCGGATAACGACAAAATTTTAGGCATTAGTTTAATGGCTGATCAAGCAGAAATGATCCAAAAAATGACCAAGCAGTTAGGACCGATTGTAATGATTTTTATTGGGCTTTCAGCCATCCTGTCGTTTGTAGTACTTTACAATTTAAACAATATCAACATTGCGGAGCGATTATACGAACTTTCTACTATTAAAGTTTTAGGGTTTTATAATCGAGAGGTGACGCTTTACGTAGCTCGGGAAAGTATTATTCTAGCGATAATTGGTATTTTAGCTGGTTTTGGCTTGGGCAATCTTTTAACTGGTTACGTGATCAGACAAGCCGAAACTAATAACGTAATTTTTCCGCTAACTATCAAACCATTCGCTTATTTGGTGGCGGTTTTATTAATGGTCATCTTTAACCTAATCGTAGTTTATATTACCCACCGAAAACTTCAAAAAATCGACATGGTAGCGGCATTGAAGTCCAACGATTAGGGTGAGAATTTGACAAGAATTCAACGATAAAAAAGTGTGTTTAAAAATTGAAGCGGTACCATATAAAAAAAGTCGTAGATATCGGTAATCATTGCTTTGTCTTTTGTCAAAATTGGTGGTATCATTTCAATTGTATTTTCGGACGGAAAATACTGTCTTTTGTTCAAGTTTTTGACTTAATTTTTATCATTTTTGGATGGTAAATTTAGGTACACTTAGGTAGAAAAGAGGTGATATTCTGTGGGTGGTGAATCAATTTCAACTTTTCAGTTTCTTGGTCTAACATTTAGTACGGCAAACGTCATTTCGGGATTGGTTGCGGCCATAATTGTATTTGCAGTTGTGTTTGCATTTTCTCGAAATTTAAAACTAAAGCCGACTGGTAAACAAAATGCCTTAGAGTGGGTAATTGATTTTACAAATGGAATTTTGCGGAGCTCAGTTGACGAAACGGAAACCCGTAACTTCGGCTTGTATGCATTTACATTGTTCTTATTCATTTTTGTTGCCAATCAGCTTGGGCTGTTTCTACAAATTGCGTGGAACGATGTTACGTATCTAAGAAGCCCGACAGCTGATCCGATTGTCACTTTAACATTATCGTTGATCACAATGATGATAGCGCACTATTCAGGTGTGGCAAAATTTGGCTTCAAATCGTACTTCGAAAGAACGTACTTGTCGCCATTTAAAATTTGGTTACCGATTGGTGTTTTTACAGAATTCATTGATTTCTTGACCCTTGGGTTACGTATCTTCGGTGTTATTTTCGCTGGTGAAATGTTACTTAAGATGATCGGGGGAATTGCGTTCTCTGGTGGCATCTTAAATATGGTAATCGCCATTCCACTTGCCTTGATTTGGCAAGGATTTTCCGTATTCTTAGGTAGTATTCAAGCGTTCGTATTCGTTACGTTGACAACCGTTTATATTTCTCATAAGGTCGAAGACGAATAATATTATATTTTTAGGTAGGAGGAACAACTATTATGGGTGCTATTGCAGCTGGAATCGCTATGTTTGGAGCCGCTATTGGTGGTGGTATCGGTGACGGAATCGTTATCGCAAAAATGCTTGAAGGTATGGCTCGTCAACCTGAATTATCAGGTCAATTAAGAACAACCATGTTCATTGGTGTTGGTTTGGTTGAAGCTATGCCAATCTTAGCCTTCGTTATTTCACTTCTTGTAATGAACAAGTAAGCGTGATAAATTAAGCAATTTATCGAAAGAAGGAGGTGTCAATAGATGTTTTCGCACATGATATTAGGAGCGGCACAAGGTAGTACTTTGTACGTTGGCGATATGTTGTTTTATGCGATCCTTTTTGTGGTCTTAATGGCATTAATTGCTAAGTTTGCTTGGGGTCCGGTCAATGCAATGTTAAAAGAACGTGCGGATCGGATCTCTAATGATATCGAATCAGCTGAACAAGCTAAAAAGGAAGCCCAAAAACTTGCTGAACAACGCAAGGAAGCCTTAGACAACTCTCACGCCGAAGCAACTACCATTATTAACAATGCTAAGAATAGTGGTGCTAAGGAACGTGAACTAATTGTCGGCAATGCTCAAGCAGAAGCGAAGTCATTGAAGGACAAAGCTAAACAAGATATTGAACAAGAACGTGCTGACGCACTCAAGAGTGCACAAGACGATATTGCGTCATTATCTATTGAGATTGCTTCCAAAGTTATCAAAAAAGAACTTGATGAAAATAGTCAAAAAGAATTGATTGATTCGTACATTGAAGGTTTAGGTGAGAGTAAATGAGTTTAGATAAAACTACAATTGCTAAGCGCTACTCCAAAGCTTTGTTTGACGTGGTCGCTGAACAAAACCAAATTGATCAAGTTCGAGATGAATTAAAGCAAATTCAACAGATCTTTGATGATAATGAAGGATTAGGCAAAATGTTGACCGATAAGGGTTTGAAGGATGATCAAAAACGTTCAATTATGGCGCTTTTGACCAAGGATGCTTCAAAGTACGTTGGCAACTTAATTAAAATGGCTTTTGATTACGGTCGAATGGATGATTTGACCGCAATCATCGCTGAGTTTAACCGCTTATGCGATGCTGATGCTTCAGTCGTTCGTGCTAAAGTTATTTCCGCCATTCCATTAAGTGATGAACAACTTCAAAAAATGGCTGAAAACTTTGCTAAACGTTTGAAAGTTAGCAAGGTTATTTTGGATAGTGAAGTCGATAATTCGATTATCGGCGGTGCAATCATTAAAACAGATGGTTTGATCTACGACGGTAGTATTCAAACCCAAATTAATCAAATTAGACAGCGCCTCGTTGGTTAGCTCGAAATTTGTAAAGAGGTGAAACTTTTATGAGCATTAAGGCTGAGGAAATCAGTGCTCTAATCAAACAGCAATTAGAAAACTACCAAGCCGAGCTTAACGTTGAAGAAACGGGTACAGTTACCTACGTTGGTGACGGGATTGCTCGCGCTCATGGCTTAGATAATGCTCTTTCTGGTGAACTTCTCGAATTCTCTAACGGTGTTTACGGAATGGTTCAAAACCTTGAATCAAACGACGTCGGGATTGTTATCATGGGTAACTATGATGAAATTCACGAAGGCGACACCGTTAAGAGAACTGGTCGGATCATGGAAGTTCCAGTAGGAGATGCCTTAATCGGTCGAGTTGTTAACCCATTAGGTGAACCGCTTGATGGTAAAGGCGCCATTAAAACTGACAAAACTCGTCCAGTTGAACATAAGGCTCCAGGGGTTATGCAACGGAAATCCGTTGATCAACCTCTCCAAACTGGTATTAAGGCGATTGACTCGTTAGTACCAATTGGCCGTGGTCAACGTGAGTTGATTATCGGGGACCGGAAAACTGGTAAAACTGCTTTAGCAATTGATACAATTTTGAACCAAAAGAACGAAGATATGATTTGTATCTACGTTGCGATCGGACAAAAGGAATCAACTGTTCGGACCCAAGTAGAAACGCTTCGGCGTTATGGCGCGATGGATTACACCATCGTGGTTAGTGCGGGTCCTTCAGAACCAGCTCCATTACTATACCTTGCACCATATGCGGGGGCAGCGATGGGTGAAGAGTTTATGTACAACGGCAAGCACGTTTTGATCGTTTATGATGATCTATCAAAACAAGCTGACGCTTATCGTGAGCTTTCCTTGATTCTTCGTCGGCCGCCTGGGCGTGAAGCTTACCCTGGGGATATTTTCTATACCCACTCACGTTTGCTAGAACGGGCAGCTAAGTTAAGCGATGACTTGGGCGGTGGTTCAATGACCGCCTTGCCATTCGTTGAAACCAAGGCTGGAGACGTTTCAGCTTACATTCCAACTAACGTAATTTCCATCACTGATGGACAAGTCTTCTTGGATAGCGACTACTTCCATTCCGGAGTTCGTCCAGCGATCGACGCTGGTACGTCCGTTTCCCGGGTTGGTGGGGATGCGCAAATCAAGGCGATGAAGAAAGTTTCTGGAACGTTGCGTCTAGACCTAGCTTCTTACCGTGAATTGGAATCATTTGCTCAATTTGGTTCTGATTTGGATAAGGCAACCCAAGCTAAATTAGCTCGGGGACGTCGGACGGTAGAAGTTTTGAAGCAACCGCTACACAAACCACTTCCTGTTGAAGACCAAGTGTTGATTCTTTACGCTTTGACACATGGTTTCTTGGATAAGGTTCCAGTAGATGATATTCAACGGTTCCAAGATGAACTCTTTGATTATGTTGCAAGCAACAACAAAGAGCTCACCGATGAAATCCGTGAAACAAAACAACTTCCGGATACGGAAAAAATGGATGCAGCCATCAAGGCTTTTGCAGAACATTTTCAACCAACCAAGGAAGCTAAATAAGGATATCAGCTAACGAGAGGAAAAGTGGTGAGAATTAATGGCAATATCTGAACAAGATGTTAAGCGGCGAATTGATTCGACTAAGAAAACTAGTCAGATTACGACTGCTATGCAAATGGTTTCAACGGCTAAGTTAAGCCAGATTCAGAAACATACAGTTGGATATCAAGTGTACGCGCAGAAAGTTGAGAGTATTGTTGCTCACCTGGCTAAATCGCATTTAATGAATGCGGGAGTGGCTGGCAAAGCTAGCTCTGATCAGGCTATATCAGCAGCTGATTTATTAGTTCAACGGCCAGTGAAAAAGACCGGATACTTAGTTATTACGTCTGATCGCGGGTTAGTGGGCTCATATAACAGTAGTGTGATTAAGCAAACTAACGATTTCATGAAAGAACACGGTCATGATGGCGGTGATGATGCCATAATTCTTGCGGTAGGTAGTACCGGGGCTGATTTTTACAAGAATCGCCCACAAAAGGTCGGCTACGAATATCGCGGGGTTAGCGACGTGCCTACTTTTAACGAAGTTCGGGAAATCGTCACTACCGTCACCAAGATGTACAAAGACGGTGAATTCGATGAATTATACGTTTGCTACAATCACTTTGTAAATCGACTTTCGAACAGCTTCCACGTTACTAAATTGTTGCCAATTGGCGGCGAAGAATTGGTAAACGATGGTAAGCATGAAACGATTACTGCTGAATATGAAACCGAACCATCTCCCGAAGTATTGTTGCAAGAAATCTTGCCACAATATGCTGAGAGTTTGGTTTACGGTGCCATTTTGGATGCTAAGACGGCGGAACACGCCGCTAGTTCTTCAGCTATGCGCACCGCTTCTGATAATGCAAGTGATTTAATTGCAGATTTAGAGCTACAGTATAATCGCGCTAGACAAAGTGCTATTACGACTGAGATCACCGAAATTACCGGTGGTCAAGCCGCACTTGAATAAATTAACGAGAGGAATTAAACAATATGAGTACTGGTAAAGTTGTTCAAGTTATCGGACCAGTTATCGACGTTGAATTCCCCCTTGACGAAGAAATCCCAACAATCAATAATGCTTTGAAAATTAAAAAAGCAGACGGTACAATTTTAGTTTCTGAAGTAACGCTTGAGTTAGGTGATGGTGTCGTAAGAACCATCGCTATGGACGGAACGGAAGGGCTACAACGTGGCCTGGAAGTTGAAGATACTGGAGACTCAATTAAAGTACCAGTTGGTGATGAAACACTTGGTCGTGTTTTCAACGTCTTGGGTGAAACAATTGATGGTGGTAAAGAGCTAGGTCCAGATATAAAACGCGATCCAATTCATCGTGATCCACCAGAATACGACGAATTGAATCCAAGTACAGAAATTCTTGAAACAGGGATCAAAGTTATTGACTTACTTGCTCCATATATTCGGGGTGGTAAGATTGGTCTCTTCGGTGGTGCCGGAGTTGGTAAAACCGTTTTGATTCAGGAATTAATTCATAACATTGCACAAGAACATAATGGTATCTCAGTATTTACTGGGGTTGGAGAACGGACACGTGAAGGTAACGACTTGTACTTCGAAATGAAGGAATCGGGCGTTCTTGAACGTACGGCCATGGTGTATGGACAAATGAACGAGCCGCCTGGGGCTCGGATGCGGGTTGCTTTGACTGGTTTGACGATTGCGGAACACTTCCGTGATGTTGAAGGTCAAGACGTGTTGTTATTCATTGACAACATTTTCCGCTTTACCCAAGCTGGTTCAGAAGTTTCTGCCTTACTTGGTCGGATTCCTTCAGCCGTTGGTTACCAACCAACCTTGGCTACTGAAATGGGTCAATTGCAAGAACGGATTACTTCTACGAAGAAAGGTTCAGTTACCTCGATTCAAGCGGTTTACGTTCCTGCCGATGACTATACTGACCCTGCGCCAGCAACTACCTTCGCTCACTTGGATGCTACAACCAACTTGGAACGTAGCTTAACCCAACAAGGGATTTATCCTGCGGTGGATCCATTAGCTTCCACATCGACAGCTTTGGACCCAGAAATTGTTGGCGAAGAACATTACGAAGTTGCTAGTGAAGTACAACATGTTCTCCAACGTTACAAGGAATTGCAAGATATTATCTCAATCCTTGGGATGGATGAACTGTCTGACGAAGAAAAGACCGTAGTTGCACGGGCACGGCGGATTCAACTCTTCTTGTCACAAGACTTTAGTGTTGCGGCACAATTTACTGGTTTACCAGGACATTACGTCAAATTGGAAGACACCATCGCTGGCTTCAAGGGCATCCTTGAAGGTAAGTACGATGACCTCCCAGAAGAAGCATTCCGTTTGGTTGGTTCAATTGACGATGTGGTTGAAAAGGCTAAGAAATTAACTGCTACAGAAGATTAGGAGGGATCTAATTGGCTGAAAATTCAGTATTAACAGTTAGTATTGTTACTCCTGATGGTCAGATTTATAATGATGACCAAGTTACCATGCTGGTAGTCAATACCAGAGAAGGTGAATTGGGAATCTTACCTAATCACGTTCCAGTAATTGCAACTTTAGCGATTGACGAAGTGCGCATTAAGCATGACAAAGCTGAAGATGTAGTGGCGGTGAACGGTGGTTTTGTTGAGTTTTCAGATAACACGGCAACGATTGTTGCGGATACTGCTGAAAATCAAGCTGACATTGACGTAGCGCGAGCTGAAAGTGCTAAGAAACGTGCTGAGGCAACGATCCGTAAAGCACAACAAGCTCACGATAATAGTGAGCTTCGGCGTGCGCAAATTCATTTGCGGCGGGCGATTAACCGAATCAACGTTTCAAAACATTAAAGCTAGTTAATATTATTATTGATAACGTTCAGTTTATGAGGAATTTTTCCTCACAACTGAACGTTTTTTTTGGGAATGGGCCGGTAAATTTTCACAAATTGAGCAGAATTGCGGAGCGAATTAACCGCTGTTTTTGTGAGTAAAAAGTTATTCTTAGCTTGATTTTCTGGTACAATACTATATGTATGAATTTTGGAGGGAAAGCGATTGGGAATTCAAGCCATAATTACGTTAATTAGTTATTTATTCTTTATTTTACTGGCTTTTTGGTGTATTCAAGCAATTCCGTTTCATAAGTTTATGGGCCGGTTTGAAAGTCAGGCAAAAATGCTAATTGTTTTGCTTTCAATTGCGTTAGGCTACACCGTTGCTAGTTTTTTCTTAGGTTTGATTACGGCAATTCAGAACTTAACTTTTTTAGTGCGTTAGAAGGTTAGCGATAATGAAGAGCTTCTTATTAATGCTGGTTCGCGGATATCAAAGGGTGATCTCACCTTTATTTCCCCCTTCGTGCCGTTACTATCCAACGTGTTCTAATTACATGGTGGGGGCGCTCAAGCGCTTTGGTGCGTTGCAGGGCACTTTAATGGGAATTGCCCGGATTCTGCGGTGTAATCCGTTCGTACGGGGTGGTTACGACCCCGTGCCTGATCAATTTTCTTTAAAAAGAAATTCAAAAAATAGTGCAGAAAGAAAATAGGAGTTAAAATGTCACGAAAAGAAAAAAAGTTTGCTATTGAAGTCAAAGAAACTAACAATAACGGTACTACGGTTAACGAAGTTTACGTTAACCAACGGATGATTGGACAAATATCTCAAGTAAATGATAAGAATTGGGTAGCTTCCAACCAAAGCGGAGAAATGCGAGTAAAATCAATTGATGAGGGGATTCAGTGGATTATCGCTGAATTTAATTTACATTCGCTATAGAAAGGAGCTACTTCGATGGAAAGAAATGATTCTCGAGTAGCGCGTAAAGACGACAGCTCTCGCATTGACTATGGAATTATCTTTCCGGTACTTATGTTGGCCATTATTGGGCTAGCATCGATCTATGTAGCTGCTACGCACGATACTAGTGCTACCAGCGTATTTCGCCAAGTGTTCTCCCAACTAATTTGGTACCTTTTGGGAGTCGGCATCGTGGTGGTACTTATGCAATTTGATGCAGACCAGCTTTGGTGGTTAGCACCAATTGCGTACGGAGCAGGGATTGTTTTGCTCATCCTGGTGCTCTTCTTGTACAGTCGCTCGTACGCCGCAAATACCGGAGCTAAGAGTTGGTTTGCCTTTGGGGGCTTTACCTTTCAGCCGTCCGAGGTAATGAAGCCTGCGTACATTTTGATGATGGCGCGGGTGATTACGGTTTATAACCACCGGGTAAAAAATCGTACAATTCAATCAGATTGGCGGTTAATTGGAACCATGGCCCTTTGGACTTTGCCGATTCCAATCCTGTTGTTGCTCCAGCATGACTTTGGAACCATGTTGGTGTTTATTGCAATCTTTATTGGGCTGGTAGTTGTTTCTGGGGTAACCTGGCGGATCTTAATCCCATCCTTCGTAGGAATGGTAGTTTTAGGTAGTACGACGCTTATGTTAGTGGCGCTTCCTTGGGGGCAAGCCCTATTACAAAAGATCGGCTTTGAAAGTTACCAATTTGCTCGGGTAGATAACTGGTTGCATCCGTCTTCGGATACTACCAATTCCGGATATCAACTTTGGCAAAGCATGAAGGCGATTGGTTCGGGTCAATTATTTGGCAAGGGCTTCAACGTCTCTAACGTTAACGTGCCGGTCCGGGAATCCGATATGATTTTTTCCGTAATTGGAGAAAACTTTGGATTCATTGGAAGTATTGTTCTGATTGGTTTGTACTTCTTATTGATTTACAAAATTTTACAAGTAATTTTTGACACCAAAAACGAGTTTTACGCTTATGTAGCTACCGGAGTCATCATGATGATTTTATTCCACGTTTTTGAAAACATCGGAATGAATATCGGACTTTTACCGTTGACCGGGATCCCACTACCATTTGTGAGTGCCGGTGGTTCCGCGTTAATTGGAAACATGATTGGAATTGGATTGATAATGTCGATGCGCTATCATTACTATTCGTATAGTAAGGCAAGCATCGAAGAAAATGCCGATTTTTAATTAAGCCATTGAAAGAATCCGCACCGTCGGAAGTGCTCGCACTGAGGTACTTCGCCGGGAGGGTTCTTTTTTAGTGATTTAGTTGTTGACAAGGCTTGATATTGGAAGGTATACTTTAGCGTATTAACAAATTATTAAAAAAAGATGAGTAGATTACGGTTCTACGCTTAGAGAGTCCTTGGGTGGTGAAAAAGGAACGAGAACGTTATCGAAGATGGTCTTTGGTTATTTTCAGCGATTTGTGAGCCCGGTGCTAGCAAATCATGGGAGCGCCCAATATAGCGCACGGGTTGATGGACCCGCAGAGTCTGCCCTTCGTGAGAAGGGTGGAAAAACAAGGTGGTAACGCGATAAACTTTCGTCCTTGAGAATGGTGCTTAGTCATTATTCTCGGACGGAAGTTTTTTTGTTTGAAGGAGGAACTGAAATGATTGAATTTAAGAACGTGTCCAAAACTTTCTCGACCAAGACGGGGCCAGTAACCGCAATTGAGGATGTTAATTTAGCGATTCCAAATGGTCAAATTTTTGGCATCATTGGTTATTCCGGTGCGGGAAAAACAACTTTGATTCGGATGTTAAACGGACTAGAAAAGCCGACCACGGGTGAAGTTAAAATCAATGATGTGGTCATTAATCAACTAACGGGCGCGGCACTAGCGCAACAGCGGCATAAAATTGGGATGATTTTCCAGCATTTTAACCTATTATGGTCCCGAACGGTAAAGGCTAACATCATGTTTCCGCTAGAAATTGCGGGAGTTAGTCGCCCGCAACGGGAGCAAAAAGTACGTGAACTAATCGAACTAGTGGGGCTTACTGGAAAGGAAGATCGTTACCCTAGCGAGCTGTCTGGCGGACAAAAACAACGGGTGGGCATCGCCCGTGCATTGGCGAACGACCCGGAAATTCTTTTATCAGACGAGGCAACTAGTGCACTAGACCCCGAAACTACGGATGAAGTTTTAGATTTGTTATTAGAAATTAAACGCAAGCGAAAAATTACGATTGTCTTGATTACTCATGAAATGCACGTAATCCGTAAAATTTGTGACCAAGTGGCGGTTCTCGACGGCGGAAAAATCATTGAAGATGGGGCGGTATTAGACGTCTTTAAACACCCACAGCAAGCATTAACCAAACGATTTATTACCGCAGAAACCGATCCAACTCCGCAAGATACCGAAATAATTTTGGATGAATTAGTTGACCAGAATCCAAACGGACGGGTGGTGCGGTTAACTTTCCACGGCGATCAAGCTAAATTGCCAATCGTTTCTGAAATGGTTCACGAATTTCCAGAGGTGGCGCTGAACATCATTGCGGGAAATATCAAACAGACCCAGGAAGGTTCAATTGGAAGCTTGTACGTGCAATTAACCGGGCCCCAAAGCCAATTGGATGGCGCGGTAAGTTTTCTACGTAAGTTAAGGGTGGAAACGGAGGTAGTTAGTGATGAACAGTAGTATTTTAGATTTTAGTACCGTAGATTGGAATGAAATGGGTCAAGCAACTTGGGAAACGATTTGGGTAACGTTGGTGGCGGTCATTTTTACCGCCGTCTTGGGACTCCTAATCGGCCTACTGCTTTTTGAAACTCGAAACAGTAAAAATTGGGGGATTCGCCTAATCAATTGGCTGGTATCCTTCTTGGTAAACGTATTTCGCTCGATTCCATACATTATTTTGATTGTAATTTTAATCCCGGTAACCAACGTGTTGGTGCATACCATTGTGGGACCAACCGCGGCGTTGCCATCGCTGATTTTAGCCGCGGCACCATTTTTTGGACGATTGGTGGAAATTGCATTTCGAGAAATTGATTCCGGAGTTTTGGAAGCCGCTGCCGCCATGGGTGCCAAAAAATCGACCATCATTTTCAAAGTATTGCTTCCAGAAAGCATGCCTGCGCTAGTTTCCGGCTTAACGGTTACCGCCATTTCGTTAGTAGGATACACCGCTATGGCAGGGGCAATCGGGGCCGGCGGTCTGGGTGCGTTGGCTTACAATAATGGTTTTTTGCAATATAACGGAGCCATTATCTTAGTTGCCACCGTTTTGATCGTACTTTTTGTTTTTGCATTACAGTGGACTGGCGATTGGTTAGTTAAGAAAATCGATAAGCGATTAGTTTAGGAGTGGTTAAATGAAAAGAAATAAATTAATTTTTTTGGTTAGTGGCTTAGCAATCATCTTGCTTTTAGCAGGGTGCGGAAAAAAATCCGCGAATACTCAAAAAATCACGATTGGTGCTTCGGCGGTTCCCCACACGGAAATTCTAAAACATATCCAACCCGCATTAAAAAAAGAGGGTGTCGAATTAGATATCAAAACTTTTCAGGATTACGTTTTACCTAATAAAGCCCTCGCGAGCGGCAACATTGATGCCAACTATTTTCAACATGGCCCCTTTTTAAAAGAATGGAATGAAAAGAATCACGGGCACTTGGTGAGCGCTGGGGCGGTCCACTTGGAGCCGATTGCGGTTTATTCTAAAAAATATAATTCTTTAAAGGAATTGCCTAAGCATGCTAAAATTTTGGTTAGCAATAACGTTTCGGATTATGGCCGGGTGCTACAAATTTTTCGGGATGCCGGATTAATTACCTTAAAGAAGGGTACCGACCTAACCAAGGCAAAATTTAGTGACATCGCAAAGAATCCTAAGCAATTGCAATTTAAAACGGGTTACGAACCAAAAATTATGCCCCAGCTGCTTAAAAATAAACAGGGCAGTGCGGAAGTAATTAATTCTAATTATGCGGTGCAAGCGCATTTAAATCCACAAAAGGACGCGATTGCAACGGAAAACTCCGCCTCTCCTTATAGTAATATTGTTGCTATTCGACCGGATGAAAAAAATCGGCCAGCCATTAAAAAACTCATGAAGGAATTAAAGTCCAAGTCAACTCAGAAATGGATTAAAAAACATTTCAAGGGTGCGGTTGCTCCTGTTGAATAGGAGAACTTTTCCATTGCTATGACTAAATGCTAGTAAGGATAGTGGGACAAAACTAAAAAATGCTTTTCAAAGATGAAAAGGTCTTTAAAAAGTGGTTTTAGTATTTTGACTTTAATAGAACCAAAACGTGTGCCAAAAGTCAGTTGGTTCCGCTTAACCAAAAATTGGCCATTATGCTTGAATTTTGCATAATGGTCAATTTTCAGTTAATGCTCGCAAACTACCCGACTTTGATCCCACTCTTTTTTACGGAAAAAGGTCCAACTTGTAAGGGAATTAATTGTTTAGACGATGGGCGGCAATTGACTTTTAGGCTGAGAACCCATATAGTTAGTTACGTGAGTAATTAGGTTAGTAAATAATATAATTTGAAGGTGGATTTTATGCATTTTAACTTTAATAGCAGCGAACCAATCTATCTCCAAGTCGCCCAACAAATCGAAGATGCAATCTTCACGGGTGGTTTTAAAGAAGGAGAACAAATCCCCTCAACAACGGAAATTTCTAAGGAGTTTCACATCAATCCGGCAACGGTTTTAAAAGGAATGAACCAGTTGGTAGCGCGGAACCTCTTAGAAAAACATCGGGGAGTCGGTATGTTTGTAGTGCCCGGGGCGAGTAAACAAATTACTTTAGACCGGCAACAGAATTTTTACCAAAAGTACGTGGTGGGCGTCGTTAAGGAAGCGATTCGCTTAAACATCACCGAAACAGAGTTAAAAAAATTAATTGAACAGGGGTATCAATCGTTATGAAAGGTATCGAAGTAAGGCAAGTAACGAAAACTTTTGACCACCACTTGGTTTTAAATGGAATTGGATTAACTCTAGAACCGAACAAGATATACGGTTTACTAGGGCGAAACGGGGCTGGAAAAAGTACGCTTTTGAATTTGCTGGTTAACCGAATTAGGCCTGATGAAGGCGAAATTAAGCTGGATAACGAATTGATTGGTGATAATGATCGGCAACTGGGAAAGCTATTCTTAATGAGCGAAGTGGATCTTTATCCCAAAAATATTCGGGTTAAGGACATTTTTAAATGGTCTGCCAATTTTTATGGTAGCTTTGATAGTGAGTTAGCACATTCGTTGAGTAAACAATTCGGTCTAAAAGAGTCCATGCTTTTTCACCATCTCTCTACGGGATACCGAACGATTACCAAGTTAATCGTGGCGCTATCTGTCCCGGCTGAATATGTTTTTTTAGATGAACCAGTTTTAGGTTTGGATGCTAACCACCGGGAACTTTTTTACAATGCATTAGTAGAAAGTTACGCGGAAAAGCCCCGAACTTTTGTGATTGCTACTCATTTAATTGAAGAATTTGCCAAATTGATTGAGCACGTAATGGTTATGGACCAGGGGCGGATCGTGGTTGACGACGAAACGGAAACGGTCTTGGCGAACGCATACACCATCAGCGGGCCTGTTCAAGCAGTTGATCAATACACCGCGGGGTTAAACGTCATTGGCAGTGATCGACTAGCACGGATTAAGGCTAATTACGTGTATGGGCCGCTAAATGATCGACCAATTCCAGATGAGATCAATATCGATCCAATGGATTTGCAGACGCTTTTTATTAATTTAACAAATGGGGGAGAAACTCATGAATAAAATTGCGGCGGTGGTTAAATATGATTTAAGCAATTATTTACGCCTCGTGCTAATCGCGTACGCGTGGATTATCGGGTTAATGCTGGGGGTGCCAACCATTATTCACGTAATTGGCAAAGGCTTTACGGGAACTGCTGAGACAATTGGGGCCCAATTAACGACGCTATCGTTTGGCGCAATTTTCGTTAACCTCGTGCTGATATTCTATTGTGGTTTCCTAACTTACGAACGATTTGCATTTTTAATCCAAAATGGGGTCTCTCGGCGAACGGGGTGGATTGCTAAATTAATTTCGCTCTTAGTTTTAGCTGGGGTAGCCATTATTTATGGATTATTAGCTAACATGCTTTCCTTAATGGGTGACCAGAGTAAGAATGTTTCCCTTTATTGGTCACTTTACGGACATTTTTATAAGAATGGCGTCCTCAACATCCTTTCAATGATTCTAACTAACTTAATTTTTCTGCTCCTAGTGGCAGCGGGTGGAATGATGTTAGGAGCACTCTTTGCACTGCTTAACCGGCGGCAGCAGCGGGCAATCCTAGTGGGGATTCCGCTAGTGCTGATTGTTATTTTCACGATTATTGGACGAATGGTTAGTGAAAAAGTAATTACGTGGGAAAGAATTGATAATTTCATTAGATTTGTCATGGGTGATACAGGACCAATGGGGCATCTTAACCCGGTAGTTCCTTCCATAATTATGTTAGTATTAATGTTAGCATGTTTAGCAATTTCGCGATGGTTAAACGTGCGCTTAAGACTGAAACGAGGAGAATAGCCGTTTAATGAATGATTTTACAAGTATTAAAGCACTAAAGAAACGTACTTTGGATACGTATCAAGGAAATTGGATGGCGGCCATTAAAGCCAATATCTTACCAATTATAAGTGCCGCGTTTACTAGTTTTATGATTATGACTTTTATTGGGATTGCCGTAGTAGTATTTACCCAAACTGACCCAGCGACGTTGCGTCAGGCTACAAATTATGATCAAGCAGCGAGTGTTAATTCTGCATATTCCGGAACGGGGATGGCGCGTGATTTTCTATCAATGGCAATCGCGACCTTCTTTATGGTAGGAATTCAATACGGTACGTTAGATTGGTTGCGCAATCGGACCCGGATTCCTTCGTGGGGAGCGCCATTTCAAACGTTTACTCGGAAATACTTTACGTCTACGTTGGCCATCTTTTTATTTGAGTTTATTTTCTTAACGCTGTGGTCCTTTTTGTTCGTAATTCCCGCGATTATTAAGTTTTACTCGTATTCGCAGTCGTATTTGCTGTACAAGGACGCACAAGAACGGCAATTGACGGATCAATTTGAATTTGTCACCTTTATTACGTTTAGTCGTCGCTTGATGAACGGCTACAAAGCTCGCTTCTTACTGCTTCAATTATCGTTGTTGGGCTGGTTTATCCTAAGCGTATTAACCTTTGGAATTGGCTTCCTATGGTACATTCCGTACCGTAACGGAGTGTACACCGCCTTTTACGAAGATTTAGTTGAAAAACGGGGTAAACAAGTGGTGCCAGAAATTTTTGCATAAAGCTAAGATAAAACTTGCTATCTAAAAATATTAAAAATTCCTTCTAAGAATGGGAGCGCCTCAAGGGTTCCAATTGTAGAAGGAATTTTTTTGTTTGTTAAGTGTGGTTGCTTGTTGCGGAGCCGAAATGAACTGCGCACCCAAGCTTCTTTCGGTTGACTAAATTAAAGGACTAACCACAAATTTCGTGGTTAATCCTTTTGGTATTCTCTGCAATATGGTTGAAATGAACTCCAGCCACCAATCTTTTCCGGTTAGCCCCAATCATTCGATTAATCGCCAAAAGTAGTGATTAAGCTAATCCTCGAAGATTACCCGGTGGCTTCCGTTCTCTTTATTTAATCCTCGAATTTCTTGCTCCGTATGCCAAGTATACTACCAAGCCAATTGCAAACCAGATCAACGAGTACAACTTAGCTTGGTAATCTAGTCCCCAGAACACTGCCAACGTTCCTAAAAAGGCTAACGCCGGTAAAACTGGGTAAAATGGCATCTTGAAGCTTGGCACCGCGATATCCTTTCCTTCACGTGGACGAAGGGCGTAAATTCCTAACGTAACAAACATGAAGGCAATTAACGTTCCTGCTGAAATTAATTGTGCCAAAAAGGCAAACGGGAACAGCGACCCAATAATAATTCCGGTAACGGTTAAAAATAGCAACGCTTGGTTAGGCAATTGATGACGATTTAATTTACCAAGCCACTTAGGCAGCATGCCGTCCCGGCCAAATGAATACAGCAACCGGGAACCAGCCATCATCATTCCAATCAGGGCGGTAAACATTCCGATTACCGCGATTGCTTGTACTAAGCTAGCTACTGCAGGATGTCCGGCAGTGCGTAATGCCCAGCCGACCGGTTCTGCATTATTTGCGTAATTAGAGTAATGAAACATCCCGACTAGCACAAGGGCAACCGCTACAAAAAGGGTTACCGCAATTGCTAGGGATCCCAAAATCCCACGCGGCATCGTTTTTTGGGGATCTTTAGCTTCACCAGCGTTGGCAGCGATTGAATCAAAACCAATGTAGGATAAGAAAATCATCGAAATTCCAGCGTAAATTCCGCTCCAGCCGCCAAAATGACTACCGTCGGGTAACACGCGCGGATGTGGAATAAAGGGAACGTAATTAGATAAATGAACCGAAGTAACGCCTACGATGATAAATAAAATAATGGCCAAAACCTTTAATACCACGAGGGCGTTTTCGATCCGTGCGGCCTCAGAAGTTCCACAGGCTAGTAGAATGGCAACCAGTAGGATGACAATCAAGGCGACAATGTCAATAATGCCGCCGTTGGTTCCTAGGGGATTGGCCAGGGCAGCCGGCAATTTTAAGCCTACCGTAGAAATTAACCCCCGGAAATTAGCCGAAAGCCCGGAAGCTACAAAAGCTACTGCGATGAAATACTCGGCCAGAAGTGCCCAGCCAGCAATCCAACCAAAGCCTTCCCCAAAGATTACGTTGATCCAGGAGTATGCCGAACCGGCGAACGGCATTGCCGAAGCCATTTCAGCGTAAGCAAAGGCCACTAAACCAGCAACTACCGCTGCAGCTAGAAATGATAGAACTACCGCCGGACCAGCGTGTTCCGCAGCCACCACTCCAGGTAGTGTAAAAATAGTGGTCGAAACAATGGTTCCCACCCCTAAAGATAGAAAATCTTTGACAGTCAACGTGCGCACCAGGTTGGCGTCCTTATCTTCGTATTGGGAAGGATCCTCTTTATGAATAAACTTTTTAATGAATGAACTCATCAGCTTTTCCCCTCGTAAAAGTATCTGATTTAAATATCATACCATAAATTATCATCATTTTTTAATCTTATATTAATTTAAGGAAAGTTTTTCTAGGGAATCGTAACGGCAAGTTTCTTCGTGTAGGTTATGGAAAGTGTTAGAATCAAAGTAGTAAAAAGAAGAGGAGTACGAAAAAATGGATGCAATCGAAACGACCCGCCAGAAGCTAAGACAATTACGCGTTAGGCTGCAACAGGGCAAAATTTTTGCCTCTTTAGGTCGTTCGGTAGGGGCAATTATTGATGCTGCTAACGAGAATCAAACCGTTAAACCAGTGACATTGCCTGATGATCAGGACGGCATTGAAGAGTTGCTCCAGCGAATTCGGGCAGCCTTGGGGAAGGGAAAACTAGAAGAGCTTAGTGACGCTGATTTAGACTTAATGTTGCAACATTTGGGATCGCCCAACCCAATTATTCGGGATAAGGGGGTTTTTTACCTTTTTAATGATCTCATTCAAAATCAAGTTTTAACTAAGGCACAGATGGTGCGGACGTTTGATCGACTAACTAGCGACCAAGTGTTATTTGCGCACATCAATGAAAAAGAAAATGACGCAGCCTTTTTGCGTTCCTTTGCAGTGATGATGCTGGCATCGTTAATTTATATTGACCGAGCCGGGGCAGCGTTTATCGACCATGCGCGAAAAAATAAGCTAGTCGAGCAACTAGCCATATATATAATGTTGGAAAATGATACTAGGGGATTTGTGGCTAATCAAGGATGGGTTCACGCATATACTCACATTGGCAACGTTTTGGACGAGCTAGCTAGTGATGAAGAACTGTTACGCGCTGATAAAATTTTATTAATGGCAACGGTCATTGAAAAATTCCGCCGACTCACCACCCCTTTAATATACGGTGAACCAACGCGTTTAGCGGTTTATTTTGCTGATCAATTGTTAGAAGATGACGTCTACCAACAGTTTTTATTAATCGAACTTCGCGAATGGCGGCGCACCCTGGCATCAACCCAAGTCCGGGAAACCCAGGCAATGTGGAATGCAATTTTTAATCGGCAGCGATTACTGCAAGCCATGATGCTAAACTCCAACATGGCTAAGGCAGTGGTGGAATATTTAGAAGATTCGAATGATTTTACAATTTAAGCGCAATATTTTTAATTTTCATCTCATTCTTGAAGTTGTTTTGTGGTATACTTGAGTTTCAAAAAACGTTTGATAATTGGCGGAGCAAACTGAAGTTTGTAATTATCTTACACATGAGGTGAAAAAAATGAAAATTGCAGTGCTTGCTGGTGGAAAGAGTACGGAACGAAACGTTTCACTTTCCTCTGGTTCAAAAATCACCGATGCTTTGCGTGCTAAAGGCCACGAAGCAACGATGATCGACCTATTCTTGGGATATGATCTACAAGAAGGGCAGACTGTTGAAGATGTTTTTAAGACTAGTAATACGGATTCGGACTACGAAATTCAGACGGACGTTTTAACGGATGCTGATATCGAAAAACTTCGGACGGATGGCACGGTTGGATTATTTGGGAAAAACGTTTTGGAAATCCTCCGGGCTGCCGACTTTGTTTTTCTCGCATTACACGGTGGTGATGGCGAAAATGGTAAGGTACAAGCTGTTTTAGACCTGAACGATATTAAGTATACGGGAAGCGGAACTTTAGCATCGGGAATTGCAATGGATAAGGCGATTTCAAAGGAAATCATGCTTTATAACGATATTAAGACGGCACGCTTTGTGGTTCTCCATGAAGAAGACGGAATTCATCCTCAGTTAGATTTTGGTTTTCCAGTAGTGGTTAAACCTAATAGCGGGGGATCTAGTGTAGGAACGATGATTGTACACGACGAAGAAGAATTGGCTGATTCGTTACGTGATGCTTACCGATTTGACGATGAAATCATTGTGGAAGAGTTCATTACTGGCCGGGAATTTTCTCTTGGGGTAGTTAATGAACAAGCCATGCCTGCAATTGAAATTGTGGTTAATGATGGTTGGTATGACTACGAGCATAAGTTTAAGACTGGTACGACGACCCAATTTATCACGCCACCGGACATCGATGAAGAAGTCCATGACGAAATGAAGCGGGTTGCGGTAAAAACCATGAAGGTATTGGGAATGACTAACTATGGCCGGGTGGATTTCTTGGTTAATGACCAGGGAGTTTACGTAATTGAAGCAAACAACTTACCGGGCATGACGCCGCTATCACTATTGCCACAAGAGGCAGAAGCAGCGGGAATCAGTTATGAGGACCTCTGCGAAAGCATCATTCTAGGCAAGCAAAAACTTTATCAAGAAGCAGAAAAATAAATAAAGAAACCTCCCTTAGAGTAACTACATCTAAAGGAGGTTTTTTTATGCGAGAAAGTTGTCAATGGGCCACGGTCAGCCCAGTGTTAAAAAAGTATCATGATCAAGTTTGGGGAAGGCCCGTGTTTACTGACCAAGCGCTATTTGAAAGTTTAACTCGTCAGGTTTTTCAATCCGGGCTCAAAATGCAAATGGTGTTAGCTAAACTTCCTGAGATGGCGCCTGTAATGGACGACTGGCAAATTGAGGCGGTCAGCCGGTATTCAGAAGCTAAGGTTCAACAGCTTTTACAAGACCCACTGATGATTAAAAATGAACGTAAGGTTCGCTCAGTAATCCATAATGCGCGGATAATCCAGCAAATGGCCCAGCATAAGCAATCCTTCAGCGACTGGTTATGGGCACAAGTAGGTTTCGTTCCCCTAGACTTACAGCAACGGACTAACACAAAGGTGCTGGTTCAGCATCCGGTTACTAAACGAGTTTGCCAGGAAATGAAGGCGCAGGGGTTTGAATTTGTTGGTCCCCGGAACGTCAGCTTTTTTCTACAAGATGCAGGATTACTTAACGGGCATTGGGTCAACTGCGAGTATTATCAAAAGTGGAATTAGGTAATTAATCCTTAAGCTGGAAAATTAAAAAGAGAGTGGGACAAAAGTTGGTAGTTTGCGAGCATTAACTGAAAATTGACCATGATGCCTAAATTTGGCATCATGGTCAATTTTTGGTTAAGCGGAACAAACTGACTTTTGGCTCTATTGAAATCAAATCACCAAAACAACTTTTCGAGGACCTTTGCATCCTTGAAAAGTTGTTTAGTTTTTTCCAGCCGCTTTAATTTATCAATTTGATGAGTTTCCAGCATTAGTCGCGTAAAAAGTTCGACTTTTAGTCACTCTATACTAACAATTTAGTTGTTTTCTAGACTAGTACGAACCACTAACACGTCGCAAGTTGCTGTCCGGGTGACGTATTCGGTTACTGAACCGATTAATAAGCGTTCAACAGCATTCAAACCGGTCGCACCGATCATGATTAAGTCCGTGTGCAATTCTTTGGGGACGTCCTGAGAAATCACTGCTTTTGGCGTACCGTATTCGATTGAATAGGCGATGTTTTCCAAACCATCGTTTTTAGCTTCCTCAACGTAACGGTCTAACGTCTTTTTGGCAGTTTCCGTAACTTGTTCCACCATTGCGTTGTCAAAGTTAGAAATATTTTGAAAGGCACGGGTATCAATTACGTGAAGGAGATGCAATTCAGCTCCATCATTACGTTTAGCTACCGCGACCGCCTTGCGAAAGGCTAATTCTGCTTCCTTAGAACCATCTACTGGCACGAGAATATGCTTATATTGTTGAGCCATAACATAACCACCCCTATCTATTTACACTAATTGTACGTTAAAAATTAGAAAATAAAAAGGAATTTGCTATAAAAATTTTAATAAAAATAGCAGCGTGCCCGTGGTTGACACAATTCCAAGTACCAACCCGGCCACAATTAGGGGAGTACTGCTACTAATTCCCGCAATTAAAGTCAGCAGGCTAACGATCATAAGTAAAATACCGATAACTCGTAGACTACTGCTTAAAAGCGAATTAGAAGTTGGTTTAAATAACATAAAATCTCGGTGCTGATGGCGATATAAATAATTGCCGATGTAAAAAATAATAAGTGAAAAAATAACCATTAAGCCTGGGATTAGCATAAAATAACCTACTTTCATGATATAAAAAAAGCCCCACCTAATGTGGGGGAAGAACTAACGACACCGTTCAGATTGGCCAGGATCTAACCCAAAAGGCAAGGTGGGTACCCATACCTACGCTGCACGTTTCTCGCTTACGAGCCTACAATTCACGTACGATCCGGGTTCCCGGTTAGATGTTTGTTGGAAGAATATGAAACCAATCCTCTCGCATGCCTCGGTTTCTTCACATTCATAGTACTATAACTTTTACCTAAAAGACAATATTAAAGTCCTGATTTTTGTGATTTTTTCAGGTTTTGGTACTGTTCGTAAATTTTAGATTCAAAAGGACTATTTCCCTTAGCCTCAAGGTAGGTAGCATTCTTTAATTGATCAGGCAAATATTGCTGGGGAACCCAGTCGTTTTGATAATTATGCGGGTAAAGATAGTCAGTTCCGCGACCCAACGCTTTTGCACCTTGATAGTGAGCATCACGCAGGTGATCAGGAACTTCACCGATTTTGCCATCGCGAATGTCACCGAGTGCGTTATCAATTGCCGTAATTGCAGCATTTGATTTGGGAGAAACACATAATTCAATTACGGCGTTAGCAAGGGGAATCCGGGCTTCGGGTAAGCCAATGTGTTCAGCCGCGGTAACCGCAGCGACCGTTCGTTGACATACGGGAGGGTTTGCAAGACCTATGTCTTCATAAGCGATTACAAGCAGACGGCGAATTACGCTCTTTAAGTCACCGCTTTCTAATAAACGGGCCATGTAATGCAGCGCGGCATCCGTATCGCTGCCCCGAATTGATTTTTGAAACGCTGAAATCACGTCGTAATGGGCGTCCCCGTCCTTATCCTGGGTGAGTGCCCGTTTTTGGAGACATTCCTGAAGAATTTCCAAAGTGAGGTGGATTTTATCGTCGTCACTTGGTGAGGTGGAACGAGCGGCCAATTCTACCGCGTTTAAGGCACTGCGGAGATCACCCCCGGTTGCTTCGCTAACAAATTGCAACGCGTTTTCATCCATTTGGAGGGGGAGGTCACCTAACCCACGTTGAGAATCCTGAAGTGCCATTTCAACGGCTTCCTTAATGTCAGCGGGAGTAAGGGGCTTAACCTCAAAAATTTGAGTACGACTACGAATCGCCGGGTTGATATTAATGTATGGATTTTCCGTAGTGGCCCCAATTAAAATAATCTGTCCGCTTTCCAAGTGGGGAAGCAAAAAGTCCTGCTTAGTCTTGTCTAGTCGATGAATTTCATCGAGCAAGAGGACGACCGTCCCACTCATTTTAGCTTCTTCAGCAACAATCTGGAGTTGTTTTTTAGAATCCGTAGCCGCATTTAACATGCGAAACGCGTATTTGGTCGAACCAGCAATCGCACTAGCGATACTAGTCTTTCCGGTTCCAGGGGGGCCGTATAAAATCATGGAAGATAACCGTTTGGCCTTGACCATTCGGCTAATGATTTTTCCCGGGCCAACTAAGTGCTTTTGCCCAACCACTTCTTCAAGGGTTCGGGGACGCATCCGATATGCTAATGGTTGCATTTTTCCTCCTCAAAATAAATGAAAGTAAATAAAAAAACGGCCGTAGCCGTTTTCCTATTATAGCTTGTTGTAGTATTCAACGATAAGTGAGTCGTCGATTTCTGCTTCAAGCTCGTCACGTTCTGGAAGGCGAACAAGTGAACCTTCAAGCTTGTCAGCATCGAATTGAACGAATTGAGGACGTCCAACGACTGCTTCAACAGCTTCGTTAATGATCTTAAGATCTTTTGATTTTTCACGAACGCCGATTACTTGACCAATTTCAACTTCGTATGATGGAATATCAACGCGCTTGCCATCCACAGTGATGTGGCCGTGGTTTACTAATTGACGAGCTTGACGACGAGTAGTTGCCAAACCTAAACGGTAAACCATGTTGTCCAAACGACGTTCAAGTAAGATCATGAAGTTAGTACCTGGAACACCTTCGCGCATCTTGCTAGCACGATCAAAAAGGTTTGCGAATTGACGTTCAGTTAAACCGTACATCATCCGTAACTTTTGCTTTTCGCGAAGTTGCATACCGTATTCAGAAATCTTGCGACGGTTGTTTTGACCGTGGTCACCAGGTGCGTAAGGACGGCGAGCCAATTCCTTACCAGTACCTGACAATGAAATACCAAGACGACGAGAAACTTTCCAACTTGGACCTGTATATCTAGACATTAAAAAATCCTCCAATAAATTATTTTTGTTGGAGTAAAATAAACAAATGTGGGTTTAGTATTCGTGCAGATTGCTCTGTAATTTTCACCTTTGCAGCCGCCAAGGGTACTAATTAACCATTTAAAAAGGCAACAATCTGTTGACGAGCTTACCGCCCACCGCTGCATTATTTTACACTCTAGCTAGTTTAACGCACGCAAAACGGACTTGTCAATGTGTTTCATTAAAGTAGCAACAAAATCATTAAGAACCTGTTCATCCGTTGCGCTGAACCGGTTTAAACTAGGTGAATCAATATCTAAAACGCCTATTGGTTGCTTTTCTACCATTAAAGGAATTACAATTTCAGAGTTAGATGCACTATCGCAAGCAATGTGACCCGGAAATTCGTGAACGTTAGCAACGCGCAAAGTACTTTGCTGTTTTAGAGCGGTGCCGCAAACGCCGCGGCCGTTTTGAATATGCATGCAGGCAACTTTGCCTTGGAAGGGACCTAAGATGAGTTCGTCAGCATTAGCATCGTATAGGTAGAAACCTGCCCAGTTGAGGTCGCTAATTTCGCTATACAACAACGCTGCTGCGTTAGCTAGGTTAGCAATCGGGTGTGGTTCGTCAGTTAAAAGGGCGTCAATTTGGTCAATGATAATTGGAGCAATTGTCTTGGACATGGTGGTCACTTCCTAATTTTAAGTAGTTTAATTAAAATCACTGCTTTAACAGTAGATAGGGTATGCTATAATTTATAATGGATTAAATTCTAAATTGAAGAATCTTAAAAAGCAAGTTTTTCATAAAGGAATTGAGTGAAGCAAGAAGGATGGGATTTTAGATATGATCATAGTATTGATTTCAGTCATCGTGGTAGCGATTTTAGTTTACCTCGGGATTGTTGCATATCAACGTTATTTACTAAAACAGGTCGATGAACTGTTAAACCGCAAGGCGGATATTAGCGAATCACCGATCCGCCAGAAGTTAATGGAAGTATCTTCAATGAACTTAACCGGATCGTCTGCGGTCGGCTTAGATAACATCCGCAATGACTACCAAGAAATCATTGATCACCGCTTGCCCGAAGTTGAAGATATCGCTAACCATTCACGTCAAAATATTAATGATATGAAGATATTTGAGGCGCGGAAAGATATTACGACGGTTAGTGAGACTCTCGATGCGATTGAAGAGGAAACCAAGCGTTTGAATGACCAATTGGATAATATCCAACGAATTGATCAAGAACAACGTGATGCGGTTAAGGTCCTCCGGATGAAGTACCAAGAGATTGGCAAGCAACTGCTTGACCAAAACCTATCTCTGGGACCAAGCATTGATTTGCTTGAAGAAAAGCTATCCCGGTTAAACGACGATTTCGATACGTTTAACCAGACCGTGGATGCTGGGGATCACGAAAAAGCCGAAGGTCAACTTAAGAAATTAAAGGCCAGCACTTCTGAAATTGAAGCAGAAATTAAGGCAATTCCTTCGTTATACGATGAATTAACCAACTTATTTCCTTCACAAATCGAAGAAGTTCGCGATGGCTATGACCAGTTAATTAATCATAACTACGCTTTTGAAAATGACACGGTTAAGGACGAAATCAAGGCAATTAAAGCCAAGATTAATGATAATTTGGAAACCCTTAGCAATTTACGGTTGGATGCTGTGCGAGCTAATAACAAGGCGATTGAAATTCGAATTGATGAATTATACGACATTTTACAAACCGAAATTGACGCTCGTAAATCTGTAGAGCACAACTTCAACGTAATTACTCGATTCCTTGATCATGCTGAAAAACAAAATAAAGTGCTCCTTTCTGAAATTGCTCGGCTAGACCAAAGCTACGTTTTAAACGATGATCAGCTAAACCTTGGTCAAGTTCTAGAGGGCCAATTAAACGACATTCGCAATGAACACGACCGGGACACGGAACGCATTACTAACCAACCGGTGGTTTATTCCGAAATCGTAGAACGGCTAAAGGAAGAAAATGAACAGCTAACTGAAATTGAAGACCGGCAGGCAGCCTTGAATAGTGAATTACAGGAAATGGTCGATAGTGAAAAGGACGCACGGACGCGTTTGCAACAATACGACAATGAAATTCATAACATTAAACGGCACGTCGAAACGCTCAACTTACCTGGTATTCCAGAAGGCTACATGGATTACTTCTTTGTGGTTAGCGACGAAATCGAAAAAGTTGGCAGTGATATGAATCAAGTCCGGATCAATATGGGGATGATTAACCGCGAATTAGACATGGTTAGCACCGACATCCAAACCTTGATTAAGAAGACTTCTGATTTAACCGATGATGCTGCAATTAGTGAGGCGGCCATCCAATATGCTAACCGTTACCGGCATACTGATGAAGAGGTTGCGGCAGCCAGTCAACAAGCGCAAAAGCTTTTTGATAAAGACCACCGTTACAACGAAAGCCTTTCAGTAATTTCGAAGGCGTTGGACAAGGTTGAACCGGGAGCAATCGAGAATATTACGGAAAACTACTACCAACAAAAGAAAACGGAATATTAATCTAGAAATATTAGGTTAACTGATATAGGGATCAAGGTTCCACAATTAAAAAGCGGCAACGGAGGCTGGGAAATTTTTTCTCGGCCTCTGTTTTATGTAATGGGGATGGAATTTTTTTTCAAAATTAGGTAGAATTTTAACTGGTTTTGAAAATGGTAAAATTTTGACACGCTTCCCATTTGTAAGTAGAATAATGGAATGTGATTAAGCGGGATTTTAAGTTAGGGATGAGGAAAATGATTTACTTTGACAATAGTGCAACTACGCAAGTTGATAAAACAGTCTTAGAAACTTACCAAAAGGTTAGCAATCAGATTTGGGGAAACCCTTCTAGTTTACACAACATGGGTGAAACTGCGTTTAATTTGCTTGAACAATCACGTAAACAAATTGCGGACTTGTTAAACGTGCAGCCACACGAGATCTTCTTTACCAGCGGAGGTACAGAAGGCGACAACTGGGTGATTAAGGGAACGGCAATCGAAAAACGTGCTTACGGAAAACACCTGATTACCACTACGGTGGAACATCCGGCGGTCCAAAATACGATGGCTCAATTAGAGCAACTCGGCTTTGACGTTACTTATTTACCCGTAGATGACGAAGGACGGATTAGTATCCAAGATTTGAAGGATGCGATTCGGCCGGATACAATTTTGGTTTCAATCATGGCGGTTAACAATGAAATTGGTACGGTACAACCGCTCACCGAAGTTGCCGAAGTGTTGAAGGATTACCCTAAAATTCATTTTCATGTGGATGCAGTCCAAGGAATCGGTAAGGGAATTCAATCGGCCATCATGAACGATCGGGTAGACTTTGTCACTTTCTCGGGACATAAATTCCACGCTCCGCGAGGCGTCGGCTTTATCTACGCGCGGCAAGGTCGGCGAATTGCGCCGTTAATGACTGGTGGCGGACAAGAAAAGAATTTACGCAGCGGTACCGAAAATTTACCAGCAATTGCAGCGATGGCCAAGGCTTTGCGGTTGTTACTAACTGACGAAAAGCAAAAAGTTGCGCACCAAGCTCAAGTAAAACAGGCTATTTATGATCACGTCACTAGCTTTGACAAAGTAGTCGCCTTTTCGAAATGTGATGCTGGCTTTGCGCCCCACATCCTGTGCTTTGCGATTAAGGGAGTCCGGGGGGAAACAATTGTTCACGCGTTTGAAAGCCACGACATTTACATCTCGACGACGAGTGCTTGCTCTTCTAAAAAACAACAAGCTTCTAGTACCTTGACGGCCATGAACGTTGATCAACAGATTTCCACTAGTGCGGTGCGGGTCAGTTTAGACAGTGCTAACACTATGGAAGAAGCTGAACGCTTTAATAAAGTTTTCGACCAGTTGTACCAAGACTTTTCTAAAATTAATCAAAATGCTTAGATAGGAGTTTTTATGGAATATACGGAAATTATGGTTCGCTACGGCGAGCTATCTACAAAGGGAAAAAACCGAAAAGATTTTATCGCCCGCTTAGGCGGTAACATTCGTAAAAGTTTAAAAGACTTTGAACAAGTGGTGGTCCACCCTAATCGGGACCGCACCCACGTTACTTTAAACGGGGCGAGCAGTGCGGCAGTAATTGCCCGCTTGAAACGGGTTTTTGGAATTCAAAATTTATCACCAATGTTAAAAGTTGAAAAATCAATGGAAGCTGTTCAAGAAGGCGCGCTAGCAATGATGAAAGAACAGTTAAAGCCCCAAATGACTTTTAAGATTAACACCCGACGTTCAGATAAGGACTTCCCCATCAATACCGATACGATGAACCGGGAACTAGGCGGATTCATTTTAGAAAACTTTCCTGAAAGTCAGGTTAAAATGAAGAATCCTGACATTACTTTACGAGTGGAGATTCGTTCAAACGGAATCTTCCTAACTAGCGAAGTGATTGATGGAGCTGGCGGTTTGCCAGTGGGAACGGCTGGTAAGGGAATGATGATGCTTTCTGGGGGGATTGATTCGCCAGTTGCCGCATATCTAGGTATGAAACGGGGCGTTGAGATGGAAATGGTTCATTTCTTTAGCCCGCCATACACGAGTGAACAAGCCCTTGCAAAAGCTAAGGAGCTAAGCGGTAAATTAGCTGCTTACTCCGGGAACGTTCAGTTTTTGCAAGTTCCGTTTGCTGAAATTCAAGAAACCATTAAGGAGAAGTGTCCGGAAGGTTACTTAATGACGATCCAACGGCGGATGATGCTTCGTTTGACCGTGGCGTTAGCACAAAGGCGGGGTGGCTTAGCTATTTTTAACGGCGAGTCGCTCGGCCAAGTGGCTTCTCAAACAATGGAAAGCATGATGGCGATAAACGACGTAACTACCATGCCAATTATCCGACCGGTAGTTTCGATGGATAAAAACGAAATCATTGAAATTGCCAAGGAAATTGATACCTACGATTTATCAATTATGCCATTTGAGGACTGTTGTACCATTTTCGCTCCGCCAGCTCCAAAGACGCGTCCGGATTTAGAAAAAGCCCGCTATTACGAAAGCAAGATTGACGTGGAAGGCTTGATGAAGCGTGCTCTTGACGGGGTGCAAGTTACTAACATCCACGCTGGCGAAGAATTTTTGAACCAGAATGAAGAAGTTTTTGCAGAACTTCTTTAAGCTTAAATTGATTAGTTGCTATTTGGGGTGTTTTGGGATAAGGTTAACGTAAATATCGGTGGATATTGAGAAATTTAGTCCTCGATTAATTGACTAATTAAGTTATCTGACAAAGTTAGTGGAGAACAATCCATTTTGACTAGTCGTTAGAATAAAGGAGCGTAAGGTCATGGAAATATTACGTGGTGGACAAAAGGTTGAACTAGTTGGTAACCCGCCAGAAGTGGGCGACCAATTACCAAAGTTTAAAGTCTTTACGGCAAAGGGCGCGAAAGTAAAAACGCGTGATTTACTTGGCAAACCGTTGTTATTAAGCGTGGTGCCTGATTTGAATACGCGAGTTTGCAGCATTCAAACAAAGGCCTTTAACCAGCAGGCGGATAACTATCCGGAAGTTCGGTTTGTCACGATTTCTAATAATTTACCGCAAGATCAAGCAAACTGGTGTGCTGCCGAAGGGGTTAATAACCTAGAAGTTCTTTCAGATCACGAATTGTCGTTTGGTTATGAAATGAAATTATACATTCCGAATGCTGGTTACTTAGCACGGAGTATTTTCATTGCTGATGCATCTGGTAAAATCGTTTACCGGGAAATCGTTCCTGAATTACATTCTGAGCCAAACTACGAAGCTGCGCTAGAAGTAATTAAACAAATGTAAAAACTTAATTGACGTACCAAGATTTATTCTTTATTATTATTTTTGACGGTGATGATTAAGAGGAGATTTTCCATCAGTGTTTTTCAGAGAGGGGACGGGGCTGCAAGTCTCTAAACACGGAAGATCGGGTTGCTTATGAACCAATCTTTAAGGCGCAGAACTTAAAGATCGAACAGTACGTTCGTTATCAAAGACAAAGCGGGGCAGTTATGCCCAATTTAGGTGGTACCGCGAAGCACTTTCGTCCTATTTCTTAGGAAGAAAGTGCTTTTTATTTTGGAAAGGGAAGTGAAGTTTGATGACCAAAGAAGTTGAGATGTCGACAAAGTACGAACCTCAAAAGGTCGAACAGGGCCGCTACCAAGAGTGGGTCGAAAAGGGTTTATTTAAGCCTAATGGAGATAAAAAAGCAAAACCATATTCAATTGTAATTCCGCCTCCTAACGTTACCGGAAAATTGCATTTAGGTCATGCTTGGGATACTACGTTACAAGATATGTTGATCCGGCAAAAACGGATGCAAGGATATGATACGGTTTGGGTACCAGGAATGGACCATGCCGGAATCGCTACCCAAGCAAAGGTGGAAGCTAAACTGCGTGAACAAGGAGTTTCCCGTTATGATCTTGGACGGGACAAGTTCATTGATAAGGTATGGGAATGGAAAGATGAATATGCCGACACCATCCATCAACAATGGGCTAAAATGGGGCTTTCGCTCGACTACGGTCGGGAACGTTTTACCCTTGACGAAGGACTTTCCAAGGCCGTTCGGAAAGTATTCGTTACTTTATATAACGAAGGATTGATTTATCGTGGTGAATACATTATTAACTGGGATCCGCAGGCGCGGACGGCACTTTCAGATATCGAAGTAGAGCACCAAGACGACCAAGGTGCTTTCTACCACGTGAAGTACTTCTTCGCAGATCCTGATTTTACTTTTAATGGGAAAAATTATATTGAAATTGCGACAACCCGGCCAGAAACAATGTTCGGGGACGTTGCCATTGCCGTTCACCCAAGTGACGAACGTTACCAAGACTTGGTAGGCAAGGAAGTTATTTTGCCGCTTCAAGGCCGTCATCTCCCAATCATTGCTGACCAGTACGTGGATCCTGAGTTTGGGACTGGAATGGTGAAGATTACGCCTGCGCACGACCCTAACGATTTCCAAGTGGGTAACCGGCATAACCTTGAACGGATCAACACGATGAATGACGATGCTTCAATGAACGAGAACGCGGGCAAGTACGAAGGCTTAGACCGGTTTGAAGCACGCAAGGCGATGGTTAAGGACCTCGAAGACCAGGGCTACATGATTAAGATTGACCCAATTGTTCACAGTGTGGGTCATTCGGAACGGACGGGTGTACAAGTGGAATCCCGTTTGTCGACGCAATGGTTTGTTAAAATGGATAAACTTGCCAAGATGGCTTTAGCAAATCAAGATACGGATGACAAGGTTAATTTCATCCCCGAACGTTTTGAACACACCTTCAAGCAGTGGATGGAAAATGCTCACGATTGGGTAATTTCCCGGCAATTGTGGTGGGGACACCAAATCCCAGCTTGGTATCACAAGGAAACTGGCGAAGTTTACGTAGGCGAAGAAGCTCCTAAAGATGTTGAAAACTGGGAACAAGATCCCGACGTACTAGACACTTGGTTCTCTAGTGCATTGTGGCCATTTACCACGATGGGCTGGCCGGACGAAAACGCGGCAGACTTTAAGCGCTACTTCCCAACTAGCACGTTGGTAACCGGCTATGACATCATCTTCTTCTGGGTTGCTCGGATGATCTTCCAAAGCTTGAAGTTTACCGGCAAGCGGCCGTTTAAAGACGTATTGTTGCACGGATTAATCCGTGACGAACAGGGTCGTAAGATGAGTAAGTCGCTAGGAAACGGAATCGACCCAATGGACGTAATTGATAAATATGGTGCGGATGCACTGCGTTGGTTCCTTTCTAACGGTTCTACTGCGGGACAAGATTTACGGTTTAGCTACACTAAGATGGATGCAGCTTGGAACTTTATTAATAAGATTTGGAACGCAAGCCGCTACGTAATTATGAACTTAGACCAAGTTGATAAGCCACAGTTACCAGCATTGAACGAACTTAACCTTGCTGACCGCTGGATTTTAAGTCGCCTAAACCACACGGTGGAACAAGTTACCCACTTCTTTGACGTTTACGACTTCGGGGAAGCCGGTCGGGCATTGTACACCTTCATTTGGGATGATTTCTGTGATTGGTACATCGAAATGAGTAAGGAAATTCTCAACGGTGACGACCAAACTGCTCAAGTAAATACCCAAAACGTATTGGCATACGTCCTAGACCAAACTTTGCGGCTTTTACATCCAGTAATGCCGTTTGTAACTGAAAAGATTTGGTTATCGATGCCACACGAAGGTGAATCGTTGGTAACGGCGGCTTACCCAGTTAGTCATCCAGAATTAACTGACGAAGCTGCTGAAGAAGGAATGAGCCACTTAATCGAATTGATTAAGGCGGTTCGAAACATTCGTTCTGAAGCGGGAGCTCCAATGTCTAGTCCTGTAGACCTCTTAATCAAGACGGATAACGAAGCGTTGGTTAAGTTGTTTAACGAAAATCGCGATTACATTGACCGCTTCTGCCATCCAGCAGAATTTGAACTAGGGGCAACTGTCGAAGCGCCAAAGCTTTCCATGTCGGCAGTAATTACCGATGGTGAAATTTACATTCCACTAGCTGAACTAGTTGACCTAGACGAAGAAATTGCTCGTCTGGAAAAAGAAGAGCAAAAGTACGAACAAGAAGTTAACCGGGTGGTTAAGAAGCTTCAAAACGAAAAATTTGTTAATAACGCTCCGGCAGCCGTCGTTGAAGAACAGCGAACCAAGAAGACCGATTACGAAGGTAAGCTTGCGGCTACTCGTCGTCGTTTGGCAGATATCCGTTCTGGAAAATAATAATAAAAATTAGTACTTTAAGGTTATGGGAACCAACTTTCCCAACCTCGTTAAGATTAGCGATTAGAACCGTTAGTACTTGAAAAATAGAGGCTGAGAAAAATTACGCGATTTTTCTCGGCCTTTTTTAATGGCACCGTGATAAGGAGGAGAGCGGATGAATTATGAAGAGGCGCTGGCATTTGTTCACGGGCGGCCCCGGTTAAGAAAGGCGCCCACCTTAAAAAGGATGCAACAATTTTTAACTGAATTAGGAAATCCCCAAACTAAAATCCAGGCGGTCCACGTTGCTGGAACCAATGGTAAAGGTTCCACGATCGCCTTTCTAACTAGTTTGTTAGGCCAAGAAGGTCGTCAGGTAGGGACTTTTACGTCGCCCTTTATTACCCGCTTTAACGAGCGGATTGCGGTTAATGGTCAGCCAATTAGCGATGAAGCGGTGGTGCATTTAGTTACCCAAGTACGGCCGGTGGTGGAAAAAATGGACCAAACTGAATTGGGTGGTCCGTTAGAGTTTGAAATTGTCACCGCGATGATGTTTTTATACTTTGCGCAACATCCGGTTGACGTAGTTTTGGTAGAAGTAGGAATTGGGGGGTTGTATGATTCCACAAACGTCTTCACTCCGTTGGTATCGGTGATTACAAACGTGGGCTGGGACCACATGGCACTTTTAGGGAATACTTTACCGGAAATTGCCCAACAAAAGGCGGGAATCATCAAACCGCACGTTCCGGTGGTTACTGGCGTACAAGCGCCAGAAGCGTTAACAGTAATTAAACGGGTTGCTAACGAGCAGCATGCACCGTTAATGATACTGGATGATGATTTTAAGTTAACTGGTGATCCTGCAGATTTCGAAAGCAACGATTGCCACGTTTCAAATATAAAAAGCGGGTTATTAGGTGTTTATCAACTTAAAAATTTAGCCGTAGCAATCCAAGCTGCGGTAGTCTTGAGTCGACAGCGGGGGTGGAAACTTAGCGCTGATCAGATTCGCAGAGCCAGCTTGCAGGCTCGCTGGCCTGGTCGGATGGAAATCATGCAACAAGAGCCGCTAGTGGTCCTTGACGGAGCACATAATCTACCAGGGGTACAAGCGTTAAAGCAGTCGCTACAAACCTATTGGCAGGATCGTACCATCCATATCTTAGCGGCAATTCTTGATGATAAGCTATTTCAGCCGATGATTGATGAATTATTAACGATTCCGAACGCCCAACTAACGTTAACTAATTTTCAAAATCCGCTCCATCGGCAAGTGGTGCAACCCGGAGAACTCGTAGCCAATGAAGCGCGGCAAATTAATTATGAAGCGAACTGGCGAACGGCGTTACGGCAATTGATTAAGCAGGTCAACCCAAGGGACGTCGTGATCATCACCGGATCCTTGTACTTCGTTTCCGAAGTTCGCCCGTTGTTTAAGAAATAATTAGCTGCTTTTTAGGTACTTTGTATCTAAGAGGTGGTAAAAATGTTATTAAAAGATGGCGCACGTGAAAAACTTACAAAAATTGGCGCAGAAAATTTGACCAACGCGGAATTATTGCGGGCGTTTTTAAGTTGTTGCGGTCAAGAGCAGGCGGTTAACCGGCTATCCCAAGAATTTTGGGATCAAGTGGGCGATATAGTGGGGTATAGTTTATTAACCCAACGAGAACGGCAAACGATTTTTTCGCAATTACCAGCGGAGTCGTTAGCTCTAGAAGCCGCAATCGAGTTAGGACGCCGCGTCCAACGCCAACCAATCCATCTATTAGGCAAGGTGTTGGGCAGTGCGCAGATTGGGAACTTGATGGTAGCTCGTTTTCAAAAAAATCCGCAAGAACACTTGGTGTTGCTTTGTTTGGACACAAAAAACCAAATTAAACAGGAACGGGTAATTTTTAAAGGCGGGCTAAACTCTGCCGAAGTGCATCCACGAGAAATTATGGCGGAAGTTTTACGGTATAGCTCGAACGGTTTTATTTTGGTACACAACCATCCGAGTGGAAACGTAGAGCCTTCCATGAACGACGTGGCGTTTACTAAAAAGATGAAAAAAATTGGCGATTTAATGGGGATTCGGCTAATTGATCATCTGATTGTGGGTGACCAAACCTATTGGAGTGCGGCGGAAAATCGAGTTCTTAATGATTGTTAAACAATCTCAATTAGCGCTAGTTTGGCCGTTTTGTGTGTTATAATTTATGAAGTCATTTTAATGAGATTAATTAAGGGGTTCAAAGCTCATGCATAAATTTTTTTCTAATCGAAAGCTAGTGTTAACGGTAATTTGTGCAATTATTGCTGCAGGGTTAATTACGGGATCGTTGGCATTGGGAAAGAAAGATAAGACACCGGCCGTCCAAAAATTGGGAAACGACCTTTTTGGCGCCGTTAGCCGGGTGATCGCCATCCCTGCCCACGGTATGCAGACGTTATCGACTAACTTAAATAACTTTGTTGCAACTTACGAAGAAAATGAACGATTGCGCCAAGACATTGATAAATTAAGCGCGACTCATGCTGAAAACAAGAGCCTCAAGGAAGAAAATCGGGAATTAAAGCAACTAGTGGGGTTGAAGAACTCCATGACGGATTATTCTTTAACCCCAGCAATCGTGCTGACCCGTTCACCAAGTTCGTGGCAGGATCTAGTAACCGTCAATAAGGGAACGGCTAACGGAGTTAAGAAAAATCAACCAGTGCTTGCCGGAAATGGCTTAGTTGG
This sequence comes from Pediococcus acidilactici, assembly GCF_016127815.1. Classification (NCBI taxonomy): domain Bacteria; kingdom Bacillati; phylum Bacillota; class Bacilli; order Lactobacillales; family Lactobacillaceae; genus Pediococcus; species Pediococcus acidilactici. The sequence goes on from NZ_CP066046.1 coordinate 383,510, forward strand.
CCGGGTAGTGGAAGCTAACTATTCAACCAGTAAAGTAGAATTGATCAGCGACAATAATGAATCGGCTAACCGGTTTGCGATCCAAGTCCAGGCTAAAGACGGAAATTACGTTAATGGAATTATTACTGGCTATGACAAAAAGACCAACGAAATCATTATGGGACAAGTTACTGAAGATAAAGATGTGGCGGTTGGTAGTCAGGTAATTACTTCCGGTCTGGGAGGTGTAACCCCGAAGGGACTCTACGTTGGGAAGGTAGCAAAAGTTTCAAAAGAAGATTATGGGTTAGCAAATGAAATTCGTATTAAGCCAGCTGCAAAGTTGAGCAACGTTAACGATGTTTATATTGCTAAGCTAGATTAGGGTGAAAATATGTTACAATCGGCAAAACTTAAATATCTTTTTCCAATTATTTTATTTGGGACCTTCTTTTTGGACGGCGCCTTAAACCAAATATTTTCGGCGGTTCTATTTCAATATCCGTACTCGATGATTTGCAACCTAACGCTGATGTGGTTTGTGATGGGAATCTTTTTTGAAGGAGAGTCCCAGATTAATTTTACGTTATGGGCGTTCGTGATTGGAATCGTCTTTGACTGGTACTATACGGGGGTCTTTGGGGTAAATACCTTCATTATCCCGTTAGTGGTCATGTTTGTGCGGGAAGTTCGCTTATACGTCAATACATCGTTTTTGATCGTGATGGTGCTTGATACGCTTGCAATGGCATTGTACAACGTGCTATTCTACGCAGTTTTCCAAGCGATTCATTTGGCAAACGTGTCGGCAAGCTTTTTTATTGGGTATTCGTTTTTCCCAACCATTATTTTAAATTTGGCACTCTTCGTGGTTTTATATTACCCAATCAAGACCTTCTTTCGGCGGACTCGGGGAACTAATTATCGGAGTTTTGGTTAAGGAGTGCTTGACATTTAAAGAATAATTGCTATTATTTTACTTATGTTTGACAATGATCAGAAGAGTAGTCTACGTTACTTCGAAAAGCGACCTAGGGAATGGTGCAAGCCTAGGCGAAGCCGTAGATGAACCACATCTGTGAGTTGATAGCCTGAAAAATAACTAGGGTTATCCGGTAATTCCGTTATCATTTAAGTTAATGCAACTTTCTGAGGTTGACTGCGCGAGCAGTTGATAAATATGAGGTGGAACCGCGATAATTCGTCCTCTTAGGCTACGGCCTAAGGGGATTTTTTTATTTTCGCGGTAGATTTGGCTTCCCACTGTACTGGAAATGGTAACGTGGGTAATTACAGCTCATTTACCAATAAAAGGTGTTTAACTTAGTGAGGTTACTTTGCGCGAGCGAGTAACGAAAATGGGGTGGAACCGCGATTAACTCGTCCTCTTAGACAATTTAGTCTAAGGGGATTTTTTAATACTAAGGGAGTTGAAAAGATGTTTAATATTCAATACATTAGCGAAATATTGCCTTCGCTGCTTTCCGGAGCGGCGATGACGTTACAAGTTTTTATTTGGACGATTATCGGTTCTTTAATTTTGGGAGTATTTTTAGCGCTAGGACTGGTTTCGAAATTCAAACCGTTGCAATACATAATTAGCGCGTACGTTTGGCTAATGCGGGGGACTCCGTTATTGTTGCAATTAATTTTTGTCTTTTACGGTCTACCAACCGTAGGAATTGTCTTTCCGCGTTACGAAGCGGCGTTGTTTGCCTTTATCCTAAATTACGCAGCGTACTTTGCGGAAATCTTCCGGGGCGGGTTGCAGTCGGTGGATAAGGGACAGTATGAAGCAGGCCGGGTTTTGCAAATGACCTACTGGCAAACAACTAAAAAGGTGGTTTTGCCTCAGGTAGCCAAAATTGTCCTCCCATCGATTGGTAACGAAGTAATTAACCTGGTTAAGGATTCTTCGCTAGTTTACGTAATCGGGATTGGGGACCTGCTCCGGGCAGGAAACGTAGCGGCGGCCCGTGACGTTACCTTGGTTCCGTTTATCCTGGTCGGGATTATGTACTTGATTTTAACCGGAATTTGCACTTTCTTTTTACGTAAAGTTGAAAAACACTATTCGTACTTTCGCTAGGATTGGGGGAAATCAATATGCTTGAATTAAAAAATATTTCTAAAAGTTATAACGGACGGACAATTATTGATAATTTAAACCTGCAGATCCAAGATGGCCATATTTTAACGATTGTGGGGCCGTCGGGAGCGGGAAAGACTACTTTGCTAAGGTGTATTAGTGGGCTTGAAAAGATTGATTCGGGTTCATTTCTATTAGATGGTAAGCCGTTTAACCCGTTTGAAACGCGGGACAGTGAGAGCGTCATCGGGGTGGTTTTCCAAGATTTTCAACTATTTCCTAATTTATCGGTAATTGAAAACATTACGTTGGCACCCATGAACGTGTTGCACCTTAGTGAACGAGAAGCTTTACAACGGGTGGAAGAAATTATCAATCGACTAAGCTTAGCTAAAATTATTAATCAATATCCCTACCAGCTTTCGGGAGGCCAAAAGCAACGGGTGGCAATTGCCCGCGCATTGGCGATGAATCCCCGGATCCTTTGCTACGATGAGCCAACTTCAGCGCTTGATCCAGAACTTCGGGATGAAGTTAGTCGGATGATTCTAGACCTGAAACAAAATCAAATTACACAAGTCATCATCACGCATGACATTGAATTTGCTGAAAAAATTGCTGACGAAACTTTGACTGTAAAGCCGGTGAATTAAATGAAAAAGTTAGTAAAATTTAGCTTACTCGTGATGGCCTGTGCGCTATTAATTCCAGGATTAGCAGGGTGCGGAAAAACTGGCCAAAATAATCCCCAGCCAAGCAGCTGGAAAAGTATTCAAGCTAAACACCACGTGGTAATTGGTTTGGATGATAGCTTCGTGCCGATGGGCTTTCGTCAGAAAAATGGGAAGCTGGCGGGATACGATATTGATTTAGCCCGCGCCGTTTTTAAGCAATATGGAATTAAGGTCGATTTTCAAACCATCGATTGGTCGATGAACGTTACTGAATTGCGTAACCAAACCGTCGATTTGATTTGGAACGGATTGACGATTACCGATGAACGGCAACGAGCGATGACCTTTAGCGAGCCCTACTTGGTCAATCAACAGGTATTGGTAGTGAAAAAAAGTCAGCATATTCACTCACCACAGGATATGACTGGTAAAACACTAGGGGTTCAAAGCGGCTCGTCTGGGGCCCAGGACATTGACCGTTACCCAAAACTTTTGAAACAGCGAATTAAAAAGCATACCCCCGTACTTTATGATACGTTTAACAACGCTTTTATTGACTTGAAGGCCGACCGGATTCAGGGCTTGCTGATTGATAGTGTCTATGCAAATTACTACCTGCAGCATTTACCAAATCCAGGTGACTACCGGGTGATTAAGAGTGGCATGCCTAACGAATATTTTGCGGTGGGCATTAAAAAGGGCAATCAAGAGGTCAAACAAAAAATTGACCAAGGAATTGAACACTTACGTAAAACGGGTGAGTTACAACGAATTAACCAGAAATGGTTCGGTAAGTAATGGCATTCAGGCTGGAAATTTAGCGATTTCCAGCCTTTTTGATACACTGAAAGAACAAAGAGGGGTTAAGGGAGGAAGCGCCATGCTTTTAGCTAGTGTAGTGGGATATTTATTGAACTTATTGTTTGCCTTTGGGATTGCGTTAATGGAAAAACGGGACATTTCAGCCGCGTGGGCCTGGTTACTGGTAATTGTGTTGTTACCGGGAATTGGCTTGATTATTTATTTGTTCTTTGGCTGGAAATTAAGTCAGCGACAAATTTTTAATTTAAAGGCGCAAAAGCATTTGGGAATTAGTGACATGGCGGATCACCAAAAGCAAAGCAGCCAAAATCGGGTTTCGCTGTCTACGACCCTCGAAAATGACTTAGTAACCATGTTTTTAAACACGGACGACGCGATTTTGACCAGTCAAAATGATTTACAAATTTTAACCGACGGCCAGGCTAAGTTTAAAAAACTTTTTCAAGATTTAAGGGGTGCCCAACATCACATTAATATCGAATACTTCACCATTTACGATGATGACTTAGGGCACCAGTTACGGGAGATTCTCGTGAAAAAAGCGCGCGAAGGGGTGCGGGTCCGGGTGCTGTACGATTTATTTGGTTCAAAAGGAGCTAAGCAAAAGTTCTTTCGGCCGTTGATTGCTGCTGGTGGAGAAGTTACCCCGTTTATGCGCTCTAAATTTGGCTATTATAGTTTTCGGATTAATTTTCGTAATCACCGCAAAATCGTCGTAATTGACGGTTCAATCGGGTACATTGGCGGGTTTAACGTGGGAGACCAGTACTTAGGCAAAAATCGTCGTTTTGGCAATTGGCGTGATACCCACTTGCGGTTGGTCGGCTCGGTCGTGTTACAATTACAAAGTCGGTTCTTTATGGATTGGAACGCGTCGGTTACCGATCCTAAGTTAACGTTTAGTTTGAATTATTTCCCGCAAACCGCGTTGGAAAAGAAGCTGCCTATGCAAATTGTAAGCAGCGGTCCAGAAAATGACATTCAAAAGATTAAGCAGGGCTACATTAAAATGATTATGGGAGCCAAACACTCGATTTGGATTGAGACTCCGTACTTCATTCCTGACGATGCACTTATGGAAGCACTCTTGATTGCGCTCCGTTCGGGGATTCAGGTTTGGATGGTGATTCCTAAAATGCCAGACCATCCCTTCGTATATCGGGCGACGGAATATTACGCGAAGCAATTATTAGCAGCGGGAGCACGAGTTTTCGCGTACCAAAAGGGGTTCATGCACGCTAAGACGATCGTGGTGGACCAATCAATTACTAGTGTGGGTTCGGCAAATTGGGACATCCGGTCCTTCAAGCTAAACTTTGAAGCAAATGCATTTATTTACGACGCAAAAGTTGCGCAAAAAATGATCGCCATTATGAAACAAGACGTTAAGGATGCTCGTGAACTCGATGAACAGTATTTTGCGAGTCAATCACGATGGAAGAAGTTTCGCCAGCTAGCCAGCCGAATGATTGCACCAATTTTGTAAGTGGAACTTAAGGCAAAGAAATCGGATTACTTATAAAGCAGGTAAATTAGGTGGCAAATTTTTTAATTGAATGAGGCAGTAAAAAAGCGAAGAAGCATTGATATTTCAATGCTTTTTCGCTATTATTAATCGCATGTGAAAAGGTAGGAGGCGTCATCTTTGGACGTACAAATGCGGCCTGGAGTTCAGGCTTTAATTGTTCCAAGCAAGAAGTTTAAAACGGTACGGATTGACGTACATTTTTTAAAAAACGCAACGGTAGCGGAGTTAGCTCCTCGAACCCTGGTGGCGAATCTTTTAGAGACGAGCACCCAGCGCTATGTTAACCAAATCCAATTTACGCACGCCCTGTCAGCAATGTACGGGGCGAGTTTTGGCGTGGGGGCAGGTAAAAAAGGCAACCTCCATGACATTGGATTTTCAATTACGGTGGCTAATGATCACTACACGGGCGGTCAGTCCTTAGTGCGGATGGCTATCGAATTCTTAAACGAGGTGATTAGTCACCCGTTGGCTAGTAACGGGCGCTTTGACGAGCAGACGTTTGCCCGTCAAAAGACTAATTTAATTAATTACGTGGATTCTGCTACTGAAGACAAGCAGTTTTGGGCGAGTCAGCAGCTTCGCAAGTTGGCTTTTGGAGCAAACCGGATTCAAGGGGTCCCTAGTTACGGACGTCGGGCGGATTTGCAGAATTTACAAAACGAACAAGTCTACGCCACGTATTTATCCATGCTGCGTCATGACTTAGTACATATTAGTGTTTCAGGTGACGTCGATGAACAAAAAGTGTTAGAAGATTTGGCAATTTTAGAATTACCCGAGCGGAAAGTTCAGTTAGGATCGGTAATTACGAAGTTTAATTCGTTGCCAAAACCGCGTCATAGAGTGGCAAATCAAGCAGTTCAACAAGCTCGGTTGAACTTGGCCTATGATATTCCAGCTACGGTGGTGAGCGATAATTTTCACGCTGCCGTTGTTTTTAACGCGCTCTTTGGCGGCTCGCCACAATCAAAGCTGTTCCTTAACGTGCGGGAAAAAGCTAGCTTGGCATACTATGCTAGTTCCAGCTTAGATTTGTATAACGAACTTTTAACCGTGCAAACGGGAATTGAAGCAAGCAATTACGCTCAGGCCAAGCAAATCATTCAACAACAAATTGTAGATTTACAAGCGGGACAGTTTACCGAGAGTGATTTAACCAGCATTAAAGCTGGGCTGCGTTCAGATTACCTCGCTGGTTTAGACTTACAACGTACGATTCACCGTCGGGGGCTTAACGAATATCTACTTGGTTTCCATCGCCCAGCTGAGCAATGGTTAAATGATTTAGACCGGGTCGGGGCGACCCAAATTGTTGAGATTGCTCGGCAACTCAAGCCACGAGCGGAATTTTTCTTAAATGGGGATAATGACTAATGCAAATAAAGGAAAAGGCATATTCGGTTTTTGACGAACGATTATTTTCGGCAACGTTAGCTAACGGCTTACAAATTAATATTTTGCCTAAAGCGGATTTTCAAAAAACGTACGCCGTTTTTACCACTAACTTGGGGTCAATGGATCGTAATTTTCGGGTTGGGGAACAAAAGCTACAAATTCCAGCCGGAACGGCGCACTTTTTGGAGCATAAACTATTTGAAAAAGCCGACTACGACGCTTTTCAAATTTTTACGCGAAACGGAGCGGATTCGAACGCGTTTACAAGCTATAGCAAGACTAGCTACTTATTTTCAGCAACTAGCCGGCTGAAAGAGAACTTGACGACTTTACTAGATTTTGTGCAGGATCCGTACTTTTCTAGTGCTTCCGTAGCTAAGGAGCAGGGGATCATTGGACAAGAAATTCAGATGTATAATGATGATGTAGATTGGCAATTATACATGGGAATGATGCGTAACCTATTTCCCAAACAAGCGTTAAGTGAAGACATTGCCGGAACCAGCGCTTCAATTGCGCAGATTACGCCTGAATTACTGTATAAGGTCCACCAGGTCTTTTACCATCCCCAAAACATGCACTTGTTCGTTACTGGCAATTTAGATCCGCAAACGGTCGTCGACTGGGTTGAAGAAAATCAGCGCCAAAAGCAGTTTACAGAATTTGTTCAGCCGGTTAATTTGCAAAAAGCTGAACAGAAGATCCTTCCGGTAGTTGAGCAAAGCTCGGCAGTTTGCCTGGCCAACCGTCCTAAGGTAATGTTGGGAATTCGAAATAATCGTTACCTACTAGCTCCGGGACTGGAACGCTTAAAGTACTTATTGACCTTAGATTTAGGTTTATATTTACTATTAAGCTCTTCTTCTAAAAATTACTTAAAATTATACGATGAAGGACTTTTAGACGATACTTTCGGTTATGATTTAAATAACGAGCGGGACGAATTATTTTTGACGATGGGTGGCGACAGCGACCATCCCCAACAATTAGCAGCTGCCTTGAAGGAAATTTTGCGTCAGGGACTTACCGATACCCCGGAGCTGGCAGCAGATTTTGCTTTGGCTAAAAAAGAAATGTACGGTCGGTGCATTGCCCGGATGAATTCATTAGAAGCAATTGCTAATTCTTTTGAAGGGGCTCTTTACGGCAATGCCACTATCTTTGACGAAGCGCAGATGTTTAAGGAGATCTCCCTTACAGAAGTGATTGAAGCGCTAGGCCAATTCGTTAGTGAACAAGTAATTAGTAGTTTTGAAATTAAACCAAAATAATTAAGTAGGCGAGAAAATGAAGTTTGCGTTGGTATGTGGAGCGAGTGGAAACATTGGGATGGCAATTAGTCGACGATTAGCTAAACAAGGCTGGTCCTTATATTTACATTACCACCAGCACGCTGCGGCGGTAGAAGAATTAGTGCAAGAATTACAGCGGCAATACCCAAAACAAGACTTCCTAATGGTTCAAGCAGATTTTCGAAACGAAGCGGCGGCAGAGGAAATCGGTGCGCAAATTTTTAGCTTGGACGCGATTGTTTTTGCACAGGGAACCACGATCTACCAGTTGTTCGATGAATTTGACGGTACCCAGTTAGAAAATTTATGGTTAGAACACCTTAAAGTTCCGTTATTGGTAATTAGAAAATTAGTTTCTAAACTGGCAGAAGGCGGTCACGGACGAATTGTCTTTATTGGCTCGGTTTATGGGGCGGTGGGCAGCGCCATGGAAGTTCCTTACAGCATGTTAAAAGGGGCAATGAGCAGTTTTGCAAATGCTTATGCTAAAGAGGTGGCTTCCTTAGGGATTACTGTTAACGTGGTTGCACCAGGAGCAGTTCAAACACAGATGAACGCTAACTTTGCGGAAGATGAAATTGAAGCAATCAGTGAAGAAATCCCGGTAGGTCGGTTTGCTAAACCAGACGAAATTGCCTACCTAGTGGAAACTGTTTTAGCCGAAACGGCGTCATACTTAACTGGTCAGACTATTTATGTGGACGGCGGCTGGCAAAAATAATGGTATACTGGGTGTTGATTTAAAATAAATTGGGGTATTTTTATGGGGACGAAAAAATACAAAGTAATTGGGATGCGGTTGCAAGATGCCCGTCTCAAAAAGGGTTGGACACTTGACGAAGTTCAACTAAAGTTACAAATTTCTAAACGATATTTAATGGCTTTAGAAGCTGGTGAAGATGATGATTTGCCAGGAGACTATTACACCCAGTCGTTAATTAAGCAATACGCGAATTTACTAGGGGTGGAAGTGGGCAACCGTCATTTAGAAAATGAGCCCGAAAGTATCAAGGAATGGCGACGAACTCATGGAGAAGTTACTAGCCGTGCGCAAAAAGAACTTCAACAAAAGCCGTCGGTACTGAGCGGCTTAATTCATCAGCACCCGTGGTTGATGGGAATTATTTTAGTTGGGGTGATATGGTTATTAGTTTGGGCAGCCTTTAGTGAGATGGCTAACCGTTATCCGTCACAATTAGTCGCACAAAAAAATCCGACGGTGATTGATAAAACTAAAAAAAGCCATCATAAAACTAATGCAAGTAAAACCAAGTCTACGCACTCTAGTGCTAAAAAGCAATCTAAGCAAACCACGACAAAACCGAAAATCGAAAAGGTTAATGACAGTGTAGATAATTTGCGGGTGACCTGCCGGACGAACAAAAACACACCACGCTTAAACTCAAGACTGGCGATAACCAATCTTGGAATTCGTTAACAGCGACGGCTCCCCAAGCGGCTACCGTTGCTCAAGGAGTTATGGAAGCTCACCAAACCCAGCACTTTAAGTTGAAAAAGGGCTATACATACGTTTTGAAAATTGGAAATACAATTGGATTAAAGGGTAGTATCGGGGGACGTAAAATGCCTGATCCTGCTACGGGAGTCACGGTACGGAGCGTGACCATTGTCGTTAATTAGAAAGGAGAAAACATGAACTTACCAAATAAACTAACCGTTTTTCGGATTATTTTAATTCCGATTTTTATCATCTTGACCGTTATGCCAGAAGTCGGAGGGAGCGTATGGTGGTTGGGCACCCCGATTGCCATCACTAAAATTTGGGGAGCCGTGGTTTTTGCGGTAGCTTCCATCACTGATTTTCTTGACGGCCAAATTGCTCGGCGCCAACATTTGGTAACTAATTTCGGCAAATTTGCTGATCCGATTGCGGATAAAATGTTAGTAATGTCGGCGTTCATCATCCTGGTGTCCATGAAAATGGCTCCGGCGTGGGTGGTAGCCATCATTGTGTGCCGGGAACTAGCAGTTAGTGGGTTGCGATTGATTATTGTAGAAAACGAAGGGGAAGTTTTAGCTGCGGCGATGCCTGGTAAAATTAAAACCTTTTCCCAAATGTTTGCAATTATTTTCTTGCTATTGAACAACTTATTTGCAAACTATTTGCATTTTGGACCAGGAACCGTTTTACTTTACGTATGCTTATTCTTTACCATTTATTCTGGAATTGATTATTTTTACCAAAACCGCTCCATTTTTGCGGATTCTTTTTAAAACAAAGGCTAGTGGAAAAACTAACGGAAGCGAATCAGTTTAGCTTCGGAAGGTTTGGAAACAGCCTTTTTTTGCTGAAAAAGTTAAAATAAAGCAGTAAGATTAGCGTAATTATATAATGAGGAGGAAGTTAATAGATGAAGGCGGAAATTATTTCAGTTGGTACCGAGATTTTGTTAGGTGAAATCACCGATACTAACGCCGTTTATTTGAGTCAGCAATTAGCCCAGCTAGGAATTGACGTTTATCACCAAGCAACGGTGGGCGATAATTCAACTACCATGAAGGAAACGCTGGAAATTGCCAGTAAGCGCAGCGACTTAGTGATCACCATTGGGGGATTAGGACCGACTGAAGATGATATTACTAAACCAACGTTGGCCGCGTTTTTAGGTGAAGAATTAGTGGTTGATGACCGGGCGCTAGAAAAGGTGCACGAGCACTTTACTAAGCAGGGGCGTCCCATCACACCCAATAATGAACGGCAGGCGTTGTTATTAAAAGGGAGTCGTCCGGTGCAAAATCCCAACGGGTTAGCGATTGGCTTGTTTGCCACTACTCCGACGACCGATTACTTGGTTTTACCAGGACCGCCTAGTGAATTTAAGCCAATGGTTAATCAAGAAGTGCTTCCTTTGTTAAAAGAGCGGTACTCGTTGGATAAAACAATTCAATCCAAAACGTTACACTTCGTAGGGGTTGGGGAAGCCGACTTGGCGACCCGGGTGGATGACGTGATCAGACGACAGAGTAATCCTACAATCGCGTTATACTTCAAACCGACTGACGTAACCATCCGACTAACGGCGAAGGCGGATTCTAAAGATGAAGCAGAACAAATGTTAGAAAAAACCAAGGCAGAAGTCCTTGCTCGAGCAGGCGATTATTACTATGCTGAAGGCGAACAGGTCGCTTTTTCAGATTTTGTAGTACAAGAATTAATCAAACGAAAACTAACGTTAACGGCAGCAGAAAGTTTGACTGGTGGTGCTTTCCAAAATCAATTAGTAGAAACAGCGGGTACTTCCGCAGTATTTTCGGGAGGCTTTGTAACGTATTCTGATGAAGTAAAAACTAGTTTATTGGGGGTTCGTCCGGAAACTATCGCTCAATACACGGTGGTAAGTCGTCCGGTTGCTGAAGAGATGGCCCGCGGGGCACAAAAGCAATTAGGTACGGACCTAGCGATTAGCTTTACTGGAGTAGCGGGACCTGAAGGATTAGAAGGACACGCGCCTGGTGACGTATGGATTGGGTTGGCGTTGCCAGATGGAAGTACCGTGGCTAAGGGATTCCATTTTAGCGGTAACCGGGAAAAAATCCGCCATTTAGCAGTAATGAATGGTTTTCGAATGATTTGGGAACAAGTGGTTAAATAATATCGAACTTTTGTTCGCTTTTTGATTGCTTTTTTGGAGATTACTAGGTATTATATTTAGTATAGATGGTTAAGGGCGACTTCGGGATAATTTTAAATTTTAATCAACGAGAAGCGTCAGCCTTAACTGGAAACGTGCAATATAAGACCCATTAGGAGGTTATTAATTAAGTGGCAGATGAAAGAAAAGAAGCTTTGAATAAAGCTCTTAAAAAAATTGAAAAAAACTTTGGAAAAGGTTCCATCATGCGGATGGGGGATGCGGTTGATACGCAAATTTCCACCATTCCAAGCGGTTCGCTAGCGCTAGACGATGCGTTAGGTGTAGGTGGTTATCCTAAAGGACGGATTGTTGAAATCTACGGTCCTGAAAGTTCAGGGAAAACTACGGTTGCGCTTCACGCGGTAGCCGAAGTTCAAAAGCGAGGCGGAACAGCTGCGTACATTGACGCGGAAAACGCAATGGATCCAGCTTATGCAACTAATCTGGGAGTTAACATTGACGACCTCTTACTTTCCCAACCAGATACTGGGGAAGAAGGTTTGGCAATCGCGGACGCTTTAGTTTCAAGTGGAGCCATTGACTTAGTAGTTATTGATTCGGTTGCGGCCTTAGTACCGCGTGCTGAAATCGACGGTGAAATGGGCGATGCTCACGTTGGTTTACAAGCACGGATGATGTCTCAAGCGCTACGGAAACTTTCGGGTTCAATTAATAAAACTAAAACAATCGCCCTTTTCATTAACCAAATTCGTGAAAAGGTTGGAATTATGTTTGGAAATCCCGAAACCACTCCGGGTGGCCGGGCTTTGAAGTTCTACGCAACCATTCGTTTGGAAGTTCGGCGTGCTGAGCAAATCAAAGACGGTTCTGACGTAATTGGTAACCGGGTTAAGATTAAAGTAGTTAAAAATAAGGTAGCACCTCCGTTTAAGCGGGCAGAAGTCGATATTATGTATGGTGAAGGAATTTCGCAAACGGGCGAAATGATTGATATGGCCGTAGAAAAAGACATCGTTGGCAAGAGCGGTTCCTGGTACTCATATGGTGAAGAACGAATTGGACAGGGTCGTGAAAATGCTAAGAAGTACATGGAAGATCACCCAGATGTCCGTGCCGAGGTATTGGCTAAGGTTCGAGAAGCGTACGGGATGGTAGCTGATCCAGCTAGTGAAGTTAAGGAAGATAGCAAACAAGACGACCAAGCTGAATTAGACTTGAAATAAAGGTAAATATTTATGGGGAGAAAAGAAGTTGGAATAGTTTCAGCTTCTTTTTCTACGTTATCAGTAATTGAAAAAGACCTGTTTAAACTAATAATTTACCAAACCCTTAAGGGAGTACGTAGCTTTCGCAAAGCTAGCACTAATCAGCGTTGGGCGCTAAAGACTTATTGACACGCTTATGGCTAAATATTAAAATGATTATAAGTGTGAGAATCAAATAACATCATTCAAAGATTATAACTATGGTCTTGATGATTTGGAGGCAAAGATGGTAATTTATTATATTATCCTCGCAATCATCGCTATAGTTGTTGGCTATTGTGCAGGATACATCATGCACAAGCGGTTCATTGAAAAGCAAACTGCAGATGCTAGTAATTCAGCTGATCTAATTATTGAAAATGCGCGACAACAAGCGGAAACCGAACGTCGGGAAAAGCTTTTGGAAGCAAAAGATGAAAGTCATCGTTATCGTGCGCAGGTTGAAAAAGAGCTTAAGGAACGTCGGGCGGAATTGCAAAAGCAAGAAGACCGACTTCTTCAAAGAGAAGACGTCCTTGATCGTAAGGATAGTTCCTTTGAAAAGCGCGAAAACAGCCTAGAACGTAAAGAGCAGAAACTAGCTGCAGATCAAAAGCTAATTGATGAACAACAACAAAAAGCATCATCACTCGTTGAGGAACGACAACAAGAGCTTGAGCGAGTTTCAAATTTAACTCAAGAAGATGCCAAAAGTTTAATTATTTCGGAAGTGAAAGCCAAACTTGAAAAAGAACGGGCTTTGATTATCAAAGAAAGTTTAGAAGATGCTCAAAACCAAGCTGATGAAACAGCTCGGAAGGTAATTGCGCAAGCGATTCAAAGAAGTGCTGCAGATATGGCATCCGAGACCACCATTACGGTGGTTTCGCTACCAAATGACGATATGAAGGGACGAATTATCGGGCGTGAAGGCCGGAATATCCGTAACTTTGAAAACGTCACGGGAGTTGACTTAATTATTGATGATACTCCGGAAGCGGTCGTTTTGAGTAGTTTTGACCCGATTCGTCGTGAAATTGCACACATTGCTTTGGAAAAACTGATTCAAGATGGCCGGATCCATCCTGCTCGGATTGAAGAGATGGTGGAAAAGGCTAAGAAAGAATTGGATGACACCATTCGCAAGACCGGTGAGCAAGCAGTATTTGAGCTTGGTATTCATTCAATGAATCCTGAATTGATTAAGTTAATTGGGCAATTAAGATATCGGACGAGTTATGGTCAAAATGTATTAAACCATTCTATTGAGGTTGCTAATTTGGCAGGAGTGTTAGCTGCTGAGTTGGGTGAAGATGTTACTGTAGCAAAACGCGCAGGATTATTACACGATATTGGGAAAGCGGTCCAACATGAGACCGACACTTCGCACGTTGAATTAGGTGTGGAATTGGCGAAGAAGTACAAAGAAAGCGCGGTCGTCGTTGACGCGATTGCGTCTCACCGAAACAATAACGAAGCAAATCATGTTATTTCCGTGTTAGTGGCGGCTGCGGATTCAATTTCAGCAGCTCGTCCGGGAGCACGTAGCGATACATTACAGAGCTATATCCATCGGTTAGAAAAGTTAGAGCAAATTGCTAACCAATTTGATGGAGTGAAAAAGAGTTATGCAATTCAAGCCGGACGCGAGGTGCGGGTAATCGTTAAGCCAACCAAGATTAACGACTTAAAAGCGGTTATGTTAACGCATCAAATTCGTAAAGCAATTGAGAAACAATTAGAATATGCAGGCAAAATTAAAGTAACAATTGTTCGAGAAGTTCGCGCCGTTGATTTTGCAAAGTAAGGAGTTGGGCCATTGTGGACCCGCTCTTTTTTTATATGGTGCATATGATAGAATAGCCATTGTTAAACTAATTTTTTACGTATTTGTAATTAACTGAAAAATTAAGAGTCGGAAGGAATGCAAAATGCCACAAAAGACAAGTGATACGCCAATGATGCGTCAATATATGGAAATTAAAAACCAGTATCCGGATGCTTTTTTATTTTACCGGATCGGGGATTTTTACGAGTTGTTTTACGACGACGCTATTAAGGGTTCACAATTGCTAGAATTGACGCTTACGGCAAGGTCGAAAAATGCGGACGACCCCATTCCAATGTGCGGAGTGCCGCATCATGCCGCCCAAAATTACATCGACATTTTAGTTGACCAAGGGTATAAAGTGGCAATTTGTGAGCAGATGGAAGACCCTAAGGCCGCCAAAGGAATGGTGAAACGGGAAGTAATCCAACTAGTTACCCCAGGTACCACTACGGATCAAAAGGCGGAAGACGCTAAGGAAAATAACTATTTAACGGCAGTGAGTTTTGACGCTGCAACTAAAAAGTACGGGTTTGCGTACACGGACCTGTCAACCGGTGAATTGAAGGTCGCAATTTTGGACGATATTGAGAGCGTGGTCAACGAGGCTGTAGGATTACGGACCCGTGAAATTGTTGCGGACCAGTATTTTGTGGAGCACTTTGGGGAACGTTTTAAAGAATTAAACATTTTAGTTTCGCAACAAAATGACGTCGAAATCTCGGCAGAATTAAGTTATTTAATTCAAGATTTGACGTCCCCAATTGCCGTGCAAGTGGTTAAACAACTATTAATGTACGTTCAAGTTACCCAAAAGCGCAATCTGGCGCATATGCAAAAAGCAATTGCGTACGAACCATCGTTTTACTTACGAATGGACCATGCGTCAAAGTATAACCTCGAGTTAACTCGCTTAATTCGAACGGGGAAAAAACAAGGAACGCTATTATGGTTGTTAGATGAAACGAAAACGGCAATGGGAGGGCGGTTATTAAAACAGTGGCTGGACCGTCCGTTAATTCGTAAGGACGCTATCAATGCTCGGCAAAGTCGCGTGCAGGTTTTATTAGAACACTTTTTTGAACGAAGTAATCTGCAAGAAGAGTTAACTAAAGTTTACGATCTGGAGCGACTAGCTGGCCGGGTCGCCTTTGGAAACGTGAATGGTCGGGACTTAATTCAATTAAAAACCTCGCTATTGCAAATTCCTAAAATTCGGCACGTACTAGCGGAATTGGACGACCCCGTTTTCGACGAGGCCCTTACGCGGTTAGATCCGGTTAGCGAAATTGCGGACTTGATTGAAGCGGCCATTGACGAAGATGCCCCGATTTCCGTTACGGAAGGTAACGTTATTAAAGATGGCTATAATCCCAAGTTAGACGAGTATCGGGACGCCATGCGGAACGGTAAAAAATGGATTGCTGACTTACAAGCCCAAGAACGCCAAGCAACCGGAATTAAAAACCTTAAAATTGGCTACAACAAAGTGTTTGGCTACTACATTGAAGTCACGCGGGCTAATTTAGCTAGCGTACCGGAAGGACGTTACGAGCGTAAGCAAACCTTAACGAATGCCGAACGGTTCATTACTCCCGAGCTCAAGGAAAAGGAACGAATCATCCTAGAAGCCGAACAAAAGTCGACGGATTTAGAGTACGAGTTGTTCAAAAAGATTCGAGAAACGATTAAAGAGCAAATTGAACGCCTTCAAAACCTTGCTAAGCAGGTTGCGGAATTAGACGTTTTACAAAGTTTTGCGGTAGTTAGCGAAGAATACCAATTCGTTAAACCAACCATGACGGAATCCCATGAAATTGAAATCAAAGCCGGCCGTCATCCGGTGGTTGAAAAGGTAATGGGGCATCAAAGTTACGTCCCTAACGATATTTTAATGAATCAGGATACGGAAATTTTACTAATTACCGGGCCAAATATGTCTGGTAAGAGTACTTACATGCGCCAGCTTGCGTTAACCGTCATTATGGCGCAGATGGGGTGTTTTGTTCCAGCTGAGGAAGCTACGTTACCAATTTTTGACCAAATTTTCACCCGCATCGGAGCTGCTGATGATTTAATTTCTGGTCAGAGTACCTTCATGGTTGAAATGCAGGAAGCTAACCGGGCGTTAAAGGACGGAACTGCAAACAGCTTGATTCTCTTTGATGAAATTGGTCGGGGGACCGCAACCTATGATGGAATGGCGTTAGCACAATCAATTATTGAATTTATTCATCAAAATGTGCATGCTAAGACCCTGTTTTCGACCCATTACCACGAGTTGACGGCACTTGACCAGACGCTGACACGGTTGAAAAACGTGCACGTCGGTGCGGTAGAACAGGATGGCAATTTAGTTTTCTTGCATAAGATGGAAGATGGCCCCGCAGACAAGTCATACGGAATTCACGTTGCTAAGTTAGCGGGGATGCCGGATTCATTGTTGGCAAGGGCATCCGTAATTCTAGAACAGTTAGAAAACGAAAACCAAGGTGATGCTGCAAAGCTAACTGCAAGTGAAACACAACAACCAGTTTCCACCGCTTCTCAGGCTGCGGAGACGCAACCAGCTGACCAATCCGGCGCGGAGGAAAGTACAGTAACAAGCTCTTCGCGGGAGGCTGTAGAAGAACAAATGGCGCTCTTTGACACCACTCCAGCGCAAAAGAAAACGAACCAGTTACAAACGCAAGTAGTAGAACAGCTAACTAACCTAAATTTAATGGATATGACCCCGATGGAAGTTATGAATCAATTGTATAAGTGGCAAAAGAAGCTACGAAAATGAGGTGCGGATAAATGGCAAAAATCCAAGAGTTAAGCGATATTTTAGCCGACCAGATTGCTGCAGGAGAAGTAGTTGAACGACCGGCTTCGGTGGTTAAGGAACTAGTAGAAAATGCAATCGATGCGGGAAGCAGCCGCATCGATATTCTCTTAGCTGAATCAGGATTAAAAATGATCCGGGTGATTGACAACGGAAGCGGGATTGAGGGTAGTCAAGTAGAGACGGCCTTTAAACGGCATGCAACTAGTAAAATAACTTCGCGTGCCGACCTGTTTCGGGTGGGGACCCTCGGTTTTCGAGGCGAAGCGTTACCCAGTATCGCATCAATTGCGGATGTTAAAATGACGTCTTCCACAGCCGAAGGGCCCGGTCAATTCGTGCATTACCGGGGCGGAGAACTAATCGAGCATCGGGAGGCCCAAAGTCGACAGGGAACCGATATTACGGTCAGTGACTTATTTTTCAACACGCCCGCCCGGTTAAAGTACCTAAAGTCCTTGGCAACGGAACTATCAAAGATTACCGATATTATTAACCGGATTGCTTTGAGCTATCCCGAGATTGCGTTTTCCTTACAAAACGACGAACGGCAATTGATGCGAACGTCCGGGCAGGGCAACGTCCAACAAGTATTAGCCAATATTTACGGCACCCATAACGCCCAAAAAATGTTAGATATCCACGGAGAAAGCGTCGATTTTCGCATTGACGGATACGTTAGTTTGCCGGAATTTACCCGAGCTAACCGCAGCTACATTACTATTTTAGTTAACGGACGGTACATTAAAAATTTCCATATCAGTAAAGCAATTATTGAAGGTTACGGCTCAAAGCTAATGGTGGGACGCTATCCGGTGGCGGTAATCAATATTCAAACTGACCCGCTATTGGTGGATGTGAACGTGCACCCCTCCAAGCTGGAGGTTCGGATTAGTGAAGAAAATGCCTTAACGGAATTAATTAGTAAAACAATTTTTGACCGGTTAGCGGACCAAAATTTGATTCCGGATGCTGTAGATAACCTGAAGAAAAAACGAATTTCTAAGCCAGCTGGTGAGCAACTAGACTTAACTGAAACTGTACTTTCGGGTTCGTTTGGTAAGGGTAAGGACACGCCTACTGAATCAGCTGCTGTGGAAGGGGATGATTCCGCAGCAGCATTGCACCCCTCCGTTGCGGCTACTAAGCCAATTATCATTAGCACGCGGCAAGACTTGCAGTCGGATCGGATTGCAGAATTTAAAGAAAAATATGCCGATTCAACTACGCCCGTTACTAAAAATGAGAACACGGAAGGTGAAGAGAAAACTCCTAGCACAAGTCGTTTTCCTGCTTTAACGTACATTGGGCAGATGCATGGAACCTACTTGTTTGCGGAAGCGGACGACGGTTTATACATTATTGATCAACACGCCGCCCAAGAACGAATCAATTACGAATATTATCGGGTTCAAATTGGGCAAGTTAGCGATGACCAGCAAGATTTATTAGTGCCAATTTATCTAGATTATTCGACAACCGACACGTTACGCATCAAGGAAAAGCAATCGGTCTTAGAAGCGTGTGGGTTATACCTTGAAGAGTTCGGCCGAAATACGTTTATTGTCCGTCACCACCCGACGTGGTTTAAGAAGGGACAGGAGGAAGATACCGTTAAAGAAATGGTGGATTACGTTTTGAACGACCGAAACATGACGGTAGCTAAGTTTCGGGAAGCAACCGCAATTATGATGAGTTGTAAACGGGCGATTAAGGCTAACCACCATTTAGACGATTTACAAGCTAAACAGTTGTTGAAGGATTTGGCGAAGGTGGAAAATCCGTTTAACTGTCCTCACGGCCGGCCGGTGCTCGTACATTTCTCCACTACGGATATGGAAAAGATGTTCAAGCGGATCCAAGATCCCCATAATACAAACTTAATTGACGAAGACTTATGATACAATTATTAATACGAACAAACGTTTTGAAATGGGGATTAAAAGATGTATGAATATTTAAATGGTGTCGTCGTGGATATCAATCCCGCCTACATCGTAATTGACGTGAACGGGGTCGGCTACTTGGTTAACGTAGCTAACCCATATAGCTTTAAAGCAGATGAAAAGCAAAAGGTTTACGTGCATCAGGCGGTTTCAGAGACTGAAAACACGTTGTACGGATTTAAAAAATACGCGGACAAAGAGCTCTTTTTGAACCTGCTCAAGGTTAAGGGAATTGGACCTAAGAGTGCGCTGGCAATTTTGGCTAACGATGATCACCAGGGCTTTATTCGGGCGGTTAACAGCGATGACGTTAACTACTTGAAAAAATTTCCTAAAATTGGTCCCAAAGCGGCTAAGCAAATTATTTTGGATCTGAAGGGCAAAATTACGAGCAACGAACCTAGTGGCCCATTATTTGAAATGCCGACTACTACTAACAATACGTTAGATGAAGCGATCGAAGCCTTAGCAGCTTTAGGGTATTCAGAACGCGAGCTAAAAAAGATTACGCCTAAGTTAGATGAGCTTAACAATCAAACTACGGACCAATACATCAGTGCAGGATTAAAATTGTTAATGAAAGGATAGCGTGTGATTAATGGATGATGAACGAATTACGTCTTCGGCCGTTCAGGGAGCCCAAGAAGAGGCTAACGAGCAATCGTTACGCCCCCAGAACCTAAGACAGTACATTGGTCAAGCCCAAATTAAGCATGAACTGTCCGTATACATTGAAGCGGCAAAGAAACGTGAAGAAGCGTTGGACCACGTACTGTTGTATGGACCACCGGGATTAGGGAAGACCACTTTAGCAATGGTAATCGCAAATGAAATGGCAGTCCAGATTCGAACAACCAGTGGTCCCGCAATTGAAAAGCCGGGTGATTTAGTGGCCCTCTTGAACGAATTACAACCGGGTGATATTTTATTTATTGACGAAATTCACCGGCTTCCTAAAGTAGTCGAAGAGATGCTTTATTCGGCAATGGAAGATTTCTTTGTTGACATCGTGGTCGGACAAGGACCTACGGCACATCCGATCCACTTTCCTCTGCCACCGTTTACGTTGATTGGGGCAACTACCCGAGCCGGATTGCTTTCGGCGCCGCTGCGGGATCGCTTCGGGATTGTAGAGCACATGAACTACTATACCGAAGATGATTTAGCGAACATTGTCAAACGATCGGCGGAAATTTTTAAAACAAACATTGACGATCAGGGAGCTCACGAAATTGCCCGTCGCTCACGGGGAACTCCCCGAATTTCAAACCGTCTCTTAAAACGGGTCCGTGATTTTGCGGAAGTGGAGAATGATGCCCATATCGACCGCACGTTAGTCCAAACCTCCTTGAAGTTGCTTCAGGTGGACGATCGGGGGTTGGATCAAACCGATAAAAAGGTTCTCACCACGATGATTGAACTATACGGTGGGGGGCCGGTGGGATTAACCACCATTGCCGCTAACATTGGTGAAGAGCCGGATACAATTTCGGAAATGTATGAGCCATATTTATTGCAAATTGGCTTTCTAAAGCGGACCCCTCGCGGCCGGATGGTTACTGAGCGCGCATACGCTCATTTAGGATTAGAAAATTTATATATGAATAAATGAGGAATGGAAAAAATGACATTAACAACCGAAGACTTTAACTATGATTTACCACACGAATTAATTGCCCAAACTCCGATTAAAAAGCGGGACGCTTCCCGGATGCTGGTATTAGACCATAAAACTGGCGAAATGGCGGATAAACATTTTTACGACATTGTTGATCAGCTTAATCCAGGAGACGCGATCGTAATGAACGATTCCCGGGTCATGCCAGCACGGATTTACGGGGTCAAGGAAGAAACTGGCGGCCACCTCGAAGTTTTACTGCTGCACAATATTGAAGGTGACCGTTGGGAAACGTTGGTAAAACCAGCGCGACGTGCCAAAGTAGGTACCAAGATTACGTTCGGAGATGGCAGTTTAACGGCGACCGTTAAAAAGGAACTTGACCATGGCGGACGTGAAATTGAATTTGAATACGATGGCATTTTTATGGAGATTTTAGAAAAACTTGGAGAAATGCCATTACCACCATACATTAAAGAAAAGTTAGATGACCCAGAGCGTTACCAAACGGTTTACTCAAAGGAACCGGGTTCAGCTGCAGCACCTACCGCAGGACTGCACTGGACTAAGGAACTGCTTCAAAAAGTTCAAGATAAGGGCGTTAAGCTGGTTTATCTAACCTTGCACGTTGGGTTAGGAACTTTCCGGCCGGTTGATGAAGAAAATATTGAAGATCATAAGATGCATAGTGAATTTTACCGGTTATCTGAGGAATCAGCCGCTACTTTAAACGAAGTCCGGAAGAACGGTGGTCGAATTATTGCTACTGGAACGACATCAATTCGGACTTTGGAAACGATTGGTACTAAATTTAATGGTGAAATTAAGCCAGATAGCGGTTGGACCGATATTTTCATTAAACCAGGTTACGAATGGAAAGTGGTCGACGCCTTCATCACTAATTTCCATCTCCCAAAGTCAACTTTAGTAATGTTAGTTGCCGCATTTACTGGTCGTGAAACGATTTTAAACGCGTATAAGCATGCTGTTGAAGAAAAGTATCGCTTCTTTAGTTTTGGCGACGCGATGTTTATTAAATAAATAACGAATGGAGAATACTGTGGAACCTGCAATCAAATACCGACTAATTAAAAAGGATAAGCATACCGGTGCCCGACTGGGAGAGATTATTACCCCACACGGCACTTTTCCTACACCAATCTTTATGCCGGTAGGAACGCAAGCAACCGTTAAAGCAATGTCACCTGAGGAACTAGAAGACTTGGGTGCGGATATTATCTTGTCAAACACTTACCACCTCTGGGTCCGCCCTGGTGAAGACATCGTCAAAGAGGCGGGGGGCCTGCATCAATTTATGAACTGGCACAAGGGGATTTTGACAGATTCGGGCGGCTTCCAGGTATTTTCACTAGCGAAGCTGCGCGACATCACCGAAGAGGGGGTCCATTTTCGAAACGAAATTAACGGTGCGAAGATGTTCTTGTCACCCGAAAAGGCCATTCAAATTGAAAATGATTTAGGCCCTGACATTATGATGAGTCTGGATGAATGCCCGCCATTTTTTGAAAGTTACGACTATGTCAAACATTCGGTAGCTCGCACAAGTCGTTGGGCTGAACGGGGATTAAAGGCTCATCGTAATCCTGATACCCAAGGATTGTTTGGAATTATTCAGGGAGCTGGCTTTGAAGATTTACGTCGCCAAAGCGCCCATGATTTAGTTAGCATGGATTTCCCTGGATACTCAATTGGGGGGCTTTCGGTTGGAGAATCCAAAGCAGAAATGAACCGGGTGCTTGAATTTACCACTCCATTAATTCCCGAAAATAAACCGCGTTACTTAATGGGAGTGGGATCGCCCGACGCATTGATTGATGGAGTAATTCGGGGAGTGGATATGTTTGATTGCGTATTACCAACTCGAATTGCCCGGAACGGAACCTGCATGACCAGTCACGGACGACTGGTAGTTAAAAATGCGAAGTATGCGCGAGACTTTACCCCAATTGATGAGCAGTGTCACTGCTACACTTGCCGGAACTTCACCCGCGCGTACGTGCGCCACCTCTTAAAGACGGACGAAACTTTTGGGCTCCGGCTAACCAGTATTCATAACGTTTACTTCTTAGTACATTTAATGAAGGACGTTCGGCAAGCAATTATGGATGATAATTTACTAGAGTTCCGGCAAAACTTCTTTGACGAGTACGGTTACGGCAAAGAAAATAGTAAGAATTTCTAACACCACTGGTTTAGTAGGTATATTTTTGGTACAGTTAATATAAATGAATTAGCGAGGTGAAAAAATGTTATTAGCAGCCGCAAATGGTGGTTTTGGGATGAGTACGATTGTTTTCTTCATCTTGATCTTCGGTTTAATGTATTTCATGATGATTCGTCCACAACGTAAGCAACAACAAAAGCGCCAAGAAATGATGAACCAATTAAACGTTGGTGATGAAGTAGTTACAATTGGTCGTTTGCACGGCGTGGTTGATTCGATCGACAACGAAGCTAAGACGGTTACGTTAGATTGTGACGGGATTTATTTGGTATTTGACCGAATGGCAATCATGCGAGTTGAAAAGAAGCAAAACGTTGCCCCAGCATCAACAACTGAGCCAACTAATGCAGATACAACTGATGATGAAAAATCTGATTCAACTACGGAAGAAAAGTAGTTTTTTAAAAGCTAGGAGCGCTCGTTAAGTGGGTGGAATCCTAGCTTTTTATAGTCTAATAATATTCACGAGCGCTTTATTAGCAAGACGTCGGGGCCAAGAAGTCCTTAGTTAATTAATAGTTGGGCAAGCGGACAATGTTTTGCATGCAGCGGAATGTTTTTACTTGTTCGGTGAGGCAAACTGATTCATAATATAAAACATTGAAGACTGAAAGTGAGGAGTCAAAAATGGAGCAAAAGGCATTATTTATTATTTTTGGTGGTACAGGGGACTTAGCTTACCGCAAGCTATACCCGGCACTTTTTAATCTATACGAAAAAGGGTATTTAAAAGAAAACTTTGCCGTAATCGGAACTGCTCGCCGGCCGTGGTCAAATGATCATTATCATGAAGTAGTCATGAGTGCGATTGAGGATTCGGGTCGAGACGCGGGGCGGACGAATAGTGAACTGCCTCGTAAATTTGCTAGCCATTTTTATTATCAATCTCACAATGTTGATGATGCAGAACATTACGTAGCTTTGCGTGATCTCGCTGATCAATTAGACGAAAAGTATCAATTAAACGGAAACCGGATTTTTTATTTAGCGATGGCACCCCGTTTCTTTGGCACAATTGCGGGCCATCTAAAGGACCAAAAACTCTTGACTGAAGGATCAGGTTTTAACCGGTTAATTATTGAAAAGCCGTTTGGGCGAGATTATCAAAGTGCAAAGGAACTCAATGATTCAATTTCTGGGTCGTTTGACGAAGAACAAATTTTTCGGATTGACCACTACCTAGGTAAGGAACCGATTCAATCAATTGCGGGACTTCGCTTTGGAAATGCCTTATTTAACTCGTTATGGAATAAGGAGCATATTGACAACATTCAAATCACTTTAGCAGAATCACTGGGGGTTGAAGAACGCGCTGGTTATTACGAAACGGCTGGAGCAATGCGGGATATGTTGCAAAACCATATCATGCAAATCGTGTCGTTATTAACGATGGAACGGCCGGAAGTATTTGATTCCAAACATTTGCAAGACAAGAAAATTGAAGCATTAGAAAATATCCAAACGTACAGTAAGGAAGAAGCTGCGCAGAACTTTGTCCGTGGTCAATATGGTGAAGATGTTGCACATACCCAATTAGCCTACCGTGAAGAAGAAGGAACGGCGGATGATTCTAGCATTGAAACCTTTGTAGCTGGAAAATTAATTACCCACAATCCTTCTTTAGATGGGGTGCCAATTTACGTACGGACGGGGAAGCGGTTGGCAAAGAAGTCAACGCAAATTAACGTGGTCTTTAAAAATGACGACCAGAATATTTTCAATAGCGACCCTAACCAAAAACTAGAAACCAACGTGTTGACCTTGCATATTGAACCTGACCAAGGATTTACGCTGCAATTCAATACTAAGAAGGGTAATCAAGGTTACCAACTTTCACCAGTGCACTTACGCTACCGGAAGTCAGCTTCAGAAAAGGCTAAAACCCCGGACGCATACGAAAGTTTAATTCGGGACGCCTTAATGGGTAATAAAACTAACTTTGCCCACTGGCACGAAGTTCGTAAAGCTTGGCAAATCGTGGACGTTATTCGTCAGGTTTGGGATGCTGAAACTCCTGATTTCCCTAATTACGCAAGTGGCAGCATGGGCCCCCAGGCTGCGGATGACTTATTAGTTCGGGACGGCCGGCAATGGATTTTTAACCCCCAAAAATAGCCAAGGTGGGAGGTGACCGTTTTGGCAAACCAGGTGTCAACGCCGCTAATAATTGATGATTCTCGAAAAATTATTCATGTTGACATGGACGCTTTCTACGCTTCAATTGAAATGCGTGATCATCCAGAACTTCGTATTAAACCGCTAGTGGTGGCCCGCGATCCCCGAAAGACTGGCGGTCACGGGGTGGTGGCAACGGCTAATTACGTTGCCCGTCAGTCAGGAGTTCATTCTGCAATGCCAGCTGCTAAAGCGTTAGAACTATGTCCCCAAGCGGTTTTTAAAACTCCTGATTTTGAAAAATATCGGGCGGTGTCGGACCAAATTCACCATATTTTTCACGAATTTACCGATAAAATTGAAACGGT
This sequence comes from Pediococcus acidilactici, assembly GCF_016127815.1. Taxonomy (NCBI): domain Bacteria; kingdom Bacillati; phylum Bacillota; class Bacilli; order Lactobacillales; family Lactobacillaceae; genus Pediococcus; species Pediococcus acidilactici. Next base: position 409,100 of record NZ_CP066046.1, read on the forward strand.
TGCCCTCGATGAAGCTTACCTTGACGTAACCGATGATAAGAAGGGGATGCAAGATGCGGTACTGATTGCCCATGAAATTCAAAAGCGAATTTTTAACCATACTCAGCTGACCTGTTCTACCGGAATTTCTTATAATAAATTTTTGGCAAAAATGGCGTCTGAATATGCTAAGCCAGTCGGGGTGGCAATTATTGAAAAAGATGACGTCGGAGCATTTTTAAAAGAAATGCCTATTGAACAGTTTCGGGGAGTCGGCAAGAAGACGATCCCTAAAATGCACGAATTGGGTGTGTTTAAAGGCGCGGATTTATTAAAACTAAGCGAAAACGACTTGATTCACCATTTTGGTAAATTTGGGTATACACTCTATCGACGAGTACGGGGGCAAGACGACCGTCCGGTTGCTTACCAGCGCGAACGAAAATCAATCGGTAAAGAAGAAACCTACGGCAAACCGTTGGTGACGGAAAACGAAGTCGACCAACGGCTTCGCTTAATTGCCAAGAAACTAGCTCAAGCGGTTACCAAGCGACAAAAGCATGGTAAAACGTTAGTCTTAAAGTTACGGTATAGTGATTTTGAGACTCTTACTAAGCGAATCACTCGTCCGGAATTTTTACCAACCGATAGTGAGACTTACTACTTTTATGCTAAGCAGATTTTTGACGAGATTGCTGATTTTTCGCGTGGGATTCGTTTGCTGGGAATCACCATTACCAACCTTTCTGATCAGAGTTTCCAAGAAGTTTCTTTACCGCTGTTTAAGCATGAGGACTGATTTTATGGTATGCTTAAACACGCGAGTAAACAGACTGAGCCGGGGGCGGCTTAGTTGAGATATAGTGAATGAGGTTAAAAATGGATACACAGGAAAAAATTTTAGCACAAATTAAAAAGTACAACCGGATTGTGATTCATCGACACCAACGTCCGGATCCGGATGCAATCGGGTCACAGGTTGGGCTAGCAAAGATTTTGCAAGCATCCTTTCCCCACAAACAAATCAAGGTCGTGGGAAAACAGATTGATGGATTAAGCTGGCTAGGGCAAATGGACGACGTTGACAATGATTTTTTCGATGACGCTTTGGTAATTGTCATCGATACGGCGAATGCTCCCCGAATCGATGATCGGCGGTTCGATCAAGGAGCCTATTTAATCAAAATTGACCACCATCCTAATGACGAACCTTTTGGGGACTTAATGTGGGTGAAGGAAGCTGCTTCCAGTAGCTCGGAGCTAGTTTATGATTTTTACAATCAGTTTAAGGCAGAGCTAGTATTGCCCCAAGATGCTGCTAGTGATCTATATGCCGGAATTGTGGGTGATACGGGACGCTTTATGTATTCAGCAACGAGCGCCCACACTCATGAAGTGGTGGCTGGCTTAATGACGACCGGTTTTGACATGGTCAAAGTTAACCAAATCCTGGACGAAATTCCGGTTTCGGTTGCCCATTTGTCAGCCTACCTTTATGACCATCTCACGATTAGTGAACAAGGGGCGGCCCACTTAGTACTAACCAAGGAAATCTTGGAAAAATTCGACTTGAAAGACGCCGGAACGGCGGGAATTGTGCCGTTACCTGGACACATTGCGCAAGTTAAATGCTGGGCAATCTTTGTTGAACAAGATGACCACTCCTTCCGGGTGCGGTTACGTTCGAAGGGTCCGGTCATCAACGAATTAGCTAAGCGGCACCACGGAGGCGGCCACCCGCTCGCCAGTGGCGCAAAGGCGGCGGATCGTGATGAGGTTGCTCAAATCGTTAAAGAATTAGAAGAATTAGTTTAAAAGTTTGTAAAGCGGTAGAAAACTCGGATATCTTCGGTGAACGCCAAAAATACATTTTGGGTTTGTGAACTTTAGTAAGACCAGAACGTATGCCACAAATTAGTTTGGCTTAATTCAAAATCGGCTGTTATGCCAGATTCAGGCATGATGGCCGATTTTACGTTAACGCTCAAAATTACCTGACTTAAGCGTACCTTCTGTAAGGATGCCCGAACGCTTACCGCTTTCTGCAATAATATAGTAAGGAGCTAGTATGAACGAATTTCAAAAGTTTAATCTAAAACCATTTCTCATGCAGGCTTTGGATCAAATTGGTTTTGTGAAACCGACTCCGGTCCAAGAGCGTGTCATCCCGCTAATTGCGGAGGGCCAAAGCGTAGTGGGCCAATCCCAAACCGGAAGCGGGAAAACCCACGCGTTTTTGCTACCGATTTTTAACCAAATCGATCCGGACAAAAACGCGATTCAAGCGGTAATCACCACGCCTAGTCGGGAATTAGCTTACCAAATCTACGAAGCGGCTAAGCAGTTAGCAGCCGCTTCAGAAACCCCAATTGAAATCGGTAATTACGTTGGGGGGACCGACAAAAAACGTCAAATTGCTAAATTAGAACACCACCAGCCGGCAATCGTCATCGGTACTCCGGGACGGGTGCTGGATTTATTACAAGCCCGGGCACTTAACTTTCGGCAAGTTCGGTATCTGGTAATTGACGAAGCGGACATGACTTTGGACATGGGCTTTTTAAGTGCCGTCGACCAAATTGCGGCAAGTATGCCCGAGGACTTACAGATGTTGGTCTTTTCTGCTACGATTCCACAGCAATTAAACGTCTTTTTACAAAAATATATGAAGCACCCGGCAATTGAAGAAATTCCGGTGGCGACTACGATTAGTCCCACGATTAAAAATATTTTGATTTCTACCAAGAGTCAGGATAAAAACAACTTGATTTACCAGTTGTTGACGATGGGGGAACCGTACTTAGCCTTAGTATTTACTAATACAAAGGAACGGGCGGACGAATTAACTAACTACCTTAAGTCGCAAGGACTACCGGTGGCTAAAATTCACGGTGGAATTCCGCCTCGGGAACGGAAACGAATCATGAAAGACATCCACCGCTTACGTTACCAATACGTGGTGGCGACCGATTTAGCGGCGCGGGGAATTGATATCGAAGGGGTCTCGCTAGTAATTAACGACGACATTCCAACTGATTTAGAATTCTTCATTCACCGGGTAGGGCGGACCGGCCGCAATGGTTTACCAGGGACGGCCATTACGTTGTACATGCCTAACGAAGAAGCCGAAGTAGCGGAAGTTGAAAAAATGGGGGTTAAGTTTATTCCCCAACAATTGCGTAATCACGAACTGGTGGATACGTACGATCGTCAACGGCGGCAAACCCGGCGGCTAAGTCAGAAAAAACTGGACCCTACTTTGGTCGGGTTAGTTAAAAAGAAAAAGAAAAAAGTTAAACCAGGTTACAAACGGCGCATTAAAAAGGCGATCTCTGAAAAGGCAATTCGCGACCGGCGGATGGAACAGCATCAAGCAGTTCGCGAAGCGAAGAAAGCTAAAATGCGGCAATCGCGTTCGAAGCGAAGATAAATTGACAATCTTAATTTGGTTTTCTATAATTAGCTGTGATATTTAGAATCATTAGGGACATGTGGCCGCGCAATGCTTAGTGTAGAGACGTTCTGGTTGGTGAAAAGAGCGAAGCGTCGTGGTTGTGCTACCCGATTAATAATGAATCGTCTTCTCAGCGTTAATGAGACTCAAGAGGTATACGATCTAAACATCGTTGCAAGTAAAGTGGTACCGCGTTTCGGCGTCTTTATTTTACGAGCAACGGTGTTTTTTATTTTAGGAGGAAAAAATGGAAAGAAAATCAAGTAGTGAAATTCGGCGCATGTATTTAGATTTCTTCAAAAGCAAGGGCCACGTGGTGGAACCTAGTGCGTCGCTAATTCCAAAGGACGACCCCACTTTGTTATGGGTTAACTCCGGAGTTGCCACAATGAAAAAATACTTTGATGGTAGCGTAGTTCCCGAAGTTCCCCGGCTAACTAGTTCACAAAAGAGTATCCGGACTAACGATATTGAAAACGTTGGCCACACTGCGCGACACCACACGCTTTTTGAAATGTTAGGAAACTTTTCGGTTGGCGACTACTTTAAAGAAGAGGCCATCCACTGGGCGTGGGAACTTTTAACTTCTAAAGAATGGTTTGACATGGATCCGGAAAAGCTTTACGTGACGGTTTACCCGAAGGATGAGGAAGCAAAGAAGATCTGGTTAGAGACTGGCGTAGATCCAAGCCATATTGTGGAAGCGGAAGATAACTTCTGGGATATTGGGGAAGGTCCTAGTGGTCCCGATTCTGAAATCTTCTACGATCGCGGTGAGGAGTTCAATAACCTTGCCGATGATGACCCAGAAAACTACCCTGGTGGAGAAAATGAACGCTGGTTGGAAATCTGGAACATCGTCTTTTCTCAATTTAACCATAAGCCGGACGGAACCTACGAACCACTCCCACATAAAAACATTGATACGGGGATGGGCTTAGAACGGGTGGTTTCCGTATTCCAAGATGCACCGACTAACTTTGAAACGGACCTCTTCTTGCCAATTATTCACGAAGTAGAAAAGCTCAGTGGTAAGAAATACGGCGTTGATAAAAATGACGACGTTTCCTTCAAGGTGATTGCTGACCATGCGCGGGCAATTACGTTTGCAATTGGGGACGGTGCCATTCCGTCTAACGAAGGTCGCGGATACGTAATTCGGCGCTTACTCCGGCGGGCAGTTATGCATGGTAAGAAGTTGAACATTAATAAGCCATTCTTGTATCAAATGGTGCCAGTAGTCGGTAAAATTATGGAAGACTACTATCCGGAGGTACTTGCGGACAAGGATTACATTGAAAAAGTAATCAAGTCAGAAGAAGACCGTTTTAACGAAACGCTAACGGATGGTTTGGAATTATTAAATTCAATCATTGCTGACACCAAAGCAGACCATTCTAAGGTAATCTCTGGTAAGGATGCTTTCCGGTTATTCGATACCTACGGATTCCCATTGGAATTAGCGAAGGAATACGCGGAAGACCAAGGAATGGAAATTGACGAAGCTGGTTTTGCGGACGAAATGCAAAAACAAAAGGAACGGGCTCGTTCAGCACGTTCTAACGCTAAGTCAATGGGCGTGCAATCCGACCTATTAACGGACTTGAAGACGCCAAGTGAATACGTTGGCTACGACACCTTGAAAGTAGACGCTGCAGTGCTTAAAGATATTATCCAAGACGATCAGCTAACCGATACGGTAAATCCGGGGGAAGCTCGCGTACTATTTGACGTAACCCCATTCTATGCGGAAATGGGTGGTCAAGTAGCTGACCAAGGGGTAATCGAGGACGCTGACGGCAACGTGGTAGCCGAAGTTGTGGATGTGCAACACGCTCCTAACGGACAAAACTTGCACACCATCAAGGCTAAACGAGAAATGCACACCGGTGAATCGTTTACCCTCATTGTGGACCGGGCTTTCCATTTGAAGGTGGAAAAGAACCATACCGCGACCCACTTGCTCGACCAAGCGCTCCGGGATGTTTTAGGGGAACACACTCACCAAGCCGGTTCCTTAGTTGAACCAGGCTACTTACGGTTTGACTTTACCCATTTTGGACAGGTTACTGACGAAGATTTGCAAAAAGTCGAAGAGATTATTAACGATAAAATCTACGATGAAATTCCCGTAACCACCGTCGAAACGGACTTAGAAACCGGTAAGAAAATGGGTGCCATTGCCCTGTTTGATGACAAATATGGTAAAAAGGTTCGGGTAGTTAGCGTTGGTGATTACTCAAGAGAATTCTGTGGTGGTACCCACGTAAAGAACACTAATGAAATTGGTTTATTCAAGATTGTCTCTGAATCTGGTGTGGGAGCTGGAGTTCGGCGGATCGAAGCCGTTACTTCCCAAGCGGCACTAGAGTTCTTAAACGGTGAAGAAGCGCTCTTACAAAAGGCAGCGGGATTGCTGAAGAGTGCTCAAATGAAGGATGTTCCTGCAAAAGTTGAACAATTACAAGCACAAGTTAAGGATTTGAACCAAACGATTAACCAACTCGAAGCTAAGATTGCTCAAGCTGAAGTTGCCAACATCTACGATCAAGTACAAGAAATCAACGGAATTCGGTTAATTACTGCCGAAGTGCAGGTTTCCGGCATGGACCAATTGCGGCAAATGGCGGACGATTGGAAAACTAAGGACCAATCTGACGTATTGGTCTTAGGTGCTAAGATTGGTGAAAAGGCTAATTTAATTGCTGCCGTAAAGGATCCGCTCGTAAAGGAAGGCTTGAAGGCTGGCGATTTGATCAAAGCAATCGCACCGAAGGTTAACGGTGGTGGTGGCGGCCGTCCAAACATGGCCCAAGCCGGTGGTTCTGCGCCAGAAAAAATTAACGAAGCGTTGCAAGCTGCTAGCGAATGGCTAGAGACCCAAGGTAAATAATTTTAAATCCTACTAGCAGTAAAATTTGCAACATAACTAAAAGGGTTTCTCAAGAAATGATAGTTCTTGGGAAATCTTTTTAATTTGGTTACTTTAAGGATTGGTAAGTCGTAAACCTGAAGTTAGTTTGTGCGGCTAATTTAAAAAGCATTTGCAACTACCGTTTATATGCGTCAAAAAAGACACATTTGCCAAAAAACGCCCCTAATTTGGTAGTTGAATATTACACTTCAGTTACGAGCGGCCCCTTTTATTGTGATTTTGCGGTTAATCAAGTAAAATTAATCATAGTATGTGAAGAGGGGTGCTAACAGTGGGAAAACTTGATGAAACCATGTTCTTCGATTTTGGCGATAATAAGCCAAATGACGTTCGGGGAACGTTAAAAACCGTATACGATGCTCTTGAAGAAAAGGGTTATAACCCAATTGATCAAATCGTGGGATATTTGATTTCTGGTGATCCAGCTTACATCCCGCGGCTAAACGATGCGCGGAATTTAATTCGTAAGCATCAAAGAGACGAAATTATTGAAGAATTAGTAAGATACTATTTAGCAGATCAAGTTGCTGGTGGCAAGAAGGAAAAGAATTAATGCGGTTAATGGGAATGGACGTTGGATCACGAACCGTGGGAATTGCGGTAAGTGACCAGTTAGGTTGGACAGCTCAGGGAGTAGAAATTATTCCAATTAACGAGGACGAGGGCGAATTTGGCATTAGTCGAGTTAAGGAGTTAGTCAGCCAGTACGAGGTAGCCGGTTTTGTAATTGGCTTACCTAAAAATATGAATAATACCGAGGGCCCCCGGGTGGAAGCTGCGCGTAATTATGGTAAACTACTAACGGAAACGTTTGGGTTACCAATTGATTTTCAAGACGAGCGTTTGACCACTGTGGAAGCGGAACGTATGTTGATTGAACAAGCGGATACTTCGCGCTCCAAGCGCAAGAAAGTAATTGATAAATTAGCAGCTAGTTTGATTTTAGAGAACTACCTCAATGGTCACGGTAAATTAATCGATAAATTAAAGTGAGGGCACGCAATGGATAACGAAGAACAAAAAATTACCCTAGTAGACGAACACGGCAACGAAGAACTATATAACGTATTGTTTACGTTTGATTCAGAGGACTATGGTCGTTCGTACGTCCTACTTTATCCGGCTGAAGCAGAAAATGATGAAGAAGTGGATATTCAAGCTTACGCCTTTGAACCTGATGAAAATCACGATTTAGGCGAAGGTGAATTAATCCCAATTGAATCTGATGAAGAGTGGGATATGGTTGAAGAAGTCTTAAATACCTTCTTAGGTGACCAAGACTAAGTTTTATAATCCAAGTAACGGCCGCGGTTTGGTGTGCAGATATAATGTCTGACCACCAAACGGGCCGTTTTTGATTTGAAATGAAATGAGATTATGATGAACAGTAAAATTTTAGAAGTTTTAGAATATGAAAAAGTGAAAATTGCGGTTAAACAGTTCATTGCGACCGAAAACGGGGCCAAGGAGCTTCGCCAATTAGTTCCAATGACGGATACCGCCAAAGTACAAAACGCCCTTAAGGAAACTCTGGACGCGGTTAACATTTACCGGGTGAAAAGTGGAATTCCCATTCCGCGTTTAGAAGATATTGACGAACCATTGCAACGTTTAAAAATTGATGCAATCCTCAACGGTCGCGAAATTGCGCAAATTGGGCGAGTGTTGCGAGCAACCCGGGAAGTAATTAATTTCTTTGCGGATTTACCAGATACGGAAGTAACGGTAGAAACCTTGAACGGCGTAGTGGATCAGTTAGAAACGATTCCAGAAATTGAAGAACGGTTAAATAGTTCAATCGAAGGAAATGGACATTTATTAAACTCCGCATCAAGTGAGTTGCGGCGGATTCGGGCCGCAATTACGCGGGTGGAGGGTGAGATTCGGCAGCGAATGGAAAAGTTTACCCGGGGAAGTCAAGCAAAGTACCTAAGTGAACCCATTGTCACGATTCGAAGCGAACGGTACGTAATTCCGGTTCGAGCCGATTCCCGGTCCCGTTTTGGCGGGGTGGTACATGACCAAAGTTCCTCGGGGCAAACCCTCTATGTGGAACCCGAAGCGGTGGTTGATTTAAATAATCAGCTTCGGCAAGAACAGGTTGCTGAGGTACACGAAGAACAGCGAATTTTGCAAGAACTCAGTGCGCTGATTGCTCCGTATGTGGACACGTTAAAAGATAATAGCAAGGTGCTTGGTCACCTTGACTTGCTTAACGCTAAGGCGCAATACGCGCATAAGTTAAAGGCTACGGAGCCACAGATTTCAACGAATAACCGGATTAATTTGCGACAGGCCCGGCACCCCTTAATCGATCCAAAAAAGGTGGTTCCTAACGACATCAGGCTGGGTGGGGAGTACTCCACCTTAGTAATTACCGGACCAAATACCGGTGGGAAGACCATCACTTTAAAAACCGTGGGCTTGCTCCAACTAATGGCCCAATCGGGAATGTTTATCCCGGCCAACGAGAATAGTACGGTGCGAGTTTTTGAAGAGATTTTTGCTGACATTGGTGATGAACAATCCATCGAACAGAATTTGAGTACCTTTTCGTCACACATGGATAACACCATTCATATTTTGGAGCACCTTAACGAACGTTCGCTAGCGCTCTTTGACGAATTAGGCGCAGGAACCGATCCTAAAGAAGGAGCGGCCTTAGCAATCGCGATTTTAGACCGGGTGCGACAAAGGGGCGCGGCTTCGATTACCACCACCCATTATCCAGAACTGAAAACGTATGGGTACGAGCGTTCAGGAACGATTAACGCCAGCATGGAATTTGACGTAGACACGTTGCAACCCACTTATAAGTTATTGCTGGGAATCCCTGGACAGAGTAACGCTTTTGAAATTTCACGACGTTTAGGCTTAGACGAGGACATCATTACTCAAGCACGAGGGGTGGTAGACCAAGATAGTCAAGATTTAAATAACATGATTAAGGATTTAACTACCCGGCAAAAACGGGCCCAGAAGTTAAACGAGCGGGTCCAAACCTTGTTGTCACAAACTGAAGAGTATAACGATACCCTGGTTAAGGGGGTGGAGCGGCTTAGTCAACAAAGGGACCGTTTGTTAGAAAGTGCCAAAGAATCAGCTAACCAGATCGTTAACGATAGCCGTAGCAAGGCCGACCAGATTATTAAACGGTTGCGGCGCCTAGAAAAATCGGCGGGAAACTTCAAAGAAAACGATTTGATCGAAGCTAAGAGTAAGCTGAACGCCTTACACCAAGATACTAACTTGAAGCGCAACAAGGTGCTCCGTAAGGCTAAAGAGGCACAGAAGCTCCACGTTAACGACGAAGTGATTGTGTTAACCTACGGACAACGCGGTGAGCTATTACGGCAAGTGGACGCTCATCATTGGGAAGTCCAAATGGGGATTTTGAAAATGAAGGTGGCTACCGACGAATTAGAAAAGGTTAAACCAGAACGGACCACTAAACCAGCTAGCCACAACGTGGTTCACCGGACCAAATCTGCTGGGGTGAAAACTAGCTTGGATCTCCGCGGAAAACGCTACGAAGAGGCAATTACCGAAACTGACCGTTATATTGACGCGGCACTGTTGGCTGGTTACGACGAAGTCACCATTATCCATGGTAAGGGAACTGGAGCGTTACGAAGCGGCATTACAAAGTATTTAAAACAAAATCGGCGAATTAAAAGTTTTGAGTATGCCCCGGCTAATGCGGGAGGTAATGGCGCTACAATCGTGCATTTACGATAATTCTTATTATTCGTAAGCAAAATAATTCAATTTTTGATTGAAAACTGCTATAGTTACTATATCAACATGGTTACTTTTTGAGAAAGAAGGTTAAAAATATGGTTGAAGCAATTACGGACGCAAATTTTGAAGAAAAAACTGGTACTGGCGTAACGTTGACCGATTTTTGGGCGACTTGGTGTGGTCCATGTCGGATGCAGTCCCCGGTAGTGGAACAATTAGCCGACGAAATGGGCGACCAAGTTAACTTTACGAAGATGGATGTTGACCAAAATCCGGAAACTGCCCGGAAATTTGGGATTATGAGCATCCCTACGCTAATGGTAAAGAAGGATGGCGCGGTAGTTGATACTATCGTGGGTTATCATTCTAAAGAACAGTTAGCAAAGATTTTAAATCAATACCTATAATTAGGTGAATGATTAAGGGGCTGTGATAAAAGTCTCTAAACAAAAAAACGGTTCATGAGGTGAAACTTCCTCATGAATCGTTTTTTTTGGTTAATGTTCGCAAACTATCCGACTTTTGTCGCACTCTCTTTTTAGTTAAATGGGCTTATTAAGACGACTGGCCCCGATTATTAAGTTAATCAGATCTACTAATAATTAGGGTGGTTTAGCAAATGATTGTGTTATTTTTCACTTTAATAAATTAACGATGCCAACGCCAGTTGCTTACTAGCTTCGAACGGCTAAATCCTTGAATTAATGCGAGTTAACGTCCCTTGACGAGCATTAGTAAACGCTGATATTCAACATACTAAATTTAAAAAATTGCCAGGAACTCTTTTACTTTGTGCAGAAATGAACTACAATATAGGCGTAGAATGTAAACGCTTCCATCGATTATTTAGAATTGTTTGATTAAAGTTAAGTTTCTGTTGATGAGGAGGTAATTTTTATGAGTAGCCGTGAAAATGCAAATGTATTGTGGTTTGACGAACTGCACCGTGAAGACGTAAATCTGGTTGGTGGTAAATCATCATCATTAGGGGAAATGACGTCGGCAATGGACGTTCCGGTGCCGTATGGTTTTGCAACTACTGCGCGGGCGTACCGGTACTTTATGGAGCAGACGGGCTTAAATGATCAAGTTAACGAGTTGCTAGAAAGTATTCAGGATTACGAAAATTCTGAAGAATTGCATTCAGCATGCGAGCAAATCCGGAATTTAATTGTTAACGCCACCATGCCTGCAGATTTGGCAAAGGACATTGAACAAGCGTACGCGGATTTGGCCAAAAAAGTTGACCAAGACGCCCCCTTCGTTGCGATTCGTTCTTCCGCAACGGCCGAAGATTTACCTAATGCGTCGTTTGCTGGCCAGCAAGAAACTTACTTAAATATTAAGGGGGCTGCCGACGTTGTTAACCGGGTCCAACTTTGTTATTCTTCGCTCTTTACCGACCGGGCAACCTACTACCGGCATAAACAGCATTTTCCGCACGAAAAAGTTGCCCTTTCAGCAGCGGTTCAAATGATGGTCTTCTCTAAAGCTTCGGGGATTATGTTCTCGGTTAACGTCGCTGATGGAGACGACTCTAAAATTGTGATCGATGCGATTTATGGTCTTGGTGAGTACGTTGTTTTAGGAAAGGTAACACCGGATCACTTTGTAATTGACAAAGAAACGATGAAAATTGTTGAAAAGAACATTATTAAGCAACCAATTCAGCTAGTCCGGGTTGCCGATGGGGGAACGGTGGAAGAAAAGGTTCCCGAAGAACTTCAGGGGCAACCAGTTTTGTCAGATAGCCAAGTAATTGAGTTGGCGGGTTATGCGAAGGCAATTGAAGAGCATTACGGCTGCTACATGGATATGGAATTTGCTTTGGATGCCAATACCGACCGCTTATGGATTGTGCAAGCACGGCCTGAAACAGTTTGGTCCCAACGGAAGGCGGCGGATCACGCGGATGAAGAAGATGCCGACGTGGTCAAAGAAGCAGATGCTAAGGTTGCAGTTCGGGGCCTTCCAGCTAGCCCGGGATTAGCAAGTGGCGTAGTACACGTCATTGACAATCCTAAAGACATTGACCAATTTAAACAAGGCGAAGTCTTGGTAACGGTGATGACCTCCCCAGACTGGGTTCCAGCGATGAAGAAGGCGACCGCGATCATTACTAATGACGGTGGGATGACCTGTCATGCAGCAATTGTTTCTCGGGAAATGCAGATTCCATGTATCGTAGGAACTAAGAGTAAAAATCTGGCTGCCACCGACGCCCTTAAGACTGGAGACGTGGTTACGATTGATGCTAAAAATGGGGTGGTTTACCATGGCAAAGTCGCCAGCATGTTAAAGAAATCTGCCTCCGCACAGCAGGAGGGCAACCAAATGGTAGCGGCCGAGACCTTTGCACCAACCGCTACCCGAGTAATGATGAACCTTGGCGATCCTGAGTTAGTTGAAAAGTACTCTAGCTTACCGGCTGACGGAATTGGTTTAATGCGTGAAGAATTCCTCTGGACCACTTATATTCACGAGCATCCGCTATACCTAATCGAGCAGGGCCACCCCGAAAAAGTGGTTAACATGCTCGCAGAGGGGATTGCTAAAGTAGCCCGGACAATGGCACCTCGGCCAGTAGTGCTCCGATTATCCGATTTCAAGTCTAGCGAATACCGGAAACTAAAGGGCGGCGATAAATATGAACCGCACGAACCTGCAGATTTGTTGGGGTGGCGGGGAGCTTCCCGGTACTACGATCCAAAATACATTGACGCCTTTAAGCTTGAACTAGCGGCAATCAAGAAGGTCCGTAATGAATTTGGGTTGAAGAACCTGAACGTTATGATTCCATTTGTACGGACGGTTGACGAAGCGCAAAAGGTCACCGAAATTATGCAAAACGAAGGGTTAGTACGGAGTGCGGACTTTAAGGTTTACATGATGGCAGAAATTCCATCCAACATTATTTTAGCTGACCAGTTTAACCAGTTCATAGATGGATACTCAATTGGTTCAAACGACTTAGCAATGTTGATTTTAGGATGTGACCGGAATAACGACACGGTTGCGCGACTCTTTGACGAGCGGAATTTAGCAGTTAAACGTGCAATCCATCACCTGATTGAGGCTGCCCATAAGGATGGTAAGACGGTTTCAATTTGTGGGCAAGCACCATCTGAATTCCCAGAGTTCACCAACTTCTTAATTCAAAGCGGAATTGATTATGTTTCAGTTAACCCCGATATGGTTAAAGAAACTAAGCGAAACGTGGCCCACTTTGAACAACGGATTATGTTGGATAAAGCAACCGGTCGGGGAATTCAAGATTCTACCGATTACGATTGGTAGAAAAACGGGTTAACTAATAATATTAATAGACGTACACTAAAAATCAGTTTTTTCCCTTAACCCCCAAGCGATCATTATGCCAAATTAGGCGTAATGGTCGTTTTTTAGTTAATCCGCACAACCTATCCGACTTTTATCTCATACGCTGGTTTGATACTTTTTTAGTTTCTTACGGAGCGTTTTTTCCTTTTTTATCCAAAATTTAGTATTATAGACAATGTGTAATTGATTTGTCTGGGGGTAAAGAACATGGATAATCGTCCAATTGGATTTATGGATTCCGGAGTCGGCGGATTAACCGTGGTAAAGGCGGCTAAGGAACTAATGCCTAACGAAGCAGTCGTTTTTATTGGGGATGAAGCTCGGGTACCGTACGGGCCACGTCCCACGACGGAAGTAATCAAGTTTTCGCAACAAATGGCGGATTTCTTAATCAAACAGGATGTTAAAGCGTTGGTAATTGCGTGCAATACGGCTACGAACGCGGCTTTTCAGATTTTAAGTACAACGTTACCAATTCCAGTGATTGGAGTTATTCAACCGGGAGCGCAAGCCGCAGTGGCAACTACACGTAACAATCGGATAGGAGTAATTGCGACTGAGGGAACCATTAAATCACAAGCGTATTCAACAGCGTTAGCAGCTTTAGCACCACAAACAGAGGTTTTCCCGGTTGCTTGCCAATCATTTGTGGAATTGGCGGAACATAACCAGTTGACGACACCCGAAGCTTTGGAGGTGATTGATCAACAACTTGTCGGATTAAAGAACCAAGGGATTGATACATTGGTCCTAGGATGCACCCATTTTCCACTCTTAGCGAAGGGAATTCAAACAGCGGTAGGCGACCAGGTTAAACTAGTCGATCCAGGTGTAGCAGTGGTTCAGCAATTAAAGGACGTTCTTGAACGACAAGGTCTTCTACGAGAAGCCACTAGTACACCTGATGAACAGTATTTTGCTACGGCAAATATTGCAAGTTTTCGGACCATTGCTCAAAACTTCCTCGCTCCGGATATACAAGTAAATTTAGCAAAAATTGATTAGGAGATTAAAATGAGTAATCAAATTTTAATAGCGACCAAAAATGAAGGTAAATTAAAAGAATTTAAACAGATTTTTACTGCGAAGGGAATTGAAGTTCTGTCGTTAAAGGACGTTGATGAAGATGTTGACGTTCAAGAAAATGGTTTAACATTTGAAGAAAATGCGCGTCTTAAGGCAGATAGCTATGCTAAAACTATTGGAATTCCGGTCCTCGCAGATGATTCTGGGTTAGAAATCGATGCACTTAACGGCCGCCCCGGAATTTTCTCGGCACGGTATGCTGGGGACCATAACGATGCTGCTAATAACGCCAAAGTGCTTACTGAATTGGGAGGGGTTCCTGACGAAAAGCGGACCGCAACCTTCCACACCACCGTGGTGGTTCGGAAACCGGATGGCACCGAATTAGTGGCTAACGGGAACCTCCGTGGTCGGATTCTGAGCGTTCCACGCGGGGACAACGGTTTTGGCTACGACCCGCTTTTTTACGTTGAAGAAAAGCAAAAGACGTTGGCTCAAATGACCCGGGAAGAAAAAAATCAAATTAGTCACCGGGCGTTAGCCATCCAAGATTTATTAACTAAGTTTGATAAATTCTGGTAATTTAAAAAGCAATCTCTAAGGGGCTTCCTTAAAGATTGCTTTTTTTGGTAATAAAAATCAACGTACATTTTACTGTTGAAAATTGATGATGAAGAAGTACTTAGTTTTCTGAAGGGAAATTTCCGGTCATATAATCAATGAAAAAGTAGCGTTAGTTTTCCACTTCAATTTGAGCTTCCCGTAGAATTTTCAAGGTCCGGTCAAGAATCATCGTTTGCATCGCTGCTTGATAGCCGGGTGCCACCTTCGTGGAGATTTGGACTCCGAGGTAACCATGGCTTTTTTCGGCAACCGGAGCTTGGATAACGATTCCCGCCTTCAGTTTGGTGGTGTGGTGTTTAGCTTTGGGTAGTTGATCTTGTAGCAAGTCCTTGGCTTCATCAATCCTAAACGGATCTTTGATCCGCAAGAAAATGGTAATATTCTGGTTTTCTTGCGAATGGTTAGAAATGGTTGTAATGCTCCGGTTCGGCAAATAATGCAAGGTGCCGTCTAAGGCTCGCAGTTCAATGGTCCGTAACCCGATGGAGACCACCGTTCCATCAATGCTTTGGATGGTTACGCTGTCGCCTACCCGTAATTGGCCCTCAATCAAGATGGTCAAGCCGTTAATTACGTCAGAAACCAGCCCTTGAGTTCCTAAACCAATTGCCACACTAAGGATTCCAGCTCCAGCAACCAGTGTACCAACCGGGACCCCCAAGTTGGAAAGAATCGTGTAAACGTAGAAAAACATTACGGAATATTTGAAAATGTTTCTTACTACTACGAAAATGGTCTGAGAACGAGCAGATTGCTTTTCAGGGGCTTGATAGGGACCGAAACTTTTGTTAATTAAGTGTTTACCAATCCGGTTAATCACCCAAAAAATAATACTGATGAGAATTATTTGTAAAAAATGTTTAAGAAAATTAGCGCCAATTTGACTCCAATCAATCCGCGATAATTCTCTTTGGAGCGGCTGAAAAGCAGCGCCGATAAGTAAGGTTTGGGGCATGTTAAAAATCCTTTCTGGTTCGGTTAAGTAAGTTTATTTTACCAGAGATTAAGGGTGTTTTCATTGCACATCATGGGCCACAATGCTATTCTGGAGACATAAACTAACGGGAGGGGATTATTGCATGACAGGAGGCGGAATTGCAGCCATCATCGCGGCGATCGCGTTGTTGATTTTGGTATTGTTTATCGGCTTAGTGCTGGTGAATGCTTCAAAGACCTTGGCAGAAATAAATCGTAGTTTAGCAATCATTACTAGAGATGTGGATTTGATTTCACATGAAGCAGAAGGCATTATGGCTAATGCAAACGAGTTGCTGGAAGACGTTAACGGTAAGGTCGCAACGATTGACCCACTTTTCCAAGCGGTTGCGGATTTGAGCGAGAGTACCTCGGACCTAAACCAAGCTACCCGGCGACTTGCTGGGAAAGTCAACCATACCGCAAAAACTAAAAAAACGGGAAAGGTTGCCACAGCTATGAACGTTGGCAAAGGTGCGGTTAATTTATACAAAAATCGGCAAAAAAACAAGCAGGAGGTTAAATAAATGTCAAAAAGTAGTTTCTTATTAGGTGTAATCGTAGGTGGAGCAGCGGCTACAGCAGCAGCAATTAAATTAACGGACACGACTCCGGCAGAATTAAAGGAAGCCGCTATGAAAAAAGTTGACGGCTTCATGGAAGCTAACGACTTTGATATGGCGAGCCTTAAAGAACAGGCAGCAGCTTCGGTAGACGAACTTAAGCAACGGGGAATGGACTTAGCTAACCGTGCTAACGAAAAGTTCAATGGTGATGATGAAATTGCTGAAGAAGAGGACGTAATCCTCGACAAAATGGCAACGGCACCTTATGAAAAGCCAACTGAGGTTTTCATGCCCCATAAACTAGAAGATTAATTGTTTACGTAGCATAGTAGTAAAAAAGTGGGAACTAGAAATTATGAAACAGATTTCTAGTTCCCACTTTTAGTCTAAGCTGGGTAAATATTCAAATTTTATAGGTATTTTAGTTCTTTAGAAGTATGGGTAAATGGTTCACAGCCATCCTTGGTAATGTGAACACAGTCTTCAATTCGAACTCCGGCAAAGCCGGGGATATAAATTCCTGGTTCGATGGAGAAGCACATGCCTTCTTCAAGGACTAAATCATTTCCTTCCATAATTGAAGGGAATTCATGCTCGCCCATGCCCATTCCATGGCCTAAACGGTGAATAAAGTATTCGCCGTAGCCAGCTTTATCAATAATGTCACGAGCTACTTTATCCAAACTAGCAGCTGTAATTCCTGGCTTAGCGTAGTCTTGCGCCGTTAATTGCGCTTCAAGACATACCTTGTAAATGTCAGCCTGTTTATCGCTTAGTTGTCCTAAGGCAACCGTCCGCGAAGCGTCACTGATGTAACCATCATGTACGGTTCCAAGGTCGAAAAGAATTAATTCGTTATTTTCAATCTTGTTCATGGCAGTTGCTCCATGAGGTTCGGCAGCGTGCGCACCCGCCTGGATAAGGGTGTCGAAACTCATTTCCATTACACCGCGTTTTTTAAGGGCGTATTCTAGTTCAGCAGCCACTTCAGCTTCAGTTTTACCCGCAGCAACGGCATCAAAACCAACTTGGAAAGCAAAGTCAGCTTCAGCACCGGCAGCCTTTAGCTTTTCAATTTCATCCGCAGTTTTCACCATTCGTAATTTTTCAAAAACGGGGGTGAGATTTGCTTCAAATTTAGCATTTGGAAACTCAGAACGTAAAACTTCGTACCGATCTACGGTGAGATTGTCTTCTTCAATGCCCCAGTGGACCGGGTTGGCGTTACGTTCCCGAATATAGTTTGCAATTAAATGGAAGGGTTGTTCATGGTCGAGGTAGCCATAAACGGGGTACTTCCAGCCGGTGTCTTTAATTGCTTCAACTTCCAAAGCGGGAGCAAATAAGAATGGATCTTGGTCAGGGAAAACAAATAACGCGAGAACCCGTTCAATCGGATCACTCCCAAAACCTGTCAAATACTTGATACTTTCAAAATTACTGATGTAAGCAACGTCCAATCGGTGATCAGCAACCCACTTTTGGACTTTTTCTAGTTGTGACATTTGATCGCTTCTTTCTTTACTTAAGGTACTTCGATTATATCACACAAAAAAATTGGGCTACAGACGAAAAAAAGCTTGCAAGAAGGTACAAAATTTGATAACGTATTCATGGCGTTGAAAACAGTATGAAAACAAATCAAATCAATATGGAGAGGAAATTATCATGTCAAAACAAACTATTACAATTTACGACGTTGCTCGTGAAGCCGGCGTTTCCATGGCAACCGTTTCTCGGGTAGTTAACGGAAACCCTAACGTTAAGCCCGACACCCGTAAGAAGGTTAACGAAGTAATCGAACGCTTAGATTACCATCCTAATGCGGTTGCGCGCGGATTAGCAAGTAAAAAATCAACCACTATCGGGGTTATCTTACCTGACATCACCGAAATGTTCTTTGCTGCATTAGCACGGGGGATTGACGATATTGCTTCAATGTACAAGTACAATATCATTTTGGAAAATTCTGATGAAGATGTCGATAAGAAAGTGGAAGTACTTGAAAACTTGCTTGCCAAGCAAGTTGACGGTGTTATTTACATGGGGAACGCAATCGACGATCGGTTACGGGAAGCGTTGAAGTCAGCACGGACTCCCGTGGTTTTTGCGGGTTCCGTTGATGACAAGCATGCGTTACCGTCCGTTAGCATTGACAACGAAGCGGCCGTTTACGAATCAGTTCGAAAACTAATTGAAAATAAAAACAAGAAGGTTGCTTTTGTTTCTGGACCACTTTCACAACCGGTAAACGGAAAGTTCCGGATCGAAGGATACAAGCGTGCTTTAGCTGAATCAAACATTGACTTTGATGAAAGCCTCGTATTTGAAACTACTAACACTTACGAAGACGGAATTAAGTTAGCTTCGCAAATTGCTTCAAGCGATATCACGGCTGCTTTCGTTGCTAACGACCGTTTAGCAGTTGGACTTTTAAATGGGTTACAAGACCTTAACGTAAAAGTACCTGAAGAGTTTGAAATCATGACCAGCAACAATACTAACTTAACTAAGATGGTGCGCCCACAAATTAGTTCAATTGGCCACCCAATGTACGACACTGGGGCGGTAGCAATGCGGCTATTGACTAAGTTAATGAACAAAGAAGAAGTTGAAGAACGGAACATTACTTTGCCATTTGACATGGTGTTCAGACAATCAACTAAATAAGCTTAAAACGAGCGGGTGTAGAAAGTCGGGGAGTTTGGGAAAGTTAACGGAAATTTAGCGTTACGCTAGGTTCGGGTTAAGCAGAATAAACCAGCTTTGACCCCTAAGTAAAGCAAATCAAAATGCTTTTCAAGAATTTTTAATCCTTGAAAAGCATTTTTTATTTTAATTAAACCAAAAAAGGTGAAGATTGTTTTTCATTACGAAAATAACAATCTTCACCTTTTTAATATTATATGGACTATTTATGTATAAGTCTTTTATAAGAAAATCCCTTTGTATAACGCTACGGCACAGATTCCCGCTAAAATAGGGGCAATTACTGGAATTGGTGCGTAGTTCCATTGGGAAGAACCCTTATGTTTAATTGGTAAAATAGCGTGGACTAACCGTGGACCTAAATCCCGTGCGGGGTTTAAAGCTGGACCAGTTGCACCACCAAGTGAAGCAACCAAAGTTCCTACAAGGAAACCGAGGGCGATAAATACCGAGCTCATGTTTTCCTTGAAATATGGGGCATGCGTAAAGGCAGTTGCACCGAAGAAGAGGATGAACGAACCAACAAACTCGTTAACAAAGCCGTTCCATAAGCTATCACTTGCATCAATGGTACCAAAAGTTCCTAAAATTGATTCTGGGTCAGTGGTTTGATCGTAATGTGGTAAGTAAGCCCAGTAAACAACTAGTTGACCAATAATCGCACCCAGCATTTGAGCAATTATAAATGGGATAACTTGTGACCAGCTAAACATTCCGGAGACGGCTAACCCAATTGTAAATGCGGGGTTGATTTGGGCTCCTGACACGGTTCCAAACATTAATGCCGGAACCATGACTCCACAACCGTAACCAACGGCGATTACAAGCCAGTCACTACCGTTTCCCTTAGTTCCTTTAAGTTCCACGTTGGCAACCGAACCATTTCCTAAAATGACTAAAATAGCTGTACCCAAGAATTCAGCAGCTAATTTAGCAAAAAAACTATATTCCATCATCTAACTCCCTTAAAAAGTATTTTAATGAGACACACTGTTTAAAAGTATATCTTATCTAAAAGGGGATATGCAATACCAATTTTGCAAGCTTTCGGAGGAGTTTTCAAAAATAAAAATAAATTACATCTGCTTTCATTGAAGAAAAAACAGGCGAAATGATAAACTAAGAAGTGGATGAAGCTGTTAACCAATGCAAAGCGTTGAAAACGCACGTTTAATTATGATTGAGAAGGGGAAGTGGTTAAAATTCAAGAAACCAGGATGAGCAGGCAAAGTCATTTAGCAGAAAAGAAAGTTGATCAAACGGAGGTGCCCGTTCGACCGCCACGCCTTGTGGTAGCAAGGGTGTTAATGATTTTATTTGGGTTATTCTTCTTTGGCGCGGTTTCGGCTAAACAGACCGTGTTTAATGCAAATTACGTACAGCAGCAAATTGAAAAGTCTAGTGCTGCCGAAGTAATTAATCAACAGTTGGATACCCAGTTACAGCAAGCGGGGATTAACCAAAGCAACCTAATTCCAGATGATCTAGTTAACGACGAGTTAAAAACGATGGTTCAGCAATTTTACGATGGGCAGCAAGTGCACATTGACGAAAATATCATTACTAACGCAATCAACCAAAGCACCCAAGCTACGGGGGCTTTCCAACAAATGGTTAACGCAATGGTAGTTAGCAAAGTAGTGGCCGTTTTTAATAGTCAGCTAGATACCCAGAAACTTTCCCGATACGCCGGCCAGGTGCAAAAATTATCGCGGATTGACCAAACCGTAATTTGGGTTAGTGGCGTGGGGCTAGTTTTGACATTGGCATATGCGTTGCTACGTAAACGACTGCTCAGTACCATCAGTTCTACCTTGCTAGTAGTCGGCGGATTTGTAGCCATTATTTGCGGAATTGGATACGTAAGCAACGTATTGAGTAATTTACCGATTCAGTACCCAGTGGTTAAGCAAATCGTACAGACTGCTGGACAAGATTTATTGGTACGAGAATTTACGATCGCGCTAGGGCTATTCTTATTGGGCGTTATTTTAACGGTGTTTAGCACAGGACTTGCTAAAGTCCAGCAACGGCTTACTCGACGGTAAACTAAACAAGCTCTTGACTAGTAATTCAAAGAATTAAATTTATAAAAACACGGAGCTGGATCGCACTGACGACGATTCAGCTCCGTGTTTTTAATTTCTGCCAGAGATGCCGGTTGAGTTTAGTTTAACATCTACGCCATTTTTCTGTAAAGTCTGCACGTGCATTTCCCCCCACGAACATAACTGGTCTAACAGAGTGGACAAAGTCTGTCCATAGTCGCTAAGGTAATACTCTACCTTGGGAGGAATTACGTTGTAAGTTTTCCGGTTGACGATGTGGTCACGTTCTAGTTCGCGTAATTCTTGAGTGAGCATTTTTTGGCTGATGCCAGAAATTTGCCGACGCAATTCGCTTGGGCGTTGTTTCCCGTGGCGAAGGTTGCACAGGATAATTGGCTTCCATTTTCCGCCAATCACGTCCATCGTTGCTTCAACCCCGATATTGTATATTTTTTTCTCCATTAATTGCACCCCTGTAGTTATTAAAAGTAACTTTTAGGCAAGTATAGCACAATAAAGTCGGTACTAGATTAAATGAAACTTTGTTTCTATAATTGCTTTACTAATTTAATTAAGGAGCATTGTTAATATGATTAAATCTTTAGACGATCGCGTAACTTTAAACAACGGCACGACCATGCCAGGTTTGGGGATGGGAGTGTTTCAGATTCCTAATGAGCAAACTGCGCAAGTGGTTGCCGAAGGAATCAAAGCGGGGTACCGCTTGATTGACACCGCCCAAGTATACGACAATGAAGCGGGGACCGGAGCCGGGATTAAAGCCGGCTTGGCCGCAACCGGGCTAAAGCGAGAAGACTTATTCATCACTTCTAAGGTGTGGAATGACCATCTTTCTTATGATGAAACGCTCCGGGCTTTTCAAGATAGCTTGGCTAAATTGGACTTGGATTATCTTGATTTGTATTTAATCCACTGGCCGGGTCAAGACGCTTTCCGGGATTCTTGGAAGGCGTTAGAAAAACTTTATCACGACGGTAAAATCAAGGCGATTGGGGTAAGTAATTTCCAAATCAGCCATTTAAAAGAGCTGGCTGAATTTGCGGAAGTCATGCCGGTGGTTAACCAAGTGGAGACCCACCCTAAGCTAAGCCAAACGGAGTTGATCGAATTTGCGACCGCCCACAACTTGAAAATTCAAGCTTGGTCGCCGTTAATGCAGGGAAAAATTTTGAATAATCCTGTTTTGATCGAAATTGCGCAAAACCATCAAAAGAGCGTTGCTCAAATTATTTTACGGTGGGACATCCAACGGGACGTTTTGTTGGTAGTTAAATCGGTCAAGCCCGCCCGAATTAAGAGTAACGCGGAAGTCTTTGACTTTGAACTAACCGCCGCCGAGATGGCTAAAATTAATGAGCTAAATGAAAACTTACGGGTTGGTCCCGATCCGGACACGTTTGATTTTTAATTTGGAAAGCGAGGATAATTAAATGGAACTACATTTAGATGGTAAATTAGCGTTAATAACTGGTTCAACTAAGGGAATTGGAAAAGCAATTGCGATGGAAATGGCCCGGGAGGGGACTAACGTAATTATTAATGGTCGTCGAGCTGCTGACGTGCAGAAGGTAGTCGATGAAATTAAAACACAGTTTCCTAAAACCCATCCGCAGGGAGCGCCTTTCGATATTACTGATGATAAAAGTCGGCAAGTGTTGTTTGAAAAATTTCCCGAAGTCGATATTTTAGTGAATAACATGGGGATTTTTGGCACCATGGAGTATTGGAATATTGATGATGAGACTTGGGAACGTTATTTCCGGACCAACGTTTTGGCTGGCAATGCACTAGCTAAATTTTACATGCCCCACATGCTAAAACAAGACTTTGGTCGGGTAATTTTTATTGCTAGCGAAGAAGCCGTTATGCCTTCGGGAGAAATGCCCCAGTATAGCATGACAAAGACCATGAACTTATCTTTGGCAAAGAGCCTATCGAACCTGACCGTGGGTACTCACGTAACGGTAAATACGGTGATGCCGGGTTCAACCCTTACGGAAGGTGTTCAAAAGATGCTTACCGAAATGTATCAGGATAGCGGAATTCCTGAAGAACAATGGGAAGCAGACTTCATGAAGAACCACCGCTCTAGATCACAAATTCAGCGTCTTATTCGTCCTGCAGAAATTGGACGGTTCGTAACCTTTGTGGCTAGTCCGGATTCGTCATCATTTTCTGGAGAAGCTTTGAGAATTGACGGCGGACTAGTACCGACTATTTTTTAAATTAAAAAAGGCCTTGCAACATCCTGGTCGGGTGTTACAGGGCCTTTTTACATGGTTTATTTTTACTATTTATGGTGGTTAATAAAGCTTAATCCCACATATCATTTACTACTACGGTTTGTTCACGGTCAGGACCGATTGAAAAGGCACTAACTTGTACGCCAGTAATTTCTTCGATCTTCTTAAGATAATTTTTCGCGTTGGCAGGTAATTCATCGTAAGACTGCATTTGGGTTAAATCTTCTTGCCAACCTGGTAAAGTTTCGTAAATTGGGGTTAAGTTTTCGAGTTCCTTTTCAGAAGCTGGGTAATAATTAATTACTCCGTGATCGGTTTGGTAACCGGTACAAATTTTCACTTCGTCGAAGCCGGACAAGACATCGAGACAGTTGACGACTAAGTCAGTCAAGCCGTTGACGTCGGCAACGTACTTCATCAAAACCCCGTCAAACCAACCAATCCGCCGCGGACGGTGGGTAACGGTACCGTATTCGTGAGCAACTTCGCGAATGCGATCACCAATTTCGTTAATTTGTTCGGTTGGGAAAGGACCTTCACCAACTCGAGAAACGTATGCCTTACATACGCCAATGACGTGCTTGATTTTAGTTACCCCAATTCCAGAGCCGGTAGCAGCACCACCAGCCGTCGGATTTGAGGAGGTAACGAATGGGTAGGTACCATGGTCAATATCAAGCATGGTTCCTTGGGCGCCTTCAAAAAGAACCCGTTTTTGTTCGTGCAATTTAGTGTTGATTAAGTAACTGGTATCGGTGATGTAATCTTTTAGGATTTGTCCGTATTCAGCGTATTGCTTTGTAAGTTCATCCACGCTTGGTAATTGTTCCCAAAGATCGTCATCTAAAACCCGTTGCTTTTGAGCTAGGTTGAAGGCAATCTTTTCTTTTAATCCTTCAGCGTCAAGCAAGTCGACGGCCCGGATCCCGATCCGTTGCATCTTATCCATGTATGCCGGACCAATGCCCTTATTGGTAGTACCAATTTTTTCGCCGTTTTTAGAGCGATCCCGTTCTTGTTGTTGATCTTGCAAGATGTGGTAAGGGAAAATGATGTGTGCCCGGTCAGAAATTCTTAAGTGGTCGGTGTTTACGCCGGCTTGATTTAATTCTTTAATTTCGTCTAATAGGGTGCGTGGGTTAACCACGGTTCCGTTGCCAATAATGCAAATTGAATTAGGTGCCAAAATTCCGGATGGGATTAGTCGCAAGGCAAGCTTTTGATCGTTAACGACCAAGGAATGACCTGCGTTATCTCCACCAGAGTAACGAACGGTAACATCAGCGTTTTGTCCCAAAAAATCAATGATCTTACCCTTTCCTTCGTCGCCCCACTGGCTGCCGATTACTACTGTAGCTGTCATCTTCATTCCTCCATTTTTATCAATACACAACTTCCTGATAATAACATAAAATAGGGTAAATTTAAATGAGTCGACCCGAATTATTGGAAGGGTTAAGCATTTGATAGTTCGCGTTTATTAATTAGGGAGAGTTTGATAAAATAGGTTAGTAAATAATTTTTTTAGGACGAGGGGTAATCTAAATGATTGATCGTTATACACGACCTGAAATGCAAAAAATATGGAACCGGCAAGCGCAGTTTGACAGTTGGCTAGAAGTTGAAATTGCGGTAGTCAAAGCTTGGAATAAGGTCGGAAAAGTTCCGGATGAAGACCTAGCACTAATTGAGAAGAATGCGCGTTTTGATATTGACCGAATTGATGAAATTGAAAGTCAGACTCACCATGACGTGATTGCCTTTACAAGGGCGGTTTCCGAATCTTTAGGTGAAGAACGGAAATGGATCCATTACGGTTTGACCAGTACCGACGTGGTTGACACTGCACAATCGTTGCGGATTAAAGCAGCTAACAAAATCATCGCAGCTGATTTAGAAAAGCTCCAAGCAACTTTGAAGGAAATGGCAATCAAGTATAAAGACCTGATTACGGTAGGGCGGACCCACGGGATTCACGCGGAACCAACTACGATCGGTTTGAAATTCCTACGCTGGTATTCCGAAATCAACCGCAATATTGAACGCTTCAAGCAGGCTCGCCAACACATTGAAGTGGGTAAAATCAGCGGTGCAGTAGGAACGTTTGCTAATATCACTCCTCAAATTGAAGAGTGGGTTTGCGAAATGTTGGGAATCCGGCACCAAGAAATTTCCACCCAGATTTTGCCACGGGATTTACACGCCGAATACTTAAGCGTGCTAGCACTGATTGCTTCCCAAATTGAAGAAATGGCAACTGAAATTCGGCATTTACAACGTACCGAAGTTAACGAAATGCGGGAAGGCTTTGCCAAGGGTCAAAAGGGTTCTTCCGCAATGCCTCATAAACGTAATCCGATCGGCTCAGAAAATGTTTCTGGTTTAAGTCGGGTGGTGCGTGGCGAGATGGTTACGGCCTTTGAAAACATGAATTTGTGGCACGAACGTGATATTTCGCATTCTTCGGCAGAACGGGTAATTTTACCGGACGCGACTTCCTTGGTGGACTATGTATTAAACCGGATGAACCGGATTTTAAATAACCTGGTCATTAACGAAGACGAAATTAAAAAGGATTTGGAAATGACCCACGGGTTGATTTTCTCACAACAAGTCATGTTGAAGCTCATCGATAAAGGTTGGACTCGGGAAGAAGCTTACGACACTGTTCAACCAATTGCCATGGAAGTTTGGAATACTGGGCAGCATTTTATGGACTTACTGCTTAAAGATAGTAAAATAAAGACGACGTTAAGTGATGAAGAAGTTAAATCAATTTTTAACTATCGCTACCACTTGAAGAACGTTGACGCGATTTACCAACGTTGTGGAATTAACGTAGAATAAGCAGGTGCAAAACCAGGAAGCGAGGAATTAAAATGGGGGCAAACGAAGCTTTACTGATTATTGATTATACAAATGATTTTGTTGCTACGAACGGAGCGTTAACGACTGGCAAGGTGGGCCAAGCAATTGAACCAGCCTTGATTAAAGCCGCTAATCGGGAACTTCGCGAAGGTGGTTGGGTAATGCTACCAACGGATCTACATGTTGAAAAGGATCCCTACCATCCCGAAACCAAATTATTTGATGCGCATAATTTAGAAGGATCCTGGGGACGGGAATTGTATGGCCAATTAAAGGACTGGTACGAATTGAATCAGGATAATCCGCGGGTCCGGCAGTTTGCTAAAACTCGTTATAGTTCCTTTGCGGGCACAGATTTAGACATTCGTTTACGTGAACGTCACGTAGATACTTTGCGATTAGCAGGGGTTTGTACGGATATTTGTGTCTTGCATACGGCAGTTGATGCCTATGACCTGGGTTACCAGTTAATTATTGACCCAACGACGGTCGCAACGTTTACCGAACACGGTCAAGAATGGGCGTTGTCCCATTTTAAAAATGCGTTAGGGGCGACGATTGAATAGCTGATTTAAAATAAAATTGAGTATCTAATAAATTTAGAAGTGTAGTGCTAGCTTAGTGGATAAGTGGGCGTTGCACTTTTTTTATAGCTAAATGCTTTTTAGCCCCGCTAGAGAAGCCGTCCATTTAAGCGCTTTTTTATGCTAGAATGGAGATAAACAATAAATCGCGGAGGGCGCAGATGAGCTTTACTCTAAAAATCATGCGAAGCATTTTTTCAATCCCTCCTAACTAAGTTTTTAGGGAGGATTCCATATTTATTGTAAATAACTTAAAGGAGATTGATTAAATGGTTGAAGCAATTAATTTAAAAGCAGGAATGACGTTTATTAAGGATGGTAAGTTGATTAAAGTTCTTGAAACGAACCACCACAAGCCTGGTAAGGGAAACACGGTAATGCAAATGAAGCTTTATGACGTACGTTCGGGAGCTACCGTGCAAACTACGATGCGGCCAACCGAAAAAGTTGAGCAAGCAATTGTGGATACTAAGGAAGCCCAATACCTATATCGGCAAGACGATACGGCGATTTTCATGGACACGGAGACTTATGAACAATACGAACTACCAATTTCAAGTATTGAACAAGAAATGAAATACTTACTAGAAAATACGGAAGTGAAAATCAACTTCTATGGTGACGAAGTGATCGGGATTACGCTTCCAACTACGGTAGAACTCAAGGTTGTGGAAACTTCACCTTCCATTAAGGGGGCAACGGTAACCGGTTCTGGTAAACCAGCCACTATGGAAACCGGTTTGGTAGTTAACGTTCCGGATTTTGTCCAAGAGGGCGAAACGTTAATTATTAATACCGAAAAGGGTACTTACACAAAACGGGCGTAATTGTGCAGTCTTAGAATAGAATAATTAATCTACTTTTCGCAGTTAGACGACGTTGCGAGGAAATGCTTGAAGCTGGGAATTTTTCCCAGCTTTTTTGTTTCCGTGGGTGGAAGCGGTTAACGTAGTGGGAAAGTTAACCGCGATAAAGTTGAGTGCTATTTTAGACTTTTAGGGAAACCTTTACATTTTCGGCAATTGGGTGTACTTTATAATTGTTCTAAAGTAGAAATGGGGGTTAGTTGATGATTAAGTCTAAAATTGGGTCGATATTTTTTGTATTGCTCTACGTGTATTTGTTTTACTTGGTGGCTACTAACCAAATGATGCCCGCAATGTACGTAATGGCGGGCGGAATGCTGTTGGAGTCAGTAATATGCTTGATACATAACTTTAAAATGGGAGGGAAATCAAAATGATTACAAAGTATCTATATGATGAAAACGCCTATGATTATCATGACGGTGGGTACCGCCCGTTAAAAAAGGCGCCTGGAGAAGAACACCCATTGAACGTTCCGGCTTTTTTGAAACCTGATCGAATAGAAGGAAATGAAATTTATTATACGGTAACTGCTCAAGCTGGAGAAACGAAGATTTTGCCTGGCAAGCCAACGCACACTTGGGGATACAACGGTAGTATTTTAGGTCCGGCAATTCAGTTTGAAACTGGTAAGACCTACCACGTCACTTTAAAAAATGAATTAGACGAGGTTACTACTTTCCATTGGCATGGATTGAATATTGTGGGACCCTACGAAGATGGGGGTCCTCATGCGCCAGTCTATCCGCACGGGGAACGTAAAATTACGTTTACGGTCGACCAACCGGCGGCTAACATTTGGTTGCATCCGCATCCATGTCCAGAGACGGCGCGCCAAGTTTGGAATGGGCTGGCAGCACCGGTAATTATTACCGATGGACACGAACAAAGCCTTAAGCTTCCACGGCGCTGGGGAGTTAATGATTTTCCAGTGGTATTGCAGGATCGTAGCTATCACGATAATCAACTAGATTACAAAGCCGACTACGATGTGGACGGAACCTTGGGCGATTACGCGTTGGTTAACGGCACGGTCAATCCGGTGGTTAACGTTACTAAGCCAATTGTCCGGTTACGTTTCTTGAATGGTTCTAACCGGCGAGAATGGCGGCTTCACTTTGCGGATTATCATCCCTTCACCCAGATTGGTAGCGACGGGGGACTGTTGCCGGAAGCCGTTGAAATGGATCGCATTATGCTGACCTGTGCGGAACGGGCCGACGTATTGGTTAACTTCTCCGATTACCAACCGGGACAAGAGGTAATTTTGCAAACTGACGACTTCGACCTAATTAAATTCAAAATTGGCGACATTAAGAAGGAAAATATGCTGCTACCGTCACCATTGGCAGAAATTCCAGCATTGTCCGTTGACGAAAATACTCCTGTCTTCAAAACGGTGATGTCCGGGATGGATGATCAAGTGCGGTTGGATGGCAAGTTGTTTGATATGCAACGAATTGACACCCGCCAGCAAGTTGATCAAACCCAAATTTGGGAAGTTTCCAACACTAACGACATGGAAGGTGGGATGATTCACCCGTTCCACATCCATGGCTGCCAATTCCAATTGATTGATCGCAACGGGCACGCGGTTAATCCCAATGAGCACGGTTGGAAAGATACCATTGGAGTTAACCCTAACGAAACGGTTCGGATTAAGGTTAAATTTACCAAATTAGGAATCTTTATGTACCACTGCCACATTTTGGAACACGAAGATACCGGAATGATGGCCCAAATTGAAATTTTTGATCCAGATCACCCAATTGAATATCATCTAATGCCAATGAACCATAAAATGTAGGAATTAGAGAGTGTTTTACGGTTAAGGTCAACAAGTTAACGTGCATTAGCGGTCGGCAATCAATCGGAATAACTTCCAGTTAGAAACTTGGCGGATTACGGACGCGGAAGCGATCTTGGATGAGCACGAACTTCCGTTGACAAGCATATTTCGGAAGCGTATTATATTAAGCGTCTATGAATACGATAAATATAATATGAAAGAAGGAGTTCGGAAATGTCAGGACATTCAAAGTGGCATAATATTCAAGGCCGTAAAAACGCCCAAGACGCAAAACGTGGTAAAATTTTCCAACGGATCTCCCGGGAGATCTACGTGGCAGTTAAAGCTGGGGGTCCGGACCCTTCTGCCAACCCTCAACTTCGCTTAATGATGGATAAAGCTCGTGCAGCTAACATGCCAAAAGATAACATTAAACGTGCTATTGATAAGGGTAGCGGTACTGGTGGAGCTAACTACGAAGAAATTACTTACGAAGGTTATGGACCAGCAGGAACCGCAATTATCGTTTCTGCTTTGACTGATAATAAGAACCGGACGGCTGCAGCTGTTCGTTCTGCTTTCACTCATCATGGTGGTTCACTAGGAGCTACTGGTTCAGTTTCGTACATGTTCGACCGGAAGGGCTACATCGTTATTAAACGCGAAGGTTTGGATAAAGACGAAGACCAAATGATGGAAGATGCTATCGAAGCAGGTGCGGATGACGTACAAACTTCTGATGAAGTATTCGAAATCTACACGGATCCTAAAGAATTTGCTGCCGTTCGTGATGCACTTGAAGCTAAGGGTTATGATTTGGCAAATGCTGAATTAACCATGATTCCGGAAACGGAAACTCAAGTTCCTGCTGATAAAGTAAAGCAATACACGGGATTAATCGACGAATTGGAAAACAACGACGACGTTTCAGAAGTATACGAAGCTGCTGTTTTACCAGATGACGCTGAATAATAATGAATTTCAGAACCAACCCCATTTTATGCGGGTTGGTTTTTTTGTGCCTTTTTAGTAAAAGAAAGTTTCAATGGTGGTAGGCGGGCGTAAAACCGGTGTGGTAAAATCATTGCATACGTAATGATAATGAGGTGGCAAAATGACTAATAAAGTAGTTGTGCTAGGTAGTTTAAACGTGGATCGAATTTTACAGATGGATCGGGTCCCCGAACCTGGCGAAACATTAGCATTAAATAATCAAGACATGGCTGGTGGCGGTAAAGGAGCTAACCAGGCAATTGCTGCTGCTCGCTCTGGTGCGCAAACGAGTTTTATTGGCCGGGTCGGCGCAGACGAAAACGGTAAGTTCATGCTGCAACAGTTGGTTAATAGCGGAGTTACTACCGACTTGGTAGCGGTAGATGAGGATGCAGGTACTGGACAAGCATTTGTGATGGTAGAAAAGAGTGGCGAAAACCGAATTTTAATTTATGGCGGTGCCAATGCGCAATTATCCGCCGCGGACGTGAAGAAGGCCCAAGCACAAATTGCTGCAGCAGATTTAATGGTTGCCCAACTAGAAACTCCTGTAGAAACAACGCAATTTGCTTTCCAAATGGCTAAAGAGTTGGGAGTTAAAACCATTTTGAATCCCGCACCAGCGGTGGCTAAGTTACCAGCAGAGCTACTAAAAAATACGGATGTGATCACCCCGAATGAAACGGAAGTCGAAATTTTAACTGGAATTGCCGTGACTGACGAAGCGGCAATGTTAAAAGCAGCCCAACGCTTACACGACCTAGGCGTGGCAACCGTAATTATCACCCTAGGAAGTAAGGGTGTGTTCTACGATGATGGTGCGCAACACGGAATCGTTCCGGCATTTAAAGTCCAGGCGGTGGATACAACGGCAGCGGGAGATACTTTCTTAGGTGCTTTAAGCTCGGAATTAAATCCTGATTTAAGTAATTTAAAAACCGCCATTGAGTATGGTAACAAGGCATCTTCGTTAGCAGTCCAGAAGATGGGGGCGCAACCTTCAATTCCGACTCGGAAAGATATTCTGAAATAAATTTCTATTTCGGTAGGTAAAAAACATTTAGTTGTAAGAAAGTCAAAGTGGGTTGTCCGTTAAGTAAAGCTAATTAAGCTTGCAAATACGATTTATTACCAGAAAAGGTGACCAAGTTAAAGGAACCTCTTAAGAATCGAAAAATTCTTAAGGGGTTCCTTTTTAGTTTTTTAAGGTAGTTAAGGTTAGCAGTTTTACTCACCGCGGTGATAACAAATTTACTAATTAAAAAATGGTTTAAAAAAATAAATTTGCCGACTTTTCGTATCTACATGATGAGGAGGCGAAATGAGTAGTGGATATAACAAACCAATTAAGTCGAATTATGCAAGAAAGCATTGTTCATCATGATAGTGATTTGTTTATTATGCCCCGTAACGATAAATACCAGATGCTTTATCGAAATGTGCAGGGATATCGCAAGTCTACGCACATCGAACAGCGGGAAGCCGAACAAATTATGTCATATATTAAGTATCGCGCAGATATGTCAATAAGTGAACGACGTCGACCCCAAAGCGGCGCCATGACCTGGTTGGCAGCCGATGGTCAGGTGGTGAATTTACGAATTTCAACGGTAGGGGACTTTTTAGACCGCCCTTCGATGGTGGTTCGCTTTATTTACGAGTTGAAGCAGCAACATGAAATTTTAGACCCGGTCAGCCTGCAAGATATTGAAGCGGCGGCGCGTTTAAGGGGGATGATTGTTTTTTCTGGGCCAACTGGTTCGGGGAAGACTACGTTAATTTACGAGATTGCTAAAAAGTTAAGTGGTTCAAAACTCGTAATGTCGATTGAAGATCCGGTAGAAATTCAAGAAAATAACTTCCTGCAATTACAGGTTAACGAGAAGTCCGGAATGACCTACCAAGCATTGTTAAAAAGTGGACTACGAAACCGGCCAGATATATTTATTATTGGCGAAATTCGGGATAGTAAAACAGCCGAAATCGCGGTTCAAGCTGCGCTGAGTGGTCACTTAGTATTAACTACTTTGCATTGTAAAAGCACGGAAGGGGTTTGGGACCGGTTGCTAGAGTTGGGAGTGCAAGAAGATTATTTAAAGGAGGCGCTAACCGCCACCATTTACCAACGGATTATTCCAATTAAAAATGGTTCTATCCGAATTCTAGCGGAAATGAAGTCATTCCACCCGTTGTTAAAAACTAAGTCACCAAGGTGGCAGACCAAGTTAGAGGAGTGGAAAAACAGTGGCCAAATTACCAACGAAGTATATCAGGACTACCAGTACGGGTAAAATACCTTTAGCAGACCAGGCGTTTATCTTCTCCACGATGGTGGATTTGTTAAAAATGGGCATTTCGCTAAGAAAAAGCGTAGATTTTATTCGTATTATGCGACCCTCGATTGCTAAACCGATGCAAAACGTGATTGAACAGCTGCAGCGCGGGCAATCTTTTTCGGCCGCCTTTCAGCCTTACGTAAGCACGAACATTTATTATCAACTGGCAATTGCAGATCAGCATGGGGGCCTTGTTAGGACGCTCAACACGATTGCCCAAATTTTCACCAGTCAGGAACAGCAACGAAAAAAACTACGGTCAGTGATCCAATATCCGTTATTTTTGCTATTGTTTTTAGGACTCATGATGGTGGGGATGCGGATTTACATCATGCCAGAATTAGCAGACTGGAATCGGGGAACTAAAAGTTGGGATAGCCAATTGATTAAGGCAGGGTGGGTAGCGGTCTTTTTGGTTGCGGTAGCAGCGCTAGGATATTATTTCTGGAAATTCAAACGTTCCAGCATTACTAACCAAGTCAACCTTCTTTGTCGTTTACCCATCATTGGGCCGCTTTACCAAAATTATTGCCACTATTATTTATTAGCAAACCTATCTTTTCTAATTGCCAACGGGATGTCTGTGGGAAGTATTTGTAAATACCTTAACCAGTTAGATTCAAAATCGTTGTTGCACCAAATTGGGCGAAAGGTTGAACACAGCATTGCGAACGGCCGGCAGGTGGATCAAATTATTCAAAAGGCTGTTTATCTGCCAACCGAACTAAGTTTGGTAATCCAAAAAGGAAGTCAAAAAGATGCCTTAGCAACGGAAATTTACGCGTTGTCAATGATGAAGTATAAAAACTTAATTAGTCGGATTGAACGTTTGATTTTAGTAGTTCAACCAATTTTATTTGGCATTATTGGGATAGTAATTGTAATTATGTACTGGAACCTATTGATGCCAATGTATAACTCAATAAAGGAAGTGTCGTAATGAAAAACAGAATTAAGAAAGCGTTTACATTAATCGAAATGACAGTCGTGTTGTTTATCATTTCATTATTAATCCTAATTATTTTACCAAACGTAACTAGTCAAAAACATAATGCTCGCAACATCCAGGGCGATGCACTTACCGAAGTTGTTCAAACTCAAGTGGACTTGTATGAAAATGAATACAATCATTTACCGGAAAGCTTAGATGATTTAAAGGAAAAAGGATACTTATCGGATAAGCAAATGGACCAAGTTAATCAGGACGGGATTAAAGTAGATAGTAGCGGTCATGTTAGCCGTAGTTGACGTCCGGAAAGCGGGATTTACCCTTTTAGAAAGCATTGTGGTATTGTTAATCACTTGTAGCACAATTGGAATGGGGCTGATTAATTTTCGGGGAGCCCATAGTGAACAGCAGGAGAAAATATTTTTTAAACGTTTCGAAATGGGTTGGCAGGAAATGGAACGGTTGGCAATGTATGAAGGTTGCCAGGGCTCGGTAATTTTTATTAAAGACGATCACAGCGTGATGTTTCATTGGCAGCACGGACGGGAGCGACACTCTAAATATTTAGATTTACCTCCTAACTTAGAGCCGTATACCGACCGGACCATTCGGATTGGTCGAGATGGGATTGTTACCCCCACGACGGTGGTTTTACAGGAGAATGGTCAAAACAAATACCGCTTAGCAGCACAGTTAGGATGGGGTGTTTATGAAATTACCCGGGTGTAAAAAGACTGGCACGTTGCTTTATGAAGGAATCGTGGGACTATTTATTCTGGGAAGCTTTTTAGCAGTTATGATGAACACTTGGCATAGTTGGCAGGTTAGTATTAGGGAAAACCGAATCGAGCTTAATCAAGAACGGGAAGTTTTAAATGAACTCAGGCAAAAATTATAAATACGGATTTACGTTGGCTGAAGCAATTTTAGCATTATTAATTATGGTACTGATGGTTAACTTAACAATCATGGCAGTCAAAGCAACTAAGCATAAAGCTGAAGCTGATTTTGAAGACAAAATTACCGAGGTTGTTCAAGATTTAGAATCAAAGCGGCACGATTTTCGTTTGAAAGAAGTTCGCCCTAATCGCTTGATCTTGTATTCAGAAGCGCAAAAGAAGCGTTACGAGCTGGAGTACTATTCGCGAAAAAATATGCTGCGTTATACTCCCGGGCATATGCCGTTAATGCCGGGGGTGCGTGCGGTTTCTTTCAAACGGGTCGGTAATTTAGTTCAAATTAAAATGAAGGTTTATGGAGGCAACTATAGTGCGTACGCGTTTATTCCACCAGCCGAAAAAGAAAGCTAGCGCGATGATTACCGCTTTGTTTGTATTAACGTTTATGGCGGGAATTAATCTGTTTTTGAATGACCAAGCACGACAAACAATTTTGCGATTAAAAAATGAACAAGCGACCACCCAAGTTAAAATCTTGGCCAACCAGTTTTTATTACGTTACCGAGAAAAAGAAATTAAAAAGTTGACTAATAAAAAACTGGGTACGGTAGAATTAAATCAGGATCAAAACTTGACGATAAAACTCAAGAAAGGTAATACTGTAAAGGTTAGATTTAACGAAAGTGGATATTAGTGAGGAAGGATCGCAAATGGATACAGAAAAAATTGAAAAAATATACCGTGTTTTTAAGGAATCAACCGAACTATTACAAAAAAATTTGGACGTGGATTTTTTAGACGCGTTCATTGAAACGGGGGATAACTTAATTACGGGAGAAATCCAAGTTGAAGACGGTAAACCAGATCAAGTAACGGTACAAAAATTAAAGCAAGTTTACGCAGATTTTAACTGGCAGGAATATGAACCTGAAGAGCTTCGCAAGGCCATCCAATTGGTGATGATCCAAGCAAACCGGGTCGAACGCATCCAAGCTAATCACCAATTCACTCCGGAAGCAATTGGAATGCTTTTTAACTACATCATTGAGAATTTGCCGTTATCCCAAGATCAAGTATCAATATTCGACCCGGCAGTTGGCACGGGGAACTTGCTATCAACCATTTTGAATTATTTTCAAGATCACCAAGTTAAATTCAACGGGACGGGAATCGATAATGACGATACTATGCTTGCGATTGCAAGTATGTCCTTTATTTTCGAGCATTTAAAAGTGGATCTCTACCATCAAGACAGCATCGATAATTTGTTGGTTAAAAATGCTGATATTGTAGTTTCAGATTTGCCGGTTGGATATTACCCAATTGATGAGCGAACGGTTGGTTTTGAGACGCGTAGCTCGGAGGGACATTCCTTTGTACACCATTTATTAATTGAGCAATCAATGAAGGCGGTACGGCCGGGTGGCTTTGGAGTTTATTTAGTTCCAAGTAACCTTTTTCAAACGGAAGAGGCCAAAAAGCTACTAGCATTTTTCCACGACAAGATTTATTTACAGGCGATTTTAAACTTGCCAAGTAAGATGTTTAAAGACGCTAAAGCACAAAAATCGATTTTAATTCTGCAAAAGGTGGGTCAGAATGCTAAACAGGCTGATCAAGTTTTGTTAGGTGAATTTCCAGACTTTAAGGAGCAAAAGGAAATGGTGGCGTTCCTCAAGGATTTCAAAAAATGGGCGCAAAAAAGTTTGAAATAATTGTTTGAACCGCTTAATTATTTTTAAGCACAGTTACCCCCGATAATTTCGATGCCGCAGGCTGGAGACCTCTGATAGAGGTTTCCAGTTTTTTGCGTAGAGGGAAATTGTACAAAGTTCTTATAGCCGCGGTACAATTAAAAATGATTCTTAGTTAGAATGAAAAAATCAAGGGAAAGTAATGAAGAGGATGATAATTTGAATTTTTTTACGGCAGATACCCATTTTTTTCATAAAGAGCTACTAAAAGACCATGACTTTGCGCCACGTGATTTTACTAATATTAATGCGATGCACGAAGCAATAATTAAAAATTGGAATCAACGGGTGACGGATCAGGACGTGGTTTATCATTTAGGCGACATTGCGTTAAATTTTGTGCGCCCAGAAAAAAAGGCGCATGAAGAGGTGTACGAGCTATTAAAACGGCTTAACGGGCGACTAGTTTTAATTAAGGGGAATCATGATTCGCGGAGTTTATTTAAATATTTATCTAAACATAATTACTTAGTGAATGGTAAGCCGAAATTTGAATTTCATTCGGTAGGAACAATTATTAAAATGAATCACCGGCAGTTAATTATGAGCCACTACCCAATTATGCTAGGGATTGTCCAGCAAGTGATTAATTTGCATGGGCACATCCATCATTATAGCGTGAATATTAAGGAAAATATCAATGTGGGGGTCGACACTCCTGAAAAGGATTATTTAGATTACCAAATTCCGTTTGGCGCCCCCTTTTCTGAAAGTGATATTGAACAAATGATTGACGGAAAAAGAATTGACTTTAAAAAACGGCGTTAAGCTGTAGGCTATGGAAAAGTTACGGTAATTAAAGTAAGATATTGACCTGTACGTTCCTTTTAATTTAGGATGGTGCTATACAATAAGCGGGGAATAGTGATGAATAAAAAAACAAATGAAGAGTTGGCGGAAATGCGACGTCCGGTGGTTAACCGGGTCGTTCAAGTCAATACAGACGAGGTTCTAATCAACGATCACGAATATCGTTTAGAAAAAAATTATCGCGATGCGTTTGATGAAGAATTGATGGCCGAACGCTTTGTCGGGTTGCTGAGTCGGTACGACTTTATTGTTGGGGATATCGGTTCGGGACAACTACGGCTGAAGGGCTTTTTTGCAGATGAAGAAAAGGTGCCTAACGAATTAAAAATCAGTCGTTTCGAAGACTACCTTTTTGAAATTTGTAGTTTTGGGTGTCCATACTTTATATTACGTAATATGCAAGTTAATGAGCGTTCAAAGCGACGCTGGATTAAAGAATGGCACCGCGCAGAAACTAAACATAAAGCAAAACGGCCGGTTTCGAAGAAGGCTAAATCACGCAAGCCAGTCGCAAAACGACGTAACGAAGTGGTGGGTACCGGTAAAAAGAAACGACAAAAAACTTTTAAAATAAGGGAGAAAAAGAAGTAATGATTGAAAATTATGGTGGATATATGATTGATTTAGACGGAACGATGTACCGGGGAAAAGAGAAGATTCCGGCAGCTAAGCGGTTCGTCGAACGGTTACAGGAAAAGCAGATTCCGTTTTTGTTCGTAACTAACAATACGACTAAAACTCCAGAAGACGTAGCAAAAAATTTGACGGAAAACCATGATATTAAAGTGAAACCGGAAAATGTTTATACGGCTGCTTTGGCTACTGCAGATTATTTGGATGGAATTGCTGACAAAGATCATCGCAAAGTCTACATTATCGGTGAAATCGGGTTGAAACGTGCAATTTTAGCGAAGGGGTTTGAAATGGAAGAAGACCACCCCGACTACGTGGTTGCCGGGTTGGATTACGATGTTACATATCATAAATTTGAGGTAGCAACCTTAGCAGTAAAAAAAGGTGCTAAATTTATTGGCACCAACGCGGACACTAATTTGCCTAATGAACGGGGATTAGTACCGGGTGCGGGCTCTGTAATTGCTTTGCTAGAGCGTTCAACGCAGCAAAAGGCCTTTTATATCGGAAAGCCAGAAACCATTATTATGGAAAAGGCATTAAAGGTAATGGGGTTGCCAAAGGATCAGGTAGTTATGGTGGGAGACAATTACATGACTGACATTTCCGCTGGAATCAATTTTGGCATGGATACTTTATTGGTGTATACGGGGGTTTCAACGCCTGAATTGGTGGCAAAGCAGGCGGTTAAACCTACGCACGAAATTAATAGTTTTGATGAATGGCAATAAAAATGCGCAAACTAATGGCAGCTTTATTGACAATTTGGGTTGGAATTAGTGGTGCAATTTTTCTTACAATCAATTCGCCCTGGTTGTTTCATTGGTCATTAACGGCGCGAACTGTTCACACAACGGGTTTAACTACTGCGCAGGTCATCAAAAATTACCACCAACTATTAGCGTACTTAGAATTGCCCTGGGTGAAACGTCTTAACTTGGCGGATTTCCCTTTTTCTAAGGGAGGGTTAATTCATATGGCGGCGGTAAAAAATCTATTTTTATTAAATTCCATTACGTTGGTATTGGCAATCGGCGGACTACTATTAATTTGGCACCGAATTTTTAGAGAAAAACAGGAGTGGCAAATGTTGCGTTTCTTTCAGATTGCCATTGTGGTAACTCCGTTAATCATTTTTTTCTTGGCAGTGGATTTTAACCGTTATTTTATTATTTTTCACCAAGTCTTTTTTAGGGATAATTATTGGATTTTTGATCCAAAAACGGATCCGATTATCAACGTATTAACGGATCGGTTTTTCGCGCTTAGTTTTGCCTTAATAGGAATTCTTTTTGAAATGTACATGATCATTTTTTATCGAATAATAAAAAAACAGGTCCTAACGTAGACCTCCGTTTAATGAGCGGGGTTACGTTAGTTGACCTGTTTTTTTGATTTTGACTTGATGAACGAAATTATTGCAGGAATTAGGGAAACGACGATAATGCCAATTACCACTAATGAAAAATGCTCTTTTACAAATGGGATGTTGCCAAAGAAGTAACCAGCACCACAGCAAACGGCTACCCAAGCAAAATTCCCCACGATGTTATAGCGGATGAATGATCGGTAAGGCATGTTAGCTCCAGCAGCAACAAAAGGAGCGAAAGTTCTAATGATGGGCATGAACCGTGCTAGGGTGATGGAAATGTTACCATGCTTCTCGAAAAAATGCTGAGCTTCGTCCATTTTTTCGTCACTGATAAACTTACCAAAGAAGGGATGCCTGCGCAGTGCCATTCCGACGTGCTTTCCTAAAAAGAAGTTTAGGGAGTCTCCCAATAAGGCTGCAAGAGAAAATAAAATGATGAATGCCCAAACGTTTAGCCCGTATTCAGGTTTAGCAGAAAGAGCA
This sequence comes from Pediococcus acidilactici, assembly GCF_016127815.1. NCBI lineage: Bacteria > Bacillati > Bacillota > Bacilli > Lactobacillales > Lactobacillaceae > Pediococcus > Pediococcus acidilactici. The sequence goes on from NZ_CP066046.1 coordinate 449,096, forward strand.
GTAGCTGCAAATAAAAGGGAATCACCTGGTAGAAACGGGAGAATTACGGCACCAGTTTCAATAAAGATAATGGCAAATAGAATTAAGTAAGAATAGTTACCGAAGTTATTTACAATAGTTACCAAGTGTTCGTCAATGTGAAGAACAAAGTCAATTAGAGTTTGCAAAGAATCATTCCTTATCTAAAAATTTAGGTATCATATATTGAGGATTTAACTTTCACCGTCTAGAAAGCCTTGTTTTAATCCCGCTTTTCTTGAATCCGCAGTCTATATTATCATACAGTTAGAGAAGGAACTTTGCTTTTTTAAAAGATTACCTTAAAATTAAACTTTTAGAGGGGAGCAGAGCAATATGTATAAACTAGGAGAAATACTTGAAGTAAAAATCGTTGGCATCCGGGATTACGGTCTTTTTATTCAGGATAAAAAGGGACGTAAGGGGTTGATACATGTTTCAGAGTGTGACAATCAGTATATTAGAAATATGCACCACGCTTTTGATATTGGAGAAAAAGTTCAAGCGGTGGTAATGGAAGATGATGGCAATCGACGCTTTGCGCTGTCAATTCGTGCTTTAAAGGAAACCAAGGGTAACTTAAGTAAGTACCCTAGGCCAATTAATTTTTATGTTAATCATAAGCATTTTTGGACAAAAAGCCACTATGATGCAGGTTTTAAGCCGTTAGCAGAGCACTTGGAGGGGTGGAAAGCGGAAAAATTAAAATAATTTAGAAAAATGGGTTGACGTACCCGTATAAAACTTGGTACTATATTTGAGCGGCGTTAAGGAAGACGTCGTTCATGAGATTTCAAATTAAAACAATTTAAAAAAGTTGTTGACAATTGATTCTCATGATGATATATTTAAATAGTTGTCAAAAACGTTATAAACGTTGATACGACAACGCTGGTAGACCTTTGAAAACTGAACAAAATTTTGACAAACGATCGTGTGAGGACTCGCAAATCAAATTGATTTAGTGAGAACAAACATGCGAAGTCAATTCGCAAAAACAAACAATTAATGAGCTTGAAAAAGACTCATCATTTTAATATGAGAGTTTGATCTTGGCTCAGGATGAACGCTGGCGGCGTGCCTAATACATGCAAGTCGAACGAACTTCCGTTAATTGATTATGACGTGCTTGCACTGAATGAGATTTTAACACGAAGTGAGTGGCGGACGGGTGAGTAACACGTGGGTAACCTGCCCAGAAGCAGGGGATAACACCTGGAAACAGATGCTAATACCGTATAACAGAGAAAACCGCCTGGTTTTCTTTTAAAAGATGGCTCTGCTATCACTTCTGGATGGACCCGCGGCGCATTAGCTAGTTGGTGAGGTAACGGCTCACCAAGGCGATGATGCGTAGCCGACCTGAGAGGGTAATCGGCCACATTGGGACTGAGACACGGCCCAGACTCCTACGGGAGGCAGCAGTAGGGAATCTTCCACAATGGACGCAAGTCTGATGGAGCAACGCCGCGTGAGTGAAGAAGGGTTTCGGCTCGTAAAGCTCTGTTGTTAAAGAAGAACGTGGGTGAGAGTAACTGTTCACCCAGTGACGGTATTTAACCAGAAAGCCACGGCTAACTACGTGCCAGCAGCCGCGGTAATACGTAGGTGGCAAGCGTTATCCGGATTTATTGGGCGTAAAGCGAGCGCAGGCGGTCTTTTAAGTCTAATGTGAAAGCCTTCGGCTCAACCGAAGAAGTGCATTGGAAACTGGGAGACTTGAGTGCAGAAGAGGACAGTGGAACTCCATGTGTAGCGGTGAAATGCGTAGATATATGGAAGAACACCAGTGGCGAAGGCGGCTGTCTGGTCTGTAACTGACGCTGAGGCTCGAAAGCATGGGTAGCGAACAGGATTAGATACCCTGGTAGTCCATGCCGTAAACGATGATTACTAAGTGTTGGAGGGTTTCCGCCCTTCAGTGCTGCAGCTAACGCATTAAGTAATCCGCCTGGGGAGTACGACCGCAAGGTTGAAACTCAAAAGAATTGACGGGGGCCCGCACAAGCGGTGGAGCATGTGGTTTAATTCGAAGCTACGCGAAGAACCTTACCAGGTCTTGACATCTTCTGCCAACCTAAGAGATTAGGCGTTCCCTTCGGGGACAGAATGACAGGTGGTGCATGGTTGTCGTCAGCTCGTGTCGTGAGATGTTGGGTTAAGTCCCGCAACGAGCGCAACCCTTATTACTAGTTGCCAGCATTCAGTTGGGCACTCTAGTGAGACTGCCGGTGACAAACCGGAGGAAGGTGGGGACGACGTCAAATCATCATGCCCCTTATGACCTGGGCTACACACGTGCTACAATGGATGGTACAACGAGTCGCGAAACCGCGAGGTTTAGCTAATCTCTTAAAACCATTCTCAGTTCGGACTGTAGGCTGCAACTCGCCTACACGAAGTCGGAATCGCTAGTAATCGCGGATCAGCATGCCGCGGTGAATACGTTCCCGGGCCTTGTACACACCGCCCGTCACACCATGAGAGTTTGTAACACCCAAAGCCGGTGGGGTAACCTTTTAGGAGCTAGCCGTCTAAGGTGGGACAGATGATTAGGGTGAAGTCGTAACAAGGTAGCCGTAGGAGAACCTGCGGCTGGATCACCTCCTTTCTAAGGAATAATACGGAACCGCACACGAGTCAAAGTTTTGTTTAGTTTTGAGAGGTCTACTCTCACTTTTGTTCTTTGAAAACTGAATAATATCTATAATTTTCTGATTTTAATTAATCATAATTAAACCGAGAGAAAACCGCGTAATTTTAAAGAGTTAAACAAGATTAGTTCAAAATAATCGCAATACTCAATTAATCGCTTTACCGTAGGTAAAGTTAGGTTAAGTTAGGAAGGGCGCATGGTGGATGCCTTGGTACTAGGAGCCGATGAAGGACGGGACTAACACCGATATGCCTCGGGGAGCTGTAAGTAAGCTTTGATCCGGGGATTTCCGAATGGGGCAACCCAATAGTTTTAATCGACTATTATCCGCATCTGAATTCATAGGATGTGTGAAGGTAAACGTGGGGAACTGAAACATCTCAGTACCCACAGGAACAGAAAGAAAATTCGATTCCCTGAGTAGCGGCGAGCGAAACGGGAACAGCCCAAACCAAGAAGCTTGCTTCTTGGGGTTGTAGGACTGAACATTTGAGTTACCAAAGAGCTTGATAGCTGAAGGGCCTGGGAAGGCCAGCCAGAGAGGGTGACAGCCCCGTAAGTTAAATCAAGCTCCCTCAGTTCAGGATCCTGAGTACGGCGGAGCACGTGAAATTCCGTTGGAATCCGGGAGGACCATCTCCCAAGGCTAAATACTACCTAGTGACCGATAGTGAACCAGTACCGTGAGGGAAAGGTGAAAAGCACCCCGGAAGGGGAGTGAAATAGTTCTTGAAACCATGTGCCTACAAGAAGTCAGAGCCCGTTAATGGGTGATGGCGTGCCTTTTGTAGAATGAACCGGCGAGTTACGTTCGTATGCCAGGTTAAGTTGAAGAGACGGAGCCGAAGCGAAAGCGAGTCTGAAGAGGGCGAATTAGTATGCGGATGTAGACCCGAAACCAAGTGACCTACCCATGTCCAGGTTGAAGGTGCGGTAAAACGCACTGGAGGACCGAACTCGTGTACGTTGAAAAGTGCTGAGATGAGGTGTGGGTAGCGGTGAAATTCCAAACGAACTTGGAGATAGCTGGTTCTCTCCGAAATAGCTTTAGGGCTAGCCTCGGAATTAGGATCGTGGAGGTAGAGCCACTGTTTGGACTAGGGGCCCGTCATGGGTTACCGAATTCAGATAAACTCCGAATGCCATCGATTTATGTCCGGGAGTCAGACGGTGAGTGATAAGATCCATCGTCGAAAGGGGAACAGCCCAGACCACCAGTTAAGGTCCCTAAATATATGTTAAGTGGAAAAGGATGTGGAGTTGCATAGACAACTAGGATGTTGGCTCAGAAGCAGCCACCATTTAAAGAGTGCGTAATAGCTCACTAGTCGAGTGATCCTGCGCCGAAAATGTACCGGGGCTTAAACATATTACCGAGACTGTGGATGCCACCATTAGGTGGCGTGATAGGAGAGCGTTCTAAGGGCGACGAAGGCAGACCGTGAGGACTGTTGGAGCGCTTAGAAGTGAGAATGCCGGTATGAGTAGCGAAAGATAGGTGAGAATCCTATCCACCGTATGACTAAGGTTTCCTGGGGAAGGCTCGTCCTCCCAGGGTTAGTCGGGACCTAAGCCGAGGCCGAGAGGCGTAGGCGATGGATAACAGGTTGAGATTCCTGTACTAGTTAAACTTGTTTGAACAATGGAGGGACGCAGGAGGCTAAGGAATGCACCCGATTGGAAGTGGGTGTCCAAGCCGTAAGTCTGAAGTCGAGTCAAATGCTTGATTTCTTAAGGACAAGCGGTGATGGGGAGTGAAATTTAAGTAACGAAGTTCCTGACGTCACGCTGCCGAGAAAAGCTTCTAGTTAGAGTTTAACTACCCGTACCGCAAACCGACACAGGTAGTCGAGGAGAGTATCCTAAGGTGAGCGAGAGAACTCTCGTTAAGGAACTCGGCAAAATGACCCCGTAACTTCGGGAGAAGGGGTGCTGATCGCAAGATCAGCCGCAGTGAAAAGGCCCAGGCGACTGTTTATCAAAAACACAGGTTTCTGCAAAATCGTAAGATGACGTATAGGGGCTGACGCCTGCCCGGTGCTGGAAGGTTAAGGGGATGAGTTAGCGTAAGCGAAGCTTTGAACTGAAGCCCCAGTAAACGGCGGCCGTAACTATAACGGTCCTAAGGTAGCGAAATTCCTTGTCGGGTAAGTTCCGACCCGCACGAAAGGCGTAACGATCTGGGCACTGTCTCAACGAGAGACTCGGTGAAATTATAATACCCGTGAAGATGCGGGTTACCCGCGACAGGACGGAAAGACCCCATGGAGCTTTACTGTAACTTGATATTGAGTGTTTGTACAGCTTGTACAGAATAGGTAGGAGCCGTAGAATCCGGAACGCTAGTTTCGGAGGAGGCGCAAGTGGGATACTACCCTCGTTGTATGAACCCTCTAACCCGCGCCACTAATCGTGGCGGGAGACAGTGTCTGGTGGGCAGTTTGACTGGGGCGGTCGCCTCCTAAAAGGTAACGGAGGCGCCCAAAGGTTCCCTCAGAATGGTTGGAAATCATTCGCAGAGTGTAAAGGCAGAAGGGAGCTTGACTGCGAGACAGACAGGTCGAGCAGGGACGAAAGTCGGGCTTAGTGATCCGGTGGTTCCGTATGGAAGGGCCATCGCTCAACGGATAAAAGCTACCCTGGGGATAACAGGCTTATCTCCCCAAGAGTTCACATCGACGGGGAGGTTTGGCACCTCGATGTCGGCTCATCGCATCCTGGGGCTGTAGTCGGTCCCAAGGGTTGGGCTGTTCGCCCATTAAAGCGGTACGCGAGCTGGGTTCAGAACGTCGTGAGACAGTTCGGTCCCTATCCGTCGCGGGCGTAGGAAATTTGAGAGGAGCTGTCCTTAGTACGAGAGGACCGGGATGGACACACCGCTGGTGTACCAGTTGTTCCGCCAGGAGCATCGCTGGGTAGCTATGTGTGGATGAGATAAACGCTGAAAGCATCTAAGTGTGAAACTCGCCTCAAGATGAGATTTCCCATTGCCTTCGGGCAAGTAAGACCCCTGAGAGATGATCAGGTAGATAGGCTAGAAGTGGAAGTGTAGCGATACATGGAGCGGACTAGTACTAATCGGTCGAGGACTTAACCAAGTAGAACGTGGCAAGTAACTCGAAAGAGAATGTAGATATTATTCAGTTTTGAGAGGACAAAAGTTTTCTCAAGTGATAACGTAAGTTAGCACAGAGTGTGGTGACGATAGTGAGAAGGATATACCTGTTCCCATGTCGAACACAGAAGTCAAGCTTCTTAACGCCAAGAGTAGTTGGGGGATCGCCCCCTGCGAGGGTAGGACGTTGCCATGCGATTATTCCGGCATAGCTCAGTTGGTAGAGCATCTGACTGTTAATCAGGGTGTCGACGGTTCGAGTCCGCCTGCCGGAGTTTCATTTATTTGGAGAGTTGTCCGAGTTGGCCGAAGGAGCATCATTGGAAATGATGTAAACGGGTTAAAGCCTGTTTCAAGGGTTCGAATCCCTTACTCTCCGTATAATATGATCTGACCCGTTGGTCAAGTGGTTAAGACACTGCCCTTTCACGGCAGTAACATGGGTTCGAATCCCGTACGGGTCATTTTGGAGGATTAGCTCAGTTGGGAGAGCATCTGCCTTACAAGCAGGAGGTCACAGGTTCGAGCCCTGTATCCTCCATTCCAAAAGTGTTTTGGTCCTATGGTCTAGTTGGTTAGGACGCCTGCCTGTCACGCAGGAGATCACGAGTTCGAGTCTCGTTAGGACCGTTGCACCATTTTATATATATTATTTGGCTCGGTAGCTCAGTCGGTAGAGCAATGGATTGAAGCTCCATGTGTCGGCAGTTCGATTCTGTCCCGCGCCATTGTGAACAGTATAGTTCACTTGATTTAATAACAGTCACTTATTATCAATGATAGGGATATAGTTTAATGGTAGAACTACGGTCTCCAAAACCGTCAGTGTGGGTTCAACTCCTACTATCCCTGCCATGATGGCGGTAGTGGCGAAGTGGTTAACGCACCGGATTGTGGCTCCGGCACGCGTGGGTTCGATTCCCACCTACCGCCCTTTGAGTTCGTAATTGGAACTCAGTTTGTTAGATTTTTTAGTTGCCTCTGTGGCGGAATTGGCAGACGCGCTGGACTCAAAATCCAGTTCCTTCACGGGAGTGTGGGTTCGACCCCCACCGGAGGCATTAAAATAATTAAAGTTTGTTTCGTGTAATTATCGTGTATTTTTTACACGGGTGATTACACTTTTTTATTTGTTATGGCGGTATAGCCAAGTGGTAAGGCAGAGGTCTGCAAAACCTTCATCGTCGGTTCAAATCCGTCTACCGCCTTTTGGTCGAATACGATAAGAGCTTGACTCATTTTGGGTTAGGCTTTTTTGTTTGGGTTGCGGAGTAATCCTGTTTAGGAGCATTTGGTAAGATTACAGTTGGTTAGTTAGCAAAAAAATCCCTCCCTAAAGACATAATAATCGATAGGAAGAGATCAGTTTTTAAAATGCATTATTTATGTTTATTACGCCGACGTTGTTCAAGAAGTAATTTGATACTAAAGAACATATCGGTGAAATCATAAGCTGCAAAAGCCATTAAAATAACACGTAGAAAGGTTGACAAATTTGCAGAAACTTTCAAGTAGTAGACAAAAAAGATTCCTACAATCAAGTCAAATATGATGTTATAAATAAGAATTTGTGGTTTCTTGGTAGGAAAGATTAGTTTCAACTCCCTTCGTATTCAATATACCAGTATACTGTAAAAGTAATAAAATAACACCTACCCGACAACCTGATAATTGGTTTTATAATAATTTTGATTATGGTATTTACTTATAAGAGCTTGTAGGGACTCCGGGACCGCACTATTTTGGGAGATTTCTAAAATTGCTCGATTATATGGTTTTTGATCAAGCGGCTTTAAATTCAGTAGGGTAGTGGCGGTCTTGCCTGCAAGGTTATCAATCTGACTATCGAAAGCATCTAACGCATCTGTACTAAGTTCGAAAAAGTGGTACGTAAAAATTGAATTCTTTTGTATTGAATCAAAAGAATTCAAGACGGTGTAGCGCTGGGGAGCTTTAAAAATCGTCGGTTGATTTGAAAAATCGACTAACTGAAAGCTATCGTTATCGTTCTGATTAGCTAGTAGTAGTAACTTTCGCGAAGAATATTTTTTTTGAATCGATTTTAAAACGGCAGAGCTGCCGAAAGAAGTAGTAATTGTTTTAAACATTGAAACACCTCCAATTTTATAACCATTATAATGCTACAATGGACAAACTAAAAATATTAAAGTTCGATAAGGATATTAATTTGCGTTAAAATGGGTTAATGATGTCACATGGAGGGATTTTATGAAGATTACAATTTTAGGATACTATGGTGGTTATCCAAGTAAAAATACGGGGACTACCGGTTACCTAGTTCAAACCAAAGATACTAATTTATTGCTCGATGCTGGATCGGCTACTCTCTTAGAATTAGAAAAGCATCTCGATCCACTAGACCTAGACGCGGTTTTACTCACACATTATCATCACGATCATACAGCCGATCTAGGTGTTTTACAGTACCGTTGGCAATTGAATGAGAAGAAAAAAGTTGCAACGTTGCCGATTTATGGACATACAGAAGATCCGCTAAATTTTGGTGCACTAACCTGGCCCAATGCGTCCAAGGGAATTAGTTATCAAGTAAATGATGTAATTAAAGTAGGGGGATTGAAGATTTCCTTTGAAAAAACACAGCATCCGGTAGCGGCATTTGCCACCAGAATTGAGGAAGTTGCCACGGGTAAAGTCTTTACCTTTACGTCGGATACGCGTTATTTCGCGCAATTAGCTGATTTTGCGCAGAATAGTGATTTATTAATTACGGATACGAACTTTTTGAGTGATTATCAAGGAGTTAAATGGCACCTGACAACTAAAGAAACTGCGCAATTGTTTGATAACGCACATGCCCAACGTTTAATAATTAGTCACTTGTCGCCAAAGATTGATCCAAAAATAATGTTAGAAGAAACGCAACATTTTTCAGCAAATCCAACAAAAATTGAATTACCGGCTACCGGAAAAGTTATCGAATTATAAGGGTTTTATTATAAGTAAAAGTATTTTGTTGGTATAAGGTTATGTTTAAAAATAGCTCCTTCGTGTATTGAACACTTTTACTTTAAAAGTATTATAGGTCGATAAGTAAAAACTTTAATCCCGAATTAAGAATTATTTTTAGTTATTTTTTATAAGTAAATTTAAAAATAGTTCTAGATAAACACCCGGTAAAACTGTATAATATTAACCATAAGGCAGGTAATATTTAACGACGTTAAGGGGGACATACGTTATGGTTAATTTATATACTTCACCAAGTTGCACATCTTGCCGGAAAGCTAAGGCATGGCTTGAAGAACATGGTATTCAATATAAGGAAAGAAATATTTTTTCTGAACCATTAAGTGCTGCAGAGATTAAACAAGTTCTGCAGTTAACTGAAAACGGTACAGAGGAAATCGTTTCTCGGCGCTCAAAGGTTTTCCAAGAATTAGATGTCGATTTAGACGATCTTTCTTTAAAACAATTAATTGATTTAATTGAAAAGAACCCTGGGTTACTTCGGCGTCCAATCTTAGTAGACGACAAGCGTCTACAAGTGGGATACAATGAAGATGAAATTCGGCGCTTCTTACCACGTAAGGTAAGACAGCTTGAATTGGCAAGGGCACAAAAGATTGCTAATTTATAATGATTAATTAGGTATGTCGGTTCGCTGACGAGATCTTAAAAAGAATAGGTAAAGTTCAAACTAAGGGGCTAGGAAAATACTTTTTCCGGCCCCTCTTCATTTTTACTTGATTACAGACTAAAAATGGTTGAATCAGCTATGAAAGTGGAATTTTTAATGAATTTATGGGATAATCGTGGGGAACCTAATATATACTAATATTAGTGGGTTCTTTTCATTCAGTTTCGTTAAACTGGAGGTGCTGCTTAATGGAAATGGAACGAATTAATGAAGATACCATTCGAGTCAAGATCAGCTCAGAAGATTTGAGCGAAAGGGGAGTTACCTTCCTAGACTTGCTTGATAATCACAAAGAAATAGAAAACTTTTTTTATTCTGTATTAGAAGAAGTAGATACTGATCATCAATTTGCTAACAATGATGCAGTAACTTTCCAAGTTTTACCAAATCGTAATGGCTTAGAATTGTATATTAGTAAAAACCCCGCTAACGGAATGGAAGAGGCAATGAAATCAGTAGCGAAGAACGAATCACCTAGTAACGAAGAACTGGATGAAGTCTCTGATTTCTTGAAGAAAAAGCTTGCTGAAACTGATGGACAAGATGCCAATATGAGCAATCCGAGCCGTGATGCAGATCCGGCAGACTTTAATAGTTATGGCAGCGATAGTGACGACACCCAAACAAAGGTAATTAAACTTAACGATTTTGAAGGCTTACCAGGAATTGCGGCCGCGATTAGTGATGTGAACGGTCTGGATTCGGTCCTTTACCGCTATAAAGATAGTTACTATTTAGAGTTGGTTTTCTATATGAGTGAAAATACTCCCGAGTTGGTCAAGGATAATTTAGCTTTGGCGTACGAGTATGGCGATCAAACGTCAATTACTAGCGAAGTACTTCGTGAACACGGGAAAACAATTATTGATAGTGCTGCTTTAGAGTTAGCCAAACACTATTTTAAAGCGTAACGATTAGCTAGAAAACGGCTTTGAGGTTAGGGAAATCTGAACGGATTTTTCCTTAACCTCTTTTTTGTGGAAAAGTAGCTGCTATTTTTATGAAAATGCGTAAAAACATTTACTTCCGCGAATAATCTCTTTTAGCTTGCGTATTTGCTAATAGAGGTGAATTTAATGAAGGTTGCATTAACAGAAACGGGGAAATTGGTGAAAGCCGCTACTGCAATTGCTAAGGGCAGATACTATTGCCCACAATGCCACCGGCCATTACGACTATGTGCAGGACGTTATCGAAATAAGTATTTTGCTCATGTAGCTGAGAATAAGCCAAAATTAGGGAGCGAAGAAAGTCGACGGCACAAAATTGGAAAAACACGACTTAGAGATTACTTTATGAAATTAGGCTTAGAAGTGCAGACGGAATATTATTTTCCAGGCATTAAACGGCGTGGAGACGTGGTGGTGCGGGCACATGGCGAAATCTACGTGATTGAATACCAGTGTAGTCCCATCACGGTTTCGGAAATTCGCCAAAGAACGTACGATTACCAGCAAGTTAGTAAACATGTTTACTGGATTGCAGGACCGCAACACTGTAAGGAAAAGGGACTGCTAGCGACGATGCAAAAGTTTGGTCGGTACGCCACGCGCTACGGGTGGTGGTTTTTAGCGTGGGATGCTTTAGTCGATAATACGCCGTGGTTGTTTTATCAAGTTTACCGGCAACTATTTGGCAAAATCACTTACTTAAAACAGCCCCTGCTAGTAAATGATTCTAAAATTAGTATTCAAACTAAACCAGATTCTTTAACTAATTCAACGAACTTAATTAGGGAAGTTCGCCAACTTGAAAGACACGTGTTGGGAACAAAAATTGATCAACGTTATCTTAAGGTGCAACAGCTTTGTTATGAAAAGGGCCATTCTTTACTAGGGTGTCCGTGGGTGGTACACGTTCCCCAAAACTGTACGGATTTTTGGCATTTGAGTCCGCCAATTTTAAATCGTATTTGTATTTTACTTATGCTGGAAGAACCAAACGGTGTTAATGGTTGGATTAGTGAAGAGGTGGATCAAGAATTTTGGAATTACTTAGTTAATCATCATTGGATAGTTAAACGGGAGCAACGGTGGCAGTTTCGAGGGGAGGCAGTTACTTGGTTTCCGGATGCATCTACCAAAATGAATGCTTTGAAAGGTAATCTTAATGAATTGAGAAAGTAAATTGCTGGAAAGATTTTACAAAAAAGGCTGGAACTTAATCCAGCCTTTAAATTTGCTGTGGTATGAGAATAAGTCTGGCTAAATAAATTTCAAGACAACTCCCTGAATAGAATTTGTCTTGAAATTCTATTAATCAGAAAAATAATTTCGGTGCTCTAACAAGCTAAAGTGTCTCGGGAATAAATGAATTATCGTCATCAGATGCTAGTTTCAGTTTACAAACTGAAGCGAGGGTCTGGTAATCATAATGATCCATTAAAATGCCATATTCCTCATCTTTTACGTTAAAGGTTACCGCAGCGGGGATGCTTTCGGCACCCATTTCATGGGCCAATTGTTGGTCATGTTTAAATTCCTTTTGGACCATTTCAGAACGTCGGTCATCTTCAAACATGGTTAAGTCTAAACCAACTTGTTGAGCAAGTTGACTGCCTAGTTCGATAGAATAGCTTTCGCCCTTGTCGATTACTGCCTTTTGCATGGCAACTAGGAACTGGCGGCCCTTAGCACGCCCTTGGTAACAAGCAGCCTTGTAATCGAGGCAAGTTAAATACATGCGGTTAAATAGGTCGTTGTAATTACCATTTTTGACTTGGTTATGCTTCATATAGTTTAAGACAACCTGCATATTTAAAACCGGGAAGATTTTTAAATCTACTTTTTCCTCAGCACGGCCAAAATAGCGAATGGTCTCCTTTTCACATTTGAAGCATTCATCACCCCACGGAGTGATGAAAAGGTATGTTTCCAGCATTTAAATTCCTCCAAAGAATACGTAAGTCAAACTGATTATACTTTAACAAATTATGGCATAAAAGCAATTATTTTGCTTGAAAAACTCTGGAGAATGTTTAAAATAGTTGAGCGTGTTTCTATGATAAAATAGAAGAGGTTGTTAAATTGATTCGGGGGGATCCGTATGATTGAAGATTGGAATAGTTTTTTATTGCCGTATGCACAGGCTGTTTCAGAGCTAAAGGTTAAGCTAAGAGCAATGCGCACACAATTTTTAAGAAGTGACGAAGAAAGTCCAATTGAATTCGTTACTGGGCGTGTGAAGCCGGTAGATAGTATTAAAGAAAAGATGGTACGGCGCCAAATTTTAGAAGAACGAATCGAACAGGATATGCAAGATATCGCGGGCGTGCGGGTAATGTGTCAGTTTGTAGAAGACATTTATCAGGTGGTTGACCTGATCCGAAAACGAACCGACATGACCGTGATTGAAGAGCGGGATTATGTGGAAAATGAGAAGCCGAGTGGGTATCGGTCATACCACATCGTGATTGAATACCCAGTTCAAATGTTAACCGGGCAAAAGAAAGTCTTGGCTGAAATTCAAGTCCGGACTTTAGAAATGAATTTCTGGGCAACCATCGAACATTCGCTAAATTACAAGTTTAACGGTAATTTCCCTGCAGAGCTACGAACTCGCTTGCAGAAGGCATCCGTTAAGTCGTACGAATTAGACAAAGAAATGTCAGACATTCGTAAACAAATTTTATTAGCACAAAGGGAACAACGTGATGAATAAAATGAAAATAGCAATCTACCATTCGGGTGACGAACACTCAATCGAAGTCGGCCAAGATTTGAGCCAAATCTTACGGGAAAATCACATTGCTTTGGATGATCAAGACCCCACGGTGGTAATCACAATTGGCGGCGACGGCACTTTACTATCGGCAATCCAGAAGTACTTACCAATTATTGATCGAGTTCGCTTTGTGGGCGTTCATACGGGACATTTAGGTTTTTATACCGATTGGCGAGATTATGAGTTAGACGACTTGGTTAAGGCGCTGAAAAGCGATGGATGTTCCGAGATTGGGTATCCGTTATTAAATATTGACGTGATCCATACCGACGGAACGAAGGCTAATTATAAGGCGATTAACGAATCTACGTTACGGAAATTAAACGGTACTTTAGTTGCGGACGTTTTAATTGGGGATCAATTATTTGAGCGTTTCCGGGGGGATGGACTTTGTATTTCGACCCCGACCGGATCAACCGCATATAACCGGTCGGTTGGCGGAGCAATCGTGCACCCGCAGTTAGAAGCAATGCAGATGGCGGAGATTGCTTCGATTAACAACCGGGTTTTCCGGACGGTGGGAGCTGCGCTAATTTTAGCGCCAAATGAGACCGTTACGATTCGACCTTTACCAAGTTATCACCGAACTTACAATTTTACGGCAGATCGGCTAGGTATCTTAGATAAAAACGTGCAATCCGTACATTATGGAATTGCGGTTCCTAAGGTAAAGTTTCTTAAATACCGGCACACTGGTTTTTGGAACCGGGTGCGGAATTCGTTTATTGGTCAAATAGATGAAATTTAGTTGGCAAGTTCAAGATGAGTCCCCTCAACATCTACGAACTTTTTTGACACGGAAACGGATTTCCCGAGCACTATTAAAAAGTATTAAATTTAATGGTGGAAAAATTTTAGTTAATGAGCAGCCGAAACGAACTAACGCGATGGTGACTGCTGGTGACCAAGTAACCGTTGAATTACCGCCAGAGCCAGGGAACCCTCACGTGGTTCGGTCTCGTCAACCAATTGATGTGATTTACGAGGACCAGGACTATTTAGTGGTAAACAAGCCGCCATTTTTGCCAACGGTGCAGTCCGCCCGAAATCAAACGGATACCCTAGTAAACCGCGTTAAGAATTATTACGCGGAAAGGGATTATGAAAGTCAGGTTGTTCACGTGGTGACCCGACTTGATCAAGATACTTCGGGGCTAGTTTTGTTTGCCAAACACCGGTTTGCACATACAATTATGGACCAAGATTTACGACAACACCGGGTGCAAAAATATTATTTAGCAATGGCGACGGGAAGGTTTGCACAAAGTCACGGTTTAATTGACGCCCCGATTGAAAGGGACCCAGCTTCCTTTATTAAGCGCAGGGTGGCCAGCGCTGGCAATGGGAAACCTTCAAAAACAGAATATTGGGTGCTGGAGCAGAATGCTACGGATTCCCTATTGAAAGTGCAGTTACACACTGGGCGAACCCATCAGATTCGGGTTCATTTTAGTGAACTTCACCATCCGTTGATTGGGGATCCGCTTTATAACGAAACTTCCTTTAGGAACTTACAAAGGCAGGCGCTGCACTGCTTTTCATTGAAGTTTGAGAATGTGTTTAGAGGAAAGAAAATTGACGTACAAGCGCCAATTCCAAATGACATGCTTGAATATTGGAAGAAAGAAAAGGATAAAGAATAATGGATAATACTCAAGCGATTTTTGATAAATTAAAATTAGAATTAAATAAAGAAGACGCAAAGAGTTTCAAGGAAGATTTCCTTGACTTACATAATTATGATCAGGGGCGTTTTTTTGGGGAGTTAACCGGTCCCGAACGGCAACTGGTTTATCAATACCTCAGCCCAGATGAACTGGCAGACGCCTTTGACGAAATCGATGATGAGCCGGATTTGATTGCGGAATACTTAGATGAAATGACTCCGCGATATGCGGCAGCGTTGTTGAACGGGATGTATGATGATAACGAAGCCGACGTATTGGGGGCGGTTCGCAATGATAAGTTGCACAAGTTACTATCGTATATGCAACCCGTGGATGCGGCTCGCGTTCGGCAGCTGCTAAAATACGAAGATAAGACGGCGGGAGCGTTGATGACTACCGAATTTATTTCGGTAGCGGTCGATGCCACGGTTGGTTCCGCAATGAACCAGGTTAAGCAAGAAGCCCAGTATGCGGAAACTATTTCGTACATTTACGTAGTAAACGAATCTAACCAACTAATTGGGGTAATCTCCGTTAAGGACTTGATTGTTAATCCTGACGACGTATTTATTAAACGGATTATGAATACTAACGTGGTGTCGGTATTGGATAACGAAGACCAAGTTGAGATTGCCACTCAAATTCGGGACTACAATTTTATTGCGATACCGGTAGTCGATAAGAACAATAAAATGTTGGGAATCATTACCGTTGACGACATCATCGACGTAATTGACGAAGAGTCCGCCCAAGATTATTCACGGTTGGCCGGGGTTGGTACGGAAGACCTGTCGGAAAATCCTTGGGCAGCTTTCAAGAGCCGGATGCCTTGGTTAGTAACTATGTTATTCTTGGGATTGATCAGTGCGGTCGTAATTAGCCAATTCCAAGGGGTTCTTGACCGATTTGGCGTACTGGCAGTTTTCATCACTTTGATTACCGGGACGGCTGGTAACGCAGGTACTCAAAGTTTGGCGGTCGCAATGCGCCGGTTGGCAAATGATGAAGATGATAATAGTGGATTTAAAATTATTTTAAATGAAATTCTAACGGGACTTTTAACTAGTGTACTTACTGGTTTAGTGATTTTCGTCGTAGTATTGCTTTGGCAACACAACTTAATGCTTGGCATAATTGTTGGGGCAGCCATGTGGGGAGCTATTTTTATCGCTAATTTGGTAGGTAGTTTAATTCCGATTATTCTGGAAAAGTTAGGTCAAGATCCAGGGGTAGCTAGCGGACCACTGATTTCCACCGTTAGTGATATTATTTCAATTTTAATTTACTTTAACATTGCGACAATTTGCTTAGCGAACTTTCACTAGGACAGGTTAATTAATAGTATAAAAAGCATCGTGATAATTCCATGAATCAGGGGAATTACCACGATGCTTTTATTTTAGGATTAAACTAATTTCGAGCCGTGTAGTTCGGGAACGTGAAGTTGTTCAGCAATTTCAGCAGCGTTATCAACGGTGACGCCACCACCCGGCATTACGATGATGCGGCCCTTAGCGTATTCAACGGTTTCCTTGAGGTGGCTAAGCGTATCTTCAATGGGTTTAGTTAACGGACCACCATGGGTTAAGATCCGATCCACGTCGTGGTCAATCAGCCAATCAATACTAGCGGCTTGGTGCTCTACCGGAATCGCGTCAAAAGCCATGTGGAAGGTGATTTGCATACCACCGGCAGCGCCGATTAATTGTTCCATTGCCTCTTCGTCAATGGTTCCTTGGGGAGTCAATGCACCGAAAACTGCACCGTCAACGCCAAGCTGTTGTGCTTGGAAAAGGTCGGCTTCCATCATTTTTAATTCAATATCGTTATAAACAAAGTTGCCGCCCCGGGGCCGGATCATAGCCATAACCGGAATGTGATGTTCGCTAGCGTATTTCTGGCTTTCCGCCATTACCCCGTGACTGACGGTAGTGCCGCCCACCGCTAAGTTGTCACAAAGCTCAATTCGATTAGCCCCGTTGGCAATTACCCGGGGAATGTCAGTGTAATTTTCTACTGGAACTTCTTTAAGCATAATTAACCTCGTTTTTATTTAAAGTAGACGCAAACCACTTCTGGAGCGGCAAAGTCTTTTTGAATAAGTTTAAGTTTACCATTCTCGGAATTTCTTTCAAATAAACTCAAGTTATTGGTGATCTGGTTGCCACAAACAAGAAAACGCTCGTCAGCATTTAGGGCAAAATCACGGGGGAAGCTACCTGCAATGGCACAATTTTGGATTAGTTCGAGGGTGCCATCGTCATTAACCGCAAAAACGGCGATTGAATCATGGCCCCGGTTGGATACGTAAACGAAACGGTTGTCGCTAGTAATTCTAATTGCGGCGGCTCCATTATGTTGCTCCCAGTCGTCGGGAATGGTTTTTAGCGTTTGAACGTGACGAAATTCACCATTGTGGTAATTAAGCACTTCTACTTCACTTGCCAATTCACCAACTAAATAAGCCGTGTTTCCTTGTTGGTTAAATACAACGTGCCGCGGGCCAAACCCTGGAGCAGTTTCGTACTTAGAAACCGTTTGGAAGCCGGTGGCTGCATCATAATCTAAAATAAATACTTCATCACAACCTAAATCACAGACCACAAGGTGCTCATCGGGAGTACGATCAACGTAATGGGGATGGGCTTCACTTTGTTCTGGACGCGGGCCGGAGCCTTGATTAGTAAAGGTGTGTGCTAAATTAAGGGTTCCGTCGGCTTGAATTTGATACGCATGAACGGTGCCTTCGTGATAATTAGCGTCAAAAACTAGGTGACGTTGTTCGTCTACGGTTACGTAAGCAGGCGGGGTTCCCAGCTGTACTAAATGTTGTAAAACTTGAGAACGGTCGCCTAGTTGAGTTACCGAAACACCTCCTTGATCTTGGTAACGATCGACAGCATACAGCATTTGCTGTTGACTTACCGTTAGATAGGTTGGGTTTTCTACTTTGGCAACTAATTGTAAGTTTTGGAGTTGTTTTTGGGTTGTATCAAGTTCAACTTGATAGATTCCTTCACTGGTTTGTTTGGTGTAGGTACCTAATAAAATGGTTTCAATCATAGCACTTGTGCTCCTCTCTAGGTAAAACTCACCGTTAAGTATAGCATATTTCACGGATTGAATACGTTTTCTGAAGGTGTGAGAACCCCACTATGGTACAATAAAATCATAATGAGTAAGGGGTGTGTTAAATGATTTCAGCTAAGGTAAAAAGTATTGGACCAGAGGCAATTGCTAAGCAAGATCGGTTAGCAATTTTGTTTGACGAAACCGCAACGCCAGATTTAAAGAAAATTGCGGTTGTCCAAGAAATTGAAAAAGATAATGATCAGCAATTTAACTTAAAAGCGGGTTCACAAATCGTAATTGGTGAACAAACCTATGACGTTAAATTTGTTGGTAGTTTGGTAAATCAAAATTTGCAAAGCATTGGTCACACGACGCTGGTTTTTAAAGAGGTACCTGAACAGCCGTTGGCGAGCGCAATTTACCTTAGCCCGGATGTTTTTCCCGATTTTAAAGTGGGGGAAACTATTCAATACAAGTGATTGGACGGTGAAAGTTGATGGAACGCAAGCCTAAAGTACCTAGGTGGAGAACGTGGTTTAACCAGTTAGTACTCAATAACCGGCCGGTCGTTAGTTTGATCATCGTGTTATTAGTGTTACTAATTTTATTTATGTTTTCAAAAGTTACCTGGATTTTCAAGCCGCTGGAAGACTTCTTTAAAATTGTGGGATTTCCCATTATTTTAGCGGGCGTTTTGTATTACTTGTTGAATCCGTTGGTTGATCGGTTAGAAAGTCGCTTTAAAATGAAACGGGTGGTTTCCATCAGTATTATTTTTGTCGGGGTGGCTATCTTAATCGTTGCTGGAGTAGTGGCGGTGATTCCCGTGATTCGAGAACAAACTGCAGCGCTAATTCAAAACTGGCCAGATTATTGGAACGCTGCTATAGAAAAAATCAATGGTATCTTAAATGACCCACGCTTAGGTGATTTTCAAAAGCAATTCCACGGAGTTAGTAGCGAAACTATTCAATCGTGGACAAAGAAAGTAACGAGCGTTGCCAATAATACGGTCACTTCGTTGGGAAGCGTATTGAGCTTAATTACGAAGGTGGTGATTGGCATCATCACCATGCCGTTTATCCTGTTTTACTTATTGCGGGATGGACATGACCTTCCAGAATACCTAGCGAAGGCTTTTCCTGTACGGTATCGGCCCCAATTTCTCCAGATCCTTGGTGAAATTAATACCCAATTAAGTCAGTATATCCGGGGACAATTAGTGGTCGCATTCTTCGTGGCCCTGATGTTTTTTATTGGTTACTTAGTAATTGGGCTAAAATTTGCACTTACCCTCGCAGTTGCGGCAGGATTTTTAAATTTAATTCCTTACTTGGGGTCGTTTTTAGCAATGGTTCCTTCCATAGTAATTGGCGCGTTCATCTCGCCAGTGATGTTGGTCAAGGTGCTGATTGTTTTTGCAATTGAACAAACGTTAGAAGGCCGTTTCATTTCACCATTAGTTTTAGGAAGCAACCTAGCGATTCATCCGGTAACTATTTTGGTGGTTTTACTAGCGTCGGGACAAATGTTTGGTTTGGTTGGTGTGATTTTTGGGATTCCTGCTTATGCAGTGCTAAAGGTACTGTTTATCCACGGTTTTGAACTTTTCAAGCGTCGGGTAGGCGGTTACGAACAATAGCTAATTTGCAGAATGAAAAAAGTAGTGTTAGTATGCGGATGGAGCCCGTGTTACGCGGATATCGAAGGGATTTCGTTTGAAACGATTCGGGGACTTCACGAACGTAGATACTCGCCGCGCAATACCGAGTGTCTACGTTTTTAATTTTAAGACTAAATGGAGATTAAAAATGACAAATCATATTGTATTATTTGAGCCGTTAATGCCGGCTAATACCGGAAATATTGCCCGAACTTGTGCGGGAACTAACGCGGTATTACATTTAATTAAGCCACTGGGTTTTGAAATCAGTGATAAGACTTTAAAACGGGCCGGCTTAGATTATTGGGACAGCGTTAAGGTGGTTTACCACGATAACTTACCTGATTTTTTAGCGACCGTTAAGGATCGAAAACGACTTTTTGTGGTTTCTAAATTTGCTTCAAAAGCTTATACTCAAGCTGATTATACTGGAGCTGAAGACGACGTGGATAACTACTTTCTTTTCGGGAAGGAAACGACTGGACTACCGGAAGCCTTTATGCGCCAATATGCGGATTGTGCAATCCGTATTCCGCAAAATGACCAACATATTCGGGCATTGAACCTATCAAACTCGGTAGCAATTGTGATATACGAAGTTTTACGACAACAGGAGTTTCCTAACTTAGAAATTAGTCATGAATACGAAAATGATAAATTGAAATAGGGTTAGATATGGCAAAAGCAAAGAAAAGGCGTAAAACAACGCGCAAACGAAAGAAGCAACAAAGCCTCCCTACCCAAAATTTATTGGGGCTGGCGTACGTACTGGTTGCCCTTTTAGGTTATTTTGGCCGGGGATTCTTAGGAATGCTGGTTGCCAATATGTTTCGGATTTTTGTGGGGAGCCTAAGCCCGCTGGGGTTTGTATTGCTATTTTTTTACGGGCTCTACCTGCTATTTATGGGACGGGAACTACGGTTTAAAGGCGCTAGCGACCGGGTAATCGGGCTTAGCTTAACCATGATTGGTTATTTGCTTTGGGTCGAGTACCGGTTTGCAAGCGGACTAAATTTGGAAAGTGGGTTTGTTGCCCGGACCGTTGAGGGAATCGAACGATCCTTTTTAGAACAAATCACCACTAACGATATTGGAGGCGGTTTGCTAGGGGCGGTCTTCTATAGCGGCACGCACTTCTTGTTGAGTGAGATTGGCAGTGCCATTTTAGCAATTGTTTTGATGACGGTGGGCTTAGTAATCCTCTTTGGCATTCCTTTTGATGAAGTTCTATCAAAGACGGGTCTCGCAATTCTTTGGATTACACAGCGGTTAATCGAAGGAATTCGGGCATTAACCCGCGGCGTTTTGGACTGGTGGGAACAGCTGGACTTTACGATTAGCAAACCGGATGTTAAACGAACCCCCATGGAGAGGAAGCCGCCGGAGGATGGTGCTACTAAACAGCCCGTTAAGTCAGAAAGGACGCGCGTAGAGCCAACTACCGAAGAACCGGTGGTCGATGGGACTCGTGGTATTGAACACCCCGCGGAGCCTAAGATTGAGATTTCAACCAATAACCAACGAAATCCGCGGAAACCTAAGAATCAGGAAAAGCAACCAACCGCTAACCCGGAAGTGGGATTTGAAAGCGAGAATAAGTTGAATCCTAACTATCGGTTGCCATCTTCAACCTTGTTAACCGAAATTCCGCAAGCTGACCAAAGCTCAGAATACGATTCAATCAAAAAGAACACCCAAATTTTACAGGACACTTTGAATAGTTTTGGGGTGGACGCCTCGGTAGAAAGCGTGAAAATGGGGCCATCAGTCACCGAATATGAAATTCATCCGGCAATTGGGGTGAAGGTTAGCAAAATCGTTGGTTTGGCGGACGACTTAGCTTTGGCTTTGGCTGCTAAGGATATTCGAATTGAAGCACCCATTCCAGGAAAATCACTGGTTGGAATTGAAGTCCCTAACCGGACGATATCAACGGTTTCGTTCCGTGATATCATTGAATCCCAACCAGCGCACCCAGATGATCCGTTAAAAGTACCCATTGGGCGTGACGTTTCGGGTAACCTAGTTGAAGCTAACTTAGTTAAGATGCAACATTTGTTAATTGCCGGGGCAACTGGTTCAGGGAAGTCGGTAATGATTAACGTAATTATTACCGGGTTGCTAATGAATGCCCGACCTGACGAGGTTAAGTTGATTTTAATTGATCCTAAAAAGGTTGAGTTGGGAATTTACAACGACATTCCTCACTTATTAACTCCGGTAGTTACCGATGCGCGAAAGGCTGCTAAAGCATTACATAAAGTGGTTGCAGAAATGCAGCACCGCTATGATTTGTTTGCGGAAATGAATCAGCGTAATATTAAAAGTTACAACGAATTCATTGAGGAACAAAATGCAGCGGACGGTGGAAAACGGCCAAAAATGCCGTACATTGTTGTAATTGTGGATGAGTTAGCGGACTTGATGATGGTGGCTTCTAACGAAGTGGAAGATGCGATTATTCGGTTAGCTCAACTAGCGCGCGCTGCTGGAATTCACATGATTATCGCTACCCAGCGGCCTTCGGTTGACGTGGTAACGGGATTGATTAAGGCTAACGTACCTTCCCGAATTGCATTTGCCGTAGCCTCGGGAACCGATTCACGAACCATTATTGATGCTAACGGTGCTGAAAAGCTCCTTGGCCGAGGAGATATGTTATTCTTCCCAATGGGCAAGAACAAGCCAGAGCGGGTTCAAGGAGCATTCATCTCGGATCACGACGTTAAGGAAATCGTTGATTTTGTTAAGCAGCAACAAACTGCAGAATACGATGATCAACTAAACGTTACGGATCAAGAAGTTGCCGAAACTGAAGCTACTGACGGATTGGATGAATATTATCCGGAAGCCGTTGAGTTAGTAACGGAAATGCAACGAGCAAGCACGTCTATGTTGCAACGGAAGTTTCGAATCGGTTACAACCGGGCGGCGCGGATCATTGACCAGCTTGAGGAAAACGGGGTGATCGGTCCGCAAGAAGGTAGTAAGCCGCGTAAAGTTTACCGTACTAAAGATGAGCAATAGGTGTCCTTAGTGTTTTGAGGACAATTTCAAAAAGACGGGACTGTGCCAAAAGTCTCTAAACAAAAAAACGGTTCATGAGGTGAAACTTCCTCATGAACCGTTTTTTATTTTGGCATTTTGACTTCAATAGAGCCAAAACGGGTGCCAAAAGCAGTTGGTTCCGCTTAACCAAAAAATTGATCATCATGCCCAATTCAGGCATCATGGTCAATTTTCAGTTAATGCTCGCAAACTACCCGACTTTTGTCCCACGCTCGTCTCTTTTATATCTAGATGTTTAAGCACCCAGGAGTTGGGCAAGGGGGGCGTAAAGTACGCTGCCCAGGGTCAAGATAATCATAATCCAAACAAAGACCATGATGACCTTTTGCAGACCGCTCTTTTTCTTCTTTTTATTATTATACATTTAAAAACACTACTTTCTCATGATTTACAGCAATTCTACAATAAGTAATTTTTTTAGGCAAATCCAGGGATGAATCCCCCACTTTTTTTCCACCTCGTAAAACAAGTGAAAACCCTGTTCGTATCAAGCTTTTACAGAATGTTTAAATTTAATAAAAAATTGGGAAAAAACATTTGTAATTAAGTGGTGGAAAGTGGGGGGAAGTGGTAATATTGTTATAGATTTAGTTGACGGAGGCGGTTTCATGTTCATGGGTGAATTCGAACATTCATTGGACAACAAGGGACGTTTGATCATACCATCTAAATTCCGCGATCAACTAGGCGAGGATTTCGTAATTACGCGAGGGCTAGATGGATGCTTATTTGGCTATCCCTTGAGTGAATGGAAACTCGTCGAAGAAAAGCTTAGTCAACTACCATCTAATAAGAAAAATAATCGGGCGTTTGTTCGTTTTATGTTTGCTGATGCAGCCCAATGTAACTTTGATAAGCAGGGAAGAATTATCATTCCTAAAAAGTTGCGGGTCCACGCAGATTTGCAAAAAGAATGTGTTTTAGTAGGGGTTTCTAACCGAATTGAAATTTGGAATAAGGCCCGC
Organism: Pediococcus acidilactici; assembly: GCF_016127815.1. Lineage (NCBI taxonomy): Bacteria > Bacillati > Bacillota > Bacilli > Lactobacillales > Lactobacillaceae > Pediococcus > Pediococcus acidilactici. Next base: position 472,723 of record NZ_CP066046.1, read on the forward strand.
TGGGAAGCTGCTATCGAAGAAACTGAAGCGAACTTTGACGATATTGCCGAAAATTTAATTGATTTTGGATTGTGATATAAATGACAGAATTTAAACATACCACCGTGCTATTGGAAGAAACCGTTGCTGGATTGAATATCCGCAAAGACGGCGTTTATGTGGATTGTACCCTTGGCGGGGGCGGCCACAGTCAGTTGATTTTATCTAAGCTGGGCTCTACAGGTCATTTGTATTCGTTTGACCAAGATCAAACAGCGATTGATTACAATCAAGATCATTTGGCACCATACATAGCAAATCAGCAAGTAACCTTTATTAAGGCTAATTTTAGAAACTTAAAAAATGAATTAAACCAACGAGGAATTGATCACGTTGATGGGATCCTATACGACTTAGGGGTTTCCTCACCGCAATTCGACGATGCCCAGCGAGGCTTCAGCTATCGCTATGACGCACCGCTTGATATGCGCATGGACCAGAGTCAAGAATTAACGGCCCAAACGGTAGTCAACGAATGGTCGTACAACGATTTGGTCCGGATTTTCTTCCGTTATGGAGAAGAAAAGTATGCAAAGCAAGTTGCACGGCGAATAGAAAAAGTCCGCGAGCAACACCCCATTGTAACTACCGGGGAACTAGTCGAGATTATTAAAGAAGCAATTCCGGCGGCAGCGCGCCGTACGGGCGGTCACCCCGCTAAACGGGTGTTTCAAGCAATTCGAATTGCGGTCAATGATGAGTTAGGGGCTTTAGAAGAATCATTGGAACAAGCCCTAGATTTGTTAAACGACAACGGCCGGATTTCAGTGATTACGTTCCAATCGCTGGAAGATCGCTTAGTAAAACGCATGTTTAAAGAAAAGACAGAAATTGGTGATTTACCGGCTGGACTACCAGTTATTCCAGCTGATAAAAAACCACATTTTAAATTGGTTAATCGTAAACCAATCGTTCCTTCTGAGGACGAACTAAAGGAAAATCGTCGAGCACATAGTGCAAAATTAAGAATTATCGAAAAGTTACAGGAAGGGTAGACGCCAATGGCTCAAAATAATGATTATGCTGGTCGTTCAAGAATGATTAACGAACCAACTTCAATTGCCGGAGTAGGGAAAAAAGAATTAAAAAAAGCCCGGGAGGTTGTAACTGCTCGACAACTGCCCTTGTCGAAGTTTGAAAAGTTTTTGATAACATTTTGCGGATTTATTTTGGTAGGGTTAATGCTTACCGTTGTTTCTGGTAAAATAAGTTTATCTAATGCACAGCATAAACTTGAAGCAACACAAGAGAAGACAACGGCCTTATCAAGCAAAAATACAACTATGAAACAAGAGGTTAATCAGTTATCCGACCAAAATCGGTTAAATAAAGTTGCTAAAAAGGCAGGCCTTTCTCTTAATTCAGAGAATATAAGGAATGTAAATAAATGATGAACCCAAAAAAGCGAACGACTAATACTACGGAAACTCAGCACAATCGGATGATGTTTGGAAAATGGTTTTTATTGATTGTAGCAGGAGTATTTATAGTGATTGTTGGGCGCTTTTCTTATATTGCCATTAATAAGACGATTGAAAGCGTCAATCTCAGCAGTCAAGCCAAACGGCTATACACGGACAATAAAACTATTAAGGCTAAACGAGGTTCCATTTTAGATACCAATGGGAACCCGATTGCCGAGGATACTAGTACATATTCGATTTACGCGGTGGTAAGTAAAAAGCAGGTGGGCCCAAATCGCCAACCGCTGTACGTAACCGATAAAAAGAAAACGGCGCGTGTATTGAGCAAGTATCTACCAATTAGCTACAAAAAAGCGTTAAAAACTTTGAGTCCTAGTAATCCCAAGACTTTCCAAGTGGAATTTGGGAGTGCGGGAAATAACATTTCCGTAGCAACTAAGGAAAAAATTGAAAAATACAAATTAACCGGGATTAACTTCGTTTCCTCCGAAGCGCGCTTATATCCTAACGGGGTTTTCGCCTCAAACTTAATCGGCTTTGCCCAACAGTCTCAAGAAAAGGGTAGCGATACCACGCAACTTTCAGGAGTTATGGGGCTCGAAAAGATGTTGAACAAGCAGTTGACGGGAACCGATGGGGAAAAATCCTTACAAAAGGATAAGTTTGGTTACCAATTGCCGGGATCACAGGTGGAACGTCCAGCGCGGGATGGAAGCACGGTCTACACCACCTTGGATCAACGGTTACAAACCATCATGGAAAGCACGGTCAGCAAAGTACAGTCTCAGGCACATACTGAGTCGATCGGGGCAACTATCATGAACGCTAAGACCGGGGCAATTTTAGCAACTACCCAACGTCCAACGTTTAACGCCTCCACTAAGAAAGGCTTGTCCAAAGCTTGGAATAACGGTTTAGTACAGGATACTTATGAACCGGGCTCAACCATGAAGATTTTCACCACCGCTGCTGCAATTGATAGTGGTAATTTTGACCCAGATGAGTTGTATAAGTCGGGTACCTACGAAATCGATGGACAGGTAGTGCCCGATTGGAAGCGGGAAGGCTGGGGATTAATTTCCTATGAAAAGGGATTTGCCCTTTCTAGTAACGTGGCAATGGCCCATTTGGAACAAAAGATGGGTGCCAAAACTTGGAAGAAGTATATTAAACGATTCCACCTACTCGAATCAACTAACTCTGGTTTAGAAGGCGAATCCAAGGGTAGCATGCAGTTTGACTATCCAATTGAGCAAGCGGACACCGCCTTTGGGCAAGCAATTAACGTGACGGCCATGCAAATGTTGCAAGGTTTCACCGCGATTGCTAATAATGGACAAATGGTGAAGCCACAGTTTGTTAAAAAAGTGGTGAACCCCAACACGGGAAAAACGACCTACCAAATGAAAACCAAAAAAGTGGGCCGTCCAGTGAAAGCTAAAACTACTAAAGAAGTCCGTAAGCTAATGCAAGATGTGGTTTATAAACCATACGGAATCGGGAGCGACTTTAAGCTGAAGGGTTACCGGATTGCGGCAAAAACCGGTACGGCGCAAGTTGCAAGTAACGGGAACTACGCTTCTGGTGACGACAGCTACCTGTATTCGGTAGCCGCGATGGCTCCTGCAAAAAATCCGAAGTACATCATGTACATTACGATGAAAAAACCAAACTTGCCTGCGGATAAGACGGCAACCCAGTTACTAGATGAAATTTTTGGACCAGTGATGAAGCAGGCCCTTGAACAAGATAAATCCACTGCGAATACGGACATTGATAGTTCCATTGAAGTACCAAACGTGGTTGGTAAAGATGCTGACGACGCGGTGAAGGAATTGGGTAAAAATAACGTAGCTGTGGTTCGGTTAGGTAATGGAAGCCGGATTTTGGCACAATCGGAATCGGCCGGTAGTAAGTTGTTAGTGGGCCAGCGGATTCTTTTGAATACCGGAGGAACGGTTACCATGCCGGACCTTACGGGATGGTCCAAAAACGACGTGATTAAACTTGCTAAAATGTTTAACATTGAAGTTAAGTACCAAGGTAAAGGTTTTGTAGCCGGTCAGTCGGTCGCCAAAGGAACTACGCTTCAATCAGGAATGACCATGACGGTAACACTCAAAAAATAGCATAGGAGAAGAAAAATGAGTAACTTGTTAGCGGGCGGCTTAAGTGCCGTAATTACTTTAATAGGGATGCCCAGTTTTATCCATTATTTCCGGGCACGGAACGAAGGGCAAATGATCCGAGAAGAAGGCCCCAAGTGGCATCAAAAGAAATCTGGGACACCCACGATGGGAGGACTAGTTTTCATCGTGGCCATTATCGTGGCTGCGATCATCAGCGGGTTGGCGTTCCATTTATTGACCACCAACCTAGTGATGCTCCTCTTCGTTCTTTTAGAATTCGGTTTGATTGGTTGCTGGGATGACAGTATTAAATTATTAAAGCGGCAAAACGAAGGTTTTAAAGCTTGGCAAAAGCTGCTTGGTCAAATCATTGGCGGATTGATTTTTTACTGGGTCATTAAAGAAACTGGCGTAGCCTTGCAATTATCAATCCCCGGAATCGGAATTTGGCATCTTGGCGGTTGGTACGCACTATTTGTAATTTTCTGGTTAGTTGGCTTTTCCAATGCAGTCAACCTTTCGGACGGACTGGATGGTCTAGTTGCTGGTTTATCGACGATTGCGTTTGCTACTTACGCAATTATTGCTGCGAAGCTCAATCAACCTGCAGTGATGCTATTTTGCTGGGCGGTGGTTGGCGCAATGTTAGCCTTTCTCGTATTTAACCACAAACCAGCCAAGGTCTTTATGGGAGACATGGGTTCCTTAGCATTGGGCGGCGCCTTAGGGGCGGTTTCCATCATTTTGAATCAAGAATTGTCACTACTACTGGTGGGAATCGTATTCGTATTGGAAACCCTCAGCGTAATTTTACAAGTGCTGTCCTTTAAGCTAACCGGACGCCGAATTTTTAAGATGAGTCCCATTCACCATCATTTTGAAATGTTAGGTTGGAGTGAATGGAAAGTCGACACCGTCTTTTGGATTGTTGGATTGATCGGTGCGCTAATTACGTTAATTAGCATTTGGTAGGGAGATTATAGAATGAAAGCATTAGCAGAGATAAAGGATTTAGCAAATAAGAATATTCTCGTTTTGGGGATGGCAAAGAGCGGAGTTAGTGCCGCTCTTTTGTTGCGTAAACTGAATGCGCAGGTATTAGTAAATGACGCAAAAGCAGAACAACCGCAAGAACTGATTGAACAACTTAAAAAGGCTGACGTCCAAATGATTTTAGGCAGTCATCCAAAGGGAATCTTGGCTCAGCATCATATTGAATTAATCGTCAAGAATCCCGGAATCCCGTATACAAACCCAGTTTTGGTAGCTGCTAAGGAGCAAAACGTGCCAATCATTGCCGAACCTGAGTTGGCATACCGGGTGATGGACAGCGAATTAATTGGGGTGACCGGTAGTAACGGAAAAACAACCGTTACCACGATGATTCAACTAATGCTAGATCAGCAAGATCATCATGCAGCATACGTGGCGGGAAATATTGGGGTTCCTGCGACTACGGTAGTGCAAAAAGCTACTGCTAACGACCGGGTCGTAATGGAGCTATCTAGCTTTATGCTCGCCGGGATTGACCAGTTGCACCCCCACATTGCCGTGGTTAACAACATTTTCTCTAACCACTTAGATTGGCACAAAACTCGGGAAAATTACGTTAATGACAAGATGAGGATCACGGAGAACCAAACCAAAGATGATTATTTTGTCATTAACTGGGATAATCCTGAATGGCAACAATTAGCGCAACGGACTGCGGCGCAGGTCGTTCCGTTTTCCCGCCAAGGTTTAGTTGAAAACGGGGCCTACGCCAAGGATGGTCAATTATATTTCAAAAATGAACGGATCATGGCGGCCGATGAAATCGGGGTGCCTGGGGACCAAAACGTTGAAAATGCGCTCGCGGCAATTGCCGTGGCTAAGATTGAAGGGGTTGCTAATAAACATATTAAGCAGGTTCTCCAAACTTTTAGCGGGGTCAAACACCGGATTCAATACGTAAAAACCTTAGCCGGCCGCCAATTCTATAATGATTCAAAAGCAACCGACATCGAAGCAACGCAGGTGGCTTTAAAGGCCTTTCAACGGCCAATCATCTTGATTGCGGGAGGTTTAGACCGGGGAGACGACTACACCCGACTGGTGGCTGATTTGAAGCCCCACGTTAAGGAAGTGATTGTTAACGGGCAAACTGCTGCGCACATGCAGGAAGCTGCACAGACGGCGGGCGTTAAAGTCGTTAAGGACAGCCCGCGGGTTAAGAATTCGGTTGCCATCGCCTTTGAAGACAGCCAACCTGGAGACGTAATTTTACTTTCACCAGCTGCAGCAAGTTGGGATCAATACCAAACTTTTGAAGAACGGGGCGATGAATTCATCACCGCCGTAGAAAATTTATCGAAGGAAAAAGGAGATGTCACTAAATGAGACTGATGGTTTCAGGAGGCGGAACTGGCGGCCACATTTACCCAGCACTTGCCCTTATTAAACAAGTTCGGGAAGTCGAACCCGATTCAGCAGTACTGTATGTGGGAACGCATAAGGGACTGGAAAACAAAATTGTTCCCAATGCGGGGATCGATTTTAAAACGATTAAAATTCAAGGATTTAAACGTTCATTATCATTAGAAAACTTTAAAACAGTGGGACTGTTTTTGAGTAGCGTGGTTAAGGCGCGTAAAATGATTAAGGAGTTTAAACCAGACGTTGTACTAGGAACTGGAGGATACGTCAGTGGGGCGGTAGTATTTGCCGCCAGCATGATGGGGATTCCAACGGTGATCCACGAACAAAATAGCGTGGTGGGGGTCACCAATAAGTTCTTAAGTAAGTTTGTTAAGAAGATTGCAATTTCCTTTGAAGCAGCAGCGGACCAATTTCCTAAAGAAAAAGTGGTTTTAACCGGGAATCCGCGAGCAACCGAAGTAGTTAAAATTACTCCGCAATCGCTAAACCAATTTGGCTTAAAAGATGACGTGCCCACCGTGTTAATTTTTGGCGGTAGCCGTGGAGCAGAAAAAATTAACGAAGTAACCATGCAATCTTTGAATGAATTAGTAAAACGTAATTACCAAACGATTTTCGTAACTGGGCGAGTTCATTTTGATAACTTAACTAAGGACGTTGACCTAACTCCTTATAAAGGAAAAGTGGCGGTGCTACCGTACATTGCTGATATGCCGGCAATGCTTCCTCGAATGGCAGTCGTGGTAGGTCGCGCGGGAGCAACAAGCTTAGCCGAACTTACTTCCCTGGGAATTCCGTCAATTTTAATTCCAAGTCCGTACGTCACAAATGATCACCAGACTAAAAATGCGCGTAGTTTAGTCGATCAACACGCTGCAGAAATGATTACGGAAAATGAGTTAACTTCAAAGACTCTGTTAACTAAGTTGGATGATTTGATGCTCGATGACCAAAAACGTAAGCAGATGGCCGAAAATACTAAAAAATTGGGACAGCCGCAAGCAGCAGAAAAATTGTACGCCGTTTTGAAATCAGTAATCAAAGCTTAACGGGTGATGCCAATGAAAAAGAAAAAAGATGATGAAAATCTAACCCCGTGGGCCCGTTATCAAAAAGAGCATAACCAACGTAACCGGACTAAAAAGAGTTCTAAATTAGGTGGCGCAAAGCGTGGTACTGCAAAAAAGCACCCGGGGAAAAAGCGTAATAAGTTAACTCAAAAGAAAGTCCGCCAGCCTTTACACATTGGTAAAGGAATTAAAATTGGTTTGCTTAGCTTGATTGGGATCTTGATTTTAATTACGATCTACCTCTGCGCCCCCATTAGCCGGGTGCAAACCATTGCCGTGCAGGGGAATAAACGGGTGGAAAAAAGTGACATTTTAAAGAAAGTAACCGTAAGGAAAAATGACGTGATTCCGGCGACCTGGTTTAAGGAACGGGGCGACGAAGCGCGGCTAATTCACAAGCTACCGGATTTAAAGGATGCTCAAATCTCGGTCTCGTTATTAGGTAACGTCAAAATTAAAGTGCGTGAAAACGCCGTAATGGGATACGTGGTGCGCAACAAATACTACTACGCAGTTCGACAAGACGGCACGGTATCTAAAAAAAGTGCTACCCAACCAGATGGTGATTACCCGGTTTTCCGCCAGTTTAAAGATAATCAGGTTTTGAAACGTTTCCTGAGCGAATACGCGAAGTTACCTAATGAAGTGCAAAACGACGTTGCAGAAGTTGACTATACGGCAACCAAAAAAGAACGACACCAGTTGCACTTCTTTATGAATGACGGTAATGAAGTATATGCGGTTTTAAATACCTTTGCTAAGAAAATGAAGTACTACCCGGAAATTTCAGCAAGCATGAAAAAAAGGGGAATTGTGGACCTACAAGTCGGTGCATACTCGTATCCGCGGGGGCAAAGTGATGAATCGTCAACTAGTTCGACGTCGACTGACCCGACGGAAGAGGGAAGTCAATCGTCCGGTAGCGAAAAAAATTCATTAAGTGTTGAATCCTCCGCGAAGAGTAAATCAGCAGATTCATCAAGTAGTTCTTCAATTGACAACGTTGACTACCAAACCCAACAACGACGGGCTACGCAAAATAGTGTGCAAGGTTTTACAGCGACTGATGAAGAGAACCCAGATGGAAACTAAGAAGACTAAGAACCATTTTGACCGGCAATTAGTTGAAATAAGCTGTAATTTTAGTGGAATTCTGCGTTCTAAATAAAGAATGAATATGGTAAACTAATTAATATATGTGATAAGTATATAAATGAAACAGTTAAACGACTAGGAGGTTCCTTTATTATGGATAATTCAGGAATTTACGTTGGACTGGATATTGGAACCACCTCAATAAAAGTTATTGTTGCTGAATATGTCAAAGGACAAATGAACGTTATTGGTGTGGGAAGAGAGCCCTCAGATGGAGTCAATCGTGGTGTAATCGTTGATATTGATAAGGCAGCGATTGCCATTAAGCGGGCTATTGAAACTGCAGAGCGCAAAGCAAATATTCAAATCCAAGATGTAGTGGCTGGTATTCCAGCTAATTTATTAAGAATCGAACCCGTACGGGGAATGATCGCTATCTCAGATAGTTCACGCGAGATTAATAATCAAGATGTGATTGAAGTTTCTAATGCGGCGTCTGTACATAATTTACCTCCGGAACAAGAAGTGGTAGATGTGCTTCCGGATGAGTTTATTGTGGACGGTTTCGACGGTATCAAGGATCCAAGAGGGATGGTAGGGGTTCGCCTGGAAATGAACGGCGGATTGATTACCGGACCTAAAACAATCATCCATAATTTGAAGAGTGCGGTTCGTCAAGCGGGATTGAACTTGGTGGACGTTGTAGTTAATCCACTAGCACTGGGTAAAACAATCTTAAATGATGGTGAACAAGATTTTGGTACAATTACGTTAGACTTAGGCGCAGGCCAGTCGACGGTGGCAGTGATTCATGACCACCACCTCAAGTACACTTTTGTCGAACAAGAGGGTGGCCAATTTGTAACCAAGGATATCTCAGTGGTATTGAACACCTCTTTAGATAACGCGGAACAAATTAAACAACAATACGGTTACGCGGTTGCTAGCGAAGCCGGTAAGGAAACCTTCCCGGTTAACGTGGTTGGCCAAAACGAGCCGGTTGCGGTTGATGAAGAGTACTTGAGTGAGATTATTGAAGCACGTTTGGAACAGATTTTAACTAATATCAAGAAGCAATTAGATAAAATTGGTGCACTGGACATGCCAGGTGGAATCGTGATTACCGGTGGAGGGGCAGCCCTTCCTGGAATCGAAAAGTTAGTTGAAAGAATTTTCGAAACTAACGCTAAATTATACGTTCCTGACCAAATGGGATTGAGACACCCCGCCTTTGCGCAGGCGCTAGCTATCCTAAATTACGAAGGACGGATGAGCGACGTTGATATCTTAGCGAAAAATGCGATGGTTTCAAGTGAACGGACAGTTTCAGAGACGCCACAAGAAGAAGTTGTGGATGAGAAACCTAAATTTAAACGTGCTCAAGCAACGGTAAAGCACCCTGAACCAACGCAAGAACGCTCTAAGCCGGTTGAACGTAATTCATCACCAAAAGCGACATCCAATCGCTTCGATGGAATCAAAAAATGGTTTAGTGATTTCTTTGACTAACATTAACGATGGAGGAATTAAACATGGAATTTTCAATGGATGATAACAAGAGTAAAGGCGCTAACATCAAAGTTATTGGTGTTGGTGGCGGTGGTGGTAACGCCGTAAACCGGATGATTTCTGAAGGAGTCAAAGGGGTACAATTCATCGTTGCTAACACCGACGTGCAAGCTTTACAAGCGTCAAATGCGGACGTAAAGATTCAACTAGGACCGAAATTAACTAAGGGACTAGGTGCTGGATCAACTCCTGAAGTTGGTGCTAAAGCTGCTGAAGAAAGTCAACAAACAATTGCTTCAGCTTTAGAAGGCGCAGATATGATTTTCGTTACTGCCGGAATGGGTGGCGGTACTGGTACCGGCGCTGCACCAATGGTAGCCAAAATTGCTAAAGAACAAGGTGCCCTTACCGTGGGGGTAGTTACCCGTCCATTTACTTTCGAAGGCCCAAAACGTGCGCGTTTTGCTGCTGAAGGGGTAAGCAACCTTAAAGAACACGTAGATACTTTAATTATTATTGCAAATAACCGCTTGCTTGACTTAGTTGACAAGAAGACGCCAATGATGGAAGCCTTCAACGAAGCCGATAACGTTTTGCGTCAAGGTGTGCAAGGTATTTCTGATTTGATTACGTCACCAGGTTACGTTAACTTGGACTTTGCTGACGTTAAGACAGTTATGCAAAACCAAGGTTCAGCTTTGATGGGAATTGGTTCCGCAAATGGCGAAAACCGGACCGAAGAAGCAACCAAGAAGGCAATCTCTTCACCATTGTTGGAAACATCAATTGATGGTGCTGAACAAGTCTTGCTTAACATCACTGGTGGCCCAGACCTTTCCTTGTTCGAAGCCCAAGCAGCTTCACAAATCGTTACAGAAGCGGCTAACGATGACGTTAACATCATCTTTGGTACTTCCATCGACGAAGAGTTAAAGGATGGCGTTCGGGTAACGGTTATCGCTACTGGGATTGATAAAAAAGCTGGTAGAGCGTCTTTACACCGTCAACCAGCACGCACCTCTTTTGAGAACCCAAGTAGTGTAAACACTGCGAATACAAACAACATTTCAGCAAACACTGAAATGCGCGGGGCTGGTTCGACTGATAACCTTAATAATAATGGAGCAGCGAATAACCAAAATACACAAGCTGCAAACGATCCATTTGGTGATTGGCAACTTCGGCAATCAAATAACTCTTCTACCGTTCGCCCTTCATCGCCAAGTGATGATGAATTTAAGAACGTGGAAAAGAAAGAGTTTAACGCGTTTAACGATAATAACAATACAAGTTCTGACGATGAATCATTGGATACACCTCCATTTTTCAAACGTCGTAGAAAATAATTTGTATTTAAATGGGTTTGAGCAGGGCTCAAGCCCATTTATTGCATAATGACAAGAAATGAGTGATTAAAAATAATGATTGCGTTAATTTTTCAATTACTACACTGGGCAATCCAAATTTACATGATGCTGATTTTTATTTGGGTATTGATGTCCTGGCTTCCAGGTGCCTATCAATCTGCATTTGGCCAGTGGTTGACTAAAATTTGTCAGCCATACATGAGCTGGTTTAGATTTATCCCACCAATTTTGGGAATAGATTTTTCGCCAATTCTGGCTCTGTTAGTATTAGAATTGTGTTCTAACGGGCTTACCTACATTGAAGCACTGTTATTTGGTGTGACGGTTTATGGATAATCCGATTGGTCAGCACTTCCGTCCGGATGAACAACCGTTAATTGAAGAATTCAGTGCGCTGGTGCAAGAAGCCAAGGATCAAAACCGGTCCATTTTAACCAACTTTTTAAATCCAAGGCAGCAGCACATTTTAACGACGCTGGTTAACCGGGATGAAGAATTACAATTGTCCTTTTTTGGTGGATTTACCAATGCAGAAAACCAGCGGGGCTTGATTTACCCCCAATACTTTGTTCCGGAAAAAGCGGATTTTCTAGTTAAAATATTTGAAATTGATTATCCGGTTAAATTCGCGGAATTGGAGCATCGCCAGATTTTAGGCACGTTAGCGAATTCTGGGATTCAACGGGATACGTTTGGCGATATTGTTCATTACCAAGACCGTTGGCAAGTGGCCACGAACGGTGAATTAGAGAAGTTCTTTTCAAATGAGATTACGCGAATTGGCCGGATTAAAGTGCGGATGCAGCTGGCAGCCCCATCCGAGATTCTTACACCGGTTAATGACTGGGAAAGAACGCAAGTGACGCTTGCGTCGTTACGACTGGATTCGATAGTGGCCACCGCCTTTTCGATCTCTCGTCACCGTGCCAAGGAGCTGATTGAGCACCGCCAAGTCCAATTAAACTGGATGATTGATGAAAAATCAGACACAATAATTGCGAGAAATGATGTCATTTCAGTTCGAAAATATGGTAGGATTAAGCTTGTGGAAGTTTTAGGTAAAACAAAAAAAGATAAGCTAAAAACCCAACTAGATTTAATTAAAACTAGGTAGCGATTTACGGAGGTTTTATTCAGATGGCAATTGAACCACAAGATATACAACAAAAACACTTTTCCAACAAAATGCGCGGGTATAACCCCGACGAAGTTGACGAATTTTTAGATGACGTTGCTTTTGAACAACGGCGTTTGCATGATGAAATTGATTCGTTACGGCGCCAATTAGCCGAAGCCAAGAGCCGGGTGGAATATTTCGACGAGATGAAGGAATCCTTGAACAAGTCGATTATGGTAGCCCAAGATGCCGCGGATAAGGTTAAAATTAGTTCTAAACGGGAAGCGGAATTCACTGCTAAAGAAGCTCAAAAAGAAGCTGAAGTAGTAGTCAAAAATGCGCACAAAAAAGCGGACGGCTATATCGGCGAAGCTGCTGGCAAAGCTCAAAAGGTTATTGTGGCAACTGACGACTTGAAGAAACAAGCCCGTAGTTTCCGGCAAAAGCTGGAAGTACTTCTTGAATCACAATTACAAATGATCAAGGGACGCGATTGGGATAACTTATTGAGTTCTGATGAATTGCTAACGATTGGTGAAATCAAGGAAGCAATGCGGAATAGCGGAGCGCTTGACATCATTCAGGAAAACAGTGTACACTCAGAAGAAGTTGGGAAAATTGATCCGGACACACCTGCTGTAGAGCCCAAAGAAGATGAGCTAAAAACGGTGGTGGTCTTTCCAGAAGATCAACCTAACGAACAGGGGAAACCCACTGACCAAGGGTTCCACGTAAATCCTAAAAAATAAAACGTAAAAAAAGAGGGACTTCTAGCAATCAGCAGTTCAGCGAGCTAACGTTGGTGTGAGGTTAGTCTGCTAGTTAGAAGGACAATCACTTTTGAGTGCAGCGTTGAAGTATTTAGTAGACGCTGTCGGTTTCCACCGTTATGGGAAAATGAGGAGGACGTTTTTAACGTCCTTGAATTTGGGTGGTACCACGATTTGACTTCGTCCCTAGTAGGGATGGAGTCTTTTTTATTGTCTAAAATTTCAAGAATAATACTTAGGAAAGCGAGTGATTTTAGTGCGGGTTAAAGATACTTTAAATCTAGGAAAAACCAAGTTTAAAATGCGCGGAAATCTTCCGGTAAACGAAAAGAAGCGCGAAGACGTTTGGTTTGAAAACAAAGTTTATGAACAACGACAAAAATTAAATGAGGGCAAGCCAAGTTTTGTTCTTCATGACGGGCCGCCATATGCCAACGGAAACATTCACATGGGCCACGCGATGAACAAGATTTCTAAGGATATTATCGTCCGATATAAATCAATGAGTGGTTTTCGGAGCCCATACGTTCCGGGTTGGGATACGCATGGTTTACCGATTGAACAACAATTAACTAAGGAAGGCCACGACCGTAAAAAAATGTCGACGGCTGAATTCCGTAAATTATGTCGCGATTACGCCTTAAAACAAGTTGACAAGCAACGCGAAGACTTCAAGCGTTTGGGAGTAGCTGCCGAATGGGATAACCCATACTTAACTTTGCAACCATCTTTTGAAGCAGAAGAAATTCGGACTTTTGCTAAAATGGTTGAGTTAGGCTTGATTTACCGTGGTAAAAAGCCCGTATTTTGGTCATGGTCTTCCGAATCGGCAATGGCAGAAGCGGAAGTTGAGTATCACGACGTTACTTCGCCATCTGCTTTTTATGCGGAACGAGTAAGCGATGGGAAGGGCGTCTTGGATCAAGACACTTACTTCGTAGTTTGGACAACGACTCCATGGACCATTCCGGCTTCAGAAGGAATTACCATTGATGCTGGTTTTGATTATTCCGTTGTGAAACCCGCGGGTGACGACCGCAAATTTGTGATTGCCACGGACCGGTTGAGTTACGCTGCTGAACAATTTGGGTGGCAAGACGTTGAAACCATCAAGACGGTTCGCGGGCAGGAGTTAGAAAACATTACGGCGCTCCACCCATTTGATAGCGATCGCAAGCTAGTGGTTATGTTAGGGGACTTCGTAACCTTAGATTCCGGAACGGGATTAGTTCATACGGCACCTGGCTTTGGGGAAGACGATTTCCGGGTTGGTAAAGAATACGGCCTCGATATTTTTGTACCAGTCGATGATCGTGGTTACCTCACTGCTGAAGCGGGTCCTGATTTTGAAGGGGTCTTCTACGAAGATGCTAATGAAATTGCCTTGAACAAGTTAAAGGCAACTAACGCTTTGCTTAAGCAGATGGATTACACACATAGTTATCCGTTTGATTGGCGGACTAAGAAGCCAATTATTTTCCGGGCTACTCCACAATGGTTTGCTTCGGTAGACAAAATTCGTGATCAAATCTTGGACGCGTTAAAAGACGTTAAGTTCCTCCCAGAATGGGGTCAAAAACGACTCCACAACATGATCCGGGACCGTGGCGACTGGGTAATCTCTCGTCAACGGGTTTGGGGTGTGCCACTACCAATCTTCTACGCTGAAGACGGTACGCCAATCATGAATGGGGAAACGATTGAACACGTTGCGGAACTATTTGAAAAACATGGTTCTGATATCTGGTTTGAATGGGATGCTAAGGACTTGCTACCAGAAGGCTACACTAGCGAACATTCACCAAACGGAACGTTTACCAAGGAAACCGATATTATGGACGTTTGGTTCGACTCCGGTTCTTCACATCAAGGGGTTTTGGCAAAACGCGATTACTTGAAGTATCCGGCTGACCTGACTTTGGAAGGTTCTGACCAATACCGCGGTTGGTTCAACTCTAGTTTGATTACTAGTGTAGCGATGTCGGGTCACGCACCATACAAGCAGGTGATTTCGCAAGGCTTTACCCTTGACGGACAGGGCCATAAGATGAGTAAGTCCTTAGGTAACACAATTGTGCCAGCAGACATCATTAAGAAGATGGGTGCTGAAATCATTCGGTTATGGGTACTTTCCATTGATTCATCGTCTGACGTGCGGGTTTCGCAAGATAACTTTGTAAAGATTTCAGATTCTTACAAGAAGATCCGGAATACAATCCGTTACCTATTAGCAAACACGGCGGACTTTGATCCTCAAGCTAATACCGTAGCTTACGCTGACTTGCAACCAGAAGATCGTTACATGTTAGTCCGGTTTAACGAATTGGTTAAGGAAATTCGGCAAGATTACGACCAATATAATTTCATTGAAATTTACAAGGCGTTGATGAACTACATCATTACGGATCTTTCCGCGTTCTACCTCGACTTTGCGAAGGACGTCGTTTATATTGAACCGGAAGATAGTTTGAAACGCCGGTCAATGCAAACCGTCTTCTACCAAATTTTAGTCGGTTTGACGAAGTTAATGACGCCAGTTCTACCACACACTACGGAAGAAATTTGGCAGTTCCTCTCTGAACCGGAAGAATTTGTCCAGCTTGCTGAAATGCCAGAAGTGCAAGAATTATCCGGGGCAGCAGACCTGTTGGCTAAGTGGCAAACCGTCAAGAAGTTACGGTCTCACGTCTTAAAGGCTCTTGAAGAAGCACGGGACCAAAAGATGATTGGTAAATCAATGGAAGCAAAGGCAACCTTGTACCTTGACGAAGCTACTAAGCAAGTTGTTGACGAATTAAACGTCGACTTGCGGTTGATCTTGATTGTTTCGCAATTAGAAGTTCGGGACCTCGCAGAAGCTCCTGATGATGCGGCAAGTTTTGACGGTCAAGTTGCGGTTCAAATCACACCTGCTGACGGAGAAGTTTGCGAACGGTGCCGAATGACGAAGACGGATGTTGGTAGTGACGAACACTTTCCAACCTTATGTGCTAGCTGTGCGGCAATCGTTACAAAGTACTATCCGGAAGCAGTTACCGAAGGTTTTGAAGAAAAATAGGGCGCCGTTAGATTTAAAAGGGCGGGTATATTTGAAAAAATTTGCCCGTAACTAACGCTCTAAAATTAGAGGCTGAAAAATTCAGTCTCTTTTTTAATTTACAGAAGTAGTTCTCACGATTATGATGGTATTAAATAATAAAAGGAGTGGGCAATTTGGAAACTGGTACGGTAACAAGCTTTGATAAAACCAAAGGTTACGGCTTCATCGAGCTTGACAACGGGGAAAAGGCTTTTGTACATTATAGTGCGGTACAATCCGATGATTTTAAAACTTTAGATGAAAACGAGGTCGTCCAGTTAATGGTGGCTGAGGGTCCCAAAGGATTGGTGGCTGTAAAAGTATTTCGTAAGGGAGAACAGGATTAATGGATTTAGAAGAAAAAGTAGTTAAGTCAGTTTCCCGGTATAAGGGAGAAATTGTTGATGTTTACCAACAAACGGTAGAGTTACCGGATGGCACGTTGGCTAATCGAGACGTAGTCAAACACCAGGACGCAATTGCAATCTTGGCGCTGACTGCAGACGGCAAAGCCCTTTTTGAAAAACAATGGCGGGCACCAGTTGCTAAACCAACGATTGAAATTCCCGCTGGCAAAGTGGAACCAGGTGAAGATTTTTTAGAAACCGCTAAGCGTGAATTAAACGAAGAAACGGGCTACGCTGCCGGAAAGATCGAAAAAATGGTCGGCTTTTATTCCGCGCCAGGCTTTACGGACGAATACATGACGGTTTATAAGGCAACTGATTTAAAACCGGTGGAAGATAAATTACCGCGAGACCAAGGTGAAAACTTAAAAGTTTTTGAACTTTCACTATCCGAAGCGCTAAAAGCAATCGAAGACGGTAAAATTGAAGATGCAAAAACGGTGCTTGCAATTTACCATTGGCAGGCGACCACAAAGTAGGTGATTTTTTGGACGAAAAGAATCAAACCCGTGCGGAATACCAAAAAAAAATTCACGCACAAAAGGCGCCGGAGGAAACTTCTGCAAATGAAGATTCTAAAAATGAATCACGGTTACGGACGAGTCGCGAACAGCGGTTTAGTACCGACGAGATTGCTGAAGAAAAAAGTCGCGCTTTAGCAAAGAAACTCAACATTGCAATTGCACTTTTAGCGGTGGGAATTGTATTAGTATTTCTCGTTTTATTTTTTATAGGATAGGTGGAAAAGAAGATGAAGTATGGCGTAATTTGCGCAATGGAAGAAGAAATTAAGGCGCTTAAGGAAAATCTTGAGCTAACTAAACAAACGGATATTAACGGGGTCATTTTTTACGAAGGCCGTATTGAAGATGTCGAAGTTGTGCTAGTCCGCTCTGGAATTGGCAAAGTTGAAGCTGGGATTACTGCTGCAATTTTGATTACTAATTTTAAAGTCGATGCGTTAATTCATTCCGGTTCTGCTGGTGGAATTGGACAGGGGCTTGCGGTAGGCGACGTGGTGTTGTCTGCGGAAGTTGCCTATCATGACGTGGACGCAACTGCGTTTGGGTACGCTTACGGTCAATTACCAGAACAAGATGTTGCCCGTTATGCAGCGGATTCAGCGTTAATAGAAAAGTTTAAACAAGCAGCTCAGGATACTAACTTAAACGTGAAAACTGGATTAATCGTCACGGGAGACCAATTTATTGCCAGTCAAGAAAAGGTCCAAGCAATTTTAGGCCATTTCCCCGATGCATTATGTTGTGAAATGGAAGGGGCAGCCATCGGACAAGTTGCCCACCAGTTCCATAAGCCGTTTATCGTGGTCCGGGCAATGTCTGACACGGGGGATGACGAAGCTGGAGTATCCTTTGATGAATTTATCATTGAGGCAGGAAAACGTTCTGCCAACATGCTAATTGATTTATTTAAGATGGAAGGGAAGCAAGCGTGAAACAAGTATATTTAGATAACGCGGCGACTACACCGACTGCTCCTGAAGTAGTGGATGTCATTGCTGACCAACTCAAGAATAACTGGGGCAATGCCTCCAGTTTACATGGCTTTGGTCGACAAGCGCGGGCCCAGTTGGACGAAGCGCGTCACGTAATCGCTCAAAGTATTAATGCAAACGATGATGAAATAATTTTTACCAGTGGCGGAACCGAAAGTAATAATACCGCCATTACGCAGGTGGCTTTACGTAACCGTAAGCTTGGTAAGCGGGTCATTACCACTAAAATTGAACATCCGTCGGTACTAAAACCGATGGCTCATTTAGAGGAAATGGGCTTTGACGTAGTTTATTTAGACGTTAACGAAGACGGGGTAATTAGCTTAGATCAGTTTAAGGAAGCTCTTAACGACCAAACCATCTTAGTTAGCATTATGATGGGGAACAACGAAGTGGGAAGCCGGATGCCAATCCATGAAATTGGTGAAATCTTAAAGGATCATCAGGCGGTTTTCCATACCGATGCGGTTCAAGCTTACGGGTTGTTAGATATTGACGTGAAGCGGGATCATATCGACCTTTTGTCCACTTCGGCACACAAGCTCAACGGACCCAAAATGACTGGTTTTCTGTACAAAAATGAAGCAGTTAACTTTGATAGTTTTGTTCGCGGGGGTGAACAAGAAGATAAGCGTCGTGCTGGTACGGAAAACGTTGCTAACCTTGCGGGGTTTGCTAAAGCGGTAAGTTTGCTGGATGAGCAGACTAAAGCAGATTTACAAAAACGCTACGCCGGCTTTAAGCAACAAATTATTCAGCAGCTTAAAGACCACGACGTTAATTTTGCAATTAATGGCTCACTTTCGCCAGATAATTTACAACACGTCTTTAACATCTGGTTGAAGGGGATGTCTACCTACGTGATGCAAACTAATTTGGATTTGGCCGGAGTTGCAATTTCCGGCGGTTCAGCTTGCACGGCGGGGAGTTTGGAACCTTCCCACGTACTCACGGCGATGTACGGAGCTGATTCACCACGCATCGGGGAATCAATCCGGATTAGTTTTGGTAAAAACACCACCACGGAAGATGTAGACTACTTGTGTGAGCAGATTATTGCCATTGAGGAGCGTTTAAAGCACCTAAAACAAAAGTAAGGAGATGTAGGCATGGCATTTACTAAAGAAGTTACCATTGCCGGAGACCCCCACGTTTACCGGCTTAGCGAAAACTTGAAGCGTTATACGTTAACTGACTTAGGATTCACTACTAAAAACAACGGAACCTTTATTTTGGAACGGTCGTTGGATGCTACTTCGCCGTACAACCAGGGCATTAAGTTAAAAATAATGATTAAACCTGATTTTTCAGCATTTAAAATGAGTACGGTGACCGCTAACGGAATGCAAAAAGCAAACATCTTTAAGCGCGAACAGGACCAACCCTTAGTGGAGCAATACCACTTCATTATTGACCAACTATTGGAACGGGAAGTCCTCGTGCAAGAATAATTTTTACTAACTTTTTGTTAACGGTGGAATTTCCGAATTGATTGTTATAGAATGTAATTTACTGGATTTATTGCGACCTTCAATCGTAAGATTCTCCAGAATCTCTAGAAATGATGGTGATATATAATGACAGACAACAGCAAGACGCGTGTTGTAGTCGGGATGAGCGGCGGTGTCGACTCATCCGTAGTAGCCTATTTGCTTAAAAAGCAGGGTTACGACGTCGTTGGGGTGTTCATGAAAAATTGGGACGACACTGACGAAAATGGATACTGTACTGCTACCGAGGATTACAAGGACGTGGCTAAGGTAGCCGCTAAGATTGGGATTCCTTATTATTCCGTTAACTTTGAGAAGGAATACTGGGATCGGGTCTTTACCTACTTCTTAGACGAGTACAAGAAGGGCCGAACGCCTAATCCCGACGTAATTTGCAATAACGAGATTAAGTTTAAGGCTTTCCTAGACTACGCAATTAGTTTAGGAGCTGATTACGTGGCAACGGGGCACTACGCACAAGTGGAGCGCGACGAAAATGGTCATCAGCACCTTTTGCGCGCTACGGACAGTAATAAGGATCAAACCTACTTCTTGAGCCAACTTAGTGCTGAACAGCTTGACCGGGTTATGTTCCCATTGGGGGGCATGGTTAAGCCAGAGGTCCGCGCAATTGCTAAGGAAGCTGGTTTGGCAGTTTACGATAAGAAGGATTCGGTGGGAATCTGCTTTATTGGTGAGAAAAACTTCCGTGAGTTCTTAAGCAACTACCTTCCTGCAAAGCCTGGTAAGATGATGACCCTTGATGGCGAAGTTAAGGGCGAGCACGCTGGATTGATGTACTACACCATCGGTCAGCGTCGCGGACTCGGAATTGGGGGCGGTTCTAAGAACAACGAGCCTTGGTTCGTGGTTGGTAAGGACCTTTCCAAGAATATCCTGTACGTTGGTCAAGGATTTGATAATCCGCACCTTTACGCCGCTAGCTTGGACGCTTCCGACATGCATTTTGTAAACCGGTTGGGCGAAGAGCGCGGCCATGACTTCCGGTGCACGGCTAAGTTCCGTTATCGTGCTAAGGATGTTCCAGTGACGGTGCATTTCAGCGACGATTTCTCGAAGGTTACCGTTGATTTTGACGAGCCTGCTCGGGCAATTACGCCAGGCCAAGCCCTCGTGCTTTACGATGGTGAAGAGTGCATCGGTGGCGGAATTATTGATGCTGCCTATAGCGAGAGCAATCAACAATTGCAATACGTTTAAAAATGGGTTCGCTGATTTTTCCGTGTTTGATAACGCAAGTTTAGCAAAGACGACTTTCAGTACAATTAAAAAGAATACCAAATAGGGTCGGGGGAAAATTTCCCCGGCCTTTTTCTTTGCCGTTAAAAGGCTAGCGTTACTATTACCAATTTAGCGTTTAATGTTAAAATAGTGGGTAAACACATTGATAAAGGGACGAGAGATTTGACAAAATTATATTTTGTAAGACATGGAAAGACCGAATGGAATTTAGAAGGGCGTTATCAAGGAGCAAAGGGGGACTCTCCGCTTTTAAAAGAGAGCTACGCGGAAATTAAGCAATTAGCCGCTTTTTTAGCACCCCAGCAGTTCCGCCACATATATGCCAGCCCGCTTCGTCGGGCACGGGTGACGGCCACCACTTTGCAACACGAACTGGATGAATTGCAAGGTCACGCAACCCCTTTAACAATTCTCAGTCGTCTACGGGAATTTGATTTAGGCGTGATGGAGGGAATGAAATTTGTCGACGTTGAAAAGAAATATGCTGAAGAAGTGGATGCTTTTCGTAACCACCCCGAACGCTATTTCCCCGCCCGAATTAAGGGAGAGACCTTTCAACACCTCATTGAACGAATGCGTCCAGCAATTTTACGGATTTGTGAATCCAATCCTGGCGACGATGACCAGGTAATTATTGTAAGCCACGGAGCCGCGTTAAACGCGATTATTAACGCGTTATTAGAGGTTCCGTTACCCGACTTACGCAAACGGGGCGGCCTCGCCAACACTAGTACCACTATCCTAGAAACCCAGGATCAGGGAAAGACGTACCGGCTCTTGGACTGGAACGATACTAGCTACTTAACTAAAAAAACGGATCCTACAGACGTGATTTAAGGTGAAAAGATGACGGAAAAAAAAGAAAATGAAGAAAACCAAAATTTAGTTCACGAATTGATTCAAAAAATTGATCAAGATCCACACAATGCCCAAAACTATTATGCTTTAGCCACGGTTTTGGTTAAACAGCAAAGTTTTGATCAAGCTGAAGAACTCCTAGTTAAAGCACGGGGACTTTTTAGTGATCAACCTAGCCAAGATTTACTTACTTACGGGCTCGGCAATGTTTATTACGCAACAGGGCTTTATGAGCGGGCCAACGCTACATTTCAAACCGTTAAAGATCCTCAATACCGGCACGACGCTAACCTAATGATTGCCCAAGGGTATTACGCACAAAGTCAGTATAAGCTAGCCTTTGCCTTTGCATTGACTGCGCTAGAACAGCATCAGCAAGATCCAGAGACTAATGAATTAATGGGCGATATCAATTTAGCAATGGGAGAGGCTCAAGCGGCCCAAAAATATTACGACGTGGCGTTGAAAAATAAAAATACTGCGAAATTATTATTTAACCGGGGAGTGGTCGAAATGACCTTGACCCAGCAACCAGATAACGATTACTTTGCCAAAGCTAAACAAATTGATCCCGAATTTTTCAGTAAAGCAAAGCAACGCCTAGTCGATATTGATAAACTATTGCATTCGTCAAAGGAAGCGGATTAATGGCATTTGAGAAACTAAACCTTTTTGGTGATGAAGGTTCAGCAGCACCTCCAAAAAAAGCAACTTCCATGAATAAAATGGTGGAGTTAACCGGGACGGTTAACGCCGTCTTTTTTGAAAGTCCCACTAGTTTATTTAAGGTGGTTTTGATTGACGTGGTTGATCAAGACTTTGATTGGAAGGAACCCCAAATTGTGGTAACTGGCAACATGGCGGAAGTTCAGGAGGGAGCTAAGTACCAATTTAAGGGCAAATTGGTGGAACACCCCAAGTACGGAACCCAGATTCAATTAAGCCAGGCTAGTCGGTTAGGACCAGATACTAAGGAAGGGTTAGTTGAATATTTTGCGGGCTCGCAATTTAAGGGAATTGGAAAGAAAACTGCTGAAAAGATTGTTAAACAACTGGGAATGGACGCCATTGACGTAATTAAGGATAATGCCCAGGTGCTTAGGGATATCGGACTATCAAGCGCGCAGGCGGACGTGATTGAAACGGTGCTAGCTGAATCCAATGGGATGGAGAAGATCCTGATCAAACTCGCGGATTTGGGGATTTCAGGCAAAACCGCCGATAACGTAATTGCAAAATATCGCGAAGATACCTTGAAAATTATCGAAGAAAATCCGTATCAGTTAGCTAATGACATCGAAAATATTGGATTTAAGCGTGTCGACGCAATTGGCCAGCAGCTAAATTTTTCGGTTGATTTTCCAGGACGCTTACAAAGTGGTATTTTAGCCACGATTCAAGAGTGGTGTAACAGCACCGGAGATACTTACATGGTTGCGGAAGTAATGCTGCAAAGGGCACAGCAACTATTGGGAAACGAAATTAATGCTGAAAAGATTGCTGAACAAGTACTTGAGTTGGGTAAACAAGGACGGGTGGTTGGAGAAAACGGTCAAATCTATTTAAAATGGCTTTACCAAGCGGAAGAAGCGATTGGCTACCAGCTCCAGCATCTGCTTAAGAATCCTCCTAAGGTTAACGAAAAAGCGGTTGACCGGGCAATTAAACGCGCGGAAGAACATCTTGCGCTCGAGTATGACGAAACTCAAAATAACGCAATTAGAATGGCGCTGTATCACGGAATTACCATTATTACTGGGGGGCCTGGTACTGGTAAAACCACCATTGTAAAGGGACTAATCAATAGTTTTGCGGAACTGCACGATCTAGATCTTGACCCCAACGCCAATCCGGACCAGGATTATCCCATTCAACTGGCTGCTCCCACTGGTCGGGCTGCAAAGCGGTTGAGTGAAGTTACCGGTGTTCCCGCTAAAACCATCCATCGTTTATTGGGCTTGAACGGGAATGACGATTTACACGACGAACAAATCCAGGAATTACGGGGAGAACTTCTCGTGGTGGACGAAATGTCCATGGTGGATACGGGGCTGTTCAATACCTTGATTTCAGCGATTAACGCCGAAATGCAAGTTGTGTTAGTTGGTGATAAGGACCAGTTACCGTCGGTGGGACCGGGACAAGTTTTTAGTGACTTGATTCGTAGTCAAAAAATTCCAACAATTTCATTAACTAAAATTTATCGGCAAGAGCAGGATTCTTCAATTATCCAAATGGCGCACAGCATTCAAAACGGAGAAATGCCGGATGATTTTACCCAAAATCGTCCTGACAAATCGTTTATTAAGGCGAGTGCTTACCAAGTTGCGGATGCAATCGATCAAATTGCGGAACGCGCGGTGGCTCGGGGACTGTCTAAAAACGACCTCCAAGTTTTAGCGCCAATGTACCGCGGAGCCGCAGGGATCGATGAAATCAATCGTCATTTGCAACGGGTGCTTAACCCCCCGCAAACTGATCACCCTAAATATTTAGAAGCAAATCACCAGCAATTTCGGATTGGTGATAAAGTTTTACAGTTAGTTAACGCACCTGAAAATAATATTTTTAACGGGGATATCGGGGAAATAACTGGAATAGTTACCGAAAAAGCGGGAAAGGGTCACGCACAGTTAATTGTTGATTATGATGGCAACGAGGTTACCTATGGAAAAAATGATCTAAACCAGTTGACGTTAGCTTACTGCGTTTCGATTCATAAATCGCAAGGAAGCGAGTTTCCGGTGGTGATTTTACCGATGGTACGCCAGTATTACCGGATGTTACAGCGCAACCTTTTGTATACGGGGTTAACCCGGGCGTCAGACTCCATCATTTTACTAGGTGAGGTAGAAGCTTACCAACGGGCTGTACAAAACGAATCGGCTAACCGGCAAACTGGCTTAGTTAAGCGACTTAATCCGGAAATTGCCATAACGGAAAAGCCAATTGCAGAAAAGTCTGAACCCAAAACGACTTCGGAAAAAAGCGAAGCAGGGGAACCTCAGCGTAAGTCGATCCTTACAAAGCCAGAAGTTACGGAAACTTTCGCAACTAGCGGGGATGAACCAACTCTTTTGACTAAACAACTGGTAGAAACCGGAAAAATCGATCCGATGATTGGGATGGACGGGGTGACTCCCCGGGATTTTCTTTAAGTATTTGTTGAAGTTGATAACTAAAGATGGCTATAATAGCGGTAGATAAAAATTGGAGGTTTAGCCGTGGAAAGCAAAGCAAAAAGAAGAATGAAAATATTCTCTTTAAATTCGAATCGGGCGTTAGCAGAAAAAATTGCAAACGAAGTAGGAATTCCATTAGGAAAGGCAACCATTAAGCAATTCAGCGACGGAGAAATTCAAGTTAACATTGAAGAAAGTATTCGGGGAGCGGAAGTGTACGTGATTCAATCAATTTCGGATCCGATTAACGATTCTTTGATGGAGCTGTTAATCATGGTTGATGCATTACGGCGGGCCAGTGCTCGGCAGATCAACGTAGTGATTCCTTATTACGGCTATTCCCGTCAAGATCGCAAGGCTCGTTCACGGGAACCCATTACGGCAAAATTAATTGCTAATTTGTTGGAAGATGATGACATTACGCGGGTATTAACTCTAGATTTGCATGCTCCGCAGATTCAAGGATTCTTTGATGTTCCAGTCGACCATTTGGCGGCGGCGCCTTTGTTAGCAAGCTATTTCCAAGAACATAATTTTGATTCTGAAAACCTCGTGGTCGTTTCTCCAGACCACGCGAGTGTCTCTCGGGCACGGAACATGGCGGAATTATTAGGAACTCCGATTGCGATTATTGATAACCGTAACGAAGAATCGGCGGAAAACCTCAACGAAATTCCTACGGAGATCATCGGTGACGTTAAAGGAAAAGTTGCCTTAGTGATCGACGATATGATTGATACGGGAACCCGGCTGACAATTTCGGCCGAAGCTTTGCATAATGCTGGTGCTACTGAAATTTATGGTGCAGCTACCCACGCAATCTTTTCGCGGAACGCACCCCAAATTTTACAAGCTTCCAAGCTATCTAAAGTGATCGTTACCGACTCCATTAGGATTGGTGAGGAGAAGCGCTTTGAAAAGTTAGTCGAATTATCAGTGGGACCTTTATTAGGGAACGCAATCAAGATGATTTACAACAACGAACCGCTCGCACCGCTATTTAAAAGCAAAAACTAATTAAATAACCATTAAATATTAATAAATATTTTCCAAAAGGGCCTGCAACAGATTATAATTTGTGCAGGCCCTTTAAGATATAATTGGAGGAAAATAATGGACGTTTTAGTAAGGATTTGGCAAAAGAAGTCGGTACAACTCTGGACAACGTTGGCGGCTCTGCTATTAATTGTGTATCTTTTACGCGGGTTTATGTCGCAAATTTTGCTGATTGTCATTTTCTCGTTTGTTGCCCACGTGGGTATTAAAAATATTCGAAAGTATCTGCATGTCAATCAACCGCTCGGTACCTTGATTTTTTACTCGGTATTGTTAGCGTTTGCGGCCGTGGTATTTTCTTTCACCGCTTCAATGCTTTATGACCAATTAAAGGGGATCCCCGCGTTGATTGGGCAAGCGATTAACAGCGATGCTTTTAATAACAAATATTTTCAAGGAATCATTAATGAAATTGCAAAAAACACCACGGCGGTTAAGGGCAGCCAGCACCTTGCCATGTCGGGATTGAACCAATTAGGCCGGATTGGGATTGCGGCTGAACACGTGATGATTGCGTTATTCTTAAGCTTAGTTTTCAACTTAACTTACAACCACTTACGGGAGTTTGGACACGCGATTTTACATAGCCGATACCAAGGGCTATTTAACCTTATATATTATTTGTTACGAAAGTACGTTTTAATTTTAGGGACCGTGATTGAGACGCAGCTAATCATTTGTAGCATTAATACCGGACTGATGGTGATTGGTTTATGGATAATTGGGATTCCTAAACTCTTGTTGATGGCCATCATTGTTTTTGTTTTAGGCTTGATACCGGTCGCGGGGGTGTTGATCTCCTTAATTCCGTTGAGTATTGTGGCTTTTTCGGCAAATGGATTGGTTTCAGTAGTCGAAGTGTTAGCGTTAGTGGCGGTAATCCACTTTTTCGAATCGTATTTCCTACATCCTCGACTAATGGCGGGAGCCACAGATTTACCAGTGTTTGTCACCTTCATTACGTTAATCATTGGCGCAAAGATGATTGGAACGTGGGGGCTAATCGTGGGAATTCCTACGGTGGCCTTCTTTATTGATCTGTTAGGAATTAAGATCAAAAGACGCCGGCCAAAGGATCCTAAAGAAGCTATTGAAGAGGAATTTGAATAATTTAAACTAATAGTTTATGGAAAATAAAAGACGGCTAGCTTGTGCGTCTTACCTAATAAACGACTATTATGCCTAAATTGGCATATGGTCGTTTTTTGTTAAGCGGAACGGGTTGACTTTTGACGCTATTAAAGGCAACCCGTTAAATTTTTTATAGTTTCACCCTAAAAAGGATTTTTTAGTTTTCCCGGGTCACTTTTTTGCACGTAACTTTGTAAAGAATCCGATACCAGAGGATGAAAATATAAAAATCCACGCTCGTTTGAATCTTTTTGAACAAAAATGAATTATTTTGAACAATTTTGATTGATTTTGGCGAAAAATGATGATATATTCTTTTAGGGAGTTGATGAAAATGCTTACAGAACTGCGTGAGAAAAACATTTTGCGAATGTTAAAAGAACGTCAATTCGTTAAGGTTAATGAAATTATGCAAGAAAACGACGCTTCTATCTCCACTGTTCGGCGAGATTTAAAACGCCTAGAAGCAGCCGGAAAGTTGAAGAGGATTTATGGAGGAGCTCGTTTAGAAACCAATTTACAAGATGAAACTGATTTTCGAGTAAAGTCCAAACTGAACTTACTAGAAAAGAATGAAATTGGTAAACGGGCCGCGGAACTTGTCCAAGACAACGAAGTGATTTTTTTGGACGCTGGTACTTCTACCGCTTCAATGATTGCTTATTTAGCGGAACTCAAGGGTTTGCTAGTGGTCACGAATGGCTTATCGATTGCTAGCTTATTGTCTGATTTTGATATAAAGACTTACTTAGTTGGCGGACAGCTAAAAAACAAGACCCGAGCGTTAATCGGCGCTGAAGTGGTCGATCGGTTGCGTACTTTCCGTTTTGACCGCTGCTTTATGGGAACGAACGGAATCGACCGTGTTCAAGGGTTAACCACTCCGGACATTCAGGAAGCGCAAATTAAATCCACGGCAATTGAACAAAGTCGAGACGCATATGTTTTGGCAGACTGTAGTAAATTTGATCAGACTTCTTTTGCAAGGTTTGCTGATTTACAGGACGTAACCATCATTGCTGACGAATGTCCAGAATGGTTAAAAACTGATCAGCAACTAAATTACTTGGAGGTTCAAAAATGATTTATACAGTAACGCTTAATCCCTCAATCGATTACGTAATCAGCTTAGACGAAATGCAAGTTGGGCTAGTTAATCGATTGAAGTCTGCAAGTAAGTTTCCTGGGGGGAAGGGGATCAACGTTTCCCGGATTCTTAATGAACTAGATGTGGAAAATACCGCCCTTGGATTTTTAGGGGGATTTACCGGGCAATTTGTGGCTACCGCCTTGACGGAATTAAGAGTCCATTCCGATTTTGTTGGCATTAAGGAAGACACCCGGATTAATGTGAAAATTCACGCTCAACAAGAAACGGAATTAAACGCGTTGGGGCCTAATATTGACGATGAAGAGCTAAGCCAATTCATGGCCAAGTTCGACCAGGTTGGGGCAGGCGACGTAGTGATTTTCTCCGGTAGTGTTCCCGCAAACTTACCACAAACTTTGTACGATGACATTATCAAGAAAATCGGCCAAAATGGAGCGAGCTTCGCGGTTGATACAACGGGACAAGGTTTGTTAGATACGTTGGATAGCCGTCCGCTGGTCGTTAAGCCTAACAATCATGAGCTCGGAGATTTATTCGGGGTAAAGCTAACTTCCGATGACCAAATTGAAGAATATGGTAAAAAGCTAATTGAAATGGGCGCTCAAAATGTAATGATTTCAATGGCTGGCGAAGGAGGGATGCTCGTTACTGAGGATCAGGTTTTCCGCAGTTTTGCACCTAAAGGCACCGTTGTTAATTCGGTTGGGGCAGGTGATTCAATGCTTGCTGGATTTGTTGGAGAATTGGTTAAATCCCACGATAAGCAACGGGCCTTTAAACAAGGCTTAGCTTGTGGTAGTGCAACGGCCTTTTCACTAGACATTGCCACCAAAGCTAAGATTGATGAAGTTGCTAACGCAATTGAAATTTTTGAAAAGTGAGGCATGAAGGATGAAAATTAAGGATCTACTCAAACCAAATTTGATGATTCTAGATTTAAAAGCTGATTCAAAAGAAGCAGCGATTAACGAAATGATTGATAAGTACGTGGCTGAAGGAGTCGTTACCGATCGTGCGAAGTATCTTAAAGGGATATTAGATCGGGAAGCAGAATCCACCACCGGAATTGGTGATGGGATTGCTATGCCACATGCTAAAACTGATGCGGTTAACCAAGCAGCCGTGTTATTTGCTAAGAGCAGTCAAGGCGTTGATTTTAATGCCTTAGATGGACAACCAGTCCACCTCTTCTTTATGATTGCAGCTCCTGAGGGCGCGAATAACGCCCATTTACAAGCGCTGGCAAAACTTTCCAGTTTGTTAATCAACCCGGACCTAGTTGCGAAGTTGAAAAAAGCGGAAAGTGCTGACGACGTGATTAAATTGTTTGAAGAAGCGGAAGCGGCGAAGGATGCCGAAGATGCTGCAGACGCTCAGGAAGAAGCTCCTGCAACGAATGCGGCTCCTGCAACTGAAGAAACTTCAGCAACCCAAAAACCATTTATCGTTGCGGTTTCAGCTTGTCCTAACGGAATTGCCCACACTTACATGGCGGAAGCAGCTTTGAAAAAAGCAGCTAAAGATAAGGGAATCGATATTAAGGTTGAAACTAACGGTTCCGAAGGGGTAAAGCATCGTTTAACTAAGGAAGATATTGAACGTGCAGACGGAGTAATTGTCACTGCCGATAAAAAGGTTGAAATGGCGCGTTTTAATGGGAAACCCTTGCTAAATCGGCCGGTAATTGATGGGATCAACAAAGCTGATGAATTAATTGAAATGGTCGAAAATCATCAGGCAAGCACGTTCCATGCAAGCCAAGCCGATGGCGATGATGCTGCTGATGAATCTAAGGGCGGTTTTTGGAACGAAGTATATAAGGACTTGATGAACGGAATTTCTCACATGCTACCATTCGTAGTTGGTGGTGGGATTATCATGGCGATTTCGTTCTTTATTGAACGATATACTTCGGCAACCAGCTTATGGTTCACCTTCCCAAACGATATCGGTAATTACGCCTTTTCGTTCTTAATTCCAATTTTAGCTGGGTTTATTGCTCAATCAATTGGTGATTTACCTGCGTTAATGCCCGGGGTAGTTGGTGGTTACATGGCTACCCAATCGGCGGCAAGCATTATGCATACTAATAGTGTTTCAGGTTTCATTGGTGGATTGATCGCTGGTTTTGCGGCTGGTTTAATTGTCAATGCGCTAAAGAAGTTCTTCCGCTTCATTCCTAAATCATTAGAAGGTTTGAAACCGATGCTATTCTACCCAATTGTCAGTTTATTGTTAGTTGGGGCCTTAATGTTCTTCATTATTAACCCGGTATTTGCGGCGGTAAACGCTTGGGTAACTGGCGTTTTGGAAGGCATGGGTACTGGTAATGCAGTCCTCTTAGGAGCTGTCTTAGCCGGAATGATGTCGATTGATATGGGTGGTCCGTTTAATAAAGCGGCTTACGCATTTGCGATTGCGGCCTTTACGTCAACCAAAAATGGTGATCTAATGGCGGCCGTAATGGTAGGTGGGATGGTTCCACCATTAGCAACGGCTATTGCGACAACTTTCTGGCCAAAGAAGTTCACTGAACAAGAACGCGAAGCGGGGATTTCTAACTGGGTATTAGGAATTTCCTTCATTACCGAAGGGGCAATTCCATTTGCTACGGCTGATCCGCTCCGAGTAATCGGCTCAAGTATTGTAGGTTCAGCAATTGGTGGTGGACTAAGTCAGCTTTGGAAAGTTAGCGTTCCTGCACCACATGGTGGCCTTTGGGTAATTGCGTTAGCGGATCACAAGCTCTTCTACGTCCTATCAGTCTTAATTGGGGCAGTAGTTGCAGGGTTCATTATGGGAATCTGGAAGCCACGGCGCACTACTAATAACTAATAAATATTCATTTTATGCATAAAAATAGTTAATGCAATAAAGCATATTGTTACAAGGTTTGTAACAATGTGCTTTTTTTGTAACAAAACTGTAACGCTAGCTAAATATGCTTGAAATTAAGCTTTTTATCAAAAAAGCGGGACAAAAAAATTTGAATTTATTAAGTTTTGTTAAACACCGTATTGAAGGGGTTTATAAGAATTCCTAAAGAAAAATTGAATATCTGATGTATAAATAGTGTTTTCAAAGTTGGCGAAAAATGCTAATATTATAGACGTGCAAAACCAATTATAATTTATTTTGAATAAAGTCGAATGAAATAATATATAAATCGAAAACTTTAAGGAGTGGACAAACTTATAATGGTATCTAAATCTAAATCAAATGCGTCCAAATTATTGCTTGCCGGAGTAGCCGGTGCGGGATTACTTGTTGCTGGCGGTTCACAAGCAGTTGCGCATGCTGATTCTGTGAAGGTTCAAAAGAACGACACAGTTTGGGCACTTTCTCAAAAATACGGAGTTTCCATTAAGAGTATTGAATCCTTGAATAACATTAATCAAAACAGTCACTTGATTTTTGTTGGTCAAGAAATCAATATTCCAGAAAAGAACAACGCCGAACCCAAAACAAGTGTTAGTGACAAAGTAAAGGCTGACTCGGTTACGGTAAAGAGTGGCGACAGTCTTTCAGTAATTGCTCAGCGTTATGGTGTTTCAGTTAACGCTTTAATGCAAGCAAACCACTTGACTAGCTCATTAATTCTTGTGGGACAACAACTTAACATTCCTAGCGGAAATACCGTTTCAACACACAGTACATATGTAGCACCTGCAGCACCAGCAAGTTCAGCTGCTAAGCCACAAGTACAAACTCCAACTTCGCAAGCTACTCAATCAGCAGCTTCCAATAGTGCAGCAGTTTCTTCAGCGGTACAAAGCAGTTCTGCAGCTAGCCAAACTCCAAGTAGTGCAGTTACTTCGAGTGCAGCAAGCTCTGTAGCTCCAAGTTCAGTTGCTCCAAGTAGTGTAGCAACAGCTTCTTCTACTCAAGCAAATAGTGCAGCAAGCCATAGCTACAGCAAACCTGCTTCTGCAGCAAGCAGTGCTTCGGTTGCTACTAATGCAAACCAAGCAGCAAGTTCAGCTGCTCCACAAATTAGTAAGCAACAACAAGCTGCTTCATCAGCGGCACCATCAAGTGCTCCTGCAGCAACAAACCATGTCGCTTCATCAGTAGCACCATCGAGTGCTCCTGCAGCTACAAATCATGTCGCTTCGTCAGCAGCACCATCAAGTGCTCCTGCAACGACTAATCATGTCGCTTCATCGGCAGCACCATCGAGTGCTCCTGCAGCTTCAACAAACCACGTCGCTTCATCAGCGGCACCATCAAGTGCAGCAACTAGCAACGTCCAAAACACAGGATCAGTTACCGGTTTGGCTACTTCGTTAGCTAACAACACCATTCCTTACGTTTGGGGCGGTAAGACACCTGCAGGATTTGACTGCTCTGGTTTTGTATCTTACGTATTCCAACATGCTGCAGGGATTAGCTTACCAAGCTACACCGTAGCAATGGAATCATACGTTAACAAAGAGTCAGTTTCAGCTGCTCAACCAGGTGACTTGTTATTCTGGGGTACTCCAGGAGCAACTTACCACGTTGGTATTTACCTTGGTAACAACCAATACGCAAGTGCACCAACCTTTGGTCAAAACGTTAAAGTACAAACAATTTCATCATACTTCTACCCAAGCTTTGCTGGGAGAGTTAAATAAGATTGACTAACAGTCGTCTTCTCAAGGCTCCGCTTTTACTAGCGGGGCCTTTTTGTATGTTCTCGTTAGCACGGAATCAATTTTCAATAGTGAAATTTAGCAGGATTGTTGCGTAGGGGTAGGCAAGTTAAGTGGAGTAGTTAAGCCGCATTGCAAGCGTTTGGATATTAAAAAACACCGCTAATTTTGATTTAGCGGTGTTTGAAATTTTAATCCATAATTAACATTGGAATGATTACAGGGTGACGTTCGGTCTGGTCGTACAGGAATTTTTGTAAATCATCAATGATTGCCCGGTTAATTGAAGCTTCGTTAGCGTGGGGGTTGCGCATGGCTTGCCGAATCGTGGCAAACATTCGCCGCCGTCCTTCATTAATGAGTTCCCCAGATTCACGCATGTAAACAAACCCACGCGATAATAGATCTGGTCCTGATTCAATCATTTTGGTCTTGAGGTTAATGGTGGCTACGACGACCACTAAACCTTCTTCAGAGAGTAATTGACGATCACGTAAAACGACGTTACCAATGTCGCCAATGCCATTACCATCAACATAGACGTCCCCGGCATTAAAATGACCGCAACGCCGAGCAGAGTCTTTAGTTAAGGCTAAGACGTCCCCATTGGACATGATAAAGCTATTTTCGAAGGGGATGTCACAGTCGTGAGCTAATTCGGTATGCAATTGAAGCATCCGGTATTCGCCATGGATTGGCATGAAGTATTTAGGTTTCATTAAACGGAGCATTAGTTTTTGTTCATCTTGGCCACCGTGTCCAGAAGTGTGGATGTTGTTGACTTTACCATGAATAACTCGTGCTCCGGCTTCTTCCAATTCGTTGATTACGTTATTTACACTGATTGTGTTTCCAGGAATCGGATTACTTGAAAATACAACTGTATCACCAGGTTCAATCGAAATTTGTCGGTGAGTCCCGTTAGCGATTCGGCTTAGGGCGGCCATTGGCTCACCCTGCGAGCCAGTACACATAATCAATACTTTATCAGCGGGGAGGTGCCGGATTTCTTCAGCATTAACCAACGCTTCGTCAGGAATATCTAAGTAACCTAGTTCACGTCCGTTAACTAACGCTGCTTCCATAGAGCGCCCAAAGACCGCAATTTTACGGCCGTGCTTCAGCGCAGCCTCGGCGGCCATTTGAATCCGGGAAATATTGGAAGCAAAGGTCGCAAAAATGATGCGTCCTTGAACTTCTTCAAAAATTTTACGGATTGATTTACCAACCCAGCGTTCGGATTTAGTAAATTCGTCACGTTCAGCATTCGTACTATCGGACATCAATAACAGTACGCCTTCGTCACCTAACTTAGCCATTTTTTGTAAATTAGGCGGCTGGTGGGTGGTAGGGGTGAGATCGAACTTGAAGTCACCAGTTTCCACAATCACGCCAGAAGGGGTGTGCACCGCTACTCCGAGAGTGTCCGGAATAGAATGGGTGGTCCTAAAGAAGCTTACGCTAGTTTTAGGGAACTTAATCACGGTATCTTCGTTAATTTCGTGAATTTCGGTAGTTTTTAACAATCCGTGCTCTTCAAGTTTGCCCCGGATTAAGGCGGCAGCTAGTGGACTAGCATAGATTGGCACGTTAATTTGTTGTAGTAGAAACGGGATTCCACCAATGTGGTCTTCGTGACCATGGGTGATCACTAAAGCCTTTATTTTTTGTTGGTTTGCGACTAAAAATTGATAATCGGGGATGACGTAATCGATTCCTAAAAGTTCGTCTTCAGGGAATTTGATACCGGCATCTACAACAATAATTTCGTCTTGAAATTGGATTCCATAGGTGTTTTTTCCAATCTCATTTAGACCACCGATTGCATAAACGGCCGTCTCGTTATTTTTTATATTAATCTTACCCATCGCTTAGTACTCCACAAGCTTATAGTTTACCCCTTGTTGTTCGTATTCAAGGGCTTTCCCCTCTAAAACTTCAATTTGTTCGAGGTTAAAATCGGGATTGTGGTCTTCGACACGCTTAATTGCTTCTGGTTGAGAGTCAGCTTCAATATATAGTGAGCGTGTGTTCTCCCGGCGTGGCATTTCTTTTTTTGATTCTTGATAATAAATTTTAAAGATCATGTTTTTTCCTTCCTTCTTCAATAAAAATGTGTTCCAATAAAAATAAAGTTTTTCCCGTTCAATAAGTTGTATTGCTACAACGCATCTTAGAATATTTTATCACAGCGGTACTTATAAGTATAGAATTAGGGTTTTGAAAGGACGGACGTTCAATGAAATTAATCATTTTGGGATTGTTGCTTGTGCTGGCAGTGTTAGCGCTAATGGTTTATATAAAACGGCGTAGGGTTTCGAAAGCAGCGACGATTGTCCGTAACTCAGGCGAAACCATCGTTGATGAGGCCATGGGATTCGTGGCTGAGCAAATGCGTTCTCAGGGTTTTGTATTGGTTACTAAGCGCGGTACGTCTGTAGCAGATGTTTGGGGACAGGCAGTTGTGGGGTTTAACTACAAGATTAAACTTAACGACCAGGGCAATTTTAGAGATGTGGGTGACCGAATTGATTATTGGCTAACACAGTATTGTCAAAGGAAAGATTTAATGGAAAACCAAGAACCGATGTTGCGTGTTTCAGATTTATGGGCAAACAAAAACATTTTAGAGGTTGATGTAGTTTACCTGATTAACGAGCAAACTAAAAATTACTTAAAGGACTTAAGCAAATTATAGAAAATAAAAAGACGCAGGGCTTCTCCTAAAATAATGGAGAAACCTGCGTCTTTTGTCATTCTTATGATCTTTAACCAATCAAAATGGCGTTATCGTCAATTGAAAATGGATCCTTTTTGTTAATGTGATCATAGAATAGGGTTCCCTTAAGGTGATCGATTTCATGTTGACATACGATTGCGGGGTAATCACGTAGTTTTATAGTTTTTTCTTCACCTTCAACGGTTTGGTACCGAATGGTGATCCGGTCGTAGCGGGGAACGTAGCCAGGGACTTCTTTGTCTACTGAAAGGCAACCTTCACCTTCGTCGAGTGCAGCAACTTGAACGGACTGACTGACGATAACTGGATTTACGAGGGTTTCTTCAAAGATAATCTCGTCATCTGGTCCGGGAACCAAAACTGAGGCCATTTGGATTGATAGGCCAATTTGGGGAGCCGCCAAACCAACGCCCGCTCTTAAATGATATTTTTGAGCGATTTTAGGATCTTGGCTGTTTTTTAGGTATTCCATCATTTCGTCAGCAACTTTAAGATACTTGGGATCGAGAGGAAAAGTCAGCTTTTCGGCCCGTTTGCGCAAAACTGGATTACCATCTCGCGTGATATCATTCATTTTAATCAAGATAAAAACCTCCAATTTGTCTGATATTAAGTATAATATAGATTAAAGAGAATACAAAATAAATCTTTAGTGAGGTAGCATTGTGGGAATTAAGGAAAATTTTAGCTATCCGTTGGACGAACGGTGGAATGTTCAAGAGATTACGGACGTAGTAGATTTCTTTACTAAAATTGAAGAAAGCTATCAAAAGGGCGTTAAAAAGCAAACGTTAAAGAACGCCTACGACAAATTTCGGCAAGTGGTTCCGAATAAAAGTGAAGAGAAACGAATTTATCGTGAATTTGAACAAAATTCAGGAATGCAGCCGTTTCAAGCAGTTAAACAACTTCGTGATGAAGGTGTAAAAATTATTAAGGTGACCGAAAATGGATATCACTAAAACCCAATTAGAACAAATTGATCAACAAATTTGTGATTTTTTGCGGCAGGATCGCCAATTTATTTTAGAACAAATGCAAAAACATTATGCTGTTGGACAAAAAACGGGGCGGCGTGATTTAGTAACTTCGCTAGATAAAGAAAACCAGCAAAGGATCATTGCCTTCTTAGAACCGTTATTGCAGCCAGCTAAAATATTGGCAGAAGAAACTGAACGTCAAATCACTGATTCTACTGGTTTAGTGTGGGTAATCGATCCGATCGATGGTACCATGAACTTTGTAAAACAGGGTGAAGACTTTGCCGTAATGGTTGCGTTGTATGAGGACGGACACCCAATTTTGGGTTATATTTACGACGTGATGCGTGACCGATTGCTACATGGAGGGCCAGGACTGGGTGCCGCCTATTGTAACGAAGTGAAACTAACCTCGCCGGAAAATCTGCCGTTAGCAGAGGGATTGGTAGGGCTAAGCGGTCCGATGTTAATTGCAAATAAATTTAATTTTCAAACAATTGAGGCACAAAGCTTAGGTTCACGGGTCTTAGGAAGTGCGGGAATTGAATTTAGCCGAGTGATTTTAGGTAAGCAAGTCGGCTATGCATCCACGCTTAAACCGTGGGATTTTGCGGCTGGAAACGCTTTAGCGATGGTATTGGGACTCATGGTTGACCGTATTGACGGAAGCCCACTTAATATGCTAAAATCGGGCGTTGTACTAGTTGCTACGAAAAAGGCATTTGCTACTATAATGAACATAGTAAAATGAGCTTGTGCTGTGACCGAACAATGAGTCACAGGTTTTTTTATGTAAAGCCATTGCAAAACGAAAGGGAGAAACAAATTTTGAAATTAAGAGACGATATTAGAAATATTGCGATTATTGCTCACGTTGACCACGGTAAAACAACGTTAGTTAATGAATTGTTAAAACAATCGGACACGTTAGATGAACACGTTCAAATCGAAGATCGGGCGTTAGACTCCAACGCAATCGAAAAGGAACGTGGAATTACCATTCTTTCTAAGAATACGGCTGTTCGTTATGGCGACAAGCAAATTAATATCTTAGATACTCCAGGACATGCGGACTTCGGTGGTGAAGTAGAACGGATCATGCGCATGGTTGACGGGGTTTTGTTAGTTGTGGACGCATTTGAAGGTACCATGCCGCAAACCCGGTTCGTATTGAAGAAAGCTTTGGAACAACACTTAACTCCAATCGTGGTAGTTAACAAAATCGACCGCCCCGGTGCTCGTCCTGAAGAAGTAGTTGACGAAGTTTTGGACTTGTTCATTGAACTTGGTGCTGACGAAGATCAACTTGAATTCCCAGTGGTTTACGCTTCAGCTTTGAACGGAACTTCAAGCTTCTCCTCAGATCCTGCAGAACAAGAACACACGATGAAACCAATTTTTGACACGATTGTGAAGACCATTCCTGCTCCGGAAGATACTTCTGATCAACCACTTCAATTCCAAGTAGCAATGCTTGATTATAACGATTTCGTGGGTCGGATCGGAATTGGTCGGGTATTCCGCGGTACCATTAAGGTTGGCGATAACGTTACCGTAATGAAGTTGGATGGTAGTAAGAAGAACTTCCGGGTTACTAAGCTATTTGGTTACTTTGGCTTGAAACGGTTGGAAATTAAGGAAGCTAAGGCCGGTGATTTAATTGCCGTTTCCGGGATGGAAGACATTTTCGTTGGGGAAACCGTTGCAGATGCCGAACACCCAGAAGCATTGCCAGTTTTGCGGATTGACGAACCAACTTTGCAAATGACCTTCAGAACTAACGATTCGCCTTTTGCTGGTCGGGAAGGAAAATTTGTTACTTCACGTCAATTGGAACAACGTTTGAAGCAAGAATTGCATACGGACGTTTCCTTACGAGTTGACGATACTGATGATCCCGGTGCTTGGGTTGTTTCTGGCCGTGGGGAACTACATCTTTCAATCTTGATTGAAATGCTTCGTCGCGAAGGCTACGAACTACAAGTTTCTCGTCCAGAAGTTATCCTTAAAGAAGTTGACGGTAAGATGTGCGAACCGTTTGAATCAGTTCAAATTGATACTCCTGATGAATATACTGGTTCAGTTATCGATTCACTTTCACAACGTAAAGGTGAAATGAAGAACATGGAATCAACCGGAAACGGACAAACTCGGTTGACTTTCTTAGCTCCTTCACGCGGATTAATCGGGTACTCAACCGAATTCCTTTCAATGACTCGGGGATACGGAATTATGAACCATACTTTCCAAGAATATCTACCAGTGATTAAGAATTGGAACCCGGGTCGTCGTAACGGTACTTTGGTATCCATTAACTCAGGTAAGGTAACCACATACGCAATCATGGCAATCCAAGATCGCGGGGTAATCTTTACTGATGCCGGAACCGAAGTATACGAAGGAATGATCGTTGGTCAAAACAGCCGGGAAAATGATATTTCAGTAAATATCACCCGGGGACGGAACCAAACTAACGTCCGGGCTGCTGGTTCTGAAGATATTGCTAAGGTTAAAGCACCATTACACATGACGCTTGAAGAATCCCTTGAATTCTTAAATGAAGATGAATACTGTGAAGTTACACCAGAAAATATTCGTCTCCGTAAGCAAATCTTAAATACTAACGAACGTGAAAAAGCGGCTAAGAAACGTAAAATGGCTGCTAAAAAATAATAAATATCAGGTTTACGTAAACACGTTAGAAAATAACGCTGTTTAAGTTCTTCTTAAGAAGGGGTCGGGAAAAATTTTCTCGGCCTCTTTTTAATTTTCCGGAGAAAATATAGGATATAATAGAACAGTATTATTAGGATAAAGGTGGATAACAATGCAAAGCATTATCAATTGGCTGCCGCAAAAATTAAAGCGGCGGCTTCCAGACCTAGATTTATGGGTCGTTTTTCCATACGTGTTGCTAAGTATTTTTGGGATCATTATGGTATATTCGGCCAGTGCAGACTACTATATTCAAAATGGGATTAGCGCTAAAAGCTATTTGCTGAAGCAAGCGGTGTGGGTAGCCGTTGGATTTGTGATTACCTTGCTAGTCTTT
The DNA here is from genome assembly GCF_016127815.1 of Pediococcus acidilactici. Lineage (NCBI taxonomy): Bacteria > Bacillati > Bacillota > Bacilli > Lactobacillales > Lactobacillaceae > Pediococcus > Pediococcus acidilactici. Next base: position 512,160 of record NZ_CP066046.1, read on the forward strand.
TTGATGAACAAAAAAGTTTTTCGAAATAAGAAAATTTTGATGTTCGCATTTGTGGCACTATTTTTGGCGTCAATATACTTAATTTTCTTTGGCCCTAACACTAACGGAGCCACTGGTTGGATTTATATTGGTTCGTTTGGGATCCAGCCGGCTGAGTACTTAAAACTGTTCATCATTCTTTACTTAGCTAATATCTTGTCGTTGCACCAGCACCGCATGGAATTAGGTGACGAGATTTCAGCGAAGACGACCTGGAGCCCGGCCGTTATTGTATTCGGGCTAATCGTACTAAATTTTTTGGAACACGATTTAGGGGGTTCCACAATTAACGCAGCGATTGCAATTGTGCTCTTCTTGGCAGCTGGGAAAAATTATCGGCAAAGTGTTGCAATAATTTTTGCGGGTTTGGCAGTCTTTTTTGGGTTGTTGACGACGGTAGCTTCTAAAATTGACGTCAACACCTCCAATTACATGCTGCAAAGGTTGGTCGGCTTTGCACACCCGTTTGAGCTATCCAAAGGAGCCGGAAACCAATTAGTTAATTCTTATTACGCGCTCGGTAATGGTGGGATATTTGGTGTTGGCTTAGGAAATAGTATTCAGAAAAAAGGATACTTGCCAGAAGCAAATACCGACTTCATCATGTCCGTGGTAGCTGAAGAGTTAGGGTTAATTATGGTGATTATCATTATTTCGGTGCTCTTCGTGATTATTTTCCGGGCAATTATCTTAGGTACCAAGTCAAACCGGATGTACGATACGTTAATTTGCTACGGAATTGCGACTTATTTAGTAGTTCAAACCTTTTTCAACGTTGGTGGAATTACCGGCTTGATCCCGATTACGGGGGTAACTTTTCCCTTTATTAGCTACGGGGGGTCGAGTATGATTGTTTTATCTGCCACCATTGGCGTTTTGTTAAATATTAGTGCTTCACAAAAAAGAAGCCAAAGAATAGAGCAAAGGGAAGCAAAATAAATGGAGATAACTGAACGGCAAAGCATCGTAATTTTCTTTAGTCACCTAAAAAAAGTTACGGCTTTGAAGAAGCTAGGGGATATTAATTATTTGTCCAAAGAGATGCATTACTTGATTTTGTATGTTAACCGAGCTGACGCAGCGGAAACGCTGAAAAAAATTCGCAGTTTTAATTTTGTGCGTACGGCGTATATTTCACCACGCGCTGATTTGCGAGTCAACTACGATGAGGACTATACGATAACAGAGGAAGATGAACAATGAGAATTATTTCTGGTGATTTTGGTGGCCGACGGTTAAAGGCGGTCCCAGGGATGAAAACCCGGCCCACGACTGATAAAATTAAGGAAAATGTATTTAATATTATCGGGCCATATTTTACCGGTGGCGCCGTTTTAGACATGTATGCTGGTAGCGGCGGGCTCGCTATTGAGGCGGTCTCGCGGGGCATGGAACAAGCAACCTTGATCGATAAGCAAATGGCGGCAATTAAGACTATTCGGGATAATGTACAGGTAACGAAACATTCGGAGCAGTTTCAGATAATTAAAGGTGATACCAAAAAAGTGATTCATAATTTAGCGAAGCAGGCGGTATCGTATAACATGGTCTTTTTTGACCCGCCATACGCGTTGCAAACCATCGCCCAAGATATTGTGTCCCTGATGGAGCTAGATTTACTTGCTAAAGACGTCACCATTGTCTGTGAAACTAGTGAAGAAGTCGAATTGCCCGCCCAAATTGGCTGGTTAGCTAAAACACGTGAGCAACGCTACGGTATTACTAAGATTGTTATCTACAAGGCGGGTAGCTAGATAAAATATTTTAAGTAAGGAAGCAAAACATAATGACGAAGGCACTTTATGCGGGAAGTTTTGACCCGGTTACTAACGGACACGTGGATTTGATTCGCCGTGCTGCGCAAATCTTTGATGAGCTGGTGGTAGTGGTCGCTATTAATACTAATAAGCAGCCGTTATTTTCTCCTCAAGAGCGGGTTAACTTGTTGACGATGGCGATGCAGGACTTGGAGAACGTGAGCTTTACCACGTCTAGAGGGTTGACGGTGGATACTTTTAAAGAATTAAATGCGGACGTTTTGGTACGTGGCGTCCGGAACGCCGCCGACCTTGATTTTGAGACACAAGTCGCACAAATGAACCAATTTTTAGCCGAACAAGTTGAAACCGTCTTTTTGCCAGCTGATCCTAAATGGAACTTTACCTCTTCAAGTTTAATTAAAGAAGTGGTGAAAATGGGTGGTAGCATCCACGGGTTAGTACCGGAAGCAGTGGAGCTACAGCTTAAAAGTCGACTAAAAAATAAATAAACTAAAGACTGGAAGAAATTCCGGTCTTTTTTTGTATATATAGTTGAGGAGGGGTGAAAATGTGGGAAGAAATTTGGGAAAAATACCAAAAACCAATTATAATAGGAAGCATCTTGATGGCGGCTATTTTGTTAGTTGTTAGTTTGCTACGGCCGAAGAATACTGTGCAGTCCCCACAAGAAAACTCAGAAGTGATGATGGCGGGTTCGGAAGCTCAATCTAGCTCTGTAACTAGCAACCCTTCGACTGATAGTGTTCAAAAATCAGCTGGTAAGCAGAAGCTAATGGTGGACGTAAAGGGTGCGGTTAAAAAACCGGGAGTTTATGAAGTAAAACCGGGGATGCGGGTCGTCGACGGAATTGAACTGGCTGGCGGATTGACTGAATCTGCGGACCGCAAAAACATTAATATGGCTTTACAATTAAGTGACCAACAGGTAGTGTACATACCCATTAAAGGAGAAATTAAGGACTTTGATCCTAAGCAGTTAATGGGAACCGCTGGCAATGCTGGAAATGAAAGCCTGGCAAGTTCTTCATCGGCTGGTGAGTTAGTAAACATCAATACGGCTGATAAAAATGCTTTGTTAACGTTAAACGGGATTGGAGATAAAAAGGCGGATCAGATTATTAGCTATCGGGAAGAACAGGGTGGCTTTAAAACCATTGATGATTTAAAGCAGGTTCAAGGAATTGGTGATAAAATTTTTGCAGGTTTAAAGGATTCAATTACGGTTTAAAAAGGATGGTTAAAATGGATAAAAGAATTGATTGGGACCAATATTTCATGACACAGGCACTATTATTATCGCTACGGAGCACGTGCAAACGGCTTTCTGTCGGAGCAATTATTGTCCGCGACCGGCGCGTAATTGCTGGAGGATACAACGGATCGGTTAGCGGCGACGTGCATTGCTTAGACGAAGGATGCTACTTAGTTGATGGCCATTGCGTGCGGACAATTCATGCTGAAATGAACGCGGTGTTGCAATGCTCTAAATTTGGCGTGGCAACTGACGGAGCGGAGATTTACGTTACCGACTTTCCGTGTCTGCAATGTACCAAAATGCTTTTACAAACGGGCATCGTGAAAATTAATTATTTACGAAACTATAATAACGACCCTTATGCAGTAGCACTTTTGAAACGTAAAAACGTTGCCGTTAAGCAAATTAAGTTTACGGACGAAGATTTAGCTAAAATCGATATCAAAACTTTATTAAAGGATGGAAAGTAGTAGTTCTTTAATTTGGGCAACGGTGACGATCTTTTTGCTGGCGGGATACGTTTTTACTCGTTCAATAGTTTTTTTAGTATTGCTATTTGTTTGGTTTGGCCGGGTTTGTTGGTTGCGGCAGCTTTTCCCAGTGATACAAGTTGTGACGTTGGGATTGCTTTTTGGGTGGCATTTTAGTCACGTGAGTCATTTTATCGGGCAACATCAGAAAAGTTATGAAAATGTGCGGATAATCTTAAACGTGCACCCTGATGAGGTCAAAATTCGAGAAGATGGGATCAGCATCCGAGCGTTTAATAATAGTTTTGATCACCAAGGAGTTCAGGCTTTTATCCCGCTGGAGTCCCCCAAATTACAGCAAAGCTTCCAAAATAATTCGCAAGATTTACAACTAGAAGTTGCGGGAAATCTGGGACCGTTAGCGCAACCAACCAACGTGAACCAATTTGATTTTCGCCGCATTATGTACGGTAAAAAGGTCTACTATAACTTAAACAAGACGCAGCTGATCAATGTTCGACAACTCCCCTTAAAGAGTTACCAAGCATGGATGCACCACTGGCGGAAGAAGTTATTAGACCGCTGTCAGCAGTTTGCAGAACCGTTGCGTAGTTATTGCGCGGGAATCATTTTGGGCGAGCAGACCGATTTTCTAAAAGAAAATAGTGAAAAACTGCGTAATTTAGGTATTATTCACTTATTTTGTATTTCGGGATTACACGTTTTTTACTTCATCAAGTTGATTGAAAAAATAGGAATCTGGTTGCGAATCGATCGGGAAACTTTGTTTACCATACAAATGGTAGTTTTACCGATTTATTTCGTGCTTGGAGGAGGAAGTACAAGCCTTTTTCGGGCAGTCACACTAATTTTAATTAAGCTGGTGGCACAACGACTACGGTTGGATTTTGGGGGTGGCGTAGAGGCCTGGTGCATAGTTTTATTGATTAATCTATGGCTGAATCCATTCGTGCTGCTTCAAATGGGTGGTCAGCTAAGTTACTTGCTATCCCTAGTTTTGATTAGTCAAAGTACCACTAGCAGTTTAAAAATTTCATTTAAACTATTTTTGATAGAAATACCGATTATCCTCTTTTCGATGTACAAAATTCACCTTTTGACGGTCCTTTTTAATTTACTATGCGTACCGCTTTTTTCAAGCTTAGTGATCCCGGCTGTTTTAATAGCTTTTTGTTTCCCACTCACTGCCAGCGTGATTAATCAGGTGATTATCGGGATAGAGTGGGGATTGCAACGGTTAGATCAGCTTCCAGGACTTTTACTAATCGGAAAGCCTAGTCGCTGGTTGGTGATGTTTCTTTTAGTGATTGCACTTAAAATTGTATCCACGGATGCACAGACCTTGAAGAAACGACTTTTTAAAGTTTATTGGTTAACTTGGATAGCGACGGGAGTTTATTTTCGTTTACTGCCTTTTGGAGAGGTTACGTTCTTTGACGTCGGTCAAGGAGACAGTATTTTAATTCGGGAGCCTTTTAACCGATCGGTAACCATGGTGGACACGGGTGGTAAGTTACGGTTTGGCTCCCGGCAAAAGCAGACCTCTACAATTGCTAAGAATAGTTCAATTAATTATTTACAAAGCATCGGCATTAGTAAGATTGATACACTTTGTTTGACCCACCAAGACGTTGACCACATTGGAGAAGTAAAGGCGGTTTTGCAAAATTTAAAGGTCCAACAGCTGCTCTTTCCCGCCGGGGTAGAAAAAACGGATAACTTCCGTTACCAAATTTTGCCCTATCTCCACCAAACCCGGATCGTTGAGGTTTTAAAAGGTGCTCAAGTTTCCCGACTACCGCTGCAAATTTTATATCCGGAACGGCCGGGGAAGGGCGCAAACGAAGATTCTTTAGTGCTGGAAGGTAAATTTGGCGGAAAAAGAATTTTATTGTCTGGTGATTTAGACATTAGTGGTGAACAGAAACTACTACAAAATCCAGAATTGGTTGGTAAGGTGGACATTTTTAAATTGGGACACCATGGCAGCAAGACTGCTAATTCGCCTGAATTGTTATCCGCAATTTCCCCTAAATTAGCGGTCGTTTCGGCGGGACGAAATAACCGGTACGGCCATCCAAATGCGGAAGTGATTGAGCGCCTGCAACGATTACGAATTCCGGTCGTTTCTACCCAAGATTACGGGATGATTTCTTATAGATATTTTTTTAATGGTATGGGAAGATGGAAGGTAGGAATTGATAAAAAAGGAAGCATTGTTCAATGAAACTTACTGATTTAAAAAAGGATGTTGCTAAAGGTAACCTTCAGCCAATCTATTTGATTGAAGGGCCGGATAACTACATTCAAAACGCAGCCAAAAAAATACTAACCGCGCTAATCCCAGAAGACCAGCAAGTGATGAATGTTGGAACGTATGACTTAGAAAATACCGATTTAGGCTTGTTATTAGACGATGCGCAATCCTCACCATTTTTTGGGGACTATCGGCTGGTGATTGCTAATAATCCGGTTTTTCTAACTGGTGAAAAAACTAAAGTTAAGTTTAATTTGGACGGCTTAATTAATTACTTGAAGCAACCCGAACCCACGACTATTTTAGTGTTTGCTGCTAAATATGAAAAATTGGATGGCCGAAAAAAAATCGTCAAAGATTTGAAAAAGCAGGCCACCGTTATTGACGCTAACCCGCCCAAAGAGGCTGATACTCGGCAGTTAATTCAACAGTTTGTTAACGAGCGTCAAATTCAAATTGCCAGCCCGGCAGTCGAAGAATTGATTTTACGAACGGGAAATAATTTAGCGCAAGTGATTAATGAATTGGAAAAATTGACCGTTTACGCAGCGGATTCGAAGCACATTGACCTAGAGGCGGTACAAAAACTCGTTCCCAAAAGTCTGACCCAAAATGTTTTTGATTTGATTAAGGTGTTGATGAAGGGGGATGTGCGACAGTCGATTGCGGACTATTCCGTCTTGTTGCTTAACCAAGAGCAACCATTGCGAATTAACGCCGCCTTAGTTAGTCAATTTCGGTTACTCTTACAGGTTAAAATTTTAACGGAACGGGGATTTTCTCAAGGTAAACTTGCTCAAGAATTAAAGGCCCATCCGTACCGAATTAAATTAGCTATGCAGGCGGTGCGCCAATTTGATATGGCTAGCCTCAAACGTGCTTTTCTCGGATTGCTTGATTTAGAAGAGCAATTAAAAACAACCCAAAGACCCCCGCAGGAACTCTTTGAGTTGTTTCTAGTTAAATTTAAAAATGGATGGCAATAAAAAAACACCGGATCACCGGTGCTTTTTTATTTAGCAAGCATTTTTGCTAAGCGAGACTTCTTACGTCCAGCGTTGTTAGCCTTGATAAGACCCTTTGTTTTAGCACGGTCAATACGGCTGTAAGCTGTGTTTAAAAGTTCATTAGCGTTTTCAGCGTTGTTCTTAGCAGCAATTTCAAATGCTTTGATGCTGGTACGCATTGCGCTCAATTGCGAACGGTTGCGAGCAGCAGCTTTTTCGTTTGTACGAACACGTTTCATTGCAGATTTGATAACTGGCATATTATTCACCTCCAGAGTATGCTTAATACAACAGTAGTATTATACAGAAAGTACGTTATTAATGCAATGCTCGAATAAACTTGAAAAAAGTTTTGAGTTTCGGTAAACTAGGATGTGCTTATAAAAGCAAACCCATTACTTAGTCTATCGATCTGCCGACGATTTACTCAGTCTTGGGCAATTTAAAGAATGAGGTGGATAAAATGGCAATTTCACAAGCAAAGAAGAACGAAATTATTGCAAAATACGCTCGTCACGAAGGCGATACAGGTTCTGCAGAAGTACAAATCGCAGTTTTGACAGCAGACATTAACGAAATCAACGAACACATCCGTGTTCACCGGAAAGACTTCCATTCACAACGTGGATTGATGAAGAAGATCGGTCATCGTCGTAACTTACTTGCTTACCTACGTAAGACAGACGTACAACGTTACCGTGAATTAATCAAGAGTCTTGGCCTTCGTCGTTAAGATTGGTCAGATAAAGCCCTCTGCATCTCGATGCGGGGCTTTTTTGTTTGCCTTAAAAAAATACGAGGGAGTTCTGCTTAATAATTAAGTTGACTTAATCAGCTGGTTAATAAATTATTGAAATCCTAAAATAGTTAGTTAAATTGGAGCAGTCTCCAGAGCGCGAGACTGCTTTTTATTTGGAAGCGAAAAGTAAATTTTTAAATAAAAAACCTCCTAATTGCTAAATGAGCGGCATTAAAAATGGGGGGTGTTTTACTAATGTGTTAACGGCAGACCAAGCACTGGCCGTAGTCAATTTAGAGAAATTTGTTAGATAAATTTTACCGTATAGATAAAGTGAACGCCAAAGTCTTCCTGCGTGCTTTTTGTTTTTGACAATTAATCTATGCTAAAATTAAAGCAGTATATAAATTGTGCGGAAACTAAAGAATATTTAATGTAGGTGAAAAAATGAGTGATGTTATAAAAATCATTCCGTTTGGCGGCGTTCGCGAAAACGGAAAAAATATGTATGCAGTTGAAATCCATAATGATATTTATATTTTGGATTGTGGGCTTAAGTACCCAGAAAACGAGTTATTGGGAATTGACATAGTAATTCCGGATTTCTCGTATCTAGTTGAAAATAAAGACCGAATTGTCGGGGTGTTCTTGACCCACGGCCATGCGGATGCCATTGGAGCATTACCTTACTTTTTGAAGGAAATTGAGGTGCCGGTATTCGGTTCGGAAATGACAATTGCGTTGGCAAAAATTACGGTCAATGATGACCCCGACTTACGCAAATTTAAAAACTTCCACGTGGTGGACGAGAAGAAGGAAATTGATTTTGGGGACGTGACGGTCTCGTTTTTCAAAACTACGCATACCATTCCAGATTCATTAGGAATCGTCTTGGATTGTGATGAAGGACGAATCGTATACACCGGAGATTTCAAGTTTGATCAAACCGCTACAGATGGATACGCGACTGATTTTGGACGGTTAGCCCAAATTGGTACTAAGAAGGTAATTGCGTTATTGAGTGATTCAGCTAACGCAGAAAACTTTGAACGGCCTTCTAACGAAACCGAAATTGCAGCAAGCATCGCTGAAATCATCAAGTATCACGAAGGCCGGGTAGTGGTCGCTTCCGTAGCATCGAATATTTTACGAATTCAGCAAGTAATCGACGCGGCTGTTCAGTCGGGACGCAAAGTTGTTTTGACGGGTCACGATTTAGAAAAAATCGTTAATACGGCGATTAAATTGAATAAGATTAATATTCCAGACGATGACTTAATCGTTCCGTTAAATAAACTTGATAAGCTTGCTCCAGAAGAAACCATCGTTTTAGAAACGGGTAAGTTAGGCGAGCCAATCAAAGCCTTACAAAAAATGGCTTCTCGTCGTCGAGGAAAATTACGAATTGAGCAGGGTGATTTAGTTTTAATTGCTACCAACCCTTCCCACGCAATGGAAACAACCTTTGCGAAGACTAAGGATATGCTCTACCGGGCGGGAGCCGAAGTTAAGTCGATTTCTGACCGCGCTAATGCAAACGGGCACGCAAGTCGTAACGATTTACAGTTGATGCTGAATTTAATTAAGCCCCAGATTTTGATTCCAATTCAGGGTGAGTACCGTTTGTTGGCGGCTCACCAAGAACTAGCTGAACAGGTTGGAATGAAACCAGAACAAATTTTCATCGTCAATAAAGGTGACGTTTTAGAGTACCAGGATGGTGAAATGTTCCATGGTAAGGGTATTGAAGTTGGCAATACAATGATCGATGGAATCGGGGTCGGTGACATTGGTAACATTGTGCTAAGGGACCGAAAAATCCTTTCCGAAGATGGAGTGTTTGTTGCGGTAGTTACCATTGATCGGAAGAAGAAAATTATTATTAAGGAACCTAAGATCACTTCAAAAGGGTTTGTGTATGTTAAAGCAAGCGGCGATCTAATTGAAGAAAGTTCTAAACTGGTTAAGAAAACCGTGCAAGCTAACTTAGATAACAAAGAATTTGATTGGGGGCATTTGAAACAAGATGTCCGCGACAAATTAGGTAAGTACCTTTACGACCAAACTAAGCGGCGTCCGGTAATTTTGCCAGTGATTATGGAAGTTAATCAGCACCATAAAAAAGCTAAAAAGGTTAGTAAGAAAAAATAATGAAGGAAATTGATGAACAACTCACCCAGGCTAAAGAACTCTGGGATGATGGTAAACAAGCCCAAGCGATCCAAATTTTGGAAGAACTTGACGAAAAGACGCCTACCACCCAGGTTGCGGAATTATTAAACCATTTTTACGTTGCTAATCAACAATATTCTGAAGCATTACAATTGGTCGCAAATCAGTCGACCAATTTTTTGCATCATCCGGGAGTTTTTGCGGATTATTTAGGGGCGTTAATTGCTACTAATAATTTCATTGTGGCGTGGAAAACTTTAGCGTCAGCCGATCAGCAGATGAAAATACCGGCGATGGTGACGCGCCTCGAAGAAGCCGAAGTCCGCTATCAGGAAGATTTTCCGCAAAGCGTGCGGGCCGATGAACGCCATTTTTATCATCTCGGTGATCGTCAATTAGCGGATCAGATAAAAGCAATTAAGCAAGCATACCACTTGCCACAAAAAAACTATATTCGGGCAGCAAGTTTTAACTTAGTCGACCCGTACTTAAACCAACTTACCCGCGTTTCAATTCTAAAAGACCTGGTTGATTTACGGGTTGAACGCGAATTAGATTTTATTTGGCTTGACGAAAAAAGCTATCGGGTGGTCCCAGCCCAAATTGATGTCGGTCGTTTACGTAAAGAACTTATGCGATTAATTGAACAAAGTGCAGATCCGGTTCAGGCAGAGTTATTGATTCAGCAAGCGGGGCTAATGTACGATTTAGCATTTCCCTTTCCAGAGCGGGTTTTTGCCACGGCTACGGGATGGCTGGCGGCATTGCAGGCCCAGTTTCTGGCTGGAAAAGAGGTGAAACAATTTCACAGCTTAAACAAAATCATGAACAGTATTATGACTAGTTAATAAAAAAGCCAAATAATTATAATATTTTAGTTTACAAAATAAAGGCGATTATTATACAATACTAGAGGATTCTCTGAGGGTGCTTTGCCTTTCGTGGAGGATGTAGTATAATATTTTTTAAAGGATCCAGTTATTCATTTGAATGCTGAGTGATTCTTACGACATACAGGAGGTTCGTATTAATGGCAAAAGAACATTACGAAAGAACAAAACCCCATGTAAATATTGGTACAATTGGCCACGTTGACCATGGGAAGACTACTTTGACAGCTGCTATTACAAAAGTGTTGTCAGAAAAGGGATTAGCTCAAGCTTCAGATTACGCTGATATTGATGCTGCTCCTGAAGAAAAGGAACGTGGGATTACAATCAACACAGCTCACGTTGAATACGAAACAGAAAAGCGTCACTACGCTCATATTGACGCCCCAGGACATGCTGACTACGTTAAGAACATGATCACTGGTGCTGCTCAAATGGATGGTGCTATCTTGGTTGTTGCTGCAACTGATGGTCCTATGCCACAAACTCGTGAACACATTCTTCTTGCTCACCAAGTTGGTGTTGACTACATCGTTGTATTCTTGAACAAGACTGACCTTGTTGATGACGACGAATTGGTTGACCTTGTTGAAATGGAAGTTCGTGAACTTCTATCTGAATATGATTTCCCTGGTGACGATGTTCCTGTTCTCCGCGGTTCAGCTTTGAAGGCTCTTGAAGGCGACCCAGAACAAGAAAAAGTTATCATGGAACTTATGGACACAATTGATGAATACATTCCAACACCAGAACGTTCAACTGACAAGCCATTCTTGATGCCTGTTGAAGACGTATTTACGATTACTGGTCGTGGTACAGTTGCTTCAGGTCGTATCGACCGTGGTGAAGTTAAAGTTGGTGACGAAGTAGAAATCATCGGTCTTAAGGATGACGTTAAGAAGACTACAATTACTGGTCTTGAAATGTTCCGTAAGACTCTTGACGTTGGTGAAGCCGGCGATAACGTTGGTGCACTTCTACGTGGTATCAACCGTGACGAAGTTGTTCGTGGTCAAGTATTGGCTGCTCCTGGCTCAATCCAAACTCACAAGAAGTTCAAGGGTGAAGTTTATGTTCTATCAAAAGAAGAAGGTGGACGTCATACTCCATTCTTCTCAAACTACCGCCCACAATTCTACTTCCATACAACTGACGTAACAGGTGTTATCGAATTGCCTGACAACGTTGAAATGGTTATGCCTGGTGATAACGTTACATTTACTGTAGAACTTATCGAACCAGTTGCTATTGAAAAAGGTACTAAGTTCACTGTTCGTGAAGGTGGACACACTGTTGGTGCCGGTGTTGTATCAGAAATCGACGACTAATATTTACATTAGTCCCGCGAAAAACCCGCTATTTGCGGGTTTTTTTGTTATATTCATATTTACTTTTTGAATTATATACGTTAAGATTATAAGCGTATGCAATCCAGAATTGTAATGAAATAAATCATTTGTCGGAGGGAACACAATGACTGCAAAGTGGGAAAAAACAGGTACTAACGAAGGTAAATTAACTTTCGAAGTTGGTACTGATATGATTAAAGAAGGCGTTGACAAAGCATTTCAACGTACTAAGAAGAGTTTAAATGTTCCAGGATTCCGTAAGGGACATGTACCACGCCAAATTTTTAATAAACTTTATGGTGAAGAAGCTTTATACCAAGATGCTTTAAACATCGTATTGCCAGATGCTTATTCAGCAGCAATTAAGGAAGCTGGTATTGAACCAGTTTACCAACCACAAGTTGACGTTGAAAAGCTTGAAAAGGGCGAACCTTGGGTATTGAGCGCAATTGTTACCGTTAAGCCAGAAGTTAAGCTTGGTGAATACAAGGGTGTTAAGGTAATCAAGCAAAGCACTCGCGTAACTTCAAAAGAAGTTGACGAAGAAATTGAAAAGAAACGTGAACAACAAGCTGAATTAGTCTTAAAAGAAGGCAAACCAGCTGAAAAGGGCGACACAGTGACTATCGACTTTGATGGTTCAATTGACGGCGTACCTTTTGATGGCGGTAAGGCCACTAACTACGACTTAGAACTTGGTTCAAACTCCTTTATCCCAGGTTTTGAAGATCAATTAATTGGTCACAACACGGATGACGACGTTGACGTTAAGGTAACCTTCCCAGAAGATTACCAAGCTGAAGAACTTCAAGGTAAGGAAGCGCTATTCAAGGTTAAGATTCACGAAATCAAGACTAAGGAACTTCCCGAACTTGACGATGAATTCGCTAAGGACGTTGATGAAGACGTAGATTCACTTGAAGAATTGAAGGCTAAAACTAAGGACCAAATCAAGGAACGTAAGATTCAAGCAGCTGACGAAGCTAAGGAAAGCGAAGCAATCCAAGCAGCCGTTGACAATGCTGAAATCAAAGAAATTCCTGAAGCAATGCTTCGTGAAGACGTTGACCGTCAAGTTAACCAATATCTTGCAAACATGCAACAACAAGGTATTAGCCCAGACATGTACTTCCAATTAACTGGTTCATCAGAAGACCAACTTCGCCAACAACTTAGTGAAGGTGCTGAAAACCGGGTTAAGACAACCTTAGTTCTTGAAGCAATCGTTGAAGCTGAAAAGATCGATCCTTCTGACGAAGAATTGGATGCTGAATACAAGAGCTTAGCTGAACAATACAACATGGAAGAAAAAGCAGTTCGCTCTGCATTGACTGCTGACATGGTTAAACATGATGTAGCAATTAAGCAAGCTGTTGACTTGATTAAGGATTCTGCAATTGAAGAACCTAAGTCAAAAGCTAAGAAGAGTGCTAAGAAATAATCGAATTTTTTAAAGTAGGAAGTAACCAAGTTGGCTACGAATTGTCCGCCGGTAATTTAAAGAGTTAACGGTGGTACTAGAGAGGTTGGAAAAGGTAATTTTCCAGCCTCTTTCTACTTATTTAGGATAAATGCGCCATCAGCTAGCAAAACGTTTAAATTGGCGTATCCTTAGCGATTCTGCTATGATGGTTGTATAAATATTTGAGAGGTGACAGGATTGTATGATGATCAACAGACATCTGACCAAATTGTTTGCTCTTTTTGTGGTAAAACGCAAGATCAAGTAAAAAAGATTATTGCTGGTCCAGATGTATATATCTGTAATGAATGTGTTGACCTATGTAAAGAAATCATTGACGAAGAACTTGCTTCGGAAAAGAAACCCACTGAAATCACTAACATCCCGACTCCTGCGGAAATTGTTGATTACCTCGACCAATACGTAATTGGTCAAGAAGAGGCTAAAAAGACGTTATCCGTAGCGGTATATAACCACTACAAACGGATTAACAAAATGGCCCAGGCGGATGCTAAGGATGATGGTCCTGAATTACAAAAAAGTAATATCAGTTTAATTGGACCAACTGGTTCCGGAAAAACTTTCTTGGCTCAAAGTTTGGCTAAAATCTTGAACGTGCCGTTTGCAATCGCGGATGCGACTACCTTAACCGAAGCAGGGTACGTGGGAGAAGATGTTGAGAACATCTTGCTCAAGCTTTTGCAAAATGCCGATTATGACGTTGAAGCAGCCGAACACGGGATTATCTACATCGATGAAATTGATAAAATCGCTAAGAAGAGCGAAAATGTTTCAATTACCCGGGATGTTTCGGGTGAAGGTGTCCAACAAGCTTTACTAAAGATTTTGGAAGGCACGATTGCTAACGTTCCTCCTCAGGGTGGACGGAAACATCCTCAACAAGAATTCATTCAAATTAACACTACCAACATCTTATTCATTGTCGGGGGTGCGTTTGACGGAATTGAAACAATCGTAAAGAATCGCTTAGGCGATAAGACGATTGGGTTTGGAACGAATGCAAGCACTTCGTTAGATGAAAGTAAGAGCTTGATGCAACAAGTAATCCCTGAAGACTTGTTAAAATTTGGTTTGATTCCCGAATTTATCGGTCGTTTACCAATTTTAACTGCTTTAGAAAAATTAACTGAAGAAGACTTAGTCCGGATTTTAACCGAGCCTAAGAACGCCTTAGTTAAGCAATATAAAGCCTTGCTTGCCCTTGATGGGGTTGAATTGAAGTTTACCCCACAAGCCTTGCACGCGATTGCTGAACAAGCAATCAGCCGAAATACGGGGGCGCGGGGACTGCGGTCGATTATTGAAAACGTGATGCGGGACATCATGTTTGAAATTCCGTCCCGAGATAACGTTGCTAAAGTTACGGTTAACAAGAAAACGGTGGTTGACGGCGTAGAACCAGAAGTGGAACTAACCAACGAACAAGCATCGTAATTTCAAAAATTGGAACTAGGTGAATTACTTAAGCCTGGTTCTTTTTTTTGAATCCGTGTTATGATTAAAGGCGGAATTGGAAGGTGGGAATTTAATGGAAGTCCATAATGTAGAGTTACAAATTAGTGCTGTAAAGCCTGAACAGTATCCCGAACAAGGCTACCCCGAAATTGCCTTGGTAGGGCGTTCTAACGTGGGAAAATCTTCGTTGACCAACACGTTGATCAACCGGAAGTCGTACGCGCGGACGTCTTCACAACCAGGAAAGACACAGACACTAAATTTCTACCGGGTCGAAGATCAACTCTTTTTTGTTGACGTACCCGGATACGGATATGCAAAAGTATCCCAAAAGGAACGGGAAAAATGGGGTCGGATGATTGAAAAATATTTGACTTCTCGCAAGGAACTTAAGGGAGTAATTTCACTGGTGGATGCTCGGCATGATCCAACTGATGATGATATTTCCATGTATCAATACTTACGCTACTATGATATTCCGGTATTAGTGGTTGCTACTAAGAGTGATAAAATTGCCCGCGGAAAATGGAACCAGCATGAAAGCCGGATAAAAAAAGTCCTTAATTTTGATCAGCAAGACGCGTTTCAAATGTTTTCTGCGCAAACTAAGTTTGGCAAGGACGCAATTTGGCAATGGATTGAAGATAGGATGGGTGATTAGAAATGGAATTTAACGAGTATCAAAAGAAAGCTAATAAAACCCTTTTAGGCAATGAACAAGTATTAACGAATTGTGCTTTGGGGCTAGCGGGTGAAAGCGGCCAGGTAGTTAATTTAGTTAAAAACTATACTTTCCGGGGCGCTGATTTAGATAAGGAACAGTTAACCAAGGAAATGGGCGACGTACTTTGGTATTTATCCCAAGTCGCACAGTGGGCAGACATTCCTTTTGAAGAGGTTGCCCAAAAAAACATTAAAGACTTAGCAAAACGGTACCCGCACAGCTTTAAATAAAAAATAAAAAACCATCGTACCAATGGCCTCGTGAAATGAAGCAAGTTGGTAACGATGGTTATTTTTTTTGTCCTTTTTTGTCTTTATCTTTAGCTAAAAATTTATCTTTCTTCTTTTTTTCCTCAGCGGTGGTTGCCGGATTAGTAAATTGCCCCAGCATTTTTTCTAAATCGGTCGTTCTTTTTACGGTTAATCCCATTTGATAATCACTCCCTTGCGCATATCATACCAAAAATATTAGTAATTGTCAGAAATATACATTTCCATAACTAATATTCAGATTATTATGAATAATAATTCAAAATAACGCAAACGGTCTTCCTAAATGAGTATTCATAGTGTATATTAATAAACATTACATGAATAAGGAGATTGCGATGAGAAAAGAGAAGACATTTTTTAATTGGTTATTCATTATATTTTCATTATGTTTGGTTAGTACGGGAGTTGTCATAGCGGACACGGTGCACGCTACGACGAAAGACCCCACTTATCAACGAATTAGAGAGCGGGGATATATCGTTTTGGGAACGAGCCCAGATTACGCGCCTTATGAGTTTCAAACTTCTAGTAATGGAAAAAGTAAGGACGTGGGAATGGATATCAGCGTTGCTAAAGATATTGCCCACGATCTAGGAGTAAAACTAAAAATTAAAAACATGGATTTTGATTCCTTACTAGTAGGATTACAAACTGGCAAGGTTGATATGGTTCTTTCGGGAATGAATCCTAGTGCAGCTCGGCGGAAATCGGTTGATTTTTCTAACGTTTATTATCAAGGCGGTCAAAGTATTATTATCAATCAAAAGGACGGGCATTTATTTAAGGATAAAAACTCGTTTCATCAACGGAAGGTGGCTGCCCAAACGGGGTCAATCCAATATAACCTCGCCAAAAAGCAAATTAAGGGGGCTTCGGTAAGGGGAATTGAAAAGGGAACTGATTTGATTTTGGCCTTGCAAACTAATAAGGTCGATGGAATCGTAATGGAAAAGCCCACCGCGGAGGCCTACGCCGCGAATAACCGGGGATTAAAGATTCTCAACGCCCATTTTAAATTGAATGATGACGAAACTAGCACATCAGTAGCCTTACCTAAGGACTCTCCAGTTTTAAAAGCTAAAATTAACCAGACCATTGCGCGGATAAAAAAACAAAAACGGTTACCAGAATACTTAAAAACGGCGGGAACTTATTTAAAAGGCAATACTGTAGACACCTCCATGATCCATTATTGGAAGTACTTTGCACTTGGAGTGGGATACACGATCTTAATTTCGTTAGTGGGCGTTTGTTTTGGTTCAATAATCGGAGCGCTGCTAGCCTTAATGCGCTTAAGTCGACACACTAGCCTGCGGGCAATTGCGCTGGCTTATGTAGAATTTGTTCGGGGAACTCCGCTAATGGTGCAACTGATGTTGGTTTACTTTGGTCTGGGAATTGTAGTGAATTTACCGGCGCTGACTGCTGGGATGATCGCAGTTTCCTTAAATAGCGCGGCTTACGTTGCCGAAGTGATTCGGGGAGGAATTAATTCGGTTGATGAAGGACAGGTCGAAGCTGCCCAAAGTTTAGGACTAAATTATCAAGACCGGTTGCGTTTCGTAGTTTTACCACAGGCCTTAAAAAATATTTGGCCAGCGCTTGGCAATGAATTTATTTCCCTAATCAAGGAAAGCTCGATTGTTTCCATTATTGGGGTGACGGACCTAATTTACCAGCTAAAAATTGTCCAATCGGATACTTATCGAGGCGTTGCACCAATTTTAGTAGCGATGGTCCTTTACTTCGTTTTAACTTTCTCGCTATCGCGGTTATTAAAATTTTACGAAGGGAAGTTTAACTAATGACGAAAACTATTTTTAAGATTGAAAACTTAACTAAATCGTTTGCGCAGAACGTGATTTTAAAAGACGTTTCGGCGGAGGTGAAGGAAGGTGAGGTGATTAGTGTGATTGGTCCTTCGGGAGCTGGGAAAAGCACTTTCTTGCGTTGTTTAACCTTGTTAGAAAGGCCGACTGCGGGCGCGGTGGTTTTTGAAGGACAGAACCTAGTAGAAAAAAGCTTACGTGAAATTGAAGAAGTGCGGCAAAAGGTGGGCATGGTTTTTCAAAACTTTAATTTATTTCCTAACCTTACGGTGTTGGAAAACATTACATTAGCACCACGACGGGTAAAGGAAATTCCTGAAGAAGAAGCCCGGGGCCAGGCTCAAAAACTGCTAGAAAAGGTGGGCTTGGCAGATAAAGCGGATGCGTACCCGGGAAATCTGTCAGGCGGACAAAAGCAACGGGTTGCCATCGCTCGCGCGTTAGCGATGGAACCGGCTGTAATGTTATTCGATGAACCCACTTCGGCGTTAGATCCGGAAATGGTTGGCGAAGTTTTAACAGTTATGCGGGATTTAGCCCAATCCGGTATGACAATGGTAGTGGTTACTCACGAAATGCAATTTGCTAAATCGGTCTCGGACCAGATTTGGTTTATGGATGCAGCTAATATTCAAGAAAAGGGAACTCCCGATAGCTTTTTTGCTCAGCCACAAACTAGCCGGGCCCAGGATTTTCTCTCGAAAATTAACTTGCAATAAACTAATTGGCCCGACTAATTTTTAAACCCCCAAAGTGATTTTTGCGATTAACGGCGGGGGTTTTACTATGTAATGGGAATGGTTCCTTTTGATTGATAATTATGGTTAAATCAGAGTATAATGTTATGAGTTACGAGTAATTATGTAAACTAGGAGGCAGTGATTTGGCGTCAGAGCATATTGAGCATAAATTGGCTTTGTTACCGGACAAACCCGGCTGTTACCAGATGAAAAATTTGAATAGTCAAATTATTTACGTCGGTAAGGCGAAGAATCTAAAAAACCGGGTGCGCTCGTACTTTAAAAGCAGTCATGAAGGTAAAACGGCTAAATTAGTAAGTGAAATTGCTGATTTCGACTACATCGTCACCGCCAGTGATAAGGAAGCATTTTTACTAGAAATTACGTTAATCAAGAAGTACCAGCCCTATTACAACATCAAGTTGAAAAAGGGAACCGGATATCCTTACATTAAAATTACAAATGAAAAGGATCCGCGGATGCAAATTGTTTCTAACGTCCGGCGTGATGGGGGATACTACTTTGGACCGTACCCGAATATTTACGCAGCTGAAGAAACGCTTCATTTTTTAGAAAAGGTTTATCCCTTACGGCGTTGTAATGGATATCAAGGACGGCCCTGTCTGTATTACCACATGGGGCAATGCCTGGGGGCCTGCTTTAAAGAGGTTCCTAAAGAAGAATATGACCAACAGATTGCTAAAATTAAGTCCTTTTTGCGAGGAAACGTTGCTAAGGTTAAAAAGTCGTTGCAGGCAAAAATGCAACAAGCTTCTGAGACAATGGAATTCGAACGGGCTGCTGAAATTAGGGATCAGATTCACTACATTGAAGTTACCGTTGAAAAGCAGCGGATCATTTCTAACGACCGCACCCCCCGGGACCTGTTCAACTTTTATTTGGATAAGGGATGGTTATCCATTCAGATTTTCTTCATCCGTCAATCCCGGTTGATGAAGCGCGAGAAACGGTTGTTTCCAATTGCTTCGGATGTGGCTGACGAATTTTCTTCGTTCATTTTGCAATTTTACAATAATAAAAATAAAGTGTTGCCTAATGAAATTTTGGTACCAGAAGGATTGGACAATCAAATTATTAGCGAAATTTTAGGAGTGCCGGTCCGCACGCCTAAACGAGGGGAAAAGCGGGACTTAATGAATTTGGCTCGCGAGAATGCCCAAATTACGTTAGAAGAAAAGTTCCGTTTGTTAGAGCTTGACGAAAGCAAAACCGTGGGAGCCATGAAGGAAATTACCGATGCCCTGGGAATCCCCGAGGGTCACCGGATCGAGGCTTTTGACCATTCACATATTCAAGGAGCCGATTTAGTTTCGGCGATGGTGGTCTTTACCGACGGCAAACCCGACAAGAAGATGTATCGCAAGTTTAAGCTGAATACTGTTGATCACGCGGATGAAGCTGCCAGTACCCGGGAGGTAATTCGGCGTCGGTATGTTAGACTATTAAAGGAACACCAATCGCTGCCTGATTTGATTTTAATGGATGGCGGAGATGTACAGTTAAATGCCGCGCGCGATGTGTTGGTGAATGAGCTTAGTTTGCACATTCCGGTTGCTGGAATGGTAAAGAATGATAAGCATAAAACCGCAGATTTAATCTTTGGTGATCAAGACCAGCGGGTACAGCTTGATCCTAAGAGTCAGGGATTTTACCTAGTCCAACGGATTCAAGACGAAGTGCACCGGTTTGCGATTACTTTCCACCGGCAAATGCACGCCAAAAACTCGTTATCATCGCAACTAGATTCGATTAACGGGGTTGGACCAAAAACACGTAACAAGCTTTTACGGGAATTTGGGTCACTGAATAAGATTCGGGACGCTAAAATTGAAGAAATCGAAGCATTGGGAATCTCTGCGAAGGTTGCTAAAACGATTAAAATTTCGCTAAGTGCGGTGAAGCGGTGACTAACGGTTAACGCAGTTAAAAAAGATTAGGAGAAAAACATGTTTGTAGATCAAGTTAAAATAAATATTAAGGCCGGTAACGGGGGAAACGGAATCGTTGCCTTTCGGCGTGAAAAGTACGTTCCTAATGGTGGACCTGCCGGTGGCGATGGGGGTCGCGGCGGAGACGTAATCTTAAAGGTTGATCCGGGTTTGCGCACCTTAATGGATTTCCGTTACCGTCACAAGTTTAAGGCCGAATCCGGGAAAAACGGGATGAATAAGCAAATGACCGGACGGAGTGCTGAAGATTTAGTAATTATGGTTCCGGGTGGGACAATCGTTCGGGATTTAACTACTGGCCGAGTAATCGGGGATTTAACAGAAAATGGTCAAGAACTAGTAGTTGCCAAAGGTGGCCGGGGTGGCCGGGGTAATATGCATTTTGCTAACCCACGGAATCCGGCACCAGAAATTGCCGAAAATGGTGAACCGGGCGAAGAACTGGAATTGCAGTTAGAATTGAAAGTTTTGGCAGACGTTGGACTGCTTGGCTTCCCATCAGTGGGCAAATCAACGCTGTTATCAGTAGTTACTAGTGCAAAACCTAAGATCGCTGAATACCACTTTACTACCTTAGTACCTAACTTAGGGATGGTTCAGTTAGATGACGGACGTGACTTTGTTATTGCTGATATTCCAGGACTAATTGAAGGAGCTTCTCAGGGCGTGGGGCTCGGGTTTGAATTCCTACGACACGTAGAACGAACTCGGGTGTTGCTTCACCTGGTAGATATGAGTGGGCTTACCGAAGCAGATCCGTTTACTAATTTTGAACAGATTAACGCGGAGTTAGAAAAATACAACCCCGATTTAATTAAGCGGCGGCAAATTATTGTGCCAACCAAGATGGATTTGCCGGGTGCGGACGAGCAATTAGCTGAATTCGAGAAAAAGGTTCGGGCCGATGAACGTTACCGTGATTTTGAGATCTTCCCAATTTCTTCGATTACGCATGAAGGCCTTAGCAAGCTGATTTCTCGGACAGCTGATGTCTTAGAATCGACGCCTCAGCCAACGGTAGTTAAGGATAATTCAGCCGATTCGACCGATAAGACCTACGAATTTAACGCGGACAAGGACTTTGAAATCGACAACGAAGACGGTGTCTGGGTAATTAAGGGAGCTAAAATTGAAAAGCTCTTTAAGATGACGGATACCACCCATGACGAAAGTTTGTTGCGCTTTGCACGGCAAATGCGAGGTATGGGAATCGATGATGAACTACGGCGCTTAGGTGCTCGAAATGGGGACAGCGTACAGATTTTAGACTTTGTATTTGAATTTGTAGAATAGCAAAAATCAGTGATTGAATACCATCACAAATTAACAAAACATTTGTGCGGGGTTAATCACTGATTTTTCACTTGAGAATTAAAAATTGTTTACGCAGGTAATAGCCAAAGAGGGGACTGGTTAGTCCGCTTGTGGGATTTACCAGCCAAAGCTTGGCTTGAGGCTGAGCCAACCGGGTTTGGGCGCGTAATTGGCCTAAGGTTAAGCCGGAATGACTTGACGGTCGGTTAGCCACGTGCAGTAAAATGGTTTGACCGTCATTGGTGAGGGTTAGCTTGGTGATTATGGAAACAACCTTTTGTTGTTCGCCCTTGAGAATCAGGTTGGAATGAAGTTCCACGGTGGATTTGATAAAGTTACTTAAATTCATTAGTGAAACCCTCCTCAATATTCTTTAAGCGGTTCTGCTAAAATAAGAATAGCTTAAAAGAAAAATGGATGCTAGTGATACAATTAAATTAAGTAAAAAATGGATGTTAAGGCAGTGTATAGGTGAAAGTATGCAACTTGAATTTTTAGGAACGGGAGCGGGAAGCCCCGGTCGTTTTAGAAACGTCACGAGTGTGGCATTGAAATTATTAGATGAAAGTAACGAAGTTTGGCTATTTGACTGTGGGGAAGCAACCCAACACCAAATTTTAAAAACTAATATCCGTCCGCGAAAGATTGACAAAATTTTTATTAGCCATTTGCATGGAGACCATATTTTTGGATTGCCTGGTTTTTTGAGTAGTCGCTCAAATCAAGGTGGCGATTCTGAATTAACCATTTATGGGCCAGCGGGGATTAAGGATTTTGTGATGACGGCGCTACGGATTTCGGAAACTAAACTGGCTTATCGCATCCGGTTTGTCGAAATTACGAAGGGTGGCAAGCTCTTTGAAGATGCGAACTACGTTGTAGAAGTTGCTGAACTAGATCACCGGATTAAAAGCTACGGATTCCGGGTTCGCGAAAAGGACCATCCCGGAGAACTATTGGTGGATAAGCTAAAGGAAATGGCAATTCCTGCTGGACCGATTTACGGGGAAATTAAGCAGGGTAAACAG
Source organism: Pediococcus acidilactici (assembly GCF_016127815.1). Taxonomy (NCBI): domain Bacteria; kingdom Bacillati; phylum Bacillota; class Bacilli; order Lactobacillales; family Lactobacillaceae; genus Pediococcus; species Pediococcus acidilactici. Next base: position 534,955 of record NZ_CP066046.1, read on the forward strand.
GTTACTTTACCGGACGGAAAAGTAATTGATGGCAAAGATTTCATCGGCAAGCCGCAACCTGGTCGGGTAGTCACCATTCTTGGTGATACGCGTCAGACGGCCAATATTGAAAAATTAGCTTATCACGCCGACGTTTTGGTGCACGAAAGTACGTTTGGCAAGCAGGAGGGTAGTTTGGCAAGGAAATATTACCATTCGACCAATATGCAAGCCGCCCGAATTGCTCAAAAGTGTCGGGTAAAAAAACTATTGTTAACGCACATTTCAGCTCGTTACACTGGTAAACTCGCTAAACAGCTAGAAAAAGATGCTTGTACAATTTTTGCCAATACTAAAGTGGTTCAAGATTTTGATGAAATTGACGTTCCACTTCCGTAAAGGCCTGAGGTGGCCTATTTGGTAGGAAGTTAGGAAAAATAAAGGAGGATGATCTTTGATGAAAACTGCGGTAATTACGGGTGCTGGAAGTGGTTTGGGCCGGCAAATTGCGATTTTGAACTGCCCTTATTACGATAACTTGGTCCTTTTAGGGCGAAATTCAGATAGGTTGAAGCAAACCGCGCAGGACTGTTTCAAATGTGGCGCCCGGCAAGTATTTACGTTATCTTGTGATTTAACCCAAGAAGCGCAAATCGAAGCAACGGGGCGTTGGATTCGTAGCCATTTAGGCTCTGTGGACCTGTTGGTTAATAATGCTGGATTAGGTTATTTTAAAACGTTGTTGAATCAAGATTTTTCCGAAATTGACCGAACGTTGAGCACTGATTTAGCGGGAACCATTAAGCTAACGCGGGCGTTGCTACCGCTGATGGTTGACCACGTCGGTGAGGCGGCAGACATCGTTAACGTTGCCTCGATTGCTGGAAAAGTTGCTACCGCTAAGACCACCACTTATGCTGCGGCGAAGTTTGGACTAGTGGGCTTTTCGAACGCGTTACGCTTGGAATTAAAACGGCGGAACGTGCGGGTGCACACGATTAATCCGGGTCCAATGGATACGAACTTTTTTAACATTGCTGATCCAAGCGGTAAGTATCTTAAAGGCGTGCAAAACTTCGTCATTAGTTCTGACCGGGTTGCGTGGCTAACTCGTAGAGCAATTGAACAAAATCTGCGCGAAGTAAACGTTCCTAAGGTAATGGCTTTAGGAGCAGTATTTTATCAAATCTTTCCGCGTTTAGGTGACGGACTGGTTAACAGTCCAATCATTAACCGGAAATAACTGGAGTATGTTACTTAATGAAAGATAGTCGATTTAATTGGCAGGTACCTTCACTGCCGGATGTGGATATTGCGGGGTTAGCTAAAGCAACCCAGCTGGATCCAATCATTGTAAGAATCCTAGTTGCCCGGGGTTTCCGGACTGCCGACGAAATGACCAATTTTTTGGCAATGGATCAAAGTGTGGTACACGACCCGTTTTTACTGCACGACATGCAAAAAGCTGTCGAACGGATCATGTCCGCAATTGAAGCCAACGAAAAGATTTTGGTCTATGGAGACTACGATGCTGACGGGGTGACGAGTACGACCGTCATGTATGAAACCCTTGCTCAGTTAGGTGCGGACGTAAATTATTTTGTACCGAACCGTTTTAAGGATGGATACGGTCCAAACTTAGCGGAGTACCAGCATTTTATTAACGATGAGCAGGTTCAACTAATTGTGACGGTTGATAACGGGGTTGCGGGCAACGAAGCCATTAGTTACGCGCAAGAGCACGGTGTGGACGTGGTGGTAACTGATCACCACGAAATGCCCGATCAATTGCCTAACGCATACGCAATTGTCCATCCCCGACATCCAGAAGGAGAATATCCCTTTGGAGATTTATCTGGCGTGGGAGTTGCGTTTAAGGTGGCTTGTGCGCTATTAGAAGAAGTTCCCGAAGAGTTTTTGGACTTATACGCAATCGGTACAATTGCGGACTTAGTTTCGATGACCGACGAGAATCGCCTCTTAGTTAAGCTAGGATTGCAGCTAATCCCAGAAACGTCCCGAATCGGGTTGCAAAAATTAATCGCGGTGGCGGGCGTTGAAACTAGCCAGATTGATGAAGAAACAATCGGCTTTACCGTGGCACCCCGAATTAATGCCGTTGGTCGCTTGGGAGACGCTAGCCAAGCCGTGGAATTATTGACGACCTTTGACGAGGAACAAGCTACCGCGATTGCTAAGGACATTAACGCCACCAATACCAAACGCCAAGGGTTAGTTAACGAGATTTATGAGGTGGCGGCAGAAATTGCTAAAGATGAAGACCATCGCGATTTACAGACCTTAGTAATTAGCGGCCACGATTGGCATCAGGGAGTGCTGGGGATTGTTGCGAGCCGCTTAGTCGAACTGACTAACAAACCAACCATCGTGTTAAGCGATCAAAACCAGGATGGCGTATATAAAGGTTCCGGGCGTAGCGTGGCCAATTTAAACCTTTTTGAAGCCTTGAATCCGGCGCGTGAGCATTTTGAAGGTTTTGGCGGTCATCACATGGCAATTGGGATCACCGTTAAAGAGGCTAATTTGCCAGTTTTAGCGGACCAACTTGAAAAGGCTGCGGAACAAGCCCAACTCGATTTTCGGCAACGGCCGCAGTTGAATTTAGATGCTACGGTTGCAATTAGCGAGCTTTCCACGGACTTAGTACCCAAAATTAAGCAATTAGGTCCGTTTGGAATGGATAATCCGGTGCCTAAATTGGCAATTACCAACGTACGGGTTACCGATGTGAAGGCAATTGGTCAAAACCAAGCTCACTTAAAATTCACGGCAAATCAAGCTGGCCAACAATTAGCAGCCATTGCATTCCAACGCGGGGAGATCGCGGATAAATTAAGTCACTTATCCAACACCATTGACCTTGCCGGAACGTTGAGCATTAACGAGTGGCGGGGGAATGTAACACTACAATTAATGACCGAGGATTTGAAAATTAACGGATTGCAGGTGGTTGATCAGCGAACCACTAATTTAGCTAAGAATCTGTTCCGTGATGAGCAACAGTACATCTTTTTCAATCCCAAACTATTAAGTTTAATTGAAAAACAAAACTTGGGCCGTCAGCTTTATCTTTACGATTCCCCGGCGATTCAGGCCCATCAAGCCGTAGTACTGGTTGATTGTCCGCCTAGTTTAAAAGTTCTACGACAGGCTTTGCAAAAGTGGCAACCAACTCAAATTACAACTTACTTTTTCCACCAAACTGATTACTACGCAAGTGGGATGCCAAGTCGTACTGAATTTGCGACAGTTTTTGCGGCGGTCAAACGGCAACCATTAACTAAAGCGGCATTGTTACAGCTAGGAAAACAATTAAAAATTGACCAAGAAAAGGTTAATTTTATGGTAAAAGTATTCTTTGAACTAAATTTTGTTAAAATGGAACAAGGAAAGCTTTTGATAAATGACGAAGTTCAAACTCACCAATTATCTGAAGCTCCAATCTACCAAAAGCGTTTGGATTTAATTCAAACGCAGGAAAAACTACTTTATAGTAACGGTGATCAATTGGCAACCATGCTAACCCAGTTACTAAACGTTGAGAATGAGGGAGTGTCTTAAATGGCATTGGATTTACATGATTACATCGCAAGTATTCCGGATTTTCCAGAAAAGGGAGTTATTTTTCGGGATATTTCACCTTTAATGGGAAACGGAGAAGCTTTCCGAGAAGCTACTAATCAAATCATTGACTTTGCTAAAGAAAAAAAGGTTGAAATGGTTGTAGGACCCGAAGCACGCGGTTTTATTGTTGGCTGCCCAGTCGCGTACGCCTTGGGGGTGGGCTTTGCTCCCGCACGGAAGAAGGGTAAATTGCCAACTGAAACGGTTAAAGCTTCCTACGGACTTGAATACGGAAAGTCGTCGTTATATTTGGAAAAATCTGCCATCAAACCAGGGCAACGGGTTTTAATTACCGATGATTTACTAGCCACCGGCGGAACTATTGCCGCAACCATCAAGCTAGTTGAACAGCTTGGCGGGGTAATAGTCGGCACTGCCTTCTTAATTGAACTTAAAGACTTGCATGGACGCGAAAAGATTCGTGATTACGACATGCTTAGTTTAATGGAGTACTAAAGAACTTAGAATAAATAAACTTAGCTTACAAGAGTATTGAATTTGCTTTAATAAATGTTAAAACAAAGCGCCTACGGAGAAAAATCCGTAGGCGCTTTGTTGTGTTTAAAAAATATCAGATGCTAAGACGGTAAGCAAAATGCAATAAGTAAAGATCGATCAGCTAAGTAATGCGATGGTATAGGGCTTGAATAAAGAGGCCAAAATAGTTTTTATCCGAAATAGTGTTTTTTTAAAGTAGACCCTAAAAATACATTATTTATTGTATACGCCCTAATAATTTTACCATATTTTAAGTAACGAGTATAAATTAATTTCACGGTGAAAACAAGCTCAGAAGTACTGGTTTTAGTGCTTTTTTATGTAAAAGCATCGCGTTCTGCAAAAATATTTTTTTCACGTAACAGTACCTATATCCTTAATAATTTCCTTAAAAATTGATGTTTTTTTAGAGTCTACCTTAAAAATACATTTTCTCAATAAGTAATGGGGTTTAAATTTTCAATTTAAAATATAAATTCGTGGTTAGAAGTATGCGTGTACTTATCTGACTTATAAAAAAATAGCTACAACTAGAGAGCGGAGATTAAGTAACAGCGGAAATTTTTTGGAGGATTAAGCTAATGAAGTACGAAGTCAAGCAACATTATAAAATGTATAAAGATGGCAAATTCTGGGTTTTTAGCGGATTAGCTATTGTGGGATTAGTGGCTGGTTTGAATGTTACGGCACCAAGTGCATCTGCAGACACAACGGCTCAATCATCCGCTCTGACACCGGCCGTTACCAAGGAAGTCAAATCTCGACCAAGTGATGCAGTACAAAGTCCGGAGAAGGCAGTAACTACTAAAAGTCAAGTAACCGAAAATCAAACGGGAACCCAACCTTCGCGGGTGACTAGCAGTGATGTAACGACAAAATCGGTTAAGCAGACTGAGGCTGATGCGCAAACAAACTTAGACAGCGATTCGAAAGCGGATACAAAAGCGGTCAATTCAGATGCAACATCAGAAACAAAAACGGATTCGAAAGCCATTCCAAATTCAAAAGTATCGGATAGCTCAAAAAAGCAGGCAGACACTCCCACCACAGCCGATAACACGGTTAACAAGTCCAATTCGACGGGGCATGTAACTACTCCGGATTCTAGTTCGAATAATAAAGTGACCAGTTCAGAAAACACTTTAAGCAAGGATGAAAAACAAGTTAATTCAGTCACAAAAACCAAGACGCCTGGTGATAATCGACAATCGCCAAAAAGGGATGTGAAGAAAGAACCTAAAAATGTTAGCAGCAACGTCGCTAGCGGAACCTTTGGTACAAGCGCTTGGTATATCGATGCGGATGGTATGCTACATTTTGGTGAGGGCGAATTTGATTCAACCAATAATCGGTCGATGTGGCTTGACTATAAGGACAACATCACTAACATTTCATTTGATGGTAAAGTTAAGGCTAACAAAGAAGTTGGTCATTTATTTGGCGGTTTAACTAAGCTAAAAAATGTATACAAAATTGAAAATTTTGATGTATCGAACGCTAACAATTTTAGCTATATGTTCTCAAAGGATAGTTCATTAGAAAGCATTGGCGACGTTTCCGGCTGGAATACGGCCAATGTAAACAAAGCGGAATCAATGTTTGAAGGATGTATTCGTTTAAAAAAAATTGATGTTTCTAAATGGAATACGTCTAATATGGCTAGCATGAAACGGATGTTTGATTTTTGTAACGATCTCACGGAGCTTGACGTTTCCCATTGGGATGTATCAAGTGCTACTACTTTAGAAAGTATGTTTGATAGTTGCGCAAATTTAAAAAACTTGGATTTATCGCATTGGAACACGTCCAACGTAACTAACATGAATTATATGTTTGAAGCTTGTGGAGTTTCAAGATTAGATCTTTCACATATTGATATGTCTAATGTTACTAGATACGATAGAATGCTTACCGCTATGTCTAACTTGAGAGTACTGGTTTTAGGCAAGAAGACTAAAATTGCCGGTGCACATTTAAGTGAGCCCTCTTTTATATATACTTTTAACCGGTGGGTCGCGGTCGCCGGGGGAACAGAAGATAATCCTCTAGGTAAGCAACAATATACATCACACGAATTGATGGATCTTTATAATCCAAGCATGGCAGATACGTACGTAATTAGGCCATTTAAAACAATCAATGAAGACCAAGACGTTACCCAGACCATCCATTACGTAAACAAAAATGGCGGCCAGATGCTTCCAGACCATACCGAGACTCGGCATTACAGTCGGAAAGGACATCAAAATCCGGATACTGGTGAAATTTATTGGGAACCGTGGAAAATTGCTGATGGCGAAAATACTTATTTTGACCCAGTATATTCTCCTAAAATTTCCGGTTATACACCCGATATTAGGGTGGTTGATAAAACAATCATCGACGACGAACTCAGAGAAAAGGGCGGAATTGAAGTGACGGTGACGTACTCACCCAATGCTTTAACGGGTTCGGTCACCTATTGGGATGATGAAGATAATAAGAAAGTTAGTACGGGTAGCCTAAACGGTTCTACTGACGAAGACGGCAATTTTGTAATCAATGTGCCAGCACATTATGAAATCGATCCGGAAAATAATCCGAATGGGTACGTTGATGGGCAAACGGTTCATTTTACTTGGTCGGCTAAAGATGGTGCTAATGACTTTACGATTTATTTGAGACATAAACACCGGACGGTCAATGAAACGGTGCATTACATAGACAATCAAGGGAAAACTGTTTACCCGGATACCAGTGCGACGTTAACATACCACCGTGAAGTGGTAATTGATGAAGTGAACAACTCTGTAATTTCACGAGGTGAATGGCAACCAGACACCAGCAATAAATTTGTGGAATTCGACACCCCCATAGTTGATGGTTACGTGGCTGATCACGCGCACATTGAAGCACAAACCGTTGCTAAACCAGGGGAACCGAATCAAGACATTACCTTGACGGTGGTTTATTATCCAAGTGACGTAGATGTCGATCCAGAATATCCAATTGTGCCAGGCACACCGGTTGATCCGGTAAATCCAGATAGTCCAGAATATCCTGCTGGCATGGACGTTAACGATTTAAATAAGGATCTTACGGAGACTATCCATTACGTAGACAAGGATGGCAAACAAGTAGCTCCAGATCGGACGATTATGGTGCATTACACGCGGAAAGGTCATGTGCACTTTAACCAGGATGGTACGGCAACGATTAGCTACGATCCATGGAAAGCTGACGGAAACTATCCAGCGGTAGATTCACCGGTAATTGACGGGATGGTTCCGGATAAGCCAACGGTTGCGGAAGTCGATGGCAATAGTAAAGATGACGACTTTGAAGTGAAAGTAACTTACTATCCATCTGACGTGGATGTCGACCCAGACAATCCGATTGCACCCGATACACCGGTCGATCCGGATAATCCAAATAGTCCAGATTATCCAAGTGGTATGGACGCAAATAATTTGAATAAGGACGTTACCGAAACGATTCACTACGTGGATAAGGACGGTAAGCAAGTGGCACCGGATAAAACCGTCACGGTACATTACACCCGTAAAGGCCATATTCACTTCAATCAAGATGGGTCGGCTAAAATATCATATGATCCATGGGTAGCTGATGAAAATTACCCAGCGGTAGATTCGCCAGTAATTGACGATATGTTCCCCGATAAACCAACGGTTGCGGAAGTTGATGGTAATAGTAAGGCTGACGATTTTGAAGAAACAGTAACTTACTATCCATCTGACGTGGATGTCAATCCAGACCATCCAATTGCGCCAGATACTCCGGTAGATCCAGCAAATCCGGATAGTCCAGATTATCCAGCTGGCGTGAATGTAAACAACTTGAATAAAGACGTCACTGAAACCATCCATTACGTAGACAAGGATGGTAAACAAGTGGCACCCGACCAGACAATCACGGTGCATTACAAGCGGAAAGGCCATGTCCACTTTAACCAAGATGGTACGGCAGAAGTAATCTATGATCCATGGGAAGCTGACGGAAACTATCCAGCGGTAGACTCGCCAGTAATCGATGGGATGGTTCCCGATAAACCAACGGTTAAAGAAGTCGATGGAAACAGCGTGAAGGGTGATTTTGAGGCAACGGTAACTTACTATCCATCTGACGTGGACGTCGACCCGGATCATCCAATATCTCCAGATACACCGGTTGATCCGTCTAATCCAGATAGCCCAGATTATCCAAGTGGCGTAGATGTGGACGACTTAAATAAAGACGTCACCGAAACGATCCACTACGTGGATAAAGAGGGCAAACAGGTAGCACCTGATAAGACGGTTACGATCCATTACACCCGGAAAGCGCACGTGCACTTTAGCCAAGATGGTACGGCAGAAGTAACTTATGACTCATGGAAAGCTGACGGAAACTATCCAGCGATAGACTCACCGGTAATTGACGGGATGGTTCCGGATAAGCCAACGGTTGCGGAAGTCGACGGCAATAGTAAGAATGACGACTTTGAAGTGAAAGTAACTTACTATCCATCTGACGTGGATGTCGACCCAGATCATCCGATTGCACCGGATACACCAGTCGATCCATCAGATCCAGATAGTCCAGATTATCCAAGCGGTATGGATGTGGATGACTTGAACAAGGACGTCACCGAAACGATCCACTACGTGGATAAAGATGGTAAGCAAGTTGCCCCGGATAAGACGGTCACAGTGCATTACACCCGGAAAGGCCACGTGCACTTCAACCAAGATGGTACGGCGACGGTAACTTATGATCCATGGGAAGCTGATAGTGACTACCCAGCAGTGGACTCGCCAGTAGTTGATGGGATGGTACCGGATACGCCAACGGTTAAAGAAGTTGACGGAGACAGTGTGAGTGCTGATTTTGAAGTCACAGTAATTTACCATGGTTCCGATATTGATGTCGACCCAGACCATCCGATCACACCAGATACACCAGTCGATCCATCAGATCCAGATAGTCCGGATTATCCAAGTGGCGTAGATGTGGACGACTTGAATAAAGACATTACCGAAACGATTCATTATGTGGATAAGAACGGTAAGCAAGTTGCTCCGGATAAGACGGTCACAGTGCATTACACCCGGAAAGGCCACGTGCACTTTAACCAAGATGGTACGGCGACGGTAACTTATGATCCATGGAAAGCTGACAGTGACTACCCAGCAGTGGACTCGCCAGTAGTTGATGGGATGGTACCGGATTTGCCAACGGTTAAAGAAGTTGATGGAGACAGTGTGAGTGCTGATTTTGAAGTCACAGTAATTTACCATGGTTCCGATATTGATGTCGACCCATCGAACCCGGTATCTCCAGATACACCGGTCGATCCATCTGACCCAGACAGTCCAGATTATCCAAGCGGTGTGGATGTGGATGACTTAAACAAGGACGTCACCGAAACGATTCATTACGTGGATAAGAATGGTAAGCAAGTATCTCCAGATCAAACGGTCACAGTGCATTACACCCGGAAGGGCCACGTGCACTTCAACCAAGATGGTACAGCGACGGTAACTTACGATCCGTGGAAGGCGGATGGTGATTATCCGGCAGTGGATTCACCAGTGATTGATGGCATGGTTCCAGATACGTCAACGGTTCCAGGCGTCAAGGGAAATGATGTGACAAAAGACTTTGATGTGACGGTCATTTACCATGCTTCGGATATTGATATTGATCCGGATCATCCATACGAACCAGATACACCAGTGGATCCATCTGACCCAGACAGTCCAGATTACCCAGCTGGGGTAGACGTAAACGACTTGAACAAGGACGTCACCGAAACAATTCATTACGTGGATAAGAACGGTAAGCAAGTTGCCCCGGATAAGACGGTCACGGTGCATTACACCCGGAAAGGCCACGTGCACTTTAACCAAGATGGTACGGCAGAAGTAACTTACGATCCGTGGAAAGCGGATGGTGATTATCCGGCAGTGGATTCGCCGGTAGTTGATGGCATGGTACCTGATGAGTCAACAGTTGCCGAAGTTGACGGGGACAGCGTGAGTGCTGATTTTGAAATTACGGTTATTTACCACGATTCTAATTATGATATAGATCCATCAAATCCGGCATCACCGGATACGCCAGTGGATCCATCTGACCCAGATAGCCCCGACTATCCAGCGGGAGTGGACGTAAACGATTTGAATAGGGACGTCACCGAAACCATCCATTACGTGGATGAAGATGGTAAGCAAGTTGCCCCGGATAAGACGGTCACAGTGCATTACACCCGGAAAGGCCACGTGCACTTCAACCAAGATGGTACGACAACGATAACCTATGATCCTTGGGTAGCGGATGGAAACTTCCCTGAAGTGGATTCGCCAGTGGTTGATGGCTACGAACCAGATCAGCCAGAAGTTCCAGCGATGGATGCGAATAGTGTTGGAAATGATTTTGTTGTCAACGTTATTTATCACGTAACTGACGACGATCATCAAGTGACACCACCAGACGATGATCATGATAATCCGACACCAGATCATCCAGAAACTCCGGATGATAATAACAACGATAGCCAAGTTCCAGTCGATCCGGAAACTCCAGATGATGACAATAATAACCAGGTTCCAGCTAACCCAGAAGTTCCAAATGGTGATAATGGAAATTCAGTGCCAAATCAGCCAGAAATTCCAAATGGTGATCATAATGAAAACCAGGGCTCGGAAGATCCAGTGCTTCCTGCGGATAACAGCGGAGAAGTTGACGGGACAGCGGCTACTCCAGACACTTCGAATGGATATAATAAGAGTGATCAATTTCCAGGTGAACCAGTCAGCGCGGTGAGAACCAATGAGGATAACCAGATATCGGCTAAGGAACGGACGACGCTTGTGAAACGTGGTCGGTTACCACAAACTAACGAAGCAGATTCTAATATTATGAGTGAAGTTGGGGTACTTAGTTTGCTGACAATTTTGTTTGGATTCTTCGGATGGGGTAGAAAACGGAAGCGTGATGGCGAAGAGTAATTTATTTACGCATCTAATTTGATTACGAATCAAAAATAATTAGTGCTTCGCTTATTAATGATATTTTCTGGTCCCTTACACGTAGAGTTAAAAATGAATAACTAGTCACGCCGTTTAAACCGAAAAGACCATTATGCCAAATTCAGGCATAGTGGTCTTTTTAGTTAATATCCAAAAACGAGCTGCCTTTTGGCGCACTTTCTGGTTTGGTTTAAGAACGACTTAACGCCTTTTTTGGAGAAAAAACAGTTGAATAGTATTTTTTGAGTAAAAATGTTTGCTAACAACCCAACGTCATCATTTATAAAGGAGGTAGGCAATTAGTTTTAGGAAAAGGAGAACCAATAATGGCTTATTTAAAGATTATTGTTCCGCTAATTTTAGTTGGTGGGATTTATCTGTTTTGGACAATTAATGATATTTGTCGGATTTCACGAACGCATTACTTACCTAAATGGGGTTGGATAGTGGCGACATTGTTAGCAATTCCGGTAGGCGGGATCGCATATTATCTATTAGAGCGACGGGAAGGGAGTTGGTAGAATGGGTAATTTAGTAGAAATTCATGATTTAACGGTCCGCTTCAAGGATTTCGCAGCTTTAAAAAAGGTGAACGGTAAAATTACTAACCGACCGGGAGTGGTGGGTCTGATTGGGCCAAATGGAGCAGGAAAAACAACCCTCATCCACGCTATTTTTGGTCAAGAACCAGTAGGGCATGGACAAATCTTAATCGACCAGATGGCAAAATTGGCATATTGCCCAGATACTCCCGAGTTTGAAAAATATTTAACTGCTCGTGAGATTTTACAACAGTCACTTCGCTTGGATAATCAACGCATAAATGAGAAACAAATTTTAACTGCGTTGCAACAAGTTGGCTTAGCGGAACACCAAAACCGGTTAGTAGGTGGATTTTCTCGAGGAATGAAGCAACGATTAGGAATCGCCGCTGCCAACATCTTAAAACCCCAACTGCTATTTTTAGATGAACCTACCAGTGCACTGGACCCGTTCGGTCGACAGGCAATGTTGGGTCTGATTAATGAAATAGCACAAACTACGACGGTGGTAATTTCGAGCCATCTACTTAATGATATCCAGCAAATTGCCGAACGATTGCTCGTACTTAATCGTGGAGAAATGATTTTTTCAGGAGCGTTGACAGATTTTATCGCAGGAACGGATGATTCGGTTGAAATATTAGTTAAATCGGTTAACGCTAAGGATCGGGTAGTGGCTGCCTTACAGCAATGTCAAATTGTGGTAAAGGAGATTCAACGACATCAAATTGAGTTTCCAGCACAAGATTTTGAAAAAGGGCTAGGCGAATTAAGTAGGTTAGCTGATGATGTGGTAATGATTAATCGAAGTAGTCAAGACCTTAACCATGCTTTTGAGCGGTGGATTCACTCAAAAGATAAGGAGAAAGTTAAATGAAATTAGAATTACGACAGTGGACTCGAAAACAGCGGATGTTTTTAATATTACTCATTGCTGCATTAATGGGGATTGTAGCACCATTATCGGCATATTATAGTGATCAACTGATAGAAAAATTTGGTGGCGGCAGTGTTGCCAGTATTCAGCTTCCATCTCCGACTTGGGATAGTTTGATGACTTCTTACTTCCAAAGTACGGAGCAAGTAGTACTTTTTATCATGGCATATTTGGTTGCGGATGCCTGTACTTTAGGAAAAAATCCCGCACAACAACTTTTTTATTTAACGCGTGCCAAAAAGGCTGGACCAATTTATTTTCCAAAAATGGCGGCAGGATTAATTTGTGTGGTTTTAGGCACGGTAATGGGGGCTGGTTGGGCAGTTTATGTGGATTGGGCTTTCTTTAGCAGCACCATTCGTTTCGACTTAGTATGGCCAAGTTTACTGTTACAAGCGTTAGGCATTGTAACGAGTGTTATTTTGGCAAGTACGATTGCCATATATTCTGGCGCACCATTTTTAGCTGCGGGAGTAATTGAAATTGGCGTTTTAATTAGCAGTTTGTTTAGCCAGCTTGAAGGATTTATAAAATGGTCGCCCACCAACCTTTTGAACCCGACAAATTGGTTAATTCATCCAGTTAGTTGGACTGATTTATGGCGACCTCTGGTACTTATTGGAATTCTAATTGTGGGATGTTTAATTTTGATAATGGTTAAACCATTACGTAACCAACATGCGGTTCGACGAGTTGAAGCAATTACGGAATAAATTACTGTAACGCTAGGTATACAAGCAGTTTGATAATGCATATCCATTGCGGGTCAAAGGTGAGAACGGAAGGCATATTGCTTCTTTATTAGGAGGACGGGTGTTATAATTCGTGGCAAATAACGTTATTAGTTTTATTGAATAGTAGATCTACTAAAATTTTTAGAGAAGGGTCGAATAGAGATGTCAGAAAAATTAACAACGGAGGCTGGACAACCGTGGGCCAATAACCAACATACGCAGACTGCTGGAAGTCGCGGTCCGGTATTGATGCAAGACTACAATTTGCTGGAGAAGTTGGCCCATTTCGATCGGGAACGGATTCCCGAACGGGTTGTGCACGCCAAAGGTGCTGGTGCGAAGGGGTATTTCAAGCTAGAAAATGACATGAGTCCGTATACTAAGGCGGACCTTTTCAACGGAATTGGCAAACAAACCCCCTTGATTGTGCGCTTTTCCCAAGTAGCTGGAGAAAAGGGCTACCCAGACACGGTTCGCGATGTGCGCGGATTTGCGGTGAAATTTTATACTCAGGAAGGTAATTACGACATTGTTGGAAATAATACTCCGGTATTCTTCGTAAACGATCCGCTCAAGTTTCCTGATTTCATCCATTCTCAAAAGCGGGATCCCCAAACTAACCGACGTACTCAGGACATGCAGTGGGACTTTTGGGCCCATTCCCCAGAATCGTTGCATCAAGTTACTTATTTAATGGGTGACCGGGGGCTCCCAGCATCTTATCGAACGATGAACGGTTATGGCTCCCATACTTTTAAATGGGTTAACCAAAAGGGCGAAGCCTTCTGGGTCAAGTACCACTTCATTTCAGATCAAGGCGTTAAAAACATGACGAATGAAGCTGCAGCCGAAGCCACGGTTAAAGACACTGACTATCTACAAGATGATTTATATGACGCCATTGCTCAAGGGGAGAACCCATCGTGGACGCTCTACGTTCAGATTTTGCCGTACGAAGCAGGCCTTCACTATAAGTGGGACATCTTTGACGTAACCAAGGTGATTTCTCATAAAGATTACCCATTGATTAAGGTTGGAAAGATGGTGCTAAATGAAAATCCAACTAATAACTTCACGGACGTGGAAGAAGCGGCAATGTCACCTGCTAACTTAGTTCCTGGAATTGAAGCTTCGCCAGATAAATTATTGCAAGGTCGGCTATTTTCATATAAAGACACGCAAAGATATCGTTTGGGAGCAAATTTTGAAGACTTGCCGATTAATCGTCCGGTAGTCCCGGTACACAATTATGAACGTGATGGCGCTATGAAGGCCACGCAGGGACCGGAAGTAAATTATGAACCCAACTCCTTTGACGGACCTACTGAAGATCGGGATGCTTCCATTAAACCTTTCAAGGTGGACGGGGAAGCGATGGCACAACCTTATGAATACCAGGTTGATTATACGACTCAAGCAGGCGACCTTTATCGCCTAATGTCCGCAGTTGAAAAAGATCGGTTAATCGACACAATTAAGGGAGCTTTAGGCCAGGTTAAATCTGACGAAATTAAACGGCTGGAAATTAGTCAATTTTATGACGCTGATCATGATTACGGCACCCGAGTTGCGAGGGCTTTAGGCATGGACATCAATAAAATTGTTGGTGAAGCAGAACGATAAAGCAAAACCGACGCTCAAATTTAAAAATATAAATAACAAAGATTGAAGGGGCTTTAATCACCATGTGGTAAAGCCTCTTTTTCGAGTGCTCTGTCTTAAACCGTACTAGTAAGGCAAGGTGGCAACTTAGGAAGCGTTTTTGCAACAAAAATTAGAAATATTGTGGATCCCCCTAAAAGACGGTAACCTTGGTCAATGAAGGGAGGCTTTTAATGATTTACCTTGAGTTTAAATGGGATTTAAAACAAGCAATTGACAAAGCTACCATTACTCTACACCCCGATAATAAAAAGTACGCTAGCAAAATAACAAGAAGTTTTAACTTCAAAGATCAGGTGGAAGTAATTAATCCCAAAAATGAACGAAGGCTTAAGATTGATATTTCTCAGATTTATCTAATTGAAGCGATGGATCATCTTTCGAAACTTTATACGGTAAATAACCAAGTCTACTATATCAGGGGAAGGTTGAAAGATTTAGAAAAATTGGCGTTGAAAAATTTAATGCGGATTAATAATTCAACGATACTGAATATGGACCAGGTTACCGAATTTAAGAAAGCGACGTATGCACGTATAGAAGTACATACTAAAAATGCGGAAAGTTTCATCGTTAGCCGGCATTATGCTAAAAAAGTGAAGGAGGGGTTAATTTGATAACTCAACTAAAACATACCTTTTTTCAGACGAGCTTTCTGTTCATGGGGTGGTTGATAGTAGTAATTGAACTATTTTGCCCGCATTTGGAAATGACACCTAGTTACCTATGGCATCTCTTATTAATCGCCATTATTGGCGGGAGTGTATTTGGCGTTATCTATCCGTACATATGGAACTACACAACATGGGGGGCGCTTAGAAATATTGGCTGCACAACATTAATAAATTTTGGCGCACTTCTTGGTGGACTAGGGCTTTTTTCTAGTAAAATTCTTAAAATGGTTTTGCCTTTCTGGTGGGAAATCTTGATACTTACTTTAATACTGCATATCCTCACGTTCTATTATTATCGTAATTACCAAAATCAAAAACTAATTCAGCAACTTAACGCACCACATTCCAGAAATTAATCCTTTAGAGGGTCTTTCTTGTAAATTAACGAGTATTAGTGATAAAATGCATTCAATTAATGATGAAGACGTTTTCACTAAGATGTGCACGCAAGGAGGAATAAAATGGACATTGAATTAAAACGACCGGTATTTACAAATGAGGATTGTATAGCGATTTTAGGGGATTTAATTGCGATTAATTCTACTAACGATCACGAAATTACGGTGGCAAAGTACTTACAAAAATTATTAAAGGAAAATGGGATTGACGCTAAAGTTCTTCGCTATAGTGACACTCGGGCAGATTTGTTAGCGGAAATTGGTTCAGGCAGCCCGGTTCTAGGAATTTCGGGACACATGGACGTGGTTGATGCAGGTGACCCAACTGAATGGACCAGTAATCCGTTTGAACTAACGGAACGTGATGGCCGTTTGTATGGACGTGGCGCGGCTGATATGAAATCTGGCTTAGCAGCTATGGTAATCGCTTTGATTGAAATTAAGCACAACCGCCTGCTGAAGAAGGGCACCATTCGGCTAATGGCCACCTTTGGTGAAGAAGTGGGCGAAGAAGGATCGCAAAAAATTGCTGAAATGGGACTGATGGACGACGTGGATGCTTTAGTGATTGGCGAACCGAGTGGCTATGATCCGGCATTTTCACATAAGGGTTCCTTAGATATTAGGTTAACTTCTAAGGGGCAGTCCGCACACAGTTCGATGCCCGAAGACGGTAAAAACGCTATTGATCCGTTAATTGAAATTTTGCACGCGGCTAATCACCATTTCCGTGATTCCGCAGTTGAAAATGAATTACTTGGGCCGTTAACCTTCCATACCACAATTTTTAAGGGTGGGAACCAGGTTAATTCGATTCCGGCAATGGCCGAAGCTGAAATTAACGTGCGAACGATTCCAAATTTTACCAATCAACAGGTGATTGCTGACCTTCAAAAATTAGTCGATCAGCAAAACGACGCGGGCGCGCAAGTTAAATTGGAAGCCTACATGACTCAGGATGCGGTGGAAACAACTGGAAAAAGCCGGCTGATGGAATTAATTCAACGAGTCGGTAGCGAATTTCGTGGTGCGCCAATTAAACCAGGGGTGATTCCGGCGGTCACCGATGCTTCTAATTTGCTAAGGGATAAGGATGAAGGTTTTCCATTTGCGATTTGGGGGCCGACCGGTGACGGAGTTCACCAAGTTGATGAATACGTTGAAAAGGACTTATATTTAAACTTTATTAAGATGTATATTACGGTATTTACGCAGTATCTAAATGCCCAAAAAGACTAGCCAATTAAGTAAAGAGGAAGACAAAAGTTGGGTAGTTTAGGAACATTTACTGAAAACTGACCATTAAGCCTGAATTTGGTTTAATGGTCGTTTTTGGGTTGAACCGAAAAATTGACTTTTGCTTCTATAATAGTAAAGGCAACATTCCAGCCTGATTTTCCAAAAAATCCATCCTTAAAAAGGATTACTTTAATCTTTCTCAGCCTCTTTTTATTGAAAAAATTACTTGACGATTCAGGAGAAAAGAGCGCCTTTCTCGGAACTACCTGTTACAGAGGGTTTTTATTTGAAAAATTTACTTATTAATGGTAACCTCTAACTTTAGTTTAGTAGTTATGTTAATTGAACGGGATTTTGGTATTATAGATAAGTGCTAGACCAATAAATGTTTAAGGGGATTTGAGAATGGAAAAGAAAACGCGCAAAGATTATGGCGCGGCTGGTTTGTTACCATTACTGATTTTTTTGGTGCTGTACGTAGGCTGCTTAGCGGTCTTTACGATTAAAGGTGCCAAGGATCCGTCTTCGTACATGCCACGACAGGTAGCAATTTTAGTGGCGTTGTTGTTTGCTTTAATTTTCTTCGAACCGCGGGCAAAGTTTGCCAAGAAAATGAACATCTACCTAAACAACGCCGGAAATGCAGGAGTAATGAACCTTTCTTTGATTGTAATGATGGCGGGGGGCTTTTCTTCAGCCGTAGCAATTTCGGGAGGACAGTCTTCAATCGTTAATTTAGGAACTTCGTTGATTCCAAGCCAATTTCTGGTACCAGGAATCTTCTTGATTGCGGCAATCATTTCACTGTGTATCGGAACTTCTACGGGGACGATCGTAACCATGGCGCCAGTGACCTTTTCGCTAGTAGCAGCTGCACACTTAAACGCAGGAATGGCTGGGGCAGCGGTAATTACCGGTTCGTACTTTGGAGACGGACTCTCAATGATCGGTGGAACTACCATTTCAGCGGCAGCGGGAGTGGGCGCAAGAATGCGTGATAAGTTTTTATGGCAAATTAAAATCGCCGTTCCAGCAGCGGTAATCACGATTATTATTTATACTTTAATGAGTTTAAATAATAGCAGTGCTAGCAATATTCATGCTGGCAGTTATAACATAATTACCATTTTGCCTTACTTAGTAGTTTTAATTTTGGCTGTCATGGGAATGGACGTGGTACTAGTACTAGCTTTAGGCACCGTAATGGCCAGTGCAATAGGGATGGCGTTGGGTAAAGCTTCCCTGTTTGCGTGCGCAAAGGCGATTGGTAACGGAATGGAAAGCATGTTCTGGCTAGCAATCTTTGCGATGATGGTTAACGGAATGGTTGCATTAATGCGGCACTATGGCGGAATTGATTGGATGGTCCACGTGTTCACCCGGCATATCAAGAGCAAGGCAAGTTGTGAAGCCCTCATTGGAATTTTGAGTTTCTGTGTTACCGGGGCAATCGTTAATAACAATATTTCGGTTTTGATTACTTCACCGATTGCTAAGGAATTAGGTGACCAATACCAAGTTGATAAGAAGGTGCTCGCCGGAGTGATTTCCATTTTTGCGGTTACGGCTTCGATGGTCATTCCTCAAGATTCCGCGATGATGATGACCCTTCAACTTGCGGGGAAGAGTACGAACTACTTAGACTTGATTCGTTACATGGTTTACCCAGTGGTCTTGATGGGCTTGACGTTTATCGTTAACTATATCAACGCAAAACGTTCTGCAGCCTAGAAAACTACAATAAAATACTAATAAACAGCTACTTTAGATAAAGTAGGTTAAAACGAAAACGAGAGTGCGACAAAAGTCGGTTAGTTTGTGAGGATTAACTGAAAAACGACCGTTATGCCTGAATTTGGCGTAACGATCGTTTTTTTGTTAAACAGAACCAACTGACTTTTGGCGCACGTTTTGACTTTATTAAGGGCAAAACACCAGCAGATTTAGCTTTTGCAGTTTCTTTTTTATGGGTTAATTAAAAAAGGAGCAATGTAAGTTTTCATCCATGAAAATGCTAGGTTTTGCTTTGAAGGTAGGCATGACATTCTTTAAAATAATTTGTCACTATCATCATTATTCCAGATGGCGAATGCCAATATTTGCCATAAAACTACCACTAGTAAAAATTCAGGCTTAAAAACTAAGATGATAACCAGGACAGTGGTTTGGATTGTCATATATTTTATGTTTGTCAAATACCGATATATCTTCATTTTTCTTATGTCATGGGCTTTTTTATACTGTTTTCTTTTTATGTCGTCATTTGAAATTACGTAGCTTAGAACCAAGTAAGCCGCGGTCCATATAGAAAAGATAATGGCGTAAAAAATTTCCGGTCCCTGTGCTTTCAAATCTCGCCCAATCCAGGCAGTTGCCATGGGGATGAAAGAAGTCGTGAACATCCAAAAATTGTTTGCCCAATAAACTCTTTTGGAAATGCCGGCAGTCTTGCTAAACATGTAATGATGACTATACCAGGCCACTCCAATCAGGAGGTAGCCAACCGTGTATGAAAAAAGGTATGGCAACTCGCTTAAAATCGCACTTAATTGACTAGAATCGGGAACTTTAAGTTCTAAGACCATAATTGTCAAAATTATTGCCAATACAGCATCAGTAAAGGCTTCAACTCTTGATTTATTCATAATAATTTCCTTTCTTTTCTAATAAAATTATACAGCACTGGAAAGATTTTACTATTAAGACCGTTTGAAGTAGCAAACTCCCAGAAAAATAAGCATGAAACTTTAGGGGAACTCAGCAGATTTTTTTACAAAATACGTTATTAGTGCATATTGTTTGTGTATAAAATGAACATTTGTTATTATTAGTGCAATGAAGGGGGGCGTAATAATGGGAATTATTTGGACATTAATTGTAGGAGCTATTATTGGTGCAATTGCAGGTGCACTTACTAGTCGTGATTTACCAGCAGGTTGGTTAGGTAACATCGTTGCTGGTTTAATTGGTGCTTGGTTAGGCCAAAGCTTATTAGGAACATGGGGACCATCCTTAGCTGGAATGGCACTAATTCCTTCGATTATCGGAGCGGTAATCTTAGTAGCTGTTGTATCATGGTTTATTCAAAGCCGTAAGAATTAGCAATTTTTAGTTATTAATATTTAAGGAAGGACGATCTGTAAGGTCGTCCTTTTTTGTGTTCGAAAAGACTACATTCACAATTTTAAATTTGGCCAGTAAGTTTTTGATTAATCCGACAATCATTCTGGATGTCAGAAGCCATTATTTTTGTAATGGCAAACCGAGAAATGGTATCCTCATTACAAACATTAGATGTTGGTAATGACTTATTAGATAGGAGAATGCAAAATGAGAGATGCGGGACGAATTTTAGCAATTCTAGTTGCAGCAGTAGTGATTATTTTTGGATGGAAGTATTACGAAGACACCTACCAAGCAAAAACGGCGTACGCGGTGGTTCCTGCCGAAGTTCCCGTTAAAAAACAAGCTACTGATGACGATGGAAAAGCAATCACTGGCGAACACGCTTACGATTATAAATTTAAGTTCGTTTTAAAAAATGGTGAAAAGCGTACGCTAGATTACGAACTATCGGGAGAAAAGGTTAAGCCGTTTACTCCTAACGCGGTCATTAAGGCTGAGATTTCGAAAAAACGGGCAATAAAGGGACCTAACGAGATCAGCAAGGACAAGGTGCCTAACAAGGTACGTAAAATTTTGAATATCGATTAAGGATGTTTTTAACTGATGAGCTGGAGAGGGGCTTGAACAAAGTTAAAGAAATATTTTTCAAGGATTCTCAAAAAGCTATTTTGGTATTTTGGCTCCAATAGAGGCAAAATATGTGCTAAAAATCAGTTAGTTTTGCTTAATCAAAAAGCGACCGTTATGCCAATTCATAACGGTCGCTTTTTAGTTAATTCTCGCAAACTAGCCGATTTTTGTCTTACACGCTTTTAATTTGTTATTTAAAAAATTGCCGAGCTTTTGCTGATCGGGTTTCCTTGATTAGGGTAATTAAGTTGGTCCAATCTGCAACTGTTGGAAATGATTTCCAAATCAGCTGTGGAATTTTAATTTTGTAAGAATACGTATCTGATAAGAAGAGATCGGATTGTGGTTCTAAATGATTAGTCAAAATTACGTTATTTCCATATAAGGATTTTAGCGTATTATCAACGTACTGGGAATACAGGCTGCCCTTTGAAAAATCAATCACCACTCTAACTCGGTCGCGACTGTATTTAGCGGGAATGTTATTAGCTAATGCCAACATGTAACCATAGTACAAGTTGTACTTATTAAGATGGTATTTTTTAAGCTCGGGTTGAGCAGCAAGTTTTTGCCAAAATTGCTGAATTAAAATATCAAACGTAGGATAGTTTTCTCGTAAGGTATGGATTGAATTTTTGTAAGTTGCGTCTAGTAGTTCCGCGTAGTACGAAAATAATTTTAAATTGACGTTAGTAATGTCTTTTCTTAAAGATTGTTCAACTTCCAACGGAAAGTCCGCTAAAATGTTAAACGATTTGATCCAATTTAGAAAATCATCCGTAATTTTATTAATTAATTGATAGTTGCACGTATCCTCTGGGATCCCCGCATAATCCAAGTAATCTTGATTTAATAAAAAACCGTACAAAAAAAGCATTTCCGAATGGGTTAGCTTAAAGTGCCAGCCTAGGGTCTGCTTTAAGACGTGATAAATTTTATCATAGCGTTTATCATCAAGCGGATGAGGTGCTGAAAAACGAACATACTTGTGGTTATTATGGCGTAATATCCAAATCCGTAGAAATATTGATAATTTAAATTTTTCACCATGTTGTAATTGATGTTTAAAAAAGGGCGTTAAGCTATCAAAAATCCCGTTTATTAATGGATCTAGTTCGGGAAAGGGCTCTTTTAATCCCTTATAAATTTGTTCGTATAATTCAATAATTTCTAATCGAATCTGAAATTCCCGGTCTTTATCAGTTTGGATTGTTAAGTTGTTAAACTCATCAGTTAGTAATTGTTTAACTAAAGTTAGTTGACGATAAAAAACGGCGCGGCTTGAGAAAGCCCTGGGAATATATTTTTTGGGGGTAACCAAGTCGTTATAAAACAATAAATATTCCATGGCACGAAAAGCAGTCGACCGTTCAATATAATATAATTTGACTTTGTCGACAATGATTTGAAAAAGGTTATGTCCGCTCCAAATTCCCTTATATGATTTTTCACTTACGTAAACACTGTGGTCATTAGCAGTAATTGTTTGTAAATCAGCGTTCAGAGTAGCGATGGAAGCCTCAATTTTGTACGGAGTCGTGTTGAAGATTTCAGCTAACGAGGAGGTACTAATTGGTTTTACGTTATTCTGACTAAAAAATTGGAGTAATTGATACGCAAGCAAATCGCGCTTGTTCATTAATTTGGTAGAATCTATGGTTAGCTCCTCCTTAATACTTACTGTTATATATAATTATACACGATAAATGCTTTATCAACGAGAAATGTTTTCGATAACGGATATTTTAGGAGTGCTATATTTACGTCATTCGGTAAAATGTTTTAAAAATAGTACTAAATAAACTTTATATAGGCATAAAGGTCAGCTAATCTTACTTGAAGAAGGAGGTGCGATTGTATTGATTTGATGAAACCGCTAAAGAGTTTAATTAACTAGAATTAAGCGATTTTAAAATAATTAAAAGGGTGTTAATATTCATGGGTAAAGTTCATGATAAAATTTAAAAAAATACTTGATTGGTGTTGCGGGTTAATAATTCATCTGATATAATAAACTCTGTTATGGAGAGTTGGCAGAGTGGTAATGCACCGGACTCGAAATCCGGCGAACCGGTTAATACCGGCGCGCAGGTTCAAATCCTGTACTCTCCTTATTAGCACCATTAGAATAATATCCAAAAATAGAAATGCCGTTATATCGGCGTTTCTATTTTTTTATGTTTAGAAAAAACGCTAAAAAATAGATGATTTTGCACAAATTTTGCTGCATAGAGCTGATTTTTGTTTTCGTCGATACCAAACCATTTTTAGTATGTTCGTGTTGCGGATGTTTCGTTCTCACACTTAATGTCATCTTTCCCATTTTTTGCCTAAAAAATATGGTTAGGAGATCAATATCAAATTAACACTTGCATTTAACCGCCAATCTACTTACAATAAGTAAGTGAAATGACAACGGCAATGAATTATTAGCGTATTCTTTGTTATGAAGCCATTTTAGAATAGTTAGATTTTTAATCGGGGGGAAGATACCATGACAATGATTAATGGTTATGAACAAAGTGATCGGGAAGAAAAAATAGATATTTTGAATTTGGAATCCTTAGAAAAACGGGCTGAGGAGATAATTCCAGCAGGTGGATTTGGTTACATTGCTGATGGCTCTGAAGATGAGTGGACCCTTAAACAAAATAGAATGGCGTTTCATCACCGACAAATTGCCCCAAAGGCCTTAAGCGGGATTGAAAAACCAGAGCTAAACACTGAAATTTTTGGAATTCCTTTGAATACTCCGGTAATGATGGCTCCAGCTGCTGCCCAGGGGCTAGCACATTCTCAAGGAGAAAAGGATACTGCGCGCGGGCTTGCAGCCGTTGGTGGACTAATGGCGCAAAGTACCTATTCATCAGTATCTATTGCTGAAACTGCTGCCGCTGGCGGAGACGCTCCCCAATTTTTCCAGCTGTACATGAGCAAGGATTGGAATTTTAACGAGAGTCTGTTAGATGAAGCAAAAAAGGCTAACGTTAAGGCAATTATTTTGACGGTTAACGCCACCGTGGACGGATATCGGGAAGCTGACATAAAAAATAAGTTCACGTTCCCTTTGCCAATGGCGAACTTAATTAAGTTTTCTGAAGGAAACGGTCAGGGAAAGGGAATTGAAGAAATATATGCTTCTGCCGCGCAAAACATTCGGCCGGAAGATGTTAAGCGAATTGCTGATTATACGAATTTACCGGTAATCGTTAAGGGAATTCAAACTCCTGAAGATGCCATTCGAGCAATCGATGCTGGAGCTGCCGGAATTTACGTATCCAACCATGGAGGCCGCCAATTAAATGGGGGACCCGCTTCTTTTGACGTCCTAGAAGACATTGCTACCGCGGTTAACAAACAAGTACCAATTATCTTTGATAGCGGCGTGCGCCGGGGTTCAGATGTGTTTAAAGCTTTGGCCAGCGGAGCAGATTTAGTTGCTTTAGGCCGTCCAGTAATTTACGGATTAGCTTTAGGCGGAGCTAAGGGAGTGCAGTCGGTATTCGAACACCTAAACCACGAATTGGAGATTGTTATGCAACTAGCAGGCACGAAGACAATTGAAGACGTTAAAAATAATAGTTTGTTGAATATCAAATATTAGACTGTAAAATTTCCCATTTCAGGCTTAATAATCAGAAAAATATGTAATTAATAAATCAGCTTACTGAGTGCGTGTTCAACGATTTTACCGCAGCTTTTCGCTAAGATGAAGAATTAGTATTTTAGTTTTCATGATCGGCGACCTCGATAATCTGGTAGCCTGGCTAAGTGACTAAGAGGTTGATAATGCAACGCAACGCTAACAAGTACAGCAATTTTTGAATAGCTCAATATCAAGAAATATCTCAGCCGATTTGGTGGTTTTGACCAAATCGGCTTTTTGATTGTTTGTAGTCGATTATTACAATTGATAGCATTAAGCTAAATTAAAAGCGGGGGAGCAATTCTCCCTTTTAATTGCCAAAAAATAGCGCCGTACAATTGATTTGAAGAAGGGATTAACGATGCGAAAATTAAATTATAATCACCAAGACCAGTGGAAAAAAGAAGACCGGACGACACAATCACCAATCTTGATTGAAAAAGCCGAGTTAGAAGGCAAACAAAACCAAGTAATTAGTAGAACCAAACCGTACGCCGCTACAGAGGTACATAACAACCTTAATAACCTGTCTTTAACGGCTAATGGGGAAATTAAGTCTGACCGACGTCGCTTTCAATTAATGGAGGTCCACTTTCACCATCCGGCGGAACATCGTTTTGAGGGTGAAGTCGAGTCACGAGTTTTAGAAGCGCACTTTGTTCATTATGGCAGTTTGAAACAACCGCTGGTGGTTAGCGTTACATTTAAAATAGGTCCTAAAAATGAAGAGTTTGAGAAGATATTAGATGCTATGGAGGACGGAGCGGTGACCCAGCCGTTAATTTTAGAGGAATTAATCCCCCAAGACGGAAATTTTTATCGGTACATCGGTTCCCTGACGACCCCTCCGTTGACCGAGGGGGTGGAATGGCTGGTATTTGAAAATGCGCCAACGATTGACCTACAACAACTCAACCGATATACTGCCGTATTTGCCGCTCCTAATAATCGAGCGTTACAAAATTTGAATGGTCGGAGCATCGAGAAGTATGAACTTTAAGAAAGCCCCAGAAGCTAGTTTATCGATTACTAAGTACTTACGTTAGCTTTATCGCCAATAATTGTTAAGCGGATCATTCAAAACGGAATGAGGTAATCATAAAAAAGTGACTAATACCACCACTAGGATTAGTCACTTTTTATTTAACTGATAAAATATTTAAGAATTAATGTAATGCTGTATAGAACGTAAAGAATCCAAGAAAGATCCCCGGGACGTTGGCTACAATAATTGGCCAGTCGCGCTCAGCCTTGAAATAACCGTATATTGTCCAAACGGTGCAGTTAATCCCAGCAACTAGCGGTTGGATAGGATTCCCGTAATCACCATGCATATTGGAGATTATTTGGGGGATGTATGAAACGTACATCAATACGGAGAGTACGGAAGCCATCCGGCCAATAATTCGAATAACTTTAGTTTCTTCTTGCAAGAAATCATCTCCTAAAATAACTTAGCTTTTAGAGTCATCAATTTTTGGACTTATTCCCGCACACAGAATCGAACTGTGTCTGGTCACCAGAGCGGGAAAGGCGATTTAATTTAAATAGCAAATTAAATCGAATGAATAATCGCACCAATCCCAGTAATCATAAAGAATAATCCTACTAGGTAATAGATTGATAGGATTGAAAAGGCTGGATAAATTAGTAAAAGAACGCCCAAAATAATACCAATTACGGATAAAATAACGTCAACCATAAAATACTTTTCGTTAACTAATTTAATAACGTTAGAGAGCCACAATGATATTATCGAATCCATCAAAAACATAATTGCAAACGAAATTGCGACAAACAAAATCCCAAATTTTCCGTTAAACAACATTAAAATCCCGATAATAATATCAATAACTGCGTTAAAAACCACCCATCCAGAGTTTTCTAAAGCATTTCTAAGGACGGTTAATTTGTAAATCCCGGACAAAATCGCGGTAATTGCCGCAATAACGACTACCGCACTAAAGGTTGCTAGAGGATTTCTTAGAGAAATAACCGCAACGAAAATGCTTAAGATTCCAACGACAAACATGAATGGATCAAATCTGTCTAATAACTTATTCATGTAAAATTCCTCCCAAATTAATGTACAGCTTTTATAGACGTCAGATTGTTGGTCATCGAGTAGATAAGGATATAAAAATTACTTCCAGAATAAATTTTATCCCGGATCCATTACCTTTTAGACTGATGGTTCTTGATTTAATTTTAACCGTATTATACAAGCAAATAATAAATAAAAAAAGAAAAGTTAACTGATTTTGATTAATTATTTCTTATGTTACCAATATAAAAAAGCCCACAAATGCGGACTTGTCTAGTAAATTTAAAATTTTATATGTGCACACGCCGTCCATGTATCAGACTGACGTGATAAATTAATAGGCAAAATATATTAAGCAAATAAAATGATAGCTAATTATGTAAAATATAGGTAGAATGCCCCAATTTTTAACGAACGATCCCAAATTCATTCAATTAAAATGGGTGTAGCTTGTCCAAAAATACTGGTATTTCAACTAGTTTAGCAACTTGTAAGAAACTATCATTTTCTTAACTATTTTTTCTGAGCATCTGCAAGCGTTAAATTTGTAATCGCTTTAAAAAGCATTTAACATAACACTCGTAGAAAAAAACTAACTCAAGGAGGAATGAAACATGGCTAAAGAAGAAGAAAAGATGACTCGGGAAGAAGCAGGCAAGAAGGGCGGAGAAGCAACCGCTAAATCACACGACAAGGATTTCTACCAAGACATTGGTAAAAAGGGTGGCGAAGCAACTGCAGACTCGCATGACAAGGACTTTTACCAAGACATTGGTGAAAAAGGCGGGGAAGCAACTTCCGAAACTCACGACAAGGATTTCTACCAAGACATCGGCGAAAAGGGCGGAGAAGCAACTTCAGAAGCTCATGATGAAGAATTCTACCAAAAAAATGGAAAAAAAGGCGGAGAAGCAACTTCCAAATCCCATGGCAAGGACTTTTACCAAGAAATTGGTAAAAAAGGTGGAAGAGCTAACTCCGACGACGATTAATTATAATCTTGCATTCAGTATAAAACATTTTTAAAAAAAAACAAGTTTTTTTCTACAATCCAGACCTGATGATTAAGAGTAGTCACGAACACTTTTAATCATCAGGTTTTTTGTGTCTTATAAGATTGGGTATATTTTTTTGAAAGGGTAGTGCTATAATGGATTGTCGTTTTTTATTGACAAATAGTAAGCATGGATTGAGGGAAAGCTATTGGAAGACGTAATTGAATTAATGAAAAAACATACCTCTGTAAGAAATTTTGCGGACACATCACTTACGGATGAGGTTAAGGAACAACTGATAATTGCTGCGCATGCGGGTGCTTCGTCGAACTTTGTACAAGCTACCTCGATTATTGACGTGACGGATCCGTCCATCCGGGGACAACTTGCTGAAATTTCAAAGAGTGCTGCCTACGTAAAGCAAAGCGGAGCCTTTTTTGTGTTTGTGGCGGATTTGTATCGGCAATCCCAAATCTTGCAACAACAGGGTCTAGACTTAGCCGGAATTAAAAACATGGAGGCGCTAACGGTAGCGATTGTGGATACCGCCATTGCGGGGGAAAATCTGGCAGTTGCCGCAGAGTCTTTAGACTTAGGAATCTGCTATATTGGCGGAATTCGCAACGATTTAACAACCGTACGCGATTTGCTAAACCTTCCTAAATTTACGGTGCCGTTATTTGGGATAACAGTTGGAAAACCTACGCGTAAAAATGCGGTTAAGCCCCGGATGCCGCTGCATAACAATACTTTCAAAAATGGTTACGATCGGCAAGCGGCGCAAGATTTGAGTGAATACCAAAAAATTACGCAAGCTTATTATGCGAACCGGTCTTCGCATGCTCAAGAGACCGACTGGATACGGAAAATGACCGATTTTTTTGCTGAACCGCGACGTACTGATGTTGCCCCATTTTTATTAGAACAGGGCTTTACGCTAAATTAAAATAATTAGAGAGTGGGACAAAAGTCGGATAATTTGCGAGCATTAACTGAAAATTGACCATGATGCCTGAATTGGACATGATGGTCAATTTTTGGTTAAGCGGAACCAACTGACTTTTGGCACACGTTTTGACTCTATTGAAGTCAAAATACCAAAATAACTTTTTAAGGACTTTTTTATCCTTGAAAAGTTTTTTCAGCCTCTTTTGCTATTCAAAGCTTGCTAATTACCTTACGTTACCAAATATAATCGAAACTGAATTAAGTGTAACTTGGCAACGTGTCCAAGTACTGGTTGTCGGCTAAAGTAGCAAACATCATAGGAGGAATACCATGGAAATCGAAAGGCATCGAATTTTAAAGTTTTTGGCAACCGTAATGACGGCCCTTTCTTCAATAATGGTAGTTTTAGTTGCATTTTTAATGAAGATGATTTTAGATTGTGCGATGAATAAGGACTTTGGAGCTCTGGAACGTTCAATTGGCATTTCGATACTTTACATAGCAACCTATTTTTTGATTAATTATTTGAAGGAGGTCTTAGTAGCCCGGTATATTAAGAATGAAATGGAGGACTTACGGCGGAGCGTCTACCGTACCATTATGGAACGGGATTATCAAAGTTACTTTAGCAAAAGCAACGGCGAGTACATTTCCGCTTTGACTAATGACATGACCACGATCGAAGATAACTACTATAAAGCTTACTTTTTGATTGTACAAGCCGTAGTAACGTTTGTGATTGCGATTCTTTCACTAGTGGTGATTAACTGGCAATTCTCGATCGGGGTGTTAGCAATTGCTGGCTTTTTCTTAGCGACCGCGTCGTTTACTGGGATGGGATTGAATGATTTACGAACTAGTATTCAAAAGGACATGGTGAAATTTACTAGTAAGACTAAAGATTTGATTGCCGGATATGAGGTGGTCCGTTCTTTTAATGCGCAAGATAAAATGCAAGAGCAGTTTGATCGTTACAATCATAATTTAGAGGAAATGAAGCTAAAGTTTAGCGTTCGTCTGGGAATCACCAAGGTAATTAACGAAAATTTAGTACTCCTGATTATATTTTCCATTATGATTCTTGGGGGCTGGTTTGTGATCACTGGCGCATTAGTAATGGGCTCGTTAATTGCCATTGTCCAATTGTTAAACAGCGTGATGAATCCGATCAACATGATGTTGGTAGCGGTAAATAATAGTAATTCTACTAAAACCATGCGTAACCAAATCACGGAAATGCTTCAGAATACCACAATTAAAAATGATGCCAATCAAGCAACTCACGGGACATTTAACCAAGAAATTTCGTTAGCGAAGCTTAATTTTAGTTATGATGGGGCAAAGCCGGTAATTCAAAATTTTAGTTTTGCATTTCAAAAGGGAAAAAGTACGCAATAATTGGCAAAAGCGGATGTGGTAAATCCACGTTACTACGGTTAATTCAAAATTGTTATCCTAATTATGACGGTGAAATGTGGGTAGACGACCATAATTATCGGGAGATGAGCGATGCAAGTTTTTTAAATTTATTTTCTATGATCCACCAAAACGTATTTATTTTTTCAGGGACGGTCCGGGAAAACATCACCTTGTTTAAAGATTTTCCGGAACAAGAAATTGTCGCTGCGGCAAAGAGTGCGGGGCTTCAATTCCTACTTGAAAAACTTCCCCAAGGATTAGATACTCCCATTAAAGAAGCTGGAAACTCTTTATCAGGAGGAGAACGACAACGGATTTCGATTGCCCGGGCGTTAATTCGTCAAGCACCAGTATTGTTGCTTGACGAATTTACGAGTGCGCTAGATCAATTTACCGCACAGACAATTGAAAAAGAGATTATGATACTTAAAGAGCAGACTTGCATTCACGTTACTCATAAACTTAGCGAGGCTGACGAGCATTTATACGACGCAATTTTAGAAATTGACGCGGGTCAGTTAGTTAAAGTTACGCAGCCGAACGTTTAATTTTGCCAAAAGGTCGGGTAAAATTTGTTAAAATTCTGGTAGTCGATGTAGAAAGAGTATACTGGACTTGAATAATAAAAATATGCGGAAGAGGGGAACTCAATGGCAGACGATTTAACGTTATCAATCAAAACAACGGCGGAAATGACCTCCACCGAATTATGGGAAGTTTTTCAAGAACGAGTTAAAGTTTTTGTCGTGGAACAAAATTGCCCGTATCAAGAAGTTGACGAGAAAGATCAGAACGCGCGCCATGTAATGATCAAAAGAAACGGTCGGCTGGTGGCATATGCTCGAATTGTTCCGCATGACGATCCAAATTATATTAGTTTTGGCCGAGTACTTGTGGTTAAAGAGTTTCGGGGGCAGCATTTAGCACAACGTTTGGTTCAAGCAACCCTGGATGAAATTAAACGAGCGGCAGGCATTCGACCGGTTAAAATCGCTGCGCAAAGTTACTTACAAAATTTTTATGCGCAATTTGGCTTTAAACCCGTTTCAGATGTCTATTTAGAAGATAACATCCCGCACCTAGACATGGTTTTGGAATGACCAAAAGTTTGTAAAGTGTTTTACAAAAGTGCTCCGCAAAATACCTAAAAAGCGTTATAGTATAGGTGTGAAATGCTAAACAAAGAAAGGATGGTTTTTAAATGGCTAAGAAAGTTTTGATTGCAACGTATTCACGGACAGGCACGACTGCCAAAGTAGCGAAAGCACTGTACGAATTGCTTCCAGCTGCGGATCGGTTCACCATTGAAGTGGCTCCTGGGACCTTTAGTGAGGAAATGACGGAAGTTTCAGAGCAGGCAACTAAGCAAACGGAAACCGGAAATTTCCCGCCACTTTCGAAAGCGATTCCAAATGTGAGCTCGTATGATTTAATCTTGGTAGGTAGTCCAGTTTGGAACGGAGCCCCAGCAACCCCCATCCATTCCTTCCTAACGGATTTACAAGGCTATCAAGGAGTGGTAGCGCCATTCTACACGTTCGGCGGTGATCCGGGGATTTTTGAAAAGACCTTCAAAGAATGGGCTGGAGATTTGCAAGTGAAAGCTGGACATGGTGGCGAAGAAGACTTAGCTGCATGGGTTGATGAACTAGTGAAATAACCGGATTATTCAAAACAATTATGCATAAATGCGGGCGTTATCATTTTTTTGACAACGCCCGTTTAATATAATTAATAAAATTTTTTACACGCCGTATTAAGGAGTTCCATACGGATAAAAGAATGGCGTGGGAAGTCTCCTTTACTAAATTAAAGATAACGTTCTTCATTAAGAATGAACTAGGAGAGTTGACGCTTGATAAGTCGACCGGTATGCTTTAGTCAACTACTTATAGAATTAGCAAGGGCACGATGCCAACGATTCGCCATAAATTTAGGTTATTGAAATCCTTAGTGTTAGATCCACAAAATCAAATGGTTTAAACTTGGAGGCTGGAAGCAAAAAATGAGAATTTTAGTTACCGGGGGCGCAGGCTTTATTGGCGCCAATTTTATGAATATGTGGGTGCCCCGCCGCCCCAAATTTGAATTTTTGAATTTAGACAAACTAACTTACGCGGCTAATCTGGATAACCTTACCGTCTCTCAAGAAAGCAATTACCACTTTTGCCGGGGCGACATTACCGACCGGTTGCAAGTTCGCCAAATCTTTCAGGATTTTCGTCCAGAAGTGGTAATTAATTTTGCCGCCGAGTCGCACGTGGACCAGAGCATTGTCGATCCAGCAAAGTTTATCACCACCAACGTTAATGGTACGTTTAATCTCATTGAAGAGTTTAAAGAATTGTGGGCAGAGGATTACACCCACAAACGATTTCACCAAGTAAGTACGGATGAAGTTTATGGTTTCTTAGGAGCCACGGGGAGCTTTACTGAAGCGAGCCCTTATCAACCAAGTAGTCCGTATTCGGCTTCTAAGGCAAGTGCGGATCTGTTAGTTCAGTCCTACGGGCGAACTTTTGGGGTGCCCATTTCAATTACGAACGCTAGTAATAATTTTGGACCTTACCAACATCCGGAAAAATTGATTCCAAAGGTTATTTTTAACGCACTCCGTGGGGAACCAATCCCCTTATATGGAACCGGGGAGAACGTGCGCGATTGGCTCTACGTCAGTGATCACTGTGAAGCAATTTGGCAGGTGGTTTTTCAAGCAAAATCGGGTGCACGTTTTAACGTGGGTGCTGACCATCCGTTGAGCAACCAACAACTAGTGGGAGAATTGTTAGCTATTTTAGCTGAAATGACGGGCAAATCGGTCGAACAGTATACGCAGCTAGTACAGCACGTTAAGGATCGTCCCGGGCATGATTTTCGGTACGCAATTGACGCCAGCCTACTCGAACAACAATTAGGATGGCAGCCACAAACGGAGTTTCGCGCGGGATTACGAGCGACAGTTGATTTTTATTTACAGCAATATCAAAAAGGTAAGCTTTAAAACCATAATAAAAGGCAGGGGAACGGGCCCAAAATTGGATGGTTTGAGCATTAACTAAAAAGGCGACCATTATGCCTGGATTTGGCATAATGGTCGCCTTTTGGCTGAGCGGGAACATACTAACTTTTGGCGTACGTTTGCTTCTATCATCAAGGCAACGTACCAAAATTATTTTCCCCAAAATTCTATCTTTAAAAAGAATTTTTGGTGTTTCCTCAGCTCTCGATTTTTAATTATGCTCGTTTAGCTTTGAGGAATTTTTCAATCCGCGCAATTGCGTTAGTTAGATCGTCCATACTTGCTGCATAGCTAAAGCGAACGTAGCCTTCACCACCAGGACCAAAGCTAGAACCCGGGATAACGGCGACTTTAGCTTCCTTAGCAAGTTGCATACTGAATTTGAAGTCATCTTGTTCTAAGTCACCCGGAATTTTAGCCATCAGGTAGAAGGTACCTTGCGGCTTGCTGCATTCAATCCCCAACTTAACGAGGGCATCATGCAAATAATCGCGCCGTTTTTTGTATTCTACGCGCATCGGTTCGCTATCGTTGAGCCCGTTTTGAAAAGCCTCCAAGGCCGCGTATTGGGCAACCGTCGTAATGCTGGTAACCGACAGCTCGTGAATTTTTTCAATTTGCTCAACTAATGGAGCTGGTCCGGCAATGATGCCTACTCGCCAGCCAGTCATTGCATGTGACTTAGAAAGGCCGTTGAGCACAATCGTTTGATCTGGTAATAGATGAGAAATCGAGTAGTGTTTTTGATCAAAAATCAAGTCGCTATAGATTTCATCACTAATTACGAAAATATCATATTTTCGCAGAATATCTGCTAAAGCGGTCAATTGTTCTTTAGTGTAAGTCATCCCCGTTGGATTAGAAGGGAAGTTGAGAATAATTGCCTTAGCACGCGGATGTGCTTGTAGAGTATTTTCCAATTGTTCAGGGCTAAGTAGGAAATTATTTTCAGCCGTATTCATGTAGACGATTTTTCCCTGGTTAGTTTTAACGATTGGGAAGTACAATGGAAAAATTGGTGTTGGTATTAAAACTTCGTCACCTTCGCTAACGATGGACGTTAGGGTGGCGTACATTCCACCGGTAACCCCAGCCGTAATGACGAGTTCATTTTCTGGATCGTAATCTTGATCGTATTTTTGTTTTAAGTATTGGGCTGCCGCTTGACGAACTTTGGGGTCCCCAGCGGTGGCGGTGTAATGGCTTTTGTTATCCCGAATGGCTTGAACGCCAGCCTCTTTGACGTGTTCGGGGGTATTGAAGTCGGGTTCTCCAAGGGTTAGCTTAATTGCTCCTGGAATTTTAGAAATTTCTTCATTGTATTTAAAAACTTGCGCCATTTGAGTATTCTTTACAGATGGTTTGATGCGTTCTAATAGTGCGTTAACTTTATCACTCATGTGCAGTCCTCCTCGTATTAAAATGGTTAATTTTTACTAGCCGGATTGTCGCTGACTTACTGTCCAATCCTCAGATCAACGTTAATCTTGAATAGGACGCCCCCCTTTGGTAGTTAGAGATGAAAAACGAATGGCCATACCAAAGCTCAAAATTAAAGGGCTGGACTTAGCTCATGGTTTCTCAATCTCCCTCTAATGATTTATGATAACACTAAATGGAATTAGCCGAATAGGTAATCAATAAAATTAAGTTACTAGAATGTAGGAAAGTTGAAAACGGTTAATGTGACATTTTTGAAACAAATTATTGAAAATCCCTAGTTTTTCTGCCATTTTGGGGCTATACTAGCAACTTGGAAGGCTTAAGCCTCCATATATTAACTCTGATATCCCATCCAATAACTGGACATTTACGGATGTCCAACCGGCCGCTATCCAACCGATAGTGGTTTTTTTATTATTGGCCATTGAAAACGGTTTCTACGTAATGTATAATTTGCATCAAGCAATATATATATTACAAAAGGTGGTGGGTTATGAAAAATCAGCGTTTAAAAATTGCTCGTTTAGAAAAAGACCTTAGCCAAGCCGAACTGGCCAACTTGATTGGGGTAACTCGACAAACCATTGGCTTGATTGAAGCAGGTAACTATAACCCGACGCTCAAATTATGTGTAGCAATTTGTCAAGCTTTAGACAAGACATTGGATGATTTATTTTGGGAGGACCCATCATGAGAAAAAACGTTGTTGATGAACGAGTTAAACGAATCCGTAACCAAATTGCTTACGAAGCTTTAACAATCTTACTGACGCTATTGGCGATTGCAATTGCCTTACAAATGACAATTTTTAAGATGCCCTGGTCGGCTTACGTAGTAGAGGCCTTTGGATTAGTACTAGCAGGTGGTTACGTAGTGGTCCGGATGCTGTTTAACGGCATTAGAATTTTTGATGGGCGTTATGAAAAAAGTTTCCTACTATTATTTACGCTGGGATTGACTGGTTTAAATGCCTATCAGAACTACCACCGCTACCAGCATTTCTACCAGGGAAATCGAATTGGTTACTTTATTGCGGCGGCCGGAATCCTTTTTATTAGCAGTTTAATCTTGGGACTTTGGGTAATGGAGCTACTAAAGAAACTTGATTTATGGAATCAGCGACGTATTGAACGACATTTTGATAAAGATGAATAAGTTTTTAGATATCAAGCTCCTCTGATGATAGTTATGGTAACCCCAAGTGTTTATCTATGATGACTAATATAGTGTTATTAATTTGCTCGTGAAGAAAAACGTCAAGCAGCCGAACTGTTTTAGAAAAATTAGTAAATAAAATAGAGTTAAAAAACTATATTTAGCGGGATTAAATCAATAAATTTATTAGAAATGGCGTATTTTACTTTTAGACTGGAATAGGATAGAATTAGTAATCATAATCAGCGGAAACTAGAAAATAAAAAAAGGGTGAGGTGGTCAACAATTTTAAAGAAAATCAAACAATTTTTACGGAGTAACCAGTTACAATATAGCAAGAAATATATTCGCCCAATGATGACACCTGAAAGCGTGTACGTTTTTAAATTTGGTAAGGAAGAACTTAATAATCGGGTAATTATTAAGTATACCCATACCTGGACAGGGCGGATTAAAATTAATGAAATTGATTTGCGGTTACATGGACAACAAAGTCCCCGGATTTTTCACCGGGAAAATGAACTGCTTGCTTATTTGAAGAAACATTTGACGGAGCAAGACGGGGTCAAGGATATCAAACGCTAACCGAATTACAGTAAAACGAGAAATTTTTAAATAAACTATTGACGGGGTTATCGAATGTGCGTATGATTATCCCTTAAAGAAACCTTAATTTGGTCCCGTGAGGCCAAAAGGCTAATTGCTCGTTGAATACTCCGACTAATTCGGGGAAAACCATCAAAAAGCCTCTTGGATCACAGCTGGATCCAAGAGGCTTTTTGCATTAAGAAAGGGAGTAGTGCAAGTTATGTCAAAGCAAAAGCAAGGACAGTACCGCAATCCGGAAGCAATTTTGGATATTAATGAATGCCCTACGTTTCCGCATTTAGTCGGACTATCGATTCAACATATGTTTGCAATGTTTGGTTCTACAGTTCTAGTACCGATTTTGGTAGGCTTAAATCCTGGAATCGCACTTTTTAGTTCGGGGGTAGGTACATTACTGTATATTCTGATTACCAAGGCTAAGATTCCTGCTTACATGGGTTCAAGTTTCACCTTCATTGTACCGATGATGGCGCTCATGAAAACTACGGGATATGAGGGGATTGCCCAAGGAACAATTTCAGTCGGAGTGGTGTATCTGATCGTGGCCTTGATCATCAGCCAGCTAGGTTCGGACTGGTTGGACCGAATTTTACCTCCGGTAGTGGTGGGACCAATCATCATGGTAATTGGATTATCCTTGGCGGGAACGGCCGCAAAAGATGCCACCATGCGTACGGTGGGTAGTCAAAGTGTTTATGACCTTAAGTATTTTGCAATTGCGTTAATTACCCTATTGATTACGATCGTTTTCAATATGTACTTAAAGGGATTCGTTAGTTTAATTCCCATTTTGCTAGGTTTGATTACCGGATACATCGTAGCGTTGATTCTCGGAGTGGTTGATTTATCGGGAGTGGCGCACGCACATTGGCTAATCGCTCCAAGTTTTGAAATTCCTTTTGTAAGCTATCATCTACACTTGAGCTGGGGAGCAATTCTAAGTATGATGCCACTAGCCTTCGTTACGATGACCGAACACACGGGGCACATCATGGTTTTAAATACCTTGACACACCGAAATTTCTTCAAGGATCCTGGGCTGCACCGGACTCTGTCAGGGGACGGGGTTGCCTCCATCGTGGCAGGATTCATTGGCGGTCCTCCAGTAACCAGCTACGGAGAAAATATCGGGGTGTTGGCCGTTACCAAAGTACATAGCGTTTACGTGTTAATGGGTGCGGCAGTCAGCGCGATTATTTTCAGCTTTATTGGCAAGTTGAGCGCTTTGATTGAAAGCATTCCGAGTCCAGTCATTGGCGGAATTAGTTTCCTATTATTTGGAACGATTGCGGCTAATGGATTACGGATTTTGATTGATGAACACGTTGATTTTAATCAGAAACGCAATTTAATGATTGCGGCTTCGATTTTAGTAATCGGGATTGGTAATGCCAGCTTGAACTTAGGGGATCTAAGCTTTTCGGGATTAGCAGTAGCAACGGTTCTCGGAATAATTTTAAATTTAGTACTTCCCCAAAAGGCGTTAAGTGAAAGATAAATGTCAGCTTGAATAATTAAGTGGTTAGTCAGAAGGAATGCTTTTCAAGAATTGAAGTTCTTGGAAAGCATTTTTATTTACCGTCTATAAGAAAGATTTGCTAGCAGACAGTTTGTTCGGGGCTAACTTGAAAACGGCGGTAGGACTCAAATTTGGTTTGACCGCCATCTTGATAATGGTGCACACCAGCTTCCCGGTTTTAGTTTGAGTTCCTCTTTTCTAACTGCAGACTTTTTGATGGGTAAAATTAGCTTTACGTTTCGAAAATTTTAGTCAAATGCGGTATTATAGTATCTAACATGAGATAACATAGGAGCTGATCAGGTTTGAAATGGACCGAGGTAAACGTAAAAACTACTAACGAGGCCGTTGAAGCAGTAAGCAGTATTTTTGACGGGCTTGATGCTGTAGGAGTAAAAATTGAAGATGCCTTAGATTTTAAGAACTACCAGGCTTCTTATCCGAGTGAATTATATGAATTAAAAGACATTCCCCACATTACGGAAGGGGCAATTGTTTCGGCGTACTATCCGGAATCTACGGACGTTAGCAAGGTGGTTGGCCAGTTAAAAGCAAAGCTTAATGAATTACCCAGCTTTGGGTTGGACGTTGCCCCGGCTAGCGTAACCACCGTGGAGGTTCAAGACGATGATTGGGCTACCGCTTGGAAAAAATATTACCATCCGGTGCGGATTACCCGTTACCTAACGGTTAAACCGAGTTGGAGTGATTACCAAGCAAGTCAACCGGATGAAAAGGTGATTAGTTTGGATCCGGGACGGGCTTTTGGAACGGGAACCCATCCGACGACCCGGCTATGTTTGCAAGCAATGGAAATGATCATGCGTGGAAACGAAACGGTTTACGATGTGGGAACTGGTTCTGGCGTGTTGAGCATTGCAGCTAAACTATTGGGCGCAGCTAAAGTGGAAGCTTTTGATGTCGATGATGATGCAATTGCCGCTGCTCAAGAAAATTTTGACTTGAATCCAATCGCTAAGTCAATTGCGGCGCGACCTAATGACCTCCTCGAGGAAATTAAGCAACCTGTAGACCTCATCGTAGCAAATATTTTGTCTGACGTACTAGTGCCAATGATTCCTCAAGCCAAGTCGCTGTTGAATAAAAATGGCCGGTTAGTTATGTCGGGAATTATTGATGACAAGCTTCCATTGATTCAAAAGACGTTGGCGGCAAATGACTTTAAGGTTAACCAAGTGCTAACTTACGGGGAATGGCGCGGAGTAATTGCGTCACACCAACTTGAAGAGTAGGAGGCTACTATGCAAAGGTATTTTATTAACGACGCATTAGCACTCCAAGATGAATTCACACTTTCTAAGGCGGATTCGCACCATTTATTAAAGGTAATGCGAGCACAGATTGGTGAAAAAATCGAAGTAGTGGGTAGTGATCAAAGGGTTTGGCTAAGTCAGTTGCTTGATAATGCAGCGCCTGCGAGCTTAAAGGCGGTACAAGAGATCACTAAATCTGTGGAATTGCCGGTAGAAGTTACCGTTGCCTGTGGTATTTCTAAAGGGGATAAAAACGAGCAGATTATTAAGCGGGGCACGGAAATGGGTGCAAGTCATTTTCAATTTTTCACAGCACGTTATTCAGTTGCCCGCTGGAATGAAAAGAAAATTGACCGCAAATTGCAACGCTTTGAGGAAATTGCTAAGGCTGCTGCCGAACAGTCCCACCGGCAAATGATTCCAACG
This sequence comes from Pediococcus acidilactici, assembly GCF_016127815.1. Taxonomy (NCBI): domain Bacteria; kingdom Bacillati; phylum Bacillota; class Bacilli; order Lactobacillales; family Lactobacillaceae; genus Pediococcus; species Pediococcus acidilactici. Next base: position 574,526 of record NZ_CP066046.1, read on the forward strand.
GTGGAAATTATTTCCTTTGTGGACTTGGTTAACTCACCAGTGCAGCATCGGATGGTGGCTTATGAGGAATCTGCGAAAGAAGGGGAGTTTGCTAATTTTAAGCGGGTTTTATCAAATACGGCTAGTGGGGATGCGCTCCTAGCAGTATTTGGCCCAGAAGGCGGACTGGCTCCTGAAGAAATCAAGTCGTTTAACGACGCTAATTTTACACTTGCCGGCCTCGGACCCCGGATTTTACGGGCCGAGAGCGCACCAATGTATGTGTTATCGGCAATTTCATATCAATTTGAACTGCAATAGTGAGGGGAAGAATTATGAAGAAAATCGCTAATTTGGAGATTTCAGCCCACTGGCGTTACGTTTTATTTGCGTTTTTAATTGGAATTGTTTTGCCAATTGTGCTGAAATTATGTCATACTCCATCGGTAATGATTGTTTTGTGGCTACTAATCGTGTTTAACTCTTTAGCAAGCTACACGTTTGGTAACCTGATTAAGTCGAATGGTTTGCACTTTATGTTTTTATTTTTATTTCCGGTATTATACTTAATCGGGGCAATAATCATCTTGCCGCATTACGCAAATTACTTTGCTATCGTATATTTCTGTATTGAAATATTATCCTATAACTTATCGAATAGCTAAACATTGCAATTTGTTTATAATAAACGTATACTTTATTCAATAAGACCGAAGCACGTTGTCACTCGATACCGTGCTTTTATTGTATTTTGAGGTTGGTGGTGATGTTAATGTCCAAAGAACCAGTATTATCGGCCAATGACGTAATGAACATGTGCCGAGAATATATGAATGAAGAGCACACGGCGTTTGTGCAAAAGGCCTGTGACTTTGCTTCCTATGTTCATAAGGAGCAGTATCGGCAATCGGGAGAACCGTATATTATGCACCCGATTCAAGTTGCCGGGATTTTAGCCAATTTAAAGATGGATCCGGAGACGGTTGCGTCTGGTTTTTTACACGATACAGTAGAAGATACGTTGATTACACTGGGAGACGTTGAGGAGCTATTTGGTCACGACGTGGCGGTCATTGTTGACGGCGTTTCTAAAATCAGCAAGATTAAGTATAAGTCCAACCAAGAACAGCTTGCCGAAAATCACCGGAAGCTTCTTTTAGCGATGTCACAAGATATACGGGTAATCATTGTTAAATTGGCTGATCGCTTGCACAATATGCGGACGTTGCGCCATTTGCGTCCGGATAAGCAACGGCGGATTTCAAACGAAACGTTGGAAATATACGCGCCACTAGCCGAACGGTTAGGAATTAGCACCATCAAATGGGAGCTAGAAGACATTGCCTTACGTTATTTGAATCCCCAACAATATTATCGGATTGTCCACCTAATGAATTCGCGGCGGGCTCAACGAGAAGAATATATTAATTCGGCAATTGGTGAGTTAGAAGACGCGATTGCTGACCTCCACTTGAAACACGTGGATATCTATGGTCGGCCGAAACACATCTATTCAATTTATCGGAAAATGGTTGACCAACATAAACAGTTTAGCCAGATTTATGATCTGTTAGCGGTGCGGGTAATCACGGATACGGTGCGGGACTGTTATGCAGTTTTAGGCGCAATCCATGCTAAATGGAAACCAATTCCAGGGCGTTTTAAAGATTACATTGCTATGCCTAAGGCTAACATGTATCAATCGTTGCATACGACCGTGGTAGGACCTGAAGGGCGCCCGCTGGAGTTCCAAATCCGGACGGAAGCCATGCATCGGGTGGCCGAATACGGGGTTGCTGCACACTGGGCGTATAAGGAAGGCATCACGGACGAAGTCAACCAAAATGCTACCGACGCTAAGTTAAATTGGTTTAAGGAAATTGTTGAATTACAGGACGAAAGCAATGACGCAGCGGACTTCATGGAAGGTGTTAAGGGTGACTTATTTGGTGACCGCGTTTACGTATTTACTCCCAAAGGCGACGTTTTTGAACTGCCTAAGGGAGCGGGTCCGCTTGATTTAGCCTACACCATCCATACCGAAGTCGGTAATCATGCCACCGGTGCGAAAGTTAATGGCAAAATTGTTCCGCTAGACTACACGATTAAAAACGGGGACATCGTTGAAATTTTAACTTCAAAAAATTCAGCAGGTCCAAGTCGGGACTGGTTGACAATGGTTTCAACCCGGCGGAGTCGTAACAAAATCAAACAATTCTTCCGCCAGGCTAATCATGAAGAAAATGTTGAAAAAGGTCGTGAAATTTTAACTAAGCAGTTAGAACAAACTGGTTACGATCCTAGCGAACTTCTGGAAGATGAAAATCTCGCTCAGGTTGCTAAACAATTGAATTTCAACCAAGTGGATGACTTGTTGGCTGCCGTTGGGTTCGGTGATTTGGCCCCCGTGGGGATTGCTAACCGACTAACTAAAGACATTCGTGAACAGGCTGAAGCTGATCACCAAAAAGAAATTCAACGGCAAATGCTTGAAAATCATCAGGCAATTTCCACTGACGACCATCGTCCGAAGAGCAAAACCAAGGCATCTTCGGAAGGCGTAGTTATTGAGGGCGCGGATAATCTACTGGTGCGCTTGAGTCATTGTTGTACGCCAGTTCCTGGTGACCCAATTGTTGGGTACATTACTAAAGGGCGGGGCGTTTCGGTTCACCGAAAAGATTGTCCGAACGTTAAGAGTGCCGAAGAACAGGGTGAACGAATTATCGAAGTTAGTTGGGAAGATCCCGACGATACTTCGGGAAACTATTCCGCTGATTTGGAAGTACAAGGATACAACCGGAACGGTTTATTAAATGACGTATTGAAATCGGTCAACAACGCGACGCGTAATCTATCGTCAATTAACGGAAAGATTAACCATAACCGAATCGTGGTAATTAGCCTATCGATGGGAGTGCATAATTTGGCCCATCTAGAACGGGTGATGGAAAGTTTGAAAAACGTTAAGGACGTTTACGTAGTTAAACGCCCGACCCATTAGGAGTGAAAAATGAGAGTAGTAGTTCAAAGAGTGAGCCGGGCTCAGGTAACGATTGCCGAGCGCTCGGTAGGAAAAATTAATCGAGGATTAATGCTGTTGGTGGCTTTTAACGATCAGGACACCGCCGCTGACCTTGATTATGCCGTGCGTAAAATTACTAACTTGCGGATTTTTGAAAATGAGGAAGGAAAGATGGACTGGTCGATCAACGAAGTTGGGGGAGCCATTCTGTCAGTTTCCCAGTTTACCTTATTTGCATCGACGAAGAAGGGTAACCGTCCTAGTTTTACCAAGTCTGGAAATCCTGAAACCGCTAGTCAGCTTTATGATGAATTTAACCAACGCCTCGCCCAAACTGGAATTCCGGTACAAACTGGAGAATTTGGTGCGGATATGCAGGTTGAGTTGGTTAATGATGGTCCGGTGACCATTCTTTTAGATACGCAAAATAAAGAATAATAAAGCAAAAGAGGCTGTGAAAATGGGGCGCACTGACAAGTAAACCCGATTTTTGCAACCTCTTTTTAAGTGTAATAAAGGAGTAATAAAATGGATATTTTTTATGATTTTGACGGGACCTTATTTAATACCTATCCGGTAATGGTGGCCGCGTTTGTGGATGCTGCTCAGCAAGCAGGAGTAACGGTAAATCCCCACCTAGTCTACGAACAAATGCGACAACATTCTTTAGGATTTGCGATTAAAACGACGGCCAAAGCTAACGGTCTCGACACTAACCAATTTAAACGGGTGTTTCGTGAAATCGAAACACCACGATTAATTGAAGCCCAGCCATTTTCCGACGTCAAAGAATTGTTGGCTCAGATTACTGCCCAAGGTGGACACAATTTCTTATTGACCCACCGTAACCAAGCCGCAATTGATTTACTACAAAAATACGGGTTGCGGGATTACTTTACCGACTTTGTGACGGGAGATCAAGATTTTCCGCGGAAGCCCAATCCGGCCTCTTTAAATTATTTGATCACCAAACATCACGTTAATCAAAAAGCAGCGTACATGATTGGCGATCGAAATTTAGATATCGATGCCGCACATCACGCTGCTATTAAAGGAATTTTATTTGATCCAGACCAACTGATTGATGTAACTAGTGCCCCAGAATTTACGACCACTAATTTTGCTGCCATTAGGGACTACTTAGCTAAGTAGTTTTCTAGCCCTTTGCGGACGGCAGTAGCAACCTTTTGAGGGTAGCTGGCACTTGAAATTAGTTTAAAGTCGTCCCTGGTGTTGATGTAGCCCCCCTCAATCAAAATGGCTGGACGGCGGTTATCCCGCAATACTTGGTAATTAGCAAATTTAACTCCGCGATTGTATAAAGGAACTGATTTAATCAACTGGTGGTTAACTGCTTCGGCTAATTGAATTGAACCATTATCATGATAATAATAGGTTGTGTCACCAGTTCCCGAATTGTTTACGTCAGCCGAATCGTAATGAATGCTAATAAATGCATCCGCCTTAACTTGGTTGGCAATTTGGGGACGTTTAGCTAGTTCCACGAAGGCATCGTCATCGCGAGTCATAATAACCTTTGCTCCAGCATTTTTTAGAGTTTGTTGGATGGTTTGCGAGGTCCGCAACGTATATTTTTTTTCTTGATGCTTTTGGTTAATGGCTAACGCTCCCGAGTCAACTCCGCCATGTCCAGGATCCAAGACAATTTTGGATTCGGCTAACGGAGTTTCTTTTTGCCCCTTTTTAAAGGTTCGGTTAGTAATCCAGGAAGGAATCCAACCGGTTTTCGTATCATCAAAACGAACCCGGTACCAGCCGTTGCTTTTGGAAACTACGGTCACCTTTTGGTATTGATCTAAGGAACCGACTTTTTTAGCCGTGCGATTAGGCGAGTTCCGAATGGCCACTTGATCGAGCCCTACGTACACGCTCTCGGCGCTGAATAGGGGGACAATCACTAAAATTGCGGCAATGAGGAAGCCGGCTGATATAATGATTTGCAAGGTATTTCTTTTAATAAAGTTAAAAATAATCTCTTTGTTCATATTCCGCTCACTTAACATTTTATTGATTCACTCTGTCCATTATATCAAAGATATGACGGAGGTTTATGAAAGAATCTAGCTTGACTAACTAGCATTTTTTTAGTACTTTTAATAATAAAGTTAATATAAATCGGTGAAAAGGACTATTAAATATTGATTACATGTTGTAGAGAGCTCGGGGGATGGAAAAGAGTACATGGATCGTATTGAAGACACCTTGGAGATGGGTTAGCAGCCGTTATGATGCTATAGAGTACAATCTAAGGTGGTACCGCGTGTTGACGCCCTTGTTTATACAAGGGCTTTTTTATTTTCTGTTGGTCCCTTAAGACTCTAAGCATTTTTCATAATAGTATTTTAAATTCGCCCAAATTCCTTATTTACTGACTTAAAAACTAGTTGAGGTGATTTATATGAAGTATCAAAAGCCTAAGGGAACGGCGGATATTTTGCCGCCATACTCTAAAGAATGGCAATTTGTAGAACAAAAAGCGCGGGAAACTTTTGCACTTTATAATTATGAAGAAATACGGACACCGATGTTTGAAAAATTCGAAGTCTTTTCGCGGAGTGCGGGGGATACTTCGGACATTGTCACTAAAGAAATGTATGATTTTGATGACAAGGGCGGCCGGCACATTGCTTTGCGCCCCGAAGGTACTGCTGGGGTAGTCCGGGCTTTCGTGGAAAACAAGTTGTATGGTCCTGAACACCAAAAACCAGTGAAGGTTTACTACATGGGACCAATGTTCCGTTATGAACGTCCCCAATCCGGACGGTTACGTGAATTCCACCAAATCGGGGTCGAAGCTTTTGGAAGTGACAGTCCTAAAATTGACGTAGACACCATTACCATGGCAATGGACTTCCTTAGCCAATTAAAGGTTGCAGGACTGAAATTGGTAATTAACACCCTTGGTGACCAAGCGAGTCGGCAGCAATACCGGCAAGCCTTAATTGATTATTTGGAACCGCACTACGATGAACTTAGCGATGATTCAAAAGAACGGCTACATAAGAATCCGCTACGGGTTTTAGATAGTAAGGATGCCACCGATCAGGAAATCGTTAAGGATGCGCCAAGTATTTTAGATTACCTAACCGAAGATGCTCAAAAGCACTTTGCCCAAGTGAAGGAACAACTTGATGCTTTGAAAATTCCTTACGTAGTGGATTCGTCAATGGTGCGTGGCTTGGATTACTATAATCACACCATCTTTGAAATTATGGTTGCTGATTCTGCTCTTGGAAAGGGCGACGTTACCATCTGCGCGGGTGGTCGTTACAACGGATTAGTACAGGAATTGGGCGGCCCCGAAGTTTCTGGAGTTGGCTTTGGCTTAGGTGTAGAGCGGCTCTTGTTACTATTAAACGAACAAACTCAAGCAGCCTTACAAGCTAGCCGGCTAGATTTCTACGTGGTTGGCATTGGGGAAGCTGTACAAACTGAGACCCTTAAGATCGTTCATGAATTACGTAAAATGAACTTTGTTACCGAACAAGATTACTTGGAACGAAAACCAAAGGCGCAATTTAAATCAGCCGATAAACTTAATGCCCGTTACGTAATTACGGTGGGCGAAGCTGAAATGCAAGCACACGTCTTCAAGCTAAAAGAAATGGCTACGGGGACGGAAAAGACCTTATCACTGGATGAACTAAAAGATATAAAAAATGATTTAAAGTAACGTGAGGAGAAAAAGATGAAGAGAACAACGTATGCGGGACTAGTTGATCAACAATACCTTGATCAAACCGTTACCCTAAAGGGATGGGTACAAAAGAGACGTAACTTAGGACAATTAATCTTTATTGATTTGCGAGATCGGGAAGGAATTGTTCAATTAGTTTTTAGTAACGAATTTTCAGCGGACGCATTGGCCGTTGCTGACCAATTGCGTAGTGAGTACGTAATTGAAGTTACTGGGGTGGTTAAACAACGCAAGCCTAAGGACGTCAACCCGAAGATGAAGACGGGGGAAATTGAAGTTGAAGTTCATGAAGCCAAAATCTTGAACAAAGCTAAAACTCCACCGTTTGACATTGAAGACGGGGTGAACGCATCTGACGAATTGAAGATGAAGTACCGTTACCTAGATTTACGTCGCCCGGAAATGTTGAAGGGTCTCAAAATTCGGAATCGGATCACTCAAGCGGTACACAGTTACCTAGATGAACAAGGTTTCTTAGATATTGAAACGCCTGACCTAACTAAGTCGACTCCAGAAGGGGCCCGTGACTATCTAGTGCCTTCACGGGTTTACCCTGGACACTTTTATGCTTTGCCACAATCACCACAACTTTTCAAACAATTGTTGATGGGAGCGGGAATTGACCGTTACTACCAATTGGCACGTTGTTTCCGTGATGAAGATTTACGTGGAGATCGGCAACCTGAATTTACCCAAATTGACTTAGAAACTAGTTTCTTGACCGCGGAAGAAATTCAAGACATTACCGAAGGATTAATTGCCCGGGTAATGAAGGACACCTTGGATATTGACGTTAAATTGCCATTTGACCGAATTTCATGGCAAGAATCGATGGATCGCTTCGGTACTGACCAACCCGACGTACGGTTTGAAATGGAATTAAAGGACATCAGTGAAATTGTTGCTGATTCTGAATTTAAAGTGTTTAGCGGAGCCGTTGCAAACGGCGGAGTGGTAAAGGCAATCGCCGTTCCTGATGGGGCTGCTAAACTTTCCCGAAAGGAAATCGACAAGCTTGCTAAGTATGTAGAACGCTTCGGTGCCAAAGGCTTGGCTTGGTTGAAGATTACTGACCAAGGCTTTAGCGGACCAGTAGCGAAGTTCTTTGATGAAGCTACCGAAAAACAAATCATGGCTAAGACAGACGCTAAAGTGGGCGACTTATTGTTGTTTGCGGCGGACCGCAAGAAAGTTGTCGCGGATACTTTGGGTTATTTGCGGGTAGAACTTGCTAAACGCTTCGACCTCATCGATGAAGACCAATTCGCCTTCCTGTGGGTTGTAGATTGGCCACTGTTTGAATATGATGAAGGTGACGAACGTTGGGTTGCGGCGCACCACCCGTTCACCATGCCTAATGAAGAAGATTTACATTACCTAGATGAAGGCGAAGATCCGCATAAAGCACATGCGCAAAGCTACGACATCATCTTAAATGGTTTGGAACTAGGGGGCGGCTCCATCCGGATTAACACCCGGGAAGTTCAAGAAAAAATGTTGAAGGCCCTTGGATTTACGCTAGAAAAAGCTAACGACCAGTTTGGCTATTTGCTAACGGCGCTAGACTACGGTTTCCCACCACACGGCGGACTCGCGATTGGATTAGACCGGTTTGCTCGCTTGCTAGCTAAACGGGATAACATTCGTGACGTGATCGCCTTTCCAAAGAACTCCAAGGCTTCAGAGCCAATGACCGAAGCACCAACTCCGGTATCGGAAGAACAGTTGGCGGAACTATCTTTGGATGTTGATATTCGTAAACCTGAAAAATAACTTTAAAAAGGTCGGGAAGACTTTTGTTGGAATGAAAATATTTAACTAGGTTAGACAATTTACTTAGTCGCTAGGATGTTTTCATAATTGCAAAGGTTTTTCCGCCTTTTTTATTTTTAAACCGGACTAATAAAATCATTAATTAATCGGTATTTAATGATAAAGGGGAAGTTATCTTAAAAATCTCCAATAACCGCTTGAAAACCTTCATTTTAACCGCGGTAAAATGTTATATTAAATGTTGAATTTAAATAAAATATGAAAGTGATTGATATAGGGAAATGGGTCATCAGATAAATAAGATTGTTAAACGACATCAGTACGTTGCACGAATTTCTACGGCGTTTATTTACGCAGTGTTAGTTTCGATTGCGATGAATTTATTTTGGACACCGGGACACATCTATGCTTCTGGAGTTACGGGAGCGGCACAGGTGGCTGCTACGGTCTTAAAACGATTTTTTTCGATGGACGTTTCGGTCGCCATCTTACTTTTTGCGTTAAACGTCCCGTTATTTGTATTAGCTTGGAAGGCAATTAGTCCGCGGTTTACTATTTTTACCATTATCTCGGTTGGATTAGCCAGTATCATGATTAAGTGGATTCACCCGGTCACGTTAACTACCGACCCGATTATCTGTGCTCTCTTTGGTGGGGCAGTTAACGGTTATGGAACCGGATTAGCCCTTAAAAGCGGGATTTCAACTGGTGGATTAGATATTTTAGGGATCACGATTCTTCGTAAAACGGGGCACAGCATTGGAAGCATCAACATCGCCTTTAACATTTTGATTGTTACGGCCGCTGGTTTCCTATACGGTTGGCCCTACGCATTTTACTCAGCAATTGGGTTGATCGTTAACGCAAAAGTGATGGACATGACCTATACGCGGCAACAAAAAATGCAAGTGATGATTATTACGGATCGGCCTAAGAGCGTGATTGATAGTATCCAAAATAATATGCGCCGGGGGATTACCATTATCCATGGTGCAGAAGGTGCGTATAACCACAAAGAAAAAACGGTTCTTTTCACGATTGTTTCGCGGTATGAGATGCCGGAATTAGAAGCAGCGATGGAAGTTTCCGATCCGCACGCTTTTGTAAGTATTACGGACACAATTAAAATTCTAGGTCACTTTTACGAGCCGACCTTATAAGGGGTTATTTTCTTGAAGAAGTTATATTTGCTGCTAGTTCGGCTAGTTGATTGGTTTTTGCGCCGACGTCCCACGCACTTTAAAATTGCGTATTTTATGAGTTTTACGGGGAACGCCAAGTTTATTAAACAATTAACCAGCCATTTTGGTACTGACGCGGTGCTGCTGGTTTATGAACCGGCTGTAAAAGCGGAGGTCCAACGTTTAAAAAGCGCGGGAGTGGTGCGCCACACGCTTGAGTTCCGCAAATTTCAAATAACCAGTTTTGTTAGGGGAATCCGGGCTGCCCGGGTTGCCCTATTTGATAATTACTATCCTGAATTAAGTGCGATTGCTAAATTGAAGGAACAATTTTTTATCCAAATCTGGCACGCTAATGGGGCAATTAAGGCTTTTGGCTGGGAAGACCCCAGCACCTATCATCGGTCAGTAGCCGACCAGCAACGATTTCAACAGGTTTATAATAGCTTTGACGAAATTGTGGTGGGGTCAGCTAAAATGGCAGAAGTCTTTGAACAAAGCTGGAAAGTTAGCTCAGCTAAACTCGCTCAAATTGGATACCCGCGCTCCGACCAATATTTTAATGAAGCCTGGGTACAAAAGGCTCGGGCCAAAGTTTTTCAGGATTATCCGCAGTTTAAAAAACAACGGGTGCTTTTATATGCGCCAACGTACCGCAAAGACGTTACGTTTGAGCTGCCCAAGGATTGGTCCCATTTGTTAGTTCCCGAAGATGCCGTTTTAGTGGTGCGACTGCATCCGCACTTAAGCGAACTGGAACAGCAGCTGGTGGCGAATTCTCCAGATCGGGTGGTGACGGTTGACCATCACGTTACCACCCAAGAGTTATTGTGTGTAGCGGATACGCTGATTACCGACTATTCTTCGATCGCATTTGACTTTAGCTTGTTAGATAACGCCAATGCGGTGATTTTCTTTACATACGATCTTGCACAATTTGAACAAACGGTTGGCATTCAAGCCAGCTTCAAACAGATGTTTTTCGACGAGCTAGTTGAAAACGTAGCCGAGCTCAACGTTGCTTTGCAAAGCCGCCATTCTAGCAAGAATAGTTTGCAAAAAATAAATCAACAGTGGAACGAGCTAAATGATGGCCATGCGGGAGCCCGACTAATTCAGCAGATTGAAGGGATTTTGACGAATGCGTAAGCTCAAACAAGTACTTAAAATTATAATTCGATACGGTTTAATACTGGTTAATGATGCGTTGATCCAGTTGCCGGTTCATAAGGGCCGCGTTTTATTTGAAAGTTTTAATGGTAAGGGGCTGACGGATAATCCTAAGGCCATTTATGATGAATTACTTAAGGAGTTTCCGGAAAACCGTTTCCAGTTAGTTTGGGGCGTTAAGGGTGAATTTTACCAAACAATGACTACTCGATTTCCGGAAGCTAAAATCGTTAAACGCTGGTCGTTAACTTGGATTTGGACTTCGGCAACCGCTGAATATTGGATTTTTAATTCGCGGATGCCAACTTGGTGGAAAAAGAACCGTCGGACCACCTACGTGCAGACTTGGCATGGAACCCCGTTAAAGCACCTTGCTTTAGATATGGATCAGGTTAAGTTTCCCGGAAATAGTCGGGAACGTTACTTAGCAGAATTTGTTAAGGAGGCGGATCGTTGGAACTATTTAGTCGCGGCCAACCAATATTCAGCAGATATTTTTGAACGCGCATTTAGTTTTCATCACCAGTTTTTAAAAACTGGTTATCCGCGTAACGACGTTCTTTTTCAAAAGAATAACGTTGCTGCAATTGCCAAATTAAAGCAAAAAATTATTGGTAAGTCGGACTGCCGGGTGGTTACCTATGCGCCAACTTGGCGGGAAGATGATTTTATTAAGGTGGGGCATTATCATTTTCGTTGGCATTTTGATTTAGGTGAGATGCTGCGCGTTTTGCCTGACGACGTTGTGCTATTGATTCGTCCGCACTACTTAGTCACGGATCGGATTGATATTTCGGGCTACGAAGACCGGGTGGTGGTGGATTCTACTAGCGACATGAACGAAATTTATTTGGTTACCGACTTATTAATTACCGACTATTCTTCAGTTATGTTTGATTTCGCCAATTTACGTCGACCAATGTTGTTTTTTGCCTACGACCTTGATTACTACCGGGATGATCTGCGTGGCTTTTACTTTGACTACTATCACGAACTACCGGGCCCCATTGCCACTACTGCGGCAGATCTGCTCCGGGAAGTTCATCAGTTAGCGCAGAATGATTTTGCTATTTTAGATCAGTCGCGGTTTAACCAATTTGCTAAACGCTTTGTGCAATGGGAGCAGGGGGACGCTGCTCAACAAATTATTAAAAAAATTCACTACGGGAGGGATTAATTTTGATTATTGGATCACACGTCAGCATGAGTGGTAAAAAAATGTTTCTGGGTTCCGTGGAAACCAGCATTGCTAACGGCGCCAACGCCTTGATGATTTATACCGGGGCTCCTCAGAATACCCGGCGTAAGCCAATTACAGAATTAAAAATTGAGGAAGGCCAGGCACTTTTTAAACAACATAACTTTCAGGCAACGGTTATTCATGCGCCATATATCGTTAACCTGGGAAATACGTTAAAACCCGCGAATTTTAAATTTGCGGTTAACTTTTTACGAGAAGAAGTGCAACGAGCAGACGCGTTGGGAGCTAGTCAATTGGTACTCCATCCAGGCGCCCACGTAGGTGCGGGAGCAGACGCGGCAATTTCTTCAATTATTGAAGGGCTTAATCAGATCATCACGCCGGAACAGCAAGTTCAAATTGCACTTGAAACGATGGCTGGAAAAGGTACTGAAGTAGCCACGAACTTTGAACAAATTCGTCAAATCATTGAAGGGGTAACCCATAACGATAAACTTTCAGTTTGTTTTGACACTTGTCACACTAACGATGCGGGCTACGACGTGAAGAATCATTTCGACGATGTGATGGCTGAATTCGATCAGGTGATCGGTTTAGACCGGATCGGAGTAATTCACCTAAACGACTCGAAAAATGAATTAGGGAGCCATAAGGACCGGCACGCCAACCTTGGATTTGGAACAATTGGTTTTGAAGCTTTATATCGCATTGCTCATGATGAACGCTTGGCGAAGATACCCAAGATTTTGGAAACTCCGCAGGTTAAGGATCCGGATGGCAAGAAGCATGCTCCTTACCGCCTTGAAATTCAAATGCTTAAATCAGGGGACTTTGTTCCGGATTTATTAACGAAGGTCCTGCAAGAATAGTGTTTGTTTAGGCGTTAAGCGCAGACTAGAACGGTGCATTGTAAAACACGCGTCAGAGAAAAGTCGAATAGTTGGTGAACGTTAACTAAAAATCGCTCATTATGCCAAACTTAGGCATAATGAGCGATTTTTAGTTAAGCAGAATAAATTGAGTTTTGGCGCACGCTTTGGCTTCATTAAAAACGATGCACCAAAATGATTTTTTTGCCTCTTTTTGCTGATCGTGAAAATTAACGTAAATGCGTTAATTTTTGATACTGCTGACTACTTAAGTGCCAGGTTCCAGAATGAACCACGGGAAGATTTTTAACCGTAATGGTGTGGTTCCGGTAGATAAAAGCGTCAATTTTGGCCGACGGATTAATTTGAACGATTTTAAAATGACGGAGCAACTGGCTGTTCTGAGGCTTTTTTGGGTGAACTCTCCGTGCTGACCCCAAATCGCCAAGGAGGTTAGATAAGTAACTAATTTTTTGATGATTAGTGATGGTGGCGATTTTACTTTGGTGTGCGTTATAAACTTGGGCGTAGTCTTGCTTAGCGGCAGAGCTAGGACGATGCGTGAGGTGCCATCCTAAAGTAATGCTTCCAATTAACACTACCGCAAATCCTAAGAACACTAATGTTTTTTTCATATTAAACCCTTCTTAAATGAGGTTACGCGAGGCTTTCCATAATAATTGTCGCGGTTTCTTCGATTGATTTATTAGCCGTATTAATTACTAAGCAGCCGATTTTTTTAAATAGGTCGTCCGCAAATTGGAGTTCTTTATTAATGCTGTCCATATCTGCGTACGAGGAATCGGGGTTCAAACCGTATGAAATCATGCGTTGCCGGCGGATTCCGTTGAGAACTTCCTTGGTGGTGGTTAAACCAAAAATTTTATCGCGATCAACCTGCCAAATTTCTTCAGGAATTTGGGTTTTAGGTACCAATGGCAGATTAGCTACTTTATACCCCTTATTAGCAAGGTAAAGTGATAACGGCGTCTTAGAAGTCCGTGAAACCCCTAGTAGAACGATGTCAGCTTTTAAGAAACCAGCGGGATCTTTACCATCATCGTAGGTTACCGCAAATTCCATTGCTGAGATCTTATCGAAATAGTTTTCATTAAGGGAGTGGCGTCTTCCTGGAGTATTGGAAGAAGTTAGGCCGGTCTCCTCGGCAAAAAGCTGGATGGCGGGGGTCAGAACGTCAAAATATTTTAAATTTTTTTCTTGGCAAAAAGCTTTAGTGCGTTGGTTAAGCTTTGGATCAACAAATGTAGAAAAAATCATTGCCTTTTCCCGTTCAGCTTTTTTTAAAATGCTATCTAGTAAAGAAATGGTCTGGGTGAAGGGGTAGCGAGAAAAACGCAAGTGGGCCTCTAAAAATTGGGCAGCGGCGGCGCGGGCTACTTGATCACCAGTATCTCCGACGGAATCGGAAATGATAAAAACGTTAGTAATTTGTTTGTTTTCTGTCATAATTAATTCGCTCCTGTTATCCTTTTATATGATAGTAACATAACTTTAAAAGGCAAGAAAACGGTTTCGATAAACAAATCGTTATGCAACTAGTTAATTATTTGTTGTTGACGGTATGGTTTAGTTCAGTTATAATGTTTAAGAAACATGAGTACTAAGTACGAATTGTTATTTCAAAGCTCGGAGGGAGGGAATCACATTGTCAAAAACAGTTGTTCGCAAAAACGAGTCACTTGATGACGCTCTTCGTCGCTTTAAACGTACGGTGTCAAAGTCTGGTACTCTACAAGAATATCGTAAACGTGAATTTTACGAAAAACCTAGCGTAAAACGCAAGTTGAAATCGGAAGCTGCAAGAAAGCGCAAGAACAAGAAACGCTTCTAATCCGATCATCGCTCCTGAATTTCAGGAGCTTTTTTTGTATACTAAAAGGAGAATAAAAATGGATTTTACAAAGCAAATTAACGACGACTTAAAAACTGCCATGAAGGCCCATGATAAATTAAGCTTAAGCGTAATTCGGATGATCAAGTCCGAACTCTTAAACGAACAAGGTCGGGTTGGTCACGAATTAACCGAAGATGATTTTGCCACGGTAATTAACCGCGCTTATAAGCAACGGAAAGATTCAATTGCCGAGTTCAAAAAGGGTAACCGCGATGACTTGGTAAAAGAAACTGAAGCTGAATTAAAGGTTGTTGAAAAGTACATGCCTAAACAACTAAGCGATGACGAATTGCAAGAAATCATTAACCAAGTAATTGAAGAGACCGGGGCAACTTCGAAGGCAGACTTTGGAAAAGTAATGTCGACATTGATGCCTAAAGTAAAGGGTAAGGCAGACGGTGCCAAAGTTAACGAAATTGTAAAAAATACCTTAGGTTAGGGGAAGGTAACGTGTCTGAAGAGTTGTTCGAAAAGAATCTCATATTATCAGATCCAAATTTAGAAATGTCACTGCTTGGTAATCAGGAACGCTTCGTGCCGATTATTGAGGAAGGGATGAACGTCAAGGTACTTCCGTTTGGCGAACGAATTACCGTAAAGGGCGCACAAACTGACGTAGAACAAACCATTGCAATTTTGAAAACGCTGGTTCAAGTTTTAAAAACCGGGGTGCAACTTAGCAGCACCGATTTCGTTAGTGCCATGAAGATGGCTGAAAAGGGAACCTTAAACTACCTGCCCGAGCTTTATTCAACGGTCTTAATTAAGGATGCGAAGGGTAAACCAGTTCGGATTAAGAATTTTGGACAGCGGCAGTACGTGGAATCAGTCAAGAATAACGACGTGACGTTTGGAATCGGTCCGGCCGGAACTGGTAAGACATACTTAGCGGTGGTGATGGCCGTAGCAGCTTTAAAGCGGGGCGACGTAGAACGAATCATTTTGACCCGGCCAGCTGTAGAAGCCGGTGAAAGTCTAGGATTTTTACCAGGTGACCTGAAAGAAAAGGTTGATCCATACCTCCGACCAGTTTATGACGCGTTGTATCAAATTATTGGGGCAGAACACACTACGCGTTTATTAGATCGTGGTGTAATTGAAATTGCGCCGTTGGCTTATATGCGCGGACGTACCCTCGATAACGCGTTCGTAATCCTTGATGAGGCCCAAAATACGACTAATCAACAGATGAAAATGTTCTTAACTCGTTTGGGATTTGGTTCTAAAATGATTGTTAATGGGGATGTGACCCAAATTGACTTACCGCGAGGCACCCGCAGTGGCTTGAAGGAAGCACAAATTGTGTTAAGTAACGTCAATAAGGTAGCGTTCGTTAACTTCACCGCTAACGACGTTATTCGCCATCCTGTAGTTGCGAAGATTGTCAAAGCTTACGACGAAAAAGAAGCGAAAGGATAATATGATGGATATTCAAATATTTGATCATACTGAAGAAGTACCCCAACAACATTTGGATTTAATTGCGAACATTTTAGACTTTGCCGGAAATTATTTAAAATTAGACGTGGCAACTGAAATTTCGGTTACCTTAATGCATAATGATGAAATTCAAAAAATTAACCGCGAATATCGCCACGTAGATCGTCCTACTGACGTAATTAGTTTTGCAATTAACGACGAAGATGAAGATATTATTATGGATCCTGAAATGGCAGAAGAAATTCCGGATAACATTGGGGATTTGATGATTTCGGTTGACAAAGTTGCTGAACAGGCGGAATTTTTGGGACATTCTTACGAACGGGAACTAGGATTTTTATGTGTCCATGGTTTCTTACATCTTAACGGCTATGACCACATGAAAAAGGAAGACCAAGAAAAAATGTTCCCGCTTCAAAAAGAAATTATGAGTGCTTATGGTCTTGAAAGATAAACGCCAAACCGAAAAGAACCGCTCACTAATCCAATCGATTGCCCACGCGATGTACGGGGTTAAAGATATTTTTCTACGGGAACGCAACTTCCGTTACCACTGTTTAATTGCGGTGTTAGTAGTTGGCTGTGGTTTAGCAATTCACTTGTCACTGATGGAATGGATTGCGATCGTGGTTTGTATCGGAGCAATGTTTGTGGCGGAAGCTTTTAATTCAGCAATTGAACGATTGGTGGACTTTGCTTGTAATGGCAAGTACCAATTTCTAGTTAAACAGGCTAAGGATGCCGCGTCAGCAGCGGTCTTACTAACCGCAGTATTCACCGTCTTGATTGGATTATTGGTTTTTGCACACCACTTTTTTTAAAATTAAGGAAACGGAATCGTGATTATGGAAGAAAATAAACAAGCTTTTCATTCGGGCTTTGTGGCAATCGTTGGCCGGCCTAACGTTGGTAAATCGACCTTTTTAAATTACGTTGTTGGTCAAAAGGTAGCGATTATGAGCGACGTCCCACAAACCACCCGGAATAAGATCCAAGGTATTTACACTACGGATCGCGAACAAATTGTCTTTATCGACACTCCAGGTATTCATAAAGCTCACAATAAACTAGGGGACTTTATGGTTCAATCCGCCATATCTTCGTTAAACGAAGTTGATGCGGTAATGTTTATGGTCAATGCGGATCAAAAACGGGGTGCCGGGGATAACTACATTATCGAACGGTTGAAGAAAATTAAGAATCGGCCAATTTATTTGGTAATTAATAAGATTGACTTAGTTCATCCAGACGAGCTGTTACCGATTGTTGATTCGTACCGGGATGCTTTAGATTGGACCGAGGTTTTCCCAATTTCAGCGTTACAAGGTAACAACATTAACGAGCTCTTAGCAACCTTGAGTAAACAGATGCCCGAAGGTCCGCAATATTACCCAAGCGACCAAGTTACCGATCATCCAGAACGGTTTGTGGTTTCTGAATTGATTCGGGAAAAAGTATTGCAGTTAACTCGGCAAGAAGTTCCCCATTCCGTAGCCGTAGTTATTGAATCCATGAAACCTGGTAAGGATGACCTCGTGGATATTAGCGCAACGATCATTGTGGACCGCCCCACCCAAAAGGGAATCATCATTGGCAAAGGCGGTCGGATGCTAAAAGAAATTGGCAGCCGGGCGCGAGTGGACATTGAACATTTACTAGGTAGCCGGGTTTATCTTGAACTATGGGTTAAAGTTTCTGAAGGATGGCGTGATAAACAAGGAATTTTGCAATCCTTCGGTTATAAAAAGGACGAATATTAAATATGAGCCAATTGGTGAACGCGGACTTTACTGGCATGGTGATGTTTGCCAAAAATCACCGGGAAAACGATTTGTTGGTTAAATTCCTTACCAGGGAATATGGTAAACGGATGTTTTTCATCAAGAATGCCAAAAAGAAGGATTTTAAGTTGCGTTCGGCAATTTTGCCGTTTACCCACGGTCGTTATTCGGGGTTAATCCGGAGCAACGGGCTGTCGTATATTAACGCTGCCCTAGACGTTAAACAGTTTGAAAATATTTTTCAGGATATTGAATTAAATGCCTACGCCACTTTTTTATTAAATTTAGTTGACGCTGCATTTGATGATAATTTTAAAATTGAAGCTTGGTTTGACCGGCTAGCCCGGGCGCTGACCCTGATTGACGCTGGTAACGATGCGGAAGTAATTACGGATCTAATTCAGATTCAATTGCTAAATTCCTTTGGGATTGCAATCGTTTGGGATCATTGTGTCGTTTGCGGACGTCGCGATTTGGCATTAGATTATTCTGAGTCGCGAGGCGGGATGCTTTGTCAAAATCACTGGCATTTAGACGAACACCGCTGGCACCTTAGCGTTAAAGCAGCTAAAACCATGGCAATGCTTAGTTTGGTCAGTATTTTTAAATTAGGCCAGATTTCGGTTTCACCAGCAACTAAGCGAGAAATTTGGCAGTTAACTGAGCGAATTTATCAAGATCAAGTCGGGATTAACCTTAAAAGTCGTCATTTTATTGATCAAATGCAAAATTGGGCGCATTAATTATATTGACAACCAATTAAAAGTTTTTTATTATTATCTCTGTTAAATCGGACAGTGAAGAACAAAGCGGATTTTCCGTACTATTAGCGAAACCAGGATAGTGGAAGCTGGTTAGGAACGGTTCCGTGGGGCATTTGGAGTCCTTAAGAGATAAATATTTCAAGCTGTCGGTGAGAAATTAACTCACCGGAAGTAGGGTGGAACCGCGATAATTATCGTCCCTACGTAGTGTGTTTTATGCTACGTAGGGGCTTTTTTTGTCCGTAAAATTTAAAGGAGGAACTTATGAATAAAAAGCTTTCGGTCCAAGAAATTATTTTAACTTTACAAAAATATTGGGCAGACCAAGGATGCATGTTGATGGAAGCCTACGATACTGAAAAGGGTGCGGGAACGATGAGTCCGTACACTTTCTTACGGGCAATTGGCCCCGAACCATGGAACGCTGCCTACGTAGAACCATCTCGGCGTCCAGCAGACGGTCGTTACGGGGAAAACCCTAATCGGCTTTACCAACATCATCAATTCCAAGTAGTGATGAAGCCGTCACCGGAAAATATCCAAGAACTTTATTTGGGTAGTTTAAAGGCTTTAGGGATTGATCCCCTCGAACACGATATTCGGTTTGTAGAAGACAACTGGGAAAATCCTTCAATGGGTTGTGCCGGTGTTGGTTGGGAAGTTTGGCTTGATGGAATGGAAGTTACCCAATTTACGTACTTCCAACAAGTGGGGGGGCTCGAAGTACACCCCGTTACCAGCGAAGTAACATACGGACTAGAACGGCTATCCTCCTATATCCAAGACGTAGAATCCGTTTTTGATTTAGAGTGGGGAAATGGCGTTTCCTACGGAGACATTTTTAAAGAACCTGAATACGAACATTCCAAGTATTCATTTGAAGAATCTAACCAAGCAATGTTGGAAACCATGTTTAACGATTTTGAAGCCGAAGCTAACCGGTTAATCGAAAAAGGCTTAGTGCACCCGGCTTACGACTACATCTTGAAATGTAGCCACACCTTCAACTTACTTGATGCTCGCGGGACGGTCTCAGTTACTGAACGAGCAGGATTCCTATCTCGAATCCGCAACATGGCGCGTAAAGTAGCCCGCGCATTTGTTGAAGAACGTGAAAAACTTGGTTTCCCATTATTAAAAAATGACGACAAGGAGGTAAAATAATGGCTCATAGTTATTTATTAGAAATTGGTTTAGAAGAAATTCCCGCACACGTGGTGACACCGAGCATCCAACAATTAGCACAAAAAGTTACTAAATTTTTGAAGGAAAACCGGCTCAGCTATGATTCTATTGAGCAATTTTCGACACCTCGTCGTCTAGCAATTCGAATCAATGGACTTGGCGATCGTCAGCCAGATATTGAAGAAGATGCTAAGGGGCCTGCCCGGAAAATTGCCCAAGATGCGGATGGCAATTGGACAAAAGCGGCGATTGGTTTTACTAAAGGACAAGGCTTAACAGTTGACGACATTACCTTTAAAACCATTAAAGGCACGGAATACGTATACGTACACAAGTTAATTCAAGGTAAAACTACCCAAGAAATTTTGCCAGGCATTAAAGACGTGGTGGAATCATTGAACTTCCCAACCATGATGAAGTGGGCGAACTACGACTTTAAATTTGTAAGACCGATTCGCTGGTTGGTGTCCATCTTGGACGACGAGGTTTTGCCTTTCCAAATTTTGGACATCAAGGCCGGACGGCAAAGCCAAGGCCACCGTTTCTTAGGTAAAACGGTCGACTTAGCTAATCCAAGTGAGTACGAAGAAAAGCTACAAGCTGAATTTGTGATTGTTGACGCAGAAAAACGCAAAGCGTTGATTCGTGAACAAATTCAAGCAATCGCCCAAGAAGAAAACTGGGAAGTGACGCCGAACGCTGACTTATTAGAAGAAGTAAATAATCTGGTAGAATGGCCAACGGCATTTAGCGGAAAATTTGATCCTAAGTACTTGGCAATTCCCGAAGAAGTTTTAATTACTTCCATGCGTGATCATCAACGGTTCTTCTTCGTGCGGAATCAGGACGGCAAGCTGTTGCCAAACTTTATTTCCGTACGGAATGGAAACAAGGAACACCTAGAAAACGTTATTCGTGGAAATGAAAAAGTGTTAACAGCTCGACTTGAAGATGCTGCCTTCTTCTACGACGAAGATCAAAAGAATTCGATTGACTACTACGTTGACCGACTTAAAAAGGTTAGCTTCCACGATAAAATCGGTACCATGGCAGAAAAGATGACGCGGGTCGGCTCCATCGCTCAAGTAATTGCTAAAATGCTCGGTTTAGATGCAGAAGCAGCTGAAGACTTGCAACGTGTTGCAGCAATTTACAAGTTTGACTTGGTTACCGGGATGGTAGGTGAGTTCCCTGAATTACAAGGGGTAATGGGTGAAAAGTATGCTCTATTGAAAGGCGAAAAACCAGCCGTAGCGCAAGCCATTCGGGAACACTACATGCCAAATAGTGCGGAAGGTGAACTTCCTGAAAGCACTGTGGGAGCAGTATTAGCTTTAGCCGATAAGTTTGACAATATCTTTAGCTTCTTTAGTGCAGGAATGATCCCAAGCGGTTCAAATGACCCGTATGCTTTACGGCGTCACGCATACGGGATTGTTCGAATCCTTGCTCAACGCGATTGGTCACTAGACTTGAACAAATTTGAAGAAGCTGTTAAGCAAGCGTTAACGGACGACCAAACTAGCTTTGGGGTAGACGTAGATAAAAACTTTGCCGAAGTGGTGGAATTCTTCAATGACCGAATTAAGCAATACCTTGATCACCAGTCGGTTAGCTATGATATTGAAGATGCCGTGCTTGCCGGAAGCCAGCACAACGTAACGACAATCATTGCGGCTGCCGAAGTGCTAACTAACTCGAAGGCTGCGGATTCCTTCAAAGATGAGATCGAGGCCTTAACCCGGGTACAACGGATTGCTACTAAAAACACCACTGCCGGTGACTTGGCAGTTGATTCGCAATTATTCAATAACGAAACTGAAGGTAAGCTCTTTGACTTGATCACTAAGATTGAAGCGATGAATGATGCGGACATGGCAGTCTTCTTTAAGGAATTGACTAGTTTGACGCCAGCAATTACCGAATATTTTGACGCTACCATGGTAATGGATAAAGATGCAAAGATTAAAGCAAACCGGTTAAACATGATGAGCCGTTTAGCAAACTTGGTTCTTCGTGTTGGAGATTTGACTAAGGTAATGGTTAAATAAAAATTGAAATTTTAAAAAAGCTGCGAGCTCGCTAGCGAGGCTGTGGCAATAGTTATTTAAAATCTGTTGACAGTGATTGAAAAGTGATTACTGCCAACAGATTTTTTGGTGGAGTGAAAAGGTTAGCAGGGCTGCCGGTGTCTGCGCTAGTTTTTAGAATTTTTTGTGAAATTTTTGGGGGAGGTTGAGGTAGCTTAGTCTATAAATGAGGTAATCCCAATATTTAAGCACTTATTTAACATACTTGACAAAAGTGTTAATTATAGGTGCGTTTTGATTGCTTATTAGTAGGGAGTGCTGTAATATACTATCGTATGAGTCTATCTTACGGAAGTGGGTGATAGAATGGCTGGTATGATTCCAGAAGAAATTATCGACAACGTCCGGTCCGCCGTGAACATTGTTGATGTAGTTAGTCGATACGTTCAGTTGAGAAAAGCTGGAAAAAATTTGTTTGGCATTTGCCCATTTCACGATGAAAAAACACCTTCTTTTTCAGTATCCGAAGATAAGCAGATTTTTCACTGTTTCAGTTGTGGACGTGGAGGAAATGTATTTAAGTTTTTGATGGATCTGGAAAAAATTAGTTTCCCAGAAGCCGTCCGGCGCGTGGCGGAGTTTGGCAACGTCCCCCTAGACGATAAGTACGTAAAAAAGTCTCCTAAGTCAGCTTATTCAGCGGCTCAAAGTGAGATGATTGGCTTATATGAAAAGGCTGCTGAACTTTATCACCACGTGTTGGTGAATACGCAACTAGGTGAAAAGGCCCTCGCGTATTTAAAAAAGCGGGGAATTACTGAAGCAGACATGCAGGATTTTGATTTAGGGTTTGCACCGGCAGACCAAGATTTGCTGTTAAGTTTTCTTAAGGAACAGCAAATCGATCAAAAACAAATGCAAGATTCAGGACTATTTATTGAAACAGCAGACGGTTCGTTAAAGGACCGGTTTTTTAATCGAATCATGTTCCCAATTAAAGATAATAATGGGAAGATTGTCGCTTTTTCCGGACGGAGCTTGGTGAAGGATGACCAACATCCGAAATATTTAAACAGTCCGGAAACTAGCATTTTTAATAAAGGAAAGGTACTCTATAACTTTTCGCAAGCCCGCCCTGAAATTGTCCAAAAGAAAACCGTTATTTTATATGAAGGGTTTATGGATGTAATTGCAGCTCACCGGGCCCAAGTGGCTAATGGAATTGCCACGATGGGAACTAGTTTGACAGAAGACCACGTGCGAGCACTTAAACGAGTTGCCTCCCGTGTAGTAATCTGCTTTGATGGCGACGAGCCCGGCCAACGTGCAATTGCGAAGGCCATTGCGTTAATTAAACAGACTAGTGATTTGCAAATCAGCGTCATTTTTATCCCGGATAACCGTGATCCTGACGAATACGTGCGGGATAAGGGCGTTGAGTCTTTTCAAAAACTAATGAATCAGACTGGGGAATCCAGTACGGCATTTTTATTGAAATTTGACCGGATGGGTTTAAACTTAGCTAACGAAAACGATCAGCTGGAATACCTAAAAAAAGCTCTCCAACGGATTGGTGAATTAAATGACGCTTTGGAACAAGACCTATATCTTAACCAACTTGCTGAAGAATTTAGTATTGATAAGCGTGATTTGAAGAACCAGTTACGGGAAAGCGTGGCTGATCGGATTGCGCATACTCCTCGGCAGTTTGATCCGAGACCGGCCCCCGCGCCGCCACCTACATTTGAAAATCAAGTTGAGAAAACCGAAAATACTCCTAAGAAACTATCAAGTGTGGATATTTCGCAGTACCGGTTGTTAGCCCGCGCACTTAATCATCACGACGTATGGTTGAAATTACAAAGCTTGCCGGATTTTTATTTTCCAAATGAGCAACTGGAAACTATTTATATGTTGGCTGGAGGATACCTAGCCAAGAATCAAGAATATGATGCGGCAGACTTCATGGATTATTTGAAGGAACCAGAGTTACAGTCGGTAGTGGCTAATATTGAGTCGATTAATTTGAGTCCCGATTACACGGAAGAAGAAATCGAAGACTATATTAGTTTGATTAAGGACGTGGCCCCGCTCAGCGAACAGATTTCAAAAGTTAAGTCGGATTTAAACGAAGCTACCAGATTAGGTAACCAAGAATTACAACAGCAATTAACGCTAAAACTTATTTCTCTTTATCAAAAACAACAACAGCTCCAAAATTAGAGGGGGAACAGCTAACTATGGCAAGTAAAAAAAGTGAAATCAAACGTAAAAAGAGTGAAAGTATCATTTCTTCACCAGAATTTAAAAAGGCAGTTAACCAAATTATTAAAGCACAAAAAAGTGAACACAAGGTTAAGTACACTAAGCTTACCCGTGATTTGATCGATAAATTCAAGTTGACTGACGAAGACGTGGATGACTTAATTCAACGGATCGAAGACGCCGGAATCAGTGTGGTTGACGAAAACGGTGACCCGAGTGAAAAGGCCTTAAAGGCACAAGAGATTTCAAAGGAAGAATTAGACGATACTAAAGCTCCGGCCGGAGTTAAAATTAACGATCCGGTTCGGATGTATCTAAAAGAAATTGGCCGGGTTTCACTGTTAACTGCCGATGAAGAAGTTGCCCTAGCCCTCCGAATCGAAAAGGGTGACGAACGTGCAAAACAAGAACTTGCCGAAGCTAACTTGCGTTTAGTAGTTTCAATTGCTAAGCGGTACGTTGGCCGGGGAATGCAGTTCCTTGACCTCATTCAAGAAGGAAATATGGGCTTAATGAAGGCCGTTGAAAAATTTGATTACCAAAAGGGATTCAAATTTTCTACCTACGCGACCTGGTGGATTCGGCAAGCAATTACGCGTGCGATTGCTGACCAAGCGCGGACAATCCGGATCCCAGTTCATATGGTAGAAACCATCAATAAATTAATCCGGATTCAACGGCAATTGCTTCAAGATTTAGGTCGTGAACCAATGCCCGAAGAAATTGGTGCAGAAATGGACATGCCTTCGGATAAGGTTCGCGAAATTCTTAAAATTGCTCAAGAACCAGTATCTTTGGAAACCCCAATTGGTGAAGAAGATGATTCACACCTAGGCGACTTCATTGAAGACCAAGAGGCAACTAGTCCTGCTGACCATGCGGCTTATGAATTGCTTAAAGAACAACTAGAAGGCGTTTTGGATACCTTGACAGACCGAGAAGAAAATGTTCTCCGGCTTCGGTTTGGGTTAGATGATGGCCGGACTCGCACCCTCGAAGAAGTGGGAAAGGTCTTCGGCGTAACTCGTGAACGGATCCGGCAAATTGAAGCAAAGGCTTTGCGGAAACTGCGCCATCCTTCACGTTCAAAACAATTAAAAGATTTCTTAGATTAGCATTTAAAGAGGTTCCATACAGGTCGCAGATTTGTATAGGGCCTCTTTTTGGGATAGCATAAAATAAATACAAAAAATACCGGGAGTTTATTTTCATGAATTCAAATAGTTTATCGCCACGACTAAAAGTAGTTGCGAGTTTAGTTCCAAAAGGATCCAAAATTGCCGATATTGGTTCGGACCATGCTTATTTAGCGATTAACCTGGTTAGAAATCAAATTGCAACGGCTGCGATTGCTGGGGAAGTTGCCCCGGGGCCGTTAACTAATTCCAAAATGGAAATTGAAAAAAATCAGGTTAGTGATTTGATTGATGCGCGGTTAGGTGACGGATTGACAGTCCTAAAACCAGAAGATCATGTTGACGTGATTTGTATCGCGGGGATGGGTGGCTTGTTGATTCGGCGGATTCTAGAAGAAGGCCAAGCAAAGTTATCTGGAGTGCAACGATTGGTTTTACAACCTAACGTTGGGGAATACGAACTGCGGGAGTGGCTCATCACCCACGGATATCAAATCACTCATGAAGACATTGTGGCTGAAGATTATCACCTTTATGAAATCATCGTTGCTGAGCCAGGACAAATGCAATTGACCGAAACCGAATTAACGTTTGGCCCATTTTTAATGCAGGCTGCTAACGCTACTTTCTTGCGAAAGTGGCAGCGGGAGTTGAAACGGCTAAAATCAATTCAGGATAATTTAGAGCGACATCCACAACATGGTGGCGAAAAATTAGCGGAAGTATCAAAAAAGATTGCGCAAATTGAGGAGATGTTGACTAATGTTGGCGAAACACTTAATTGAACGTTTTGAAGAAATGGCACCTAAAGAAAGTGCTTTTCCTAAGGATCCAGTCGGATTGCAGATTGGAGATCTTAACCAGCCCATTCACCGCGTATTAGTGACTTTAGACGTCCGTCCCGAGGTTGTGGCAGAGGCAATTACCAAAGGATGTGATTTTATATTTTCACATCATCCGTTGATTTTTCGACCGGTGCGTAATCTGGATTTGACCGTACCACAGAATCAAATGTACGCTACCTTAATTAAACATTCCATTGGGGTTTACTCCGCCCACACTAACTTAGACGTGGCCGCGGGTGGTATGAACGATTGGTTAGCACAGGCAATGTCGCTTACGGAAGTGCAACCCGTTTATTCTGCGCACTACGACCGCAATATTGGACGAATTGGCAGTTTGGCACAACCCCAAACGGTGGATGAGTTTGCCAAGACCTTAAAAGAGGTCTTCCAACTTGACGGTTTACGGGTGGTTGCTGAAGATAACCAGGCATTGGTCCGTAAAGTAGCGGTCGTAGGCGGCGACGGCGGTAAATTTTATCCAGAAATGATGGCGGCCGGTGCGGACGCGTTTGTTACTGGCGACGTGTATTACCATACTGGTCACGATATGCTGGCGGATCATCTTAATGTTTTTGACGTGGGACACAACGTAGAAAAAATCTGTATTGACGAATTAACAAAGTTATTTAACCAATGGAAGGCGACGAATCAATGGCAAGTTGAGGTTTGTCCGTCAACGGTGAATACCAATCCTTATCAATTTATGTAGGGGGTAATTGAATGAATCCTGAAAAAATGACTACTGCGTTACAAGAAGCGCTGGGTGAGGCGCAACAAATTGCGGTCAACCGTCAGCACCAAGAAATTGGGGTTCCGGAATTGTTTAAATTTTTAGCCCAACCAGATCAAACGGTGGGAACTTTGCTTTCAGAGCTCGGAGTTAGCAACCAGACGGTCCAAGCAGAACTAGACCGCGAATTAGCTCAAATTAGCATCGTTAGTGGTAGCCAAGTTAGTTATGGTCAATCAATTTCTACTGAATTAAATCAATTATTAATTCAAGCAGAACAGCGTCGCCAAAAGCTGCAGGATGAATTCATTGCGGTGGATACGGTATTCTTAGCGTTGTTTGATTTGAATAATAATGAATTTGCTAATTTTTTAAAACAGCAGGGAGTAACTGCTAAAAAAGCATTGGAGAAGATTGAAGAATTTCGTGGAGGTGAAAAAGTGACGTCCAAAGAACAGGAAAGCGGATATAAAGCACTAGAGAAATATGGTACGGACTTAGTAAAACGTGCGCATAACGAGAATCCCGATCCGGTGATTGGTCGAGATGAAGAAATTTTAGACGTAATTCGAATTTTATCACGGAAAACCAAAAATAACCCGGTTCTAATTGGAGAACCCGGAGTCGGAAAAACTGCCATTGTCGAAGGATTGGCACAACGAATTGCAAAGGGAGACGTTCCTAGTAATTTAGCCAATAAGACCATCATTTCCTTAGACATGGGGTCCTTAATCGCCGGAGCCAAGTACCGGGGAGAATTTGAAGAACGCTTAAAGACGGTCCTCAAAGAGGTCGCAAAGGCGGATGGCCAGATTATTTTATTCATCGATGAAATTCACACAATCGTTGGCGCTGGCAAGACCGAAGGCAGCATGGACGCTGGTAACTTACTCAAACCAATGTTGGCACGTGGTGAACTCCACCTAATCGGGGCTACGACGTTAGACGAATATCGCGAAAACATTGAAAAGGATAAAGCCTTAGAACGGCGGTTCCAACGGGTTTTGGTAAAGGAACCTTCGGTAGAGGACACGATTAGTATTTTACGAGGGCTAAAGGAACGTTTTGAAATTCATCACGGTGTGCGAATCCACGATAATGCATTAGTGGCGGCAGCCAAGTTATCTAGCCGGTACATTACCGACCGTTATTTGCCAGATAAGGCAATTGACCTGATTGACGAGGCTTCTGCAAAGATTAAAGTGGAAATGAACTCAAACCCTACCGAACTTGATCAAGTTAACCGCCAGTTGATGCGGCTGCAGGTTGAAGAACGGGCGTTAAAAAACGAAACGGATGAAGAATCCGCAAAACGCTTAAAGGCACTGCAAAAGGAATTGGCAACTACTAAAGAAGAAAAAGTTAAGTTAGAATCTCGTTGGGCGGCCCAAAAAGCGGAAATTAAAAAAATCAGTGATAAGAAAAACGAACTTGATAAGGCAAAGCATGACTTACAAGAAGCTGAAAGTGCCTACGACTTAGATCGGGCAGCGGTTCTCCAGCATGGTACCATTCCAACTTTGGAAAAAGAACTGCAGGATTTAGAAAATGAGTCTGAAAACACTCACCAAGAATGGCTTGTTGAAGAGTCGGTTACTGACAGAGAAATCGCCCGGGTAATTAGTCAAATGACTGGAATTCCGGTTGCGCGGTTAGTAGAAGGCGAAAGGGAGAAACTACTTCATTTAGCGGATAAATTACATCAGCGAGTAATTGGACAAGACGAAGCAGTTCAGTCCGTAGCCGATGCCGTGTTGCGCTCTCGAGCAGGTTTACAGGATCCTAACCGGCCCATTGGTTCATTTATGTTCCTAGGGCCAACTGGAGTAGGGAAAACTGAATTGTCGAAAGCTTTAGCTGAGGCTTTATTTGATTCGGAAGACAACATGGTTCGGATTGATATGTCCGAATACATGGAAAAAGAATCGGTCTCCCGGTTGGTGGGGGCGGCTCCAGGTTACGTTGGTTATGAAGAGGGTGGCCAGTTAACTGAAGCCGTTCGTCGGAACCCATATTCGATTGTTCTCTTTGATGAAATTGAAAAGGCTCATCCAGAAGTTTTCAATATTTTATTGCAAGTGCTTGATGACGGTCGTTTAACGGACGGTCAGGGGCGAACGGTTAACTTCCGAAATACTATTTTAATCATGACTTCTAATTTAGGTTCGGAATTATTGTTAAAGAACCAGTCGGAAAATTCCATTGACGCAGATATTCGGCAACAAGTTCGCGACGTCTTGCAAGGATACTTTAAGCCGGAATTTTTAAACCGGGTCGATGATATCATCATGTTCACGCCGTTAAGCAAGACGGATGTTCGCAAAATTGTTCGAAAATTAGTTACTCAATTATCTGACCGGTTGGCAGACCAAGAGATTAAGTTGAATATTTCAGAACCTGCCCAAGATTACATTGTTCAACAAGCGTATGATCCGGCATATGGCGCACGGCCGCTACGACGTTACATCGTCAAGAATGTAGAGACGCCATTGGCTAAGGAGATTATTAGCGGACGGGTAAAACCGAAGTCAGCAGTAATGATTGACGTGCTCAATGACCAATTGGTTTTTCAAAATGAAGCCCAAATTAAGTAATGGTTGATAAAACAAAAAACAGGCTGGAATGTAAGTAATTCCAACCTGTTTTTACTTTTTATAGGGTTGCTATCTGGTTAAATTTAAAAGATAGCTCTTTAGCTTAATTACCGGTATTTTTTTGAAAGCCACGGAATTAAGTTAGAGGTAATGAGGGCGGTAATGGCAGCCATCGTACCAATCTCCAGGCTACTGTATGGTAGTACTTCTAGGGCACCACCGATATAACCGAGTACTTCGCCAAAAATAAATGCCCAAAAAATAACTACGATTTGTTTCATCATTATTAATTGACCCCTTTCTCGAACAAAGCTATTCTAGCACAAACTTAAGGGAAAATAAATTAAACTTGAATTTTGGATATGCCTAATACATTTAGTATAATTAAGAAAAACACGGGAGGGAAAATGATGGCTTTTGTACCGCTACATGTCTTAAGTTCGTATAGTTTGTTGACGAGCCCAACAAAAATCGCTGAGCTGGTTAAAACTGCCAAAGATCGTGGTTATTCCGCGATGGCCCTCACTGATAATAATACGATGTATGGCGCGATTGAATTTTATCAAGCCTGTTTGAAGAATGATTTAAAACCAATCGTTGGGTTGACCATTTGGTTAGATAGTACCCGGGGCATCGACAACCAGTTTGCGTTGGTGTTGCTAGCTAAAAACATTAACGGGTATCATAATTTACTACGGATTAGTTCTGCCAAAATGACGGAAACCTCCGCAAAACCAACACTTACGTTTAATGATTTACGAGCTTATTGGAAAGATTTAGTGGTGATCGTGCCCCCAGTTCGTTCCGAAGTTAATGAATTATTGGAGCGGGGAATGGCTAACGATGCCCAAGCACTAATCGAAGAATATCAACAATCAATTGACTCCCCAGATTTATTTTTAGGAATTAATGGGCAGCAGTCTCACGTCATGCGCCAAACACTGACCCAGATGGCGCAGAAAGCAGGGATTGGTTGTTTACCGCTTCCCAGCGTTGAATATTTAAATGAAGAAGATCACTTCGCAACCCAGGTGCTGCGCGACATTGATTCGGGAAAAGTTTTGCAGCATCCGGAACTTTTAGCAAAGGGCGGCGGTAACAACTGGCTGAAGCCCGCGACTGAATTTGTTCGCGAATACGGTCAGTTGGGTGATGCCGAAATGCTAACCCAGCTGGATAGGGTGGTTGCTGGAATTAACCTTGAAATTCCAATCGTAAGTCCGCGTCTACCACAGTTTGCAACCCCTAACCAGCAGGATTCATTCACTTATTTGACCCAACTATGTCAGCAAGCATTAACCCAGTTGAAGGAAAATGTTCCGGACGCAGAACGTTATCAAGCACGGTTAGATCATGAATTAGCCGTGATTAAAGAAATGGGCTTTGCGGATTACTTTTTAATTATTCACGATGTGGTTCAATTTGCACACCAAAAGCAAATTTTAACTGGTCCAGGTCGCGGATCTGCGGCCGGTTCTTTAGTAGCTTACCTATTGAAAATTACGAGTGTGGATCCTTTGCAATACGGACTTTTATTTGAACGTTTCTTGAATCCCGAACGAGCGCAGATGCCTGATATTGATTTAGATATCCCTGATGATCAGCGGGAAGTCGTTTTACAATATGTACACGACCGCTATGGTCACCAACACGTGGGGCAGATTATTACGTTTGGTACTTTAGCTGCTAAACAGGCCATTCGGGACGTTGCCCGTGTATTTGGGGAAATGCCTAATAAAATTAACCAAATTAGCGCACTCATTCCTAATAAATTAAACATCACGTTAAAACAAGCAGCCCAAACCTCTCACCGGTTACGGGATTTTATTGAAAGTTCGCCGAAAAATCGGTTTATGTTTGAGACAGCGTGCCGGTTAGAGGGACTTCCCCGACACTTTTCAACGCATGCAGCGGGAATTGTTTTAAGTCAAGACGAACTGGTGGAAAGCGTGCCGGTTCAAGATGGTAACGAAGGGATGCTGATGAGCCAGTATTCCAAGAATTTTGTTGAGCAAGTTGGCTTATTAAAGATGGATTTCTTAGGACTTCGAAACCTTTCTTTAATGAATAACATTTTAGAACTGGTCCGCCGTACCGAACCGCAATTTGAGATTGAAAAGATTGATTTAAACGATCCGCAAACTTTACAGTTATTTCAGCGGGGGGATACTAGCGGAGTTTTTCAATTCGAATCTACAGGAATCCGTAACGTTTTGCGTAAAGTACACCCCACGAACTTCGGACTCGTTGTTGCGGTTAACGCCCTCTATCGGCCGGGACCAATGGAAAATATTGACCGGTTTGTTAAACGAAAGGATTATTTAGAACCGTATCGGTTTCCTAACCAAATTTTGGAACGGGTTTTAGGTGAGACTTATGGAATCTTGGTTTATCAAGAACAGGTAATGGAAGTGGCCTCCGCGATGGGGGGCTTGAGCCTGGGCCAAGCGGACTTGTTGCGACGGGCAATGAGCAAGAAAAAGCATGCCGTAATTGAGCAAATGCGGACGAATTTTATTCAGGGTGCTGTTCAAAAGGGTTATAGTGAAAAAATTGCCCAACAGGTGTACCGGTATATCGAAAACTTTGCTAACTATGGATTTAATAAATCCCACGCAGTTGCTTACAGTAAACTAGCCTTTCAGTTGGCGTACCTTAAAGCACACTATCCTGGTGATTTTTATACGGCATTATTAAATTCCGTGGTGGGCAATGATACGAAAACTAAGACTTACATTCAAGAATTAAAGCGGTTAGGAATTCCTACGTTAGCTCCAGATATTAATCAAAGTAGCGCAACTTATACCTACCAAAATGGTCAAATCCGAATGGGATTTACCGCAATTAAGGGGTTACGCCGCGACTTTATCCAGCATTTATTAGCGGAACGTGAACGGGGCGGACAATTTAAGACGGTTGACGACTGGTTACGCCGAATGGGCAATCAGGGGATTGACGAAGATGTAATTGATAAATTAATTTTTGCGGGGGCTTTGGACAGCTTTGGCTATAATCGGGCGGAACTAGACGAATATTTACCCGAACTGCTTAAGGGGATTACCTTTAGCGGTCAAAATGTGGACCTATTTCAAAAGCTAATGCCGACAATTAAAAGCCGTCCCGACCTACCGCTTGATGAGAAGTTGGATCGGGAAGAAGAATTACTTGGAACTTATGTTTCAGCTCATCCAGTAGAACGGTTTGCGGAATTAATTAAACAACGCCGTTTTGTCCCAATTCAGCAGTTTAAAGCTGGAGAAAAGGTAACTTCCATAGTTTATATCCGCAGCATTCGCTCAATTCGAACAAAGAAGGGCGAACCTATGGCATTTGCTAAAATCAGTGACCAGACGGATGAGTGTGAAGCGGTAATCTTCCCCCGCGTTTACCAAGCCACCCAACTTTTAGAAAGTAAACGAGTACTGCAGTTAACGGGCAAAGTTGAGCAACGGGAGGACCAGCTCCAGCTAATTGTTGATCAGATTGAAGCGCCTCGACAAATTGCACATGGGCAAACGCACTGGCTAATTAAAGTACCCAGCCGCAAAAATCCCGCTGATTTCCAAAAGAGATTATTTGGGATGTTCAAAGAGTACCATGGTAAAGTTCCGGTTACCTTGGTTTACCGAGATACCAATCAGCAACGAGCACTATCCGAAAAATTTAGTTTACAAGGAACACCCGAAGTGAAGAAAGCGTTTGAAAATTTACTTGGAACAGATCAAATTTCATTGGTTGAAAAATAAAACGTGTATTAAAGCACTTACATTGAAAGAATTGGCAAAATGGTACAGACAACTGATTTTAAAAGTGATAGAATCAACAATGAAGTTTTGAAAAAACTCAATATTTCTATTTGAGGTGAAAAAATGAAGCGTATTGGTATCATGACAAGTGGTGGGGATGCTCCGGGCATGAACGTAGCCATCCGCGCCGTTGCACGAAAGGCCATAAGCTCAGGTCTTGAAGCTTATGGAATTAATTATGGTTTCGCTGGTTTAGTAGCTGGTGATATTCATGAATTCAAGGCAACGGATTTAGATGACATGGTTTCGCAAGGCGGAACTATGCTGTACTCAGCCCGTTACCCTGAATTTGCTCAAGAAGAAAGCCAATTAAAGGGTATCGAACAACTTAAGAAGTTCGGTATTGATGCGTTGGTTGTTATTGGTGGAGATGGTTCATACCACGGTGCTCTTCGCTTAACAGAACACGGATACAATACAATCGGCCTTCCAGGAACGATCGATAATGACATTCCGTTTACCGACTTCACTATTGGTTTTGACACCGCATTGAATACTGCAGTAGACGCGATCGATAAGGTCCGGGATACTGCTAAGAGTCATCAACGGGTGTTTGCGGTTCAAGTAATGGGTCGCCACGCTGCTGATATTGCTCTTTGGGCAGGAGTTGCTTCGGGAGCTGACGCAGTGATTGCACCAGGTTTTGATTACGATGTGGAAGCAATTGCTAACAAGCTTAAGAGAAACCGTGCTAACGGTAAGGATTATGGAATCATCGTAATTGCTGAAGGCGATGCAAACTCTGAAGCTGCTCCAGAGTTTATTAAAAAGCTTAAGCAATATGGTGACTTCGACGCTCGTGCTACGGTAATTGGCCACGTTCAACGCGGGGGCGTTCCATCTGCTAAGGACCGTGTCCTAGCAAGTAAGATGGGTGCTTATGCTGTTGAACTACTTCTTGAAGGCAAGGGTGGTTTAGCGGTTGGAATCTTGGATAACAAGGTTCAAGCACACGACATCACGGACTTGTTTGATGCAAAACATCAAGCAGACGACTCACTTTACCAATTAAGTGAGGACTTATCGTTCTAATTTTTTATTTTATTAATTTGGTATAAAATGATCTAAAAGATCTTTTATAATTTAAAATCAAGGGAGAGATTCTGTAATGAAGAAAACCAAGATTGTTTCAACACTTGGTCCTGCAAGTACATCAGTTGACACGATTGTTAAGTTAATCGAAGCTGGTGCAAATATTTTCCGTTTTAACTTTTCACATGGTGACCATGAAGAACATTTAGGCCGCTACAACATGGTTAAGGAAGCAGAAAAGATTACTGGTAAATCAGTAGGTATTTTGCTTGACACAAAGGGTGCTGAAATTCGGACAACCGTCCAAAAAGATGGTAACCAAGAATATCACACAGGGGATAAGGCTCGTATCTCAATGGATGCTAGCTTAGAAACTACTAAGGAAAAGATCGCGGTTACATACCCTGGTCTTTACGACGATGTTCATGTTGGTGGACACGTTCTCTTTGATGATGGATTACTTGATTTTAAGATTGACGAAAAAGATGACGAAAACCGCGAATTAGTTGTGCATGCTACAAACAACGGTGTCCTTGGTTCACGTAAGGGTACTAACGCTCCTGGCGTATCAATCAACTTACCAGGTATTACTGAAAAAGATGCTAGCGACATTCGCTTTGGTCTTGAATCAATGAACATTAACTACATTGCTGCAAGTTTTGTTCGTAAGCCTCAAGACGTTCTTGATATTCGTGAATTACTTGAAGAAAAGAACATGGAAGATGTTCAAATCTTCCCTAAGATCGAATCCCAAGAAGGTATCGACAACACTGACGAAATCTTGAAGGTTTCTGATGGAATCATGATTGCTCGTGGTGACATGGGTGTTGAAATTCCAGCAGAAAACGTTCCGTTGGTACAAAAGACATTGATCAAGAAGTGCAACGCACTCGGTAAGCCAGTTATTACTGCTACACAAATGCTTGACTCAATGATCGAAAACCCACGCCCAACTCGTGCGGAAGCTTCTGACGTTGCTAACGCTGTTTGGGATGGTACTGATGCAACAATGCTTTCTGGTGAAAGTGCTAATGGTGACTACCCAGTTGAAGCAGTTGCTACAATGGCTAAAATCGACCAAAAAGCTGAAAATGCTATGGCTGATGACGGTAACCTTCAAATCAATACTTTTGATCAAAGTGACGTTACTGAAACAGTGGCTGCTGCCGTTGCTCGCGCTGCTAAGAACTTGGGCGTTAAGACAATCGTTGCTGCAACTCAATCAGGCTACACAGCACGGATGATTTCTAAGTACCGTCCAGATGCAGACATCTTGGCAATTACTTTCGACGAACGTGTACGTCGTGGTTTGATGGTTAACTGGGGTGTTCACCCAATCGTTGCTGAACGTCCTGCAACTACTGATGAAATGTTCGAATTGGCTGCTAACAAGGCAGTTGACCTTGGTTTTGCTAAGGAAGGCGACTTAATCCTTGTTACTGCTGGTGTACCAGTTGGTGAAAGTGGTACAACTAACATGATGAAGCTTCAATTAATCGGTTCTAAGTTGGCATCTGGTCAAGGTGTTGGCGACGAAACTGTAATTGGTAAAGCAGTTGTTGCTACATCAGCTGACGAAGCTAACCAAAAGGCTGTTGAAGGCGGAATCTTAGTTACAAAGACAACTGACAAAGATTACTTACCAGCAATTGAAAAATCAAGTGCTTTGGTTGTTGAAAATGGTGGTTTGACGTCACACGCTGCAGTTGTTGGAATCTCAATGGGTATTCCAGTAATCGTTGGTGTTCAAAACGCTACATCAATTCTTTCTGACGATGAATTAATTACGGTTGATTCACGTCGTGGAATTATCTACCACGGTGCTTCAAACTCACTTTAAGATTTAAAGTGAACCATTAAAGGCTTGGGGTCTAGGACCCTGGGTCTTTTTTTGTGCGCTGGAAAATGAGTGTTTTCTAAGTAAAAAAGCGCCCAATATGAAAAGAAAATAATTTGCTAAATCTTTTTGAAAATACGTTGAAAAACGGGGATTTGCATTTTTCGCCTAAGCCAAAATAGTGTACAATAGTATAATAAATAAACTTTTAGATAAAAAAATGAATGCGAAGCTTCGTTGGGGCTTCGTATTATAATTGAAAAGAAATTTTTTTATGTAAACTGAAAAGTTCGGAGTGAAAATATTGGAAAGCTGGCTTTTTTTAATAGGGATTTTATTAGTTTCTTGGTTGGGAAAAAACCAATCATTAATGATTGCCACAATTGCCGTTTTACTATTTAAGCTGCTGCCTAATTCTGCTAAACTCTTTAGCGTTATTGACAAGCAGGGAATCAACTGGGGAGTGACCATTATTTCAGTAGCAATTTTAGTTCCAATTGCTACGGGAAGGATTGGTATCATGGACTTGATTAACTCATTCAAGTCACCAGTTGGCTGGATTGCGGTCGCTTGTGGGATTTTAGTTTCATTATTGTCATACCAAGGGGTCGGCTTTTTATCTGCTAGCCCAGAGGTGACGGTCGCGCTAGTCATGGGAACGATCATTGGGGTGGTTTTCATGAACGGGATTGCTGCTGGACCAATTATTGCTTCTGGAATAGCGTACTTAATTATTCAATTATTACAAATCCAAATTAAATAAACGGGAGAAAACATGGAAACATTATTAGGCAAAAAGATTCAGGCGAAGGTTATTGATGAAAATGACCAATTTTATTTTGCACAGGCTGAAGATGGCCTCACTTATCGCATTGACAAAAGCGAAATAAAGAAGCCTTTAAAAAAGGATAGTAATTTCAGCGGGTTCGCTTACGAAAATGCTAACCACGAGCGTCAAATGACGCGCGAAGCCCCAAAAGCCACTACCGGAAAGTACGGTTGGGGGACGGTGGTTAAGGTTCGCAAAGACTTAGGAGTTTTTGTGGATATCGGTTTAAATAACAAGGACGTGGTGGTTTCGCTTGACGAATTACCAACGGAAACCAAGCTGTGGCCACACGTGGATGATCAGTTACTAGTTTGTCTCACGGTGGATAATAAGGAACGAATGTGGGCACATCCTGCCGATTCCACCGTTTTTAAGGCGATTTCTGTCCGGGCAAATAAAAAAATGATTAACCAGAATGTTACTGCAACGGCATACCGGCTAAAATTAGCCGGAACATTAGTAATTACTGATCAATTCCAACTAGGCTTTATCCATCCTTCAGAACGGGATCGGGAGCCACGTTTAGGTGAAAAGGTTCAAGCACGGGTGATTGGGATTCATCCGGATGGGACGTTGAACTTGTCGTTAAAGCCGCGCAATTACGAAGCGCTTGGCGACGATGCGGCGATGATTTTAGCGTTGTTGCAACACCGCTCGGATGGGCAACTACCTTTTAACGACCACAGCAATCCTAGTGATATCAAAGAACATTTTGGGATTAGCAAGAGTCGTTTTAAAATGGCGATTGGTCACTTGC
The DNA here is from genome assembly GCF_016127815.1 of Pediococcus acidilactici. Lineage (NCBI taxonomy): Bacteria > Bacillati > Bacillota > Bacilli > Lactobacillales > Lactobacillaceae > Pediococcus > Pediococcus acidilactici. The sequence goes on from NZ_CP066046.1 coordinate 612,388, forward strand.
TTAAGGCAGGCGTAATTGAGCAAACCACTGATGGGATTGTTTTGAAGGAGCAATAGGTGATGGATGATCTGATTAACGATTATCTCCACGCTCTAAAAGTTGAACGGGGACTTTCAGATAATACAATTGTGAGTTATCGTCAAGAATTGCGCCACTTGCAAAATTTTTTGCAGGAGCAACATATTGCGGATATTAAAGATGTTGATCGTTATACCATCTTAAACTACCTAGATGCTTTAAAACAAACTGGCCGGGCCCGCAGTTCTTCGATTCATACGATTTCAAGTTTAAGGAAATTTTTTAAGTATCTGCTGCTTAACGACCAAATCCAAACGAATCCTATGGCTAATATTGACCCGCCTAAACGGGCGCAGCATTTACCATCGGTTTTGACCACTGAAGAAGTTGAACGGCTGCTTAAAGTGCCCGATACTAGTAAACCTTTGGGAATTAGAGATCGGGCGATTTTAGAAGTGATGTATGCGACCGGTCTACGGGTTAGTGAGCTGATTGCGTTAAATCTAAATGAACTTCATTTAGGGATGGGACTTATTGAAACGGTTGGGAAAGGAAATAAGCAACGGATTATCCCAATTGGGGACGTAGCCATCCAATGGCTAGAACGTTACATTAACGGTCCGCGAAGAGCGTTGCTGGGAGCTAAGCGATACAATGAAATTTTCTTAAACCAGCATGGTCACCCGTTAACCCGACAAGGAGTTTGGAAAAATTTAAAAGCTCAAGTTCAAAAAGCAGGAATCAAGAAAAATATCACCCCGCATACGTTACGACATTCTTTTGCGACACATTTGTTAGAAAATGGTGCAGATTTGCGTATTGTTCAAGAACTACTAGGGCACGCGGATATTTCGACAACCCAAATTTATACGCACATTACTCAACAGCGGTTAGTGGATGTATACGATAAGTACCATCCGCGAGCCTGATAACAGGGGAGCAAAATGTTAGTTAAATATACAGAATCAAAAAGACAAATTGCAATGGGCTTATTGTCAACGATTGATGCATTTGGTTCAATCGACGTTGTTCAGCAAGTTCTAGAGCGATATACCAAAAAGAATCGGCAAATTTATCTGGAACGTAGAAATGGTACTTACATTGGATTGGTACTAATTGTTTTGGAGGCAGATTGCGTAGTTGTAGAACGGATGGCCTTCATCGCCAATGAAGAAACGGTTTTTAATGAAAATGAAATCTTTCGGTCATTATTGTCGATTTTTCCAGACCGGCGCTTAATGGGTTCTTTAAAAACGAGTGCAATGATTGAAAGGTTTGAAATGGGGCAAGTTGATGAAAGCTAAAGTGTATAACTTACCGGACGTGAAGCTAGCCGATTTTGAGGGGCCGCTCGATTTATTATTACACTTGATTCGTCAATCGCAGATGAGCATTTACGATATCCGTATTTCAGAAATTACAAGCCAGTATTTACAGTATTTGCATACTCAGGAAACTCTGCGATTAAATATTGCCGGAGAATATTTAGTAATGGCGGCGAAACTAACTGAAATTAAGGGAAAAATGCTGTTGCCTCACGAAGAGGATGAAGAATTAGTTGACGAAGATCCCCGAACAGATTTAGTTGACCAATTAATTGAATACCAGATTTTTAAAACGGCCTCTGAAAATTTACGGGACTTAGAAGGCGAACGGCAACGCTCGTTTTCGAGACCTGAGATGGAAATTGACCCCGCAACGGTCACTAGATTAGCACCTGGAATCGAGCTTACCGATTTGCAAAAAGCTTTACAAAAAGTACTTGCTCGGCAAGCATTGTTGGAGCCAGTTTCACGTACGGTACAGACCGAAAAAGTTTCCATCGAAGAACAAATGGATTTTGTGAAGAGAAGGATCCAACAGCGCTCGGTTTGTCGTTTTGAAGATTTGTTTACCGTCCGGGTGAACCGGGAAGTGTTGGTTACCACTTTTATGGCAATTTTAGAATTAGCCAAGAACCAGCAAATTAAATTGTCACAGGATTCGGCAGACCAATCAATTACAATCAAGATAGGTGAAGTTAATGAACAAGGAACAAAAAGTTGAAGGGCTACTTTTTGTAGCGGGAGCTGAAGGGATTGCATTGGCTAGCCTAGCTGAATTAACCGGCTACGCTAAGCCAGCGGTAACCACCATTTTGGAAAAGTTAGCCGAAAAATATCGCCAAGACCCCAATTCGGCGTTAAGCTTGATTCAAACGGGCGGAACCTATAAATTAGTTACCAAACCCGAGCTAGCTTCGCTAATTAAAAAATATTTTGCTCGTTCCAACCAAGCGGGATTATCGGCGGCAGCTTTGGAAATTTTAGCGATCGTGGCGTACCGGCAACCAATCACCCGGATTGAAATTGATCAGATTCGCGGTGTTCATAGCGGAACCACCTTACAAAATCTCGTCCTTAGAAACTTGGTTAAGGTTACGGGACGGTTGAACGAACCGGGGCGACCGAAAACATATGGAACCACCGCAGAATTTTTAGACTATTTTGGGTTACGAGATCTTACGGAACTGCCGGCGTTGCCTGAAGATACCGAAAATTCCGCAGAAGATCAAGATAATGAGGATTTATTTTTACAAGAGTTTGAATCAAAAATGACAACCAACAAGGAGTAACCATGGCAGAAGAAAGATTACAAAAAGTAATGGCTGAGGCTGGAGTAGCTTCGCGACGGAAGTCCGAAAAGCTAATCGCCGAAGGACACGTTAAAGTTAATGGACGGGTAGTAAAAGAATTGGGCACCAAAGTAGAACAGCATGACCGAATTGAAGTCGATGAGGTGCCTATTCAGCGCGAGCAAAACGTCTATTTCTTACTAAATAAACCGCGTGGAGTAATTACTTCGGTTAGCGATGATAAAAACCGAAAAACGGTCATGGACTTTTTTCCAGACGTTACCGAACGGATTTATCCCGTGGGGAGGTTGGACTACGACACTTCTGGCGCAGTTTTGATGACTAACGATGGTGAATTGGCTAACCGCTTAATGCATCCGAAGTTTAAATTTGAAAAAACGTACACTGCTAAGGTCAAGGGACTGGTCAATGGGTCAGCCTTGAAGCGTCTGGAAGAAGGAGTCGTAATCGATCACCGCAAAACTGCTAAAGCCAAGGCCAAGCTGATTAGTACCGATTTAGAAAAAAAGACATCCATCGTGCAGCTAACGATTCATGAAGGGCGGAATCACCAAGTTAAGAAAATGTTCATGGCGGTTGGCCATCCGGTGCAAAAATTACACCGCAATAGCTACTCTTTCTTATCAATTGATGATGTGCAGTCTGGAAAATGGCGCGCCTTGAAACTGAGCGAAGTTAAACGTCTGAAACGGTAAACATTCAAATGAAACCGGAAGACGGATTAATTTTTTTTGACCGCCATCAAAGTCGCCGACCAAAGGTGATTTTGAATTTGTTGAAAAACAAGCTAACGGTATCGGCACTTTATGGCGGCTTAGAATACGGGTTGCTAAATTACATTGGTTTTTGGAAAAAACTGGATCGTCAGGAATTCCTAAATAGTTTAGATCAAGCAGTTAAAATGGGTTACTTAACTGGGGAACGGGATGCGTTAAAGCTAACGGAACGGGGGGCACAGCAACAAAGTAGAGTTTTGCCGCCACCGGAAGCTAGTTTACGAGTCAAATTTGACCCCGCAATTAAGCTTTGGCTAATGGCAACCCAGGTAGTTTCGGAGTATAGTTTTAAAAATACGCGGTACATCCCAATAAGTGAAGACTCTCAGATAAACTTCATGGTAAAAAAGTGGTTTGCCAACTGGAAACAAAGTGAAACGTCCCGTCCAAAATTGGTTCAGGAATACCAACAGGCTTTGGGTGCACTTTGCGAGCAATTACCTAAAGAAGAAGCCGACTGGTTTGTAAACTACTTACCCAACCATCACGACTTGGGATTAACGGTGGAGCAGCTTGCCCGGGTTAATAACGTTAGTCCATTTCAAATGGAATTACGGTTACGCTTAATTTTTAGGAAAATTTTTAGCTCGGTAATTAATAATCAAGTGACGCCCTTTAATCAATTAATTGGAATGGTTGTGCAACCCTCTGTTTTGCCCAAAAGTACGTGGCAAACTTTGCAGCTATTACAAAAGGGTTATAATGTAGATAAAATTGCAGAATTGCGGCGGGTGAAAATTAATACTGTAAAAGAACACTTACTGATGATGGCAATCTTGCTGGATGATTTTCCCTACCAACAATTTTTAAGCCCTGGTGTTGCTCAAATGAAAATTGCGGGAATTGATTTTCAAACTGCGTTGCAGGAATATCCTGAGCTGACCTTTTTTGATTTTCGGCTTAGCCAAATTAGATTTATTAAGGAACGGCAAAGACAATGACAATTTCGGACCAATTAATTTATGATAAATTGAAGGACCGGTTTGGATTTCAGGAATTTCGGCCCGGACAGTTGGAAATTTTACATAAATTGCTGGAAGGGCGAAGTACGCTAGCAATTTTGCCGACGGGAGCCGGTAAAACCTTAATTTACCAGATGTATGGTTTACTAGTCCCCGGAACGGTAGTGGTGGTTTCCCCATTGTTATCCCTTATTAAGGACCAAATCCAACGGTTGCGTTTGAGTGGCGAGCGTCAAATTGCAGAGCTTACTTCTCAAGTAGCGTTCACCGATCAACTATACGTATTAAACCATCTGGCGGAATATAAATTTATTTTTTTATCACCAGAAAGCTTACAAAAAGCAGAGGTACAAGGGCGAATTGCCCGCTTAAAGATTGCGTTGATGGTCGTGGATGAGGCTCACTGCATTGTGCAGTGGGGGAAGTCGTTTCGTCCGGACTATTTGCGAATTGGACAAGTCCGTCAGCAGTTTGGAAATCCATTGACGTTAGCGTTAACGGCCACTGCTAGCCGGAACACTCGCTCGGAAATTTTGCGATACCTCGCCTTAAATGTTCAAACAACTGAGCAGTACGTTGCTTCCGTAGACCGCAAAAATATCTTTCTAGATTTTTTGACAACCGATAACGTCGCTGATAAGGAAGAATTGTTATTAAATCTGATCGACCAGCTACCGGGCGCGGGCATTGTATACTTTTCTAGTCGAAAGATTGCTAGCCAAGTAAGTGAACTAATTAATCGCCAACTTAGGCAAACGGCTGCGCCATACCATGCGGGGATGTCCACCTATGACCGACTACAAGTTCAAAGTCAGTTTCAAAAAAATCAGCTTGACGTGATTTGTGCAACTAGCGCTTTCGGCATGGGAATTGACAAGGCTGATATTCGTTACGTAATTCATTACCACATGCCGGGCGACATTGAAAGCTACGTTCAAGAAATTGGTCGTGCCGGACGCGACGGTAAGTCAAGCGTGGCGATTACGTTGTACGCGACGGGAGATGAAATGATTCCAACTATTTTAAATAGTTATTCACTTCCAAACACTGATGGATTGCCGCTGTCAAATGGTGAACAGCAAACTGAAGAGCAGCAAGCTTTGGTTAATTATTATCGGGAATTTGGTCTAACTGAAAGCCAATTAAAAAAATTATTTAAAAAACAAGCGCAACAAAAGGAACAACAGATTTTAGAAATGTTAAAATTAATTCGGACTACGGGATGTCACCGGCGCTTTTTATTGCAACATTTTGATGAACCATTTACGAAACACGATGAACAATGTTGCGGTTCGATAAGTGATTTCACAGAATTCGGGTTGCAAGAGTCGCATGATTCTAGTAAATTGGCGATGATGAGCTGGAAGGACAAATTAGCACAAATTTTTGCGGCTAACTAGCCTGTTTTACGTAGTCATTCTAAATAAAATATTGTAAAATACATCATATTGGTATGCATTAGGAGGACGAACATTGAGTAGCAAAAACAAGAAAAACAAAAAATCAATCAAAAAGACTTCGTCAAACGAAGTTACTGAGGAACAAGCTACTAACGAAAAGGTAGCAAACACTGAAAATAAGGCAGCTGCTTCCACAACGGATCCTAAGGAATCAGCCCATGCCGAGCAAACAGCTACGAATGAACAGGCTGCTGCTGAAGAGCAAGCGGCAAGTAAGTCGGAACGCGGCGAGTTTCATAAGCAAAAAAAGCGGACTAAAACCATTGTAGGTTCGATGATTTGGGTAGTAATCATCTTGGCAATTGCGTCGTTAGCTTATTACATGACTCAACGGCAAGATTTTCAGCAAAAAACTGCGAATACTACAACCACTCAGGTAGCTAAATCAAGTAAGAAAAATTCGGCAAGTAAAGCCAAGTCTTCATCTAAGAAGCATGAAAAGGATGCTTCGTCATCTGCTAGTTCAACATCATCAACGACGAAAAAGAACGACGACAAGTCAAAATCGTCATCAGTAGAATCGTCAGCAAGCTCGTCAACAGCATCCTCAAGCAGTGCAACAACGCAATCCTCAAGTAGCGCTAGTTCTGCAGAAGGTGCGTCTTACGCAACGGTCCAAGCTGGTCAAGGGATGTATCGGGTTGCGGTTAACAACGGAATCTCTGTTCAGAAGTTGATGGAATTAAACGGGTTGAACAGTAACTCCGAAATTGAACCTGGACAACAATTAAGAGTAAGGTAGGTCGTTAGTTAGTTTATGGACAAGAAATTACAAATTGCAATTGACGGACCCGCATCAGCAGGGAAAAGTACGGTTGCTAAAATTGTCGCTAAGGATTTAAGTTACATTTACTGCGATACGGGCGCGATGTATCGTGCAGTTACCTTAAAAGCGATGCAAAATCACTTTGATTTAAATGATGAAGAAAAGATCGCGACAATGTTGACAGAAACTAAGTTAAATTTTGAACCCGGTGATCCCGTACAAAAGGTCTTTTTGGACGGAAAAGAAGTCACGGAAGCAATTCGGCGAACGGACGTAACCAATGCGGTTTCTACGATTGCGGCTCAAGAACAAGTCCGTAAAGTATTGACGGACTGGCAACGCGACTTAGCCAAAGATGGCGGAATCGTCATGGACGGTCGCGACATTGGTTCAGCTGTATTACCAAATGCCGAAGTTAAAATTTTTCTCGTGGCTAGTGTCCAAGAACGGGCCGAACGTCGCTATAAGGAAAATATTGCAAAAGGCATGGATACAGATTTAGAACAATTGAAAAAAGAAATTGAAATTCGGGACCACAAAGATTCTACCCGAGAAATTTCGCCACTCACTAAAGCTGCCGATGCAATCGAGGTAGACACTACTGCCATGTCGATTGAAGAGGTGGTACAGAAGATTTTAGACATTGTTCATGAAACTGTATTCAGAAAGTAACAACAATTACTAGCAATTATGCAATTTTTTCGATATTATATAAGTATAAGTGCTGTAAAAGGGGGATTATTCGGATGGCCGAAAATGATGTTAATCAAAACAGTGATTTACTCAACGCAATTAATAGCGTTGAAGAAGTAAAAGTTGGTGACGTAGTTACTGGCGAAGTACTTGATATTGATGACGATCGTCAAGTGATCGTGGGAATTCAAGGTGCTGGTGTGGAAGGTGTCGTACCTTTACGTGAACTTTCTACGCAACATATCGACAATATTAATGACGAAGTAAAAATTGGTGATGAACTAGAACTTGTAGTTATTTCACGGATTGGTGACGATAAGGAAGGTGGCAGTTACCTACTTTCTCGTAAGCGTCTATTAGCTCGTAAAGTTTGGAAAGAAATTGAAGAAAAGGCTGCTAATGGCGAAGAACTTGAAGTACCAGTTACTCAAGTAGTTAAGGGTGGTTTGGTAGTTGATGCTGGAGTACGTGGATTTATTCCTGCTTCAATGATTGAAAACCGCTACGTTGATGATTTAAATGCTTATAAGGGTCAAACTCTTAAAGTTAAGATTATCGAAATCAAGCCTGAAGACAACCGTTTGATTCTTTCACACAAGGCGGTTATCAATGCTGAACGTGCTGAAAAACGCCAAGAAGTATTAAGCTCATTGCAAGAAGGCGAAGTCGTTACTGGTAAGGTAGCTCGTCTTACAAACTTTGGTGCCTTTGTTGACCTTGGTGGAATTGACGGACTTGTTCATATTTCAGAAATTTCATACGAACGGGTTGAAAAACCTTCTGACGTTCTTAAGCCTGGTGAAGAAGTTCAAGTTAAGGTTTTAAGTGTTGATCCAGAAAGAGAACGGATTTCACTTTCAATCAAACAAACCCAACCAGGACCTTGGGAAAATATTGCTGAAAAAGCTCCAGTAGGTGCTGTTTTAGATGGTAAAGTAAAACGGTTAACGGATTTCGGTGCATTCGTTGAAGTCTTCCCTGGTGTTGAAGGATTAGTTCACATTTCTCAAATTTCTCACAAGCACATCGCTACTCCAGCAGATGTACTTGAAGAAGGTCAAGACATTAAGGTTAAAGTACTTGAAGTACATCCAGAAGAACGCCGTTTGGCATTATCAATCAAAGCTTTAGAAGAAGCTCCAAAGAGTGAAAAGAAAGTTTCTAAGGCTCCAGCAACTGACTACAGCAAGGATATGCCAGAAGAAACAACTGGTTTCACACTAGGTGATATCATTGGTGATAGCCTTAAAGATTCAGATAAATAATTCAAAAAATTGTTAGGATTAATAATTTAACATGTCGAGTGCTAGATTATGCCTATCAACTCAGTTAGAAAGGCCTTGGCGGAGAATGATAGTCTGTCCAAGACCTTTTTAATGTTGTATTTAGAAAGGGGGCCAATTGATGGGAAATCCAACTGTAGCAATTGTCGGCCGACCAAACGTCGGAAAGTCAACAATTTTTAACCGAATTGCGGGGGAACGAATCTCCATTGTGGAAGATACTCCGGGAGTAACCCGAGACCGAATTTATACCCATAGCGAATGGCTAGGCCGGAAATTCAACTTAATTGATACTGGCGGAATTCAAATTGGTGAAGAACCATTTTTAGAAGAAATTCGAGATCAAGCCGAATTGGCAATTAACGAAGCGGACGTAATCATTTTTATCGTAAGTGTCCGGGAAGGCGTCAGTGACGCGGACGAAGCGGTTGCTAAAATTTTATATAAAGCCGATAAGCCGGTTATTTTAGCGGTTAACAAAGTTGATAACCCGGAATTACGCCAAGACATTTATGACTTTTACAGCTTAGGTTTTGGTGACCCGTACCCATTATCCGGAAGTCACGGACTAGGTTTAGGGGACTTACTGGACGCAGTTATCGCTAATTTTCCAGAAAAAGAAGAGCAAGAAGATGACGAGGCAATCCGCTTTAGTTTAATTGGGCGGCCTAACGTTGGGAAATCTTCACTCGTTAACGCAATTTTAGGCGAACAACGGGTGATTGTTTCTGACATTGCGGGAACGACCCGGGATGCAATCGATACGCGTTTCACAAGTAATGGTGACGAATTTGTAATGGTCGACACCGCCGGAATGCGAAAAAAAGGAAAAATTTACGAAAATACCGAACGTTATAGTGTGATGCGGGCAATGAAAGCCATCGACAACAGTAACGTAGTTTTGGTAGTACTAAATGCTGAGGAAGGTATTCGGGAACAGGATAAACGGATTGCGGGTTATGCCCACGAAGCGGGCCGGGCAATCGTAATCGTGGTAAATAAGTGGGATAAGCTAAAAAAGGATAACCATAGTTTATCTAACTTTGAACAGTCAATTCGCCAAGAGTTTGCTTACCTCAGCTATGCACCAATTATCTTTGTTTCTGCCGTTACAAAACAACGTTTATCGCAACTTCCCGCATTGATCAAGCGGGTCGATGAAAATCACCGTCGTCGAGTGCAATCATCCACCTTAAACGACGTGTTGATGGATGCCATTGCAGTTAACCCTACACCTAGTGAGAACGGCAAACGTCTACGGGTTTACTACGGTACGCAAGTTAGCATACAGCCGCCAACCTTCGTGATTTTCGTTAACGATCCGGACTTAATGCATTTCTCGTACGAACGCTTCTTAGAAAACAAAATTCGCGAAGCATTCGACTTTGAGGGAACACCTGTGCATTTAATTGAACGTCGTCGGAAGTAATTCTTAAATAAGTATTATAGATGCCGTTTTTAATGCAAAAAGCGCAAAAAAGCTTGTCACAGCAGACTCTGTGTGATATATTTCAAGTTGAAATAATAACAGATTATTGTTTCACCGTTTTTGATTTTTCAAAAATGACAAAACACCTTGTTTTGATAAACAAAATTCAGGAGGTGAAATATACATGGCAAACAAAGCAGAATTAGTTGAAAATGTTGCTAAGAAGACTGGTTTAACCAAGAAGGATGCAACAGCGGCTGTTGAAGCTGTATTTGGCTCAATTCAAGATGACTTGAAGAAGGGCGACAAAGTTCAATTGATCGGTTTCGGTACTTTCGAAGTACGTAATCGTGCAGCTCGTAAGGGTCGCAACCCACAAACTGGTAAAGAAATTGAAATCGCAGCAAGCAAAGTTCCAGCATTCAAGCCTGGTAAGGCTTTGAAGGACGCTGTTAAATAAGCGGATTTCTGAACTTGGGTCAGCATAGCTCTGTTATGCTGGCTTTTTGTTTGCCTGTAAAAATTATGAATAACGAAGAAGCAAATTACTCTAAAAGAGCATTAGATGCCTTAGAATCGGGACAAATTGACGAATTCAACCGATTATACGGTTGGGCGTTGAGAAAAGACGATGACGAGACCCTTTATAACCTAGCTGGGGAACTGTATGCTTTGGGGTTTGATGGCAAGGCACTCCGGATTTATGAAAAATTGATCGAACGATATCCTGGTGATCATGAATTACCGGTATTGGCTGCTGAAATTTTGGTGGACCAAGGAGAAAATGATCGTGCTCTAGCGAACCTAGAAAAGATTCCTGAAGATTCGGAATTTTACGTGTCGGCATTAATGGTGGAAGCCGACCTTTATCAAACTGAAGAATTATACGAGGTTTCGGAAAGAAAACTTTTAGCTGCTGAGCAACTTGCCCCAGACGAACCGGCAATTCAATTAGCCTTAGGGGAGTTGTACTACACAATGCAAGACTATCCTAAAGCCGTCACGTACTACCTCAGGCTGATTAAGCAAGGGATCCCTATGATGAGCCAAATCAACATTGTCGAGCGTTTAGCGGCTTCCTATGCGGCTTCTGGCAAGTTTGAAAAGGCAATCGCTTATTATGAACAGATTCATGATGAAGACTTGACTCCCGATATTTTAATGCAGGAGGGAATTACCTATCTGCAGCTTAATGAAGTGCAACGCGCGCAGACGGTGTTAGAAAAAGTTGTCGACATGGACTCATCGTACAGCAGTGTCTATCCATACTTGATTGATGCGTACCGCCGCGATGAGGAATGGGATAAGGGCTTAACCGCTGCACAAGAGGGGTTAGCGGCTGACCAATATAACCCGGACCTGTATTTGCTGGCTGCTGAAATGGCTGAGCACGCCCATGATGACGAGTTAGTTGAGAAGTACCTACAAAAAGCTGTAGAATTGGCCCCGGATAATCAAGCGGCCATAATTCGGATCACCGATTTTTATAATCGTCAAGGTTGTTACGCAGAAACATTAAATTACGCGACGGACGAAATCACGGATGCCCAATTAAATTGGAACGTGGCGCTTGCCGAGTGGAAAACGGAAGACTTTGCGGGAGCACAGAAGCATTTTAGTGCTGCTGCGAATGATTTGGCTGATTCTGCGCCGTTCTTGCTAGATTGGTACCACTTCAGTAAAGAAAATGGTCAACTTGAACAGGCGGTAGACGTAGCGCGGAAGTATGTCAAATTGGTCCCAACCGATTTGAATATGCAAGATGAATTAGCAGATTTGGAGGTGCAGGGTTATTAATCGTTGGCAAGATAACTTTAAGATTAAAGATTGGGCGCCTAAATTTAACAAAAAGATGGTCGAGGTTATGCGTAAAAATCAATTTACGGCAGAACAACCGGCGGACTTTACGAAATTTAACGACGCAAGTTTTAATGAACAACAAACGTTAATGAAAAATGTGATTGCCAAAAATTACCAAATTAAACTACTCACTAGTTTTAACGAACGAACCGTTTACGGAGTCGTTGGTAAAAACGCAACCGGTCAGTTTTTCTATGCGCTAGACAAGAATCTTCCGGAAAAAATTTCGACTGCGGAGTTAAAAACATTGCTCTAAAATGCTCTTAGCTATGTTATAGTTTTATTACACAAGGCTAAAGGAGTGATTGGAAGAATGGCAAATTCGGTATATTTAGCAGCACCTTTCTTCAGTGATTTACAAATTGAACGGGTACGGAAGGTTGAAGAACTTTTAAAGAAAAATTCGACGATCGACGGTGATAACATCTACGTTCCAATGGATCACCAATACGAAGCAGAAAAGTTTGGTACTTTTAAGTGGCAAGTTGGCGTATTTGAAGCTGACGTTCGTCAAGTTCGTAAATCAGACGTGGTGGTTGCAATTCTTGATTATGCTAAACAAGATGAAGAAGTGATTTCAGATCCTGGAACGGTATTTGAAATTGGCGCCGCATTTGAAAATGGCAAACCAGTTATTTTAGTTCAATTTGACGACACCGACAAGATTAACCTCATGTTGGCTCGTAGTCACGCAGCATTCTTCCATGGAGAAGATATTAAAAATTTAGCTACCTATGATTTTAATGAGTTAACTCCGAAATATTCTGATTTAACGGTATTTTAAAGGTTAGGCAGCGTTAATAAAAATGCAGAAATTGCCAATTGGCGACTTCTGCATTTTTTGTATTATTCAGGTTGTTTATCGGAATCGTAAGTGAATCCTTCACCAATGGCTTCGTGAACGTCGATTACGGAAGTAAACGCGCGGGGGTCGACGCGTTCAATAATTCGTTTAGCTAAGTTGAGTTCGTTAGGACCGATTACGCAATAAACCATCTGGTGTTCGTTATTGGAATACGCGCCCGTCATTTTTATGTAACTGGCACCACGACCGAGCTCGTCCATAAGGGCTTCTGCAATTTCTTCATTTTGATCACTGATAATGATTAAGCCGTGGCCGGCGTAAGCTCCGACCTGGGTCAGGGAAACTAAGCGGGAGAAAACGTAGGCAGCTAGTAACGTGTACATCATGTGCAAGACGTCAATGTAGCAAAGCGAAATGGTTAAGACAACCGCATCAAGCGCGAAAAGGGTGTGTCCCATTGCAATTCCGCGGCGCTTTTCCAAAATTCGGGCAACGACGTCGGTTCCACCGGTAGTTCCACCAAAACGGTAAACGACCCCGCTCCCGAAACCACCGGCGATCCCGGCGAGAATTCCGGCAATGAACATGTCGTGATGAATATCCAAGCTAATGGGGATGCGTTGCCAAAAGTACAACCAAAATGAAAGTGCTAACGTTCCAAAAATTGTGTAAATTAAGGAACGCTTACCCAAAAAGCGGTAACCAATCAAAATTAAGGGAACGTTGATTAACAGCGTGGAAAGCGCGGGATCAATCCCAAACAAGGCCCGCAGTATCAGAGTTACCCCGGTGATCCCACCCTCCGCGAGGTGATTGGGGATGTTAACCACGGCAAGGCCGAGCCCGTACAGACAACAGCCTAGCGTAATCATGACGAAATCTAACAACCGAATTGATTCATCTTTTTGCATAAACAACCTCCTTATTCCTTATGCAGTACTTGCAAATATCATACCATAGAAGTGGAACTTCCTTTTCAAAATCAGGGTGGTTTCTGGTAGTATTAAATGTGGATTGGATGTGAGAATGGTGCAGTTAGAAAAAATGCCACAAGAGTTTGAAGAAGCACGAAACGTGTTACAACAAATCGAAGAAGCTGGATATGAAGCTTATTTTGTGGGCGGTAGCGTCCGGGATACGTTACTTGGTAAGCCCATTCACGACGTGGACATTGCGACGAGTGCTTATCCCGCTGAAATTAAACAAATTTTTAAACGAACCGTTGATACGGGAATCGAACACGGAACCGTAATGGTTTTAACTGGAGAACATAGTTACGAAATCACCACTTTTCGAACGGAAAGTGGTTACCAAGATTTTCGGCGGCCTGATCAGGTTACGTTCGTCCGGTCACTAAAGGAAGACTTAATGAGGCGCGATTTTACCATTAACGCCTTTGCCTTACGGGAAGATCGAACCGTTATTGACGTTTTTGACGGTTTAACCGACCTTAAACAGCATAAAATTCGCGCCGTTGGGGATCCTAAGGCGCGTTTTCACGAAGATGCTTTGCGAATGATGCGCGGAGTCCGGTTTGCTAGTCAATTAGATTTTGTGATCGAACCGCAAACGTTAGCGGCCATTAAAATGAATAGCAGTTTGTTGGCTAAAATCTCGGTGGAACGAACCCTAGTAGAGTTTCAAAAGATGATGCTAGGAACTAACCCTAACCGAGGGCTAGCTGATATGGTTGCCACGCGGCTCAATGAATACTGTCCAGGATTAGCCGGTAAGGGAGCCGTACTGCAGGAATTACTGGCTTATCCGCTAAGCCAGTTAGAAAACGAAACCCAAGTTTGGGCGCTTTTAGCGCGGATGTTGCAGCTACGCGGCGCACAAATTAACCGCTTTTTAAAACAGTGGAAGACCTCTAACGAATTGATTCGCCACGTTACGGCAACCGTTCGGGTACTTAGCATGCTGGATAGTCCCGGGGTGGATCGGATAATTTTATTTGAAGCTGGTGCTGATAGCGTTGCTAACGCAGTCCGGGTGGCGCAAATTTTAGGCCATGACGAACGGGGATGGTTGGATACTTACCAAACGCTACAAATCAAATCACCTAAAGAATTAGCGGTGACCGGTAAGGACTTGATTGCAAACCAGATCGTCACTCCGGGACCCCAAATGGGGCGGATTTTAAACTCCTTAAAAACTATGGTAATTAACGATCAATTACCGAACCAACCAGAAGCATTGTTTACAGCAGCACGAAAATTAGGGAAAGATGATTGAGAATGAAAACATTAAAGGCTAAAAATTTAACCAAAACATATGGGGAAAAGCAACTCTTTCAGTCGATTAATTTCACCATTAACGAAAATGATCGGATTGGGTTGATCGGGACGAACGGGTCAGGAAAAACCAATCTCTTAAACGCGGTCGCTGGGATTGATCCGGCCGATAGCGGCGAGTTTGAAGCTCCCAACGATTACCGGATTGCCTACTTAAAGCAAAGCTCGGAGATTAACCAATATGAAACGGTTCGAGATTTTATTTATAGCGGTGACCAAGAAGTTTTTCGGGTCATCAAACGTTACGAGCAAGTTTTAGCTCAATATACTGATAATCCCACTTCAAGCACGATTTTTGAGAAGTTTACCAAAGCCGAAGATGAAATGAACCGGCTGGACGCCTGGAATACCGAAAGCAATATCAAGACAATCCTAACGCAACTCCACGTGGATATGCTGGATGCCCCAATTAACCAACTATCAGGGGGCCAGGTAAAGCGAATTGCGCTAGCGCAGGCTTTATTAGAACCCGCGGATTTATTGCTACTGGACGAACCCAC
The DNA here is from genome assembly GCF_016127815.1 of Pediococcus acidilactici. Lineage (NCBI taxonomy): Bacteria > Bacillati > Bacillota > Bacilli > Lactobacillales > Lactobacillaceae > Pediococcus > Pediococcus acidilactici. Next base: position 627,869 of record NZ_CP066046.1, read on the forward strand.
TAACCACTTGGATTTTGACTCAATTGAGTGGCTAGAAAAGTATTTAGCCGATTACAAGGGTGCCCTTTTACTAGTCACCCACGACCGGTATTTCTTAGATCGGGTAACCAACCACATCTGGGAACTAAGCTTCGGTCACCTGTACGAATATGAAGGTAATTATGCTAAATACGTGGAACAAAAGGCGTTACGCGAACAGCAAAATGAAGCTAGCCAAGAAAAGAAGTACAAGCTTTATAAGCAAGAGCTGGAATGGATTAAGCGGGGTCCTAAAGCCCGGGGAACAAAGCAACAGGCTCGAATTAACAAGTTTGAGAAACTTGATCAAGACGTGCATGCGCCTAAGGAAATTGACCAAGACGTTGAGATTGGACTAACCCAACAACGATTGGGAAAAAAAGTTATTGAAATCAAGCACCTTGATTTGCAGGTGGGGGACCACCCGATTGCCCGTGACTTTACCAAGTTGATTCAAGCTGGCGATCGAATTGGAATTACCGGGGCCAATGGTGCGGGTAAATCTTCCTTCTTGAACGCGATTGCTGGAAAGCTCCCCATTCAAGGCGGGACGATTGACATTGGTGAAACGGTTAAAATTGGCTATTATACTCAGAAGATGGAACCCATTCCAGAAGACAAACGGGTAATTAATTACATCAAGGAAATTGGTCAAGAAGTTGTTAACCGGGACGGTGAAAAAATTAGCGTTACCAGTTTATTAGAGCAATTTCTCTTTCCAAAGTTTATGCATGGAAGTTTAATTAAAAAACTTTCGGGTGGTGAAAAGCGCCGGTTGTACTTAATTAAGGTTCTCATGCAGCAACCCAACGTCTTATTACTAGACGAACCGACGAACGACTTAGACATTGCCACCTTAACCGTATTAGAAAACTACCTTGAACATTTCAACGGGACCGTTTTAACGGTTTCTCACGACCGCTATTTCCTTGATAAGGTTAGCGATCAATTATTGATTTTTGATGGTAACGGGCAGATTGAACAATACACTGGTCAAATTAGCGACTACCTTAAACAGCGGGCGCAAACCACGTCCACTAGCGCTACCACGGCTAAGCCCCGGACGGAACCAACTCCCGTAGCTAAACCAAAAAAGAAGAAAAAAAGAACCTATGCCGAAGAAAAAGAATGGCAGACAATTGAAGCAGAAATTGATAAACTAGAACAAAAATCTAAAACAATTACCGAACAAATGAACGAATACGCTGCGGATTATGGCAAACTATCGGAACTTCAGGCTGAACTCAACCAGGTATCCGATGAGTTAGAGAATAAAATGGCGCGCTGGGAGTATTTGGAAAGTTTTGAAGAAGGGGAGTAACGGGATGCTCGAAGAACAATACCTGAACCTAGAAAGATACGTCTTAGAAAATGGTCACCAAAAAAATGACCGGACACAAACGGGAACCTTGAGTACCTTTGGCTACCAAATGCGGTTTGACCTCAGTGAAGGGTTCCCCCTGCTGACTACCAAACGGGTGCCGTTTGGCTTAATTAAAAGCGAGTTGATGTGGTTTTTGAAGGGTGATACGAATATTCGCTATTTGTTACAACACAAGAACCACATTTGGGACGAATGGGCCTTTAAAAAATGGGTAGAGAGCGCCGAATACGATGGGCCAGATATGACCAATTTTGGGCACCGTGCCTTGACTGATCCAGATTTTAACGCACAGTATCAAGTGCAAAAGGATCGTTTTACCAAGTTGATCTTGGAAGACGACGCCTTTGCTGCTAAGTACGGCGATTTGGGGAATGTATACGGTAGTCAATGGCGGGCTTGGAAAACCAGTACTGGAGAAACTATTGACCAAATTGAAAACGTGATTGATTTGATTAAGAACCATCCTGACTCGCGCCGGATGATCGTGACCGCTTGGAATCCAGAGGATGTCCCAACGGCTGCTTTGCCACCGTGTCACTCGTTATTCCAATTTTACGTGGCTGATGGCAAGCTGAGTTGTCAACTTTATCAACGTAGCGGGGATATTTTCCTCGGGGTGCCGTTTAACATTGCTAGTTACGCATTGCTAACGGCGATGATTGCTAAAACTTGTGGTCTAGAAGTTGGTGAATTTGTGCATACCCTTGGAGACGCGCACATTTACAGCAACCATATTGCCCAAGTTAAGGAACAATTAACTCGGGACCCTCGTCCGGCTCCGCGGTTGAAGTTTAACCAAGTTCACGAAAATATCTTTGATTACGAACCAGCCGACATTGTGGTAGAAGGCTACGATCCACATCCTACCATCAAGGCTCCGGTAGCTGTTTAAGAAATTAGGAGATTTACATGATTACAATGATTTGGGCGGAAGATGACCGTCATGGAATTGGTCGGCAGCAATCCATCCCGTGGCATATACCGGATGATATGGCTTTTTTCCGACAAACTACGCTGGACCATTCGGTAATTATGGGTCGCAAGACTTTTGAGTCGATTGGCCGTCCGTTACCGCGTCGAACAAATCTGGTACTAACTCACCATCCGGAACATTTGCCCTCGGAAGTTCGGGGATTTTCTTCTTACGAAGAACTGTTAGCTAGCCTTACGAAAACGGAAAAGCATTTCGTAATTGGTGGGTCAGCGGTATATCATAAGTTAATGCCGGTTGCGGATGAATTATTGATCACTAAAGTAACTGGCGACTTTCAATGCGACGTATTTGCTCCCGTGGTGGATAAACAAAAGTTTACTTTACAGGAAGAACGTCCGGGAAAAAGTGTACCTGGAGTTCCAGACCACGTTTTTCAGCAATGGGTCAAGCGTAATTAATTTTGGGTGAAATTAACTATGAAAAAGCCATGACGAAAGAGAGTGGGACAAAAGTCGGGTAATTTGCGAGCATTAACTGAAAATTGACCATGATGCCTGAATTGGGCATGATGGTCAATTTTTGGTTAAGCGGAACAAACTGACTTTTGGCGCACGTTTTGGCTCTATTGAAGACAAAACACCAAGACAACTTTTTAAGATCCTTTTCATCCTTGAAAAGCATTTTATTAGTTTTTTCCCAACCTTTTTATTAAAAAACGGCATTATTCAGCCAAAAATCAACAGAGATTGTTATAATAATATTATTAAGCAAGCGAGTTTTACTAACTTAATTGAAAGTGTTAATTGACGTTGGTTGGCTCGTAATAATTATGATACAAGGGAAAGTGGAAGCATATGACTCAAATTAAAATTGTCACCGATTCATCCTGTGGTGTAACGGATGAAGAAATCAAAAAATATAATATTTCAATCGTACCATTGAGCGTGATGATTGATGACACCGTATACGTGGAAAGGGAGACCATTTCTAACGAAGAATTTATTCAAAAGATGGCCGAGTCAAATTCACTCCCTAAAACTAGCCAACCACCGCTAGGTAAATTCGTTGAGATGTTTGATCGGTTAGGTGCGGATGGCAGCCAGGTGATTAGTTTTAATATGCTTGCGGCCATTAGTGGGACGGTACACACTGCGCAACAAGCTGCTGAACTAAGTAAGTCCGACGTGACGGTGGTGGATAGCCAATTTACCGATCGGGCACTAGCCTTTCAAGTTATTGAAGCGGCTAAGATGGCTCAGGCTGGAGCAACCAAAGAAGAAATTCTAGAACGAGCTGCCTACATTCGCGACCACACTAAACTTTATTTAGGTATCGTTAACCTTGAAAACTTAGTTAAGGGTGGCCGACTTAGTAAGGTTAGTGGAATGCTTGGCGGATTGTTAAATATCAAGCTGCTTTTGCAGGTAAAAGATGGTAAATTAGACGTTGCTAACAAAGTTCGTGGTATGAAGGCCATGAAGAAGATCTGGCTTGATATTTACGAAGAAATGAAACAAAGCGGTAAAATTAAGTCAGTCGGGATTTCACATGTGCATGCTGATGAAATGGTTGAAGATATGAAGAAGCACGTTGGCGAACTTTTCCCTGTGAAGGATATTGTGGTTCGTGAAACGGTGCCAATCATTGCTACCCACACTGGCATGGGCGCATTTTGTTTACTATATTACAGTGAAGACTAACCTTTAGGGCTAAAATCGAATAAGCGGTTTTGGCCCTAATTTGGTTTAAGAGTGAGGAAAAATGAAAAAAGTTTTAAAGGAAATTGTGTTTAGCATCGTGGGGGTGCTTTTAATCACAACGGTTTTTTTGTGGGCCATGGGTTTTTTCAAAAGCTCGCAGCCTAGCCACTCGCCAAATCCTACCCCAACTGCCGTTAAAAAGAGCGTGAAGCTCAAAGCTAAGCAGCCACAGCCTGCAACGTCGCAAGTAAAGATTCTGGCGCTAGGAGACTCGCTAACCCAGGGTGTGGGAGACACTCAGGACAAGGATGGGTACCAAAAGCGACTAAAAAAGCAAATTGTGCAAAAAAACCTTGCAGGTAAAGCAACCGTTTATGATGAAGGGATTAGTGGCGAACGTAGTGACCAAATTTTACACCGGTTGCAGAATACAAAACGGATTCAAAAAGAAGCGGCTAAAAGTGATGTTTTGGTGGTTACTGCGGGAGGCAACGACCTTTTCCAGAACTTACAAAAAAACGTTAGTGAATCAGAAAGTCAAATTTTAGTACGGGTTAATAAAGTTAGCCTAGAATATCAAAATAATTTACGGAAAATTTTTGAAATTGCCCGGAAGAATAATCCTAAGATAAAAATCGTGATGGTGGGCATTTATAATCCATTTTACGTGTACTTCCCCAACGTAACTAGCATTACCCAAGCGGTAACGACTTTTAATACAACTGCTAAGGCGACGACTGATGAATTTGACGACGCTACTTTTGTGAACATCAACGCTTTATCCAAAGGGCAGTTTACTACTAAACAACAAATCAAAAAATTAAAGAAACAAAGTACCGAAGATGACATTGCGGTAGTGGAAAAGAGTCGGGTGGAAGCTCGGAAAGTGGACAGTAAAGAAAAGAACGCATACCTTTCAAATGAAGATCATTTTCACCCAAATGACAAGGGGTATGATATGATGACAAGTAAAATAAAATCCGCTTTGCAAAAATTGGAAGTTTTTGATTAGGAGGGCGGAATGAACAAGTATTTATATAATTTTTGGAAATGGGGATTTTTAACTCTGGTAGCGTTATTATTGGCGGGGAGTGTTTACGTGGGCTTTAAAGCGAGCTTACCAGTCCCCCAGTTTGAAAAAACGGCTAAGAAGGATCCTCATAAGTTTGACCAAGTACCAATCATGTTGAATAAAACGCAGTTAAATGACTTAAGTGCGGCCTATTTGAACCAGTTTCAAAAAAGCAAAGACTTTACCTACCAATTTAGAATTGGAAAACATTACGCGATTTTAGGCGGCCAAATTGAAGTCCTAGGGCAAAAAGTTCAATTTGCGTTAACGATGGTGCCTTCAGTTACTAAGGGGGGCAATATTAGGCTTAAAGCACACAGCTTGTCAGTGGGAACGTTAAAATTGCCAGCTAAGGTGGTTTTGAAATATATTTCCCGCAACTATGAATTACCTAAATGGGTAATTATTAATGGGGATCAGGCACTGCTACGTTTAGACCAGATCAAAACCACAAATAAAGTTAGTTTCCAAGTTGAAAAGATTGATATTGCACACGACCAGTTTAAATTCATTATCAACGTGCCTAAATCAGCAAACTAGCCGAGTTGTCGTGAAGTAGAGGAGGAATATTTTGAGAAAAACATTTTACCAGTTTTTAATGACCCAACGGAATCCGGAACCTAATGACGAAGTTGAAGAGTTTGCAAACCAAGCTTTTTTCGACCAATCATTTCCTAAACAAGACCGGGATTTTGAAGAAATCAGTAAGTATCTAGAGCTCAACGGGAGCTATTTGCAAAACATGACCATTTTTGATCAGGCTTGGCAACGATACTTGGAAAGTGAACAGAATTAATGAAAAAATTTATTAATCGACACCCGTACCTTACCGTGGTTGGGTCGGTAATTTTAGGGAGTGTTATTACCTTGGCGGGGGTGATGACTTTTCTACTGGGTTTCACTAATTCATCAGCAGACCGCCAAACCAATTTAAACCGGATTGCGAGCGTTTATAATCAAATTGATGCTAATTATTACCGGAACGTTGATTCTAACAAGTTAGCTACCGGGGCAATTAACGGGATGCTGGCAACCTTAGACGATCCGTTTTCAAACTACCTTACCGATAGCGACGCTTCCTCCTTAAATGATAGCGTGGCGGGATCGTTTGGCGGAATTGGGATCCAAGTAATTAAAAAGAATGGTCATATCGAAATCATGTCCACGATTGACGGGACCCCCGCACAAAAAGCGAAGCTGAAGGCCGGCGATCAGATTATTAAGGTTAACGGTAAATCAGTTGCTAGTCAGTCGTTGTCCAAAACGATGAGCATTATGCGTGGTAAGGTGGGAACCACGGTGGAATTGGAACTACAGCGCGGAGACACCACCTTTACTAAAAAGCTTAAGCGCGCCAAAATTCCGGTCGAAACGGTGACCGGGAAGCTATTGAAGAATAAGGTGGGATACATCACGATTTCTTCTGTAGCAGAGAAGACGGCGAGTGAACTAAAGAAGAACTTGAAGGAGCTAGATCATCAAGGGGCTAAATCATACATTATCGACGTGCGTAATAATCCGGGAGGCTTGATGCAACAGGCGTTGAAGATGTCTTCAATGTTCTTAAAAGATGGCCAGCCAATTATGCAGGTCAAAACCCGGAGTGGTAAGCCTGAAGTTTATAAGGCTAGTCGTAAGTTAGACGGGGGCTACAAAGTTAAGAAACCGGCCGTAGTAATTATTAATGGCGAAAGTGCTAGCGCTGCCGAAATTTTTGCGGCTGCTTTGCATCAATCAGCGGGGATTCCGTTGGTGGGCGCGCAAAGCTACGGCAAAGGAACCGTACAAAATATTACCCAGTACACGAATAATGACGAACTTAAGCTAACGATTGCTAAGTGGTTAACGCCGGATGGAACCTGGATCAATAAAAAAGGACTAACGCCAGATTACAAAGCCGACTATCCTGAAATGGCCTACATCACCACGTTTAACCACCATCAAACGTACCAAGTGGGGCAAAGCGGTACCGATATTAAGAATCTACAAATTGCGTTGAAAGATTTGGGTTATTATTCTGGCAAAGTTACTAAAGATTACACGGAAAGCGTTGCGCAAGCAGTGCAAGCTTACCAACAAGCTAATCATCTAACGGTTACCGGAAAAACTGACGCGAAGACCATGCGTTCTATTGAACAAGCGGTAATTAACGCACTTTCGAAGAGCGACCCCGCGTTAAATAAAGCAGAACAAGTGCTTGCTAAGCAAAAATAAGTATGAATCAAAACTTTTAACATGAACTTCAATTTAGTAAAAGTAATTAGGGTCTCGTCATTAAGTTGGCGAGCCCTTTTTTAATACGGAATTTTCAAAATAATAGTGAATCTCTAAATAAAAAGCGGATGGAGTCTGGTTCTTTAGCTAAAAAATGTAGTATCATAAATTAAAGTTTAGATATGACTTAGGAGGCTACTATGACCACATTTTATTGTTATTCTAAGTGTAGTACGTGTAAAAAGGCCGAAAAATGGCTAAAAGAGCAGCAAGTTTCGTATAAAAAAATTGACCTGGTTGAACAGCCGCCAACTAAGGCGCAAATGCTGGATTTTTTTGCTAAAAGTGATCAGAATTTACGCTATTTTTTCAATACCAGTGGAATGGACTATCGTAAGATGAAACTTAAAGATAAGGTAGATACGATGTCAAAGGAACAAGCAGCGGAATTAATGTCGCAGAATGGCAAATTGATTAAGCGCCCACTAATGGTTGATGATACTAAGGTTACTTGTGGCTTTAATACCGCGGTATATGAAGAAAACTGGCTTTAGTCTAAGAAAAAATTTTATCCAAGGTGGAATAAAAGCTAGTTTAGAAAAGTAATCTGACAATTCGGTGCCTACTAATTTGTTCCTACGTAAAAGAGAGCGGGACAAGAACCGGTAGTTTGCGAGCATTAACTGAAAATTGGCCATGATGCCTGAATTTGGCATGATGATCAATTTTTTGGTTAAGCGAAACCAACTGACTTTTGGTACACGCTTTGGCTCAATTGAAGTCAAAAAACAAAATAAAAACGATTCATGAGGAAGTTTCACCTCATGAATCGTTTTTTTTGTTTAGAGACTTTTGTCACAGCCCCTTATTTTTACATTAGTTAGTTTATTTTTTGACGCGATTATTAACTTCGCGGGCATTGCCAAATGAGACGGTAATAATTCGGCTACGCATTCCCCATACGTAGAAAATGAACGCCGCTATAATGATCACAATAAAGTCGAAGGGGTAGTGAATTAAGTTTTTACCGTTAAAATCGGCGCTACCAATGTAGGACATGATTGAAAGAAAAATTAGATACACAATTAGCCAAAGACTACTACGCAACTGGTTAATAGTTTCTTTCCAATGTAAACGCCACTCGTAATATATGAAAATTGGTAAGCCAAGTAAAATAACTAGGATAACTTCTACCGTAGTGGGCCACATTGCCCAGTAAATAGCTAAGGAAGCTAAGATGAAGGCTAACGGAGCCATGAATTTAATTGCTTTTAACCGGACGGGCCGGTTGAAACGCGAGGCCATCTTTCTTAACGAAACCACCGTAATCGGGCCCGTTAGGTAAGCAATTAAGGTCGAAGTTGAGATGACACTTGCTAAAGTACCCCATGACCTAAAAATCGAAACCATTACCATACTTAAAACGGCATTGAAGGCCATTGCGATCCGTGGAATTCCATACTTAGCATTGATCTTCCCTAAAATTTTAGGAAAATGGTTATTACTCGACATGGCGGCTAAGGCCCGTCCCGTTGAAGCAACGAAGGAAACTCCGGTACCAAATGGTGAAATAAAGGCGTCCAGGTAAAGTAGGACGGACAACCAGTGAATCCCTAGGAGGATTGCTAAATCGGCGAAGGGAGATTCAAAATTAATCCCGTGCCAACCTGATTGAGCGATCAATGAACTTGGAATCGAAGTAATGTAGGTGCTTTGTAAAACTAAGTAAAGTACGGCACTAATCAAAAGGGAGATCCCCACACCCAAACCAACGTTTCTTTTAGGGTTCTTAACTTCATTACCCATATTAATTACCGTCTGAAAGGCATTGAAGGAAAAAATGATTCCAGAAGCCGAGGTGGCAGCAAAGATTGAAGCCGATCCGTACGGCATAAACTCAGTTAAAGAATGGCCGTAATTTTCTGGATGAAAACCGCTTAACGTTAAAAAGATGATGGTGATTAAGGGCACGGCAATTTTAAAGATTGAAATTAAACTTGTAAACCTAGTTAATAAAGATACCGACCAGTAATTTAAGAGGGTAAAGATTAAAATGAAACAAAATACTACTAATAAACCACTAGTGGTGATGGTCCCATTTTTGAAAAAGTGATGGGTCCAATTAGCCCAGGCCCACGGCCAGGTACTCATGTATTGGACCGAGGCAACAGCTTCAATGGGAATTAAGGTTATTAAAGAAATCCAGTTGGCCCAAGAGGCAATGAAGCCCACCAGCGAACCGTGGCTGTATTGGGCAAATTTACTCATTCCTCCGGATTCGGGAAACATGGTGCCTAGTTCGATATAGTTGTAGGCAATCACAGCAATCACGATAAACCCAATTATCCAAGAAAAGATTGCTGCCGGACCTGCCACCGAAGCAGCCTCCATTGATCCGAAAAGCCACCCGGAACCAATTAGAGAACCAAGTCCGAGCATTACTAGCTGAAAAAGATTTAGTTTTTTAATAAAAAATACGCTCCTTAATTTTTGATTGATAAGGAAAATGTTAACGTATTTGTAGGTATAAATCAAATTGGTATAGGTTGCGCTTGCTACGGCATTAAAAGATTTTCTTACCGGATTAGTTGAATTCGACGGTTAGTTGCTAACCTAGCTGTTAATTTAGCATGGTCCTTTTAACGTTAGGAAAGCCCAGCCATGAACAAGGGAAAGGTTAATTTTAGTGATTCGGTGAAAAAGATAAGTTTTGTAAGGAAGGCACCAAACCCAACGGTTAAAAATTGTAAATTTAAGAAACTATAAAGAATAGTGCTCCCTAATTTTTGGCTCAGGATTGGTGTTAGACTTCAAGTGAAATTGCACACTAAAATTAGGAGGGGCATTTTGGATAACGATAAAGATTTTATTATGAAACAGGTGAAGTCGTTTGCTGAAGGATTGGGATATGTGCTTGGAAAGAAAAGGAACGGAGATATCGAGGTGGTTTTTCAGCAAGAAAATCAGCAAAAGAATAAGTTTTTAGCCGAAATAGAGCAGTATCTTGAGAAGAAAAAATATCGTGAGGCGATTCAATCTTTTTTTAAATTAAAGTATGAACTCGAGCCAGGAGAGTACCTAAAAATTGGAAACCAACTCTTAGATAAATTAAAAGCGCGACTAGCTGATGAAGACGAGCAGGTTTTACTCTTGGAAAGAAGTTTGAAAAATTTTAAGGAGCGGTGGTTGGGAAAATAGTGAGTATCAAGAAACCCAGTCTCTGACTTTAAAATTGTGAATCATATTATTTGCCTTGCGAACCATTAAGCGGGTATAATACCCTTACACATTAATAATGTGAATAAAAACACGAACTATATTACATATGAGGCTATCTTTTAGATCATGGTTAATATTGGCACTGTTTTATTACGGGGGAAGAACAATGAAAAAAAAGTATCTATTGATGACTGGGATGGCATTAACAATTGCGGTAAGTGGACCAGTGCAAACCGTCGTCCATGCTGCTAATTTACCAAGTGAGAAATTAGCTAAAAACGTTAAACAATCTCAAGAATTTAATGCGAAGGAGTATGCTGATGAAATTATGGAATTTATGCAGAAACAAGACGCAACGGATTTGAAAAGTTTGTTTAAAGCGATTGTTGATAAAGAAAATAGCGATATCACTACTTATGGTGCGAAAAACACGGAACAAATTAAGATGTTATGGGGCGCTTATATATTCTTTGATTTTGGATTTGTAGGGCAGAGTAAAATATTTGAGCTATTCCAAAATAATACAAAAGGCTATCCACAACTAAAAGCGTTGCCTGGACTAAGTGATGACAACCAATCAAACGGGTTCTTGCCGGGGACTGGTGAGGCAATTGCTTTACCAGTAAAAAATAATGCGGATGGAAGTACCTTTACCTCGTATGCTTATTACACGCCACACAAAGAGTCAATTACAGAAAATGCAGATAAGACGGTAGTAATGCATGGAGGTTTTCGTGGAAATATTGATTCAGGAAATGATATTCCAGAAACACGCACTTTTTATGATAAAGGGTATAACGTTTTGTATATTGATAATCGGGCGACTAGTAAGAGTGGCGGCGACTACGTAACACTCGGACAGTACGAATCAGACGATGTAATTGCATGGATTAAAGATTATTTGAATGTTCAGCACGCCAATCAAAAAGTAGTTTTGTATGGTGGTTCAATGGGAGCGGCTACGATGATGAGTGTGCTGGCCAAGGCACATCCGGAAAATATTCATGGCTTGATCGAAAATTGTGGGTACGCGTCGACAAGGGGTGAATTAGAGTACGTCTATGGAATGGTGACCGGATTACTAAAAGGGTTCATTAAGAGTGCAACCGGGGTCGATTTTGCGGAAAGCTTTTTAGTTACCAAAGACAATTCAGATAAAATGTTTGAAATTCTGGACCAATACTACACACGGCCAAAAGCAAACATGGATATTAACAACTCGTTGCCTGCAGAGGGCGTTCAAAAATCTAAACTCACTAAATTATTTATTCATGGCACTCTGGATAGGGTGGTTCCATTTTCAAATTTAGAAACTTTGGAGGCTATTAACGGAGGACCTTACTACGAACCTTTCATTGCTGATAAAGCTGGCCACGGTGAAGCACAAGCGAAGTACCCAGCAGAATACGACGCTGCAGTGCAGGGATATTTAGAGAATATTTTTGGTTAAAAATTAAGTTGATGAAAGCGTTGACAAAACAAAATTAGAAATGATAATATTAAGAAGTTAAAGAATTAAATATAGAAAAAAGCTTAGAAGAGTACGTAACTTTTCTTTGAGTAATGTGACCGAACAAAGGGCAGGACTCAGGCAAGACACGTTTTAGCCAATAAATGGCTTAGCGTGTTTTGCCTGAGTTTTTTTCTGGAAAGGAGTAGGAATGAAAGTAAAAAAGATACTAAATAACAACGTTGCCATTATATCTAAAGGTACTCATGAATTAATTGCATATTCTCCAGGAATTGCTTTCAAGAAAAAAGTTGGACAGCAAATCGAGGAAAAAGAGATTAGCAAACTGTATGTTCTAGATTCAAAAGACCGTTTAGAACATCTTAGTTTTTTATTAACCCATTCTGATAAAAAAATCATTGCTTTGGTTAATAGGATCGTTGATTACGGTGAAAATTACCTAAAAGTTAAGGTGACTGATTATTTGTATTTAGCGTTATTAGATCATATTTCGTTTGCGTTAAAACGAGGTCAAAAAGGACAGTTTATTGCAAGTCCGTTGGTATGGGAAGTAAAGAAATTTTATCCCCAATATTACGAAATTGGAATAAAGGCAATTAACTGGCTTAATCAGACTTATGAGGTTGATTTTCCAGAAGACGAAGCAATTCCAATTAGTTTGCACTTTATTAATGTTCAAGATGAACAGAACAATGTCGAACAAAAGGTTAAAGACATTACGGTACTGAGAGATTTACTAAATATAATTAAATACCATTTTAATATCAATTTTGATGAAAGCAGTATTAACTACCTGCGCTTGGTCACGCATTTACAGTATTTTATTGACCGTTTAAATTGCCACGAACTGTCCACGAAAACCGACGTAAACGTTTTATATGAACAAATAAGGGAAATTTATCCTGAAGCGTTTCGAGCGGTACAAAAAATTGATAATTACATTAGTAAAAGTTTTGGGCAGAAAATTTCTCCTGATGAATATACCTATTTGATGATCCATATTAACCGAGTTACAAGCAGAAAGGACGTTGGAAATGAAGTATAAAGAGTTTAATGAAAATATTATCAAGTACGTCGGTGGAAAAGAAAATATCCAAGCGGTAGTCCATTGCATGACAAGACTGCGTTTTACACTCAAAGATCGTAATAAAGCAAATACGGCAGCACTCAAGGATTTAGATGGGGTAATTGACGTAGTTAGTAACAACGTGGCTTACCAGATTATTATTGGGACTCATGTAGTGGATGTGTACGATGAATTAATCGATTTGTTGGGAATCAGTGGTAACGATAAAGGAGAAGTACATAAGGTAAAAAAGAACTGGATTAAAGCAGTGTTGGATGTGGTTTCAGAATCCATGACGCCAATTTTAGAACCGATTATTTGTGCAGGTTTGTTGGCAGCCTTTTTATCGATCATCTCGCTTACGGGGTTAATTTCACCAAATAGTCCTACTTACCAGATCTTTGACGCATTGCGGGTTTCGGTATTTTACTTCTTACCAATCTTAATGGCAATGAGTAGCGCCAAACGTTTAGGTGCCAGCCCGTACTTGGCGGTTGCGTTAGCCGCAACAATTTTATCGGAGAGTATCAACGGAGTAAAGGGGCTTAATTTATTTGGAATCCCGTTGCCCCAAATTACGTACGCAAATAGTTTTATTCCGATTCTCTTAGCAGTTTGGTTTATGGGGTACGTAACCAAATTTGTGAAACGAATAGTTCCCAACGCTTTACAGTATTTTATGACTCCGCTACTTATCATGCTAATAACTTTACCGGCGACGCTACTAGTTTTTGGCCCGTTGGGTTATTACCTAGGTGAAGGAATTATTGCCTTCTTTAATCTATTAATGAAGTATGTTGGTAGCTGGTTTGTAATGATGCTTTATTCAGCGTTACAACCGTTCATCGTCATGTTAGGAGCGGGTAACTTTATCATGCCAGTGGTTGCCTCCTTAATTTCGGCTAACGGTTACGATCCTGCATTTATTTCTTCATGTACCATCTCAGATATTGCAGTTGGTGGCTCAATGTTAGGATACTTTTTGAGAACCCGTAACCGTAAGCAAAAGCAACTATTTGGAACGGTGACCCTATCCGCAATTCTAGGGGTTACGGAACCTGCCATCTATGGTGTCTTTGTTAAATATCGTCGGCCTTTCATTGCCGTTATGATTGGCGGAGGCTTAGGAGGTTTATTTGCCGGTCTTACTGGTGTAAAAGCATATTCAATTGCTTGGGGATTATTTGGTTTACCAGCTTACATTGGTAAAGGGCATTTCATGAACTTATGGTTGATGGTTGCTTCCGTTATTATTAGCTTTGTTGGTGCGGCAATTGCAGCATTCTTACTAGGTGTGCCTGCTGAAGATTCCGCAGAAGATGAAGCTGGAAATGTTGATAATGCGGTTGCTTCAAAATTACAAACGGTATCTTTGAGTAGTGTAGTGAAGGGAGATTTAGTCCAGCTAGCCGAAGTTGGCGATGCCGCGTTTTCTACGGGATCCATGGGTAAAGGAATTGGCATTAAGCCCACTGACGACCACATCTATGCACCAATTGATGGAAAGGTAACTGCGGTTTTTCCGACTAAACACGCAATTGGGATTACCGGAAGCAACGGAATTGAGATCTTGATTCACATCGGAATTGACACTGTTGAATTAGAGGGGAAATATTTCACGCTCCAAGTAAAAGAAGGGGAAACCGTTTCCCAGGGGGATGTTTTAGCGGTCGTAGATTTTTCCAAAGTGGTCGAGGCTGGATATGATCCGACCGTGATGGTGATTATTACTAACACGAACGACTTTTTAGACGTAATTCCCAGTGTTAATCAAATTGTAACTGACAAAGATCAGATGCTAAACGTAGTGCTCGGATAAGGAGGAAGTAATGAAATTTCCAGATAACTTTTTATGGGGCGGAAGTATTGCTGCCCACCAAACGGAAGGAGCTTGGAACGAAGACGGTAAGGGGCCAGCAATTATGGACTACGTAACGGTTGGTGAGTATGGGCAACCAAGAAAGATCCACCAGACAATTGATCCAGAATGTCGGTACCCATCCCATATTGGAATTGATTTTTATCACCGGTATCTAGATGATGTTAAACTCTTTGCGCAGATGGGGTTTAAGGCACTTCGAATTTCAATTGATTGGAGTAGAATTTATCCAAATGGCGACGACTTAGAGCCTAATCTAAAAGGAATTGAATTTTATATAAATTTAGTTGACGAGTTAAAAAGGTATCATATCGAGCCTATCGTAACTCTATATCATTTTGAAATGCCAATTAATCTGGTTAAAAAATATGGTTCTTGGCAAAATCGCTCGGTTGTTGAGTTATATCTCAAATTTTGCAAGACGATGTTTACAGCGTTGCGCGGGAAAGTTAAATATTGGGTTACCTTTAATGAGATGAATCATATTGATCCACAAACGGAGGCTAGCGACATCTTTACGTATATAATCGCTGGCTTGAAATATTCCGAAATGAAAGATAAACCGCAAACGTTGGCAACCATTGGCTACAACATGACCTTAGCTAGTTGTAAAGCAGTCCGGTTAGGACATGAAATTGATGCTTCCAATAAAATTGGCTGCGTATTCGGAATTGAACCCGTTTACCCAATTAACAGCGATCCGGAAAATGTAATGAACGCCTTTAGACAAATGGACCGTGATTTTTATCAAATTGATGCAATGTGTAACGGCGAGTTTCCGCAGTACAAACTAGCAGAGTATGAAGATGACGGGATTCATTTGGCGGTTTCAAAAAATGATTCCGCTGATTTTAAACAAGGAAAAATCGATTTTATCGGAATGAATTACTATGCCTCATCGGTGGCCGAATATCATGGGGCAAAGGAAGCAAAAAGTACACTTTTTGGCGGTTTAACTAATCCTTTTTTGGAAACGAGCAAGTGGGGCTGGACAATTGACCCCGTGGGAATTCGATACTTATTAAATTATACGTATCGAAAGTATGGAATCCCAATTATGATTACTGAAAACGGACTAGGTGCGGAGGATCGATTGGATGATAATGGAAAAATCCATGATGATTACCGAATTGATTATTTACGTAAACATGTTCAAGAAGTCAAAAAGGCAGTAGAAATTGACCAGGTAAATTGTTTTGGCTACTTAACTTGGGGGCCAATTGATCTTGTTAGTGCGACAACCGGCCAAATGAGCAAACGATATGGGTTCATCTACGTTGATCTGGATGACTCCGGACGCGGAACATTGCAACGATTGAAAAAAGATTCGTTTGCTTGGTACAAAAAGGTGATTAAATCTAACGGAAAAGATTTATAAAATATTTTATAATTTGGAAGGCTAGAAGAAAAAATACTTTTCAAGGATGAAAAGATCCTTAAAAAGTTGTTTTGATATTTTGCCTTCAATAAAGCCAAAACGTGTGCCAAAAGTCAGTTGGTTCCGCTTACCCAAAAATTGACCATGATGCCAAATTCAGGCATCATGGTCAATTTTCAGTTAATGCTCGCAAACTACCCGACTTTTGTCCCACTCTCTTTTTCAAATCAATATCTGAATTCCCTTAGATCTCAAATTTTCTAAGCATTCTGCCAAATATTGTTGGTCATGTTCGGGATAGATCGGGTCGGTGAGCGGACAAGGTGTCAATGCTAAATAAGCTGGGCAATGCAACCCCCGGTAAGTGGGGTCGAACCATTTAGGGTCAGGATGATATCCCCGCACCTGCATTTCAGCCATCACTAACAAATGAAATTGGTACAACTTGTATGGCGAATGGGTAAAAACGTAATCGACGGTGGCGTGTTTTTTACCCCAGCCCTTGCCGCGGAGCGCCGCGACTTCCCGGTGCTGACCTAAAAGCTGGGCCCGAGGCAGTTTGGAAATTAATTTCTCGTGCCATAAACGCATGAACTCGGCCTCCTGTATTAATTTAGTTTAAGAATAGCTTAATCAAAGAATAAATGGAATTAACTTGACTGAGGAATTTTTACTTAAGCTGTAATGCTCGAACCCGGTTAAGCTAAAGATGTATTTTTCAAGTCGAATATGGTATAAATAGCTACAAAAATAGCAAACCCTGACTATTTTGGAATAGATAACTCACTAATTAGGAGAAAAAGTCTCTTAAGTGGTGGGCATTAGCTCAGTACGTGCAATTTGAATTTAACTTTTTGGGGGCAAAAAATGAAAACGTTTTTGACAGCGTCGTCTTTGAACAAGGTGATTTTACTAGATTATTTATTAGAAAGTACTACGTGGCGCTCAAGCAAAGCGCTTGCAAAGGTAATCGGCGTAACGGAAAAGTCGATTTTAAATTACCTTGAAGAATTCCAGCAGTTATTTAAGGAAACCGGGCAAAAAATTCAGCTGTTTAACGATCATAATAAGAATTTTCAAATCGTAAAGGAGGAGGATTTCCCCATTTACACCCTGTATTTGAAGTTTTATCAATCTTCTTACAATTATAAGTTGATTGACTTCATGTATCATCATCCGCACCAGCGGTTAACCGATTATGCGGAAAGTCAGTTTACAAGCTTATCAACGGTTTTCCGCTATGCCAAGCTATTAAAACCTTACTTTAAACGTTATCAGTTAGAATTTTTGCCGTACCGTCTGGAATTAAAGGGCAGTGAAACTAACGTTCGAAGCTTCTACTATTATTTTTATTGGAATTCAACCCGGGAGATCGCAGATGATTGGCCGTTTAGTACTGAATTGTCGGCAATCGAAACGGTCATTACTGACTTCGAAAAGGTGTATGCGGTTACTTTAGAACCGCTTCAACGTAAAACTTTTGCTTATTGGTTAGCGATTACGTTAGAAAGAAGTAAAGTTGTTATTGCAACGACGGACGCAACGAAGCAAAGGGTGATTGATAGCGATCCGACTTTCAAATTAATGCAAAAATGGCATAAAATATGCAATCTGCCGTTAAGCAGAGATGAGTTGTATTTTCTATATCAAGTGATATATGATTTCGGGATTATTGATGGTAATCCGAATTATGAAAACAGCTATGCGTTAGCTCACCAGCAAAATCAGACGGACTCCTACCTGGCCGTAATGAATTTGGCTAGGGTGGTTAAAGAAAATTTTGAGTTTCAATTGGCAACTGACGATTTAGAATTAATGTTTAATTTTATTGCTTTTCACGAACGGAGCGCCTTTTTTAACGGTAATTCCGACGTGTTTTTTAACCGTTCTTACATTATGGAATTAAAAGCGGAGCGCCCAAGGGAGTTTCAAATAATGCAGGAACTTCGTAAACATCTTTTAAAACGTGCGCAGCCATCAGTTAAGGCTTTACTAACTAATTGGCAGCAACTATTTCTAAACTATTATTTTATCTTAGATTATTACGACCTCTTCGCTAAAAAAGTTACGCCTATCAAAATTTTAGTGCAGGATGATTTGCATCACACCCACCGATTGTGGTTGATGAATAAGGTGCGTACTTACTTTGGCCATTCCTTTGCGTTTGAGTTTTACGATTACCAAACGCCCATTGCAGAAGTAGATTTAGTGATCTCTAACTACTACATTGATACTGGAAATACACCATTAATCTTAATGAAAAATTTGCCCACGGAACGTAACTGGCGACAACTAGGAGCAATGCTTTATCAATTAACCAAGTAGTCCCCAGGGCAAATTATTTTTGGGAATTATAACTCGAATAGTTAAAGAACCGCTCCAGAAGCTAAGTATTCTGGGGAGGTTCTTTTTAGTTGAAAAACCTTTTAATTTTTTTCTGAATCAGGAAAAAAGTTGGACTAGTAACTAAAAAAGGGGCGTGCGAGAATGTTTTTAAATCGATGAGGTTGATTAAATTTAAGGAGGAAGTATTCAATGAACAAGAAAGCAATGATCACAAGCCTTGCATTAGGAATGTTAGTTTTAAATGCGCCCACGGTAATGGCGTCTCAGATTTCCGAGGCAACTAATAAAACGGACGTGACCTTGACCGCTGGTTCTGGTAAGGATATTCATCCAGTCGTCCCCGATGATACCCATGATGATGATTCTGGAACTGGTGACGTGGGTTCGCTATCCATTCCGTACGCTTCAAACATTACGTTTGGACAACAGGAAATTAAGGCAGAAGATACGGACTATTATGCATTAAACAAAAAACCTCACGTGCAGGTTAACGACACCCGCGGAGGTGCGAAGGGCTGGAGTTTGGGAGTAGCAATTTCACCTTTCGTAGGTGCCAACGGAAAAGAATTAGTGGGTGCCAAGATGTCCCTTACGAATGGAAAGGTAGTAACTAAAAACAACCAATCTCCGATGCCGAAAATCACTCAAAATACTTTTGAATTAAATAAGGAATATCAAGAAGTAATGACGGCTAAGGAAGGCCAGGGAGCCGGAGCATTTGCGGCCGTATTTGAAGGAAAAGATGGAGAAAATGAGAATGTCAAACTTCACGTACCGCGTGCTGGTGTAGAAGCACAAAGTTATTCTGCTGATTTAACTTGGGTGTTGACCGATGCACCATCTTAAACCAATTAAACAAAGCCCAAAACTGTATTTTCTTAGCTTTATTCTGGTTTACGTATCCTGCATTTTACTAGCGCTAACTTTTCCCCATGCCGTAGCTGCGAACACAAAAGCAAATAACCGGGTAACCTTTGATGCGGAGGCAATTTTACCGAAGAATCAGCAATCTGATGCCAGTTATTACGATTTGCGGGTGCGCCCGGGAAATAATGAGCGACTATTTATTAGGTTGCGCAATCTCACTAACGAAAAGCAAACCATTATTATTAAAACAAATAACGCGGTTACTAACCGGAATGGCGCGATTGATTATTCCAAGTCCAAGACTAAGTTACTAGGAGGTCCGACTTTCAAACAAATGATTTCGGGACCGCAGACCGTTACGCTGAACCCTAAGGAAGTGCGTAAAGTTGACTATCATTTAAAGATCCCCTCAAAAGGATTCGAAGGTACGGTGCTGGGCGGTTTTTATTGTTACGCAAAGTCTTCGAAACGAACCACTAAGCAACAAAGTTTAAGCTTAATAAATAATTTTGCTTATACCATCGGTGCAAAGCTGAGATGTTCAAATAGTCAAGTGCGACCCAAGTTGTCATTAGAAAAGGTTACTCCAGGATTAGACAACGGTTACTTGACGGTGTTTGCAACTTTACAAAATTCAACACCGACGTTGCTAAGTAAATTACACATGCGGGCTACCGTAACCCAAAAAGGACATCGTAAGGTGCTAAAGGAAACTAACCAGCAAATTTCGATTGCTCCACGAGTGCGTTTTCGGTTGCCAATTAGCTGGGACAATCAGCCCTTAAAAAGCGGGAAATATGTTTTAACGATTGTTCTAAAAAGTGCCGCTGGTAAGAAATGGCAATTCAGTAAAGAATTTACAATTACGGGTGCCGATACCAAATTAAACCAAAAGGCGGTGGAAGTTAAAAGGCCTATTAATAACCGGTTGATTTACCTAATCATAGGACTTTTAATTGCAGTGATTTTACTTCTGAGTGGTTATATTTATCGGATGAAACGGAAAAATAGTAAAACGGAGAAATAAAATGAAATTTTGGGGTGGGTTAGTTTTATTAACATTACTATTTAACGTAGAGGGGGTGGTGCTGGCCAACGAGCGCACCAATAGTGAAGTAGGCATTACCTTTTATCAAAAAACGACCGCAAATCAAGTAGTGCCGATGCAAAAGGTTTCCCAACCAAATCAGAATTATCTAAAGCGGCCTCCTGCAAAAAATCCTCGATTTCAACTTTTACCGCAAACTAACGAAAAGATAGGTTTAGGACTGATTTGGGCAGGAATTGGTTTGATTTGTTGCGTTGTAGCAAGCAAAGCGTGCCAAAAATTTTTAAAAGGCAAGGGGGATGACGAATGAAAAAAGTTCCAAGTTTAATATTAGCAACTTTTCTCATAAGCTTCTGGTGGCTAACAGCCAGTGCGAAGGCTAGTCTAAGGCCATTGCCCACTTTCGGAAATTTTCAGTGGGCTAATCAAACAGTCACCCCGGCTGATAATACCTTTATAATGCATAACGGTGCACATACGGTGGTGACTCCCTTGAGCGGAGATGCAACTGTAAATCGGTTAGTGGTTGATCAAAAAACTAACGAAAGCCGAGCGCTGGTAAAAAACGTTGGTTTTTACAAAGGTAAGTCGGTAAATTTACTAGTCACGTTAAAACGAAACAAAAGTAATTTTAAAGGAGGTTCGTTGAGTTTTTCTAAGACTTATTTCCTAGGTATTGACGTCGATGGTGAAGTAAAGGTGACCTATAATTTTGTTGATGAGCACGATAATCCCTTAACTATTAAAACGGCCTTTAATTATTATGGGCTCAATACAAATAAATATATTGGATACCAAAATCCCGATTCCGTCATTAGTGCGATTTACGCGAATAACCCAACCAACATTATGTATGACACAGAAGACCGGTGGATGTATTTGAAGAATATTACCGCTGGCGTTCCGTGGCGAGACCCGCGTCAAAGTTTTGAAGTGGTTACTAAGGCAATCTCGCAAGTTACTTTTGTGGTGCATAATAACGATAGTACAACCTCGTCACTAGTTTATTTAACTGAATTTTTAGCGAAGCCTGAACTCGCTCCTGCTTACGCTGTAGATGCTAAATTTGATCAAGCTGACCGGGATGTCTATCTGGCTGCACAACAAACGATTCCTAATAGCAGCAACTTGGAAACCGAGATAAGTTTTAATTTGGCCCAGGTGCACGACGGTGAGCAGTACGTACCACAACGTGTGGTAGTCACCAATTTTAACGGTGAGGACGTAACCAAATACTTTACCAGTCAAATTGAGGACCAAAAAGTTCAGATTAAAACCAAAGGATCTTCTGCTGATCAAATAAGTGATACGGCATTAAATTATAAAGTATATTTGAAATGGCAGGGAAAAGAAAAGCCAGTTGATCCTAAAAAAGTGATTGATGGTAAATTAACGCTTCCATTTGACGTAACCACCACCATAAATGGTCAATCCGTCGGTAAAAGCGGAGCAGTAACGGCGGTTAATTACATTGGCAAAGTAACGACCATGTTTTTAAACGAAGATGATGAAAAAATCCACGACGCCCAAGTAAAAAGCGGGATCTTGACGACCAATTTTGATTTGGCTGGCAACTATCCGGAAATTAAAGGATATTTTCCACTTAAAAATGATCCTAAGAAGGATAAGGGAATTTTTCTGCCTAGCGCCCAAACAATCGTTCACCGATACCGAAAGAGCCAAGAGCTTAAATTTAAACTAAAGGATGCCGGCACAGAACTTCATATTTCTCGTTTCACTAACAAAGGTAGACTTGCATTCTCCTTTACGCACGAAGACAGCCAGCCGGTAAAGTTAATCGCCAGTTATGATGGAGAAAAACGAGTGCTAAAGGATTATGTTAACGCCGCCTCCTCAGTTAAGGATGAAGTCGAGTGGCAATGCCCCAAAAACTGGATAGATAAAAAAGTGAGTTTTTACATTGAAGATGACCATCACCAATCATCAAACAAGGAAGACCGGGTAGTTAGATTAGAATCCGGTCCGCAACTAACCTTACCATATGAAATTAACTTTGGTACTCACGAAATTCCCGGAGAAAAGAGTACCGTTCCGCTAGCCACCAAAGCAATTTTACGAATTAAGGATCGACGTAAAATTGACCAAGGTCGCTGGACTTTAAAGGTTCGCGAACGTCATCCCCTTACTAATCAAGATGGCCAAGTGCTTTCTCGGCGGCTTCTTTATCAGGGTACGCCAATTAACAAAGATGAACAGATTATTTATCAAACTACTGGAGACGCCACCTTAGATCTAAGCAAACTCCTCAAATTACAACTTAACCCTGCGGATCAAATCGGTGACTATCAAGGGGGACTCGGGTGGACCATCGAGGATGCGCCTAATTAAGAAGTCGATCATCTTAACCTTGTGAATTTCAAGCAGGGGTTAAGACCCCTAAGTATTATTAACCGGAAAATGTCTTATATAAATATTATCAACTGTTAGACTGGGAACTCGCCATTTGCGGGTTCCTTTTTAAATTCCCTATCCTTTAATATGGAAAATTCGTAAAAAGAAGAGAATCATAAAATCGTTTTGCACTTAAAGTAGGGGTAACGGGAATGTCAATACGCATGATATTTTAGGAGGGCATTAAAATGAAAAAAATCACTTTAGCGGCGGCCATGTTAATTACGCTGTTATCGTTAGGAATTGCGGGCGGTGCCAAGGCGGCAATAGTCACGGGGCCTACTGATGCAAACATTACGGTTAGTGAAGGTAACTCTGCAATTGAATTAAGCGGCGTTAAGGATATTGCTTTTGATTTTAATAACATCACTAAGGAAACCAGAACTTTTAAAGAGACCGAGCCGATTAACGCCGACGTCATTAATAAAACTTTCGGCGAAAAAGAGTATACACTATCTGTCGAAAAGAACTTCGTTTCCGCGGGGTTGGATGCTCAACTTGTTGGAAGTAAAAAAATTGGTCAAGCGTTGAACGACACCGTCAATGGTGACCTTGTAGTTAATCTGGATGCTACCAAATATACCGTTCCTGGAAAGGATCAAAGTAATACGGTAAAGGTAGTGGTAACGGAAGCACCAGTAGAAGATCCAATTGAGTAGCGAATAAATGAAAACGTTATCAAAAGTAAAAACACACC
The DNA here is from genome assembly GCF_016127815.1 of Pediococcus acidilactici. Classification (NCBI taxonomy): domain Bacteria; kingdom Bacillati; phylum Bacillota; class Bacilli; order Lactobacillales; family Lactobacillaceae; genus Pediococcus; species Pediococcus acidilactici. The sequence continues at coordinate 651,574 of NZ_CP066046.1, forward strand.
CTTTTATTAGGGTGTGTTTAATAATGTTAATTTTATTGTTGGAAATCGGGATAGCTGGTCTTTCGGTACATGCTGCTCAACGGAACGGTTCCGCTCTTAAAGTAACCGTTCAAGCTGGAGAGCGATCTACTTCCCCAACCGACATCCGATTTTCACCGAAAGTAAATAAGGAATACTCGTTCATAGTTACCGTTAATAACACGAGTAGTAAAGAAATCAACGTAGCCGTTTTTCCGAGTGTCGGGACTGCTACTAGCGGCGGAATAACTTACGTAAAATCCACGAAAAATCTGTTAAATGACAAATATGCTTTACCAAAATATACGAAGATAACCCCAATTGGCGATAAATTAAGAAACGGTGCTTTAAAATTGCAGGCTAAGCAGAGTAAAAGGCTTCGGGTGGTTATTAACGTAACACAAGACCTTCAAGGAGAACTTTTAGGCGGCATTAACTTTGCCCAAACTATTGGAAAAAGAGTGAATCGGCGGCTGATTAACGTCGTTAAGGTTTACCAAAAAGTGGTTGTGGTCCGCTTAAGAATGCGGGATTTGGTTAAGCGAAAGGGACTGACCTACGTAAACTTTAAATTTACCAATGCTAAAAGTGCCGCGTTGCTCAGTTATGATGTATTAAATAATAACCCGCTGATTGCCTATGCTGAAAGTGGTTCTTATCAAGTGCTAAATCCTAAGGGAAGGGTGATCGCTAAGGGTAATTTGGAGAAAAATAAGGTTGTTTTGACCCCAGTTACTAGAACTCAGCTAAACGTCCCCCTCCTTGATGGTGCCAAATTGATCCCAGGAAACTATAAATTTTTGGTAACTAGTAACGGCAAACACCGGGTGTATAAATTCACCTACACTAAAAAGCAATTAAATAATTTTGTTAAGAAGAACGGTAAACCGACACACGTAACGATAAAGACGGGCCACGCGGGAATGATTATTTTCGGAGTAGCTGTTTTGGCAACGTTAATCCTAGTAATAACGGGGTTCTATGTGAGAAAGAAAAGGACTTGACGTTTTCTAAAACGAAGAAGACCAGTGGAGGGCGACTAATCGCTGATATCGGCACATCAGTGAGTAGTCGCCTGATTTTTAAATAGCAATAAAAAAATTAAGGGTGATTTGATTATCGAAATTGCTCAATTACATTTTTAGTGTCCTAAAAATATAAATATTGCTGAATTTAGGTAGCTAAATGGACTATATTTAAACGGGTACGTGATTGTATGAATACAACAACGGGTATTGGGTTGAGCTAAAATTTTTGTTAAAAGGAGCTTGGTTTATGGATTTATGGCGATCATTTTTGTCTTCAAAACAGGTAAGAAAGATTAGACTTCTTGAACAGATTATTTCTAAGTCAGCGGTTTCTCCCGATGATTTAGCAACTAACCTCGCAACAACTAACCGATTAATAAAGGACCTGATTGAGGAATTGAATCTTGAACAGCAACAATTCTACAATAGTTCCCAAAAGTATTATCTGTTTGAAAACCGGATGATCAAGTTATCGAAGCAAGTCCGGGTACGGACGTACGTCGAATTTTACCTGCATTTAAAATCGCAATACGTTAACCAAAGCGCAGTTTTTAAATTTTTACGGTTTTTTTTAACCAACCGAAAAGCAGGAATAATAAAGTTATCCCACTATTTTAACTATAGCCAATCTTATTGTTATAAATTAATTAACAAGGCTAACAGCTTATTACAACGTTTGAATTTTAAGTGTCAAATCAATAAAAGGCTAAATTATTTGTTGGTTGAAGGCGACGAAAATCAAATCCGGATGTTAACCTATCTTTTGGAAATTACCGCGAACCAAATTGATAAGACGATGACAACCACAGTTGCTGTTTCGACCAATCAAGCGTGGTCGCTTAGCCATCAGCTAAAAATGCAGACTTTATTAAATGTTTTTGATAACGCTAACAAAATGGGGAAACTTGCTCAAAAAGCGTCTCGTGAGGAATTGGAGGTTATGACTGCTGTTTATAAAGAATTACACCTAGGTTTTAGTAATCACTTTAATTACATAAGTAAAAATGCTTTTCCAACCGAAAAAATGTTTTTTTACTTGGCGACAATGTATTATTTACCGGAAAGCTTAACGGCTGACTTGATGAGAAAAGTCGGTGAACACCTGGGAGAATACCGCAATAACCAGATCATCGTTAAAGCAAACCAGCTCTTAGGTAAACTAGTAGAAAAATATACCATTCCTAAAAAATACCATCAGCTTTTCTTATTTCACATTACTTATCGGTTCCTCATTACGAAGCAGCTGTCGTTAGAAGTACTGTTTTTAGCAACTAACTCAATCAGCGATATTAACGCAAACGTTCGGCAAATTAGCAGAGACGTTCAAATGACTTACAAAAATGAGTTATCGGTAGGGGTACTTGAAGTTTTTGGCTTTCAAATTGCAGAACTACTATATTCGTACATGAGTCATCTAGTAGCTGAACCAGTGAAAATTGCCATTTATTCTTCATATAGTGCTAACTACCTAATGGTTTTAAAAAACATTCTGCACGGGATCTATAAAAAGAAGTCCGTTTTAATTGTGGAAAAAATAGAAGACGCAGAAATTGTAATTGCCGACAGTGCGGTTAATGTAAATGATCACCAAGTCCTTTTTTATTTCGAAGACGTGCACCGGATTGAGACGTGGAAGAAGTTAGCGATTTATATTCAAACGGTCTTGATTAAGCGAAGGACACAATTAAATATTTAACTGGTTAAAAGCGGATGTTTTCCGAAAGCGTCAGGACTAGACTCGTCCGGATTTAAAATGTAACGGTTAGCAAAAATGAAAACTAAACGTAACCAAATATGGATGCTGAACGATGAGTTTTCTAGTACAATTAAAGCACGCTTAAACGGAAAATGGAGGGGTTTTGATGGACCAAGAACGAATTTTAATTTTAGTGAAGCCAGACGGGGTTAGTTTAGGACACATTGGTGAAGTGATTACCCGCCTGGAACGGAAAGGCTACGAAATTGATGCGCTCAAAGTTACCCGGGCTACCGATAGCCAATTACAGCAGCATTACGCTAAATTAGTTGATAAACCATTCTTTAAGGAAATTGAAACATACATGTTGGAAGGCAAAATCGTGGCCATGATTGCTAGTGGTACTCGCGTGATTGAAGTTTTCCATCGGATGGCGGGGGCTACCAATCCGTCCGAAGCTGCCTTCGGAACGATTCGGGGAGATCTTGGTCGGGAATGGCCAGACGGACTACTTCGAAACGTTGTGCACAGCTCTGATAGCGTTGAAAGTGCTGAACGAGAAATTAAAATTTGGTTCCCCGAATTAAGTTAATTTGGTTATCCAACTAAGGCATGTTTATAAGTATTTATGAATGAAAAATCTAGCTAACTAGTGGAATTATTTCCGGCTGGTTAACTAGATTTTTTTGTATAGATTAATAAATCAATTCCTGAAAAAGCCAACCTCAGCCATCAACCAGCTTCTTCATGATCAATGATTACTGCTGTAGTTACGTCCCCAATTACGTTGGCCACGGTGCGAAACATGCCTACAAACCAGTCTATACTAGCGAATAGCGCGATACTTTCCGCTGGCAAATGGAGGGTGGTTACCGCAATGGTCAGTGCCATGATTCCGCCACCGGGTACCGTAATCGTTCCCACGCATAGGAGTACTGCCAAAAGAATAAATTCGGCTAATTTAGGGGTAGTGAGGGGGAGGTGGTAGATTTGGGCAATGGCGGTGCAAACTAAAGCAAGATACATTGCTAGACCGTTACTATTTAAAACCATCCCTAACGGTAAAACTAATTCGCTGACTGATTTACTGACGCCAAGCCGGTGCTGAACATCCATCAACTCAACCGGAAGGGTAACTACTGAAGAAGTAGTGGTAAACGCCACGAGCAGTATGCGGGTGAGCCCCTTGAACAATTTAGCAAGCGGGATTTGCGTACGCCAAATGGTGAGTAACGTTAAGAATACTAAAATACAACGACGCCGCTCCCATATAAAAACAAAAAGTAAAGCAGCGGTAATAGTAGAGTGATTCCGTGAGTGGCAGTAGTTTTAACCATCAGACAAGCAATTCCTAATGGGGCAATTCGCATAATCAAGGTGATCAATTGGATAATTAAATCATTTAGTTGGGTAACCAAGGTAAGCAATTGGTCATAATGGTGCTGGCGATTGCTATAGCTTAGCAGGGCACCCAGAAAAATTGCAAAAATAATAATCTGGCCAGTGTTTCCCTGGACAAAAGCGTTAAAAATATTTTGTGGAACTAAATTAAGCAGAGTTTTTTGCCAATTTACGGGCGAAGTAGTCTGAACTGCGGGTAGGGAACTATCCGCAAGCAATTTGGCATGCATCAAGAAACCTAGACCGATTCCGATTATCCCGGCAAAAAAGGTGGTCGTCGAGAACCAAAATAATATTTTTGCACCGACTTTTTTAAGGTTAGCAGCGTCAAGGTGTCCAAGTGCGTTAACCACGCTGCAGAAGACCAAGGGGACGATCGTCATCTGGAGGAGATTTAAGAAAAGCTCACCACCAATATTTAAGAAGGACAGTTGGCGACCAAAACTTAACCCCAAAAGGCTTCCCACTAGTGTACCCATAAAGATTAACAAGGTGAATGACGGAGCAAATTTTCGAGTCAGTAAACGTTGTGCCAAATGACCACCGCCTTTTAATTAATTTAAATACGCTTGCTGATATAAACTCTCGGTTAGTACATGAAACCCAGCTTCGAGATCAGCTTGGTCAGTACATTCGGTAAAAGTGTGACTAATGCCAGCTTTACTGGGAACGAAAATCATGGCGGTTGGTACAGATGAACCCATGATTTGACTATCGTGCCCCGCTCCAGAAGCTAGAATCATCGTGGAATAATTTAAATGGTGGGCAACGGTTTGGTTTAAGCGTAGTAAGTTGGAAGCTAATTTAACGGGTTTGGTTTTCGATGAGTAATCAATTTTTAATTTGATTCCGGAATCTGTTCGCTGGGCGGCCGCCTTATGAAGAAGCCGGTCAAAGTATTTTAAGCGCTCTTCGTTGGGATGACGGAAGTCTACGCTGAACTGCACTTCTCCAGGAATTACGTTGGCAACGTTAGGAAAGGTTACGAAATGGCCGATCGTAAAGCGAAAGTCCGGGCCTAATTTAGTGGCAAATTGATTAAACTGGTTAATTAACTCAAGGGCAGCTTGAAAAGCATCGTGCCGAAATTTGGGAGGGGTAGTTCCCGCGTGGTTAGCCTTTCCAATTAATGTAAATAGCAACCGCCGCTGGCCTACAATCCGATTAACTAATCCGATTTGACGGTGAGTGGCTTCTAAAATGGGACCTTGCTCAATGTGCAATTCGGTGAAGGTAGCTGGAAGGGCAGGTTGTTGATGGTTAACTTGCGGTAATGCTAGTAAACTTTGAACGGCATTTTGCCGCGCCTCGTTAAAATCAATGCCGTTAGCATCGACCAAATTATTTAAGCGTGCCTTTTGGACGTAGTACCTTGAGCCGCTAAAAGTGGTTGGAAACCGACTCCCTTCCTCTTCGCTAAATGAAATCGCGCGTAAAGAAAGCTGGGGTTGTCCGTAACGTTGTTTAAGCTTGATTAAGGCATTTATTCCGGCTAAAACGCCGTATAGCCCATCAAAAATCCCCCCATCTTTGACCGTGTCAATGTGCGAACCCGTCGCCACTATCTTTGCGTCGTCTTTTCCAACTAAATCAGCATAGACGTTACCATAGTCATCAACACTGACGGTTAATCCGCCCGCCAGAGCCCATTGGATGAGCTGTTGCTGGGCGGTTGTCCATGCTGGACTATAGACTAATCGATTTTGCTTAGGAAAAGTGGGTGAAGCGTGGGCGATTAATTGCAATTGGTCATTTAAATCAGGGATGTCTTTCATTGCTTACTAATTCCTTGCAACGGGGAAGAAGCAACGGCTTTATGGTTAACCACTCGACCTAATCCTGCCAAGTAGGCTTTCCGACCGGCTTCGATTCCCATCCGAAATGCTTCTGCCATTAATGGAATATCTTCTGCGGTCGCAATTGCAGTATTGGCCATTACCGCATCCGCACCCATTTCCATTGCTTCCGCAGCCTGACTAGGACTGCCAATGCCAGCATCCACAATGATGGGGAGTTTGATTTCATCGATTAAAATTTGGATTAAGTTTTTATTGGCTAATCCTAAATTTGAACCAATCGGGGAAGCTAGCGGCATGACGGTGGCCGCTCCCGCATCCACCAGTTGTTTTGCGGTGTTTAAGTCAGGAAGCATGTATGGAAGAACAATGAACCCTTCTTCAGCAAGAATTTTAGTTGCCTTTACCGTTTCTTGGTTGTCAGGCAGCAGATACTTTTTATCAGGAATTACTTCTAATTTAATGAAATTGCTACCGCTAAGTTCACGAGCTAAGTGGGCAGTTCGAACGGCTTCTTCTGCATTAGTCGACCCGGAGGTGTTTGGCAAAATGGTTACGTGTTCGGGCAGATAATTTAGGATGTCTTCCGTAGTCTCCGTAGTTCGCCGAAGGGCCATGGTAATAATCTCGGCATGGGCATTTTTTACAGCCGCCTTGATTAAGTTATAATCATATTTTCCTGAACCTAAAATAAAACGTGAGTTAAATTGCTGGCCTTTGATGGTTAAGTAATCGTTATTAGATGTCATTGGTTTAGTTCCTTTCTTAATTTAATCGGCTTGGTTACCCAAGATTAAGCGAACAATTTGGTTGGCCTGGTGCCCGGCTGCCACCATGACGCGTGGCGCCATTAACCCTTCTTGCCCACTAGAGACTCCATCGCCGGCGACGTAAACGTGTTGGTTAATTTGCTTAGTTTTAATCTGGTTTGCGGGATGAATTCCGGCCATTCCACTAGCCATCACTAACGGCTTTTGAGGAAATAGGCGACTGCATTCACGTAAAAGCAAGGCTTTAGCTGCCGGGTCGTCAAAAGCTTCGCAAATTACGTCGGCATCCGCAAATAAGTCCGCAACGTTAGCTGCATTAACCGTCACTTGTAAAGGCGTCACGGAAATGAAGGGGTTGAATTCCTCAATATTTTGCTTAAGGGCGACTACTTTAGCCATTCCAATCTGGTTTAATTTATACTGTTGGCGATTTAAGTTACTTAATTCCACTTGATCAAAATCAACCAAGGTTAGATGACCAATCCCGATCCGTGCTAAGGCAATTGCAATGTTAGAGCCCAAACCACCAGCACCCGCGATGGTAACTTTTGACGAGCTTAAAGGTAGCGCAGAATGAGCTACGTTTCGACTAGTCATCTGAGTTTGCAGGTCGGTAATGGAATGTCCATAAAGTTGGAGTTGTTTTTCTTTAAAATTACTCATTTAACCTCCTCCCACGAATGCAATTATTTCTAAATGGTCTGCTGGTTGAATAATGGTAGTGTTCATTTGTTGGCTGGTAATAATTTCGCCGTTTAATTCAACCGCGAGATTGTCAATTTTAGTGTATTTAGTCTTCAAGAAGGCTAATAAATTTTGAGCATCCGCTGCTTGATTTTCTTCTCCGTTAACGATTGCCATGCAAAAACCCCCTTTCTTATGGATACAACCAAAGAAAGGGGGTACGCAATTATGGGTGGCGTAATTCACTAAAAGTGAGTTACAGAATTATGCGATTGCGGTATTCGGTCTTCCTTCGGTAGTACGAACTACATCAGGTTCAATGGGTATGATCTCAGCCAAAAATGGCACCCCAGACGAACTTTAAAGTTTTGATTTATGTGGTAAAATTATTACCACATATATTGTAAACGCTATCATAAAGAAAGTCAAAATTAAATTGAGGTGGATCAAATGTTAGAAAAGCCATTACTTTACCTCGTCACGGACCGGTTAGGGCTAAATCAACAACAATTTTTAGAAAGGATTGAGTTGGCTTGCCAAGGAGGGGTTGATTTACTACAGCTACGGGAAAAAGAAATCAGCAGTGCTGAATACTATAAATTGGCGGGTCATGTAAAAAAGATTACCGACCGTTACCAAGTCCCGTTAATAATCGATGACCAGGTAGCGATTGCGCAAGCTGTCGATGCTGCGGGTGTTCATCTTGGACAAGCTGATTTACCAGTGGCGGTAGCACGGCGAATTTTAGGACCCAACAAGATTATTGGAGCGACTACTAAAACAGTTGCGCAAGCACAATGCGCGGTTGAAGAAGGGGCTAACTATTTGGGAGTGGGAGCAATTTTTCCCACTACAACCCACGTTAAAACCGTGCACACTAGTGTTGCAATGCTAAAACGAATTAAGCAGGAAGCAAAAATAACGGTTTTTGCAATTGGCGGGCTAAATGCGGAAAATCTATCCGTTTTGCGGAATACGAATGTCGACGGAGTTGCAGTAGTTTCGGCAATCATGAAGGCTACGCAACCGCAGCAAGCAGCTCAGCAATTAAAATCTACAGTTATAGATGTTCTTAGTTAAGCTGGGGATTGCTTTGATGGCTAGTAATTTTTTCTGGACCCGATTAACGGAGGAGATAATAATGGAAAAACTTTATCGCGTGTTAAGCTATGGCAATCAATATTTAAAAATTGACGTTGGCAAACCAACTTTCTTTGCTCATGGTGTGGAAGTAAAAGCTAAGGTTAATAAGGAAACTGGTGAAGTGACTCTTTTTATTTCTCAGGAGGATTTGAAAAAATTAGGGTGAACGTTACATAAACTTAATTAAATATTTTGTAAAAGTCCTTGGTTACTTGTGAGCTAGAAAGTAATCAAGGACTTTTTTGCAAGCGTGAGGATCTTTTTTAAGCTAATTAGGAACTAAAACGGACTATTCAGGAATAGTTAATTTACTTAGTTATTTAGCTCTTGCAAGATAGAAGCAAGGAGGACGGTAAAAATGTTTAAAATTACGAAAATGTGTTCAAAACAAGTGGGTTCAAAAAGGCTTGTAGGTACTTTAACCATTATTTTAGGTGCAGCTTTAATAATTACTACAGTGATTTTACATGGGTTAGTTAAGGAAAATAAATTGATGGAATTGCTTCCGGATTCCTTTATAAACGTCCCGAAGCTAGTCCAATATTGGGCCGTCTATTATTATTTTTTTAGTTTGTTTATACGAGCGGGAGTTTTATTACTGCAAGGATTTTTAGCATTTCAAATCATCGCTAGGAGCAGGCAAACGCAACGACTCAGCCAAATTGCAACCTTCCCTTTTTCTAGAAGAAGTATTTTAACCGGGATGTTTTTAATGATCTGCATTTTTTCGGGCATGATTTTATTACTACTTCACGGCTCGATTGTGGCGTTAACGTATTTAAAGTTTAAGCAGTTTTTACCAGGTACGTATCAAGTTTTTTTAGTGAAAGATTGGTTACTTGATTTACTGTACGGATTTATTGCATTAATTCCAGCTTCAATTGCCTTATTAATCCCTAAGGTTAGTTACGTAGTTGGTTCTGCGGTATTGATGATTATTATCCTTTGTAACGCGGGTACGCTAAGCTTTGGCACTAACAGTATTCAGCTTCCGTTAATAACTTTGCTAGCTTTACTGGTAATTGCAACGTTGTTGGGATTGGTAGCATTTAAAAAATTTGCATTATTAGAACTGTAGTTTTTAAACGAAAGGGGGCGCACTTTGAAAAAACAAAATAGCATTTTGGAAATCAAGGGTTTATTAAAACAAATTGATAATGAAGATACTTTGCATAACGTAAATTTAAATTTTAAAAGTGGCCGGGTATACGGTCTATTAGGACCTAATGGAGCGGGAAAAACCACCCTGATGAAGTGCGTATTAAGTTTATCTCGAGTGAATGGCGGAAAGATTGTTTTTGACGGAGAAGAAATTACTAATGGTCAAAACTTTATGAAAAGGGGTAGCATCGGAAGCTTAATTGAAACACCTCAATTTCCAAGTAGTTACACCGTCCAAAATGTTATTGATGAGCAATTGGAAATGATGAACATTCGGGTAGGCCAAACGATGTTAGCTGATCTATTAAGTCAGATGCAATTGACCACCAAGCTAAATGATAACGCGGCAAATTTATCGTTAGGCTGGCGGCAAAAATTAGGAATTACTCGAGCAATGTGCACACTTCCTAAGCTTTTGCTACTGGATGAACCTTTTAACGGGTTGGATTTATCTGCGGTAGAACAAGTAAAGAAGCTGATCGTTAAGCTAGCGAGCCGAGGGACTTGCGTGGTGCTTACTAGTCACATTTTAGAAGAATTACAAAACATTGCAGATCATCTGTACCTGGTTGATGCTCAAGTAATCAAGGAGATCAAAGACAGTGAGTTGCAAGACGGTATTCGGGATTACTATTTAAAAAAATTTGAAAAAGAATCAGGTGTTTAAAATAGGTAAGGAAAAGTTAGTTACGATCAACAGCCTTTGGGTTGCAACAATGCTAATAAATATATTAGCTCCGCTAGCTAATATTGGATTTGCGTTTTCAATTAAGTTCTTAATTGATGACGGTATTCAACAAAATTTAACCCTGCTTTACCGCCATCTTTGCGTTAGCATCCTTGTGGTAATTGTTTTTGTTTTAGGAAATTATCTTGCAAAAGTGCTAACTAGTTTATACACGGCCAAGCAAATACAAAAGTACCGAATGTATTTAATGTCCAGCATGCTTCAAGAAAACTACGTAAGTTTTATAAAGCAAACTACTTCTGATTACCAACACGCACTGCTTAGTGAGGCTGACCAGATTGGTAAAGATTATTTGATGGGATTTTTTGAAATGGTTCGCAACCTGATGTTAGTGGGATATTCGTTAGTGGCAATGTTTATGAGTAGTGGATTTTTGGCCGCGGCAATATTGATTCTAACAGCAATCCCAATTATACTCAGTGCTTTTTCAGCAAAAAAAGGTCAAATTCAAAAGAAACGTGCGCTGGCTGCCGAAAAAACATTTGCAAATAAAATTAAAGAAATGTTGGCGGGGTTTTTAACTATCAAAATTTATCAAGCAGAAAAGAGTGTGAAGCGTTCGTACCAGCTTTTTTTACGTGAGTACACCCAAAAAAGTTTAAAACTAAGCATTACCGAAGACATGACTTCCACCATTTCGGAAGTTTCTGGGCTGATGATTTTTTTAGTTGCCTTTGGTGGCGGGATGATAATGTCAGCTAAAGGAACGTTAAGTGTGGGAAGCGTTACGGCCATTGTGCAATTGGTAAATTTTGTGGTGATGCCGATTAATCAACTAGGATTACAGAACTCTCGTTATCAAGGGGCTAAAGCGCTTTTAAATTCTTTAACCGTATTTTTGCGAAAAGAAACAAGTTCAATCACATCCGGAAGCCACCAGAACCATTTTACTCAAGCAATCGGATTTACCAACGTTAGCTTTAGATATCCAGAGACTAAAAAACAAGTATTGACCAATGTGAATTGTCGACTGCTGGCAAATCATAATTATGCGATTATTGGAAATTCGGGCAGTGGTAAAACCACCATTTTCAACTTATTACTGAAGCTCTTTTCCCCCGATCAAGGAAAGATCACGATTGATGGGAATGATTTAAATAGCATTTCTGCAAAGTGGTGGTATTCTCAAGTGGCAGTGGTGCAACAAGAAGTATTTATTTTTAATGATTCAATCAAGTACAACGTGACTTTGGGTCATTTGTATAGTGACCAGCAGATTGTGCAGGCGCTACAGGAAGCTGGATTAGGGGAATTTCTAGCGACAGTTAACGGCGACTTAAATTATAATTGCGGCGAAAATGGAAAAAATCTCTCTGGTGGACAACGGCAACGGATTTCGATTGCCAGAGCTTTTATCCAAGAAAAGTAGATCATTTTATTAGACGAAGCCACTTCTGCATTGGACAATAAATTAAGCAATGAAATTGAACAAACTTTACTTGCCAAAACTAAGATTACCGTAATCGTAATTACCCATAAAACTAGCGTGGTCAACTTAGCGCGCTTTGATAAAGTTTTTCGGTTAGTAAACAAGAAATTAATCGAAGTATAGATGTTAATGGGAGATGAAACGATTTTTTTAAATTATAAGACAAATGAAGAAAGCGCAAACATTATTTGAGGTGTAGAATATGTATGAGGTGAAGTATATGGTCAATGTGGCGGTAACTGCGGGTGCACAGTGTTTCATTATGCAGATCTTCAACTTCTACATACTCAAAGCGCATTTAACTAAACAATCCTATCCTATTCTGATTGTGCTTGCGCCGGTATTGTCAATTTTGAGCGGTCTTATCGCAAACCAATCTCCGATATTTTCGGGCTTATTTTTAACTGCAGTTTTAGTGGGGTTAAACCAAGTAATCACCAAAAGTAACGTTATCGATTCTCTATTTCCCATCTCATTTTTGTTATGCAGCCTAATTATGTATTTGCTGATTAGTGATATTTTCTCTTTATCGAAGGTAAGCGCGCACTTAGGGGATTTTATCCGCTTAGGTGCTTTCGTTGTGGGAGGATTTATTGCAGTTTATTTGCAAAGTTATCTCACTAATAATTTACTTGATTTTTTTAACAAGCGAAAAATAGTAAAATTGCTCTGCAAATGGTACATAGTTATCTTGGCAATTTTAATGTTTACGACGGTACAAGGTAAAGTTGTCGTTGAGTCAAACGTTAATTCGTTGATTTTAGAAGCTTTATTCGTTGCTTTATTACTGATTGCCGTTTTGAGTATGATTTTTTCTTTTTTAAACGAACTGCACCGGACTAAGCTAAAAAATGAGTTGCAACAAATTAAACAATTAGAAAATTACGCTGCCGTTCTTGAGGATGGATATAGGAATCTCAGAAAAATTAAACATGATTACGTTAATGTGATTTCTAGTTCGTTATTTTTGCTTGAGGACCAAGAGTACGCCGATTTGCGTAAATATTATAAAGAAACGTTAACAATGCTAAATGCAGATGATAAATATGATGAAATCAGGATTGGCGATTTGCAAAATATTGGTAATTCGGCATTGAAGGGAATTATCGCGTATAAATTAATTCAAGCTGAACATCAGAAACTTAAAATTCATTTTGAGTGTATTCAACCGATTGGTGAGCTACACGTGGCTAACGTACATATAGTTGAAATTGTGGGAATTCTAATGGATAACGCAATTGAATACGTTGAAACAAATGGGGGACAAATTGACGTTGTAGTTACCGTAAACGAAGGATACCGATCAATTTTAATTCGTAACTCCTTGAAAAAGGCCAGTAAAACTAATTTACGGGAAATTTTTCAAGAAGGTTATACAACAAAAGGGAACCATGAGGGAATTGGATTGAGTAGTTTACGCGATATCACCGCTAAAGAAGATCACTTGGAAGTAATGACTTCAATTGAAAACGGCTACTTCTTACAAGAAATTGTGTGTTAATAACGGGGAACTTAACATGGATATTCTAATTTGCGAAGACAACATTGAACAACTTTATAATTTAGAAAAAATTATCAAGAATTATTGTTCAAAGAAGAACCTAGAATTAAACATTTTGGCAACGAGTACGAAGGCAGAAGATATTTTGCCAATCATTAAAAATAAAGAGTATGCAAGTGGCGCGCTGTTTATTTTAGACATCTGTTTAGATAAAAGTAACGTTAACGGATTTGAGGTCGCTAAAGCAGTCCGTCAGCGGGATCGAAGTTCGTCAATTGTTTTCTCTACAACTCACGATGAAATGACCTACTTGACCTTTTTATATAAGGTTGAAGCGTTGGATTACGTTCTTAAAGATGAACCTGTAACTTACCAAAAAAGAATCGAAGCTTGTATTGAAGCTGCATACGCAAAAAATCAAGCGTTTAAGAATAGTAAAGTACATAGTGAAAGGTACTTAACTTTTAAAATTGGTCCTAAGTTAGAACGAATCTTAGAAAACGAAGTACTTTACGCTGAAACTTCCGCCAACAAACATCGCATTATAATTCATACCGTAAATAAAGTTTTAGAGATTTACGGCTCGCTAAATAATTTACTAGAAGAGTCGCCAAAGATGGTGCGGTGTCACAACTCTTTTGTAATTAACCGAGAAAAGATCCAAGTTTTAGATTTGAACCAAATGCAAGTACTGTTGAGTAGTGGTGAGAGCTGTTTTGTTTCTAGAAAGTACCTTAGTAAATTAAGACAGCTACTGGTTTAAGCAATTGAAAAAGCGAGCGTGAGTAAATGGCCTTTAAAACGTGGACATCCAAATTAGAATATTTGTTATTGTTAGCGATTTTAGGAATCGTCTTTGTTAAAGCTAGGGTAAACCTGCTTTTTTTACTGGCGACATTTTTAATATTTGATGTGGGGGCTTTAGGCTACTTGGTTTCTCCGAAGATGGGTAATTATTTATATAATCTAACCCATACATTTACGTTGCCACTGATTTTATCATGCAGCTACTTGGTTGGAGAAAATGTCTTAGGAAAAATGACGTTACCAATTATACTAGTATGGTTAATTCACATTACAATTGATCGATTATTGGGTTGGAAACTAATGCCGCGATAATAAAAAGGAAACTTCAAAATTAAAGTTTTTTAAATAGATTGAAATAAAAGCGCCCTTAAATTGCGGGACCTAGTACACCCAGATCATTTTATTACTTTAAGACCTCGATAGAGCACGCTTGTTGAAGGCGGTGCTAATAATCGGGGCAGAATGCTAACAACAAGTTCGTGATTTTTACTGAGGAAAGTTGCATATTGAGTGGGGGAGGGTCAAAAATGGTTGGTCAAAAAATTCGAAAAGAACGTGAAAAAAGGGGGTGGAGCCAAAATGATTTAGCAAAGTTATTGCAAGTTAGTCGGCAAACCATCTCGAAGTGGGAAACGGAAAGTGCTTATCCTGACGTAGAACGGTTAATGCAACTTAGCGACTTGTTTGAAATTAGTTTAGACGCGTTGATCCGGGATCGGGAAGTCTCTGCCAAAAAATTACGGGTTCAAAGAGCCCGGACAGGGATGACTTTTTGGGATTTTTTAAGTAAACGTTGGTGGCTAATTTTTGTTTTTACGTGGTGTTTAGCGTGGTTGCTTCCCATAGTTATTCGGGCATTTAAGTAAAGGGAGGTCGTAAAATGACAAATTACTTGGTAGAAACCCAGCAATTAACCAAGTCTTTTAAGGGACGGACGGTACTATCAAAAATAGATTTGGCAATCCCCCAAGGAAAGATATACGGCTTATTAGGAATTAACGGAGCGGGAAAGTCCACCTTGATGAAAATAATTACGGGGATCATTATCAAATATCAAGGGAAAGTTTTTTATCATGGTCACCAGTGGGAGCGTAATGACTTGCGTTCGATTGGCTCATTAATTGAAGAACCGGCGGCTTACCAAAATCTAACGGCCGTTCAAAATATGCAAATTGTCGCTTTGGAAGAACAGCTAAACTTTTCTACGATTGAGCACGTATTAAACCAGTTTGGAATTGCTAACACTGGGAGTCGTAAGGTGGAAGATTTTTCAATGGGAATGAAACAACGCTTAGGAATTGCAATGGCAATGTTAAAAGATCCAGAACTTTTAATTTTGGATGAACCTTTTAACGGACTCGACCCGTACGGCATTAAAGAATTGAAAAATTATTTAAGGAAACTTGCTAGGCAGGGGAAGACCATTATGATTTCTAGCCACATACTACCCGAGTTGCAGGATTTTGCTGAGTACGTTGGTATCATTCACGATGGTAAATTAGTGTACCAAGGCCAAGTTTCGGAGGAACAGGATATTAGTCAAATATTTTTCGCTGAAACGAACCAGAAAGGCTAGGGTAATGCTGAATACATTTAAGTGTGAACTACTTAAAACAAGGTCAAGTAGTTTGTTGCATACGACGGTGGGGATGCCAATGTTATTTATGATTTTAACGGTCATGGCAATATTGTCCTCAAAAAGTAAAACTGGTGAAATTGACGGTTTGAGTTTTATCCAGACTGATATATATAACCTGTGGGCTACGGCTTTGTTGCCCATTATGGTGGTAATATTGGTTAGCCTCGACCAATTCCAGGGAAGACAGGCTCATGAACTGCAACGTTATTATGCCAACGACTGGTCAATTAATAAGCTTTACTTAGCAAAATTAATTAAGTTTTGGGCACTAATTTTACTGGCCCAGTTAGAAGTTTGCTTGGTGACGATGCTTAGTAATTTATTAACGACTGGGCACGTAACTCAAATAGGGACTTTACTAGGAGTTTCCATGCTCATTTGGCTAGGAGCGCTACCGCTAATATCGATAAATGCATTTCTATTGCAGTATGCCAACCCCGTTATAGCTAGTATTTTAAACGTGGGCTTAGTTATTATGAGCGTACTCTTGCGAAATGTTTTTTCACCGTTTTTTGCGTTTAATCCATGGAATTATAGTCTCCGAACGATTGCTTTATTACGTATTAACCCCAATAATACCATCCTGGACAAAAACAGTTGGATGGCACATGACTTAAGTTTTATTTGGTACATTATCGTTGCAGTTTTAGGGTGGTTATTGGTTGACTACCTAGTCGTTACTTTGATTGGCAAGCAAAGGTGGCAAAAGAGATGAAATTGTCGTTATTCAAGCTTAAATACCAACCACTATTAATGCTCATACCGTTATTTTTTGTCTGCTATACGGCTTATTTTATTAAATTTAAGATCACGTACTTTCCGCAAAAAGCAGATTTTTGGTTTAAAAGTAGCGAATTACTTTTAAACGCGTTAATTCCCTTTCTAATTAGCTTAATCACGGCGATTCAATTTAGTTTTGAAGAACAGCGACGTAATTTAAATCCCGTGCTAAGTCTTCCCAAACGCGATACATGGGTTTCTAACGTGGCTATCTTAACGGCGATGGTTTATCTTGAAGGGGCATTAGTTTTTGGTGTTGGAATGGCTTGGTTTGGCAAGTTTGATTATTGGGATAATATTGAAATTTGGTTGAACTTATATGGGCAGCCTTTAATTTGGATACCGATTTTCACCTGGATTGGCATAGCTTTCAATTATCGAACTGGATTAATTGTTGGCGCGGTCCTGATCCCCTTTATGTTAAACGTTGCCAGTCAATCGCAAGGCTCCGGCTGGCGTTGCTTACCATGGTTTTATAATTTTACTGTGGAAAAAAGCCCTGGTCCTTCAATAATGCCAGCAGTCTTATCCGTAGCAGGAATAACCCTTTTGGAACAGCTGGTGTTAAATTACTACGTGAATCATTTTTGGGAGAGGTGATGAGATGCATAACCGGATGGTTGGAAGCATTGGGGGCTGGTTATCAATGGCACTAATATTCTGCTTACTAGGCGTCCAAACTAATTCAGTCAACGCAATGCTGTTTGTAATGGTACTTTTAGTCCCTAGCTTGTTGTATCTTCCAACTATAATTAATAGTCCGACAAGCCCTCCGTTATTTATCAAGGCTAATCTGGTAATGAGTGATGTTATATATATTCTTGGATTAATTGCGGGTTGCGCAAACGTATTTCAACATGGGAACTATTTAAATTGGGGACAAATTGTATTTAGTATTACTGGATTAGGATGTAGTGGGATGGTTTGGTTAGCAGTTGGAAAATGATTTAGCAATAGTAAAGAGTCTTAGCTGTGAGTTGGTGTGAATCGCGTTTCTGCATGATGAAAAGGGTAAGAGGACTTATTTAAATAAGCGGTGAACTAGGGGAGTTGGATGGCTAAGTATAAGAGATTGGCGATAGTTATTATTTGCGTCCCAGAAGTATCCACGATAAAATGAAAGCGTTCACATATATAATGCTTTAACATTAAGAAAGAAGGGATCAATATGGGACAAAAAGATTTATTAACGTTG
The DNA here is from genome assembly GCF_016127815.1 of Pediococcus acidilactici. Taxonomy (NCBI): domain Bacteria; kingdom Bacillati; phylum Bacillota; class Bacilli; order Lactobacillales; family Lactobacillaceae; genus Pediococcus; species Pediococcus acidilactici. The sequence goes on from NZ_CP066046.1 coordinate 669,370, forward strand.
GCCGTAATTTTAGGGAGCTTAGGGCCGTTGGTTAACAGCGGGCACGTATTCGCTGATGCAAAGTCGTCGGCAGTCGGGACGGAAAAACTTTTACTGGTGGCTGCGCAAAAAATGCAAGTTGCTAGCGGACAAAAAAATAGGTGGGTAGTACCTTAAGATTAGTGATGCAACTTTTTTGATGATTAGTTACTAAATAATAATTTAAAGAAACCTATGGATGTATACTTTATTAGTTGAGTTAGTGGTGAATGTTTTTTCTCCAGACCCATTTTCGGGACCTTATTTTTAAGCACTTATTCAAAAATTATTTTCACCACACTTTATATTGGACCTCCTCGAGCAGCGGTTAGCGCTGATTGGGGAGGTTTTTCGTATAATTCGGATTATTAATGATGAAATATCTATTTTTTATAAGTTATAAACGAACTATAAAATAAAATTAAATAAAAATAGTTCGTAAAACGTGTTGATTAAAGTTAACTAAGTTGGTACACTAAACGTGAAAACTAACCTAGTTTTTCCGTTTGAAAGGAGCTGTTATGAAAAAAGTTGCGGTAGTAATGGGATCAATTTCCGATTGGCCCACGATGAAGGAAACGGCAGCGATGCTTGATAAGTTTGAGGTGGCTTATGAGCGACACGTAATTTCAGCGCATCGGATGCCTAGTGAACTTCAAAAATTTGGCAAGCAAGCCCAAAAGGATGGTTATGGGGTAATAATTGCGGGAGCTGGTGGAGCTGCGCATTTACCAGGAATGTTAGCGGCTAACACCATTTTGCCGGTGGTGGGCGTCCCGATTGAAAGTCATGCGTTGCACGGCTTGGACTCTTTATTGTCAATTGTGCAGATGCCCAGCGGAGTACCGGTAGCAACCACGGCGATTGGACAGGCCGGGGCTAAAAATGCAGCTTTACTGGCAATCGAAATTTTAGCGGTTACCGAGTCGCGGCTTGCTAAAAAAATGATTGAGTTTCGGCAAAAACAAACACAGGAGGCCCAGAATAGTGAAAAGCAGTGGTGAAGCGGGTGTATACCTACCGCCAGCAACGATTGGAATTATTGGAGGCGGCCAATTAGGACAGATGATCGCGCTGGCTGCCAAGGCAATGGGGTATAAGGTGGGTATTTTAGATCCGACCCCTAACTGTCCGGCTGGTCAGGTTAGTGATTTTCAAATCGTGGCCGCTTATAACGACCAGCAAGCCCTATTAAAGATGGCCGAACGTAGCGACGTTTTAACTTATGAATTTGAAAATGTCGATTTAGTTAGCTTGGAGGCTGCACAAAAGTTAGCGGCTCTTCCGCAAGGGACTAATTTGCTATACGTAACTAGTGATCGTCTTCGTGAAAAACATTTTCTTGCTAGCCACGACCTCCCGATAACGCCTTATCAACCCGTCAGCAATCCAACCGAGCTAAATGACGCGATTACTAAGCTAGGGTACCCTTGCATTTTAAAATCTTGTGAGGGCGGTTATGACGGACATGGTCAGCAAGATATTAATTCAGAGGCCGATTTGCCAGCGGGCCGGAGTTTAGTATCCCAAACACCGTGCATTTTGGAAAAGCGTCAGAAATTCAGCAAAGAATTATCGGTAATGGTGACGCGAAGCCGGGATGGCCAGGTGCGATGTTTTCCAGTAGCGGAAAATATCCATCACAACCATATTCTCCATCAAAGCATTGTCCCAGCACGGGTAACGGAAGAGGTTCAGCAAAAAGCACAAAAAATTGCTCGGCAAATTGCGCAAGGTTTATGTTTACGAGGAGTATTGGGGATTGAATTCTTCATGTTAGCTGACGACCGTTTGTTAGTGAATGAATTAGCCCCTCGTCCCCATAATTCGGGACATTACTCGATTGAAGCCTGTAACATTTCACAATTTGAAGCCCACGTTCGCAGTATCTGTGGACTTGAAATACCGAAAATTACGCAACACGCCCCCGCAGTGATGGTCAATTTACTCGGGCAACATTTAACATTAGCCCGCCAAAAGCTAGCACAACGGCCGCATTGGCATTTTCACGATTACGGTAAAGCGGGAAGTCGGGTGAACCGGAAGATGGGGCACATTACCTTGCTAGGCGAACTGCAACCAAGCTTAGATTCAATTCAAGCGGAAAAGATTTGGGAGATTAGCAATGAAGAAAACGACGTTAATTAAAGAGGGTAAAGCTAAACGATTGTATAATACGGATGAGGCAGACGTGGTGTGGGTTGAATACCTAGATCAGGCAACGGCGTTAAATGGTAAACGAAAGGACCAAGTTATTGGCAAGGGAGCTTTGAATAATCAGATCGATTGTATCCTTTTTAAAATGCTGGATGCAAAAGGGATTCATACGGACTTTATTAAAAAAATTTCCGATACCGAACAATTAAATTACAAAGTAGACGTTATTCCACTAGAGGTAGTCGTACGTAATGCAGCAGCGGGCAGTTTTCAGCGAAAATTTGCGGTGCCGTATTTACGAGAGTTCGACCAGCCGATTGTGGAATTTTTTTATAAATCCGACAAATTGGATGATCCATTTATCAACACTAATCAAGCCGTTGCTTTGAAAATTATTAGTTATGCAGAAGGTGAAATCCTCGAAAACTTAGCGCTCCAAATTAACCGGTTGTTAAAGGAACGGTTTCGGCAGGCTCACTTGCAACTGGTAGACTTTAAGGTTGAATTTGGCAAAACCGCAAATGGAAAAATTATGCTTGCGGACGAAATTTCACCTGATTCTTGCCGGTTGGTAGATCTAACCACTAAGACTTCCTTAGATAAGGACGTTTTCCGCAAAAAAACGGGTGATCTGGTGACGGTTTATCAAGAGGTACTCCGGCGTTTAATAAATTCACAGGAGGAAGCGCATGTACAAAGTTAAAGTTTACGTAACTTATAAAGAATCTATTTTGGATCCTCAGGGAGCTGCCATTAAAAAAGCACTTCATCATTTGAATTACCAAGAGGTCCAAAAAGTGACGGTGGGAAAATATTTCGAAATCCAGGTGGCCGATGGCGGACAAAACGTTAACGAACAAATCCAAAAAATGTGTGATGAATTATTAGCCAACGTTAACATGGAAACTTACCGGTTTGAGATTCAAGACGTTCAAGAGGGCGAAAAATGATATATAGCATCCTTCGTTTTCCGGGCTCTAATTGTGACTGGGATATGTATTACGTTTTACGAGACATTCTTAAGGTCACCCCGCGTTTTGTGGATTATCGTGAGACTGTTTTACCAGCTGAAACCGGCGCCGTCTTAATTCCGGGAGGCTTTTCGTACGGTGACTACCTGCGAAGCGGCGCAATTGCCCGTTTTTCGCCCATCATGTCCGCGGTGCAGGAATTTGCGGAAGCTGGAAAACCAGTGATCGGAGTCTGCAATGGATTTCAAATTTTAACCGAAGCCGGGTTATTACCCGGAGCATTGCGACCTAACGAGAGCTTGAATTTTATTTGCCGCCCCCAGAAATTGGTTGTTGAAAATTGCCAAACGCCGTTTACCCGCCAATTTAGTTTAAAGCAAACCGTAACATTCCCTATCGCTCACGGTGAAGGAAACTATTATTGCGATGAAACAACTTTACAAGATTTGAAGGAACACAACCAAATTGTTCTGCGTTACGTAAACAACCCTAACGGCAGTACTGATAACATTGCCGGAATTACTAACCAAGGGGGCAACGTACTCGGATTAATGCCCCATCCGGAACGAGCTAGTGAAGCAGTTTTAGGCGGAACCGATGGAAAAATATTGTTTCAAAGTTTAGTTGCTAGTATCACGCAACACGTTTAATAAGGGGAGATTTTGCGATGATGACGGAATTAACACCGACCGAAATTAAGGATCAAAAATTATATGTCCAGTGGGGACTAAGCGAAGACGAATTTAACCAGATCAGGAACACATTGGGTCGACTCCCTAACTTCACTGAAACAGGATTATTTGCTGCCATGTGGAGCGAGCATTGTGCGTATAAAAACTCTAAGCCACTTTTAAAACAATTTCCCACAACGGGTCAGCAAATATTACAGGGACCGGGAGAAGGTGCTGGCATTGTCGATATTGGCGACGGGCAGGCGGTAGTTTTTAAAGCCGAAAGTCATAATCATCCTACGGCAGTGGAACCTTATCAAGGTGCGGCAACCGGCGTGGGCGGCATTATTCGAGATATTTTTTCCATGGGCGCCCGACCAATCGCGTTAATGGACAGTCTGCATTTTGGTGAATTGACTGACGCCCGGACAAAATACTTAGTGGACCAAACCGTAGCGGGAATTGGCGACTACGGTAATTGCATGGGGATTCCTACGGTTGGTGGAGAAACGACTTTTGATGCGATTTACCAGAATAACCCGGTGATGAACGCCATGTGCGTGGGCTTGTTGAACGTTGCTGACCAACAGCGGGGAGCTGCCGCAGGGGTCGGCAATTCAATCTATTATGTGGGCGCTAAAACTGGCCGAGATGGGATTCAAGGCGCTATTTTTGCTTCTACTGAGTTTAATGATGCACAGGCTACACAACGGTCGGCGGTCCAGGTTGGGGATCCGTTTGCCGAAAAACAGTTAATGGAAGCTTGCTTAGAATTAATTAATAACCATGCCGAATGGTTGGTAGGGATTCAAGATATGGGGGCGGCGGGCTTAGTTTCCTCATCAGCGGAAATGGGGGCCAAAGCGGGATTTGGGATGCGCTTGGATCTTGACTTGGTTCCTCAACGGGAAACAGACATGATTCCCTACGAATTAATGCTTTCTGAATCCCAAGAACGGATGTTGCTCTGCGTTAAGCAGGGGCACGAACGTGAAGTAGAGGAAATTTTTGCAAAATATGACAGTATCGCTGTAAAAATTGGGGAGGTCACCGAAGACCAGCGATATCAACTGATTTTTAAAGGGACCACCGTAGCCGATGTCCCAATTCATGCGTTAGTTGATGAAGCACCGACTTATCATCGACCAAGCCAAAAACCGCAACGTGTCAAGGGCGATGGAAAGCAATTTCAACCGCAAGTTAAGGATTTGACGGCAACCTTTAATGCCATGTTGCGTCAAGCCACGATTGCTAATAAAGAAGCAATCTTTGAACGCTACGATGCACAAGTACAAACTAACACGATTTCAACCGTTCAAAGTGACGCTGCAGTAGTTCGAATCCGCGGGACCCAAAAAGCACTCGCAATGACTACCGACGCGAATCCCCGTTACTTATACTTGGATCCTTACCTTGGAGGACAAATTGCCGTTAGCGAAGCCGCCCGCAACGTGGTGGCAACGGGAGGAAAGCCTTTAGCAATTACCGATTGTCTGAATTTTGGGAGCCCAGAAGATCCAGAATGTTACTACGAATTAGCCCAAGCCATTAATGGAATGGCCGCAGCCTGCGATGTTTTTGATACTCCCGTGATTTCGGGCAACGTTTCACTGTACAACGAATTTAATCGGCAATCAATTTACCCTACGCCCATGGTGGGCATGGTCGGAATAATTGAAGATCCAGCTTGGATAACCACCTTAGATTTTAAACAAACGGGTGATTTGATTTATGTTTTAGGCGAAACTACGGATGCCTTAAACGGTAGTGAACTCCAAAAAATGCAATTAGGCCACGTGGAAGGTAAACTGTTCGACTTTGATTTGCAATACGAAATTGACCAACAACGCTTAGTAAGCGACCTAATTCATGAAGGACTTTTGGCTAGTGCGCACGATTTGGCAGAAGGTGGATTAGCGATCGCCCTCGCAGAAAGTGCCTTCGCAGGAAAAATCGGGTTTAACGTGCAAACTGACTTAGCGGCCGCCGAATTATTTGCTGAAAACCAATCGCGATTCCTCGTAACCGTTACGCCAGCAAACCGGGCGCATTTTGAAGCTAAAACTGCTGGCAAAGCAACGCCATTAGGGCATGTAGGGGGTGATCGGCTTAAAATCTTAACCACTGATGACATGTTGGACGTTGATTTAACGGCGGCCGAAACTAGTTGGAAGGAAGCACTCGCATGGCAACTGAATTAAAGGGACTCAACGAAGAATGCGGTATTTTTGGAGTTTGGCAAGATTCTGATGCAGCTCAACGAACGTATATCGGATTACACAGCTTACAGCATCGCGGACAAGAGGGGGCGGGCATCGTAACCCGTACTCCCACGGGAAAATTTGCCATCCACAAAGGCCTAGGTCTTTTAGCGGACGTATTCAGTAACCCGGATGACTTAACGAACTTAATTGGGCGCAGTGCAATTGGCCATGTCCGTTATGGTACGGCTGGAAGCCGCGGGGTTGAAAATGTGCAGCCGCTGCTTTTTCACTATCTACAAGGGGACGTGGCGATGGCCCATAATGGTAATTTGACAAATGCAATTACGCTGCGCCACCAGTTAGAAGAGCAGGGCGCAATTTTTCAATCCAATTCGGATACCGAAGTTCTAATGCACCTAATTCAGCACCAAAAGCAGGCGAGTTTTAGTGAAAAATTAAAGGCTAGTTTGCGACAAATTAAGGGTGGGTTCGCGTACCTAATTCTTACGGAAAATGCTTTATACGCAGCACTGGACCCCAATGGTTTCCGACCTTTGGTGATTGGACAATTAGCTAATGGCGCATTCGTGATCGCAAGTGAAACTTGTGCGTTAACGGCGGTGGGTGCCGAGTTTGTTCGGGACGTAGAACCTGGCGAACTAGTCCAAATTGACGACCAGGGAGTTAAAATTAGCCATTTTACGACCGAGACTCAGCTAGCAATTTGTTCGATGGAATTTATTTATTTCGCCCGTCCAGATTCGAACCTTTACGGGGTGAATGTCCATCTCGCGCGACAACGAATGGGTAAGCGATTAGCCCAAGAAAATCCGTTAGATGTGGACATTGTCGTTGGGGTACCCAATTCCTCGCTATCAGCAGCGGCAGGAGTGGCGGAGCAGTTGGGAGTCCCAAATGAAATGGGCCTGATTAAAAATCAGTACAGCAGCCGCACGTTTATTCAACCCACCCCTAAGTTACGTGAACAGGGGGTTGAGATGAAGTTGACAGTGTTATCCGCGGTAGTTGCGGGGAAAAAGGTAGCCCTCGTTGACGACTCGCTTGTTCGGGGGACCACCAGCAAGTACATTGTAAAAATGTTGAAAAAAGCGGGGGCTAAAGCGGTGCATTTGATGATCAGTTCACCACCGTTGAAATACCCTTGCTTTTACGGAATTGATATCGAACATACTCGTGAATTAATGGCGGCAAACCTCACGGTAAAGGAAATGCGCGTTGCAATCGGGGCGGACTCGTTGCACTTTTTGAGCTTGCCCGGTTTGATTGAAGCCATCGGTTTGCACCAAGATGTCCCTAATGATGGACTTTGCGTAGCGTACTTTGATGGAAAATATCCTACGCCGCTTTACGATTACGCGGCCGGTTTTGAAGTTCCTAAAACCGCAAAAGACACTACGTTATCGGCAACGGGAGTCGCAAAGGAGAAATAATAATGACCAAAAATGCTTATGAACAAGCGGGAGTAAACATTGCTGCGGGCGAAGAAATTATTGAAGGCTTAAAGCAAGCAATTGGTGAACAAGGTCCCCACATTCTAAATGGGATTGGCAATTTTGCCGGATGTTACCAACTTTCCGAAGATCAATTAGACGATCCAGTTTTAGTGGCGGGGGCTGACGGAGTGGGAACTAAAGTGCTGTTAGCTGCCCAAACTGGAAAAGTCGAATCGTTAGGGCAAGATTTGGTAGCAATGTGCGTTAACGATTTGTTGGCACAGGGCGCATTACCGCTATTCTTTTTAGATTATTTGGCGTTTTCACATTTAGAAAGCGACCAAACAGATGCAATTTTAAAAGGGATTTTGAAAGCTTGCCAGGCCCAATCCATCCCGTTATTAGGCGGAGAGACGGCCGAGATGCCAGGACTTTATCAAGACCAGCATTTTGATTTAGCCGGCTTTGCGGTTGGTTTAGGTGCTAAAAGAGATCTCCTCAGTTCAGCCATGGTAAGTGAAGGGGATTATTTGATTGGTTTACCTTCGACTGGATTACACAGTAACGGTTACTCATTGGTGCGTAAAATCCTCTTTACGGATCACCATTACCAATTTGACGACTATTTGCCAGGGATTGCCCGTCCATTAATCGAAGAACTTTTGGAACCGACCCGGTTATACGGCAACGCGATCCGACCTCTATTACAAAAAAGGTTATTAAACGGGATCGCCCACATTACGGGTGGCGGACTACTAGAAAACGTACCGCGGATGTTACAACCTAACCAACAGGCTGAAATAAAATTGGTTAGTTGGCCTAAACCAGCGATTTTTAAGGTTCTCACTAAGCTTGGAAAACTTTCACAAACCGACCGTTACCAAACTTTCAATATGGGAATTGGCATGGTGTTAACCGTGAGTCCTCAGCAATATCAGCAAGTAAGGGACGAACTCGACCGCCAAAAAGAACCGTATTTTAAGATTGGCCAAGTGAAGAGGCGCCCAGAAAATGCACCAGCCGTCGTACTTTTAGGAGCTGATTAATGATTAAGATCGCAATATTTGCGTCGGGGACCGGCACCAATTTTGTTGCACTTGCCCGTCACATCGAAGAAACTAACGTACCAATTCGCATTGCATGTTTAGTCTGTGATCAACCAGATGCACCAGTAGTTGAAAAAGCGGTCAGATTGGGGATTCCAGTTTGGACCCACCGTTTGGGCGAATTTGCCGACAAAACGGCTTACGAACAAGCAATTCTGCTCGAGTTGCAAAAATACGATTTAAAACTAATTGTATTAGCCGGTTACATGAAAATTATTACGGAAGTGCTACTAGAAGCCTACCCGCAGGCCATTATTAATATTCATCCCGCATTGTTGCCTGCCTTTCCGGGACGACACGGCATTGAAGACGCTTTGGCATACGGTGTAAAAGTTACCGGGGTCACCGTGCACTGGATTGACGATGGAATTGATACTGGCCCCATCATTGCGCAGCGGGCGGTTCCTATTTTGCCCAATGATGATGTGGCAAAATTAGCGCAAAGAATTCACCAAGTCGAGCATGAATTATATTTTGTTAGCCTATGCGAAGTTCTAAAACAACGAAAATTGATTAAATAAGGGAGCGTGCTCATGAAAACTGCATTATTAAGCGTGTCGGATAAAACTGGAATTGTTGAATTTGCCAAGGGCTTAGCGGCTCAAGAATATAGAATAGTCTCTACTGGCGGGACTAAGAAGGTTCTTGAAGAAGCGGGGCTAACGGTGACAGGAGTAGAAGAATTAACCGGTTTTCCAGAAATGCTGGGTGGTCGGGTAAAGACGTTACATCCCGTAATTCACGGCGGACTATTGGCTCGACGCGACTTACCGAACCACTTGCAAGCGTTAAAAGAACAGCAAATTGGTCTGATTGACTTAGTCTGTGTGAACCTCTACCCATTCAAAAGCACCATTATGCAAGACGGAATTACTGAAGCAGAAGCAATTGAACAAATTGACATTGGCGGACCTAGCATGTTGCGTTCCGCGGCTAAAAATTTTGCGTCGGTTTGGGCGGTGGCGGATCCTGCAGATTATCAAGAGGTTTTAGACCAGCTGGCGCAACCGGACGACGCAATTGTTTTTCGGCGGGCGCTAGCTTTGAAAGTTTTCCAGCATACGGCCGCGTATGACACGTTAATTGCCCAATATCTGGGACGTGCGGATGAAAAATTTCCTACCCAACTCACGCTGACCTATACCAAGAAACAAGCAATGCGCTACGGTGAAAATAGTCACCAAAAAGCCGCTTTCTACGAAAATGCCTTACCCGTGCCGTTCTCGATTGGCCAAGCTAAGCAATTACATGGAAAGGAACTTTCGTATAACAATATTAAAGATGCTGACGCGGCTTTGAAAATGAGTGCCGAGTTTGAGCAGCCTGCGGTGATTGCCGTTAAGCATATGAATCCTTGCGGAATTGGACTAGGCAAGTCGATTGAGGAAGCGTGGGACCGGGCGTACGCTGCTGACCCAATTTCTATTTTTGGCGGGATTATTGTATTAAATCGTCCAGTTGATTTGGCGACTGCCCAGAAAATGCACCAGCTCTTTTTGGAAATTATAATTGCTCCTAGTTTTGAAAAGGAAGCTTTTGCAGTGTTGGCGCAGAAGAAAAATCTACGAATAATGACGGTTGATTTTAGTAAAAAACAAGCGTCTAAGGAACTCGAAACAGTCTCCGTAATGGGAGGGCTTTTAGTACAAGAGCCTGATGAAGTCGCTGAAAGCCAGGCTGATTTCAAGGTGGTTTCTAAGCGCCAACCGACAGAGGCCGAACTAAGAGCCATGGTTTTTGGTCAAACGGTGGTTAAACACGTTAAGAGTAATGCAATCGTGGTTGCTACGGAAAATCAGACTTTAGGAATCGGAGCAGGGCAAATGAATCGGATTGGATCGGTTGAAATTGCCATTGAACAGGCAGAAAAAGCTGCTGGATTTAAAAATGCAATTATGGCGTCCGACGCCTTTTTCCCAATGGATGATTGCGTCGAGTTTGCAGCTAAACACGGGATTAAGGCCATCGTCGAACCTGGTGGTAGCATTAAAGATCAAGCGTCGATTGATAAAGCAAACGAGTTAGGTATCACGTTAGTCTTCAGCGGTCGGCGTCATTTTAGACATTAGGGGGCTTAATTCGTGGCAAAAGTACTAGTTATTGGGCAAGGAGCCCGTGAACACGCAATTGGCCGCCAGTTATTATTAAGTGAGCAGGTTGAAGAAGTTTATTGCGCGCCCGGAAATCCCGGTATGTTGCGAAGCGGAATTAAGACCGTTCCCATCAAGGAATTAAACTTTGAAATGTTGGTTGAGTTTGCCCGCAAGCAAGCGGTTAGTCTAACGGTTGTCGGCCCGGAAATGCCGCTGCAACAGGGGATTGTGGATTATTTTAAAGCGGCAGGGTTAACCATTTTTGGTCCGACTCAAGTGGCGGCAAAATTAGAGAGCTCGAAGCAATTTGCCAAAAAGGTTATGCAGGAGGCGGGAGTACCAACCGCGCGCTACGCCAGCTTTCAAGACGAAAGCTCTGCAATCCAGGCGTTATCCAAGACAACTTATCCATTAGTAATTAAAGCTGACGGATTAGCCGCCGGGAAGGGGGTTGCGATTGCTAAAAATCAAAGTGATGCCGTAGCAATAATTCATCAATTGCTAGGCGAGCACCAATTTAATACCACGTCGATCGTTATCGAGGAATACTTGGAAGGACAAGAGTTCTCGCTAATGGCATTTGTTAACGGCGACCAAATTATCCCAATGCCGCTTTCCCAGGATCATAAGGCAGCTTATGATGGCGACCGCGGGCCTAACACGGGTGGAATGGGCGCATATAGTCCGTTACCTCAATTTTCAACAGAGCTGGGGAAGCGGTGTGTAGATGCGGTTGTCCGTCCAATCATTCATGCTTTACGTCAACGGGATATTAGTTTTTGTGGGGTTTTGTATGCCGGTTTGATTATGACTAAAACTGGGCCCAAGGTAATTGAATTCAACGTCCGCTTTGGAGACCCCGAAACGGAAGTTGTATTACCACAACTGCAAAGTGATTTTTACGAGCTTATTCTGGGGTTACTGGATCAGCAACCACCCCAAGTGAAATGGCAAAATAACGACATTTATTTAGGGGTGGTTGTGAGTTCAGAAAATTACCCACAATCTTCAGCTACAGGGGTTAGATTATCCAGCTTTAATTGCGTTCCAGCAGACCTTACCATCAATTATGCTGGCGTGGCACAAGATTTGAAGGGCGAATTGGTTAGTAATGGTGGCCGGATCCTTTGTACAACGACCAAAGCTAGTAATATTACGCAAGCGCGAACAATTTTATATTCGTGGTTAAATCAACAGAAGTTAGTGGGGATGCGTTATCGGAATGACATTGGAAAACATGGAGAGTAGGCAATTGGATTATTAGCGGACAAAAGGGCGAGCTATTCAAGTTTGAATAGCTCTTCTTTTTGAGTATTTCAACTACAAGAATTTTAGGCACACAGCAAGTCGCGTTCCATCTGGGTTTTAAAACCGATATATTAATTGATGGAGTTACAATCATTAACGGGGATGTGCTGAATGCGGAACAAATAAAGAAGCACCATGCAAACATATAGGATAATCGATTTGGCAAGTTAATTACGGTGGCAGCCCCGCTAAGATGACGAGTCTATAATCGTTAATAAAGCAGTGAATTTTTTAACGAGCTGTCTGACTGGGTAAGGAGTCCCTTAAAACGGGACTTTTTGTTTTAAAAAAATTCAGTATAAATGTTTACTCATCTACTAATGATTGATAGCCCTAAATTAATGCTAGGTTAAACTTGAAATTTTTAGCAATTGGTCTAGCTTAAAACGGAAGAAAGGACTACAATTGATTAAAATAGTAAATGGGGTTAATTATTAGATGGTGTGTATGGGGACGGTGATGAAAAAGAATGTGGAGACTACCTAAAATTAGCAATAAAGAGATGGTTTAAATCAAACTAAGTTCGTATGAAATATTTTTTTAGCTATTTTATGACTATAAATTCAAAATTGGTCATACGTTTTTAAATTTAGGAGGACTAAGTGATGACAAGAGGTTTTTCAACTGCGGAAAAAGCCCAAATTAAGGCTAACTTATATGCAACATGTGAAAAAAGTTGGGTGAACGTTGGTTATCGAAAGACTAATGTTGATACACTTTGTAATAAAGTTGGGATTTCAAAAGGCGCGTTTTATATTTTTTTTAATAGTAAGGAGGAACTTTTTGCGGATGTAATGGACCGAGTGCAAAATCGGATGATTAACCGCATGAATGATGCAATCGCCGATTCTCCAGATAAAAAGGGATTTATCGAAGGATTTAAACGGTTATACGAAGAATACGATAAGGGAAATTGGATTAAAACCTTAGCTAGTGAGGACTTTAAAGCATTGTTGAACCGCTTGCCGAAGGAAAGATTAGCTGCGCATAATGCTGACTACACACTAGAGAAATTAGGCGTTGCAATTAAGAAAAGTAATCTAGTTTGTAAGCAACCAATGGAAAAAGTAATGGGGATTTTATCCGCATTATTAGCACTATCTGCGGAGAAAGACGCAATTGCTTATGATCATGAAGAAGTGTTTGATTATATGTTGGAACATCTTGTTGATTCGCTATTTGAGTGACTAGCATTATGGACGATCAGAACTGAAAAGATTGGTAATGTTACCCAGTTTTAAAATTGTTGGAGATGAACCAATTTGTTTGATGAAAGGATGTTTAAAAACGAAAACGATTACATTGATTTCAACATTATCATCGGTAACAATTTCTTGTTGGTTAGCAAAAAAGATGTATAAGAATCAGCAATTTCAGGGTGTGAACTCTGCAAAAATGCACTACCACTACGACATATCGGCCGTCCACAAAATTAATTTGTATTTTGAAAGGGGAACGGGAACTATTGAACAGACTGCGGGGGAACAGCTTAAAATTGAGTATTATTTCGCAAATGCCGCACAAGAAAATTCATTTGTGTATACGGAGAATGCGGAGTTTGGTCAGCTAGATTTACAACTAAAAAGGAAAAATCCGTTAGCTCCACTAAATTTTTTTGATGGAATTTTTGTTAAGGTGGGGGTTCCGGCGGCTTACAAGGGTCAAATAAATGTTAAAACGATTACCGGATCTCTGCGAGCCGAGAACTTAAGTTTAGAAAAGGTTTCATTAAAATCTGCTACGGGTGACATAGCGGTGCATACGCTACAAAGCAATCAGGTACTAATAAAAACAACTACAGGGGCAATTTCAATTGATGAGTTGGTTAATATCGGTCATTCCGCAAATTCAGCAACGTTTATTAGCACTACCGGAGCGATTACCCTTATGCATAATAATAAGCTCTTTACTAAAGAAACCGTTAAAACCACGACTGGCAACGTTCATTTAGGTATTGATCAAAAATTAAGCGATTATCTAATTACCTACGAAGGAACGAGAAAAAAAGATTCTGAACTAGTTGGAAATCCGGTTAACAAGATCGTGGTGAAAACCATGGCAGGTAACGTAAGCAGATTTTAAAGGCGCATAGTCGAAATGGGGATCAAGAGGTGAAATTATTTGGACTGCCAATCTCGTTTTTGGGTTCAAAGATGAGTTCTGAAACTATTCAAACGGGCAACCTTATTTTTATTATTTGGGGGGATTTGTTGTATTTAATAGGAGTTGTCCTGCTGGGTAACCAAAAGAAGCGCAGTAAAGTCCAACATATCGTAGCCCTTGGTTTATTAAGCGTTGGCATTTTGGTGGTAATCAATAATTTATTACAATACCTTTTTTGAAACTAAACTGCGGTGTAACTATTTAACGTTCCGTTTTTAATGAGTATGACATTTAAAATTAAAAGCCAGTTAATAAGCGTGTGGCCTTGGGATGACTTATGGCTGCAATGTGCAGAAAAGTTAACGGCGAGAAAGATTTTAGCAGATTTGTTCAAGCCTTTTTAGAGGTAAGAACCTCCACTAGTTGATATAATAACGTGTAGTCAATAGCAATTTACCAAAAGTTTTAATGGTTGCTTCGTATTTATTAAATAATTCGCGGAGGTTGCAATGCTTACTTACCTTTTTTTATTTCTTACTATTTTAGTTTCTAGCATTTACCTATATAAAGATCGGCGTAATTTTATTGCAGGAATCTTTTTTGCGGGAAGCTGTATTAATTTAACTTTACTAGCGACTTTAGGAATTGCCGCTTATCTAGCTGGGGATTCTAGGATTGGAATCATTAGTCTTGCGGTGTTTTTACTATTAGGGATTATCGTGGTTCCGTTACTGGTCGGTTTTAGTTTAATTATTAATACCTACGTCATGCAAACGCGCGAAGGCAAAAGTTTGACGGCTAAATTGTCGCTAATTTTTGGAGTTAACCTATTACTTGTATTGGGTGCGGGTGCGGCTATTTTACTTGCCAACCAGTACTTGGGGCGGTTAACAGGCATCTTGTTCGTTTTTATAGGAATCGACGTAACTTTTACGTTTATCTTTAGTTGTTATTTGTTCTATTCTTTTCTGTATCAAATAATTCCTATAAGAGAAAAAGTCGATTATATTATTACGTTAGGCGCTGGAATAAGGTCAGAAACCGTAACTCCGCTCTTAAAAGGGCGACTAGACAAAGCGTTAGAATACTTTTGGAAACAGGCTGGAAACCCTAAGTTTGTAGTTAGTGGCGGGCAGGGACCTGATGAACCCGTTTCAGAAGCCTATGCCATGGCGAAATACCTTAAAAGTCAGCATGTTCCCGAAGATAAAATCATTTTAGAAGACCAATCCACCACTACTTTACAAAATATGAAATTTTCAAAGCAAAAGATTGAAAAGGATTGGAAAAAGTCAGGAATGCCTAAGGTTATTTTTGCTACTAACAACTATCATGTATTGCGCAGTGCAATTTATGCTCGTAAGGCGGGATTAAATGCAAACGGTGTGGGTTCACCAACTTCATTTTACTTTTTACCGAGCGCGCTAATTCGTGAATATATCGCTTTGTTAGTGATTTATAAGAAAACAACCATTGCGATTGTGTTAGGATGGATTTTACTTGGACTCTTGTTAGCCTTTTTTTAGAATGGGAGAATAGTTTATGCGTAAACGAGTTATAGCTAGCGGTATCATTGTTGCAATATTTTTATTCATTTTCGGGGGTGCTTATTTCTGGTATAAGTCCAACTACGGTACCGAAAATTATTACACTCAAATCACTAATCAGGGAACCAAAATTGTTGAAAAAGATGACTCGGGCAGCCAAGTCGTGGATTACATGTATCATCAACCGATCTATGATCAAAATGGCCAAAAAGTAATGGCTAAGTTTAGAGGCGGGCTAGAACGGCCCTTAAAACTACATGCATATTTAAAGGTTGGATATAACACCAAGCGGCACCAAGTGATTTCTTGGGAAAAGGTTGCTAAAAAGGACGTCCCTAAAGCAGCTTTAAAACAGCTGCATGAGTAAGTTGCTAAAAATATTCAATAACTAAAAGGAAATCATTTCGTCTAGTGGCGAGTGGTTTCCTTTTTTATTTCCGAGCCAAATTTTTAATGGCTATCGATTGTAAAAGTTAGTGGCAGGTTGGAGATATTTCTAAATTTGCCAATGGGTTTCGACTTGCTGTACGGAAGTGAAATTTAAGATCCTGAATGTTTAAATTTAGATGCTAAGGCGCAATATTTAATCCTTACGGAAAACTTTTAAAGCCGGGAAATCGCGCTAATATGGTATTTCACACCCATAAATATTATACAGGGTAATCGAGTTAGCACTTTGCTTAACAGAGTGCTAAGAAGGATGTATACTATAGTTGTAGGTGAAAAGAGTGCTTCTAATTAATATTGCAACACGATTTTTACTTCATTTAATTAACGGAGGTGTTGTTACATGGCCAATTTTTACGGAAATGATCCTTTTTTCAACAATGATATGGATGATATTTTTAATCAAGTATTCAAACGGATGGGAAATCCTAACTCGGATTCCGCTCGTTACTTGGTCAATGGGCAGTCGTTAACACCAGATGAGTTTGCTCAATATCGAGCAACTGGTAAACTACCAGAAAATGCAAAAACAATCGAAGTATCCAAGGACGGACAACAGGCCCTTAAAAAGGGTGGTATTTTGGAGAAGTTAGGAACTAACTTGACTGAACAAGCCCGCGATGGTCTGCTAGATCCAGTTATTGGACGTGAAAATGAAATTCAAGAAACGGCGGAAATTTTGAGCCGGAGAACAAAGAATAACCCTATTTTAGTTGGGGACGCCGGAGTCGGTAAAACTGCAATTGTCGAAGGTTTAGCACAAGCAATTGTAAATGGTAACGTTCCGGAAGCTATTCAAGGCAAAGAAATTTATTCAATCGATTTATCCTCTCTAGAAGCAGGAACCCAATATCGGGGGTCGTTTGAAGAAAACATCAAAGACTTAGTCAAAGAAGTTAAGGCAGCTGGAAATATTATCCTATTCTTTGACGAAATTCACCAAATTATTGGCGCGGGTTCAACCGGCGGCGAAGATGGTGGCAAAGGGATGGCAGATATTATTAAGCCAGCATTGTCCCGTGGTGAATTAACCGTCATTGGGGCAACTACCCAAGACGAATACCGTAATACAATTTTGAAAAATGCAGCGCTAGCTCGGCGGTTTAACGACGTGGTGGTCAATGAACCAAGCGCGGAAGATACGTTTAAAATTTTGCAAGGTGTTAAGGATTTATACGAAAAACATCATCACGTAAAACTCCCCGATGATGTTTTGAAGGCAGCGGTGGATTATTCGGTTCAGTACATTCCACAAAGAACTCTACCAGATAAGGCGATTGACTTAATCGATATGACCGCCGCCCACTTGGCAGCTCGTCAGCCTGAAAGTGATCAAGCAACCTTAAAAGAAAAGCTCAATAAGCTTGAAAAAGAAAAGGAACAGGCTGTTAAAGAAGAAGACTTCAAACGTGCCGCTGACCTAAAGCAACGGATTGAAGAGACCAACAAGCAAATTAAGAATGCAGATAAGAAAGAAGAAGTCGTTGCAACGGTTGACGACGTTGCTCAATCGGTAGAACGGTTAACCGGAATTCCAGTTTCTGACATGGGTGCTAACGATATTGAACGGCTAAAAGATTTAGATAGTCGTTTGAAGAGCAAGGTCATCGGTCAAGACGAAGCGGTAGAAATGGTTGCTCGGGCAATTCGGCGGAACCGGGCTGGATTCTCCGAAGGTGAACAACCAATTGGCAGCTTCCTATTCGTCGGCCCGACCGGGGTTGGTAAAACTGAATTAGCTAAACAGTTGGCTTTAGATATGTTTGGCAATAAGAATGCGATTATTCGGTTGGACATGAGTGAATATTCGGACCGGACGGCGGTTTCCAAATTAATTGGTACGTCAGCTGGTTATGTAGGATACGATGATAACTCAAATACCCTAACCGAACGTGTACGGCGGAACCCATATTCAATTGTGCTATTAGATGAAATTGAAAAAGCGGATCCCCAAGTCCTAACACTTTTACTTCAAGTAATGGACGACGGACGTTTAACGGACGGTCAAGGAAACGTAATCAACTTCAAGAACACAATTATCATTGCAACGTCAAACGCTGGATTCGGTAACGAAAAATTAACTGGCGACGATGCTAAGGATCAATCCCTAATGGATCGACTTGCGCCATTCTTCCGGCCTGAATTCTTAAACCGGTTCAACGGCATCGTAGAATTCTCACACTTAACTAAGAAAGACTTAAGTCAAATCGTTGATCTAATGATTGCGGATGTTCAAAAGACATTGGCGAAGAAAGATTTGACTTTGGAAGTAACTAAACCAGCCAAGGATTGGTTAATGGAACAAGGTTACGATGAAGCAATGGGCGCTCGTCCACTAAGAAGAGTGATCGAACAACAAATTCGGGACAAGGTTACTGATTTCTATCTTGATCATTTAGATGTGAAGAACTTGAAAGCTGATTTGGTTGATGATCAAATCGTCATCGAAGCCAAATAGTTTGATTTTAGCGTTTTGCACATTAAAAAGTCACGCTATTAGTAAGTAGTGGCTATTAAGGAAATCATTTCGTTTAACGACGAAGTGGTTTCCTTTTTTGTTTTTTTAAAATTCAGGGAGGGGCAATTTTAGATGCTAACCAATGAGATTAGGGATGGCTAATCATTTAGCTGCGCGTGTTAGTAGTTAGGTGAAATGGTAAAGCTAAGAAACTTTAAAGAATATTCAGAATGCATTTTAAGAGGTAATCGAGTGCTATCCTTTAGGTGAAATCAAAAGTTGAAAGTTTATTAGTAGATTTGAAATGTAAGTTTCGCGAAATGCAGGATGACGATGGTCCCCATTTTACCTAAAAAAGTTTTGAATTCAATCGGATGCATTAAGTTAATTAAAATGCGTGAAAGTTAATGTTACTTCCTGCATTTTACATAAAATAGAACCTTTCAATCCTTATCGATCGAGTGATTAGATGCCGTGGACAGCCGTATTTTTGAAAGCGATTTCTATAAAGGAAGATCTAAGGAATGAAAGGCAACGATTGCGATTTAGTTATTTATCAATGGTTGGAACAAATGCCATAAACAATGGCATCCAGGGAGGGATTACGTTTGGAAGATTTAATCTTAGAAACTCGTCATTTATCAAAAAAATTCAAAAATGAATTAGCTGATAATGATATCTCACTGCACATTAAAAGGAATACGGTATATGGTCTGATAGGACCTAACGGAGCGGGCAAATCTACGTTATTAAAAATGATTGTTCAGCTACTAGCGCCTACCGAAGGGAATATTATCTTTGATGGACATCCGATATCTAGAAAAGATCTAGATAACATCGGTGCGCTGATTGAAGGGCCCGCTTTATATAATAATTTAACTGCCGAGGAAAATTTATTAGTCCACGCTAAATTATTGAACATACCTGTTAGCAGAATTAGTGAAGTCTTAGAAATAGTTGATCTAAAAAAGACTGGCAAAAAGACGGCGGGTAAGTTCTCAATGGGAATGAAACAGCGATTAGGAATTGCACTGGCTTTGCTGAATAACCCGAAATTGCTTATTTTAGACGAACCAACCAACGGGTTAGACCCTTTCGGGGTTAAAGAACTGCGAGACTTAATCGCAGGTTTCCCTAAACAAGGGATTACGGTGATTCTTTCTAGCCATATTTTATCTGAAGTAGCTCAAGTAATCGACCGAATTGGCATCATTAATAGGGGAAAATTGTTGTTTGAAGGCGTACCAGATCAAAAAGAAAGCTTGGAAGATTTCTTTACTAAGATTGTGTTAACTAAGGGTGAACGTTATGAATAGTATTGCGGTCGAAATATTAAAGTATAGGCGGACTTTTCTGAAAAAGCTGTTTTTTCTAATTCCAATTCTGCCATTGATCCTAACAATAATGATTGCCATAATATCGGCTAACGCGAAAGAGGCAATCGCGGCACATAACAACACCTTTACTTGGGATAAGCTATTCGGACTTATTTTTAATTGGTGGCCAGCAGTGTTTTTGCCAATCAGTATTGCATTATTAGCAATGATGATTATTAATACAGAAAATGAGGGGAGGAATTTTGAAGCGCAATTAATTCATAATATTGTTCCTCAAAAATTATGGATTAATAAGATTATTGTTTTTGCAATCTATATGATAATTCCTAACCTTTGTTTGGCGATTGGTCTTACGATAATTGGAATAATGCTTGTGGGCGGTCCCATTCCAATTGTGGATTTAGTTTGGGATGATTTGTTTTGTTGGGTATGTTTACTTCCCTTGTTACCGTTGCATCTAATATTAGATTACTTATGGGGACACTTATTGAATTTTTCTGTAGCTATTATGGGTGCTTTTAGCGGGATGTATTTTGCAGCCAGAAGTTTTTGGCTTTTTGACCCTTGGACCTGGGGTATTCGAGTATTGAGTCCCTTGATTGGAGTACACCCGAACGGAACAAAACTGATGGCTGGAGATGCACTTCTAAATGCTTCAGTGGTCCCGGTTGGTGTTTCACTAGCGGTAGGATTATTTGTAGTGCTTACTTTTGGAAGTGCCGCGATTTTTAAAAAGGAGAGTATCCTCAAATGAATTTCATTAGTGCAGAGTGGCTTAAAATTAAAAGGACTGGCATTCGGTGGATGGTTATCGCATTTCCGATTTTGCTTGCGTTTTTTACGATACTTTATATTTGGACGCATAAAGGGATTGTACGAATAAATCTTATTAACACATGGTTCAATATATGGCTATCTTTGATTATGCCGTTATTTATAGGTGTTTTGGTAGGACTAGATATCCATAAAGAAGCTGAAATAAAACAATTTTCCGCTTTATTCGCTAACCAAATTTCCAGGAAGAAAATCTTTTTAACGAAGTATATCTTTTTATGTTTATGCTTTTTAGTTAGTATTCTGTTATCTACGGGGATCTTTTGGTTAGGTACTTTGGGGCTAGCAAATGCGATTCCGCTAAGAATATTACTTATGGGAGTGGCTTTTGGAGTGATTGGAACTCTGCCAGTGGTTGCCTTACAAATCTGGATAAGTTTTAAATGGAATTTAGGAATTTCAATTAGCGTGAGCATTTTCGGCTTTTTATTGTCAACCCTTATTGGAACAACCAATCTTGGTGAGAAAATTTGGTATTTAATTCCTTGGACGTATGCTTATCGGTTGTCTGAGATTACAAATGTATTTGTAGTTAATTCGGTAGACGAAAATTTTAGGAACCAGGTTATCGGTTTAGCAGAACAAACAGGGGTAATTGGAATAGTAGCCAGCCTAGTCACTAGCTTATTATTTTTGGCGGGTGGGATTAGTTGGTTTAAGCGGTGGGAAACATAAAGAATGGTTACAAAGCTTTGTGTTTACACAAAATTTGGTGGTTAAGAATGGATATCTAGTGTTTTAGCTAAAAAACAAAAAAGACCTTAAAGATTGAAACAAAATCCTCAAGGTCTTTTCATTCGAAAAAATAGATACCTTACTTGAAAAAATTGGGCATACTTGACAATATTCACAGAGCCAACAAGCAAACCATCACCTTAACTAATTACTGTTTCTCCTGAATAGCCACCCGTAAAATAGTTTTGCGCTTAGCTTCCTCAACCCGGCGGAAATCGCTCATATAGATTTCCGTATGTTCTTTTTCACTACGTTGATAACCAGCTTCATCAATAAATTGCTCTAATTTTTGAAAACTTTCGGGTTCAGTATCAAATGAGCCAACGTGTACGATTTGGGCGACCAGTTGTGCTGGACGATGCTCGAAATAAATTTGATCAAACAGGGAAGCATCAATCTTAGGTTTAGCACGTTCTAGAGCTTCTTTGGCAATCTCGTCAGTTACAAAACTTGGTTGTTTAATGCTGATAATGTATTTAAAGTGTTCTTTTTTCATTACCGGAGCATTTAAATATTGGTCTTGAATTCCCCAGTATCCTTGGAGTGGGTACACCGTATATAGCTTAAAGTTAGGGATATCCCAGCCTTTCTTTTGACTCATCCGAATAGCATAAGAAACAGGATACAGGGATTGAACCCTTTTCTGAAAATCAGGTAAATTAGGATCACCTTCGCCAGCAATACTAAAATAATTTTGTTCGGGAATGGTTAATATTTGAGGCTTTTTCCTAAGGGAAAAGCCTTTTTCTTCCTTCCGCCATTCAATTTTTTCACTACTCATAAAAATTCTCCATTCACTTAAATGATATAGCATATTTTAGATAAATCCGTTCGTTGCCAATAACCATCGTTGACGGACTTTTGCGTGATGTATGCGCATTTATACGCTACTTTTCTTATAAATTCTGATTCTAATGTGATTTTAGCATATTTTAGTTTATCGAATATGGAGGATTTTTGGGTAAAATGCTTTAGAAATTGGGCAAAGCGGAGAACGCATTTTATAAAAAAACGTAATGATTTTGCCTGATGTATAAATAGTATATGTAAAGAAATATAACAAGTGATAACATTAATGCTTAAGAATAAACGAGAGAACGAGTTTTGAAAGCGCTCAGATACTCTTGATGAAGAGCGTCAATAAATTTTTTGCATAGTAACGAGCAGTTGTGCCGTTTCTTTTAAATAAAATGGCATTTAGTAAGATACATGGGGTGAACAAGGATTGGATGAAATTTATATAGTTGCAGCCAAACGGACGGCAATCGGCAAACTAGGTGGAAGTCTAAAAGGATTTACAGCCGCTGAACTAGGCGGATTTGCAATAAAGGCAGCAATGGAACAAGCTAATTTAGAGGATAATTACGTTGATCAAGTACTTATGGGGAATGTGATTCAAGCAGGTAATGGTCAAAACCCAGCAAGGCAAGCAGCGGTATCCGCAGGCATTAATTATTCTGTGCCGGCCATCACTATTAATGATGTGTGCGGGTCTGGTATATCTAGTATTAATTTAGCGGCAAGCCTTATCGCTTCAAAACAGGCAAAAGTCGTAATTGCTGGAGGAATGGAAAGCATGTCGGCAGCGCCTTTAATTTCGCGTAAATCGCGATTTGGGCAGCGACTTGGTAATCAAGTTTTAGAAGATGCAATTCTAAGTGATGCGCTAACTGACGCCTGGGGCCACTATCATATGGGGATTACCGCTGAAAATGTTGCCTCGAAATACCATGTTAGCAGACGTGAAATGGATGAGTTTGCTTTAGCTAGTCACCGGAAGGCAGTTGATGCGCAAAATAATGGTCGCTTTGATAAAGAAATTACATCAATAACCATAAATCAAGCGGATGGCAAATATTTATTTAACAAAGATGAGGCTCCACGAAAGGACACAACCATTGAAAAATTGGGAAATTTAAAACCAGCGTTTAAGTTAGATGGGGAGGTTACTGCCGGCAATTCTTCTGGGATTAACGATGGGGCTGCAGCGCTAATCCTTGCTTCTAAGGAAGCAGTTATCGCACACGGATTAAAGCCCTTAGCAAGGTGGGTGAATTGTTCTCTGATAGGTTTAAGTCCAGACATGATGGGCATGGGACCGTACTATGCTGTTAACGAAGTATTAAAAAATGCAGGATTAGCGAAAGAAGACATTGATTTGTATGAGCTCAACGAAGCTTTTGCAGCGCAATCGATTGCATGTATTAGAAAATTAAAGTTAAAAACAGAGAACGTGAATATTAATGGTGGTGCGATTGCTTTGGGACACCCAGTAGGCGCTTCGGGAGCAAGAATATTAGTGAGTTTGATATACGAGTTACACGATCAAAAATTAAAGAGAGGCCTTGCTAGCCTTTGCGTTGGTGGCGGTATGGGCGTAGGTACAATAATTGAAGCTGTTTGATTATTAAATGGGTGGCTTTTTTATTAGGAGATTTGTTGGTTACTTCTATTTAAACTCTAACTTATCTAACGTTAAGTACTTAATAATTTTATTTAAGCAAATACATTTAATGCATTAAAGTATAGTTTTTGTAAAATTATTGTCGTTTTGTTTGTAAACGGTTTACAAAAAGAGTTACACTATAGCTGTAATATTATGAATAGGGGGATATTATAGATGGATAAAGCAAAAGTTATTATTGTTGGGGCATCACATGGCGGACATGAATCGGCAATTGAGCTGTTAGATAAATACGATAACGTCGATGTTACGATTTATGAAATGGGTGATTTCGTATCGTTCATGTCCTGTGGGATGCAACTTTACTTAGAAGACCAAGTTACGGATGTTAATGACGTAAGGAACTTCCGACCAGAAGACATCACTTCCAAGGGCGGAAAGATTTATAACAATCACCAAGTTACGGCAATTGATGTTGACCAAAAACAGGTAACCGTTAAGGATTTAAAAGAAGGTACAGAAGAACAAGTTGCTTATGATAAATTGATTCTTAGTTCAGGAGTGACGCCTAAGAATTTGCCAGTCCCAGGTACAGACCTTGAAAATGTATATTTAATGCGAGGTTACGACTGGGCTACAAAGATTAAGGCAGCATTAACTGATGATAGTATTAAAAATGTTGCGGTGGTTGGTTCAGGATACATCGGGATTGAAGCAGCTGAAGTATTTGCTAAGAAAGGTAAACACGTCACTTTATTTGATTTTATCGATCGTCCCCTCGGCAATTATCTCAACCCTGAAATGACTGAAATTATCGATAAAACGTTGACTGACAACGGCGTCCAAGTAGAAATGAGCCAGAGCATTACCGCATTTAAGGGCGACGGAAAAGTTGCCAGTGTGGAAACTAAGAAGGGCAGTTATCCTGCAGACCTTGTAATTCAAGCTGCCGGGGTACAACCTAATACAGAATGGCTCAAGGGCGTAGTAGACCTGACAGATCGCGGATTCATCAATGTGGATGGCTACTTGAGAACCAACGTGCCCGACATATTTGCAGTCGGAGATGCCATCTTACCATTATCTATCCCGGCTGGAAAACCGTCCCCAATTGCTTTAGCTACAACTGCCCGGCGTGAAGCCCAATACGTTGTAAATCATATTTTCGAGAAGAAACCAACCCAAATCTTTAAAGGCGTAGTCGGCTCATCAGCGCTGCATGTATTTGACGAACACTTTGCTTCTACGGGTGTAAATGAATTTACTGCAGAACGCTCTAATGTTGAAATCGTTAATTCACACTATGTCGATCACATTCGTCCTGCATACGTTCCTGAGTCAGAAGGAAACGTTCGCGTGGATGTTGACATCACGTTTGATCCTCATACCCACATCGTTTTAGGTGGCGCAGTTCTTTCAACATGCGATTTAACTGCTCAAGGAAATGTTTTGGCTTTAGCGGTAGAACACCGTTTGACAGTTGAAGACTTAGCCGAAGCTGACTTCTTCTTCCAACCTGGTTACGACCGGCAATGGAGTTTAATTAATTTGGCTGCGCAACATGCTTTAGGTTATGCACGCTTCTAAAGTAGGTTGTTTCTTCGATTATATTAACGCCTTTAAAAAGGATAAAATAGTAAGTCTAATTAGCAGGAAGCCCTTTATATAGGGCTTCTTTTTAGTGTGTTTTCGAATAGCAAATTAAATTTTAGAATGATTTCTAGCCATATTGAGCAAACAATAGATAGAGAGTAGTGATACGAGGATTTAGTTGCTGTCCAAAAAAGCGGTCTACGGAGGTTGTAACCAATAATTTTTTAAAAAAATTTAGTCCTTTAGACCACGGTAAATTCAAATATGTAATTTTTTATCAAAACAGCGCTTTCAAAAACTAATAATAGGTATATACCAATTTTGTTTTTTTATAAAAAAGACCCATAAAGCGGATTATACCAATAATTTACGCTTGAAACAGCGTTTTCACTAACATAGAATTGAATTATTGCATTTATTCAATATTCTATTTGGAGGTATTTTCATGAAAGCATATTTGCAACGCATGGGTCGTTCTTTACAACTTCCCGTAGCCGTTTTACCTGCCGCCGCTTTGTTGGTTGGTATTGGTAACTGGTGGGCTTCTTACAGTAATGACGTAGTTGCTCATTTCTTACAAGCTGGTGGTAACGCTGTTTTAGGTCAACTACCACTGTTATTCGCCGTTGGCTTAGCCCTTGGGATGTCAGTCGATCAATCTGGGGCTGCGGCCCTTGCTGGGTTAGTTGCCTTTGAGCTACCGGTTAATGTATTAAAACCTGAATCGGTTGCTACATTAATGAACATCAAACCTACAACTGTTGATGCTTCGTTTGCTCAAATTGGTAATGTATTTATCGGAATTATTGCTGGTTTGATTGCTGCAGCATTATACAATCGATTCCACGAAACAAAATTACCGATGGCCCTTTCCTTCTTTAGTGGTAAGCGTTTAGTACCAATTATGGCTGCCCTTGTTATGCTGCTTGTCAGTGTAGTGTTACTATTTATTTGGCCACCAGTTTACGGTGCACTCGTTACATTCGCTAAGTTTATCTTAAACTTAGGCTGGGTTGGTGCTGGATTGTACGGTTTCTTCAACCGTCTCCTTATCCCAACTGGTTTACATCAAGCTTTGAATTCCGTATTCTGGTTTGACGTGGCTGGGATTAATGATATTGGTAAATTTTTGGCTTCCCAAGGTACAAAGGGTGTTACAGGTATGTATCAAGCTGGATTCTTCCCAATCATGATGTTTGGACTTCCAGCCGGAGCTTATGCTATTTACAAAAATGCTCGTCCTGAAAATAAAGCAACTACAGCATCATTGATGTTAGCTGCTGCGTTTGCTTCATTCTTCACCGGTGTTACGGAACCACTTGAATTCTCATTTATGTTCGTTGCGTGGCCTCTATACGTATTGCATGCTATCTTTACTGGTCTATCACTTGCATTTGCGGCATTTATGCATTGGACAGCTGGATTCGCATTCAGTGCAGGTTTAGTTGATTATGTGCTTAGTTTGAAGAATCCTATCGCTAATCAACCACTATGGTTAATTGTTCAAGGCCTTGTAATGGCTGCAATTTACTATTTTGGTTTCGATTTTGCGATTAAGAAATTCCATTTGATGACCCCAGGTCGCGAAGAACTAGGTGAAGATGACGGTGTTGAAGAAGTTGCAACTGATGATTCAGATGATAAGTATACTGTTCAAGCTAAGAAGATTTATGCTGCTTTAGGCGGTTCAGACAACTTACAAGTTGTGGATAACTGTACAACACGTCTTCGTCTTAAATTGAATGACACAGATAATATTAATGAAAATGCAATCAAACGTAGTGGTGCTGCAGGATTAAACAAGATTGATAAAAATAACCTACAAATTATTATTGGTACTGAAGTTCAATTTGTTTCAGATGCACTTGCAAAATTAAGCAATGCTAAGGCCCCAATTTCTTCAGTGAAGACTGCAGATGAACCAGCTCCAACAGAAGAAACGGTTGCTGATGGTATTAAACGGGATGTTACAGAAGAGTTCTATAGTGTTGCTAATGGACAATACATGGACATTGAGGAAATTCCTGATGACACGTTTGCTCAAAAGATGTTAGGTGACGGATATGCTATTAATCCTATTGATGGAACTATTACTGCTCCAGTTGATGGAACAATCACATCAGTATTTCCAACTAAACATGCAATTGGTTTCAAAACAAATGCCGGTTTAGAAGTTCTTCTTCATATGGGAATCGACACTGTAGAATTAAATGGTGCTCCATTCGATGTTAAGGTGGAAGACGGACAAATGGTTAAACATGGTGACGTTGTAGCTAAAGTTAACTTAGACGCAATTAAAAATGCGGGTAAGCAAACACCAATGATCGTCATCGTTACGAACATGGATGCAGTTCGGGTGATGAAGTTCAAAGGTAATGCACAAGTTACACCAGAGTCATTAGTTCTTAAAACAACTACCAAGTAAAAATAAGTGAAGTAAAATGAGGTTGTGACAAAAATGCCTCTCACAATAAATAAAAAGGACGAAAAATCAAAAATCCGATTTTTCGTTCTTTTTTGCTTTAGAATATTCTCAATCTTCATTAATCAAGTTTTTTCTGTATATCCCTTTGGAGTCAGTGATTTTGATATTAGTTTGTGGTCAACATCGTATTTTTCAGCAACATATTCCTTAAAGGTCCTAGTGAATCCATTTTTATTAGTTCGTTTTCGATAAGCATTAAAATTAAATCTAACGCTGTGTGGGTCGAAGTAATCGTCCCAATTCATAACCTTTTGGTCATCATTCTTCCATTTACGACAATTTCCTTTTACCGTGGTTCCGTGAGGAATCTAAGCAACATGTCCGCTAAGCTCATCTTCAATATACAGATAATTGCTTTCAGAATCATATCCTGCATCAGCAACGACATAAAGTACCAAGAACACCCTGTTTTTTTAAGATTGAATAAAGGTTTTTAAAGTTCTAAATCAAAGATTAAAAATCAATATGCCAACTAGTTCGTCGGTAAAAGCGTTCATCTGGTAGTAAAGTTATCTCACGTAATTGTTCGTCTTGACTTGGTGGAACCTGTGTTTCTAAAGCTACACCTGCATATTGTCCGATGTTTTTTGTGTAACCTCTATGATTAAAATGATTCCCAGTATATACGACGATGGATGGTGCGGTTGTAGATAATTCTAATCTTCGTTGATGATCTAAACTCTCTAAGGTAGCGTCAATTTTACCATTTTTATTCAATAAAAATGGGTGATTTAATCCTAATTGAGATTTTATTTGAGGGTCATTGGATCGAATTGCTTTGCCAATTAATGTCGGGTTGCGAAAATCAAAAACTGATTCCTTTACCTTTTGTGCTTTTTTGAATGGAATATTATTTTCATCTAGTGCTAAGTAATAATCTGCATCTATGCTTAAATATTGGTCCAAAATGTTATTACCACTGTTTAAGTTGAAATAGCTGTGGTTGGCTGGATTAAAAATGGTTTTTTTATCAGTAGTTGCTTTGATCTCATAAGACAAAGTATCATTTTGATCCAAAGTATATATTACTGACATTTCTAAATTTCCGGGATAATTATTATGTCCATCGGGGTCAATTAAATGGAAATAAACTTTTGAACAATCAATGTTATCCTCAATTTCATAATTATATACTTGCGTGTCTAATCCATTGAATCCACCGTGTGCGTGGTTTACACCGTCATTTAGGTCAAAATTATGAATTGCTTTTCCATCAAGCCAAACACCGTTTTTTATGCGACCAATGACCCTTCCTACAGTGGCTCCAAGATAGGTTCGTTCTAAATTATAATATTCTGGAGATTCTAAGCTTAAGACAATGTTATCTAAAGGTGATTTTCTTCCCGGTATCAGAAAATCTTTTACTGTGGCACCGTAGTTGAGTAAATTGATTTTAATTCCATGACGATTTTCTAAAGAAATTTGACTGTATTTGTTATATTCTTTAATTGTTATCATTGTTTTGAGACCTTTCAGATACATTAAAAAGCACTAATTTTAGCGCTTTTTAATTTGTCTATATTAAACTTGATATTTAATAAATTCTCGATGCCGAATTATACCTTGATGATTATTAGTTAAATCATCAACTAAATCAAGAACTTCAGGGACTTTATCATGATTTCCAAGTCCAATGTAACCTAAGATCATTAAATAGTAGCAATCGATAGTGTTGCGTAGCTGATAATCATCTTTAAAAAGAAGGGCGTCTGGCAAAGATACTGCAAAGTAATCTTTTTCAAATTTATCAAAAATATGCTTTTTCCCATAACTAATTAGTTGATGATATCTTCCCGAAGCCTTATCAAGCTTTCCTAATTGTTCAAAGGCCAAGCCTTGATAGAAGATGGTATCAGAAGGTTGATCATTATAGTAAAGAGCACTGGAAGGATGTTCTAAACCAGTTGTTGCTAAGGTAAAGTACTTAATGGCTTCTTCATTCTTATTTAATTTTTTATAAGCATATCCAAGGTAGTAATTGATAACGTTATCATTAGCAGTTGGTAGCTTTCCTTCTCCTAAGGAACGGGGGAAGACGAGTGCTTTCTTCAATTTTTGAATTGCATCTTCGTATGCCGTATTATCTATATCGATTTTGGCCATTTCAACTAATGCATATTCGTATTGAGAACTGACTTTGCCTTCGCCGCCTTCCCAAGGGTGGAAGTTGCGTTTCATAATCATATTATAAGCTTGTTCATATTTGCCAGTTTCATTTAAGAGGGTGATGTACTGAATATAGCTATCGTCACGTTGGTTAACTAAATCAATATGATTCTCTAAGAAATTAATCCTATCAGTAAGTGGCATTTTAAGTTTTTGGTATAGAGAATCTAGTTCAATTACCAAGCGAGAATTCTGTGGATCTAGTTCAAATGCACGTTCCAATGATTTCTTGGCTAATTGCTGCTGGTTACTCTTATTATAATATGATATAGAAAGATTACGGTGTGACATCGCGTAATCAGGATTAATACGGGTCGATTTTTCCCATAGCTTCTCTGCTTTATTATATATTCTACGATCGTAGTACAAATTGCCAAGATAATAAGGTGCAAATCCATCCTCAGGATTCTTAGCTTGGATAAAGTTTAAAACATTTACTTCAAACAACCGGTTAGGGAATATATAATCGGGAGAAGCTTTGGAACCTTCAATTGCTGCTGACAAGGCCTTATCTACTAAATTCATTTTTTCGTAAACAAATGCCTTATAATAAAGGTGCATAGGATTTTTCGTTCCATCATAAACATCAAGAACAGATAGAGCATCTTCAAATTGGCCAGATTCTATATATAATTCGGCGAGACCAAGAACATCATTTAAACGATCATGAGTAAAATCAGATAATTTAGTTAGGTAATCGGAATCTAATTTAGATAATTCAAATAAGATTGCAGGGCAGCTCTCATCAATTAAAAGACTGTCTAATAAGATTTCTTTAGCCTGATGGTGTCGTTCTTTTTTAATTAAAATATGACCTTTTAAGGCACGGGCTTCTAAATCGTTATAGTTAAATATAAGGGCCTGGTTAATAAATTTAAGTGCATTTTCGATGTCATTTTTGGCCATCTTTATTTTAGCCATCGCAATTAAACTGATTGATTTTGTGTCAGCTGACCAAGTTGCTTTGTAAAAAGCATCATATGCTTCATCAAATTTACCTTGTTTTTCTAAACTGATCCCTAAGTGATAACTTGGAAAACCTGATACAGGATTAGTATTATGCATATTTTGGCGTTTGAGTGCTCGTCTGAAGAATTTCTCACTTTCACTAAATAATCCTTGGCGATAGAGTAATAGACCATAAGCATCATTAATGCGTTTATCAAATTTATCTCGTTTTAGTCCTTCTAGATAGTATTGCTCTGGTCTAAAACTTGCATGACGATATTGTTCAAGATGTTGACCAGCATTGTATAGTTCATCGTTGGTTTTAATATCTTCAGGATTTGGAATGGCTTTAGCAGCATCTGGAATAGGTTTCATTTTCTCGGCATCTGGACGGTATGAAACCAAAATTTTATTAAATTGATCAGTTATTTGAACAGAGTAATCAGATAAAACTTCATTAGATTTTTGAGGAATGATATCCTTAAAAATATTAACCGGACTTAAGTCGACTTCTTTATCAATAAGTACATCATTTTTATTTTTCAGAATAATGCGTGCATCTTTGAATTCTGATGTCGCGTATGCAACGATTTTTAAGCCCTCAGAAGTTGTTTCTAGATTTACGGCAGCATCAACGGTTGCATTCTTGACTGAACCGACTTCCTTATACGGCATAAAGTATTCCGTGCTATGTTTTTCTTCATGTGGATTTAGCCAGGTGAAATCGGGTTGATTATCAGTAAAAGTACCAACCATTAATTCAATGTAAGGACCGTCATTGTCAGTTAGCTGGTTATCCCACGATTTTCCAAAATCCCCATGTCCCCATGTCCATTGTTTTTTTCCGGGAGATGTATGATGATTGGCAACATGTAATAAACCGGCCTTCTTTTGATGATCATAATTTCCTAAGAAATCATATTTAGAACTAGCCGCCATGTACGAAGTAGGGACAGGGACGTTTTTATACCGTGAAATATCCACGCCACTAGAATAGTCAACTTTGTAATATTCTCCAGTAGCAATTGGAAAGTCAGAAACCGCCCGTTTACCATGATCAAAAACGGCATTAACATCTGGTGGGAAAATTGATTGAGTATTTTCGTTTACTGGTACGGCTGGATTTGCCCACCATAAAAAGGTCTGTGGTAAATCGGTCGGATTTGAAAATGTTTCATCTATTTTCAGGTAAGCCTTGTCAGGGAACATGGTAAAACCGACCAATACCTTAGTGCCATACATTTGGTCAACATCACTCATCCAAACAGTCTTGGAACCGTCGTCGTTATTGCGCGTGTAATAATTTATAGGTGCAAAGGTATCTGGACGATGATGTTGAGGCCAATTGAATTCAATTCCTCCTGAAATCCATGGACCAGCTAATCCGACTAAAGCGGGTTTAATGACATGATTATAGTAGACAAAATCGTAGTTGTTAGTCTTGTCTAACATACGTTGGATACGTCCGCCTAGTTCAGGTAAAAAGGTTACTTGAATATACTCGTTTTCTAATATTATAGCTTTGTACTCTTTATCTTTTTTTTCGTCAAATACTTTTTCAGTTACGGGAAAAGGGTAGGTTTTACCGCTACTACCTTGGTAAACACGATCTTCTAAAAACATTGGATTTTTCTCTGGTTTTCCAACCGGATATGTCGGAATAGTGATATTTTTTTCAGTTAAAATAACTTTATCTTGTATAGACATAGTAAATCTCCTTTCTACTGTTCGATACCAGAATATGACAGAAAGCGTTTTCTTTAAATGAAGGAAATGAGCTAAATGATGGATTATATACAACCAAGTAATTGTTGCTGTTCAAAGTGTGTGCTATTATCTTGATAATAAAATTATTAAAAATTTAGGGGTGGGATTATGAAAAAATTGCATGGTTTTGAGAATGAGTATTTATATGTTTTGCCGTCTGAAGTATTAAATAATTTCACGTTTTCTGACATTGTAAAACAGTTATATATAACGGATTTAGGTTTTTATCCCAAAGCTAAGTTCCATTTTGTCCATCGTGATAATGGGGCGAAGGAATGGATTTTAATTTTTTGTACTTATGGGAAAGGAACGATTCGTTCTTCGAATAAGACTTGGAATATAGAAAGCGGACAGATAGCGTTGTTACCACCTAATAAAGAGCATACATACTTTTCGAGTGATGGAAGTCCTTGGGATATATTTTGGGTGCATTTTGCAGGGGATGCAATTGAAGAATATATACCACAAGAAGCGCTCCAAGGTGACGGATTTTTGGTAATTAACAAACTTGAAAGTGACGAAACACAGTTGATTATGTCACAATTTTGGCAAATGATAAAATCGCTTTCGAATGGATTTTCATATCAATCTGTGTTTTACACTTCTCAAGTTTTAGGAATGACTTTAGCGTATATATCGCTTCATTCAGTATTGCCTAAGGGATCATATACGATGGGAAATGAGTATATAACTAGAGCAGTAAAATTTATCTATGATCATATAGATGAAAAAGTTAGCTTATCAACTCTGACAAAAGAGTTAGATATTTCAAAAAGTTACTTAAGTCGTATTTTTAGACAGACCGTTGGAAAAAGTGTTAACGAGTTTATTTTAGATATTAAAATGAAACAAGCTAGCTATTACCTACAAGATACTAATTTGGCTGTTTCACAAGTGGCTTCCAGATTAGGTTATGAAGATCCTTACTATTTTTCAAGAATATTTAAGAAAAGTATCGGAAAAGCTCCAAGGGAGTTTAGAAAAAAACATAATAAGCAATTATAGCAATTAGTGGTCAATTATCCATTTTTTAAGGTTGATCGTCTATGTCTTTGTTAGCGCTTTCAATACATAATGTTTATGTATTCGGAAAGTGCTTTTATTTTGTGGAAATGGTGGTGACTGTTTTGGGTGTAGAACTTACGAATAAAATCCAGGATCGTAATCGAAATTTTATTGCGATTAGTGTTGTTAGCTTTTTTTACTTGTTTGCTTGGTCGGCAGCAATGTCTTTCTTTGTTATCTGGTTGGGGCAATCTGAAGGAATAGGGAGTGCTCAAACAGGTATTCTTTACTCGGCTAATTCTTTAATGGCCCTCGTTATGCAACCGATTTTTGGTTTTGTTTCAGATAAAATTGGTTTGCGAAAGGGTTTATTATTTGGAATTCTAATTCTTGTTTTACCAATTGGACCATTTTTTATTTATTTGTACGGGCCACTTCTACGTCATACATTTTGGTTAGGAGCAATTTTAGGTGGGCTGTATTTGGGTATGATTTTTAATGCTGGGTATGGTGCTATTGATTCATTCATGGACAAGATTTCACGCAAATATGGTTTTGAATACGGTCGTTGCCGTATGTGGGGTTCATTAGGATGGGCTGTAGCTACTTTTGTGGCCGGTCGCGCTATTAATATTTCACCTAATATTAACTTTTTATTAGCTTCTGGTGCCGCTGTAGTTGCTATTTTAGCCTTGTCTTTAACTAAAATTAAACTTAGCGAAATAGAAATTGAAAAAGCAGAATCAGTCAAATTGAAGGATACCTTTAGTTTGGTTAAAAATGTACGCTTTTTAATTTTATTACTTTTTATGATAGGCGTCGGTTGTATTTATGATGTGTATGATCAACAATTTGCTACATATTTTGTATCTCAATTTAAATCAGCGGCTATTGGTAATAAGTGGTTTGGTGATTTAGGTTCGATACAGACAATTTTCGAGGCGCTGTTCTTGGCGGTTGCTCCTTTTATTTGTAAAAGATTAGGTGCCAAAAGAACATTATTATTAGCGGGTATAATTATGTCGGTTCGAATTTTTGGGTCTTCTTTGCAATTTGGACCACTTTGGATCGGCATTATGAAATGCATTCACTCATTTGAAAAACCACTATTTTTGGTTGCACAATTTAAATATATTGCTTTAAATTTTGATTTGAGATTATCTTCCTCGGTATATTTGGGTTGTATGTTTACAAGCTCCGCTATGTCAGTTATGTTGGCACCTTTGTTTGGAGTAATGTATGCAACCATTGGATTTTCAACCACCTATATGATAATTGGAATTACTGCTGGAATTTGTACAATTCTATCATCATTCCTACTTACCAGTGACAAAAAAGCACTTAACTTTGGTAACTCTTTTGCGGAAGGGTCAGTTAATGATAATTAAAGATATTAACTTAAAAGGAGAATAAGATGGAAATTGAAAATGTTATTAATTTAAAGGGTATAAAAAATAACGTTCATGAAGCATTGCCACAACTGCACGGTGTCGACCCCAATGGAAATGAATTTAGTTTTACCAATCACTATATGGTTCGTGATGGACATCCTTTCTTTGGTATTTGTGGAGAATTTCATTTTAGTAGATATAACTGCGATGAATGGGAAGACGAATTAATAAAAATGAAAATGGGAGGGATTAATATTGTACCAACTTACGTGATTTGGAATCATCATGAGGAGGTTAAAGATCAATTTATATGGTCTGGAAATAAAGACTTGCGCAGGTTTGTTAAGCTATGTAAGAAGCATGGCTTGGATGTCATTTTAAGAATTGGACCTTGGGACCACGGCGAAGTTAGAAACGGTGGATATCCAGATTGGTTATATGGAGAGCCCCTAGAAGTTCGATCCAATGATAAACTATATCTACATTATGTAGAAAAATTATATGAAGAAATTGGAAAACAAGTACATGGATTATTTTTTGAGAATGGTGGACCTATTATTGGAATCCAGTTAGAAAATGAATTCCAACACGCTGGAGCCTCTTGGGAGATAACTACAGGAACAAGTGATGAATGGATTCCGGCAGGTCATGGTGGAAATGAGCATATTAAATCTTTGTTGAGGTTGACAAAGAAGGTTGGTATGAATGTACCGATATATACTGGGACAGCTTGGGGCGGCGCAGTCGCTGAAACTGATACAGTTTTACCTTTAGGGGGTGGCTATGCGTTTTGGCCATGGATTTTTTACGATAAAAATGTTAAAGAACATCCAGCAACACCTGAATATATATATAGGGATTATCGGTACCCAACTTATAATTTTGATCCAACCTATAATCCGAAAGAGGTACCATATGCAGCATGTGAAATGGGCGGTGGTATGACCGTATTTTATAGTTATCGGTTTAAGCTACCTTATCAAAGTGTGGATGCTATGACTAATGTTAAAGTGGCAAGTGGATGTAATTTTGTTGGCTACTATGTTTACCATGGTGGATCAAATCCACGTGGTATTAAAACCCCATACTTGAATGAAGCTGCTACTCCCAAAATTAATTATGATTATCAAGCGGTATTGGGACAATTTGGACAGCCTCGAGAATCTTACTATCGTTTAAAACGCCAACATTATTTTTTTAAGGATTTTCAAGATGATTTTTGTCCAATGGAAACAGTACTACCAGAAGGGGCGCAAGATATAGACCCGACTGATGATAAAACCTTGAGATACTCAGTTCGTCAAAAAGATGGTAAAGGATTTATTTTTCTTAATAATTACCAAGATCATATCAAAGGAACTGATAAGGAACATGAAGTTATCAATTTAGAGTTAGATAACGAAAGTTTGAGAGTTCCATTTAGTGGAACATTTGGTCTTAAGAATGAAGAGAGTTGCATTTTGCCATTTAACTTTGATATGGATGGGATTCTTATAAAAACAGCAACGGTTCAGCTAATTACTAAAGTAGAAAGTAAAGGCGAATCATATTACTTCTTCTATCAACCAAGAGGAATGGAGCCGGAATTGGCACTAGATTCAACAACAATTGATAACATTGACTCGGAAGATATTGAATCATATGGTGATCATATTGTTATTCGCCCAGTAAAAGGGGAACTTACCAATTATAAGATGAAATCTGCAAATGGTAAAAAAGTTAATGTTTATGTTATGACTAGTCAACAAAGTTTAGATTTTTGGAAATTTAACTTTGCTGGAAAAGATAATATTGCTTTGTCAGCAAGCCCATTATTAGCAGATGGTAACAACTTGAAAATGGAATCTAACGATAGTAATGTTAAATTAACAATTTTCAAGGCATTAAAAGATCCAGAAATCATTAAAAATATGGTTAAAGTAGACGAAGACAAATTAACTGAAACGTATGAAATGGAAGTTGAAAAAGTTAATTTTGGTTATAAAGTTGTCAAAGTTAATGATAAAAAAATGTCTATTCATATAGATACCACGCCTTTGGATTCTTCTAGGATTAAAGATTGCCTACTTGAAGTTGATTATGAAGGTGATATAGGGTACGCATTTTATGAGGATAAGCTAATTAACGACGATTATTCAAATGGTAGAGTTTGGGATATCGGATTGAAACATAATGTTCCGGAAACAAAGGACACAGTTGTTAATCTAACAATATCTCCAATCCGTAAAGACCATTATGTTAAGAGTGATTCCCCTATGGCGGCTAGATCGGAAGAAAATGAAGGGGAAGTTGCTAATATTAATGAAATCAAACTAACTCCAATTTATAAATTTAATTTGATTTCATTATTTAATTAAGGAAAAAATAAGTAGCTCACTTTTAGATTGAATTAATTTGAAGTCATAGTCCTAGAAAGAAAGTTACTTAAGAGGATAGATAGTATTTAAAGTCATAAACAAAGTTATCTTGATTCATCAATAGAATTAAGATGGCTTTTTTATATGTAAATCTTTCAAGTCAAGCATAAAACTAAAAAAATATCATCCGTCTAGTAATTCAAAAAATTATAGGACGTTGATCTAACTGGTAGTGGCATTTTTAGTCGGTTTGTATAAGGTTTGTCTATTTAATAGTAGAGAAAAAAATAGTTTATCTGATTTGAGAAAAGAAATAGATATCTCAAAAAGTTAGTAGAGGTAGATTTTTTAGCAACCGATTGGTAGCGGGTTCAATGAATTTTAGATTATTATCAATAAATTTTATAAAAATTTAAAATAAATGGCCTTTGTGGACAATTGTTCATTTTTTAAGGTTAATATTCCATGTTTATGTTAGCGCTTTCAATTTATTATGAATTTGTATAAAGGAGGCTATTTTTAAACCAAAATTTGAGGTGATTAATTTGAAACAAAGAATTGCATATGCTGTAGGTGGATTTGGTCATTCAGTATTTTACGTTGTACTCAGCACATATTTTATTGTTTTTGTTACAACTGGTATGTTTCAAAACGTTGATAAAGTTACTTCATCAAAATTAGTTAGTGTAGTCACAAGTGTGATTGTAGTTATGCGTATTGTAGAGGTATTTTTTGACCCGCTAATTGGTGGAATCATTGACAATACCCATACTAAGTATGGAAAATTCAAACCATGGATCACGGTAGGTGGCTTGGTTAGTTCCATTTTGTTAATTTGTTTATTTACCGACTTTGGTGGATTAGCAAAACGTAATGAAATTTTATTTATTATAGTATTTGCAATTGTGTTCTTTTTAATGGATTGTTTTTATTCATTTAAAGACATCGCTTTTTGGGGGATGGTTCCGGCATTGAGTACGGATTCACGTGAGCGAGACAAAATCGTTACATTAGGTAATTTTGGTGCTTCTATTGGAGGAAATGTTGTAAACATTACCGTGGTTTCAGTAACAACATTCTTTACATATTTGGTAACTGGTAAACATACACAAGGTGCTGAAGGTTGGTTCTTGTTTGCTGTAGTTGCAGCATTTATCGCAGGAATCACATCAATCACGACAGCATTGTTTACTGAAGAAAATACGAGTTTATTAAGACAAAATAATGATCACCATGGGATTAAACAAATTATTCAAGCGCTTGTTACAAATGATCAACTCTTATGGATGTCAATCGCTTATGTGATTTATGGAATTGCCAATGTCGCTACAACTTCAGTATTATTTTACTATTTTAAATTTATTTTAAATAAACCCGACGCATTTTGGGTAGTTGGGTTTATTGCAGGGACATTGGGTTTTGTAATTATACCGCTCTATCCATTCATATCTAAATTAATCAGTAGAAGATGGGTTTTTATCCTAGGAATTACATTAATGTTATTATCTTATTTATTTTTTATATCCGGTGAAATAGTTTAATACTAGTCATCATCGGATTAGTTTTATTTTCCACAACCTTTAGTTTTTTTAGCTTCGTTAATGACAATCACTGATTCTGTAGAATATGGTCAACTAAAAATAGGAGTTAGAAATGAAGCAGTTATATTGGCCATTAGGCCTCTGTTGGATAAGTTTTCTGGAGCGCTATCGAATGGATTGGTGGGGTTTATTGCGGTAACAGCAGGTATGACAGGGGCGGCCACTGCATCTTCAATTACGGAACATGGCATTAGAATGTTTAATTTATTAGCTTTTTTAGCTCCAGCACTGTTAATGATGGTTTCTATTTGTATTTATTATTTTAAAGTAACTTTAACTGAAGAAAGGCATGAAAAAATTGTGAAAGAACTAAGTGATAGATTAGCATTAAAAAACGATTTAAAAAATAAACTTTAAAGGAGAAATGAAAATGTATGATATAAGTGGAAGCTGGTCCTATAAACTAGATAGTGATGATACGGGAAGTAAAAATCATTGGTATCAAGGATTTAATGAAGATGGAGAATTCACTTTTCCTGGAAGTAATACGGATAATAATATTGGATCTTCGTATGTTTACGATGGGAAACTATCTAAAGAAAATGTGCATATGCTTCGAAGTCGTTATAGTTATATAGGTAAAATTTGGTTTAAAAAAAGGATAAAATTGGATGGTTTTGATGAAAGAAAAGTTTATAAAATAATATTTGAAAGGATTATGTGGCAGTCTAGTTTATGGATTAACGGTAATTTTATTGGGACATGTGACTCGTTAAGCACAAGTCATGTGTTTGACATTACAGAGTTTACGGCTCCTTCGATGGAAATAACATTATGTATTGATAATAGAGATATCCATGAAATAGGAACAGCACCAAGTGCCTATACAGAAGAAACACAAACTATATGGAATGGCGCTATCGGGAAAATGCACATTGTTGAAAGCGTTTTAAAAGAAGAAAAAATCAATGTGTTTGCTGATTTCGATGGTGAATCAATAGTTTTGAATGCAGATTTAGAATTTATGGATACAAGTGAGCAGTATAAATTAAATATTAATATTTATGATGAAACAAAATTAATAGATAGTGCTGTGTATTCATTAAAGAAAAAAGATGTGCTTAACGAAAAATTCAAATTGAACTCTATAAATTATTGGGATGAAAACAATCCTCATTTATACAAAGTTAAAATTTCAATAGAAAATCATGCTGGAACTAATGTTTTGAATTTTTCAAAATCCATTGGTTTTAGAAAATTTACTAATAATAGGGGACAGATGTTATTAAATAATAATCCAGTTTTCTTACGAGGTACTGTAGATTGTTGTATTTTTCCTAAAACTGGTTATCCACCAATGGATATCGACAGTTGGAAAAAAATATTAACTAAAATTAAGTCCTATGGTTTTAATCATGTTAGATATCATTCCTGGTGTCCACCGGAAGCAGCATTTGATGCGGCAGATCAATTAGGATTATATCTTCAAGTTGAAGGACCAATTTGGCTGGATGATTATATGCCATTTGTGCTTGGAGATAAGCCGGATCATTATACATTTTTTGAAAGAGAAAGCGCCCAAATTGTTGATGAATATGGAGATCATCCATCATTTTGCTTTTTTAGTTGTGGTAATGA
The DNA here is from genome assembly GCF_016127815.1 of Pediococcus acidilactici. NCBI lineage: Bacteria > Bacillati > Bacillota > Bacilli > Lactobacillales > Lactobacillaceae > Pediococcus > Pediococcus acidilactici. Next base: position 710,108 of record NZ_CP066046.1, read on the forward strand.
GTTACGTGGTGACAATACCATTTTACGTAATATAGTTAAAAAGCTAAAGACGATGAATAAATCTATATTGTATACTTGTACATCCAATTGGGATCGGAGTGTTTATCCAGAGGAAGACTTCTTTATAGCCCAGACAGTTGAAAAGAAACCAGTCAGAGGACAATATTATTTAGATGAGTTATCAAACGGTACCAATGTTAATTTTAATGATGCTATAAAGCAAAGGGATATTCCTATCATTTCACACGAAGTGGGACAGTATAGTATTTATCCTAGGATTCAAGAAATATCAAAGTACAACGGTAATTTATTACCGGTTAATTTTGAGGCTATCAAAGATGATTTAATTAAAAAGAATATGGTTGAGGAGGCTGAAGTATTTACTCATGATTCGGGTCGTTTGGCATTTGAATTGTATAAGTCTGAAGTAGAAGCGGCTTTAGGAACCGATAGAATGGGTGGTTTTCAACTTTTAGGTTTAAATGATTTTACAGGACAAAGCACTGCTACAGTTGGTATGTTGGACTCTTTTTGGGAAGATAAAAATATAACAAATGCAGATGAATTTAAGCAATTTAACAATACAATAGTTCCGTTGGCTATTTTTAAAAAAAGGAATTTTTATTCAAATGAATTATTTTCTTTTCTGCCTAAAGTAGCAAATTATTTAAAAGATATAAAGAAAGTAGATTTTTATTGGTCTTTGAAAAATAGAGAAGGAAAAGTACTGATAGAAAAAAATTGTAACATAAAAAACATTTCAACGGGGTTAAACAATGTAAAAGAAATACAAAGCTTTACGGTAGGAGATAAAATTAGTAAAAGCGAACAGCTAGTCTTAGAAATGAAGATTAGGTTTGACGATGAAACTTACGAAAATAGTTGGAATTTATGGTGCTATAAATCACTTGATAAGAAGTATAATAAATACTTCATTCAATCTAATTATATTGATGATGAAATAATGAGAAGGGTTTACAATGGAGAGAACTTACTATTAGAACCAAAATCAAGGTTTATTAAAAATGCTGAAAAAACGACTTTCTTTTCGGTATTTTGGAGCCCAGTGCACTTTATGTCTAAAGATAGTTGTGGTGCTCATATTGACTTAAATTGTCCGTTATTCGAATTATTTCCTACGGATAGTTTATACTAATTTTCAGTGGAAAGATTTATTGACAGGTGCTTTTTCAATTAAATATCCTGATACGATTGAAAATTTCCAGCCGTTGGTTCAAGTGATACCGAATTTTTTCAATAATAGAAAAAATTTTGTTTTAGCGGAATTTAAATTTGGTAAAGGAAATATTTTGATCAATACATTAAATATGACGAAGGATACGCCCGCGGTTAAAGCCTTTAAAAAATCTGTGAATTGTTATTTACAGTCAGATGAATTTCATCCTTTATCTGAGATAGATAAAAAACAGCTTGAAATTTTTTTCTATAAAGACGGAGAAACACCTGAAAAAAACAATTTGGCTTTAGGATGCAAAAGCTTTGCAGATAGTCAAAAGGGGAGTGATTATGATCCCAATAATGCAATAGATAAAAATCTAGATAAAGTATGGAAGGCTTCTGACAATGATGGTGGACATTGGTTGAAAATAAATTTAGGAGAAGAAAAATATTTAACGTCTCTAGAAATCGACACCCTAAGTAAAGGGGTTTATTACTATAACGTAGATATATCTAGTGATGATGTTGTATATCACAAAGTTGTTAATTCAACTGTTAGTACACAGGACGATTTAACAGTTACAGCTAGTTTGAATGATAATGCTCGATACGTAAAAATAACTTTTACTGATTGTAATGAAGGTGCTACTGTTGGAGTAAGATCAATAAGAATCTATTAGATTTTATAACAGTTGCAATCTTTTAGTATATTTTTACTATAAATTCTAAATAAAAAACATTATCATTTTGATCATGTTTTTTATTTAGAAAAAGTTTTAGTTCGATTGACAAGCAACAAAAATAAAAATCGTGTGAATTCTCATAATGTTTGTGGAAGTCGTTTATTCTTGCAAGAATTTCTACATCATGCTTTTTAATTACCTCGTTAAAAAAGTACTGAGATAACATCTCTTTTTCAGGGGTAACATTATTATTCAAATAAAAGGTATATTCCTGAGCAGTGACGTTCAATCTTTCTATATAAGCAAAAAGAATATTGCTGGCAACATGAGTCGAATTATTTTCAAACGCAGAAAGCGTCGCTCGACTTGAAATACCACTGGACAGCTGTGTTTGAGTCATTCCACGTTCTTTTCTAAGTTTTCTAATCAGTTCTCCATGGGTCATAAAATGCCTCCATAAATGACAGGATCCTTTACAAAAAAGTTTCAAGTATTTCTGCCATTGTACAATAATCCTAAACTTAAAGCGAAAGCACTATTTATTACACAATAAAAAAGTGCCCAAGCAATTAGAAATATGAGGTAGAAAATATGAAGCTCCTGTTGATAGTTCATCTGGAAGGGTAAATTCAAACTCAGAGTGTTTAGGCAAGAAAGTGCTAAAAAATCTCAAATTTGATGAAATAAATTTGTTGAATTATTCAGTTGATGATGTTCTAGATAAAAGAGAACATAAAATCTGGCAGAAAACGTCAGACGACTATTACAAAATTATTGACTTATTCGTTAAAGCTGATTTAGTTGTTTTATCGAGCCCCATATATTGGTACGATGTCTCATCAAGGTTATCTCGTTTTATTGAAAGAATTTCAGAAACCTTACACATAGATCCAGATTTTAAAGCAAAAATTTCCCATAAAAAAATAGTTTTAGTGATTGTAGGTGGGGATACCCCGTTAGACAAGGGAAAGGTAATAATTCAGAGATTTAGATATATTTGCGAATTCTTAAATTTAGATTTAGTTGCTACAGTTATTGGATGTGCTAATAGATCATTAGAAGTTATATCTGATGAAAATGCTATGTTGACAGCGCAAAACGTCAATCAAAAAATATTAGAAATGTTGGATAACTAAAAATAGGCCGGGAGTTATTTTTAGTGATTTAAAATATACTTCTAACTAAATGTTGGGTATTTTTTCTAAAGGGTAAAACTTTATATTCACGCCTAAAAAACGCTTGCAAACGCATGAAGAAAGATTACAATTAAAGCGGAAAAGTAGGAACGGTTTTTAATTCAAGAATGTACTATATAAGTATGGGTAGGATAAATGACAAATTTTAAAATTCAGAATTCAGTGAATATTTGAACCTAATAGAAGTTTCAATAACAATTGTTAAAAGGGGCTTTGTGAATTAAGAAATGTTGGAATAGTTAGCATGTGTGAAGTAAAAAGAGTGATTCATCATGAAATTAAAAAAGGCAAACCTAACGAAACGAACTAAAAGGCTGTATATTGTTTGGATAATTGCTAACTCATTAATGTTAGTAATGACTTCGTTTACACCACTTAAGGAAAGCGCAGATTTTGTAGTTGGATCATTTTTCGTAATGTTATTCTTTTCCATTTACGTATTTTGTATGGCAATGAAGGATGAATTTGGTGATAAAAACCGTTTGAGATAGAAAAAAATCAATTTTACGAGTGAAAGAGAACGAGTTTGGTTCTCTTTTTGTTTGTCCTAGTGTATGTATGGATCTTTATGAATAGATTTGATGCACACAAAAACAGAAACCAAATTTTCGAGGAATTGATTTCTGTTTTTTATTTTATTAAGGGCTAGTAAAAATTAGTTAACTGCTAATTAAACATTGAACATCGTGTAAACAGCTTCTTTTCGACTTGCTTAATTTGCCCAATGCTTGTTATTAGAAACGATACGGCTACTCAAGATGTGGTAGCAAACAGCTTTGAAGATGGTAAAATTGATTTGGCGATTACTAGATTTTGAATTTGCCCAATTTCAATTAATACATCCTTAATGGATATTCAGATTTGAAAATTTGAATAAATTAGGTAACATAAGTACTTGATGCTAAAAAAATTATTATCAATCCGATGACTCATGGATCCATTAAAGAGTTAGTTTATTTTTTTAAATAAATTTGCCCAATTTTCAAAGATATTGAATGAAAATTAGGGTTCAGTACCTTGATATAAAAGGGGTTAGAAAATATACCTATTATACAGTGACCGTATTAATGTTTTTAAGCGTGGTAAAAGTAGCTGATATAATAACGTTTTACTAATTTAAGCAATGCTAATCAGCAAGTTTAAGTGGATTAGCTTAATTTTAAACAAACAAGGTGTTTAAAGCCTTGATATAAAAGGAGTTAGAAAATATGCCTATTATACAATGGTATCCGGGCCACATGGCCAAAGCCATTCGGCAAGTTGAAGAAAAATTAAAGCTCGTTGACGTTGTTTTCGAACTGGTCGACGCGCGGATCCCAGTTTCGTCACGCAATCCAATGATTGAGTCGGTTATTAAAGATAAGCCGCATTTATTAATTTTAACCAAGGCGGACTTGGCCGATCCTCAAGAGACCCAACGGTGGTTGGAGTACTTCCGCAAAAATGGCGACCATGCCGTGGCGTTGAACTCTAAAGAGCCTTCAACGGAAAAAATCATCTTAAAACATACCCGCGCAATTCTAGTAGATAAGCTTGAAAACTGGGAAAGTCGAGGAATTAAGAAAACTGAGATTAAATCGATGTGTATCGGAATTCCTAATGTAGGAAAATCGACCTTACTAAATCATCTGGTTAACAAAAAAGTTGCCATTACTGGGGACCGTCCTGGCGTTACTAAAAAACAACAATGGCTTAAATCACGGCAAGGTTTGTACCTATTAGATACCCCCGGAATTTTATGGCCGAAGTTTGAAGACCAGTCGGTTGGCAGTAAGCTAGCATTTACTGGGGCAATTAAGGACAACCTCTACGCCAATGATGATGTGGCATTATTTGGCTTGCAGATTTTTAGTGACAAATACCGTAACGGTTTAATGGAGCGGTATCATTTAACGGATGAAGACTTTGATCAGCCTTTGCCAGAACTTTTACTGTTAATCACCCAGAAGTTAGGAATGCGAGACGACTATGATCGTGCTAGCCAACGAATCTTGTTGGATGCTCGGAAGGGTAAATTAGGTCGTTTTAACTTAGATTTTGTAGAGGAGCTTAACGACCGTGGCGACGATTAAAGAAATTAAGGAACGCTTAGTAACCGTTCAAGACGTTAATGATCCTTACTTTTTGGCTCTAGCTGACGATAGCCGTGCCGGAGTGCAAAAACTATTACGGCAAAAGGAAAAGGCGCTCCAAAAAGTGGCTGAACAACGCCTCGCCTTTCAAAAGCGGTTTTCCTTGGAAAATGAGTTATGGCAGTCCGGCAAACAGTTTGTGGCTGGGATTGATGAAGTAGGCCGCGGATGTTTAGCTGGACCAGTGGTGACGGCAGCAGTGGTCTTAGACGACCGTTTTGATTTAGTAGAAGTTAACGACTCCAAACAGTTGTCCTTAAAGCTTAGGGAATCTCTGTACGCCCAAATTCTATCTGAAGCAGTTAGCGTTGGTATCGGGGTGCGTTCTAACCAGCAAATTGATCAAATGGGAATTTTGAACGCCACCAAAGCGGCGATGAACGACGCGATTAGCCATTTAAACGTAACGCCGGAACACTTGTTAATTGATGCAGTTCAGGTTCCTACAAGCATCCCTAAGACGGTGATGTATAAAGGGGATGCTAAGAGTATTAGCATTGCGGCAGCTTCAATTGTGGCCAAAGTCTACCGGGACCACCTCATGCGCTCGTACAATAAAATTTATCCCGGCTATGGCTTCGACCAAAACGTGGGTTACGGCACTAAGCAGCATCTGGAAGGGTTAAAGGAATTGGGAGTTACCCCGCTACATCGGTTAACTTTTGAACCGGTTCCGGAATTTGTTCGACAATAAAATATTATTTATTAAAATCACGTATTGTACATTCGAGGTGAAAGAATGGAACTTCGTGATTTTTTAATTCGCATTAAAATCGGCACTACTTTTGGCATTAAAAAGCAATCTCAAATTTATCAAGCGGTCTGCGACCAGCTAGAGCCATCGTTATCTGAATGGGTACATACAAGCCCGTTAATTGCCGACGAACAGCGAAGTGATTTAGTTAACTATTTGCATAGTTCGGAATTAAAGCGTAAGATTCATGAAAATGAGCAAAACGGGGGAATCCTAACGATTGCGGATCCAGCATATCCCGACCTTTTACGTGAGATTTATTGTCCGCCCACCGTATTGTTTTACCGGGGCCGACTAGATTTACTCCAAGAACCGCGAATGGTTGCGATTGTCGGTGCTCGAAACATGACCCGTTACGGAATGGTGACGGTTAAAAAACTGGTTCCAGGGTTGCTTGAGCACCAGTTAGTTACCGTTAGCGGTTTGGCGCGTGGTGTTGATGCGATGACTCACCAAGCTACCGTGGACGGAGCCGGGAAAACAATTGCGGTAATTGGTAACGGCTTAGACGTTACTTATCCTAAGCAAAACGCGATTTTACAAGACCAGGTCCAACAAACCGGGCTGCTGCTCAGTGAGTATGCTCAGGGAGTGCGACCGCTACGTCATCACTTTGTGGAACGCAATCGGATTATTGCTGGCTTAGCTCAGGCCACTTGTATTATCGAAGCGAAACAAAAATCAGGCAGTTTAATTACTGCCAGCCTAGCTTTAGGGGAAAATCGCAACGTTTTAGCGGTGCCCGGGAGTATTTTTAACGAAAATAGTCGGGGAACCAACGAGCTAATTGCTGCGGGAGCACGCCCATTAATCTCTTTAAATGACGTTCTTGAAGAGGTTGGTTTACAAAGATAAATATACATTTTAAAAAAGTCGTGCTAATATGTAAACTTGATTAGCACCGTTATAACAGTGGCTATCAGAGACTACGTCAATCGCTTAGGGTGGTACCCGCTATTTGACAATTTAGATTCTAATGCAATAACATGGTGACTATAAATTCTAATTTAAGGCAAAGGAGCAACAAATGCCGACTACTAAAAAAAACTTGGTGATCGTAGAATCACCTTCTAAGGCAAAAACCATTGAAAAATACTTGGGTCGCTCTTATAAAGTCGTGGCTAGTTTAGGCCACATCCGGGATCTACCGAAAAGTAAAATGGGAGTCGATATTGAAAACGACTACGAACCCCACTACATTTCGATCCGCGGTAAGGGCGATACCATTAAAAATTTACGTAAAGAAGCCAAAAAGGCTAAAAAAGTTTACCTTGCTTCTGACCCGGACCGGGAAGGAGAAGCAATTGCGTGGCACCTTTCCTACCTATTAGGACTAGATCCGAAAGATAAGAATCGGGTGGTATTTAACGAAATTACTAAAGACGCGGTTAAAAACGCTTTTAAAACCCCTCGCAGCATTGACACTACCTTGGTTGATGCCCAACAAGCGCGCCGGATTTTAGACCGGTTAGTGGGGTATTCAATTTCACCATTGCTCTGGCAAAAAGTTAAAAAGGGCCTCAGTGCTGGTCGGGTTCAATCCATTGCGTTAAGCTTAATCATTAAACGTGAAAAGGAAATCGACGCCTTTAAACCCGAAGAGTATTGGTCAATTGATTCTGAATTTAAAAAGGGCCGTTCAAAGTTTAAGGCTAGTTTTTATGGTATGCACCATAAAAAGATGAAGTTACCAAATAATGAAAAGGTTCAAGAAGTCCTAAAGAACATTGACCCTAAAGGCGACTTTGACATTACGGAAGTTAAACGGCGTGAACGGAAGCGGTACCCAGCAGCGGCGTTTACCACGAGTTCTATGCAACAAGAGGCTAATAAAACCCTTAATTTTCGGACTCGTAAAACCATGATGACTGCTCAACAGCTTTATGAAGGAATTAACATCGGTAAAGAAGGAACGGTTGGGTTGATCACCTATATGCGGACGGACTCGACCCGAATTTCAGAAGTTGCTAAGCACGAAACTTCCTTATTTATTCATGATCAATACGGTGCAGAATATGCGGCTACTAAGCCACGGAAGGGGAAGATGCCGGAAGGGGCGCAAGACGCCCACGAAGCGATCCGTCCTTCTTCGGTTAAGCGGACGCCGGAACAAATTAAAGAGTACCTTAATAACGACCAATTTAAGCTTTATAAACTAATTTGGGCCCGATTTGTTGCAAGTCAAATGACGCCCGAAGTTTCCGATACGATGACCGTTACAATTGAACAAAACGACGCCCAGTACCGGGCAAACGGTTCGAAGACCAAGTTTGAAGGGTTCACAAAGGTGTATAAAACTAATAAGGACAAGGATAACGTGCTGCCAAACCTTGCCGAAGGCGATCAAGTTAAGCTGGTTAATAATAATCCAAACCAACATTTTACTCAGCCACCAGCCCGCTATACTGAAGCCGCCTTGATCAAGGCTTTGGAAGAAAACGGCGTCGGTCGTCCGTCTACCTACGCACCAACCCTGGATACGATTCAACGTCGCTACTACGTTAAGTTAGTCTCCCGGCGTTTCGAACCAACGGAGCTAGGAGAAATCGTCAACGAAATCATTTACGACTTCTTCCCGGACATCGTTAACATTGATTTTACCGCTGGCTTAGAAAAAGACCTTGATTCCATTGAAGAGGGTAAGGAAAATTGGATTAAGGTAGTTGACCGGTATTACAAGCCGTTTGCTAAAGAATTGGAAAAAGCCCAGGGGCAAATTGAAAAGATTCAAATTAAAGACGAACCGGCCGGCTTTAACTGTGAGATCTGTGGGGCACCAATGGTAGTTAAAATGGGCCGCTACGGTAAATTCTTTGCTTGTAGCCGGTTCCCTGACTGTCGTAACACCCAGGCAATTGTTAAGGAAATTGGGGTAACCTGTCCACAATGCCATAAAGGACAGATTATCGAACGCAAATCCAAGCGTGGACGCGTATTCTACGGTTGCTCGCGTTACCCAGATTGTGAATTTGTCTCTTGGGACAAGCCAATTGCGCGGGAGTGTCCCGTATGTCACAGCTTCTTAATTGAAAAGAAAATTAAGGGCGGTAAACAAATCGTTTGTCCAAATCATGACTACGAGGAAGAACCTCAAAAATAGCTTAAAAAACAATAAATAAATTGAGTTTCCCTCCACAATTTGCTACAGTGTCAATTGTTGGAGGTTTTTTTATGGACTGGATAGAGCAATTTAAAAGGTATTTAACCGTGGAGCGGCAGTATTCTGATAAAACGGTTACAGCTTATCTGGAAGACTTGCAGGAATTTCAAAAGTTTCTTCAGACTACCGGAAATAAACCGGAGCTTTTAGCAGTGGACCGTTTTGACGCGAACGTCTTCATGAGTTACCTCTTTGACCAAAATTTAAAAAGAACCTCAATCTCACGAAAAGTCTCGTCTTTGCGTGCTTTTTATCGTTTTTTGATAAAAAATGACGTGATTGCCAAAAACCCTTTTGAATTTGTGCAATTAAAAAAGCACGCTGACCACCTTCCGCGTTTTTTCTATGAAAAAGAGATGAACCAGCTTTTTGATACGGTTTATCAAGATCAAGGCCCGTTACATTTACGTAACGCTGCTTTGTTAGAGGTACTTTACGGAACCGGGATGCGGGTTAGTGAATGTACTAATTTACGCTGGACGGATATTGACTTTTCTATGCAGACCATCCTAATTTTAGGAAAGGGAAATAAGGAACGTTACGTGCCCTTCGGTCGTTATGCTAAGCATGCATTAGAGGATTACCGCCAAAACGAGTGGTCCGGTCTATTGGAAAAGTATCACCAAACTCATCAATACGTGTTCGTTAACCATTATGGACAGCCGATTACCGTGGCTGGAGTGGAATATGTTTTAAACCAAATTATCAAGAACAGTAGTTTGAACGGAAAAATTCATCCACATATGCTCCGCCATAGTTTTGCGACCGCTATGTTAAACAATGGTGCAGATTTACGAACCGTTCAGGAACTACTAGGGCACGCTAGCCTCTCAACAACCCAAATTTATACGCACGTTACAAAAGAAAAATTACAAGAGAGCTATCGGAAGTTTTTTCCACGCTCGACTAAGTCTTAATCTTAATGAAGGAGAACATTATGCCAGTAAAATTTGACGCAACAACCATAATTGCCATTAATCACAATGGGGAAAACGCCATGGCCGGGGATGGTCAGGTTACCATGGGTGAAAAATTCATCATGAAGGGCACTGCACGAAAAGTTCGCAGAATTTACGATGGAAAAGTCATCGTGGGCTTTGCAGGCAGTGTGGCCGATGCTTTCAACCTGGAAGAAAAATTTGAAAAGAAATTATCCGAATATAGCGGTAATTTACAACGCGCTTCCGTCGAACTGGCAAAGATTTGGCGGGGCGACCAACAGTTACAAAAGCTGGAAGCCATGTTGATCGTAATGGATCAAAAGGAAATGTACTTGGTTTCTGGAAGTGGGGAAGTAATCGCTCCGGACGATGGAATTTTAGCCATTGGTTCAGGCGGAAACTTTGCTTTAGCAGCTGCTAAAGCTTTAAAACAACATGCCAAGGATATGACCGCTAAGGAAATTGCTAAAACCGCAATCAACGTTGCCGGAGATATTGATATTTTCACTAACCACAATGTAATCGCCTTAGATTTCAAGGAGGACAAGTAAGCAATGTTAAAAGAGAACCTAACCCCGCAAGAAATTGTTAATCAATTAGACGAATTTGTAATTGGTCAAAAATCAGCTAAGCGTGCCGTTGCGGTTGCTTTACGGAATCGTTACCGGCGACTCCAGCTTTCTGCCGACATGCAAGAAGACATCACCCCCAAGAACCTACTAATGATTGGACCAACCGGGGTCGGCAAAACTGAAATTGCCCGGCGGTTGGCCAAAATCGTTAACGCTCCCTTTGTGAAGGTCGAAGCAACTAAGTTTACCGAAGTTGGTTACGTTGGACGGGACGTTGAGTCGATGGTGCGTGACTTAGTTGAAAATGCTGTGCATCTAGAAGAAGAACGAGCTTTCAAAGATGTTCGGATGGAAGCTGCTAAGAATGCGGATCACCGCATCGTCGAATTGCTTGTACCGGTTCCAGAAGATCCTAAACAAAATTCAGCGGTAGACTTTCAAAACATGATGAACATGTTTACGCAAATGCAACAGGGAAAGACACCAACTGATTTTCAACCAAGTGGACAAAATGTGCCGGATGACATCAAGGAAAAGCGGATGGACACGGCAAGCAAGTTAGCTAAGGGACTCCTTGAAAACGAGATGGTCACCATTGAAATGGACGACCCTAAGCAAAATAATAATAACAATATGATGAACCAAATGGGCATCGACCTTAACGAATCGTTGAGCGGGCTCTTACCAAAGAAGAAAATTAGTCGAACGGTACCCGTGCGGGAAGCTCGTGAAATTCTAATTAAAGAAGAGTCCGACAAATTAGTTAACCATGGGGATCTGTATCATAATGCAATCCAACGGGCGGAAAACACCGGAATTATCTTCATTGATGAAATTGATAAGATCACTGGTTCAGGACAAAACACTTCTAGCGACGTGTCCCGGCAAGGGGTGCAACGAGACATTTTACCAATTGTAGAAGGGTCTCAAGTTAACACTAAGTATGGTTTGGTAGACACCAGCCACATCCTCTTCATCGGTTCGGGGGCGTTTCACGAAAGCAAGCCTAGCGATTTAATTGCTGAATTGCAGGGTCGTTTCCCAATTCGGGTTGAACTAAACGACCTTTCTAAGGACGACTTTGTCAAGATCCTTACCGAACCAAAGAATGCATTGGTTAAGCAATATATTGCCCTAATTGGCACGGATAACGTGAAAGTTACCTTTACTATCGAAGCAATTGAACGAATTGCCGAAATTGCTGAACAAGTTAACCATGAAACGGAAAACATTGGTGCGCGGCGTTTGCATACTATTCTAGAAAAACTATTGGAAGACATCCTCTTTGAAGGACCATCGATGGAAATGGGCGAAGTAACCATTACCGAAAAATACGTTGATAGTAAGATTGGTAGCATCGCGGGTAACAAAGACTTGAGCGAGTTTATCTTGTAGGAGGCAATTTTTATGGCGGCAGTTTTAAAAAATAAATTTTTAACGGTCACAATTGATGAATTAGGCGCGGAGCTAACCAGCGTTAAGTCTAACGACGACCAAATTGAGTACGTTTGGCAAGCCGATCCCCAAATCTGGGGGAGACATGCTCCCGTTCTCTTTCCGTTCGTGGGTCGCTTAAAAGACGATCAATTTAAGGTTAACGGTATGCGTTATCCAATGGGGCAACACGGTTTTGCTCGCGACATGCGCTTTACGGTGATTTCAGCAAGTGACGAACAAGTGGTAATGGAGTTAAAGAGTACCGTGGAAACGCGCGAAAAATTCCCGTTTGATTTTGATTTACGGTTGCATTTTGAACTACACGACCACGAACTAACCGAACGTTACGAAGTTCATAATCCGGCTGAAAAGGCCGACCTCTGGTTTGCAATCGGCGGTCACCCGGGATTTAACCTTAACCTAGGTGACCCAAGGATTGGGATGGCGGAAAGTCAAATGCGGATTGCTCCTAAAAAAGTTTTCAAGCAAATTCCGTTACAAGCACCTTACACAGATCCAAAACATTTGCAGGATCTTGATGCTACGCAGCCAATTGCGTTAAGTCACGAGCTCTTCGCTGAAGATGCATTAATTCTTGACCTTCAACGAAAGTCAACGACCGTAATGCTAGAAAATAGTGTTAATGACCATGGGGTCGCCCTTACAGTGGAAGATGCGCCTTATCTGGGAATTTGGTCCCCATATCCTGCTGAAGGAGACTTCGTTTGTTTGGAACCTTGGTGGGGGATTGCGGATACCGTAGACTTTAATGGCGAATTGAGTGAAAAATTAGGAATGAACCAATTAGCCGCTGGAGAGACGTTTAACCAAAGCTTCACAATTTCATTCTTCTAAAAAACAAAACCCCTGAAACTAAGATAAGTTTCAAGGGTTTTTAGTTTAGCCTTTATGTTTGAGGCGGTAATAGATCCCAAAGGGAACCAGGTTCTCATTTCCGCTCAAGATTCGACTGATGTTCGAACGATGACGATAAATAATAAAACTAGTTAGCCCAATGGCCACTACTGAAAGCACCCAATCATGGTAGAAAAACGAAATAATAACGAGTAAGATTGCCGAAACGATGCTCGAAAAACTAACCATGCTGGAAATGTAGATGAAACCAACAAATAGACAGCAAGCAATGATGAAGTAGCTGGGGTTGTACGCTAACAGCATTCCTGCACTAGTGGCTACCGCTTTACCACCACGAAATTCGTCAAAAACGGAAAAGGTGTGCCCTAAAATGGCCGCTAAGCCAATAATGAGGGGGTTAACCGTGGTAACATGAAAAACGATGGGTTGTAACGTGGCTAAAGTTCCTTTTAAAAGGTCCATTAACAAAACTAGTAATCCAGGTTTAACGCCGAGAACCCGAAACGTATTGGTTGTCCCGGTGTTTCCGCTACCTTCTTTATGTAAATCTTTGTTAAAATGTTTGGCGACCAACACTCCCGAGGGAATCGAGCCCAATAAGTAGGCAATCACCAACATGATTAAAATCTTTAACATGGGACTTCCTCTTTTCTAATTAATAATTTAAGTTTCAATAAATTTTAGCACGGTTTTTAACAGTGATAAAATTTCAGTCACAATGCAGTATTATAACATTTATCGAAATGTTTTCATCAGATTAAAAATAAGTTATGATAATAGTACTGACCTTAAAGGAGTAACGTGAATGGCAAAAACAGGTAAAACAACATATGATGATTCTTCCATCCAGGTGCTTGAAGGGCTTGAAGCCGTTCGAAAACGCCCCGGAATGTACATCGGATCCACTGATGGACGCGGATTACATCATCTCGTTTATGAAATTGTTGATAATGCAGTCGATGAAGCGTTAGCTGGGTACGGAAAAGAAATTAATGTCACAATCCGCTCAGATAACAGTATTACGGTCGTGGACCACGGACGCGGAATGCCAGTTGGAATGCATAAGTCTGGCAAACCGACTGCCGAAGTAATCTTTACCGTTTTACACGCCGGAGGAAAATTCGGCCAAGGCGGTTATAAGACTTCGGGAGGATTGCACGGAGTGGGGGCAAGCGTGGTAAACGCATTGTCTGAAAAACTAACGGTGGAAATCGTTCGGGACAAAATGAAATACGAAGAAAACTTCGTGAATGGCGGACATCCGGTCGGAACGCTAAAAAAAGTGGGAAAAACCAAAGAATCTAACGGGACGACGGTAACTTTCAAACCGGATCCGACGATTTTTACCACGACGGTTTTTAACTTTAATACCTTAGCGGTTCGACTACGTGAATCTGCCTTCTTACTAAAGGGGGTTAAGATTACCCTTACTGATGAACGTGCGGGACATGAACAAGCTGAAGAGTATCTTTATGAAGAAGGGATTAAGGAGTTCGTAGAATACCTTAACGAAGATAAGGATACTCTGGGAAACATCATGTACTTCGACGGTTCTAAACATGGCATTGAAGTTGAAATTGCTGGACAATATAACGATGGTTACTCCGAAACCGTGTTGTCATTCGTTAATAACGTCCGAACTAAGGATGGTGGGACTCACGAAGCAGGGATGCGTTCGGGATGGACCAAGGCCTTCAACGAATTTGCTCGAAAAGTCGGACTTTTAAAGGAAAAAGATAAAAACTTGGAAGGCTCTGATGTTCGAGAAGGTTTGTCGGCAGTAATTTCAATTCGGGTTCCTGAAGAATTACTTGAATTTGAAGGTCAAACCAAAGAAAAATTGGGAACTCCTGAAGCTCGTCCAATTGTTGAAGCCGTGGTTAGTGAACAACTGGGCTTCTTCTTGATGGAAAATGGGGAATTTGCTCAACAACTAGTTCGTAAAGCAATCAATGCTCGCGATGCGCGCGTGGCTGCGCGAAAAGCACGGGACGAATCCCGTACCGGCAAACGTCGCAAAAAGCAAGATCGGATTTTATCTGGTAAACTGACTCCTGCTCAATCCAAAAACGCTAAGAAAAATGAGTTGTTCCTTGTCGAAGGGGATTCTGCGGGAGGTAGTGCTAAGCAAGGCCGTAACCGTAAATTCCAAGCAATCCTGCCGCTTCGTGGTAAGGTTTTGAACACGGAAAAAGCTAAACTACAAGACATCGTAAAAAACGAAGAAATCAACACGATCATTTACACCATTGGCGCTGGAGTAGGCCCCGAGTTTAAGGTTGAAGATAGCAATTATGACAAAGTAATTATCATGACCGATGCGGATACCGATGGAGCCCATATCCAGACACTATTGTTGACGTTCTTTTATAAATATATGCGTCCAATGATCGATGCTGGTAAGATTTACATCGCTTTGCCACCCCTTTATAAGCTACAAAAGGGCGCTAATAAAAAGACCAAGATTGAATACGCGTGGACCGATGAAGAGCTTGAGGAAGTTAGCAAAAAAATGGGCCGCGGTTTTTCCTTGCAACGGTTTAAGGGACTTGGTGAAATGAACGCCGATCAGCTATGGGAAACCACCATGAATCCGGATACCCGGACCTTAGTGCGGGTTCGAATTGACGATGATACCTTAGCTGAGCGCCGGGTAACCACTTTAATGGGTGATAAGGTTGAACCACGTCGGAAGTGGATTGAAAGCAACGTTTCCTTCACCCTCGAAGAGGATGGTAGCTTGCTTGATAACGAAGCTGTTAAAGCTGAACATGAATCTAAGCCAGCTACCCCTAAAGGAAAAGAAAACGAAACGTTTGAAGAATTAAAATTAGATTTAGAAAATAACTAGAGTAAAAGGGGAATCCGAATGGCTGATAATCAATCAAAAATTCAAGAATTAGCACTTGAAGATATTATGGGCGACCGTTTTGGACGGTATTCTAAATATATCATCCAAGAACGTGCGTTACCTGACGTTCGCGATGGCTTAAAGCCCGTGCAACGACGCATCCTCTTTGCAATGAATAAAGATGGTAATACTCATGATAAAGCCTTTCGTAAATCGGCTAAATCAGTCGGTAACGTAATGGGTAATTTTCATCCGCATGGTGATAGTTCCATCTATGAAGCTTTAGTCCGCATGAGTCAAAACTGGAAACTGCGAGTGCCGTTAATTGAAATGCATGGTAACAATGGTTCGATTGACAATGATCCCCCGGCCGCAATGCGGTATACCGAGGCGCGGTTGAGCCAGGCAGCCGAAGAAATGCTGCAAGATATCGACAAAGAAACGGTCGACATGGTGCTAAACTTCGATGATACGGAGTACGAACCCACCGTTCTACCGGCTCGTTTCCCGAACCTCTTGGTGAATGGAGCAACGGGAATCTCTGCTGGTTACGCGACGGAAATTCCTCCACACAACATTGGGGAAGTAATTGACGCCGTTTTATATACCATCAAACATCCGGATCCTTCGTTAGAAAAATTGATGGAATTTGTTAAAGGTCCCGATTTTCCCACTGGTGGAATTGTCCAAGGACGTGACGGCTTAAAACAAGCTTATAAGACCGGTCGGGGCCGGGTGGTCGTCCGTTCTCGGACAGCCATTGAGCAATTGCGCGGTAGCAAACAGCAAATTCGAATCACGGAAATTCCTTACGAAGTTAATAAAGCGCAACTAGTTAAAAAAATTGATGAAATTCGGGTAATGAAAAAGATTGATGGGATTGCTGAAGTACGTGACGAATCCGACCGTGAAGGCTTATCAATCGCAATTGAATTAAAGAAGGACGTTGATGCCCAAGGGGTGCTCAACTATCTATTAAAGAACACCGACTTACAGGTTTCTTATAATTTCAACATGGTCGCAATCAATAAGTTACGTCCCGAACGAATGGGGCTTAAGCCCATCATTCAAGCTTACGTGGACTTCCAAAAAGAAGTAATCACTAAGCGAACGCAATTTAATTTGCAAAAGGCAGAGGCCCGTTTACACATCGTTGACGGCTTGATTAAGGCCCTTTCAATTCTGGATCAAGTGATCAAAACTATCCGGGGTAGTAAGGATAAAAAGGATGCTAAGCACAACTTGGTGGAACGGTTTGACTTTAGTGAAAAGCAAGCCGAATCAATCGTTTCCTTGCAACTTTATCGTTTGACTAATACCGACGTAACGGAGCTAAAGACGGAAGCTCAGCAATTAAACGAATCAATTGCCGAGTTTAACCAAATTCTTAACGATCCAGCTAAGTTATCACGGGTATTATCAGCAGAATTGCGGAAGGTTAAAAAGCAATATGCCACACCGCGCTTATCAGAAATTCAGGACGAAATTGAAGAAATTAAGATTGATCGCACGGTTACCGTACCGGAAGAACAAGTGATGGTGTTAGTTAGCCAAGCCGGTTATCTAAAACGCAGCAGCTTGCGTTCTTATAAAGCGTCTGCGGATGAAGATGGCCTTAAAGATGGCGACCAACCCGTTTTCAAACATGAATTGAGCACCTTAGATCATCTGTTGATGTTTACTAATAAAGGTAATTTGATTTACCGCCCGGTATATGAAATTACCGAAGCGCGTTGGAAAGATACTGGGGAACATGTTTCACAGACAATTGGGCTAGCTGACGATGAAATTATCTTAAAGGCCTATGATGTCAAAAACTTTAAACAACCAATTAACTTCTTAATCGCGACGGACGATGGATACATTAAGCAAACTGCTTTGCAAGATTTGAAACCAGGGCGAACCTATCGTAAAAAAGCCATTACCTACGCTAAGCTGAAAAAGCAAGGTGCTAAGGTAGTTAACGTTGTGCAAGTAGATCCTAAAACTGCTCCAGCAACCATTCTATTAGCGAGTGAACATGGTTATGGTTTACGCTACGACTTAGTTGAAATTCCAACCGTAGGACCCCGGGCTGCCGGCGTTAAATCAATGGACTTGAGGGATGATCAGGTAGCTAACTTTGTGCTAGTTAACGATGAAGACCAGATTGGCTTAATAACTAACCGCGGTTCCTTCAAGCGGATGAAGGTTAGTGAAATTAGCGTAACGAGTCGAGCTCGGCGCGGAGTACAAATTTTGCGTGAACTTAAGAAAGAACCTCACCGGGTGGTTGATATTGCGGTAGTTAACGAACACCAAGCCTTTGAAGTTCTAACTTCTCGCGGCTTAGTTCATGACATTCTGCCGATGGAACATCCGTTAAATGAACGTTATTCCAACGGTAGTTTTGTGATCGATATTGACTCCGAGGGTAATCCGCTTTCAATGCGCTTGAAAACATTGGATCCAGCAGTCAACGAAGCGAAATAAAGCGATTACCCCTTGCTCTTTACAGGGAGTAATATTAAACTTAATTATAATGATTATTAGACGATTAAGCTTAATGAAACTCGAGGTGTACGAACATGCGGACTAAACAAGAAAAGATCTTTTCTTCAAAAGCGTTGACATATTTTTTGCAACTTTCAGATACGATGAACTATACGCAAGCTGCACAAATTCTAGGGATTACGCAACCTGCGCTTACCCAGCAAATTAAAAAGCTAGAGCACACCATTGGAGCGCCGCTATTTTATTCGGTAGGGAAAAAATTGCGGTTGACCGATGCCGGATACACAATGTTAAGTGCTAGTCATGAAATTAACCGTGTCTTGAATAATGCAACTGACGAAATTCAACAGTCGTCAAATGCAAGTCAAGGTGAAATTTCAATTGGAATTTTATCCTCGATTGAGACCCAAATTTTCGAAGATTTTATTGCGCACTATTACCAAAAGGAACCCGGAATTAAAATCATTGTCCACATGCTGACTAGAAAAGAAATTTGGGAAAATCTAGAAAATAATAAAGTGGATCTAGCAATTATGTATTTGCCAGATGACAGTATTAAAAACTGGAAACCATACCAGTCCCACAAAATCACGAGTGAAAGCTTAGTTTTTATTCATCATGATGAAAAAATCGCTCGTCAAAAGCGGATTAAGTTGCAAAAAACAATCAACTATAATTGGGTAACTTACCCTGAAGAATTCTATTTAGATGGGGTAATCAAAGAGGCTTATAAAAATGCCTTAGTTAACCGCCCGCATAGTGTCGCTTGCTTTACCACTCCCGACCAGATTCGGCACTTTGTGAACGCGACCGACGTGGTAACCGCGTTGCCAGAATCATACGTAATGGCTCACCCACGTAAAAAGGGAGTCTTTACGGCTAAGTTGGATCCGGTAATTTCGTTTGATTTAGACTTTGTCTTTAGAAGAGATAAAGATAGCATTCCGAGAATCGAAAGCTTTTTGAATGAATTTGAGGCATACTTAGCCAAAAAAGGGTATACTGAAAGATTAGAAGAGATAACTAATAATAGATTAAAGGAGCATTCAGATAATGACTAAACAACTTATTTTTGGACATTCTAACCCTGATACAGATGCCATTGTTGCGGCAAAGGCATTTGCATATTACCAAACTCAAATGGGCGTAAAGGACGTTGAAGCCGTTGCATTAGGTAACCCTAATCCAGAAACGGAATACGTTTTAAATCACTTTAACGAACCAGCTCCTCGGGTAGTTGAAACCGTGGCTAACGAAGTGGACTCTGTAATGTTAGTAGACCACAATGAAAAGCAACAAAGTGCACAAGATGTAGACCAAGTTACGGTAACGGCCGTAGTTGATCACCACCGGATTGCTAACTTTGAAACTGCTCAACCACTATTCTACCGTGCTGAACCAGTAGGCTGCACAAGCACCATCTTAACCAAGATGTTTAAAGAAGCAGGGATTGAAATTCCAGCTAAGATTGCTGGGCTAATGCTTTCAGCAATTATTTCCGATACGCTTTTACTTAAGTCACCAACCACTACGGATGACGACCGTAAGGCTGTAGAAACTTTAGCTAAGATTGCTGACGTTAACGTTGAAGAATACGGTTTGGCGATGCTAAAAGCAGGCACTGATTTATCAAGCAAGAGTGAACTTGAACTGGTTGATGGCGACGCAAAGAGCTTCGACATGGGCGGTAAGAAAGTTCGCATTGGCCAAGTAAACACCGTTGATTTGGACGACGTGTTCGCTCGTGAAGATGCCTTAGTTAAGACAATGGAAGACGAAAACCAAAAGAACGGTTACGACATGTTCTTACTATTGGCAACTAACATTTTGACAAGCGATTCGCGTCTATTAGTAGTTGGCGAACCTAAGGAAATGGTTGAAAAGGCCTTTGACGTTAAGTTAAGTGACCATAACACTGCCGACCTTCCTGGGGTTGTATCCCGGAAGAAGCAAGTGGTACCACCACTCATGAAGGCTTTTGAATAATCATCAATAAAAATCTTATTGAACAGGCTCGGAAATCTAATTTTCCGGCCTGTTTTTTAATATCTGGTTATGATTATGCGATAAAATCTTGCTAGCACGTTTTTACGCCTAGAAAAGTGGGCTTACTTTGGATAAGCGACGGTTTTAGTTATAATAAAGGTGTTGTTATTCGAAAGGAGAACCATAAGCAGTAATGGAAAATCAAGCAGTCTTACCAACCCAAATTAACGTACGCGGAGGGCGTGTCCATAACTTAAAAAATATTGACGTGGACATTCCTTTACACCAATTTGTTGCAATTTCGGGCCTTTCGGGATCCGGGAAGAGCTCGTTAGCCATGGGAATCCTTTATGAGGAAGGCTCTCGGCGATATTTGGAAGCCCTGTCGACCTACACAAGAAGACGGATTAAACTAGGCTCACAGGCGGACGTTACTAGCGTAGAACACATTCCATCCGCCTTGGCGCTTCGGCAACGACCGAGCGTTCCGTCCGAAAGGGCCACGGTTGGGACGATGAGCGAAACCTTAAATGTAATTCGGTTAATTTTTTCTCGTTTAGGTTCGCCTGTTTGCCCCAATGGTCACCGAGTAAAGCCCAGCTTAGCGATTGCTCAAGCAATGAGTGAAAGTGGCGATGCAATGGGTAGAATCACCTGTCCCGTTTGTGGAGTCGCCTTTTACGTTCCTAGTGCGGAGCAATTTTCCTTCAATAGTGACGGAGCTTGCGAGCGTTGCCAGGGGACTGGAAAAGTCCGGCAACTGGACGAAGATAAATTAATCGGTGATCCTAACCTTAGTGTTGCTGATGGTGCAGTCGCGTCCTGGCACCTTCCAGGAAGAAACTTTATGCCCAAGGTTGCCGAACAGGCCGGTGTGCGAATTAACGTGCCTTACAAAGAATTGACTGCTAAAGAAAAGGACTTTATCTTAAACGGTCCCCAGAAAAAATACCGGATGGACTTTCGTTCGGGAACCGGCCGGGTTTTCCATGATTTTAACGCTTTATACGAAAATGCGCACCAGGCCGTGCTCGAATCAGCTAAAACGAGCAAAAGCGAACGGGCGCAGGCTCGGATAAGTCAATTTTTTAACTATTCGACTTGTCCCGTCTGTCACGGAAGCCGGTTGAAACCGGAATTAATGCAGCAGACGACCGGCGGAAAAAACATTGCCGAAGTTTCTGACCTTGCCTTAGGCGACTTAAATTCCTGGATGGAAAAGGTCCTCGCAGAACTTCCCGCGGATATGCAAAAGATGGCGGATAGTTTGTTTGCCGAATTTAGCCATAACTTACGTCCTTTACTCGATCTAGGTTTAGATTATCTAACCCTTTCAAGAAACGGTAATAGTCTTTCGACAGGGGAGCTACAACGAATCCAATTAGCACGAACTTTACGTACAAAGACTACGGGAGTCTTATACGTGTTGGATGAACCTTCCATTGGTTTGCATCCTGATAACGTTAGTGGTTTGCTAAAAGTCTTTCGGGAATTAGTTGATCAAGGAAATTCATTGGTGGTCGTTGACCATAATTTAGCCGTTATCCGCGCTGCTGATCAAATTATTGAAATTGGCCCCGGTTCTGGTCAGGAAGGCGGCTATATTTTGAATCAAGGCACTCCAGCAGAATTGGCCGAAGATCCCGATTCCTTGATTGGCCCTTACTTGAAGGGAACGGCAATGATTCACGTCCGGAAAATCAATAATCAGGACCCTGCTAAATTAATCGATTTTACCGTTAAAGACTACTACAATTTACAAAATGTGCGGGCTGAAATCCCCGTCAACCGGCTTACCACGGTTACCGGATTTTCCGGCGCAGGGAAGACCAGCTTAATCCTAGATAGTTTAGTCCCAGCAATTACCGCGCAATCTCAAAAACGTAGTCTCCCTAAACAAGTAACGCAGCTAAAAACTCCGTTAAAAAAGGTAGTCAGCGTCAACGCCGAACCAATTGGCAAAAGTGTTCGATCAACGGTTGCCACGTATACTAATATCATGAACAATTTACGTAAACTATATGCTAGCCAACCTGCAGCCAAAAAACGAAAGTACACGGCAAGCTACTTCTCCTACAATAACAAGCAGGGCGCCTGCCCGACTTGCGGCGGGACGGGAAGCATTACTTTAGATATTCAGTTTTTACCAGACATGCAACAAGTCTGCCCAACTTGTCATGGAGAACGTTACAATCCTGAAATTCAGCAAATTAAATGGCACGATTTGTCGATTGTGGACGTTTTAAACTTAGACGTAAAATCAGCGATTGCCGTCTTTAAGGACGAACCCAAGATTCAACAAGACTTGCAAAACTTAATGGAAGTCGGGTTGGGATACTTACATTTGGGTGAAAACACTCCTAGCTTATCGGGCGGGGAAGCGCAACGCTTAAAACTAGTGAAGCATCTTAATCAGCAACAAGCCAACACCCTATTTGTTTTTGACGAACCAACCATTGGATTACATCCTTTAGACGTCCGCGTACTTCTACAAGTCATGCAACGTTTGCTGGATCGACAGGCAACCATTATTGTGATTACCCATGATCTCGATTTAATGGTAAACGCGGATTACTTAATTGATTTAGGCCCTACTGGTGGTCAAAACGGTGGCAAGCTTGTTGCAACCGGTCAGCCTGGTGAATTAATTAAAGACCCTCAAAGTCTCACCACCCAATATTTAGCAAATTATTGGCGCCGTTTTAAGAACACAGCAAAAGATTAATAATTATTACGTGGTTCTTCGCTACCAAAGCTCACTGAAGGGTGAGGATCTGGTAACGGAGAGCCTTTTTATATATTTGATAAGTTAAGCGCTTACTTTTGAAAAGGAGGTTATTTTACTTTGTGATTAGCTGTATAATGTTATGTGAATTGATTGACAAGAAAGGAGTATTTCATGCATTTATTACCATGGTGGGCAGCGCTAGTGGGGTTAGCCGTTGCCATTATCCTTATTCTCAAGAAATTAAACCCCGTTTATTCGTTAATGTTGGGGGCAATTTTAGGTTGTTTGCTAGGTGGAGCAGGGCTTAGCCAAACCATTAACGTCCTCATTCAAGGTTCGCAAAGCGTTATGGGAACTGTGTTACGGGTAATTGCAGCCGGAATGCTTGCCGGGGTGATGATGGAATCCGGCGCAGCGGATGTGATCGCTAAGACCATTGTTAACAAACTGGGGGATCAGTTAGCGCTATTTAGTTTAGCATTAGCGACAATGGTAATTACGGGAGTGGGAGTCTTTATTCCAGTTGCCGTCTTAATCGTTGCGCCGATTGCGCTTGAAGTTGGCCAACGCATGCATATTTCAAAATTGGCGCTCTTAGTTGCCCTTTCCGGAGGCGGCAAAGCCGGAAACATTATTTCACCAAATCCCAATTCGATTGCTGCAGCAAAAGGGTTTGGTGTTAATCTAAGTCAGATCATGATTGCAGACTTTATTCCCAGCGTCGTTGGTTTAATTGTGGCAGTTTTAGTGGCCTCCTTTTTGAAGCATCGTGGGAGTGCGGTCTTAGATACGGATATTGCAAATTTAACTAAGCCTAAGCAACCTACGGAGTTGCCATCATTGGCCACAGCCTTGGTAACCCCGGTTTTAGCGATTGTTTTGTTGTTACTAAATCCGTTAAGTTCACTTTTACATATTCACGGTTTAACTAATTTAAATTTGGATGCCACCTACGTGCTTCCCTTTGCTGCCGTAGTTGGGACGTTAGCAATGCGAAAGGGACGGCAATTAAAGGCTTACGCTCAATCTGGAATTGCCCGAATGACCGACGTAGTCATGATTTTAATCGGGGCAGGAATGATTGGCGCGTTAATTACCACGTCTAGTTTGCCAAATAAAATTATTGAATTAATCAAAATCAGCCACGTTTCTGGAATTTTCTTGGCGCCGTTAGCTGGAATTTTAATGGCGGCAGCAACTGCTTCAACGTCGACGGGGGTTATCTTAGCCACGGGCTCCTTTAGTAAGGCCATCTTAGGTTTTGGGGTAAGTCCGTTAGGCGCTGCTGCGATGGTACATACTGGGGCGACGGTAATTGATCACTTGCCACACGGGAATTACTTTCACGTTACGGCCAATGCCATGCATATGGAAATTAAGGAACGTTCTCGTTCAATTATCTATGAAACCTTGGTCGGATTGTCAATGACCATCGTTGCAACCGTAATGTATGGATTCTTTTAATAAAGGAGTAGAATAATGAAATTTGTGATTGCACCAGATTCATTTAAAAATGGAATGACGGCTAAACAAGCCGCTAACGCCATTAAAACGGGACTTAAAAGAATTTTCCCGGAAGCGACTTATACACTCGTTCCCATGGCAGACGGTGGTGAAGGAACCGTACAATCTTTAGTTGACGCTACTAAGGGACGGCTGTTGACTGCTGAAGTTACCGGTCCACTTGGTAAGCCCGTAAACGCCACTTATGGAATTTTAGGTGACCAGCATACCGGCGTGATTGAAATGTCGCAAGCCAGTGGAATCCAATACGTTACGAAAACCACTCGGAACCCATTAAAAACAACTACTTTCGGGACGGGCAAACTGATTTTAAAGGCACTTGATCAAGGAGTTGATCGGTTAATCATTGGCATCGGTGGCAGTGCCACTAACGATGGTGGTGCCGGAATGGCCCAAGCTCTTGGAGCAGAGTTGCTAGACGATGGGGGTCAAGCTATTCAACTAGGCGGGGGCAATTTAAATCAACTTAAGCAAATTAAGGTTAACCAAATCGATCCTCGAATCAAAAAAACGAAAATTATCATCGCCTCAGACGTTACTAATCCCTTAATTGGTAAACAAGGCGCATCGGCGGTTTTTGGTCCCCAAAAGGGCGCAACTCCCGAGATGGTTCAACTTCTGGATCAAAACCTTACTCATTATGCAAAAGTCTTACAGCGCGATTTAGGGCTTGATTTAGCTAATCGCCCTGGTGCGGGTGCGGCAGGCGGTTTAGGTGCCGGGCTAGTAGCATTTACTAACGCAACCATGAAAAAAGGGATCGACATCGTAATCGAATACAGCGGATTAAAAAATAAGGCGCAAAATGCGGACTACGTATTTACCGGAGAAGGGGGAATCGATTTTCAAACTAAGTATGGCAAAACTCCCTATGGGGTGGCATTAACCACTAAGGCAGTTGCTCCAGATGCGCCGGTGATTGTAATTGCTGGTAACGTCGGCAAGGGAATTGATGAATTATACGCAGATAACGCAATTGACGCAATTTTTACAAGCGTATCCGGAGTTAAGTCGCTACGCGAAGCTTTGGCAACTGGTCCTCATGATGTTGCCCAAGTTGCGGAGAATATCGCTCGGTTAATCAAGAAAGGAATTGGTTCGGTCAAATAAGGCCCCTTTTATCCCATAATTTACGGGCAAGCCAATTATTTGCTTTTGAAAATATTCAGCTTATAATGTAGCCACAATGATCGAAGATCTAATTCTATTTTAATCTTCCAATTGTATATTTAGGGGGTTAATTAAACAAAATTACCCATAAATATGTATTTATATTCATTTTAGTGGTTAGGAGTGCTGCAAATGGAGAACAAAAAACTTTCTAAAGCCGAGCTAAAAGAAAAGCTTAGTCCTGAAGAATATGCGGTGACGCAAGAAGCGGCTACAGAGCGTCCCTTTAGCGGGAAATATGATAACTTCTATGAAAAAGGAGTTTACGTTGACGTAGTCAGTGGGGAACCATTATTTAGCTCTACCGCTAAATATGACGCTCACTGTGGATGGCCAGCCTTTAGCCAACCAATTGACCCTCAGTTAGTTTCCGAACACCGGGACCAATCCTGGGGAATGGAACGTGTGGAAGTGCGCAGCAAACAAGCTGACTCCCATTTAGGACACGTGTTTTTGGATGGTCCACAAGAAGCTGGAGGCGTGCGTTATTGTATTAATTCGGCAGCGCTGAAGTTCATCCCGTACGATGAATTGGAAGAGCATCACCTCGGCTATTTGAAAAAAATCTTTGATAAAGAAGGGTAACTTATGACATCAACAGCTATTTTTGCGGGCGGATGTTTCTGGTGTATGGTCGAACCATTTGAAACGCAGCCTGGAATCTTAAACGTCGTTTCTGGTTATACTGGGGGACATGTACCAAACCCCACTTATGAACAGGTAGCTTCGCACACCACCGGCCATACTGAAGCGGTCCAGATCACTTTTGATCCTGAAATTATTTCTTATCGGGAGTTAGTAGAAATATATTGGCAACAAACGGACCCTACAGACGCGATGGGGCAATTCCAAGACCGAGGGGACAGCTATCGACCGGTAATTTACGTTAACAGCGAAGAACAGCGCCAGGTTGCGTTGGCTTCCCGTAAAGCACTCGCGGAATCAGGTAGATTTGACGAACCGATCGTCACTACTATTGAGGATGCCCAACCATTTTATCCGGCGGAAGAAGAACACCAGCAATTTTATAAGAAGAACCCTTGGAGATACCAAATTGAAGAAGCTGGTGGGCGAAGTCAATTTAAACAAAGCCACTGGCAATAAAAATGGGCAACAAAAAAATCGTAAGTTTCAAGCAAATGCTTGAACTTACGATTTTTATTTATTAAATATTCTTATTCTTTTCACGTCTAACCAAGAATGCCCAAGCAATTAGACCGAAGAATAGTGGTCCAGCCACCGTCCACAATCCGGTAAACAAGTCTCCGGAAATGAACGGTGAAATTGCGGTAAAGACAATTCCGACGCCGACGGTAATTAACACTACCGTAACGATGGTTAGCATCCAAGGCCGACTGCGGTAAACTTCAAATGGCCGATCAAGGTCTTTTTTAGCCTTGAAGAATGGAAATGCTCCTACTAAGAAGATGTATGGCAAAGTAGTTGAAACGTTACTCATGGAAGTCAACACGTTGTAGAAGAAAGTGGCTTCTTTGTGAGTAATTGAAGCTAAAATAGAAATTCCAGCGATAAATACGCTAACTACGATTGCTTGTAACCACATTGAGTTAGCAGGCATGCCGTTTTTGTTTAGTTCGGTCATTTTCTTTGGCCACAATTCTTTAGGTGAACCTAAGATGAATGATTTTAATGGTGAGTAACTTAAAACGAAGAAGGAACCAACGTAAGCTAACAGCATTCCTAAACCAGAGAATCTTGAGAAGGCCGTTCCTAACGCAACTGCAGCTGAACTACTCAAGCCCATTGCTTTACCTAATTCTAATCCTAAGTTCTGCATCATTACGTACGTGATATTACCTAAGTTAGCTTTTTGTTCCAAAATTACGGTGTGCCAGTTTGCTGAAACTCCCCAGAGGAAGATCGCAAATGAGTAACCTACCGCGATTACGATCCCACCGATCATAACCCCTTTAGGGAAGGTCTTTTCAGGCTTATCTAAACTATCAGTGATTCCCCCCATGGATTCCAAACCACCGTAAGCGAAGATCGCGTAAATTACGAAGGAAATCATCGCGATGGGGTTTTGGAATTGGGCACTTGGCGAAGTTGCAAAATCACTTAAATGATTGATTGGTTGAGCCAAGTGACCGTGGTTAGCGATTAAAATGAACACACTAGCTAATAGTAAGATTACGTTCATTGCCATTACGGCTAAACCACCTAATGAGGAAACCTTTGCCAAAGTATTAATTCCTCGAGAAGCAGCCCAAGTTACAAATACTACCCATAGAATGGCGAGTAATCCAATCGTCATGGTTGAATTCATTCCAAATAGTGACCAGCTACCAGTAGTATCGTGACCAGAAATGATGGTTGCCAAGGTAATCCAAATCTTTTGTGCGATCATTACCATCCAAATGATCCATGAAGCTAACCACATAAATGTGGCGATGAAGGCCCATTTTTCACCGATGGATTGTTCCAACCAGGAGTAAAGGCCCCCCTTAGCTTCCTTAAAGGTTGCCCCGTATTCCGCAAACATTAAGCCAGCGGGAATAAAGAATAAAATTGCACCTAAAATGTACCAAAAAATTGCTCCGTAACCCATTTGCTGGAAAGCAGTAGGGGTATTACCAAAACCAAAGATGGTGGTAAATATCATCAAAACTAAAGCGCCGAGCGATAGTTTTTTCTTTTGTTCACCCATATTGAATATCTTCTCCTAACTTTTCCTTTTATGAATAAAAATAAATTAAATATGAGTATAATTGTAGCAGAAAAAAAAAGTCAATAGAATGTATGTAATTAAATTTTAATCTTTTATGAACTGAAATCTAATTTTTGGGATAATTTTTTTAATTCGAACGATTAAATTCCCCTTTAATTCTCCGAGTTGACATATTTTGTGGCTCCCAAAAAGGATTTTACGACTTAATCATAAAAGAGACCTCGCGTTTAGCATTAATTCAATTTTTAAATTAACCTATCAACGGGCCGTTACCAAGGCTTCCACTGTTTAACATATTTTTTTACTGATGCAGCATAGTTTTTAGGGAATATTTTTAGAAGGAAAGTGAATTTATTGAAGCCTTTATGAATGGAATGAGCGAGCTATTAAGCGTAGCAATCATTGTCGCCGTTGCTCGGGGAATCCAAGTAATTATGAATGATGCTGCAATTACAGATACCGTTCTTCACTGGGGTGAAATGGGGCTCAAGTCGTTACCAAAGACTGTTTTCATTATCTTGACGTACTTGTTCTACATTCCAATGTCGTTCCTAATCCCATCTACTTCTGGATTAGCATCGGCAACAATGGGAATCTTAGGTCCAATGGCGAACTTTGCTCACGTTGCAGAAAGCACCGTAGTAACTGCATTTCAAGCTGCTTCAGGCTGGGTAAATTTGATTACGCCAACCTCTGGAATCGTGGTCGGTGCGTTAGGAATTGCGCATGTTAACATTACCGTTTGGTGGAAATGGATGGCTAAATTGATGGTCGTTTTATTGATTGCCACGTGCGTATATTTAGCAGTACTTGCAATTATCTAAAGTTGTCCTAATTAAATAAAAACACGTACTTTGTCAGCGAATTAAATTCAACGTTGTAAGTGCGTGTTTTTTTATATGTGGTGAAAAAAATGATTGTATAGCATAAGAAACTACATAGCAGAACGTTAACTGCCAGCTTAACTGTTGTAAACAGCTTAGCCTGATATAACTTGGTACAAATAAAGAATGCAACATTATCTGATTTGGGACATGTCAAATGTCTACGAATCCTGGTGAAAGAAAGAGTGGAGACCATTAAAGTACAGATGAAATGCTACTTAATTAGTTTTCTTTTTCTAGTTTACATAATATATATTATTGAAAGTAATGTACAACTTTAATAATGGTCTGATTTTATAAGTAATCTAAAAATCCATGATTACTACAAAATTTAATAAAGTACAAATAAATACTCTTCTTGTAATAATCATGGATTTTTTGAGCTGCTACTACGCTTAAACTATTTGGTTAGTACGATGCCTGCTAATAAGTGTTATCTGTATAGTAAGTTGTATCTAGTCCCGCAGTATTATACGTGGTGCTGTTAAGATTGCTAAAGAAATCAGTGTTCAATTCGTTGAGCTTAGTTTCTGTATTGTGCAATTTCTTAGATGTTAATCCAAGATTTTTGCGCAACTGGTCTGACGCGCTTTGCAAATTAGCAGTATCAATTACTTGATAAGAACTTCCGTTGATCCAAGCTTCTCGGCCAACGAGTTGCTTTGTCACGACGTGCTTAGTACATTGATGGTAATGGCTAATTAATTTTTCGATTTGCTGCGTAGTTAAGTCGGTACTAATATGCGAGCCTAATTTGTTCATCAAAGTTGGTATCCTAAACATATATTGTGGAGACTGCAATTTGTGGACGATCTGCATTAAAACTTCTTGTTGTCGTAATTGTCGTCCGTAGTCCCCACGCGGATCCTGATAACGCATCCTGGTGTAAGCTAAAGCTTTTTCACCATTCAGATGATGGGTACCCTTTGGGATTGTTTGACCATCAAAGCTAACCACAATGTCAGTTTTGACGGTCACCCCGCCCACAAAATCAACTAACTCTTTTAAAGCGCCCATATCAATGGTTACACTGTAATCAAGTGGCATACCTAAAAAAGCGCTCACAGTTTTCTTAGCAACTGGTGCTTTACCAATCTCATAAGCAGCGTTGATTTTCTGAACGTCTTTTTTAGCATGGTTGGTCTTAATTTCGGCCAAAGAGTCCCGTGGGACCGAATAAAGCAGCGTCTGCTTAGTGCGTGGGTTTAGCGTTGCAACCATCATTGAATCGGATAATCCTCTATCAATCCGGCCGTCAGATCCCGTATCAACGCCTAATAGTAGAACCGAGAACGGCTTTTGCTGATTAATTTTATTAGATACCGAAGAAGTACTAGTTTTTATCGTCTTAAACGCTTTATATTCGTAAAACTTAAAAACTAGCACTCCAATCACCGAAAGCACCAACACCATTGTTGCTACATAACCAAATACTTTTTTCGCTTTCATAATATAATCCCTCCATTCTTAGAAAACCTATTAAAACCGGCTATAAATACAAACTTACCTACGTTATATTTAAAATTCCTATACAATCGATTTTATTCAGCGTTGTCCCAGAATTCATATTTTGACGGGCTAAAATTTGTTAAATGAAGCCCTTGTAACGACGAATATAGGTTGATTTAACGACTGTAGCAAGCGCAAGATAGCTAAAGATTGTTATTACTAACCAAATCCAATAGCTGTCTGGTACAGCGGTCAAGCCTAAACTTCTGCCAATCGGAGTAAATGGAATAACGGTGCCGATGACAATACTCAAACTCGTGGTTATCGTTAGGACGGCTGAGGCACTGCTTTGAATAAACGGAATTTTGGCGGTTCTTAGCGCGTGTAAAACCATGGTTTGGGACCAGAGCGACTCGATAAACCAGCCGCTTTGGAAAAGCGCGATGAAATACATTTGATTTGGATGGGTCAAATGTATAAAATCACCGCCCGCAATCGCGGGACAGATAACGAAAAACATTAGTAGATAGGTGGTGATGTCAAAGATGGAGCTAGTCGGACCAAACCAAACCATAAATTTGCCAATACTGTTAACTCGCCATTTTTTAGGCCTTTCTAAATAGTCTTTGTCCATCGTATCCCAAGGAATTGACATACAAGAAAGGTCATAAATAAAGTTTAATAAAAGAATTTGAAGGGGTAGCATTGGCAAAAATGGCAGGAAGATGCTTGCAATTAATACGGAAAACATATTTCCAAAATTAGAACTTGCGGTTGCTTTAATATACTTCATGATGTTGCCAAATACTTCTCGGCCAATTAATATTCCATGCTTCAAAATAACTAAGTCGCTTGCCGTTAAAATTACGTCAGCAGATTCTTTTACTACGTCTACAGCCGAATTGACGGATATTCCAACATCCGCCGCTTTAATTGCTGGAACGTCATTAATTCCATCGCCTAAAAAGCCCACGGTGTGTTTATTTTTTCTTAACGCCTTTATGATTCTCCGCTTGTTTTGCGGGGTTAGTTTTATAAAAACATTATTTTGGGTGACTACCGGACCTAGTTCCTGGTCGGTTAAGTGATCAATATTTTCACCGCTTACTATGCCAGTTACCCTTAAGCCGACTTGTTGACAGATTGATTTAGTCACAATTGCATTATCCCCCGTCAAAACTTTGATGGTAATCCCCTTTGACTTCAAGGCTGATAGGGCTTGCTTAGCAGTCGGTTTAGGAGAATCTAAGAACGATAGAATTCCGATAAAGCTGAGGTTGGTTTCATCTTTAACGGAACAAGTGTTCGGTGTGGTTGCTAAACGCTTATGCGCAACTGCCACCACCCGTAAACCAGCTTGGTTTAACTGGCTAACTTGCCTTAAAATTTCGTGCTTGATTTCTATTGTTAGCGGGACCAAGCTACCTGCAGAGTAAACCGTATTAGTGATTTCAAGCATCTCTTCTACCGCACCTTTGGTAATTAGCTCGTAATGGCGCTGGGATTGATCTTTAAGAATAACGGTCATTCGCCGACGCTCAAAGTCGAAAGGAATTTCATCAACCTTTCGGTAATTAGCTGCTTGAGCTTTAACTTCCGGTTTAACTGCGTCGATAACGGCCTGATCCAACGGATTATTAAAACCAGTTTGGTAACGACTGTTTAAATACGCCCATTTTAAAGTCTCTTCGTCCGTCGTCCCCTTCCAATTTAAATAATGGTTTAAGGAAAATTGATTTTGGGTTAACGTACCCGTCTTATCCGTGCATAAAACGTCAATCGCCCCTAAATTTTGAATTGCTTTTAAATTTTTAATGATCGTTCCACCCTTGGCCATTTTAGTTGCTCCCTTAACCAAATTGGTAGTAACGATCATCGGTAGCATTTCGGGGGTGAGCCCGACCGCTACTGAAAGACCAAATAGCAACGCTTCTAGCCAATCTCCTTTGGTTAAACCGTTAATTAGGAAAATAACGGTAGTCATTATTACGGTGAATTTTATAAAAAGGTACGAAGTTTTTCGAATTCCTAGATCAAAGTTAGTTTCGGTCGGCGTAATTGATGCCGAATGGGCAATTCCACCGAATAAAGTTTGGTTTCCAGTCGCTATTACCACTCCTTCAGCTTGCCCGTTAGTGACGTAACTTCCCATAAATACTAAGTTTTCGTAGTCCGTTTCGCTTTTAACGTTTTTCTTAGATTGCAAATGGTTCTTTTCCACTGGATAGCTTTCGCCGGTGAGTGATGCTTCAGAAACCAATAAATCTTTCGACTTAATTAATCGCATATCAGCAGGCACCATGTCTCCGACAGAAAGTTGTACGATATCCCCGCAAACCACGTGATCTACTGGAATTTTTTGGATTCCGCTCGCCCTTTTGACTGTGGTGACGGATTTAATCATGGTTTTTAATTGTTCTACGGCTTTTGTAGACCGTAACGACTGTATAAGGGTCATTGTTCCGCTTATAATTACCATTCCAAAAATTATTCCGCTCCCCAGATAGTTACGTTCCCCAGGTGGAGCTAAAACTACGTCGGTAATAAAGGACACTAAGCCAATGCAAATCAAAACAATCGTAAACGGCGTAATGTAGGCTCCTAAGATTGTCCGGATAATTGATTTTTTCGCATTATCCGTTAGTTTATTAGGGCCAAATCGATTGCGCATTTTTTGAACCTGGGTTTGCTTAAGGCCTGTCGTCGTGATATTAAAGTCTTTAAATAACTCACGAATACTTGCCTTAGCAAATTTTTCGTAATTGGGTTTTAAATTGGTCTTACCTACATTTCTCATTTTTCTCCCTCCTTAAAAACCTATAAAAGTTGTTGAGGTGGAGACTTCAGGGCAAATAAAAAACGACTTTTTGCCCCGAAGCTCAGCAAAAAGCCGCATTTAGTTTATAGTAAGTAAACGCTGATCTATTCGTTGAGCTTTAGCACTATACAACGTAAAAATTTTCCAATTTTAGCTACCTTAAGAAAAGCCTTGAATTCGACAATTCCTGTTCTACCCATTAGTGTCTCTCGACATTTTTGGGCAGCAGCCTATGTTTGTATAGGAGCCTCACCTAACAAATGTATTCAATTAAAACAGAGTACCCTGTTATGGTTTCATCATACTTTATATTTACAAATAAAACTAACGCAAACCAAACACTTAACTAATTATTTATATTTTTTCTTGACGGTTAATAGTAATAATTTTGGGAAAGGGACCTCCCCTGTTAAATCCCGACTAAATTATATAAAAAGAGTGACTAAAAAAACACTTTTTTGATTATGCTTTTTAGTATTTATAAAGTTATTCTTCAAGAGGTTCGCTCACGGTAATGGGCTACTGTTGCATGTAAAATAATTAATTGTTACCCTAGTAAAGATATGCAAAATGGGCAGATAAGTGTAGAAAGAAGGTTTAAATAATCGAATATAAAGACTTTATCGCATGTGTGACAGTAATTAAATTAGGACGTTTTTCTTAAAAAATAATAAATAAAGGAAGTATAAAAATGAAAAACGTCCAAAAACAAGTTCCATCTTTAATGATTATTATCGCATTAGTGGGCTTCCCACAAATTAGTGAATCCATCTTCACTCCCGTCCTCCCTGCCTTGAGTGCTAATTTAAATGTAGCCGATCGGACTGGTCAATTAGTAATGAGCACTTACTTTATTGCTTTTGCAGCGGGGGTATTATTTTGGGGGAAGCGTTCAGATGCCAAGGGCCGTAAACCTGCGATGTTAGAGGGCTTATTAGTCTACCTTGTCGGCAACGTCGGACTATTTTTTGCGCCTAATTTTATAGTCATGATTTTCTTTAGATTGATCCAATCTTTTGGAGCTAGCGTGGGATCGGTAGTGACCCAGACAATCATGCGAGAAAGTTTCTCAGGAAGTAAGGGAGCTAAGGTTTTCGCTAACGTAGGTGCGGCCTTAGCCCTCTCCCCTGCGATTGGTCCCCTGCTTGGTGGATACGCCCAAACTTACTTTGGCTATCGCAGCGTTTTTGGTGTGCTAATTGCTATTGCAGTTTCATTGATAATTTATACCGGGGCGCGGTTGCCAGAAACCAATCCGGCAATCGGTGTTAAAGGGCCCAAAATTTCTTTGATTGCGGTAGTTCGGCGTCTTTTTACAGATCGTAATGTATTGGCCTATGGTTTATTGATCAGCGGAATTAACGGAATTTTATTTAGTTTCTACGCGGAAGCTCCGTTTATTTTTATTGATCATTTTCGTTTCTCACCAGTCCAATATGGAATCATAGGTATTATAATTGCCCTGTCCAGCATCATTGGTGCCATAATGGTTAACAAGTTAGTCTTAATCTGGTCGCCCACTAAGATTATTAAATTAGGTTTGATTTTTTCTTTATTTGGCGGACTATTTATGTTTCTAACGGTTTTACAAGATTCAGTAATCGGATTTATTGCTGGTACCTTTATTGTTTTCTTAGGTTTATATACTGTACTCCCCCTTTCCTTAAACCTTGCTTTAGTAGGTTATGAAAAAATTATTGGGGTGGCTAGTGGAATTTTTAGCTTTGCTTATTACCTAGTGATTAGTTTTCTAACCTATCTAATTAGCGTGTTCCACACCGGCTGGGTCGGCATTTTACCAATTTATATTTTTATAGTAGTTGGGATCATGACCCTGGTTTATTGGCTTAGGTTTAATAATCAGTAAAGCCTAATTCGTTTAAAAATAATAATGATTAGCTATTAATTTGGTTAATGAAAGACCATCAACTGAGGATATACAAATTATTAAGCAAATGGATTAATTAGTAAGTACCTTGCGTGCTCCTAAGTTACCTTTTTACGGCTTATAATTTTGGATATTGTTCGGGGATGGTCTTTTTATATTAGACTAAATATGGTAGATGATTTTTGAATTCTAAGCTTTATACAAATGAATGCCTAGTTGACATTTAAAACATAAAATAAAAACAATACCCTCTATTGAATAAAGCGCTTTCAAGAGATACACTTAGGATATAAATAAAAAGGAAGGCGACATTTCATGAAAACTATCATTTACGTACATCCCTGGGCCGGCAGTTTTAATCACGCAATTCTTGAAAATGTGAAAAAGAAATTTGACCAAAAACATGAGGATTACCAAGTAATCGATTTGTATAAGGATCAATTTAACCCTACTTTTTCCGCTGAAGAACTGAGCATGTTCAATGCTGGAGATACTCCTTATCTAAAGGTTAAAGAGTATCAAAAAATGATCAAAGATTCTTCAGAATTGGTCTTCATCTTTCCGATTTGGTGGTTCTACTTGCCAGGAATCTTAAAGGGCTTCTTTGACAAAGTGATGTTGAAAAAATTTGCTTACCAAGTCGACGAACAAGGCACCTGGACGGGGCTCTTAACCAATATTAAGAAAGTAACCGTCATTACTACGGCTTCCATGACTAAGGAAATTTTAAAAGCTAGCGGTGATCCAATTCAAGGGTTGTTTATTAACGGTACCTTAGGATCCGTTGGGATTACGCCTGATAAAGTTAACTGGCTGCATTTCGGAAACGTGGAAACTGCATCTCCAGATGAACACACTGCGTTCTTAGAAAAAATACTTGATTAGATATAAAAACAGCCCTGGTAACCAAAGATGGTTATCAGGGCTGTTTTTGATTATTACCTTATAACAATAGGTTATTTATTCAATTTTAATTCATTTTCTAAATTAATCATTTCTATGACACCACTAGCACATTCAATTCCTTTATTACCCGATTTGCCTCTTTCCCTGTCCAAGGCTTGATTCATACTATCAGTCGTTAGTATCCCAAACATTACTGGAACTTTGTTATTTAAGCTTACCTGACTAATTCCACTCGAAACTTCGTTACATACATAATCATAATGAGAAGTTTCACCGCGAATTACAGCACCTAATGAAATTATGCCGTCTACTTTACCCGAATTACTTAATAGCTTGACTACCCGTGGGATTTCAAAGGCTCCTGGAACCCAATAAACTATTATATTATTAGCTTCCACTCCCAGCTGTTCTAAACCTTGTTTAGCTCCATCTAATAATTTTCTAGTTACTAACTCATTAAACTTAGCAACAACAATACCAATTTTTTTACCTTTACCATTAAGTTTTCCGTAAGCTTCTCTCATACTATCAAACCTCCGTAAGCAAATGATGCATTTTTTGTTTTTTCGTTTTTAAATAACTCAAATTATTATCATTAGGATTCATTTCAAGCGGAATCCTCTTCTCTATATGAATTCCATATTTAGTTAATTGGGTAATTTTATCGGGATTATTAGTTAACAACTCAACTTTAGAAATCCCCTTTTGTTTCAAGATAGCTGCAGCAATGTCATATTCTCGTTCATCAGCTTGAAATCCCAGCTTTAAATTAGCATCTACAGTGTCTAGTCCGGCTTCTTGTAACATATAAGCCTTTAATTTATTGGTTAACCCAATTCCACGGCCTTCCTGACGCAAATATAAAACAGCTCCTGAGCCCTTTTTTTCAATTTGCTGTAAACTAGCTATTAACTGATCTCCGCAGTCACATCGTAATGAACCAAAAACATCCCCGGTAAGGCATTCCGAATGCAACCGTAATAGTAGCGAATCCGCGTGTTTTAGCTGGCCTTTAGATATTAATAAAGTAGGCTCTTGGCTATTTGGGGTTTCAAATGCTTCTAAATTAAAATTTCCATATTTAGTTGGCAAATTAACTTTTGCGACGCTTTTAACGAGTTGCTGATCTTTTAATAATCGGTAGTACTTGATTTCTTTTACCGTAATTAAAGGCATCTGCAACCCTTCTGCTAGTGACTTGAGATCTTTTTTTCTGGCCATCTTACCGTTTTTTTTCAAGATTTCCATGATATAAGCGGCTGGAGTGCTATTAGCAAGTTTAGCTAAATCAACAGCGGCTTCAGTGTGTCCTGGTCGTTCTAACACACCACCCTTTTTAGCAATTAGCGGGAATATATGGCCTGGATGATAAAAATCATCATACTTTGATAGTGGATCAACTAATTGTTTAATAGTTTTAGCACGATCATACGCTGAAATGCCAGTTGTGGTACTTTTAGCATCAGTACTAACAGTAAAAGCAGTACCGAACGCATCCGTTGAGTCGTCAGTCATCGAATGGAGGCCTAATTTTTTAGCTAAATCTAAACTCATTGGAACGCATAATAACCCACGTGCATGAGAAATCATGGTATTTACGTTTTCAGGGGTAACATGTTCAGCTAGCCCCACCATATCACCCTCTCCTTCACGTTCAACATCATCAGCAACGATAATTAATTGACCTTTTTTTAAAACCTGAAGAGCTTCTTCCACTCGCGTAAGTACGTCTTTTTTAACCATTAAAATCCCTCTTTTTGCTAAGAATATACTTGCCTAAAATATCAGTCTCGACATTTACTTGATTTCCAATCTTTAAGTATTTAAAAGTAGTTTCTTTAATTGTGTGCGGTATCAAGCTAACGATAAAATGGTTTTCAATAACTTTTACAATGGTTAAGCTGACGCCATCTAGAGCAATCGACCCCTTTTCCACGATGTATTGTTTGAAATCATTACCGATAGTGAATTCAAAATCTATGGCGTTGTCGTCGACGACCTTTTTAATCAAAGTAGCCGTAGTGTCCACATGTCCTAAAACAAAATGGCCATCTATTCGATCAGTTGGCAAAAGCGCAGGTTCAAGATTTACTTTTGTGCCAACTCTAAACCTGTTAAATGCGGTTCTTTTAGTAGTCTCGGGCATAACATCTACTTGAAATCCGTCCGTAAAAATTCTTGTGATTGTTAAACATACTCCGTTTACCGCGATACTATCTCCGATTTTGCTATTAATCTCTTTTACTAATGAAGTAGTAATTTTTATTTTAGAAGAGTTTTGATGTCGATCAATTTGAGCAGCCGCCCCATAATCATTAATAATCCCTGTAAACATTTACATTCTCCTTAACTTAAACTTCGTATCTAACCCAATGAATTCTCGGCTGACTAACTGAAAATTCGATGATTGTGCAGCTTTTCCCTGAACAGCTGGTAATCCTTGACCGCCAAAGATTTTGGGCGCTACATAAACAATAATTTCGTCAACAAGATTGCTAGCTATAAATTCAGCATGTAAGTGACTACCACCTTCGATTAAAAGACTCTGGACCCCAATTTTAGCTAAATATTCTGCAATTTTTTTAGGATTCCATTTAGAATCGATAACGATGTTAATTCCTTTAGGCCATCTCTTCTTTGTGACCGTCCGGGAAAGTACAATTGTTTTTAAATGATCTTGAAATATTTTTAAATTGTTTGGCAGCTGGTCGGCATTATTAGCTACAACGACTCGCCAAGGTTGGTAAGGCGTATTTATATTTCTAACAGACAGCGATGGATTATCAGTCAATGCTGTATTTTCGCCCACCAAAATAGCTTGATTTGTAAGGCGTAACTGTTGACTATCCGCGAAAACTTCATTCCCAGTGATAAAGCTTCTCAGATTAGATTGGCGATTAATTTTTCCATCTAATGTCATAGCATATTTAACGGTAATGTACGGCCGGCCACGGTTATAGTAAAAGTTATATTTTAAATTTTCTGGTAATTTCAAATTTAAATTTGTTACTTCAATCCCCGCATTTTTTAAAATCGAAACTCCCTTACCTGACACTAATGGATTAGGATCCAGCTGGCCAATGACAACTTTTTTAATACCAACCTCAACTAGCCTAGTCGCACAAGGAGGGGTTTTGCCAAAGTGACTGCACGGTTCCATACTCACATACATTGTGGCGCCAAAGGCTGCGTTGATGTTTTCTAACCGGTTTAACGCATCAATCTCCGCGTGCTCTTTACCGAATTGATGATGATATCCCGTAGCCAAAATTTCACCGTTCTTAACGATAACAGCCCCAACTAATGGGTTGGTCCACGTTTTGCCCTTTCCTTTCAAAGCTAATTTAAAAGCTAAATCCATAAAATCTTGTTTAGTAATCAAAATCACCCCATATAAAAAGCCCCGCACTATAAAGTGTGGGGCGGATTTTTGATAGCCAAAAAGATTTCATACGAGAGTATGCCAAAAAGCATACAAAAAGAGTACGAAATTTTCGCGTTTTTTCTTCTCCCATCCAGACTATACTGTCGGTCCTAGACTTGCACTAGGTCAACCGCAAAAAAAGCGGGTCACGGACTTCAACACTGAGTTGTCACCGTCGGTCGGGAATTACACCCTGCCCCGAAGAAATCTATTCAGTTTTCGAAACAGAGTTTACTCTTTAATAAAAGTTTAGTCGAATACAACTAAACAAACTTTGTATTTTTATTTCTCCCAATGTCCAGTTTTAACCCGATGGTACACCTGAGCGCCAAAAAATACTAAATAAGATAGCCCTAAAAATATTAAAGCTCCGGTAATGATACCTGGCATTTAACTCACGCTCCCTTTGCTTGATTTTATTTTGATTGATGATATCATAATGGAAAAGGCAAGGGGTGCCTCCCTTGCCACGCCGATGGGTTTTAATGTGCGAGCTAATTACTTAATGTGATTAGCTTTTTTTATTATCTCGTAAGCTTTAGCCAGAAGCAAAATGCCCCGGCATACCACGTAGAAAGCAAGCGCCCACGCCATTAACAATCCCTTTCAAGTTATTCATATCTGACACCTCCACGCCTCTGGATTTTTTGAGGGGTGCCATATAAAAACTCAAACGGCGGCAATTTTTCGGGGGTTGCAGATCCCCTACTTAATTACGTATCCGATTATATCATTTTGTCCCGGCTGATCACATTTCCTTCCGCTTTTTAAATCTTCCTAACTTTATTAAATAAAAAAGAGCGCGAAACAAACTAACTTTTGTCTCACCCTCACTGAAATAGCTTTTTAAGATTTTTATCCAATTACTCATCATTTAGTGTGGTTAAAGCTAACTACCAAACCAATACCCATTTTGGATGACGTCCAACATTTTAGCTAGTTGAACCGTTTCGGCAATGTCGTGGACTCGTAAAATCCGGCCACCATGCAGATACATATATGCCTCAGCCACCAGCGTTACCGGGAGCCGGTCTTCTTTTGGTAACCCGAATAATTTAGCCCCAAACCCTTTTCTCGAAATGGCAATCATCATGGGCCGGTTTAGGTAATTAAACTGGTCGATATTTTTCATCATCGCGTAGTCTTGGTAGCCATCCGCTTTTTTCGCGTAACCAATCCCCTGATCTAACGCAATTCGATTAATATTAATTCCGTTTTGAACTAGCGTGGCAATATTTTCTTCAAAGAATGTCTTCATTTCTGCCGTAAGGTTATCGTAATCTTTATTACGCGCGCTGTGCATCGTTAGCAGTCCAACATTAGAATTACGCATCAGTGCCAGCTTTCGTTGGTCATCGGTAAAGGCGTTGACGTCATTAATGATATCGACATAATCGATCACCCGTTCCATTACCGCGTATTTATAAGTATCAATCGCTACCGCCACTTGACTAAAGTTCTTTTGAATTAGGTCGAGTACTTGGGTAACTCGTTTGAACTCTTCCTCCGGGGGAATTTCTACAAAGCCTGGCCGAGTAGTTTGGCCACCAACTTCGATAACGTCTACTCCAGCGTCAACCATTTCAGAGACCCGTTTTAAGATTGCGGTTTCACTTTGATACCAGCCGCCATCGTAAAAAGAATCGGGAGTAACATTTAAAATCCCATAGATTACGGGACGTTCAGTAAGGTTAAATTCAAAGCGACCAGCTTGCCACAGCACCCGGTACTTTTGATTTAGATCGTTCATTTGTTGGTCTAAACTCGGGTCATTAAAAATTTCCGTCAACTTTTCCTTAAAAAGGGCTAAGTTAACCCGTGGTAAAAGTAGGTCTACTTTCAGCCCCTCCACTGTATGAATTAAATCCATCTGGTCTAATAGTTTGGCTAACAACCTTAACTTCGCAGCGTCATCAGCAATTACCTTTAACGCTAAATAACGCTGCCGGTTAAGCAGGTCATCCCATATTTTATTTTCCAATTGACTGCTAAATTGTAAATGCTGTTCGTAGATTTCCATAACTGATTCCTTTATATAAAGTAGCTGTCCAATAAATTCTGAACCGCCTTTGTCCGATGCAATAGCGGTATTTTTTCGTCGTTAGGCAGTTCCGCTAGCGTAGCGTTTTTTCCCGGGACTTCCAATATTAAATCAAAACTTTTCCCATTGTTTCCGCGGGGCTCGGCACTAATTTGCCCAACAAATTTACCGGTTGCCTTAAGGACGTGAGGTTGGTTTACCGCCACCAAAGTAGACTGCATGGTTACTGCCCTACTTTGATTGGCAACCATCTTTAAAATTTGTTGGTTTAACGCCGAATCCGTAGTTTGGTCCATGTGTAAATCTCGCGAAGTAGTGATTCCTAAACTTTGGGGGCACGCTTCTAACATCATCCCAGTATCGTCAGCCACGATCCACTTTCCCGGAAGTTTTTGAGCAATCCAGTTGGCCTTGGTAAGCGCATTTTCGGAATAACTTATGGTACCTTCCTTAGGAAAATCAACTCGCCCTAGCAAAGACTGGTACGAAATTGCCTGCTGCCCAAACCATTCAAAAATCTGAATCAGTTCCCTAGTTTTATTTCTATTATTGGAAGCAATTATAAAGTTAGTTGGCATTGGAAACATTCGGTACCTCCAGCTCCTTGATCAAATAAAATGAACCGGTAACTACAATTGTCGTATCTGCATCAGCTAATGTTAAAGCCTGTTGCAAAGCGGTATATAGGTCACGATAACTACCCACGACTTTATTGCCTAACATGGTCTGAATCGTTGTCGGACGTAGTGCTCGGGATGGATTGTCTGGTTGAACCGCAAAAATCCGATCGGCCGCTTTAGCATACAAGTGCAACATTCCTGAGTAATCTTTGTCTTTTAAGAAGCCTAAAATAAAAAATAATTTGTGATTGGCGTTCAAATTGGACAATCCCTTAAGCAGGGCTTGAGTACCGTCCACGTTATGAGCCCCGTCTAAAATAACCAACGGATCCCGTTGCAAAACTTGAAATCTACCCGGAATCTGAATATGCTGCATCATTTCGATTAGTGGTTGCCAATCATTAATCACTTGCTGATTAAACAGCCATTCGTAAACTGTTACCACGGTCGTTAAATTATCAATTTGGTAATCGCCCAGCAATTTAAACATCGTTGCTGCAATGTTAGTGGTCTTGGCATGCAGACTAACTTTGAACCCAGTTATCGAGCGCTTTATCACTTGAATTGTTCCCGGAACTGCTTGAATTACCGAAGTGGCACGTTTTTGAACCGCCTTTTTTTCAAGGATTGTCCGCACCTGCTGCGTTTGTTTGGGAGCGATAAAGACGGTTGCATCTTTTTTGATAATTCCCGCCTTATTTTGCGCAATTTGTTCTAAGGTATCGCCTAAAATTTGTACGTGGTCGTAATCGATGTGGGTGAAAACGACCGCTGCGGGATGTTCAATAATGTTGGTTGCGTCATTTTCGCCACCGAGTCCTGCTTCGATAATTGCCCACTCCACACCATTTTCAGCAAAATATTCCAACATAATCAACGTAAACCATTCAAAGATTGAAATACTTGCCGGTGCGATAGCTGAGGGAAGTTTTTGCGTGATTTTTTCGTATAAAGCCA
Organism: Pediococcus acidilactici; assembly: GCF_016127815.1. NCBI lineage: Bacteria > Bacillati > Bacillota > Bacilli > Lactobacillales > Lactobacillaceae > Pediococcus > Pediococcus acidilactici. Next base: position 753,466 of record NZ_CP066046.1, read on the forward strand.
CAAAAGCTTCTTTTTCAATCATCGAGCCGTTAATTTGAATTTGTTCGCGCTGGTCAATCATTGCCGGGCTGGAAAAATGGCCCACCCGGTAGCCCGCGTTTTCGAGACTTTTTGCAAGCATAGCGCCTGTAGAACCTTTCCCGTTGGTCCCCGCTAAGTGGATGATTCGATAATTTAAATCAGGATGTCCTAAGGCTGCGAGGACTGTTTTTAGTAATGGAATGCGATCTTGGTGGCTAACCAGCATGTTATGGTTTAATTTTCGAATTAATTCTTCGTAAGCTGTTTTAGGCATTTTGTTGTCCGACCTGCTGGAAAAAGTTAGCCCTTAAAGCTTGATCCGTTTTAAAAACCCCGGTCATTTTTGAAGTATAGGTAAACAAGTTTGATTGGTTAATACCACGCATTTCCATACATAAATGCCGTGCTGACACGGTAACTGCGACCCCTTGAGGATCTAAGATGTTAGCTAATTCAGTGCTAATTTGGGTAGTTACTTTTTCTTGCATTCCGGGCCGTTTAACAACAAAGTCAACCAACCGGGGAATTTTGCTAATCCCAATGACTTTGCCATCCTTAGGGACGTAAGCGACGTTGACGTTACCAAAAAATGGCAATAGATGGTGTTCGCATACCGAATAAAACGGAATCTTTTGGACTAAAACCATTTCAGGCTCTTCGTCTACGTGAAAGATCTTATAATCGGTAAAATCGGTCGCTTGGTGGTTTAGTCCCGCAAAAAGTTCTGCATAAGCTTTCGCTACTCTTTTAGGCGTTTCCACCAAACCTTCTCGTTGGGGGTCTTCCCCAATTCCTTCTAATAAATCACTGACTGCTTTTTCAATTTTGGGTAGGTTCAATGTTTTCACTTCCTGAATCATATATTCTGACCATATTTTTGTCCGAAGTTGCATCAAGCAAAGCTTGGATTGCTTGATGAAGTTTAGGATCGTCCTGACTGACTTCCAACATCGGAATTAAAACAAAACGCCGATTTGGAATCTCCGGATGGGGAATCGTTAATTTCGGAGAAGACACATGATCGTTATTAAAAAATAAGATGTCTAAATCAATCGTCCTCGGACCCCAGTGGATGATTCGTTTACGTTTTAAAGCTTTCTCAATCGCGTGCAAATCATCTAATAGCTCATAAGCACTCTTCGAAGTCTTAACTTGAATCGCCATGTTAAGAAAATCATCCTGTTTGACGCCACCCACCGGTTCAGTTTCATAAATATGGGAAAGTCGGCTAACCTGAGCCACCTGATTTAACTTCTCAATTGCTAATTCTAAATTCTTTTTACGATCCCCTATATTACTGCCAATGCTTAAATAAGCCGTATTAACCATTCTGTTGACCACTCACTTCTATTTCTACGTTATCAAAATGTCCGTTAATCGGGACACTGTATTTTCTAATCTTCAATCGCACGGCTTGAAGACTGGGATACTCACGTAAAATCAATTCTAATAGGTGATTAGCAACGCTTTCGATCAAGTCATAATTATGAGTTAAAACAAATTCTTCGACCGTTTTATAAACGGCCGAATAACTAACCGTTTCGGTTAAATCGTCATGTTTAACTCGTTCTTCAATTGGATAAGTTAGCTCGGCATCAATTTCGATTTTTTGCCCTAGCTTCTTTTCTTCCGGTAAAACACCGTTGTAAGTATAAAACTGCATGTTGTTAATTCTAATCTTTCCCAACGAAACTCACATCCAATCCTCGTTAATAGTTATAATAATACCATATGTGGGTTACAAACATAATCACAACCGACATTACGATGAAAAGCATGGTAATTTCATTAAAGTACCAGCTACCAAACGGTACAATATCCGTTCCAAGTAACTTGCCAAGGAACGGAATTCCAGTTAGCCACTTAACCGACTGGTCCCAAAAAGTAAAGTTTGGGTTAATTGAACTCCACGGAATCAAAGCAATAATCATGAGTACGAAAGTTAAACAGAAGATGAAAAGCACCCGTTTTTGCGCCTTGGTTAACTTTTCAGTCTCAGCAGCCTGATTCTCATCAAATCCTTGTAAAAAGCGCTTCTGATCGGCCTCGCGTTGACCATAAACCAGAGATTTAGTAGGATCCTTTTTAATCTTAGTAGCATAGCGATAAACGAACGTAATACTAATCACGTCGAATAGAACTAGCAAGAGAATCCGAGAAAATAATCCGTCTCCCATCGAGATATTAATCGTTTGGGAAGCAACTCCGGTAGCAAACGGATTAACCGTGGAAGCTAAGCATCCAATTTGCGTACCAATTAACGCAATCCCAACTGCAGTAAGGGAATCAAAGCCTACTTTCATCATTACTGGAATTAGTAAGGGATAAAACGCAATGGTTTCTTCCCCCATTCCAAAAGTTGTGCCCCCAAGGGAAAATAAGATCATTAAAATAATAATGAGTGCTTTTTCACGCCCTTGTAGCTTGTAGACGATTTGATTAATCCCCTTATCTAAGGCTTCGGTTTTATTAACAACTCCTAAAAATCCCCCAATTACCAGGATGAATAAGGAAATTGAAATGGCACCGTCCGTGTACTTGTTCCCAATCATTCCAATGATTGGGGCCATACAAATATCCCAAATGCCTTGGGGACGATATCCCGTCTGCTGGTAAGTTCCAGCAATAATCCGCCCCGCTTTGTCCATTGCGTAGTGACCGCTTGGAATGAACCACGTTAAAATACCGATCATAATGATAATAAATACTAAAACGGTATACGCGGATGGCATTTTGAACTTAAATTTTTTGTTCATAGTCATCTCATCACCTTTCATTCAAATTGCACATTGATGTACCTAAAATGATGATAAGTTTTTTTGAACAAAAAAACAATTGTTAGGATACATTTTGTAGCCTTTTAAGCGTATTAACTTTAAAGCTTAACTAAGACATCTTTAAATTGGTTTCGTAAATATTCGCCGATCCCTAGCCCATTTTCGAAAAATTTCAGCTGCGTGCCCTGGTAATTAAAGGAATATACTTTAGTACCTAGAAAATCACTTTGGGTTACGTAAATAATATCGCTGAGCTTTATTGAACAATTAAACTTACTAGTGCTGGAAATAACCAAATATCCATTATGGCATTTAAGGTTAGCATAATACATTTGACTATGGCTACCAGCGATTACTTCAAAATACGTATACATATAAATCTCCCCCTTTACCTTGGAGTTTAAAGGGGGAAATCGGTTTCATATCAAGTGCAATACTTTATTTTACCAACTGGAACGGGTTCCCTTTTACCTAATTTGTTATGAAACGCGTTTCATATATTAAAATAGACTTATCAGGATTAGGAGATGGATTACATGACCAACATTAGAGACATTGCTAAAAAATCTGGGTATTCGGCATCCACCGTTTCCCGCTTTCTCAATCAGACTAGTTACGTATCCCAATCGGCGAAGCAAGCTATCCAACAAGTCATCGACGAGCTAGATTACGTACCCAACGCGCTTGCTCGCGATTTAAGTAAGGGTAAATCTAATACGATCGGTATCGTAATCCCACAAATGCAGCACCCGTTCTTTACTGAATTAATTAACGGAATTATGGATACCGCCTTTGCTGCGGACTATCACGTTTCTGTGCTAGAATCGCGTTACGATGAGCAACTGGAAGAAAAATACTTAGAAAAATTGCATCGCAAAGCTTTTGATGCGCTCATTTTCACTTCACACAAGCTACCATTGGCACGTTTAGCTGCCTATCAAAAATACGGTCCGGTAATCTGTTGTGAAGACCCCGGGATTACGCCAATTGCAGCGGCGTATGTTTTACGAAAAAAGACTTACGTGGCTGCTTTTAATTGGATTAAAAAAAAACGGTATTCTAAGATTGCCATTACTTTAAGCCGGTCCTACCAACTTAGTGCAACTAGTAAGGTAACTTTGCAAGCCTATCGAGACGTTTTCGAAACTTTTCCAGACGACCAGTTGATTTTTGAGGGAGTTGATAGTCATCCAGTTGCTTACCAAGCTGCTTCCCGGATCGCTCAAATCCACCCAGATTTTATCTTTGGCAACATCGATGACGTGATTGCTGGAGTCTACCAGTATTACATAGATAATCAATTGGAATTACCGAAAATGATGGGCCAAGAAAATCAAATATCCGGGAAATTATTAAAAATTCCCACTATTGACCACCATCTTCGCCAATTAGGACAAGCTGCGGGACGTTTAGCAATCTCTGGGGACGTTCGTCAAATTGCCATTGAATCCGACCTAATCATTCGTTAAAACTAAATTTAAAAGTTAGGTAGCTTGTGAGCATTAACTAGAAATTGACCATTATGCTTGAATTTGGCATAATGGTCAATTTCTAGTTAAGCGGAACGAGCTGACTTTTGGCACACGTTTTGGCTCTACTAAAAGTCAACACAACAAGGTATTTTTATAAGATTCTCATCTTTTACAGTCCGACTAGCCATAAAAATACTGAACCACTACCGCAAGTAGCGATGTAATTGCAAATGCAAAGATGAGCAGGATCACAAAATTGCTTTTAAAGCCCCGTTTATTGCGTTTGTACGTCAGCAAAAAGTCAAATAATCCGATGGTAATAATTTCTAAAATAAACTGTATCCAAACTAATAATGGCGACATGGCAACTGTGTGAACTACATTAAACAGTCCCGTAAGAATAACAAATATATATAATACCCGTGAACTGTACTGCGCGATTAATGTTTGTTGAAACTGGTCAATTGTTAATCCATACGCGCAAATCATTCCGACCAAAATCCACACAATACTATGAAGAAATTCAATTGTTGACATGCAAAGTAACCCCTTTAAATTTAAGCTTACTAAAGTAGTTTAGCATAGTTGAACCTTTGAGGTTGACACTAGGGCTTAATTGTAATCATACTGAAATCTTACTTTCCTGCTATGATGAACGCTTATTTTATGATACTTTATTTAATGTTGCTTATTTTCAATTGAAAGGGATTGAATTAATTTGTTTAAAAAAAGTGTTAGTGTTGCTCTGTTTGGAGCAATTGGCGGTGCTTTGCGACTGCTATTACAGTCATTTTTCCATCACGGTGCCACTGCTTTTCCATTTGATTTAATAATCATTAACCTCCTGGGGTCTTTTCTTCTAGGTATTCTAACAGGGGGCCTATTAACTGCTTTAGAAACTTCTGATTTTATTAACGTGGGGCTTACGACGGGATTAATGGGCGGCTTTACTACCTTTTCAACATTTATTCTATCCTCAGATAAATTGCTGGTACATTTGCAATGGATTAACGGTGGTAGCTTTATGATACTTTCCCTTCTTCTGGGAGTACTTTGCGCCTATGCGGGCCAAATTGGCGGCAAACAGATTTTGCATCATTATCGAAAGGAATGGGAGTAATGAGTTTATTAATTGTGAGCCTTGGAAGTGCTCTAGGCGCCCTTTTTCGTTTTTGGGCAACCACTTTCATTAATCGGCAGGCCCTTTCTGAAAGTTTCCCTTGGTCAACATTTTTAATTAACATGCTAGCTTGTTTTTGATTGGTTATTTAACTAGTGTAGTTACCAGCCCCCTTACCCAAATTTTGCTAACTAGCGGTGTCCTTGGAGGTTTTTCAACCTTCTCGACGTTTGCAAATGAGGTAGTCACCCTATTCAAACAACCAAATACAAAAAAACTCGCGAGTTTACTAGGCGGATTACTTCTGGCAGCTCTTGGCAGCCAACTGTAATTCGTTTATTTTTTTGTGTAATCAATTAACCAAGCCAAAGCAATTGCTTTCTCACCTAAATGGGTTCCGATTACGGGACCAAAGTAAGATATATCAATTGGTAAGCTAGGATACTTTTCTTTTAGGCTCTCCCGCCATTTAATCGCGCTCTTTTCATCATTGGCATGAATGACTACGGCTCGCAGAGGATAATCTACTGATTTGTAGGCCTCCGCAAAGAGTTTTTCAACCCGTGCCATTGCCTTTTTACGCGACCGAACCTTTTCGAAAGCGACAATTTCGTGCTTGTCGTTGAAAGTTAAAATCGGCTTAATCTTTAATAAGCTTCCCACGAAAGCAGAAGCGTTAGATAGACGGCCCCCGCGGACAAGGTTTTGTAGATCATCCACAACAAAATACTCGTCAAATGTCGAACGTAAAAAGTCGAGTCGCGCAATGATGTCGTTGATATCGGCATCTTCTTTTGCCATACGCGCAGCTTCAAGCGCAAGTACTCCCATTAAGCGAATCGTTAGTTGAGAATCATAAACTACTAAGTTAACTCCGTCAATGGTCCCCTCTAGACTCTTTAAGCTCGCCACTAAACCTGAAATCGTACTAGCTAAGTGGATACTGATGATATTCTCATAACCCTGTTTAGCTAAATCTTGGTAAAGTTCAATCATTTCTCCTAGTGGAGGCTGTGATGTGCTAGGAAATGATTGCGACGTACGCAGGCGTTCGTAAAATTCTTCGGTAGTAATATCAACGCCTTCTTTATAACTTTTTCCGTCGATAATTACTGGAATTGGAACAACCGTGATATTATTTTCTTCAATTTCTTTATCCGTTAAATAACAAGTACTATCAGTAACAATAGCTGTTTTCATTAGTACACCTACTTCATTTAAAATCCATAACAATCACTATACCATAATTCTTTATTGAATGCTCCCATAACTTGACACGACAGCCCTATTTTAAAGCGTTTTTTAATACGCGATTAATTAAGATTTGAAACATGGCGGATTCCTCTTCACTCCAGTTATCAAAAAGATGCCGGTCAAACTCAGCCATTTTTTGGTTAACGTAAGTCCTTAAGGTATCGCCTTTATCGGTAATCGTAAAAGTACTTTTACGTTGGTCGATTTCATTACTTTGTTTTTGCAAAAAATTATGCTGGATAGCATGTTTTAATTGGCGACTAACGGTTGATTTATCTAAGCCGCTTAGTTCCACTAAATTTAAGGTCGTTAGTCTGGCATCGTTAACGTAATTCACCATCTTCCAATCTGCAACGGTCCCCGCCATTTCATGACAATATTTTTTTAAGTAGTTATTACGAATATGAGCAATTTGCTCTAAGGCAGTTAAACTGGCTTGCATAAATGATCCTCTCCTTCGTATTGCATTATACAACCAATTTAGTTGTATAATGCAAATAAGCAATTCTTTGCAACTAAAATCTATAAACGGTATACTTGAAATTAGTAATTAATTATTAGAAGGGACTGATTACATGGCCTTTGATGGTTTATTTACCCACGCCATGGTTAACGAGTTACGTAGTCTTGAAAGTGGCCGCGTAGCTAAAATTTACCAACCTTACCAAAGTGAATTAGTACTCACTATCCGAGCAAATCGGAAAAATGTTCCTTTACTAATTTCCTCGCACCCTAATTATGCACGTGTTCAAGTTACTAACCAAGCCCTATCCAACCCCGCTACTCCTAGCAATTTTGTAATGAGCTTACGGAAACACCTTGAGGGCGCTATTTTAAAGTCGGTTAAGCAACTGGATAATGACCGTATTATTAACTTCTATTTTTCACACCGCAACGATATTGGTGACGAAGAAGACGTAATCCTATCAGTTGAGATTATGGGTCGGCGTAGTAACGTTATTTTGTACTTAGGCAGTTCGCAAAAAGTTATCGATACGATCAAACACATTTCTGCTGATCAAAACCGATATCGGATGTTAGTTCCGGGCGCACAATACATTACCCCACCCGCTCAAGAATTATTGAACCCCTTTACTGACTCTAACCAGCAAATCTGGGACAATTTGCTTCGGGATTACCCAAATTATGAAGTTTTAGCTAAGCAAATTCAAGCCACATTTCAAGGTTTTGGTAAAGAAAATGCCCTTGAATTAGCTTATCGCTTAATTAATGGACAAACTCCCGCAACGGTTGTCCACGAGTTTTTAGATTGCTTCAATGCGAGCCCAAAAGGATTTATTTACGAGTCTCAAGCTAAAAAGTTAACCTATTCAGCAATCCAGCCTACGTTAACTGCGGATCAACCAAATTTGCAAGCCTTTAATAGCTTTTCTGAAATGCTGGATCAATATTATTTTGAGAAAGTCCAACGGGATCGGGTTCAGCAACGGGGACATCAATTAATTCGGGTAGTACGTAATGAATTAAAGAAAAATCGTAAAAAACTAAAAAAATTGCAAAATACAATGGCCCAAACCCAGTACGCTGATAGCTACCGGATTAAAGGAGAGGTATTAACTACCTATTTAAGCCAGATTAAGCGTGGGATGACCTCCGTTGAATTACCAAACTTTTATGATCAGAATCGACCAATCACAATCAAACTATCAAACCAATTATCACCGTCGCAGAACGCACAAAAGTATTTTAAAAAGTACCAAAAGGAAAAAAATGCCGTCAAGTACGTTAGCGAACAGATTGCGCAGACCGAAAGTGAAATTGCTTTTCTGGACAATATTGAAACTCAAATTGATTTGGCTAAACCAGAAGATTTGGCCGAAATTAAAATCGAGTTGGAAAATGAAGGTTACCTTCGTAAGCAAAAGAATCCTAAAAAACGTGTCAAAAACGTTATTAGTAAGCCGGAGCAGTTTATTTCTAGCGACCAAACCCCTATTTTGGTGGGAAAAAACGATGCCCAAAACGATCGTTTAACACTGAAGACCGCTAAAAAAGATTACTATTGGCTACATGCTAAGGACATTCCTGGTTCACACGTTATCATAGAAAGTAGCCAGCCGTCAGAACAAACTCTGATTGAAGCAGCTACAATTGCAGCATATTATTCAAAGGGAAAGAATTCAGCTAACGTACCTGTTGATTACGTACCAGTAAAGAATATCCGTAAACCGAATGGTGCTAAACCGGGATTTGTGATTTACGAAGGGCAACGTACTTTAAAAGTTACCCCACAGATTACGGTCGTTCAAAAATTGATGCAGAAAAAATAACTAACTAATTCAAAAAAACTGTCATACTAAGTCGGATAACGGAACACACTTAGAAGTTAAGTTCTCAGGTGTATTCATAATTGACTTTATAATGACAGTTTTTTTTATGCTCTAATCTTAAAACTATGAGTCAGCTTGTTCTAGTTTGGCACCAATTGCTAAGGAGTATGGCGCCTTTTGTGGTTGCGTTAACCCAAATTGCTTATACGGATAAACATGTTCGTAATGATACCTAGCCATCCGGACCGGGTGTTCTTCAATTTGGTACGTTCCGGTAAGCGTAATTTCAGTAATCATTCCTGCAAAATCTTGGTTAAATGCAAGGGATAAGAATGGTAAATCCTGGATCGCCACCGGTACACAACTAATCACCTTCAACGCGGAAGCTTCTTTTTTCAACATTACCGAAAAGATTCCGTCATGTTCAATTTGATTAGCTTCCTCATCAATTGCCGAGGTGTCTAACTGTTGATCCACGACTGAGTTCTCAGCAAAACTAAACAGTCTATTCTGATCCACCCCGATAATGCCAAATAGATGGGTTTGACCATTTATCTTACTAATTACCGCCATGTAATCAGCTCCGATGTTTTCTGACCGCGTTGTTCGGCTTAGAGGGATTTGCGCGATTTCAATGTTTTGTTCGGTTAACTGTGTAACAATTTGCCATTTCCCTTGAGCCAGTACTTTATCAGGCTTTTCACGTTGGATAATATTCAAACAATTTTCCACGGTTAAGGGTTCTAAATAGACTTTGTCCGCTAATTGCTGGTTAAAAGTAATTGCGTTAGGGTTATTATTAATCAAAATCACTTTGTACCCTAAAGCCTTACACCGCCGTAAGGTTTGAAAAGTGGTATATTCTGCAGCACTATTCGTTCCCACCTGGCTGTTTGCTGTGCCTAAAACTAACACCTTTTTACCGGAGATCTGCACAGCCTCGTCTTCATCTTCAAAAGTTGAATAATAGGTGTTGGTAAGGTACGGAAATTCCCCAGCGGTAGGCTCAACGCCTTTGTAGGTCGGAAATACTTTCGCCGTTTCCGTCCGAAATTTGCGTACTGCACTAGGAGTGGTGCGCCAGAGGTGGGCAATTTGTGTGTCTCCAAAGCCAAAGTATTTCGCTTCTCGCAAAGCCTCGGCATCAAAATGGTGGGCTTTTAGACGGTTTTCAACTTTAATTAAATGCCGTAATTTGTAGAAATAAAAAGCGTCAATGTGCGTCATTTCAGCAAGCTCGTCAACTGTATAACCTCGTCGTAAAGCCTCTAGTAAATAGTAAACTTCGCCCGCCCGCTCGTGGATCAAGACGTTAATCAGTTGCGCCTCGCTCAATTGGGATTCGTCCAGGGCCGCTTGTTCCGCAGCTGTCGTTGAATCTACTGAGCGAATCGCCTTTTGAAGAGCTTCTTCAGCGCTCCGTCCGAAAGACATTACTGCTCCCGTTGATTTCATTTTCGTATTTAACTCTTGATCCGCATTCTTAAAGCTAGCAAACGACCATGTCGGAAAGCGTACCGCAATGTGATCTAACGTAGGCTCAATTAATGCCAAGGCGTCGTGTTTTTGCACTCCGGTTAGCTCAATTTCGCGAAGGTTCTTTCCTAATAAGATCTCGGCCACTACTGTAGCAACGGGATAGCCAGTTGCTCGCGCTGCAAAAGCCGTAGTCCGGTCAAAGAACGGATTGATTCGTGTTACGAAGTACTTGCCGTTCGTCGGGTCAAGTGCGTATTGGACATGACAAACGCCCTTAATTTTCAAAACTTCGGTAATTTTTAATGCCGAAGCTCGCAATTCTTGAAATTCTGTATCGGTCAACGTTTGCGTTGGACTAAAGATAATCGAATCCCCCGAATGAACACCGATTGGGTTAAGGTCTTCGGCACCATTAATAAGTAGCTTCGAACCTTCTGCGTCTCTAATCACGGTCATTTCAATCTCTTTATAACCCACTACGCTCTTTTCTACGGCAACTTGGTTAGTTGTCGAGACCTTGAAGGCCGTCTCTAACACTTCTTGTAACTGGTGTTCGTTATCGCATTTAATTCGGTTTGTCTTAGTTAGGGAAGCAATCGGTTTGATTAATACCGGAAACCCTACTCGCTTAGCAAACATAACCGCGTTTTTTTCGTTTTCCACTACCGTCGTCGGAATAATTGGTTCCTTAATATGTCGCAGGACTTTATTCATCAATTCAGGATTATTGATGTTGTGGATCGTAGTGGTCGTGACGCCCATTGTCCGAATATTAAGCTCTTTTAGGATCCCAGACTCATTTAACTGCTCCGCTAACTGTAGCCCGCCAGTATTACTTACTACCGGCAAGATTACGTCGATTTCATGTTCTCGAAGAATCTGGATTAAATTGTTCACCGTTAATTCGGTGACGATAAAGTTAATTGGCACGTCTAGTTGCGGGATTACGGAGTTAGCATCGTTGGTTACGTAAAATAAATTACGTCCCTTTTGCGCAAAAATCTCAACAATTTGTGCGGCTGCTGCTTCGCTTTCCGTATCGCGACCAATTTGCGTTGGTCCGTTACCAATAATTAAAACGTTTCTTGCGTGAAATCTAGCCAACTTAACGGCCCCCTCTTGTCGTCATCATTTCCATAAATTCATCAAACATTTCGGTTGCTTCACGAGGTCCTGGTGAACTATCAGGGAAAAATTGGACGCTAAATGCGGGGAAGTCCCGGTGCCGTAAACCTTGAATTGAGTGATCAATCATATCATAATGCGTAACAATTAAATCCTTGCGGTTCACGGTTGCTGGGTCTACCGTGTATCCCTGACCATGTGAGGCGTACATTATTTCGTCGGTAATTACCGATAAAATTGGATGATTAGCGCCGTGATGCTCAGAGGTTAGTTCACTAATTTGGCAACCATTTGCAATTGCAAATGCTTCATGTCCCAACCCAATCGCAAATAAAGGAATATTATTGCGCTGTACGGTTTGAATCATTTCGATAACTTCCGCTGGTAAATCATTGGGATTCCCGGGACCCGTGGAAATAATCACACCATCCGGATCAAGACTAAAAATAGTATCGGCAGTTGCTGAATAAGTTAAAACCGTAACGTTGCAATCTCGTTGATTTAATTGCCGCAAGATACCATATTTTAGTCCTAAATCAATTACCACGACATTTTTACCATTTCCCGGATTAGGGAATGGTTTAGGGGTTGAGACTTGGTTTACCTGTTGATTAGTCAAGACAATCGCCCGGAGTTGGTCAAATGCATGTTCTAAATCTTTAACCGGATCGATAATGCTTCCCTTCATTTTACCGTTGGTGCGTAGTTTCTTAATTAATGCACGGGTATCAATTCCAGAAATTCCCGGAATGTTTTGTCGCTTTAAATATTCGTCCAGCGAAAGGCGCCGACGCCGATTAATGGAAACGTCGGCGACATCACGGACAATCACTCCTTTACAAGTTGGGTCAACAGATTCATAACTCGAGCGGTCAATACCGACCGCACCAATGGTTGGTTGAGAAAAAACAATAATTTGATTATGGTAAATTTGATTAGTAATCACCTGCTGATAGCCGGTCATTACGGTATTAAAAACAACTTCGCCAAAGGTGGTTGCTCGTGAGCCAAATGCTTTGCCTTTAAAAACAGAACCATCTTCTAAAATCAAGTAACGGTCTGCCATAATGCCACCTCCACAATTTAGTGCATCTTTAATTCGTTAATAACACTACGTCTTCATCGTCGATTTCACGAACGGAGACGTTTATTTTTTCATTCTGGGCAGTAGGAATGTTTTTCCCGACGAAATCTGCTCGAATTGGTAATTCACGGTGTCCGCGGTCAACCAAAACAGCTAAACTGATTTGCGCTGGCCGGTTAATGTCCATAATGGCATCCATTGCCGCCCGAATCGTTCTCCCAGTATACAATACGTCGTCGATCAAGATAACCTTCTTGTCTTTCAAGTCAATTTTAGATAGGTTAGCATTAGTTTTGGTAGGCCGTTTGCCTGCCCCATCGCGTTGATCGTCGCGATACTCCGCAATATCTAACTCGCCAACTGGAATATCAATATTCTCTAATTGTTTTAGGCGTTCAGCGATTCGTTTAGCAATGTACACTCCCCGAGTTTTAATGCCAATTAAAACAATATCTTCAACGCCCTTATTCCGTTCGATGATTTCATATGTAATGCGAGTCAACGCCCGTTTCATCGCCATTGCATCCATAATTTCTTTTTCCATAATGTCAGCTCCTCCGTAGTTTTAATATCAACGCCATACTTACGTTATCTAAATCTTTTTCAACCTTGTGCAAAAATTTCTTAGTCACTAATGGCTCGTAATTTTTTTAAAGTGGTCTGGAAAATAGCTGGTGGATCAGCTTCAAACACCATTTCTTCGCCAGTCCGCGGGTGTTTAAACCCTAGTAATTTAGCATGTAAAAACTGGCCGTTTCCCTTCAAGGTCTTTCGGGGACCGTATAACGGATCTCCCGCTACGGGATGACCAATGTACTTAAGGTGCACCCGAATTTGATGGGTTCGTCCGGTTTCTAGCTGGCATTCTATGAGGGTATATTCGCCAAACCGTTCTAAAACTTTAAAATGTGTGACCGCCGGGCGGCCTTCCTCGTTGATGGCCATTTTTTTGCGATCTTTTTTAGAACGACCAATTGGTGCATTAATCGTACCAGTATCTTCTTTGATATTACCATGAACGATTGCCCAATACTTACGTTGGTTAGTTTTGTCCTTTAACTGTTTGCTCAAGCTTACTAAAGCTTGGTCGTTTTTAGCAACCATAAGCAATCCGGAAGTATCCTTGTCAATTCGATGCACAATTCCAGGGCGCAACTCCCCATTAATCGTTGCCAAAGGCGTGTGGGCCAATAGTCCGTTCACCAAAGTTCCATGATCGTGCCCGGGAGCAGGATGGACAACCATACCCTGGGGCTTATTAACGACAATCACGTCGTCATCTTCATAGACAATATCTAAATCCATTTTTTCGGGCTGAACGTCAATTGCTACCGGATCTGGTAGCTTAATTATAACTTGATCGTTCGGTTTAACTTGATAACGATTGGTAGTAGGCGCGTCGTTTACCAGAATCTGCCCTTTTTTAATCAAGCTTTGTACTTGAGAACGGGTTAGATCAGCGACGTTTTCCGCAATCACCTTATCCAAACGACCCTTTGCAGATTCTTCAATCGTAAAATTAATTTCTTTCATAAAATCCCCTTATCCTTCAATTCGGTTATCTCGCATAATCGCAATCATTAAAATGAGCACTCCGATGGTTAAGCAACTATCGGCAATGTTAAAGATTGGAAAATTAAACCAATCCACTTGAAACATATCCACCACGTACTTTAACCGAATGCGGTCAATAAAATTACCCAGCGTGCCACTAATCATTAGGCTCAAGCCCCAACGATACCAAACGTGGTTATGCTGCGTAATTAATAAATAGCCCAAAACAAAGAGCGCAACGATTGTAATTAGAGTAAATAAAAGTTGGCTTCCTGCCAAAATACTCCAGGCTGCCCCGTCATTACGTAAATTAGTTAACGACAGTGCACCTGGAATCAATGGCCGTACTGCACCTAAGGGAATCGTGTGGCTAATAAAAAATTTAAATGCTTGATCAGCTATTAATAGAATTAGCCCAAAAATATAAGCAGTGTATTTCATAACTTCTAATCACTAAAATAATCCGGTGATTTCTCCTTTATCATTAACGTCAATATTTAATGCAGCCGGTTGCTTAGGTAGTCCAGGCATGGTTAATACTTTGCCAGTTAGTACAACTAAGAATCCAGCCCCTAAGCGAATGTTAATGTCATTAACGTGCATAGTGAATCCTGTCGGTGCCCCTAATTGTTTAGGGTCGTCGGTGAAGGAATATTGGGTCTTAGCCATGCAAATTGGCAATTTATCCCAACCATTTTGCTCACATTCTTTAATTTTCTTCAAAGCCGTTGCTGAATATTGAACTTCAGCGCCCCCGTACATTTTTTGCACAATCGCTTTAACTTTATCTTGAATAGGAGCTGCCACATCATACAACGGTTGCATCGTAACATCTGAATTTGTGTCGGTAGCTGTAATCACGGCCTGGGCCAACTCTTTACAGCCAGCACCGCCCTTCGCCCAAGCATCAGTAACTACTGCTTGTACGCCAGTCTGTTCTACTAATTGCTTGAGTTCGGCAATTTCTTGATCAGTGTCAGAAGTGAAATGGTTTATCGAAACCACTACTGGCACTTGGTAACGTTGCATATTTTTAATGTGTCTTTGTAAGTTTACAAAACCCTTTTCCAAGGCGACAAGGTCTTCGTTTTGTAAGTCAGCTAGCTTAGCGCCTCCGTTGTACTTCAACGCCCGTACGGTAGCCACAATGACGATCGCGTCAGGTTCTTTACCTAAAACGGGAGTCTTAATGTCCAAAAATTTTTCAGCACCCAAGTCTGCTCCAAAACCGGCTTCCGTAATTGTGTAGTCAGCGTGTTTTAGCGCCGTTTTAGTTGCTAAAACACTGTTACAGCCATGTGCAATATTAGCAAATGGACCACCATGAATTAATGCTGGAGTATGACCTAATGTTTGGACAAGGTTAGGCTTTAAAGCATCTTTTAAGAGGGCGGTAATCGCACCGCCGACCTTTAGATCACGGACAAAAATTGGTTCTCCAGCATAATTTTTAGCAATTAAAATTCGGTTAATCCGCTTTTTAAGGTCCGTCAAGCTTTCTGCCAAACACAAAATCGCCATTAATTCACTTGCGACGGTGATGTCAAAGTGATCTTCCCGCGGCACCCCACTAAAGCGACCGCCCATGCCAATCACGATGTTTCGAAGAGCCCGATCGTTAATATCTAAGCACCGCCGCCAAACAATGGTTCGCGGATCGATATTGAGTTGATTTCCCTGCTGAATATGGTTATCAATCAAGGCTGCCAATGTATTATTAGCAGCGGTCAATGCATGCATATCACCGGTAAAATGCAAGTTAATTTCATCCATTGGGACTACTTGTGAATAGCCTCCACCAGTAGCACCGCCCTTCATGCCCATTACAGGGCCTTGTGAAGGCTCTCTTAGCGCCACCATTGCAGAACCAGTCATTTCATTTAAAGCGTCGCCAAGCCCCACCGTGACCGTCGACTTACCCTCTCCAGCCGGGGTAGGATTAATTGAAGTAACTAAAATTAGTTTACCTAATTGAGCAGCTTCTTCGTCTTCAGCAAAAATATCAATCTTTGCCTTGTAACGCCCATATGGTTCGACGGTTTTTTCATTAAATCCCGCCTGCTGGGCAATTTCTTGAATGGGTAGCATTTCTGCATTTTGGGAAATCTCAATATCGTTCATAATGATCTACTCCTTTGTAAGAATTTCATAAAGGCGATTTACCGAGCGACGCCTCATCAATAGTTTATATCTTTTATGATCATATTGGAAACTTATCGAGATTTTTCCGCGAGTAACGTCTTCGATATTAGCGATGCTTAGTACGGTAAAATTGCTTTTAAACACCCGATTGATAATAACTTCCGAGCCAATTACTTCGACCCTTCGGCTTACCGTTTGAATACTAATTACCATTACAAACAGTGCAAAGAAAACTGCCGTAATCCAATTAAACGTGGTAACTTCCAGCCAAAAAATGACCCCGACGATTAAAATCAAGAATGTCCAACACCATGAAATGATGTTGTTTAAAAAATCAGGTTGATAGTAAAAACTCTCTACTTTTTTCATTAGATTCCTCCTAATTTAACGTAATCACCAACTGGCTTAGTCAAAGAGGTAACGTCGCGCTGAGGATCCGCAACTAAGTCTACTAGTAACTTCCCAATGATTGGTCCCGTGGTTAATCCAGAAGAACCTAGACCGGATGCAACCATAATTTCTGGAAATTCAGGTAAATAACCAAAAAATGGGGCGAAATCTGCTGTATATGCTCGGGTACCTACGCGAACACTTTTAACCATTGCTTGAGTAAGCCCGGGGATTACTCGTTGACCGCTTGCTAATAAGTCCTCCACAATTTGGGAGCTAACTTGTAAATCAAAACCTTGATCATTTTCGTGTGTAGCCCCAATCAGCAAGGTTCCTTGATTAGTGGGGATAAAATCTCGTTCACCTTCTGGCATTAGAACGGGTGCCTTGTCAGCCATCCGTGCGTGCTCAGGTAGCGTAACTTCAATTAACTGCCCTTTTTGTGGCCGAATCAAGGCTTCCACCCCAAGTGGTGCCAAAGTTTGTTTTAACCATGCCCCACAAGCCAAAATAACCAAATCAAAATGTTCGCCATTAACGAGCACGTGCGAACCTTCTCGTTTCAATTGGGCAACGTCATGGCGAAACTCAAATTTACCTTGATTACGCTTTTGTAAAAAATTAATGAACTGGCGCCCATCAATTCGAGCGCCGCCCTTTACGAAAAGTCCGTCATTTTTGGTTTGGATAAAATTAAATTCCTTTTGAATTGTCTGATGGTCAACAATTTCAAATTCTCCCATTTGAGGCGCTTGTTTAATCCGCGTCTGGGCTAGTTGGTACAACTCGCTTAACTTATCAGCTTGGTCTCTAGTATAAATGACGCCGCTCTGATAATAAACGTCAGCTGGCATTTCGTATTTTTGGGCGAGCTGATTTAAATATTCGGCACCTAATCGAGCCAAGTGATACCATTTTTGATTCCTTCGTTTTGATAACCAGGGAGCTATAATTCCAGCAGAAGCGGTAGTTGCCGTTCCTTTAATGCCATCAAATTGAACAATTTGGTTTTCCGGGAAACGCTCTAGCATTTCGCTAACAAACGTAGCTCCTACAATCCCGTTACCAATTACCGCAATTTTCACCAGTAAGACCTACCTTTCACGTTTACCCCAAAATTGAAAATAATCCGTTCGTAACGCTCCGTTATATAATTTGCGTTTTTTAGTGGCTGATTGCCCGTAGTATTTTTCAAAATCGAGGTCGCTAGTGATGAAATATTTACTCCAAGTGACTAGGGGCTTAGTTACTGTACCTAATTGACGATAAATTTCGCGGGCTGCTTTTTGGTCGCTTAACCGTTGACCATATGGTGGATTTCCAATCATTACCCCATTTTTTTGTTCCGTTTTAAAGTCCTTAACGGCTTGTTGTTTAAAATTAATGATTCCGGCTAATCCAGCTTCTTCAGCATTTTTATTTGCTATCTCAACCATTTTACCGTCAATATCATAACCAGTAATGTCGAGTTCGACATCGTAATCGGCTTTTTCGTCTGCTTCGGCCCGGATCCGTTCCACTATTTCCTTGTCAGCCATTTCCCAGCTTTCACAAGCAAAGCTACGGTTAAAGCCAGGGGCGATATTTTGTCCAATCAGGGCTGCTTCAATTGGGATCGTTCCTGACCCGCAAAATGGGTCTACTAGTGGTTTATCAGCGTGCCAATTAGTTAGCATTACTAATGCCGCAGCCATGGTTTCTTTAAGAGGGGCAGATCCTTTATACAAACGATACCCCCGCTTAAACAAACTATCTCCGGTAGTATCCAGCGTAATTAATACGTGATCTTTATCAATGCTGACTTCTAACCCATACTTAGCCCCGGTTTCCGGTAGTTGATTGCGCCAGTGGTATACTTCGCGGAGTTTTTCAACAATTGCCTTTTTGGTAATCGCCTGGACGTCGGGCACACTATGTAATTGGGATTTTTTAGACTTACCGTTTACTGGAAAAGCACCATTAATCGGGATTAACTCGTCCCACGGTAATGCTTTAACCTGTTCGAAAAGTTCGTCAAAAGTGACCGCTTTAAACTCTCCCACAATAATTTTGATTCGGTCAGCAGTCCGCAACCATAAATTAGTGCGAATAATGTCTTCAAAAGTTCCTTCAAACCTTACTCGCCCATTTTCTGTTTGGACATCATAACCTAAATCTTTTAATTCGTTTTTAGTCAAACTTTCTAAACCACTTGCCATGGTTGCTAATAATTTGTAATTTTTCATAATAACTTCCCTATTAGAATTGTTTATTAGTAAAATAAAAGGCTAGGATAAAAGTAAACTTTCACCCTAGCCTCCCTGAATTTGTAAACCTCTATAAGCCATGTTTTGTCCAAAATAAATTCTCAGGAAAAATTTAAATTTGGGTAATCATCTATCTGCAGATTTTAAATCTGCCCCCACATCTTAGTTCATTTCCACGATGTGAAGCTCCCCTACCATAGTTTGGGTTTCCCGCTCGAGGGGTTTACCGCGTTCCAACTTATTAATTTCTTAATAAGATCGTCTCTGTGGCACTTTTCAAAGCTACTAGAGCATGGCCGAAGCTTTAGCTCGTTGGCTTGCCGTCATCTGAAATCAGATGCCCCAGCTTATTTTTTCACCGGGCACGAACACTACAAGCATCGCAGCTTGTGCGAGCATGGACTTTCCTCAGCTAACCGATGTTAGCCGCAATTACCCGAGATTTACAAAATGATATTTAATTTAGATTCGATGCGAATCGTTGCCGTTATCTTCAAGTTGAGCACCAAATACGCGACGTTCAAGATTGGATAAACGTTTCAAGACATCCACATTAGTTGCTCCACTAACGGGTGCTGATTCTTCAACGGTTGCACCAGCGGAAACTTGCTTACCTAATTCGTCAACCTTATCTGATAACCGTTCATTTTCGTCTTTAAGCCGTTCGATTTCTTTCCCAAAGTTTTCGTAATCTTTAATTACGGAATCTAAGAAAGTATCGACATCTGCTGGGTCATAACCCCGCATCTTCGGTTTGAATTCTTTTTGCAAAATATCCTTTGGAGTAAAATTAATGTTGTCCATCGCTGCACCTCGTTGATTACTATTGATCAAATAACTGTATTCTATTGTATCAAAACTTCTTGGAAATTCAAAGAATTATTCCTGGTTTTCTGCGTATGTATTAGCTTCATCTTCTAAATCATAAAAATCGATGGTGGTAAGGTCGTACGCATTTTGGTTTTGATATCTTTGAATTGCCATTAAGTCATATTTGGTTTTTCCTTCCCGCTCACTATCATATAACAAAAGTGCTTCGTCGGTATGTTCTAACATAAAACTTTGATAATTTTTTAATTGTTGTGGATTTTTGTATGGCAAATCACTTACCTGACCGTAAAAATCTACCTTTGCTTTAAGAGCGGCCAATTGCTCTTGTTTTTCTGACTTCCATTGCTGACCAAAATCCGCGAACGGTGCCATCATTGCTGTTTGTAGCTCGGGATAGTCTTTTTTTAGTTCATTTGCTACCATCAATCCCCATTGTTCAGTTCCTAATTGCGGTCCCGCAATCACCCAAGTCGTTCCCGTTTCAATTTTTTCAATCAACCGATTTTTTAGGGCAAACTTAATCACCTTTAATTTGGGATCACTATCCGAAAAAATCCCTAATTCATAACTACGGTAACCTGTTAACCAAAGCCGACTCATTTTATCGCTCCCATTTCATACCATCTGTAAATGAAGTTTACTACATTATAGGTACGCAGAAAAACTAAATTGTTTTGTGTTTCCCCTATTTTTAAGTCTTTTGTAATCTTAAAGAGCTTATTAGCATAGTATAATAAGCTATCAGGAGGATGAGCCGTGAAATTTAACTACCCAACTGGATCAACACTTAATAACCACCCTAGTGTTGATCGTCCACAGAAACAGAGCGTGCCGATTTACGGAAAACGGGGAATGTCTTTAGAAGAAGAGCTTAACGAAAGTAATCGTTACTACTTATCTCGTGGAATTGCCGTAGTGCATAAAAAGCCAACCCCAATTCAAATTGTAAAGGTTGACTACCCTAAACGTAGTGCAGCACGAATTAAAGAAGCATATTTTAGTAAAGCTTCCACTACTGACTATAACGGCGTATACAAGGGTAAATACATTGATTTTGATGCAAAGGAAACTACGAATACGACTTCTTTTCCATTAAGTAACTTTCACGAACATCAAATTACCCATATGGAGCAATGCCAAAAAGTTGGTGGAGTTTGCTTTACCATAGTAAAATTTGTAAAATTGGATAAGATATTTTTACTACCGGCAACAGACTTATTCAAATTTTGGAAAAATATCAAAAATGGTGGTCGAAAATCGATTCCGCTTTCTGTATTTGAACAAAATGGTTATGAAATTAACTACCAGATTAACCCGTTAATTCCATATCTTGAGGCAGTAGATCAAATTATATAGTGAATCGATTTTTAAAGAGCAAGGAGATTAGATATGAATAGTAGAAATGATAATCATGAACAGCCCCTGCGGCGAACGCAACATTCGCAAATGCAACGTTCTCATACTAATAAGAGAGGTCCTTCTTCATGGGTTAAAAAGCTCTTATTAGCGGCGGTTGGCTTTTTAGTTGCGTTAATTGTTTTTGGCGGCGGTTTATTTATGTATTACGCCCAAAGCGCGCCCAAGATTACGGAAGCGCAATTATCTAGCGACAATGCCACCGTTATTTACGATAAAGACGGTAAGGTGTTAACCCGTCTAGGGTCGCAGAACCGGGAATATGTTAAAAAAGAAGAAATCCCGAAGACTTTAAAACACGCGATTGTTTCCATTGAAGACCGGCGCTTCTATAAAAATAATGGGATCGACCCCGTACGAATCGTTGGGGCCGCATTAGCCAACTTTACCGGCTCTTCCCTGGGACTACAAGGGGCTAGTACCCTTACCCAACAATTAGTAAAACTATCCGTTTTCTCAACGGATGCTTCCGACCGTACCTTAAAGGTTAAAGCTCAGGAAGCTTGGTTAGCTTTGCAAGTTGACAAAAAGTACAGCAAGGATCAAATTTTAGAATTCTACATTAACAAGGTATACATGGGAAACGGCGTATATGGCATGGAAACTGCCGCTAAATACTACTTTAGTAAATCGCTGGACAAGCTTGATTTAGCTCAGTTAGCGTTGTTGGCCGGAATGCCACAGTCTCCTACTAACTATGATCCAATTAGCAACCCTAAATATGCTAAGTCACGTCGAGATACCGTTCTAGAAGCGATGGTTAAGAATAAGGAAATCTCTCGACAACAAGCAGATCAAGCAGAAAACGAAAGTATTCAATCTGGGTTAACTGATACACACGAAACTACTTCAGAATCTACCAAGAAAAACAAGATTATTGACCCGTACGTTAAAGAAGTATTAACCGACCTTAAAGACAAGGGATTTGATACTACCAAGGGCGGTTTGAAAGTTTATACCAACATGGATTACGCTGCTCAAAAGAAATTGTATGAACTAGCAAACGATGATCAAACCGTTAACTTTAATGACGACGAAATTCAAGTCGGCGCCACCATGGTTGATAACAAAACTGGTAAAATTGTCGCAATGCTAGGTGGTCGGAAAACCGGCGACGTCACCTATGGTTTAAACCGTGCGGTACAAACTGACCGTAGTTCCGGCTCCACTGCTAAACCTTTGATGGATTACGGCCCCGCCTTTGAATACTTGAAGTGGCCAACTTATCGAAAAGTTAAGGATATTCCGTTTACTTATCCGGGAACAAACACTAAGCTTTACGATTTTGACCACCAGTTTAAGGGAACGATGACCGTTCGGGATGCGTTGATCCAATCACGGAACGTTCCGGCTATTCGCACCTTACAAGACGTGGGCATTTCTAAGGCAAGCGACTTTATGGAAGGCTTAGGAATTACCAGTAAAGATGGGTACACCCTTAGCAACGGGATCGGTTTATATATTTCTACTTTGCAAGAAGCGGCCGCATACGCAGCATTTGCAAACGGAGGAATTTACCACAAACCAACCTATATTCATAAAGTAGTTACTAATGATGGTAAGATTTACAAATACAAGTCTAAAGGTAGCCGAGCGATGTCTAAAGCAACCGCCTTCCTGATGACTTCAATTTTAAAGGGTGTTACCACAGATAGTAATGGTTCCGGACGTGCAGCTAACCTTCCAGGAATTAACATGGCAAGTAAAACTGGTACCGTAGCGTACTCTAAGAAAGCTACTGAAGCATATGACATTCCAAGTAACGCTTCTAGTGATTCCTGGATGACGGGTTATACAAAAGACTACTCACTTTCTGTTTGGACCGGATTTGATCATCCTAACTCCACCACTGGTTATTTAACCCAAGAACAAACTAACTTGGCACAGTACCTGTGGAAATACATGATTTATTACATGGCTCAGTATTCATCTAACGCGGACTGGAGTATGCCATCTTCAGTTGGTAAGAAAGGTGAAAATGAATACTATCAAATTGGGGCAGATTATGATGATACCGGTAAGAGCGATGATTATGCAAAAAATAATAAACGCTCCTACTCATCAATCTTTAGCAGTTCTTCAAGCTCCAGCAGTTCGAGCAAGTCATCTTCTTCGGATGAGGATAAAGATGACGATCACGACGAACAAAGTCAAAAAGATGACGACTCTTCAAGTTCTGAGTCATCATCTTCCAGTAGTTCAGTTAGCTCTAGCGAACCATCTAGCAGTGAAACACCAAGTTCTTCTGCTACCTCGCCTTCTACCGAGAACGCCTCGGTTAGTTCCAGTAACTAACGAACGTTAAATAATAAAAAATACCTCCTTTGTTAAGGAGGTATTTTTTTATACATTTATTTATTATCTTGGTTATCAGTAAGTTTAATTAGCGGAATATATACATTTGAGGCTTTATTTTTGGTGACCTTAGAACTATTTTCCGCTTCACCATGCGGGCGCTGCTTGAGACTATTTTCTACCTGAGCCGCCGTGGTGAGGTTTCGTTGTTGCCAATTCAATAAAATCCGATCCATATATTTCAAGTTATACGCTTGATTTAAAACCGCTTCTTTTAAAGCTAACCGGATTAATTCCGGCGAAAAGTGGTCCGTATCAACCCATTGGGCAATCGTCTCAATCTCAATCGGTGACAATGCTCGCCCAAATTCTACTTGAATCTGGTCATAAATGCTATTGGTTTTCTCTTGCGTTTGAGTTGCTACCTCTTGAGTCGCCTTTCCATCTAAGAGGGCAATTAACTTTTGGTAAAACAAACTAAAATCATAAAAATCAGTTAGCTGACCCTGTCCATCCCGTCTTTGCTTAATTTCCAACATCTTTTTGTCTTGTAAAGATTGGATGGTTGCAAATAGGGTTTGACTGTCAATGCCTAAACTCGTGGCAAGTTTATCCATCGGCGGGAACCCATTTCCCCGCGATTGTTCTTTCTTAATTTGTAAATATAGTAAAAATTCGTTGTTAGTCATCCCCAACTTTGCATAATTATCTAACAAAAAATTAGGAATGCTAGTGTTGCCGTCCTGTAATAACTTCAACAATACGTCTTGCATATTTGCTCCTTAACTTAGTACGTGGATACGTGCTTGATTTCTTGTCCAGTTTTAAAGTCAATTAGTTTAATGACTAAATGGTCCTTCTGGTTAATGTACGAAATCATCCACACCGGACGTTTTTTAACAATCCCAAATCGGCTGGACGTAATTTCTTTTAACGCAGAATCTTGCTCAACAGTTTTAATTGCGGCCTGTTCCGACACTCCTGCTGATTGAGGGTATACCGTGATTTTCTTTCCGTGATCAGCAATTACCACAAAGATGTTAGTGCCGTCTTTTTTGGCACCAGAAACTGTGTACTCGGTTTGGTTATAAACAAATCGCGTTACCCGATCAACTTTGGTCAAGTCAGTATTGTCTAGCGCAATCGTTTTTGCTACGCGGGTATCCCCCCGAATGGGTTGGTTAATCTCATTAAAAATAATCACAGCTGAACCAATAATTGTTGCAAGCACAATAAAAGTTATCAGCAAAAATGGATGTTTAAGTCTACCTTTTTTCATAATCTTCCTCAACTAACATAAACAACGGGACTACTTAAAAAAGTCAGCGACCCTTGTTTTAATCTCATCAATTTTGCCATAGTGGGCTTCTACTCCGTTAGGCAGCTGATGGATAAATTGCTTGCCGTAACGACGTTTCATAATCCGATTATCTAACATCACGACTGCTCCGGTATCATCGCTATTGCGAATTACCCGTCCTAGGCCCTGCTTGAAAGTTAACAACGCGTCTGGCAACGTAAACTGCCGGAACGGATTTCGTGCCCGCTTAGCAGCTAGTTGAACTAGCTTATCGCCTGGCGAACGAAATGGAAGCCGGGTCACAATTAGGTACTCTAAACGATCACCAGGAAAGTCAATTCCCTCCCAAAATGACGCCGCACCTAACAGGATTGCGTTATCCTCATCGTTAAACTCTCGGATAATCTTAGCACGAGAACCATGCACGCCCTGAGCCAAGATTTTACGGGAGCGCTCAGGATGTTCCTGCATCATCCTAGTATATACCTTCTCAATGGTATCTAACGAATTAAAAAGTACTAAAGTTTGCCGGTTAACGTCTTCCGTTAATTCCACGATTGCGTTGGCCAAAAAGCGCTCGTAAGCTTTCGTCGAGGTGTCCGGATCCAGCGTAAAACTAGAATCTAAAACTTCAAAGTCAAGTTGTTTTGCAAAGTTTACCCCCGTATTAAAGGAACGAATAATTGCATTTTCCTTGGTTAAGGCGTACTTGTCTAAGAAATAATCTCGATGATTACCAACAAATAGTGTACCACCGATCAACAAAATTTGAGCAAATGCTGGCACGATTTCTTTTTGGTAAAATTCTCCAGGATTAACTACTCCCCGGCCAATTCGGATACTACCAGCATCGTGGTTAGGGCCTAGCGTAATCCAGTAGTAACTTTGCGCGGAATCATTTTTCAGGTCGCGAATTGCGTCGTAAAACTTAGTTAGGTTACCTTGAAACGCCCCGATTTGTCGCCAGGCTTCGTTGGTTACCGAACCTAAGTCATGTTGTTTGAAATACCGGTCCAGCGTGTCAAATTCAATGAAGGTGTTAGCGAGTTCTTGGGTTAGCGCATTAAACTCGTTTTGATTTAGCTGTTGAATAGTAGCTTCGTCGATTGCAATTTCAGCTGGTTGATTTTCAACCAGTTCCACTTTTTGCCGTTGAACAAAATGTTCATACAAATTCCCTTGAATTTGGGAAATTAGCCGGTTGATTTTTTCTAGGCTATTAACGAACCGGCGAATATGAAAACCAGCCAACGGATGCTTCATTACCGAACGCATTAGGTTATCATGGTGGTTCATTAATAATCGGCTAACTAACCGATGTGCTTCCATCATCAATTCGTTTAAGTCTAGATATTGTTGATTTAAATTAGCTAATTCCTGTGCAAAATGCTGAGCTTCGTCAATCACTAAGTACGGCGCCCGCTCCTGCACGTTAAACTTTGCACTGTGATGCGCCAAGTAAGCATGGTTAGTAATAATGAAATCAGCAAACTTTAGCTTGGTTTTAGCGCGCCGATAAAAATCATAACTGTAAAACGGCGATTGTGCAGATAATACGGTTGCCCCCGCATGGCGAAATTGATCAATACTATTGCCAAAACCAACGTGGTAATTAATTTCATCGAAATCACCAGTCTCTGTGGTGGTTAGCCAAACTAAAATTTTCATTGCCAACAACCGGCCATCCTTACTTAGTTCCGTTGGGGTGGCAATTTTCTTGGCAAACAAATCTAAATTCAAATAATTGCTGCTACCCTTTAACACCGCAAATTGCCGGGGGTATCTCAAAAGCGGATTTAGCTGCTCCTTACCTACCTTAAGAACTTGGTTCTGTAAAACGGTAGTAGGGACGCTAATCACCACTTTACGCGCGCGTTGCCGCCCCACATAACTAAGAGGAAGCAAGTACCCTAACGTTTTTCCCATCCCCGTAGGAGCTTCAACAACGATGTTTCTTTCTTCGTTTTCTTGACTAAACTGTTGGTAAACATAGTTCATTAAGGTTGCTTGACTCTTACGCCACTTTAACGTCTTGTTGTACAATTTTATCTTGCTTCGCTTAGTCTGTGGATAAGCTTCTTTTTTTACGTTAACCTCTTCACCCGTATTTAAGGGAGCGGGTCGTTTAATTGCCAATCCGTCAACCACTAATAAGTCATCCGGTAACTTATTGGGATGCCGTTTGCTTTTTTGCAACGCCTCTTCTAAAATCGTTGCGGTTTGTAAAGGTAGCTGGTCACCTAATTTAACTAACTGCTCTAAGGTAACGATTGGCAATTCACTTAACGCAGCTTTAATTTTTAAGAATAAATGTGCGGTTGCCACGGCATCGCTATCTGCCGAGTGTGGGTCGTCGTGTTCGATGTGCAAATAATTAGTTAAATCCCGTAACCGATAACCACGGGTACGCGAAAAAAGAACCTGGCTTAACGTAACGGTATCAATCGCTTTTAAGTCTAATTCTGGGTACCCGCTACGCACCAATTCTCGATTTAAGAACGGAAAATCAAAATTGACGTTGTGCGCTACGAACACCGTGCCCGCTAATTTTTGATAGATTTTATCCGCCACATCTGCAAACTTAGGGGCCTGGCGAACTTGTTGATCCGTGATCCCCGTTAATCGTGAAATTCGCTTAGGAATCGTCATCTGCGGGTTAATTTTTGTTTGATAAGTTTCAGTAATTTGGTCGCCTTCAATAAAAGCACAGCCAATTTGAATAATTCGACTTTCTTCAACCGATCCCGTACCGGTTGTTTCTAAATCTACAACAGCATACCTTGTTTTTTTCATTACTAAATCTCCAACCTTAGTCTCTAATTACTAATTTTACCAAATGTTTACCTTCTCTACATCGAAAAATCCTCTGATTTAGAGTATCATTTACTTTAGGCCAAAAAGGAGGAGCATCGTGAAAGAGGTAATTAAAACTAGTAACGCAAAAATTATTTTAATGGGTGAACACAGTGTGGTGTATAATCAGCCCGCGATTGCCCTTCCCATCCGTAACGTAAAAACAACCGTAAAAATACAATCCATCCCTGGCGACATTCAAATACGGAGTCGCTATTTTAATGGCTTCTTAAATGATATTCATAGTAATTTGTTGGGAATCAAGCAGCTGATTAACCAAACTTTAACTACGTTAGGAAAGCCACATTATGGATTGTTATTAGATATTGACAGCCAAATTCCAGCTGAACGGGGGATGGGTTCTTCGGCTTCCACTGCCGTAGCAATTGTACGCGCCATGTACGCCTTTTTTGACCGTCCCTTAACTAAAAACAAGCTATTAAAAACGGTTAATATTTCCGAAAAAATTATCCATGGTAACCCTAGCGGCCTTGATTCGGCGACCGCCAGCGCAGACCGACCAATTTGGTTTAAACGAGATGGGACCATTAAAGCTTTGCCAATTAATTTTAACGGCTACTTAGTAATCAGTGATTCCGGAATTAAAGGAAAGACTGGCGAAGCCGTTGACATTGTTAAAAACAAGCTACGTATCGATAATGATAGTAGACTTTTGATTGAAAAATTGGGAGAATTAACTAGTCAAACTGCAACTGCCCTAAAGGATGATGATTCTTTGGCTTTAGGCGACATTATGAATAACGCGCAAGTTTGTCTCCGTCAGCTAGGAGTTAGCCATCCGGCAGTCGAAAAATTAATCCAAGCGGCTAATCAATCCGGTGCTTTAGGCAGTAAATTAACCGGTGGCGGGCTAGGCGGCTGTGTAATTTCCTTAGTCCCCGATGCCCAAGCGGCAGAAAACGTTAGCGTTCAATTACGCAAAGCTGGAGCAACTGCCACTTGGATTGAAAAATTATAGGAGTAGATTTTAGTTTTGAAGACAACCGACAAGAAGCGTGGCTTTGCCCGCGCACATACCAACATTGCGCTAATTAAGTATTGGGGAAAAGTTGATTCTGAATTAATCATCCCCGCTAATGATAGCGTATCGTTGACCTTAGACGAGTTTTATACGGATACCGTCGTTAACTTCTCTGAAGATTACAAGGTCAATGAGTTCTGGTTAAATGGCAATTTAATGCCATATAAACATATGGCTCGAATCAATCGCGTAATTGACGCCGTAAAAGAAGAGTATGGTTACCCTGGATTTGCAAAAATTCGGTCTTTTAATCATGTCCCGACTTCAGCCGGGCTCGCTTCGTCCGCTTCTGGAATGGCCGCTTTGGCTGGGGCCGCTGCGGATGCTTTAGGCGATGAACATGACCTAACTAACATTTCCCGAATTGCTCGGTTGGGCTCTGGTTCTGCTTCGCGTTCAGTCTTCGGTGGAATTGTGCATTGGCACCGTGGCAGCGATCATGAATCTTCCTTTGTCGAACAAGTGGTCAATGAAAAAGATATTGATTTAAACATGGTTACTGTCGTAGTCAATAGTCATCAAAAGAGTATTAAAAGCACTAACGGGATGCAACGAACGGTAGAAACTTCTCCCTTTTATCCCACGTGGGTATCTGAATCTAACCGCATGGTCCCCGAAATGCTTGCTGCAGTCAAGAAAAATGACTTTACCAAAATTGGGGAGCTAGCGGAGCACAGTGCAATGATGATGCACGCAACCACCCTTGCGGCCATTCCGGCATTTACCTACTTCCAGCCCGATACCTTAAAAGTCATCCGGCTCGTTACCCGGCTTCGAAAGGAACACGGCATCGAATGTTATTACACCATTGATGCGGGCCCGAATGTGAAGGTTCTATGCCAAAACAAAGACGTTTTAGCGATTCGAAACTTTTTAAAGAATTACTTTGAAGAACGCCAATTAGTCATTGCCCGTCCAGGCAGTGGAATTAAATTCTCAAAAAACTGAAAGGGATTTTTAAATTGATAACACAAAAAGCTCCGGGAAAATTATACGTTGCTGGTGAATACGCAATTGTCGAACCAGGTAACAGTGCGGTATTAGTTGCGGTGAACCAATTTATTACTGCTAGTATTGAACCTAGCGAGTTAACTTTTGGAAACATCATCTCTAAGCAATATCATGACAACGTGGTCTCCTGGCGTCGTAAAGGCGGCCAATTGGTAGTTGACAATCGTGATAATCCTTACCACTATATTCTAGCGGCAATCTCCATCACCGAAGAATTAGCGGTTTTAATGCACCGTCAACTAAGAACTTACAATCTCTACATCAATAGTGACTTGGATAGCAGCGATGGTAAAAAGTATGGTTTAGGTAGTTCAGCAGCCGTCACCGTCGCTACCATCAAGGCGTTGGCCAAATTTTACCAAATCCCCCTAACCAAAAAGTTACTTTTTAAGCTAGCTTCAATTGCCCATTTAGACGTTCAGGGAAATGGTTCGCTAGGCGACATCGCCGCAAGTGTTTATGGCGGATGGATTGCATACCGCTCCTTCAACCGCGAATGGTTAAATAGTATGCGGCGCACTAAAGATTTAGGAACGATTCTACGGACGCCTTGGCCCGAGTTAAAAATTGAATTATTAACTCCTCCCGCCGATTTAAAACTACTAATCGGTTGGACTGGCTCACCAGCTTCCACTTCGGATCTAGTTGACCAAGTTGCCACCACCAGTTACCAAGAAACCGACAGTTACCACGAGTTCTTGGCAAACAGTGCGGAATGTTTGCGCAAAATGATCGAAGGATTTAAAAACGGTGACAGCCAATTAATTAAGCAACAAATTACCGCCAACCGGCTTCTCTTACAACAATTAAGTTTATTAAGCGGCGTTTCCATTGAAACCCCTGCGCTAACTAGTTTATGCGACATTGCTGAACAATTCGGCGGAGCTGCAAAATCTTCTGGGGCTGGTGGCGGAGATTGTGGAATTGTAATCACCGAAGAAAATGATAATACTGAAAAAATTATTAACGAATGGCAAAAAGAAGATATTCAACCATTAGATTTGGATGTCCATGATATCGATGAATTGAGTTAGGAGTACTTATGAAAAATATTCAATCCCACCGTAAAGATGAACACGTCTCACTCGCTGAAAAATTTTACCAGCCCGTCGCATCTGCAGGTTTTACGGAAATTAAGTTGCGCCCCAACGCTTTACCAGAAATGGGGATTGATGACGTTAGCCTCCAAACTAAATTAGCAGGACTTCCCATAGAAGTCCCCTTCTTTATCCAAGCCATGACTGGTGGCAGCCCAACGACCGCGAAACTTAACCGTCGATTAGCTATCATTGCTCGTGAAACTGGTTTGGCAATGGCGGTGGGCTCTCAGTCAGTGGGCCTAAAGTATCCGGAATTAGCCGATACCTTCCAAGTAGTTCGAAATGAAAATCCCCACGGACTGATTTTAGCTAACTTGGGCGCGGACGCTAGCGTTGCGGCAGCCAAAAAAGCGGTCGCCATGCTTGACGCAGACGTTTTGCAATTACATATTAACGTTGCGCAAGAACTGGTTATGCCAGAAGGCGACCGCAGTTTTAACTATTTAGAACAAATTAAAGCTATTCAAGCAGCTGTGAGCGTCCCCGTAGTTATTAAAGCAGTAGGTGCGGGGATGACCCGAGCGGACGCTCTGCGACTACAATCCATCGGGGTCCGGTACATTGATGTTGGTGGTAAGGGCGGTACTAACTTCGTCCAAATCGAAAACGCGCGGCGTTCCGAAAAAGATTTCGCCTTTTTAACTGATTTGGGGCTCACCACCGTTGAATCGCTCAAAGAAGTTAGCGGATTAGGACTATCGGTTACCGCAACTGGTGGTATCCGCACCCCTGCTGACGTAATTAAAAGTATTGCGTTAGGAGCGGACAACGTGGGCGTTGCAGGCTACTTCCTTCACCAACTACTGCATCATGATGATCAAGAAATCATCGACCTAATTGAGCGTTGGAAGTACCAACTCCGCTGCCTAATGGTATTGCTCGGGGTTACTAAGTTAGCCGACTTGTCGGAGCGGCAATTACGATAAGATAAATAAAAGCTGGATGACGGTAACGAGCGTATTACGCTTCCACCGCCGATCCAGCTTTTTATTTTATTCTTACTTAACCGTAAAATTAATCCGAAGCCCCTTCGGGTAAAAGTTCTTAACCTTACCTTGAACTAGTTTTCCCGGCCCGACAATGATATCGTCAACCGCTAAAGCAACCCATCCCCTGCCCGCAGCTTCCGTAGCAATTTCTTCGCCATGCACGTACTTTTGCCATTGCTCTGGCGTGATTTCCACTACCTGTTTAATGTCGGCTTTTTGTAAGGCCATCAGCAGGCCTAAACTAGGTTCAAATCGTCTCTTTTTAAATTTCCCCAGTTCAAGTCCTGGTTTAACAATTCGTAAGCCACTCAAATCCACGGGAACGGTTTGATAATATAGCCGTTGATTGTGCACAATTAAATGATCCTTTGCAAAGGATTGGGGATTTACGAGGAACTGGTTTGCAAAATCTTGCCATAATCGTTGTTGTTCGCGGTCTAACGAATTATCACTTGCCCGACCCTTCTTTTTACGTTTGCCTTTTGGCTGAGGTGTCGCAGCTTCCGCGTGATTACTTAACTTGGCAATAAAATGGCCTTCTCCCTTAAAATGATGGGGAAACAACCGGATTGCCTTAGCTAATTCAGGATTGCCGTTGGCCCACTCAGGACGCCCTGCATCCATATTTTCCGTTCGCGCAACGGGTTCCATCTTCAAGTCTGGATAGTTTTCCAATAGCCAAGCAATGATTTGTTCATCTTCTTCAGGTGCAAACGTGCACGTCGAATAAACCAGATTACCATTCGGAGCAAGCAATTGCATGGCACTTTTCAGGATTTCACGTTGTCGCCGCGCACATTCTTCTGGGTATTCCAAAGACCAGTATTCGACCGCTTCAGGGTCTTTTCGAAACATGCCTTCTCCAGAACACGGCGCATCTACTACGATTAAGTCAAAATATCCGTTAAATTTTTTTACCAGCCGATCCGGTGACTCGTTTAAAATTACGGCATTTTGAATTCCGAAACGTTCCACGTTTTCAGCTAGGACTTTAGCCCGTCCCCGATTAATTTCATTAGTAACCAAAAGTCCTTCCTGAGCCATAAAACTAGCTAAATACGTGGTTTTACCGCCAGGGGCCGCACAAAGATCCAAAACTTTTTGGCCTGGTTGCGGGTGAGCAATTTCGCCAACCAGCATCGCACTAGGTTCTTGGCTGTAAACTAACCCGCTTTGGTGGTCAATCGTTTTACCGTTGACCTTCCCATAATATCCCCAGTCAGAATATGAAATTGGCTGGTCGATTGAATGGTCATGTAATTTTACCGTGCCCTTCAACGGATTAACTCGGAAGCCCTTTTCAACTGTCTGGTCAAAACTCGCTAAAAAAGGTTGTGCCTCTTCGCCCAGTAATTTTTGATATTTTTCTTTGAAACCATCAGGAAGTCGCATATTCCACTCTCTTCTCAATTTAATTTACTAAATAAACTCGCAATCCATTATAACTAATTTTACTAAAGTCGACCACCGGACGGTAAGAATTGGTAAGGTACCTTTCATTTTATAAGCACTTGGCTTAAAATAGGCTAATAATACTTTTAAAAAGGAGCGATCAAATGCAACAAAAATTAATCACTCTGGATTTAGACGGAACCACTTTAAATAATCATAGTCAGCTTTCACCCTTAACCATTAAAACTTTGCAAAAGGCTACCCGGGCTGGACATTTAGTTTCAATTGTCACGGGACGACCATACCGGATGGCTCGCGACATTTACGACCAGTTACAATTAACCACTCCCATGGCCAATTTTAACGGTGCCTTGACCCACATTCCTCATCAAAAATGGGATGGCGAGTATTCAATGACCATCAATAAGGCCGTAGTTTATGATTTAATGCGCCATAAGGATGATTACGGCATTAAGTTACTGGCAGTTGAAAATAAGCATTCGTTCTTTGCTGATCACGCCGCGCCGGCTACCTTCGATTTCTTCCCGCATGAGATTTCAGACGACCAAGTTTTAACCGAAGAAAGCCTGCGGGGGAACCCGACTTCCATTACCATCCTAGTTGAACCTAACAGCGCCCAGTTTGTTAAAAATCAGCTGTTATATCATTACCGCGATTATATTAACGTTGGGGTCTGGGGCGGTCCGCACAGCGTCTTAGAAATCGTCTCTAAGGGGATTCAAAAAGCTAAAGCGGTCGATTACTTAGCAAGATACTACCACATTGACCGGCAAAACATCATTGCCTTTGGTGACGAGCATAATGATGCTGAAATGCTTGACTACGTGGGTCGCGGAGTGGCGATGCGTAATGCAACCGCCCAAATCAAATCGATTGCTAACGACATTACCGAATTTGATAATGAGCATGACGGGGTTGCCAAGTACTTGTCCGAATATCTCGATCTAGCTAACTAATAAAAAAGCTTCTTCAATCAGAAACAACCATCCAGCAGGTGCCGGTCCGTTTCTTTGAAGAAGCTTTTTATTAATCAACCTATTTTTCGTCGCTCTTTAAAACTCCCGCTACTGAATAACGGTTCTTTTGCATTTCGTTCAAAACAACGTGCACGTGTTCGGCGGGTGCGCCAGTATTCTTTACTACCGCTGCGGTAACGTCCTTTACCAGCCCACGTAGTTGATCTTCACTACGTCCTTCGATTAAATCAATGTGAATTAACGGCATTTTAAATCCCTCCTTTAATAAAATTGCCACAACTATAATCTCATGAATTGCTTTAAAAAACAAAGTATTTTTAACAATTATAAAATCAATTTATCTTACATTTTGCTGGCCTGCTTTTTAGAAACAATGCCCTCATCGCTATCGGTTTCTTATGATACACTAAAGGAAATAACGAAAGAAGGTTTTGACAATTACTCAAAAATATTCAGCTTGTACAAGTTTCTTAGCGGGTAAATTGGCAACTGCCGACGGTTCAACGATGATTGCGCGTAACGAAGACGCTAAATCAGCTTGGCCAAAGCATTTTGTGGTACATCCCCACCACGTTTCCACCGCGGATGAACGCACGTTTAAATCAAACGACAATGGCTTTACTACGGAACTACCGGAAGTCCGGGGTAAATATACCGCCACTCCAGAATGGACTGCCGAAT
Organism: Pediococcus acidilactici; assembly: GCF_016127815.1. Lineage (NCBI taxonomy): Bacteria > Bacillati > Bacillota > Bacilli > Lactobacillales > Lactobacillaceae > Pediococcus > Pediococcus acidilactici. Next base: position 788,329 of record NZ_CP066046.1, read on the forward strand.
TTGGGCTCTTTGAAGAAGATGGAATCAACGAGTACGGCGTGGCGATGAGTGCTACCGAAAGTGCCTACACTAACGAACGCGTCTTAGGATTTGATCCGCTTGTCAAAGATGGGCTGGGAGAAGAAGCTATGGTAACGGTCACCCTTCCTTACGTGCACAGCGCCCGTGAAGGGGTTCAATACCTAGCTAAACTTATTGAAGAAAACGGCACTAACGAGACTAACGGAATTTTGTTTGCCGATGCGGATGAAGTTTGGTACATGGAAACCGCTGGCGGCCATCAGTGGGTTGCGCAACGTATTCCTGACGATTGCTACGCAGTAGTGGCCAACCAGTTGTCGATCCAAGAAATTGATTTTGACGACCCGGATCACTTCATGTTTAAGGCCGACATTCGTGAGTTCGTTGCCCAACACCACCTTAACCCCAACCCAGCAAGTTTCAACTTCCGTGAAATCTTCGAGGTGAACGATTTATCAGATGAGTATTACAACACCCCACGGGTTTGGGAAGGACAACGAATTTTAAATCCGGAAATTAAACAAAGTCCTACTAGCCATGACCTTCCGTTTATACGGCGGGCTAGTCGCTTAATTCAAGTTGAGGACGTCCAACAAATCTTAAGTTCTCATTATGAAGGGACCCCATATAATCCGGTCGGCACGGGTACGGAAACTGAAAAGCATCAATTCCGGCCAATTAGCCTGCCGGCAACTCAGGAATCACACATTTTACAAATTAAGCCAGACCTTCCGATTGAAATTGGTGGAATTCACTGGCTGGCCATGGGCGTAGCTGCGCAAAGCGTCTATGTCCCATTCTTTGCTGGGATGAGCAGCACTCCAGAGATGTACCACCATGGCGAAAAAATTTACTCTGCAGATTCCGCGTACTGGGTCTTCAAATTGGCAAGCGTCCTCACTGACGCGCACTACCAAGAGTTTATTAAAGCACTTAACGACACCCGAAGTAAGGTTAACGTAGCTATGAAAAACAAGCTACACGAATACGAAACGCAGGCTACCCAGATTGATCGTCAAGAATTAACGCCATTGCTTAACCAAGCTGGTACGGAGATTAGCGATATTGCGATTAAAGCTTACCAAGCGTTGACCGCAGAGTTAATTACCAAGTCAACTGACTTATCCCCGCTTTACTTCGCCCATAATCCCGAACTATAAAAAAACAGCGAAAACTAGTTTACTAGCTTTCGCTGTTTTATTTTGTCTTAAATTAGGCTTACTTCCCTTTACTTTCCGTATCGGTCTTCAAAACGGTCATGAAGGCTTCTTGTGGCACTTCAACCTTTCCGACCGATTTCATCCGCTTTTTACCCCGCTTTTGTTTCTCTAAAAGCTTAGCACGCCGGTCTGGGTCCCCAGTATGAATGCGAGCCGTAACGTCCTTACGATAAGCACGAATGTTAGTCCGGGCAATGATTTTATTTCCAATCGCTGCCTGGACCGGAATTTCAAAGTTCCGCCGGGGAATGATTTCCTTAAGGCTAGCCGTAATTTCGTTACCCCGTTGTTGAGCGAAATCTCGGTGAGCGATAAAACTTAAAGCATCAACCCGATCGCCATTGAGTAAAATGTCAATTTTAACTAGGTTGCTGACTTTATATTCGCCGAGTTCATAATCCAATGAAGCGTAACCGTGTGTACTTGACTTCAATTTATCAAAGAAGTCAAAAATAATTTCGGATAATGGTAGTTCATACTTAACGTCCACCCGATTCTCGTCAATGTAATCCATCGTATTAAAGATTCCCCGACGATACTGGGCCAATTCCATCACGGCTCCCACGTAATCGTTAGGCACCATGATATCCGCGTTAACGTACGGTTCCTTGATATTCTTGATGTTCGACGCATCCGGCATCTCCGAAGGGTTTTCAACCGAAATCTCGCTACCATCGGTTAATTCCACCCGGTAAGTAACTGACGGCGCCGTAGTAATCAAATCTAAATTAAATTCACGTTCAAGACGCTCCTGAATTACGTCCATATGCAACAATCCAAGAAAGCCGCACCGGAACCCGAAGCCTAATGCTTGAGAAGATTCTGGTTCAAATTCTAAGGCAGCATCGTTGAGCTGGAGCTTTTCTAGGGCCTCCCGCAAATCGTTATACTTAGCATTATCAGTAGGATATAGCCCCGAATAAACCATTGGATTCATTTCTCGATATCCTTCTAATGGTTTTGCAGCCGGGTTATTTAATAACGTAACTGTATCACCAACCCGAGTGTCCTTAATATCTTTGATGCTGGCGGTGATGTAACCAACGTCACCAGCCATTAAATATTCCCGTTTAAGCGGGTTTGGGGAATTAACTCCCACTTCGTTAACTTCGTAGGTTGCCCCGCTGTTCATTAACTTGATTGTGTCGCCGGGCTTAACCATCCCTTCAAACAAACGGACGCTTAATACCACCCCGCGGTAATCATCATATTTGGAATCAAAAATTAGCGCTTGAAGCGGTGCGTCCAAATCCCCATCCGGTGCCGGGACCTTTTCGACAATTTGTTCGAGTAATTCTTCAATTCCGATTCCTTGCTTAGCACTTGCCATCACTGCATCACTGGCGTCTAACCCAATTACGTTTTCAATTTCATCTTGAACTCGCTTAGGATCTGCAGCCGGCAAATCAATTTTATTAATTACCGGAACGATTTCCAAATCATCATCGATTGCTAAATAGACGTTGGCTAACGTTTGTGCTTCCACGCCCTGGGCAGCATCAACTACTAGGACCGCGCCTTCACAAGCGGCCAGACTCCGAGAAACTTCGTATGAAAAATCTACGTGTCCCGGAGTGTCAATCAAATGGAAGATGTACTTTTCGCCATCTTTAGCGGTGTAATGCAATTCTACCGCATTAAGCTTAATGGTGATCCCCCGTTCCCGCTCTAAATCCATAGTATCAAGCAGCTGATTTTGCATATCTCTTTTTGCGACCGTATCAGTTAATTCGAGAATCCGGTCCGCTAAAGTTGATTTACCGTGGTCAATATGCGCAACAATTGAGAAATTCCGGATGTGCGCTTGCCGGTCTTTTAAATCTTTATATTCGTTCATAGATAGTTTCCTTTTCATAAGTAATCACTAAGCTAAATTATAGCAGACCTCCCGCAAAAATTTAAATGCTCCGGCCAACTAATTCCCGAAGGTTTCGCATTTTCAGAAATATGCTAAAATTAAATAAGTAATTTTAAGGCAGTATGTCAATAATCTCAATGAAAGGCTTGTAGATTCAATGGCTGAAAATGAACAAAAGGTAACGCAAACACAATCAAGCAGTAAAGAAACTACTAGTAGTCCCGCTGCTTCAAGTCACGCTACCCAAAATAATAATAATAATAATAATCACAATTCTAATCAAAACCATCAATCAAGTTCGCAACCGCGTCAGTCCCAACCAAGCAGTTCGGCGCCCGCACAAAGTCACGCAAGCAGTCGACCAGCATCATCGGCGCCTTCTTCGTCTGCTAAATCGAGTTCGCGTCCCGCGGAACGTCAATCCCAAACCAACCACAACGGAAATTGGCGGTGGCAATCACACGAATACAACTTTAGCAATCAAAACCAGGCCCCCTCATCATCGACCGTAGATGACGAGTCCACGGATGAATCCAGTAAAGAATCGTCTGAAAAGTCGAAGTCTGCTAAACACTCGTCTTCTTCTAAGGCACATAAAGCTAAGAAAAGTAAAATCATTACCACGGTCGAATCGGATACTTCGCATAGCTCAGGGATTGAGTACAACGAACATCACGGGGGCCTTTGGACGGCATTAATTTTACTAATTATTATTGTAGGCGGGTACCTACTTTGGCGTAAAAAACACCCGCGGACAGCCACGGTGCCATCCGAACATCGCGGGAAACGGCGTTTCCGACCTAATTTGAATTTTTTCGTAAAACCAGTCGGTCGCCACGGTAAACGACGCCGGTAAACGAACTACAAGAGACTGGAAAAACTACAGTAATCCTTTTCAGGGATGAAAAGATTCTTAAAAAATGCTTGGTGTTTTGACTTCAATAGCGTCAAAAAAGCCTATTCTGCTTAACCCCAAAATGACCATCATGCCAAATTCAGGCATTATGGTCATTTTTTGTTACTGCTCGCAAGCTATCCGACTTTTGGCTTACTCGCCTTACTTTAGTTTAAAAATTTTGGTAAATATTTCCGGTTCCTTCTTTCAAACATTTTTGATATTATAAAAGCGTGAATAATCCTTAACGTGTTTACAGTTAATAGCGTCAATGTTTAAAGGAGGAGTTATCCATGGATTGGCAAACCTTTGTTTCGACGATGGTTGGCGGAATTGCGGGTTCTATTTTGACCCTAATTGTTGCTAAGGAACAGTTTAAAAGAGACGACCTGTTCAATAAGGAGCAACACCGTAAATCAGCGATTCAAGAATTGGAGAAATTAAACTTTGTGCTTGAGCAAATTAAATTAACTGAATTACCGTTAGCTTTAATCAAAGAGTCTAAAGATCAGGCAGTTGTAATTGCTCAGAATATAATTGATGAATACGAATTAGCACACTCAGCTTTTTTCAAAGTTCTAATTGTAATTAACGATTCTAACGTTACTACCAACGATGTAGATGAACTTTATACCGCCTCGCAACATCTACGGGAGCAAAGTCAAAAATTCAAGCACAGTTTGAGTATGTTTTCAGACGAAGATATTAGCAATCCAGAAGCCTTTTATCGTTCAAAATTGAAACTCGATAACTTTTCCCGGGAATTATCTCACGCTGTAGCGCACGTGCTTAAACACAGTTTTAAATACGAATCACACTTTGAAATCAAATAAAAAACGGGAGCCCGTAGAGTGATCTACTTGCTTCCGTTTATTTAATTTATCGTGTTCTTAAAATCTTTAATGCTAATCAAATTCGTCAACTAACTCTTCCCGAGCAAGGACGGTATCCCGAACCTCCTTTTGATTGAAGCCCGTCATTCGAAATGATAATTCGAAATCCGTAACTTTTGTACGGTACTTTTCCAGTTGCCACTGTCCGCAAGAAAAACTACCAAGTGCGTTTTGTTGGTAATCTAAATTCAAAACCACGTAGTCCCGTTTCTTTAAATCGATGGTGTGTTTGGCTTCATCAAGATCCCGTTGTTCATAATAAGAAGCGCTAAAGTTAATTCCGGATGGATTACTAAATAACATCCCTTGACCGCGTTCATCCGTTAAGGAGGCCCATTTAGTATCTAAATGATTCCCGTTTGCTTGTGGTACTACGTAATTGGTAAATAAACTATCCACGTCAGTTGTGTAAACCCCGAGTAGCCCAGCTTCCCGAGAATCGACATAGTTTTCTCGAGGCCCGCGACCAAAGTAACGAACTTGTGCTAAATCAGGATTTAATCTTAAATCCACTCCCAAACGAGGGAGCATGTCTGGGGTCATATCAAGCTTACCATCTGGGATCCCGTTTAGTTTAAATAGTATGTCTCCGGTTGCTAAAATCCGATACTCATACTGGCAATCAAAGTGCCAAGCACTATTAGTAGTCCCATGCATCGTCTTCACTCGAACTACTACCGCTTGCTCGCTAGCTTGCCAACTAAAATCACGCACTACTTCATGCTCTAAATGTAAAAATTGGCGTTGCTTCATTTCGGTTACAATCTCCATATCGTTGCTAGTCGGCGCTCGCCAGAAGGTGAACTGCGGACCCCGTTTTAGTAACTTTTGCCCATCTTTTTGATAATCAATCAGCTGACCGCGCACGGTATCCAACGTAACTGTAAAATTATTTCCACTAATCTTCAACGTGGTCGCTCCTTCACTAACTTGTAAAGTTCCTCGTGGCGACACTAAGATTCGGTTAGATTGAATTGGTAAAACAAACTGGGCGGTAGCTAATTCAAATCCCGCTGGCGCAAACGAGGCGTTCTGTCTTAGCCGGTATGAAAGATTTAGGTAATACGTTGCCCCAGGTTCCCCAGCATGCGGTAGCTCGTCCAGTAATTGAATTTCTTTAGTTTGCCGTGCGGGAATGCTTGGCAGCGAAACATGGCCGCTAGTTAGAAGTTGGTCGTCTGCCATTACTTCGTAAACCAAATCAAAAATCTGTAAATTGGTAAAATCATACCGGTTAATTAACTTTATTCGTCCTTCCTGAAGGTTAACTTTTTCGGTGGTTACCGGCTCGATTACTTTTTTATACTCGTAAAGACCGGGTGAAGGAGTGCGGTCCGGCATCAAGAGCCCGTCAATACAGAAATCTCCATTAGTGGGATCGTCCCCAAAATCGCCGCCGTAGCGATAATACTTGCGCCCATCTTCCGTATAGGATTCAATCCCGTGATCAAACCATTCCCAAATAAAACCACCTTGCAGTTTATCATGAGCATAGAATAGGTCTTGGTACTCCTTTAAATTTCCCGGTCCGTTCCCCATGGCGTGCCCATATTCGCAAAGAATGTGCGGTTTCTTGGCGTTCTTAATTACATCCTTCATGAGTAATTTTCGGGTCGGATGTTCTAACCAGGTGTACATCGTAGAATATACATCCACTACCTCAGCATCAAAATCACCTTCGTAATGGACCAACCGGGTCGGATCCATTTCTTTAGCCACTTCCGCCATTTTTCGGAAATTACAGCCAAAAGAGGACTCGTTTCCTAACGACCAAAAGATAATTGAAGGATGGTTACGGTCACGAGCAATCATCCGAATCAACCGGTTAACAAAGGCCGTCTCCCACTGGGGGTCGTCGCTAATCCAGTCATACTTTTCAGTTAATTCAAAGCCGTGGCATTCTAAGTCGGTCTCGTCAATGACGTACATTCCGTAGCGGTCGCAAAGGTCATAAAAATAGTATGCGTCGGGGTAGTGACTAGTTCGAATGGCGTTAATATTAAATTGCTTCATTAAAATAATATCTTTTTCAATCTCTGCTTCACTGACTACCCGCCCGTTACGGGGATTGTAGTCGTGCCGGTTAACCCCCTTTAGCTTAATGGCCACCCCATTGACCAAAAAGGTGTCTCCCACAACTTCAATAGACCGGAAACCGACCGTTTGAGGAATCACCTCAATCACTTGCTCTGCATGCTTAACCGTCATCAAAACGGTATACAGATGTGGCAGCTCGGCACTCCAAGGTTTAACGTGCGGAATTTGGGTTTTAAACCGGACCTGCGTACCCTGTGATTGATTGGTTGCCGTGTAAAGGACGTTTTGCTTTTCGTCCAGCAATTCCACTTGCACTGTCTGCCCAGCTTCTTTTCGTAAAGTAGCAGTAATCTGTAAATCACCATCTTGGTAATCGTGGACCAGGTCCGCAGTTACTTGTAAATCTTGAATTCCATTTTTAGGAACGCCCAAAAGTTCCACATCGCGGTAAATGCCACTTAACCACCACATGTCCTGATCTTCTAGATAAGTCCCGTCTGACCACTGGTAAACTTGTACGGTCAAATCATTGATATCGTGTAAAGACACCAGATCCGTAATATCGAACTCAGCTTCGTTGCGTGCTCCCTTACTGTAACCAACCATTTGCCCATTAACCCAAACTTTATACGCCGAGTCCACCCCACAAAATCGAAGGATGATGGTTTGATCCTTAAATTCGGCGCCCACTTCAAAAGTTCGTTTATAAATTCCAGTTGGATTTTCGGTGGGTACGTACGGTGGATCAATTGGAAAGTTATACCATAAGTCTGAATAATGCATTTTGCCATATCCTTGGCGTTGCCAATTTCCAGGGACCGTGATTTCGTCCATAGTAGTAGTGTCAAAATCACTTGCAAAGAAATTTTCTGGGCTATATTCCGGTGCGGGCAAGAACATAAACTTCCACAACCCGTTCAAATTCTTAAAGGCCTGGGTGTACCGATTTTCACCAATTAACGCCCTTTCACGAGTCGGATAACTGTTAAAATGTGCTCGCGGCGCCATTCGATTAATCCCATCTACTTGATAGTTTTCCCATTGTTTCATTTTTTAACCTTCCTTTACCTAATTAAGTCGTTGTTTGCGTTCATAACGGTACCAACAAATCCACGCAAAGCCCATGAACACGATTAAGCCGACCACGTTATAAATCAACATTCCGATTGGACTAGCGGTCCCCTTGGGCAACGTGCCGTGGATTTCCTGCATGATTAAACGAGGGTCTGGTACGGTAGACATGAAGAATACAAAGATGAAGGTCAGTAACAGAAAAATTCCTACCGTAATCCCAAACGACCGGTGCCCTAACTTAAAGCTCCGCGGCATATCATCCTTTTTCCAGCGAAGTTGAATATAGGCAATCAGCAAGAATAATACTGGCAGCAAAGACGTCGAAGCGGTCATGTTGATGAGGGTTTCTAAAAAGCTGTCCATACTTCCAATCCCTAACGCCGGTACAATCAGCAAAGTCGTTACAATAATTCCCTGAACAATTAAAGCGTTAGTGGGGTTTCCTTCTTCATTAGTTCGCACTAACCATTTCCCAAAAACACCTTCTGGAATTTCAGAAAAGAACACCTTTACCGGGGCTGCCGTCCAAAGGGCTAACGAACCTAAGCTTCCCAAGCATAAAATCACTCCCACTAATCGAACCATTACTCCTCCAGGAATGTTGAAATAGTTACCGAGAATTTTAAAAATATCAAAAATCCCATTTGAAAAATTTCCCTTCAATACTTCAGTAGGAACCACTAGACCAACTGCGACGGCCCCTAAAATATACATAATCCCTACAATCACGGTGGCACCAATCATTGTTTTAACGAAGGTCTTATTGCCACCCTTCACGTCTTTAATGTAAACTCCGATACTTTCGCCACCGCCCACGGCTTGAAGAATCCAAGCCATCGTCATGAAGAACGTCCAATTAAACTTAGGAGTAATCGATTTTAGCGTAAAATCTTGTGCCGGCGCCTTGCCAAACCCAAAAACAACGATAAAAGCTAAAATAACAAACGCGACGCCCATAAATAGCCGGGCACTTCCCGCAAAATTAGTTACCTTCGAGATCCAAGAAACTCCTTTGATACAAACCCAAGTCATAATCCAAAACAAAATTACTGAAATAATTGCAATCACCTTCGTACCATGGCTACCTTCAAAAACGTTTTTACCCACAAAAGAATACGAAGCATAAATCAAGGTATTGGGTAGCAACGAACAGAAGAAGAATAGGTTAACAAAAAAATACGACCATGCTCCCAAAAAGGCCCAGCGTTCTCCGAGAACTGAAGCTAGCCAACTGTGAATGCCAGATTCATTTTCTGCGTTGGCTGAAGCAAATTCGGCAATCATCAAAATAAACGGGAAAAAGTAAAATACCGAACCAAATATGTATCCAGGAATGGTCGCTAAACCAATTTGGATACTATTGTTGACAATGCTGGGGAAAGCAAAAACTGCTGAAAAGGTCATCAACATTAGGGCTACTGGTCCTAAACGCTCTCTTGAATTGTTCATGATTGTAAAGCCTTCTTTCATCTGGATTAAGCAATTGCTATACTTGAATTATAAAGCGCTTACATATTCATGGACATAATAATTGTTGCCCGTTTATTGTAATTTTGTTGACATTAACCAATAAGGAGTTAACCCAAATGAATAACCAATTTACAGAAGACGTCAGCATTCTTGTAGATAACGATCCCCTTAGCGCAGAATTTCACATTTACGAAGTCGGCTATGAAAAATGTCAGCCCACTAAGCCTTTTGAATACATCCCGATTGACTATTGGGTGCTTCACTACGTTATGGACGGCAAAGGTTACTTTTCAGCCGGCAATTCCGACTTACAACACCTTTCGGCTGGCGATACATTTTTGTTGCCCGCTAACTGCCCCAATATTTATTATCCTGATAAGGCCGATCCTTGGACGTATGTGTGGGTCGGAATTTCGGGCGAATTAACTGCTAAGTATTTAGCTCAAATCGGACTTAGCCGCCGGAATTTCGTAATTAACGCCTCCATTGATAAAACTAAAGAAGTGCTATTTAACCACGTTTACCAAGCGTTTAAAGACAAACAAAACTTCCAGTCGTTAAGCGCCGTTTATTCTTTATTAGATTATCTACAACAAGAAAATCACGCAAATAATCCGGTTAACCAAGGAAAACAGATTTTTGATAAAATACTACTTTACGTCGACGAAAATTTTGCTTCAGGACTCACAATCAGCCAAATTGCTGCTAATAACAACGTAGATCGTTCTTACTTATATAAGTTATTTCAGCGTTATCTCGGTAAAAAACCGAGTCAGTACGTTCACCAGTTAAAATTGCAGAAGGCCTGTTCGCTTTTACGAAAAAGTTCGTTAAATATTACTCAAATCAGCCAAGAATGTGGTTTTTCATCCTCGGCATATTTTACCAACGTCTTTGCTAAAGAAATGAATTCTACTCCCTTAAAGTATCGCAATCGGTTTATTCGTGCGCGGAATTGACTTATCACTAGCCCAACGAGTACAAATTGTTTACCCGTTATGCATTGACACCCCCGTTTAAAATGTCTTATACTAGACACTTCGAAAACGAGGAGGGAATTTTTGTGAAAATAACGGTATTTTGTGGCTCCCGACCGGGAAATCACCCCAATTTTAAAGAGGTTGCCTATAACATTGGCACTACCCTAGCTCAAAAAAACGTTGAACTAGTTTACGGAGGGTCCACTTCAGGAACCATGGGAGCAATTAGCCAGGGCGTTCTAGACCACGGTGGCAAAGTGACCGGGATTTATCCCGAAGGTCTTTTTGAAGATGAGCTACCGCGCAAAAACACCACTTCCTTTATTACCACCAAAACCATGGCAAAGCGAAAAGAGTTATTAATCAATAAGGGCGACGCCTACCTAGTTTTGCCAGGCGGTTTGGGAACTTTAGAAGAAGTTAGTCAATTGTTGTCCGATATGGCAATTGGATTGGTTCCACTTAAAAAAGTCGGTATTTTGAATATTAACGGATACTATGATCACTTAATTAGTTTACTGGATAATTTTGTTGATACCGCCTTTATGGAATCCATCTATCGAAAGCAGCTCGTCGTTACGGACGACTACCAAAAAATAGTAACTGCTATCTTAGCTACAACTGATAGCGCAGAAATTAGCGCTTAAGTAAATCCAATCCCAGATAAAAACAACCTGATTGCTAATGCCTTATCGTGCTTTAGCAACCAGGTTGTTTTATTATTAATTATAAAAATTTCCAATAGTTTTACTTAGCTACCCAACCACCATCCACGGGAATGATCACTCCTTGTAGATAGCTTGCTGCCTGACTCGCCAAGAATAGGGTCACGCTGGCGACTTCAGTGGGCTTTGCCCAACGTTTTACCGGAACTTCTTGGGCAACTGCCTTAGCAATTTCACCCCCATCCGCAAAATCCTTTGCGTTCATCGGGGTATCAATACATCCCGGAGCAATTCCGTTAACTCGAATCCCCTTAGGTGCACAATCCATTGCAAGCTGCTTTGTAAAACCAACGATGGCATGTTTTGAAGCGGTATAAGCAATTCCTCCGCCTCCCGCAACCATTCCAGCAATTGAAGCCATGTTAATAATTACTCCAGAATGCTTTATTTTAGGCAACGCGGTTTTGGTAACGTTAAACATACTGGTAACGTTATTATTGAGGATCCGCTGCCATAGGGTTAAAGTCGTGTCTTCAATTGGTAAGTAGTCGTCTAGCATCCCGGCCGTATTTAATAGAATGTCGATTCTTTCTAAAGGTTGAAGGGCTTTTGTAACCGCTAAGGGATCGGACAAGTCCACTTGCGTAAATTTAAAATGGTTGGGATATTGTTTTTGAATTTGGTCCATTTGATCGATGTTTTGATCAAATCCCCACACAAGGGCGCCTTGTTCTAAAAAGGCTTGGGCCTGTGCTAACCCAATTCCAGAATTGCTTCCGGTCACCACTACTTGGCAATCGGTAAACTCGGTGATCTGCGACATTATACTACAACCTGCCAATCATCTGCCAACACGTCACATACCGTGGGCGCAAAGCTGGAGTATCCCTCGCTAGTGGTCTTAATTAGCATATACGGGGTTACTGGAACCCCCGCAAACGTTTGGTTTTCCACCACGATTACAAACTCTTCGTCACCGTTCCATTGTTGGCGAATTGCCTTTCCGCCTTGCTTTAAAATTGGTAAGATTTTTTCAAAAGTCATTTAAATCCCTCTTTAATTTATAAATTATTCATATAAGTTAATTTTCTTGGTAATTAGGTAAATAATCACCGCGCCAATTGCCATCGATGCAATTTCCCCCAGGGCTAAAACCCAGTAAGTGGGAAAGAGCGGCAAATTCATGTATAAGTGCATTTCTAAATCCACTAAAAACATTCCGGGTAATTGGCAGAGCGTAGCGATTAAGAATTTAAGTGGTTTGGCACCGATGTTTCGTGCCGTAAAGTAGGTTAGCGTAGTTCCGATTAGCGTCCCGGCTGTACCAAAAATCATGTCCACCACTCCCAACGGACTGAAAATGTTTACAATCAACACGCCGAGGGTTACCGCAAAAATATAGCGCTTGTTAAACGCGGCTAAATGGTTAAACATTTCTGACAACCTTAACTGTACTACTCCATAGCTAATGGGAGCAAAAATTAGCGTGATTGCCACGTAAAGCGCCGCAACTACGCCAGTTGCCGCAATGTTACGGTTAATTTTACTCATCAATAAATCACTCCTAGTTTTAATTTGAGGCGGGATTTCGCGAACCGCCTGAGCTGGTAAACGTTGGTTAAATAGTTAAATTTTCAGGCCTACCTCCAGCATTTTATTAAAGTTTCTAACCAATTCGTTTAACTAGCCCTCCTCATCTTACCCGTCTATTTTAGAAAAGTCATCCTTTGTTTTAATTCATATAGTGAATTAAAAAGCCCCCTTTTATTAGGCTAAGGGCCGGATTCAGAAATTAAAGTACCTCCTCAATTTCTAAAATATGGCCAACCACCTAATTATTTAAGGGACCTTCAAAACAGCTTTATTAAACAAATTTTTCTGCCTATCAAGCTCCCCCTAACTGCCCCAATTGCTCCTTGCTATGAATTAATCCTGTAATCATTTGGTTTACTGGGGTGGCGAGTTGATGCTTTCGGCCTAGTTTGACGATGTAGCCGTTCAAAAAATCAATTTCCGTGAGGCGTTGCTTATTCAAATCTTGATGCATCGATGGATAATGTTGCCCACTAGCCTGGGGATCGAACTGTGCTTCCAGCATTTGTTTAATTATCCTTACGCTAAAGGGAATTCCCTCAGCCTGTGCTACCGCGTTAATTTCTTCTAAAATTAGATCGGTAAGTTGGGTTCCGTAATTCAATTGCCCAAATTCCGCCACGTTGCAATTTAATAAGGCGGATAAGGGATTAATCACACTGTTAAAACCAGCTTTTCGCCAAATCGATTCGTGGACATTTTTGACTAAGCTTGCTTGGAGTCCTGCTTCATTCAAAAGATTTAGCACCGTGGTTAACTTTGCTGGAGTAAAATCAGAAGAAACGGCTTGAAAATCAATGCGCCCCTCTCCCGTTGCTTTAATTTGCCCTGGTCCTAGCAGCTCGGAAGACCATAGTGTCACCCCAATTAAAATTTGGTCTGCTGAGACAAACTGTCTTAAAGTTTCTTCGTTGCCAAACCCATTTGATAAACAAAGTAAGGTGGTTGGTTCATCAATGATGGGGATGATTTTGTGCAGAAAATTCGCCATCTGCATCGCCTTGGTAAAGACGATTACCAAGTCAAATCGCCCAGTTGCTTGTTCTGGAAAAAGTGCTGGAATATGGTAGTTTCGAGTCCCTTGCTCATTTTCCACTCGCAAACCTGATTGATTAATTGTTTGAATATGTTCTTGCCATTGGTCAATTAACGTAACTTGCACACCAGCCTCGGCAAGCATCGCGCCAAAACGACACCCCATTGCGCCAGCTCCTGCAATTGCTACTTTCATAATTTTTTCACTCCTTTTTGTTCGATTCTTTGTAAAGCCTCTTTAGCCCAAGCCTTTAATAAATAAATTGCGAGTACTCCTAAACCTAACAACCCCATTGCAATAATAAAGACGATTGCAAAAGAATGCGTATACTTAAAGAAAGCGGCCGTTACGTATGGGGCAACCACCGCGCCAATTGCAAAACCAAAATAAATAAACGCATAATTTAATCCTTGGTTACGTAGCCCAAAATTAGCGCTGGTGATACTTGGAAACACAGCTAGCACACCTGCATAGCAAAAGCCGATGCCTAATGCACAAACGTAAAAAAGGCTTGTATTTCCCTTACCAAGCAGTAGTAAGGCCATAAAAAGCGCCATTAGTGCGTAAACTAGTGCTAAAGTGTGGTACTCACCCAACCAGTCGGAAACCGTTCCCCAGATTAGCCGACCGACGGAATTAGCAATGGAAACTCCACTAACTACCACCGCACCAGCAGTTAAGCCGTACGCTCCCATCCCAATTTGCGCCGACGAACTACTAATGACCATCCCAGAAAACACACCAAAGGCCATGATCCAAAACATCAGCCAAAAACGCCGGTCTTTTAGCATTCCCCGCCAGTTTTGGTCCATTTTAGAAGCCACCAGCTGTTTGCTATCCTTGGCTGGTGCACTGCGAATGAAAAATTGAACTACAAAAATCACTACTAAATAAACCATCCCTAGCCAAAACAAAGACTGACTAATATTCATCTTGGTCAAGAAGAACTGCGCTAGCGCGGTACATAAAAGGGTCCCCACGCCAACGCCAGCCAGAACGCAGCCTGAAGCTAATCCCCGTTTATCAGGAAAAAACTTAATTGCATTATTAAGGTTGCCAGTGAAGGCCAACCCGCTTCCTACTCCCGCAATTAAACCGTACGTTAATAATAGCAACGGTAATGTTTTTACAAATCCGGATAGAATGAATCCAATTGAAAATAAGGCTCCACCTAACACAATTGCTAATTTCCCATGTCCACGATCAATTAATGCCCCACCCCAGATCATGGGTAGGGGGATGATCCCCATATTTATGGAAAACGCTAATGATAAAACTGCCGGATCCCAATGATATTGCGCAATTAAAGGCGTTTTAAAAAAGCTAAAGGCGTAAACTCCGCCTAAAACAAAGTTAATTAGCACATGCGCCGTGAGCATTACCCACCGATTCAAGTTCTGTTTCATCTGCCACTCTCCTAAAGTTAAAAATTTCACAAATATAATTCAAAAACATGATAAGATTAAAAGCAAAAAGAAACAATTCTCAAAAAACTATTAGAGTAATTAACTTTTACTATCGATGGGAGGCCTCCTAATGAATTTAAGACAGTTAGAGTATTTCCTAGTTTTGAGTGAAGAACTTAATTACCACCAAGCAGCCGAACGGCTATTTATTGCGCAGCCTACCCTGAGTGTCCAAATGAGTAATTTGCAACGGGAAATTGGACAACCATTATTTTTGAAAGTTGGGCGCCACATCATGCTTACTAATGCTGGCCTGATTTTACAATCCCATGCCCGTAAGATTTTACGGCAAGTTCGTGCCACCAAACAGGCGCTTCAGCCACGTTCGGAACCTGCCTCAATTAAAATTGGCTTGTCTGGAACCCATCTTTTAACGCCACTGTTGAAGACATTTCAAAAAATTAACCCACAAACGTCATTCACGTTACGAGAAAATACCTCTGCTAGCACCTTGGAACAGCTTTTAAACGCTGAAATTAATTTTGGAATAGCTTTTTTGCCCATTCATAATCCCGCCATTAATTACCGTTACTTATTCACCGACGAAATTATTGCCGTTACCACTAAAACGGGGCCGTACCACACTCTCGAGAACATCACGCTTACGCAACTTACCAAAGTACCATTAATTGTTTTAGATCCGCAATTTGCCATTCGCCAGACCCTCGACCAACTGTTTTTAAATCAACATTTGTCGCCTCAATACCTAGTTGAAGTAACCTCTTATTCAGCCTGCATTAGCGCGCTTAGCCAATTAACCGGGATAGCACTCGTCACCCGCTCCTTTTTTGAAACACAAAAAGCCGGCCATGCCGACTTAAAAGTGATTTCAGTTAAGGAACCTGGTTTAAAACAAGCGCTTGCCTTGGTTTTTCCAGCGGACATTCCGCCTTCGCCCAAAACAACCATTCTTATGGACCAAATTCAAAAGTATTATTTAACCAAGGAACAGCCTTCTTAGTAATGCCGCCGCCGAAAAATTTGGTAACCCAAAACGGCAAAGACGATGGCATATCCCGCGGTTGCCACCCCTAATTGCAACGTCGAAAGGTGCGACATATCGTGATACACCGGGTAATTTGCGTATTGTAAGGGTAACAACATCATATTTAATGGATTCCAACGGAGCCAGTGGAGATATTGCTGTGGTAAAAATTGGATTCCAGGAGGCACAATTTGCCCCATAAAGAAAACTCCTAAACTGATTGCTAAAACAACCGCATTTTCAGTAATCGAACAAGAGATTAAGAAGAGAATGCTGACTAAGAACATGGTTACCAAAATATCAACCAGGGTCATGGTTAGCACGTTAGTTAAAAGACTTTGGTGATACAAATACGGTTTAAACAAGTCTAAGCGAAATTTTGGTAGCGCAAAATTTAAAATTAGGGTCATTATTACCGCAAAACCATGTATCGCAACGTCACAGAGCCCGACAACGGTTAATTTTGCTAAATAGACATCCTTTCGACTGGGGGTTTTTGCTAACATCGTCAATATTGTTCGTTGCTTAAACTCCGATGAAAAAAAGGTTGCCGCAACTAAAATCATTATCAAAGGGGCAATTTCATCAATTCCGAAACTCGACATTACCAGCCAGGGCGCCGAAATGGCATCATCAAAAGACATGATGAAAGGAATCATTAGTAAAACTATTAAAAACGGTGTAAGCCAAGTTATTTTTTTATGTAGCAACTTATAAGCTTCTTGATTAATAACGGTTATCAAAATTTCACCTTCCTATTTACTTCGTTGTCCCCGACTGAAAAACAGGTAACTTAGCATGGTAAAAATAACGGCATAAATTGTCGTTCCCCAAGCTAGTTGCGCAGTGGATAATTTAGTAACGCTCTTTAAAGCCGGATTCGCGACCTGACTTGCAAGTTGCAACATGTTCAAGGGGTTCCACTTAATCCACGGCCCATCAATAATTTGGGGGAGTGCCCCTGCCAAGGTTGGCCCGGTAAAAATCAATACGAAACTAAATCCCATAGCCACGATTTTACTCCGGGTTAAACAAGTCACCCCGATGGTTAAAGCGGTGATTAAAGCAACCATCCCGGAGGCTCCTAACCCCGTCAAAAGCGTGGCATTCCAAAGGGACTGGTGGTTTACCACTAAATCCCATGTCAAGGTACTAGGAGCACGGGTTGCCTGAATCACCATTGTGAATATTCCTCCTGCCAAACTTAAAATAAGCACGTAACCCAGTAGAACTAGTAATTTAGCAAGAAAAACCCCGCCACGGCTGGTGTTCTTATAAAATAACGTGTCAATGGTCTCATTTTCGTATTCCCCGCCAAAATCAGTTGCTACCAAAATACTCATCACCAGCGCAGCCCATCTACCCCAATCATAGCTCTGGGCAACTGAATCAAACGTCGTCCCTTCAAGCCAAGCCGAAACGGCCATAAGCAACCAAAGGGCTACGATGCCGCCCCAGTAGCCTCGGCGATGAATGAATTTATAGAACTCTTGTTGCAAACTGCTTCTCATTAGCGCACCTCCTGGCGACTTCTAAGCGACTTCACCACTTGCTGCTCAAAAGTTAGTTTTTCTGGAGCCACCGTTAATAAGTACTGCTCATTTTCCAACAACAGTTTTTCGGCTGCTTGAAGATCTGGAGCGTTGATCTTTAAATAATCTTTTTGTAGCTCGCTTACCACCCCGTGATTTTCTAATAATTCATAGCTAGCAAATAAATTGTCGGTTGTAATTTGGTAATAACGAGAATTCCCGCTTTGGAAATTTTTTAATGAATCGGTTAATAAAATCTTGCCTTTATTAATCAAAACCACGTTAGAAACTACCCGCTCAAGCTCACTTAAAATATGACTAGAAATCAGGAAAGCGGTCCCTTTTTGGGCCATCCGTAAAATTAGATTACGAACTAAAATGGTCGCTTCCACGTCGAGTCCGTTCATGGGCTCGTCCAAAATCACTAGATCCGGGTGATTTAATAATGCTAACGCAATCCCCAGTTTTTGCTTCATTCCTAACGAATATCCCTTTGCCCGTGCGTCAATATAAGCTTCCATTTCCAACGCACGTGCGAGGTCATCAATTTCGACCTCGCTTTGTGCGTACAAAGCCAAATTTTGCCGGCCCGTCATGTATGGGTACAACGCGGGGTGTTCAATTAGCGCCCCTACTTTAAGAAGGGCTTGATGGTGATTTGAGGTAACCGTTTGATGATTTACCAAGACCTGCCCCTTAAATTTTGTCAAGGCTAAGATGGTTTTCATGATCGTCGTTTTTCCTGCTCCATTTGGTCCAATCAAGCCGACAATTTCCCCATCGCCAACTTGAAAAGACGCCCCTTTGATAATTTGTTTTCTACCGATAAATACATCAAGCTTTTTTACCTCCAACATTAATTTTCAACCTCCGTTCAGTTATGGTGTTCTATTTATACATTACACTATAACCGATTCGACATGAAAAATGCAAGCCTTTTTCCATTAACCTCATATTTTAATTTAACCAAATAAAAACCCCGAGGCTGCATTAATGCAACCTCAAGGTCCTTTATTGATTTATTTTTTTAAATTTAAGTTGGTTGCCGATTCCCTTGTTTGTAAATCTCATTACCGTCATAGATAACCCGGTTAATTGCAAACGTGTTATCTTGGCCAAATGTAGCTTGGGTTCCTAACCAGTAGTACTCAGGTGTTAGTTGAGTAAGTCCTTTACGCAGGTTTCCAGCTTTTTTTAACAAGTCCAGCTCTGTCTTATTGATCGCCGAACGCCAATACCTCACCGCACCATCAGCAAATTCTACTCGCAGAAATAAACTCGGCAGCAATGCTACCCGAACAACTTTTGGAATATCTTGCATTTTTACCTCCCGCACTTAAGTCTTAATAAAATAGCGTTTTCATCTACAGAATAAGCTTAACATCGGCAACGATTTCCCTCAACGCAATTTGTGAGAAAAAAATATTTTTTATAAGCATGGTTAAGCATATTCTTAGCTTAACCATTAGTGAATTTGCTAAGCTTAAGGTGTTCCAAAAATAATAACCTTATGGGAGGAGATTTATTATGAAAGCATTGGATCTTACAGCATTAATCTTGGTAATTGTCGGAGGTATTAACTGGCTCTTGGTTGGACTTTTCCAATTTGACCTAGTTGCTACCTTATTCGGCGGGCAAACAGCAATTATCTCTAAAATTGTATATATTTTAGTAGGTTTAAGCGCCCTATACAGCTTAAAATTCCTCGGGATGCTTAGTCATCGTCCCGAAGACGACGCACGTTACAACAATCGTTAATTTTTTGCACTACGACTTTACGAAAGCGTGCACTAAAAGTCGGGTAGCTTATCAGTATTAACTAAAAATCGACGTGATGCCTGGATTGGGCATAATGTGATATCCCTTTGTGGCTGACAGATGAAATATCATAATTTATCTGTTAATCATGGAGGGATTTTTGAATGTCTAGATCTGAGCATCCCGCATTATAGATTTTATGTTAAACAGCGTAAACTGACTTTTAACTTTATTAAAGTTAACATCCTAAGATATTTTTTTCAGCCTCTTTTAATTATGGCGTGCTGTTTTAAGCAAATCATTATGCAAACTATCGACTCTTTGTTACCCTTAAGCTAATCTAACCGGGTAACCGTTTTAAATTTGAAGGAGGGATGATTTAATGACTAAAAGAAGTCCAAATTGGATCTTATTAATCGCCAGCATTATCGTTGTAGAATTGGTCGGAAGCCTATCGGGGATATTATCAGGTGATATTAAAGCAATTTATAACAACTTAACGTTGCCGCCCTTAGCCCCACCTGACTTTATTTTTGGCATTGTCTGGCCAATTTTATACCTAATGATTGGAATTGTCGGTTATTTAATTCTTCGTGACCGGACCAACGCACGCCAAAATAACTTGATTTTATTTGTTAGCCAATTAGTCCTAAATTTTGTTTGGAGCATCGTTTTCTTTGGTGCAAGCAACCGCTGGATCAGCTTTTTAATTATCATCGTACTCGATGCACTAGTGATTTGGTGTGTGAAAAGTTTTTGGCAAACTAGTAAATTAGCCGCTAGTCTAATGGTTCCGTACTTGATCTGGATCTTATTTGCTACCTACTTGACTTTAGGAACGGCGATTTTGAATTAAATATAAACAAAAAACGTTGAAAATAGAGCAATCCCCTATTTTCAACGTTTTTAATTGTCTTCAATTTAATTAATTCATAAATTTATCAAAGAAGCCGCCCTTGCCGTTGCCTGACGGATGTTCACCACTCGCCTTAGCAAAGAGCTTCAAAGCTTCCTTTTGGCCCGCATTCAGCTTCTTAGGCACCTTAACCTTCACGTGGACGTGTTGGTCACCGTTACCATTGCCTCGCAAACGAGGAGCTCCCTTGCCCTTCAAGCGGAAGTTAGTTCCCGTCTGCGTACCAGCTGGGATTTTTAGCTTAACCTTGCCGTGAACGGTAGGTACTTCAATTTCATCCCCCAGTGCAGCTTGTACGAAAGAAATTGACTGATCATAGTAAATTTCTGAACCTTCGCGCTCATAAATCTTACTTGGCTGTACTTGGAAAATGATGTAAAGGTCACCATAAGGTCCGCCATTATAACCAGCTTCACCTTGACCTTGAAGCCGCATTTGTTGACCATCTTCAACACCGGCTGGAACAGAAACCTTTACTTCATGTTCTTGCTTAGTGTGTCCAGTACCACCACAAGTTGGGCACTTCTCTTTAATTTCTTTACCAGTTCCGTTACATACGTCACAAACCTGTTGCCGAACCATCCGACCAAGCGGAGTGTTTTGAGTAACTTGAATGCTACCCGTTCCGTGACATTTATGACAGGTTTCTGGCGAAGTCCCTGGTTTAGCACCCGATCCGCCACAGGTCTTACATTCGGCTTCTCGTGAATACTTAATCGTCGACTTTTTACCAAAAATCGCTTCTTCAAACTTAAGCGTCATTTGGTACTGTAGGTCCTCTCCTTGTCGTGGCTGGTTAGCGGCCTGTCGTTGACCACCACCAAAGAAAGAACTGAAAATGTCGTCAAAGCCGCCGCCAAAACCACCAAAGCCGCCTTGGTCGCCGAAACCACCGCCACCAAAGCCAGCGTTGCCGTCAGCGGAACCAAATTGATCATATTGCGCACGCTTTTGCGCGTCCCCTAAGACATCGTAAGCTTCGTTAATGTCTTTAAACTTTTGTTCCGCTCCCGGCTCTTTGTTGATATCGGGATGGTATTTTTTCGACAAGCGTCGATAAGCCTTCTTGATTTCATCTTCAGATGCATCGCGACTGACTCCCAGAATGTCATAGTAATCTTTACTTCCAGCCATATTCATCCTCCATGATTTTTACCAGTTTTAACCGTTAATCACCGCAAAAGGGTCAAAGTCAACGACTTCGACCCTTCATTGCTAATCACTTATTTATTTGTTGTCTTTGTCAGGATCGACTTCTTCGAAATCCCCATTGACAGTGTTGTCGTCGTTATTACCGGTATTCTGGTCGTTACCTTGAGCACCATCAGCTTGGCCTTGTGCTTGTTGAGCTTGTTGGTAAAGCTTTACAGACAAGTCTTGGACAATCTTACTCAAATCATCCTTCTTAGCTTTCATTTCTTCTAAGTTGTTATCTTTTTGTGCTTTTTCAAGAGCTTCCTTAGCGTCTTTAGCCTTCTTGATTTCGTCTTCAGAAACCTTACCTTCAAGTTCCTTCAAAGTCTTGTCGGTTGTGAAGATCAATTGGTCAACTTCGTTACGAAGGTCAACTTCTTCCTTACGCTTGCGGTCGGCTTCTTCGTTTTCCTTAGCTTCCTTCATCATCCGTTCGATTTCTTCATCACTGAGACCCGATGAACTCTTGATGGTAATCTTTTGTTCCTTACCAGTACCCTTATCCTTAGCAGAAACGTTAACAATACCATTCTTATCAATATCGAATTTAACTTCGATTTGTGGAACTCCCCGTGGAGCAGCTGGAATGTCCGTTAGTTGGAAACGACCCAGCGTCTTATTATCCGCCGCCATTGGACGTTCACCTTGAAGTACGTGAATGTCTACAGCTGGTTGATTATCTGCTGCGGTAGAGAAGATTTGAGACTTGCTAGTTGGGATCGTAGTGTTCCGGTCGATTAACTTAGTGAACACGCCACCCATGGTTTCAATACCAAGTGAAAGTGGAGTTACGTCAAGTAAAACAACGTCTTTAACATCACCAGTTAAAACCCCACCTTGAACAGCAGCACCAAGGGCAACGGCTTCGTCAGGGTTAATGGAATGGTTAGGTTCCTTACCCGTCCAGTTCTTTACGGCTTCTTGAACAGCTGGAATCCGTGTTGAACCACCGTTTAAGATAACTTGGTCAATGTCAGAAGCTGATAGGCCAGCATCTTTAAGGGCGTTGTCAACTGGTACCTTAGTCTTAGCAACTAAGTCTGCGGTTAATTGATCAAATTGTGCCCGTGTCAAAGTCTTTTCCAAATGCAATGGACCAGCTTCGCCAGCGGAAATAAATGGTAAGCTGATTTGTGCTTCGCTAACCCCAGACAAATCTTTCTTAGCTTTTTCAGCAGCGTCCTTCAAACGTTGAAGAGCCATCTTATCTTTAGAAAGGTCAATGCCGTTTTCTTCCTTGAAGCCTTCAACTAACCAATCAATAATCTTTTGGTCAAAGTCATCCCCACCGAGGTGAGTGTCACCATTTGTTGAAAGTACTTGGAAAACACCGTCGCCGAGTTCAAGGATCGAAACATCAAAAGTACCACCACCAAGGTCGTATACCAAGATCTTTTCATCCTTGTCACTCTTATCTAAACCGTAAGCTAACGCAGAAGCAGTTGGTTCGTTGATGATTCGTTTAACTTCCAAACCAGCAATCTTACCAGCATCTTTTGTTGCTTGCCGTTGAGAGTCATCGAAGTAAGCTGGAACCGTGATAACGGCTTGATCAACTTCTTCACCAAGGTAGTCTTCCGCAAACTTCTTGATGTAGCTCAAAATCATTGCAGAAACTTCTTGTGGGGTGTATGACTTGCCGTCTACCGTTACTTTGTATCCAGCTTCCCCGATGTGACGCTTAATTGAAGAAATGGTGTTAGGGTTAGTAATTGCTTGCCGCTTTGCTACTTCACCTACTTGTGTTTCGCCATTTTTGAAAGCAACTACTGATGGAGTTGTCCGTGCCCCTTCTGGGTTAGTGATAATTTTAGGTTTGTCACCATCCATGACAGCAACTGCAGAGTTTGTAGTACCTAAGTCAATACCAATAATTTTATTACTTGCCATTGTCTAAAATCCCTCTTTCTCTATCTTTTATTGAGCAACAACAACCATCGCTGGCCGTAATACTCGATCCTTTAAAATATAACCCTTTTGAAATACCTTAACTACGGTATCCGCAGGATGGTCATCGTCTGCTGGAACGGTCTGAACCGCCTGGTGGAGGTTAGGATCAAACTTTTGACCATCTGCCTCGATTTCAGCGATATCATTTTCTTTAAGGGCTTTTAAGAGGTCCTTTTGAACCATCTCTACCCCCTTCAACAGTTGTTCTGAATGCTCAGCTTCCACTGTCAAAGCTCGTTCCAAGTTATCTAACGCAGGTAAAATTGCCTTTGCTAATTTTTGACCATCATATTTTAAAAGACTAGCTTGTTCCTTTTCGTTGCGACGGCGCATATTCACAATTTCAGCTTGCGCGCGGATATACTTGTCGGAAAGCTCATCACGTTCCGCCGTAATTTTTTCAATTTCCGCAGGATCTAAAGTAGTTTGCTTCGAATCTTTTGCGGAATCCTTTTGATTATTATTTTCGTCTTGGGACGTTGCTTTAGCTTGCTTGTCAGCGCCCTTACTTTCTTCTTCAACCTTTGCTTCGGTTGAAGCTGATTTTGCCTTTTCGTCTTCCTTTGCCAATTCAATCCTCCTAACTGTCATCAAGATGCTTATAGTATTGTAGCATTCGGTGTGATAATTGGTACCTAAACGTATTGATCAAGCCCAAGGTCTTCGAATACTGCATACTGGTTGGACCAAGAATGGCAATTAGTCCTTTACCACGGCTCCCCACATCGTAAGTTGCCGTAATTAAACTAAAATCCTTTAGCAACGCGTTACTTAACTCGTCGCCAATTTTCACATCCAAGTCACTCCGCTTATTACCTAGCAGTCCGTCAATTTGCTCATTTTCATTAAACAGCGTTAGTAACCCCCGAAGTGAATTTACATCCACATTCTTCGAAAAGTTTAAAACGTTTAATTTGCCACCCACGAAATAGCGGTCACGAGTTGAACGGGTAACGATGTCTTGGAAAACGTCCAAAACTCCTGCGTCACTCTGCAAGTATTTTTCCACTACCTGCGGAATGTCCGTCCGCAAATGGTAATATACCTGGCTCAACGTTTTGCCTACCAACCGGTCGTTCATGATGCGAACTACCCGTTCTAAGGTTTCACCATTCATCTCGTGTGGAATACTGAACTGTTGGCTAGTAACGTCGCCATTACTAGAAACTAAAATCAGCATCACCTGGTTGCC
The DNA here is from genome assembly GCF_016127815.1 of Pediococcus acidilactici. Classification (NCBI taxonomy): domain Bacteria; kingdom Bacillati; phylum Bacillota; class Bacilli; order Lactobacillales; family Lactobacillaceae; genus Pediococcus; species Pediococcus acidilactici. The sequence goes on from NZ_CP066046.1 coordinate 813,064, forward strand.
GCCTAACGGAACCATTCGGAAACCGTCTAACGTGGCTCCCTTTTGCTCCGGCTTAAGCGTTAAAGCTGTATAATGCGTTAAATTGGAAAGCATTTCTGCTGAAGTTCGAACAATGTCGTCAACCTCTTGGAAATGAGTTGCTAGTCCCCTTTGAATCTGTAGTGCTTCCGTCTGATCGACTTCTTCTGGGCGAAGCAAGTGATCAACATAATAACGATACCCCATTAGCGATGGGACCCGACCTGAAGAAGAATGGGTCTTTTCAATTAAACCCAGGTCCTCTAATTTAGCCATATCGTTGCGAATCGTGGCCGAACTAACTTTAATCGGCAGATTGTTCATCACCGTCTTGGAACCAATCGGTTTACCATTTTCCGTATATTCTTGAACAATTTCCTCTAAAATCAATAATTCACGATCAGTCAACATGAAAATCACCTCTTTTAGCACTTAGAAAGTCGGAGTGCTAAGAACAACTATTAAGATACCAGAGGTTTGTAGAAATGTCAACTTTAGTCAAGCTTGGTCAGACAACTTTAACGCTTCTTAAAAAATGCACGCGTATCTGCTTCATCCTGGTGCAATTGCGCAATTAACGCGTCCACCGAAGCAAACTTAACTTCTCCCCGTAAGCGGTGGTGCCATTTAACCCGGACCGTCTCACCATAAATTTCTTGATTGAAATCTAAAATGTTAATTTCCGTAGTTACGGGGCGACCGTCCCCAAAGACAACGTTGCGTCCTACCGAGGCCATCCCCTGGTACCATTTATCGGCAATCTTAATTTCCACAACGTAAATGCCAATCCCAGGAGTGATTTGATTAGGATTGCTAACAATGTTCGCGGTAGGAAATCCGAGGGTCCTTCCCCGCGCTTCGCCGTGGACTACTAAACCATTAGTTTCAAAGGGGTACCCTAAATATCGGTTAGCTTCGTCAATCTCCCCGTCGGCAACGGCGTTTCGAATGGCGGTCGATCCAATTTTTTGCCCTTGTGCAATGATTTTAGGTACTTTAACTACTTCAAAACGGTGTTGCGCAATTTCTGGCAACGTATCCATATTAGCCGTGGCAACTGGCCCAAAAGTATAATCAAAACCGGCCACCACCACTTCAGCATTTAATCCGACCATGTATTGGTCAACAAATTCTTGCGGGGTTAAACTACCAAATGCGGAAGTAAAGTTAACTACGTAAAGAATATCCACTCCCGCCGCTTCCATTAACTCTGCTTTCCGAGATACAGAAGTTAGGTAGCTTAACGCGCTAAACCGGTGCTGCGGCTTGGGGAAAACTACCGAAGCGTGGTGATCAAAAGTCATTGCCGCCAACGCTAAGCCCTTAGCGTTCGCAATCTCACGAGCCTTTTGAATTACGGCTTGGTGACCACGATGCATGCCATCAAAAAATCCTAAAGCAAGCACCACCTTTTCTTCGGGAATCATTTTTTTATCATACGGATGATGTATCTTAATTATTTGCATTTATCTCACCAACAACATTTTTTCTGGGCGGTATACTTGACGAGATTCGTCGTATTGGTACAGCGCCTGAATTTTACCTTTATACTTAACGGCAACAACCGGTTCGGTAAGCGCGCGCTTCAAAAAGCCCCCGTTTTGAACTAATTGCCACTCTGAATCAGTAATTTCAATTGCTTCAAACTTTGCTAAAGCATGGTCAATCGGATGTAGCACATCGCTTTCGACCCGGTCTTCGTCACGAGCCTGCTCAAGTTCTGCCAAAGTAACGCACTCTTTTAGTTCAAACCCTCCGCTACTTGTCCGAGTTAAATCGGACATTACGGCTGGCAACCCAAATTGCCGACCAAAATCGACTGCTAAGGTCCTAACGTAAGTTCCCTTACCACACTGCACCTCAAAATAAATAGTTTGTTCTCCCTTTTCCTCGTCGAACTCCGTAGGGCGAATTTGTTTAAACTGGTACACTTGGATTTTTCTTTTAGGCCGCTCCACCGTTTCTCCGGCACGAGCATACTCATATAACTTGCGCCCATTAACCTTCACAGCAGAATACATTGGTGGAATTTGAGTTAATTCCCCGGTCATTTGCTTTAAGGCTGCATCAATTTGAGCGTCCGTTAGTGGTTTACTTAAGGGTTGCCGTTCCACCACTTCTCCATCCAGATCCTCAGTGGTGGTCGCCAAGCCTAACGTAATTGATCCTTGATAAGTTTTACCAAAGCGCATTAAGTAATCTACCACTTTTGTAGCGCGGCCTACGCAAACCGGTAAAACCCCATCCACACTAGGATCTAGGGTACCGCTATGGCCGACCTTCTTGGTTCTTAAAATTCCACGCACCTTAGCAACCACGTCGTGACTAGTCATTCCGCGTTCCTTATTAATTGGAATAATTCCATCCATCAAAATAAACCTCACATTTCTCGTGCAAATTTGCTCTTCTTAAGTATTTTACAGTAGATACCGTGGAATACAAAATGTTCATCCCAATCAGTATCTCCCACTAACTTAAAAAGAGCAACCATTCGACCTGGAATGGTTCCCATAAGCTGCTTACTTGCTGGAAACGTTCCTGTCCATGATTGCTCTTTTAACTTAGTCACGATTAAGTTTATTAATCAGCTGATCAATTTTTTCACCGTACTGTACAGAATGATCTCTTTCAAAAATCAATTCTGGTGTTTTATAAATTGATAACCGACTACCTAGTTCTTTGCGGATCAACCCCGACGCCTTTTCGAGACCTTTACGGGTCTTTTCGTCGTCAGAAGCTTTATCCGATAAGATGCTGTAATAAATTTTTGCTTGTTGTAAGTCACCGGTAACGTCCACGCCCGTGATCGTAACTCCCTGCACGCGAGGGTCACGAACTCGGCGACGTAAAATGTCACTGACTTCTTTTTCAATTTCTTGTGACAAACGATCTGCACGATATTGTCGAGCCATCTTCAAATCCCCCTTACTATTCGACTGGGACTTCCTTCATCCGGTATGCTTCAATTACATCACCGACTTTAATGTCGTTGTACTTTTCGATTGTTAGACCAAGATCAAATCCGCGCTTAACTTCCTTAACATCGTCCTTGAAGCGCCGGAGACTGCCTAACTTACCATCGTAAATGACCACGCCATCCCGAATCAAGCGTACGCCGGCATCCCGGGTGATAAATCCTTCGGTTACGTATCCACCAGCAATGGTTCCAATCCGAGAAACTTTGTAAGTTTCCCGAACTTCAACTTGTCCGATTACTTCTTCTTCGTAAACTGGTTCAAGCATTCCCTTCATTGCGGATTCAACTTCTTCGATTGCCTTGTAAATAACTTGGTGTAACCGAATCTCAACGTCTTCAGAGTCAGCCATTTGCTTAGCTTGTGCCGTTGGCCGCACGTTGAATCCGATAATGATTGCGTTACTTGCGGCAGCTAAAGTGACGTCACTTTCGTTAATTGCTCCCACGGCCTTATGAATAATGTTAACCCGGACGCCTTCAACATCAATTTTTTGTAAACTATCTGCTAAGGCTTCTACCGAACCTTGAACGTCAGCTTTAATAATGATGTCAACCTTCTTCATTTCACCTTCCTTAAGTGAATCGAAGAGGTTATCTAAAGTAACGTGGTTGTTACGTTTGCGTTCTTCCATTTGAGCACGTTTTGCCCGTTCTTCACCGGCTGCCCGTGCTGATTTTTCGTCATCGAAGACTACGAAACGGTCACCAGCTTCGGGAACGTCGTTTAGTCCTGTAATTTCAACTGGGGTTGATGGAGTAGCTTCCTTAACCCGCCGACCATGTTCGTTAGTCATTGTCCGAACCCGACCAAACGTGTTTCCAATTACAACTGGATCACCCACGTGCATAGTTCCTTGTTGTACTAAAACAGTCGCAATTGAACCTTTACCAGGGTCCAATTGAGCTTCAATTACGGAACCAGCCGCATTTTGTTCAGGGTTAGCTTTTAGTTCTAAGACTTCAGCTTGTAACAAGATCATGTCGAGTAATTCGTCTAAGTTCTTACCAAACTTAGCTGAAATTTCAACAAAGATCGTGTCGCCACCCCATGATTCAGGAATCAAACCATATTCCGTGAGTTGTTCCATTACGTGGTTAGGATTTGCACCTGGCTTATCGATCTTATTAACCGCAACGATGATTGGCACTTCTGCAGCCTTAGCATGGTTAATCGCTTCGATAGTTTGTGGCATTACCCCATCATCTGCAGCGACAACTAAGATGGTGATATCAGTCACGTCAGCACCCCGCGCACGCATTTCAGTGAAGGCCGCGTGTCCTGGAGTATCTAAGAAGGTGATTAGCTTATCGTCATGCTTAAGTTGATAAGCACCGATTCCTTGAGTAATCCCACCAGCTTCGCCTTCTGTAATGTGACTATGACGAAGTTTATCTAGTAAAGTAGTTTTACCATGGTCAACGTGTCCCATGATGGTAACTACTGGCGGACGATTTTCAAGATGATCCGTGTTCTTTTGTTCATCTTCAAACATCTTGTCGATATCTGAAATATCAACTTCCACTTTTTCTTGTGCTTCGATTCCGTAATCGGCCGCTAATAGTTCAACCGTGTCATTATCAAGTGATTGATTTTGGTTAACCATTACACCCATCATGAATAACTTCTTGATGATTTCAGCTGGTTCACGGTGAATCTTTTTAGCAATTTCTGCAACGTTGATGCCTTCGCTATATTCAAGTACCTTTGGCAACGGCTTTTCTTTACGAGCCGTAACGACCTTCTTTTGGCTTTCTTTCAAACGGCCGTCGCGTTTTGCCTTACGGTTTTTCTTCTTGTTTTTACGGTTTTCTTTGTTGAAAGGACGGTTGTTGCCCCGGTTATTGTTAAACCGATTGCCGTTCTTAGAACCGTAGTTTTTGTTATTGTTTGTCCGTTCTTTGCTTGCTTCAGGTGCAGCCACTGCTTCCGCAACCACCGGCCGCTTGTTAGTTTGCGGGGTAGTGTTAGAGTGGTTTTGATTTAAACGCTTATGTTCTTGTGAACGTTCAGCATTATTTCTTACGTGCTTTTTATGAGCAGGTTGGGGCTTTTCATGAGCAATTTCACGATTTGCTTGAGCTGCCATTCGTGCTGCTTCCGCAACTGATGCCCGAATCGCCTTTTGCTTGTCTTGGCGTTCGCTTTGTTCACGCTTTGGCCGATTTTGACCGTTATTTTGGTTTCGATTACGGTTTTGGTTATGATTGCGGTTATCCCGTGTTCGGTTATTACTTTGCCGCTTTTCTTCTTTTGTATGATCTGTATTTTTGTTATCGTTAGTGTTTGATTTCAATCTTTGAATACCCTTCGCACCATTTTTATTTGGTTGGCCGCTCTTTTTCACAACGGTCTTACCAGTTTTACTAGAGCGGAACTTCGGTGTCCGCTTTTCTGCCGGTTTTTCGGAGCCAGCATTTTTCTTAAAAGCTTCCCGAAGGTGCTTTTCTGAATCGGCATCGAGTGTTGACATGTGATTCTTGATGTCAAGACCATCTGCTTGAGCCTTTTCAATAATTTCTTTACTCGAAACGTTGATTTCTTTGGCTAATTCATAAATTCTTTTTTTGCCCATCGTTTCACGCTCCTATTCATTTAATCTCTTGAGGAACCCTTCTGCGAAACCCTTATTGGTGGTTGCCACTACCGAGCGCGATTGTCCAATTGCTGCTGAAATTTCTGCTTTTGAGCCAGCAACGACTACCGGGATTTCATAAAAATGGCATTTATCAATAATTCTCTTCCTACTGGATTCTCCAATGTCTTCTGCCAAAAGTACTAGCCTGGCTTTTTTGCTTCTAATTAAATTCAAGACCAATTCTTGCCCCGTCGTCAAGTTTCCCGACCGGCGCATTAGCCCTAAATATTGTTGAACTGCGGGTTTCATTACTTATCCCCAAACAATTCTTTACGGGCCTGTTGGTGATCAACGTATGCAATTAAGTCATCATAAAATTGATCATCGATTTTAACCTGAAAAGTACGGTCAAAAATCCGCTTTTGCTTGGCCTTCTTAGCAATTTCGACGTCTAGTCCAATGTAAGCACCGCGTCCAGCAGCTTTTCCAGTTGGGTCAATGGACACTTCGTTTTCTTTGTTTTTAACCACCCGGACTAGCTCACGTTTTGGAAACATTTGGTTAGTTACAATATCTTTACGCATCGGGATCTTTCTAGTTTTCATTGAAATGTACCTCCAATGGGCTTATTCTTCGTCGCTATCGTCGTTTGATTCACTTTCCAAGACATTTTCATCAACTGTGCTTTCGTCAGCACTGCTTTCAACTTCAGTGGCAGAATCTGCTACTTCTTCGTCGTCATCTTCTTCAACAAATTCAGCAGCATCAGTTTCTGATTTAATATCAATCTTATAGTTAGTCAATTTAGCAGCTAAACGTGCATTTTGTCCCCGTTTACCAATGGCTAATGATAGTTGGTAATCAGGCACAATGACGATGCAAGAATTTTCTTCTTCTTCGTTAAATAAAACATCGATTACTTCTGCTGGGTTAAGGGCGTTGGAAATAAATTCTGCATCGTCATCTTCCCATTCAATTACGTCCATGTTTTCGCCATGTAATTCGTTAACGATGGTTTGAATCCGTTGACCGCGGGGACCTACACAGGTTCCAACCGCATCAATGTCCGGGTTATTTGACCGAACCGCTACCTTAGCGCGGTCGCCAGCTTCCCGTGCAACGGACATAATTTCAACCGTCCCGTCGTAAATTTCTGGGATTTCTTGTTCAAACAAGCGTTTCAACAATCCTTCATGACTGCGAGAAACAAAAATTTGTGGTCCACGTCCACTATACTCTACTTTAGTTACGTATACCTTAATGTGGTCGTGTGGTTCGTATTGTTCACCAGGGATTTGGTCTTGTTTAGACATTACGGCTTCTACGCCACCCAAGTCAACATATACGTACCGGTTATCCCGTCGAGCAACTTCACCAGTTACCATTTCGTCGAGGTATTGGCTGTACTTTTCGTAAATAACTTCGCGTTCTGCTTCCCGAACCCGTTGCATAATTACTTGCTTAGCGGTTTGGGCAGCAATCCGGCCAAAGTTTTTTGGCGTTACTTCAAAACGAATTTCATCATCTAGTTCGTAAGCCCGGTTAATTTGCAAAGCATCTGCTAAACTAACTTGTAATTGGTCATCTTCCACTTCTTCCACTACTTTCTTAACAGCGTAGACGTGGATATCACCCTTCCGTTCGTTGAATTCTACTTCAACATTTTGTGCTTGACCATAATTACGCTTATACGCAGAAACTAGGGCAGCTTCCAGCGCTTCAATAACTACGCTTTGCTTAATTCCCTTTTCCTTTTCTAAGTTAGCAAGAGCGGTAACCATTTCTTTACTCATTTTTAACTCTCCTCTAAATCTTGATTGCTAATCTAGCAAACGCCACTTGATTGTAAGCGACTTTCAATTCTTTATGTCTAGTTTTATCTAGGTAATCTAAAACTAATTCATCATTTTCAAAGCTCTTGAGGTATCCTTCAAACACCTTTTGCTTGTTGATTGACGCATATAATGAGATATGGATATATTCCCCTACAGCAGCTGCCAAGTCCTCCTTAGTCTTTAAAGGACGTTCTGCTCCTGGTGAAGAAACCTCCAAGAAATAAGCTTGTGGAATCGGATCGGGATCTTGCTGATCCAAGAGTTCGCTTAATTCGTCGCTGACCATGGCGCATTCTTCAATGTTAATTCCGCCAACTTTATCAATATAAAACCTGAGGAACCAACCCTGACCCTCTTTCACGAATTCAACTTCCACTAGTTGGAAATCATGACTTTCAATAACGGGTCTAGCTAATTCCGTTATTTTTTCAACAACATTGCTACTCAAATTTGAACCTCCCGATTTATATTTTGCCAATAAAAAGAGTGAGCATCGCTGCTCACTCACTTAACGAGTATCAAATTACTAACTCTAATATAGCATTGTTTTGCAAAGATTGCAAAATAATCTAGAAAAGACTCAATTGATTTTCATCAGGTAACCCTGCTAAAACATTATTTTCGGTCATAAAATCAATTAGCGTTTGAGAAACGTGGCCCCGTTTTGCAAGATCTTCCTTAGAAAGGAACGGCTTATCGGCCCGAGCAGCCACGATTTGTTTAGCAACGTTTAATCCCAGACCAGGAAGCGCGTTAAATGGGGCAATCAATGAGTCGCCATCAATTAACCACTCTTCCGCATCCGATTTTTCAAGGTCAATCATCTTAAAGTTGAAGCCTCGTTCGACCATTTCATTAGCTAATTCCAAAACAGTCAACAAATTCTTTTCTTTTGCTGAAGCTTCATTACCCTTGTCATTAATTTCTTGCATCCGGTTTTTTAAGGATTCTTTTCCCCGAGACATCGCCACGATATCAAAATCGTCGGCACGCACGGTAAAGTATGCTGCATAATAAACTAACGGATAATAAACCTTAAAGTAAGCAATCCGCAACGCCATCAAGACGTAAGCTGAAGCATGGGCCCGCGGGAACATGTACTTAATCTTCCCGCACGACTCAATGTACCAATCAGGAACGTTAGCTGCACGCATTTTTTCTTCGTAACCTTCTGGAATCCCCTTACCTTTCCGAACACTTTCCATGATCTTAAAGGACGATTGCGAATCAAGTCCATAATGAATCAAGTCCATCATGATATTATCCCGGCACCCAATAACATCTTTTAACGTAATGGTTCCCGCTTTAATTAACTCTTCCGCATTTCCTAACCACACGTCGGTTCCGTGAGAAAGTCCTGAAATCTGTAATAGTTCAGAATAAGTGGTTGGATGGGTTTCTTCTAACATCCCCCGAACAAACCTCGTACCAAATTCTGGAATTCCTAGCGTACCGGTCTTGGATTTAATCTGTTCTTCTGTAACTCCCAACACTTCGGGACCGGAGAAGATTTTCATTACTCCCGGGTCGTCAGTAGGAATGGTTTGCGGATCAATGCCAGACAAATCTTGCAATTTCCGGATCATGGTCGGATCATCATGGCCCAAAATATCCATTTTTAAAATATTATCGTGAATCGAATGGAAATCAAAATGGGTCGTTTCCCAGGCTGCAGTTTGGTCATCCGCTGGGTATTGGATCGGACTGAAATCATAGATATCCATATAATCAGGCACGATCAAAATTCCCGCTGGATGTTGTCCGGTCGTCCGTTTAACTCCGGTAGCTCCCTTGGCAAGCCGTTCAATTTCGGCACCACGCAAATGCTGGTTAGTGTCCCGTTCGTAAGCCTTCACGTAGCCATAAGCAGTCTTATCAGCGACGGTACCAATTGTTCCAGCGCGGAAAACGTTATTCTTACCGAACAAAACTTGCATATAGTTATGCGCAATTGGCTGGTAGTCTCCTGAAAAGTTTAAATCGATATCCGGAACCTTATCTCCCTTAAAGCCTAAGAAAGTTTCGAACGGAATGTCTTGACCGTCACCAATCATCAAAGTCCCGCATTCTGGACACTTCTTATCTGGTAAATCGTATCCAGAACCATATTCCCCTTTAGTATAGAAATGAGAATATTGACAGTTTGGACAGCGGTAGTGTGGCGGCAACGGATTAACTTCGGTAATTCCAGACATCGTAGCTACAAAACTAGAACCAACCGACCCCCGGGAACCTACCAAGTATCCGTCTTTGTTACTCTTGTGTACTAACCGCTGGGCAATTAAATAAATTACTGAGAAACCATTTCCGATAATACTGGTCAATTCTTTATCTAACCGCTCGCTAACTATTTCGGGCAATTCTTTACCATAAAGAGCATGAGCCTGATCCATTGCCAACTGCTTAATTCGGTCCTCAGCACCCGGCATTTTAGGCGTATATAGCTTATCCTTGACCGGACTAATGTCATCAATGCTATCCGCAATTTGATTAGGATTTTCAACCACAATTTGGTGGGCAGTTTCTTCCCCAAGAAAACGGAAGGCTTCCAGCATTTCATCCGTGGTGCGGAAGTGCACGTCAGGCAATTCGGTCCGGTTTAACGGGTTAGCTCCTCCTTGAGAATTAATCAAAATCTTCCGATAAATTGCATCTTGCGGATTAAGGTAGTGCACATCGCCAGTAGCCACTACCGGAATATCTAAATCTTTACCCAATTTAACGATATTGCCGATAATTTCTTCCAATTTGTTAGTGTCACTAACGATTTCTTGGTCAATTAACGGTTGGTAAACTGGTTTAGGCATTACTTCCAAATAATCATAAAACTTAGCCCGATCCCGTGCTTCAACGTAACCCTTTTGTGCCATCGCGGTGAAGACCTCACCACTTGAGCAAGCAGAGCCCACAATGATGCCTTCCCGTAATCGTTCTAACTCTGAACGCGGAATTCGTGGCACCCGATAGAAGTACTTAACGTTTGACAACGAAACTAATTTAAATAGATTCTTCAACCCAGCTTGCGTTTTGGCAATCAAAACTGCGTGATTCGGCCGAGCATGTTTATACGCGTCGTTTTCCGTCATGTGATCATTTAGTTGATCATGATATTCAATTCCATAACGCTCTTCAGCATCTTTTAAGAACAAATAGCAAAGGTGTCCAGTCGTTTCCGCATCGTAGATGGCCCGGTGATGATGTTCTAGAGCTACGTTAAACTTTTTAGCCAACGTATTTAACCGGTACCCTTTTAAGGTTGGGTATAGGAAACGAGCTAAGGTTAACGTATCAATAATTGGATTTTTAATCTCTTCCATCCCGTGCCGTAGATAGCCGGTATTCATAAAACCAATATCGAAGGTAACGTTGTGCCCAACAATAATCGCGTCTTCATAAAATTCCCGGAATTTGGTAAAAACTTCCTTTTCCGAAAGCGAACCCCGGACCATTTCGTTAGTAATGCTGGTTAAGTTAATGGTGGTTTCAGATAACGGAAATCCTGGATCAATGAACTCTTCGAATTCATCAATTACGTTACCATTTTCCATTTTAACCGCAGAAAGTTCGATTACCTTGTCATAAATCGCAGACAAACCAGTCGTTTCCACGTCAAAGATGACGTATTTACCGCCTTTAAGTGCGCGGTGTGCACTGTTATAAGCAATCGGTACCCCATCATCTACCAGGTTAGCTTCCACACCAAAAAGTGGTTTAACCCCGCTTTTCTTACCAGCGGCATATGCTTCAGGAAAGGCTTGTAACCCAGCATGATCGGTAACGGCAATGGCCGGATGCCCCCATTTAGCAGCCTGGCTGACAAAGTCGCTAATACTATTAGTAGCGTCCATCGTACTCATGTTAGTATGCAAATGCAATTCAACCCGTTTTTCGTCAGCAGTATCTTCGCGCTCTGCGTGACTGATTTGGGTGACATCATAAGCATTCATGGTAAGGTCCTTCATGAAGCTATCTTCTTGCACACTCCCACGCACACGTACCCAAAGTCCTTGTTTGACTGCCGCAAATAGTTGTTCATCACTTTCATTACGTGAAAACTTCTTGATGGTAATTGAAGAAGTGTAGTCAGTAACTTTAAAAATTAAAAGTTGCCGTTCTGAACGCAAAGTTTTAACTTCTACATCAAAAATATACCCCTCGATGGTTACCGAACGTTCCTCTTGGTTAATATCCCGTAACTGTGTAACCTGCTCTTGGTCACTAATCGGTTTACCAATTTGAACCTTCCCGTTGAATTGGGGAGCGGCTTTTTTCTCGGTAGCCTTCTTCTTTTCCGCTTTTTTAATTGCCTCGGTTGCTTTTTGGACAATTTCCTTATCACGTTTAATTTTTTCCTCGTGATATTGGGCTAAGCGTTGTTCGGCTCCATCATTGTCAATCGCTACCTGGATTTTAAATTGGGGAAAGCCGGCTTGCTGATATTTCTGTCCAATTGTCCGTAACGCTTCTTCGCTAAGCAAATTTTGGCTGATTTCATTATCGACCTTAACCGTTAATACTTGGTCTTGAAAATCAGGAACTGCCTTATCACATAGTACCTGTAATAACGAGGATTGAATGCCACTATGCTTAATAATCCAATCCCAGTATCCCGCTACTTGTTCTTTAGTGATTGTATTTGCCCGAGTGGTAATTTGGTAGTCTACGTTTGCAATGGGTTTGAAAGTATGTTTCAATCGCTCATCAAATTCTGCAAACTGATCATAAGGTAGAATATCGTCCCACTCAAAATTAAAAAACCAGCGTTTCGAATTTGCATGAACCGTTAAATTCTTAATTAGTCCTTCGCCAACCGCTGGCGGGGCCGACCAATCTATTTGTTTTAGCAAAATTTTAAATTGCTCATTTTCTGATAAACTCAATTTTTTGGTCCTCCTGGTACCACAATACCCAATTTCCTAAAGTGCTTATTAATTTAGGTTTTGCTTCCCTAAAAAATATCTGGGGTATGAACGATTAAAAGCTGGGTTACCCCCAGCTTTCAGTCTTCCCAATTATTACTGGGCTTGATTTAATAAAATTTCGACCGTATTCTTCAATTCAGCCAACTTAACTTCAACCGTTTCGCCAGTTTGACGCAATTTAACTTCCACAATTCCTTCACTAGCTTTTTTACCAACCGTGACACGTAAAGGAATTCCAATCAAGTCTGAATCCGCAAACTTAACTCCAGCCCGTTCTTTACGATCATCAATCAAAACGTCGTAACCTGCCGCAACTAATTCTGTATTAATTTGTTCAGCAACTTGCATTTGTTCGTCATTTTTCGCATTAACTGGAATTACGTGCACGTCAAATGGCGCAATATTCTTCGGCCAAACTAGCCCATTTTCATCAGCTAACTGTTCTGAAACTGCAGAAAGTAACCGACTAACCCCGATACCATAGCAACCCATGATAACTGGAATTGCACGTCCGTTTTGGTCAAGAACGGTTGCATCCAATGCCTTAGAATATTTGGTTCCAATCTTAAAGATGTGGCCAATTTCAATTCCCTTGGTGAACTTTAATTTGCCCTTCCCATCGGGTGCTAATTCGCCTTCTTTAACAGTTCGAATATCTGCAAACTGATCTACATCGAAATCACGACCCACGTTGACATTAGTGTAATGGTAGCCATCTTCGTTAGCGCCAACCACACTATTTACCATCTGTTCAACATACTTATCCGCAACAATTTGAATATCTTCTGGTCGTTTATCAAAAACGGGTCCTAAATTACCAAAATGTGCACCAGTTAAACGTGTAACTTCTTCTTCAGTTGCTTCCCGTAATTCATCAACATGCAGCAAGTTGGTCAGCTTAACTTCATTAAGTTGATCATTTCCACGAAGTAACGCTAAAACCGGTTGGTCGTCCGCCATCAAAACCATGGTCTTGATTAAGCGCCCATCATCTACACCGAGTTCCTTGGCAACTTCGTCAATTGAATGGGCATCCCCAGTAGCGACCTTTTCAATTTCAGCGGGATTTTCATGCATTTGTAAATCTTCGTAAACGCTGCTGGCCATTTCGAGGTTTGCAGCATAGTCACTTTCTTCTGAGTAAGCAATGGTGTCTTCTCCAATCGATGCGATTGCAGAAAATTCTTTAGAGTCATGACCACCCATTGCACCAGCATCTCCAACAATTTCGCGATATTTGAGACCACACCGGTCAAAAATATTTTGATAAGCTTTCTCGAAAGCACGGAAGCTTTCGTCGAGTGTTTCTTCATCCGCGTGGAAAGAGTATGCATCACTCATTAAAAATTCTCGTCCACGAAGTAATCCGTAACGGGGGCGGTCTTCATCCCGATACTTCATCTGAATTTGATACAAAGTTAACGGGAGTTTTTTATAAGACTTTACTTCGTCCCGGATTAACGTTGTCATAGTTTCTTCGTGAGTAGGTCCTAAAATAAAATCCCGGTCGTGACGGTTTTTAAATTTATATAATTCTTGGCCGTAAGTTTCATAACGACCTGATTTTTTCCATAACTCGGCAGGCAGCACCGCTGGGGTAAGCATTTCTACCGCGTCGATTGCGGTCATTTCTTCGCGAATGATCCGCTTGATTTTTTCCATTACCTTGTATGCCATTGGTAGGTAGGCGTACATTCCGGCCGAAATTTGGCGAATGTAACCAGCCCGAAGCATCATTTTGTGACTAAGCACTTCCGCATCATTTGGAACTTCTTTTACTGTAGGTATTAAAATCTTAGATTGTTTCATATTTTCAATTCGACTCCCTTTAAATCATTTAGAAAAAGTATCTTTGAATATCGTTCCAAGTAACTAGCAGCATTAGCAACATTAAGAAACCAAAGCCGACTAGTGTAATCATATTCTCTGTCTCCATTTTCATTGGCTTACGCCGAACCACTTCAATTAAGTTTAATAAAATCTTTCCGCCATCTAACGCTGGAATGGGCAATAAATTGACGATTCCAAGGTTTAAGGATAGGAATCCCAGAATATATAAAACTGCATTGAAGCCTTGTTGGGTGGCTTTTGACGTGGTTGCGTAGATTGCTACTGGTCCACCCAGATCATTTAAACTAAAGCCGTGCAGCATTTGTGCTAAAGCACTAAATAAAGCCTTAGTCATTTGCCAAGTCCCCGTAAAACCGTACATAATTCGAGAACCCAGATTAGTGGTCATTGATGATTGAATCCCAATCATTCCGACCTTTTTTTGACCATTATTAACCGCCTTAGGGGTAACCCGCACCGAACGAGTCTTCCCATTTTTTTGCAGCTTAAGCGTTATCGACTGTTTAGGGTGGCTTGAAACGGCTTTTGAAATTGCCGACCAATTCTGCGTCTTTTGACCATCTACAGCAACGATCCGGTCGTTATTCCTAACGCCCGCTTTTTGAGCCACTCCGTTATCAATTACCTGAACTTGATTTGAATTTGAAGGCACCGCGCCTTGCAAGATCCCCATTAACGCAAAAACCACGATGGCTAAGATGAAATTATTAAATGGCCCAGCAAAATTAGTTAGTAGTCTGCGCCAAACCGATGCTGATTGGAACTGTACGTCACGGGGAGCGATTCGTACTTCGGTTCCATCTTTTTCAACAATCGTTGCATCGTGATCGACTGCAAAACGTTTGGTCGCACCTTCATCACCGTTTTCGTAACCTTCGATGAAGAGTGCGTCTTGCAGATCAAATTTAGTAACGATTAACGGTACACCGACGGCAGAACGAAACTTCTCAGAAGTATTGATTGTAGTTACTACTCCCGCAGAATTGGTTGTTAACACTACCGGCTGTCCCGCTTTTAATTCCTCGTCTTCTTCATCCAAGCCCGCCATTCGTACGTAGCCGCCGATTGGGAGAATTCGCAGGGTAAACGTGGTTCCACGTCGTTTAAGATCAACAATCTTCGGTCCCATACCTACTGAAAATTCACGGACTAAAATGCCGGACTTTTTTGCAGCCAAAAAATGTCCGTATTCATGGACGATAACTAAAATGCAAAAAACAATCAAAAAAGTAATTACCGTAGTAATCATCAATAACTCCTAACTGGTCGTTAAAGTAACCCAAACAGATACGCCATAGGTAAAACTAATAGCAAACTATCAA
Source organism: Pediococcus acidilactici (assembly GCF_016127815.1). Classification (NCBI taxonomy): domain Bacteria; kingdom Bacillati; phylum Bacillota; class Bacilli; order Lactobacillales; family Lactobacillaceae; genus Pediococcus; species Pediococcus acidilactici. Next base: position 828,565 of record NZ_CP066046.1, read on the forward strand.
AACGATCGAGGATTCCACCATGTCCCGGTAGAATCTTTCCTGAATCTTTTACGCCGTAGAACCGCTTAAGGGCAGATTCAATCAAATCCCCCATCTGTCCCGCGATTGAAAGAACAAAACTAAATAACACGGTTGCTACTACTCCATGGTTAATTGCACCTAATAATGAGAAGATAACTCCTACAATAACTGCGACAACGGTTCCTCCAATGGAGCCTTCCCAAGTCTTATTAGGACTAATTTGGGGAGCAAGTTTTCTTTTTCCTAATTTACGGCCAATTAAGTACGCGCCGCTGTCCGTGCACCAGACGGTTAATAGTAGGTACAAAATCATTCCTAGGCCAATCGTCCGCGCTTGTACGAACAAATTAAATCCTACTCCAATATAAAGCATGGTTAATGTGAGAATGCCCGCATCGTCAAAGTTAAACCGATTTTTACTAAAAACGGTCCGAATCATTAACGCAATCGCAAACACCATAAAAATCGCCGGAGTGTTAATCTGGCTGGGTAAACTATGTAGCCATGTTTTTGGTGCTACTAAAAATAAAGTACCCAAAATACTCAAAATTGCTTCTGGAGAAACTAACAAAATTTTTTTCATGATTAAAACTTCGCTCATGGCAACTCCAGCTAGTACTAGAGCAGCAATTTCAATAAATGGTCCCCCAAGCAAAATAATTGGAATAAAAATTATTAAGGCCACCACGGCCGTAATTACTCTTTGTTTCAAAACTAATTCCTCACTTTTTAATCGCACCAAAACGACGGTCGCGTTTTTGATACTCTTTAATCATTTCCATAAAGGTTTGTTCATTAAAATCTGGCCATAGCGTATCGGTAAAAACCAATTCACTGTACGCGATTTGCCATAAGAGAAAGTTTGAAATGCGTTCTTCACCACTGGTTCGAATCAACAAATCCGGATCTGCTAAATCGCCTAAAAAACTAGTTTGCAAATTCCGCGCAATTAATTGTTCATCAATGGCCTCCGGAACAATTTCTCCGTTAGCAACTTGTTGTGCAATTGAGCGGGTCATTTGGGTAAGCTCATCTCGGCTACCATAATTTAACGCAAAGTTTAAGATCATTTTAGTTCCATGTGCAGTATCGCTAATTGCCCGGTTTACTGCATCTTGGGTAGCTTGTGGTAAGCCTTCAATATTGCCAGTGACCTTCACCCGGACTCCCTGCTCGATTAATTCTGGCACAAAGGTATCAAAAAAGGTAATTGGAAGCTTCATTAAGAATGAAACTTCATCCTGCGGCCGTTTCCAATTTTCCGTTGAAAATGCGTAAAGCGTAAGCACCTTCACTCCTAGACTGCTTGCCGCTTTAGTGATTGTTTTGACTACTTCCATTCCCCTTTTATGTCCCGCAACCCGTGGCATAAAGCGCCGTTGCGCCCACCGGCCGTTTCCATCCATAATAATGGCCACGTGGTTAGGAATGTTTTCATTTAGCGTTATTTTACTTTGTTGATTTGCTTTCATTAAAAGAAGCCTCCAAGTTAATGGTTATTATTTTACCAAAAAAAGGGCATAAAATCATTTTCCCGTGAAAATAAAAGAGTTAAAACAACCCTACGGTCCAGTTTTAACTCTAAAAATCACTTCAAATTAACTTATCCTTCAAGCACTTCTTTTTCTTTATTAGCCACAATTTCTTCGACCTTTTTGATGGCTTTATCCGTAATATCTTGAGCTTGTTTTTCTAAATCGTGGAATTCATCATCGTTGTAGTCACCGTTTTTATGAGCTTTTTTCAAAGCTTCCATAGCTTCCCGACGAACGTTTCGAATTGCCACTTTACCCTTTTCACCTTCAGCTTTAACGTCCTTGGCCAACTCTTTACGAGTTTCTTCCGTAAGTTGTGGGATTACTAAGCGAATTGCGCTTCCGTCGTTAGCAGGATTGATTCCCAAGTCAGCAACTAGTAAAGCTTGTTCAATGTCGTTTAAAACACTCTTATCGTACGGAGTAATTAACAACACCCGGGGTTCTGGAATACTAATGGAAGCCATTTGGTTTAAAGGTGTTGGTGCTCCATAGTAATCTACCGTAACCCGGTCTAATAGGGACGCGTTTGCACGGCCAGCCCGAATTGAACCTAAATCACGTTCTAAAGCTTGGTGTGCTTTATGCATTTTTTCTTCAGCTGTTTTAAGTATTTCGTTATTTGCCAATTTATTCTCCCCTTACTGTTGTTCCAATATTTTCACCAGCAACTACCTTTTTAATATTTCCTGGTTGGTTTAAATTAAAGACTACCAAAGGAATGTCATTTTCCATTGATAACGAACTTGCAGTTGTATCCATTACGTGCAAGCCCTTGTCGATAATATCCATATGAGTTAGGCTTTCGAATTTAACGGCATTTGGATCCACGTTAGGGTCTGCAGAGTAAATTCCATCAACCCCGTTCTTGGCCATTAAAATAGCCTCTGCACCAATTTCAGCCGCCCGTAGTGCGGAAGTTGTATCCGTTGAGAAGTATGGACTACCAGTTCCGGCCGCAAAAATTACGATACGATTCTTTTCTAGATGACGAACTGCTTTGCGTCGAATGTATGGTTCAGCAATTTGACGCATTTCGATTGATGTTTGTACGCGAGTAGGTACTCCCAAAGATTCTAAACTATCTTGCAATGCTAGAGCGTTCATCACGGTTCCCAACATTCCAATATAATCAGCTTGGACACGTTCCATCCCTAGTTCTTCACCAGTCTCGCCACGCCACATGTTTCCACCGCCGACGACAATTGCAATTTGCACTCCTAGGTCATGTACGTCCCGAAGTTCTTCAGCCACTTTTTGGATTACAGGCGGGTTAATTCCCGTTCCCTTTTCACCAGCTAACGCTTCACCGCTTAGCTTCATGATTACTCGCTTGTATTTAACTTCAGACATTTTACGGCCTCCTATGTTTTTTACCTTCAATAAATTTTATCACAAATGTGGTTCAGGGTCATTAAGTTCCTTTATAACCGTGGTACCAAATCTTTCCATTACCCATAAAAAAAATCACGGCGCCTATCGCAACCGTGATTTTTGCAAGATAATGATTTTTATTGGCCCATTTCCTTACGAACTTCTTCAGCAAAATCAACCGTTTGCTTTTCAATTCCTTCGCCGACTTCGTAACGGATGAATGACTTAACTTTTCCACCCTTAGAAGCAACGTACTTAGCAACTGTTTGGTCAGGATCCTTAACAAATTCTTGGTCATCCAAGCTAACTTCTGCTAAGAACTTGTTCAAGCGGCCTTCCACCATTTTTTCAATGATGTTAGCTGGCTTGCCTTCGCCTTCAGCTTCTTTAGTAAGTACTTCACGTTCGTGATCAAGCACATCGCTTGGTACTTCGTCACGGTTAACGTACTTAGGATTGATAGCAGCAACGTGCATAGCAACATCCTTAGCAGTTTCTTCGTCAGCACCTTCTAATAATACAAGAGCAGCAATCTTACCACCCATGTGTAGGTAAGCACCAAAATGTTCGTTTTCACTCTTTTCAAGAGTTGCAAAACGACGAAGAGAAATCTTTTCACCAATAACTTGAGTTGCTTCGATAATGTCATCGTTCAAAGTACCCTTTGGTGATTTCAACTTAAGCGCATCTTCAACACTAGCTGGTTTTTCAAGAGCAACTTGTGATGCAATTTCCTTAACAAGGTCGATAAAGCGGTCGTTTGAAGCAACGAAGTCAGTTTCTGAGTTAACTTCAACGATTGCCGCAGTGTTATCATGCATCTCAACATCTGCAAGACCTTCGGCAGCTACACGGTCGCTCTTCTTAGCTGCTTTAGCAATTCCTTTTTCACGAAGGAAATCAACAGCCTTGTCCATGTCACCATCACTGGCTACTAAAGCTTTTTTAGCATCCATCATTCCGACACCAATTTTGTCGCGCAATTCTTTTACTTGTTTAGCTGAAATACTTGCCATTTTTATGGCCTCCTTAGCATTTAATAATTAAATCTTAATTTTATGAAACCGTAAAAAAAGGCTGTGCTAAATCTCAGGCCATAAAGGTCTTAAATCGCAACAGCCTAAGTGAGAATTATTCTTCGTTGCTTCCTTCTTCAACCGTCTTCTTCAAGTCTTCAAGGGAGTCTTTGCTTACGCCTTCAGCAACTTCTTCTTGTTGAACAGCTTCATCATCTTCACCTTGACGACCTTCAACAACAGCATCAGCCATCTTAGAAGTAATCAAACGAACGGCACGGATAGCATCATCATTTGATGGAATAATTACGTCAACTTGATCTGGATCAGTATTGGTGTCGACCATAGCTACAACCGGAATATTCAATTTTTGAGCTTCCTTGATTGCAATTTGTTCCTTGCGAGGGTCAACAACAAACAATACATCTGGAATGTGTGGCATGTCTTCGATACCACCCAAGAATTTTTCAAGCTTGTCTTTTTGCTTGTTAAGAAGTGCTACTTCTTTCTTAGGTAGACGGTCAAAAGTACCATCTTCTTCCATCTTCTTAAGATCCTTCAAACGCTTGATCCGTTTTTGGATTGTGTTCCAGTTAGTAAGGGTTCCACCTAACCAACGATGGTTAACGTAGAATTGACCAGCACGTTTTGCTTCTTCTTCGATAGCAGTTTGTGCTTGTTTCTTAGTACCAACAAAAAGAACAACCCCATCATTTGCAGCAACGTCTTTAACAAAGTTGTAAGCATTGTCAATCAACTTAACGGTCTTTTGCAAATCAATGATGTAAATACCATTCCGTTCAGTAAAAATGAATGGCTTCATCTTAGGGTTCCAGCGACGGGTTTGGTGTCCGAAATGTACACCTGCTTCAAGCAATTGTTTCATCGAAATAACAGACATGTTATTTTCCTCCTAGTTTTTTCCTCCTTGGTTATCTACGGTCGCAGGACTTCGTAAGTCAACCTCACAAAGCACGCCTTTGACTTCCAACCAAGTGTGTTTTTGGCCTCATAAGCCGAGTACAATTTTACCTTACCTTAAAACTCATTTCAAGCAGAAAAATTACTCAAACTTAACTTCATTCTTTGAAGAATTCTTTTCAATTAAGTCCCGGTTGTTGTCTAAGGCGATTTGAACCATGTTTTTAACCGCTGGGCGGGTGTAGAAGGCAGCGTGTGGCGTAATCATTACGTTACGGCGACTCATCAAATCGTTAAAGACTGGGTCATCAATTGGTTGATCACCATGATCGACATCAAAAATGCCGACTTCGTTTTCGTAAGTATCTAGCGCAGCTCCAGCAACTTTACCGCTATCTAACGCCTTTAAAAGTGCAGGTGTATCAACTAAAGTCCCCCGCGCGAAGTTTAGGATGAAAGTTCCATCTTGCATTTGACCAAAGGCCTTTTCATCCAACATGTGGTAATTATCCTTTAGTGCTGGAACGTGTAAAGTAATCACGTTAGCTTGTTGGTAAAGCTCTTCTAAAGTATCTACATACATGCCTTCCTTTTCTAATGCAGGATTACGGAAAACATCGTATGCAATTACCTTTGCGCCAAATCCTTTAAAAATGTCAATTGCAGCACGGCCAATCCGTCCGGTACCAATTACCCCAACGGTCATTTGATTAAGTTCCAAACCGATGTCTGGTTCCCAACGATAATCGCCATGAGCCATTTTGTATTCAAATTCAGGAATCTTACGGAGTAATGCTAACAGTTGGGTGACTGACAATTCAGCAATTGCTCTTGGGGAATATGCTGGTACGTTCGAAATTTTGATATCATTTTTCTTGAGTGCATCTGCGGGTACGTTATCAACTCCGACGTTACGCAGCGAGAAGGCATGAATCCCAAATTCGTGCATCTTATCAAATAAATCAGCGGTGTAAGGCTTTTGTTGGTAAGCAACTACCCCATCGTAATCCTTTGCCAAATCAATGTTACTAGAATCTAACAAATCGGGGACCGCTTTAACCTCGATATGGTTCTTCGTTACCCATTCGTCTAAATATGGTTTTTCATCGTCACGAATTCCATAAGCAATAATCTTCATTGTAATATTACCCCTTTCTTTTTTAATCAATATAAATGTACCACTAATGTGAGAAAGTAGTTACTATTACCCCATTATTTTTTAAATATTTAAGTTTCTCTTTGCGGCTTTGTTTTTTAAAAAAATATTCTGCACTCATTGCATCATGCTGGTTTTCAAAGCTTTCATAATAAAGCAGCTGAACCGGACGACGTTTAGGAACCCGGGTATATTTAGCGCCTTGACCAGAGTTATGCCGGGCAACCCGTTGTTTTAAATTAACCGTGTAGCCTGTGTACAACGTCTGATCCGCACACCAGAGCACGTAGAAGTAAAAACCGTTTTCACTTGGTGCTTCCATATAACATTTCCTTTACCGTTGGTGAATATTCAAGCCCGTCATAAGTAATGATTGGCGGTAAAATTCTAACTCCATTAGGCCTGCCATCCTTGATTGCTTCGATCAAAACCATGTTGGCTTCGTCGCCCTCATGCGAGTGAACAAATTGAATCCGTTTAGGAGCAAGTCGATTTTGGGTAAAGTCATTAATAATTTCCGGTAACCGGTCGGGACGATGCACCATGAATAGTTTTCCATTCATTTTCAACATTTTTTGACTAGTTTCCAAAATTTCATTGAGGGAAGTCGTTATTTCATGCCGGGCAATTGCCAAAAACTGGTTAGGATTTTTTTTACTATCCGGATGGTTTGGAAAATACGGCGGGTTGCAAACAATGCTATCAACGCTGTCAGTTTTAATTGTTCCTAATGAGTTTGCAAGCGGGAGGTTCAACACGCGGTAGCGTTCTTTGAGGTCGTTAAGTAAAATACTTCGCTCGGCCATCTCCGCTAAACGTGACTGAATTTCTACCATTGTCACATGCCCATTGGTTTTTTTAGATAAAAAAAGTCCTACCGCTCCGTTTCCTGCACAAAGGTCAACAATTTGTGCCTTGGAACTTTGCTTTACTTCCGCGAAATTAGCTAACAATACCGCATCTAGTGAAAATGAAAAAACGCTAGGACTTTGAATAATTTGAATATTATCGCGATAAAGCTGATCAATTCGTTCGTCAGCATTTAACTTAACTTCCATTTAAAACTCCTTTTCAATCCCATTACTTCATAATATAATCAAATTAATATCAAATTGAAAGCAAAGGTTATTCTATATGTTGTATACATTTATTAAACATCTAGTTTCGGGACTTCTAACGCTGATTAACGGGCGCCCGCAATTCCATCACAAAGATCGGTTGCCAAGCGGTTCGTACGTGTTAGTTGCACCACACCGAACGTGGCTAGACCCAGTTTTATACGCATTAGCAGCTTACCCAAAGCGTTTTTCTTTTATGGCGAAAAAGGAACTGTTTCAAAATCGGTTTTTAAAATGGTTAATCACCAAGCTCAACGCTTTTCCAGTTGATCGTCAGAATCCTGGCCCATCGGCAATCAAAGTGCCCGTCAAAATTTTAAAAAAGGGTGAACTCTCAACCATTATTTTTCCATCTGGCACGCGCCATTCCCAAGAATTAAAAAACGGTGCGTTCGTGATTGCCAAGCTAGCTAACGTTCCCATTGTTCCCGCTGTTTATCAGGGACCACTTTCGTTTAAAGCTCTATTTAGCCGGCGAAAAGTCCAAATTAATTTTGGTGAGCCAATCGTAATTGACCGAAAAACTCGGATGAACGACGAAAACTTAGCCCAATTGGAAAAAGACTTAAACGCGGCATTTGCTGCTTTAGACCGCGAATTAGATCCAACGTTCCAATATGTTGACATGGCCGAGCCTTCCCATACAAAAAAAGCGTCCAAATAACGGACGCTTTTTTATTTTTTCGATTGATTCTTCATTGCGGTCATCATTTGATGAAGCTTTTTTTGTGATGGCTTTTGCCCCATCTGAAGCATCATTGTTCTAAGCATGTCTTCGTTAATTGGCGGGTTATTCTTTAAGTAGTTTTCCATGTAACGACGTGCAAAGAAAAATCCACCGATTGCTCCAACAAGAACGGCGATAATTACAATCATAATCCAAATTCCAGTTGACATTGTCAATCCTCCTCGTGAACAGTCTGCCTTTTCATTTTACACAAAAACAAGTAAAAACAAAAGCCCCGTTTAATCGTCACGTAAGCCTTTTTTCCGTTGAACTTTCTTTACCTTTTCGGGGGTGACTTCCTTACCATCTTTATCAAAAATCTTCATCATTTCAATTTGGCTCCGAAAACTTTCTCTAAATCGTTTTAAATATTTTTGCCGCAATTCCTTACGTTCGATAGTTTCAAGCTCACTTAAGCCTTCTTCTTTTGCTTTTTTTGCTAATTCATTAATCCGTTTAATTAGCTTTTGCATTTCTTGATCTGCCATTACTATTACTCCCCTTTATTTATTTCGTTTAGTAAAATGCGAACATCTGTTTGAGAAGTTCACCTGTCTATGTTAAAATTATATCAAATATTCGTGGGGTGAAAAAATGATAAAGAATTTGAGTACTAAGCAACTTAACGTTCTTGAGTATATCTATCAAACGGTCCAAACGCAAGGTTATCCGCCTACCGTTCGAGAAATTGGTAAGGCAATTGGTTTATCTTCGACATCAACGGTACATGGGCATATCGATCGCCTACAAAAAAATGGGTACTTAGAAAAAGATCCTACTAAGCCTCGAGCATTAGAAATTACGGCTCAAGGCTTAGAAGCGCTTGGTATTCAAGAAAATGGCGAGCAAATCCCAGTTTTAGGGGTAGTTACCGCTGGGGAACCCATCCTAGCCGTTGAAGAAGCTACCGACTTTTTCCCCGTTCCACCAGAATTTAAAAATGAAAGCAGCGATCTTTTCATGTTGACCATTCGAGGGGAAAGTATGATCAATGCCGGCATTTTATCGGGCGATCAAGTCATCGTTCGAAAACAATCAACCGCCGATAATGGCGAAATCGTAATTGCGATGACTGACGAAAACGAAGCAACCTGCAAACGGTTCTTTAAAGAAACCGACCACATCCGCTTGCAACCCGAAAATGATACCATGAGCCCAATTATTTTGGACAACGTCACCATTTTGGGCAAAGTGGTGGGACTTTTTAGAAGCGATATATACTAAAATTAATAGTTATCTATTGATTTCTACGCCTATACCCGTCATACTAATGGTCAAGGCAATGAATCATTTCGGAGGACATTATGTTATATGTTTTAGTTTTAGCATCAATCGCGTTAATACTTAGTCTCTTTAAGCTACATTCTTCAATTCGTAGCCGTGAGTCCATTTTTGGAGCAATTATTCTTTTTATAATTCCCCTAGCCCTAGTCATTTTTTCGGGAAACCAGGTTATTCATGAAAAACCGTCTACAGCTGCTAGCACAGCTAGTTCACATTTGGCTGCTAAAAAAAGTAAGGAAGCCTCAATTAAAGACGACAAATTTGAAAAAATGAACAGTGATAGTCAGGCAGCGTCACAACAGGCTGCTAAAGAAAGAAACATTACTGCTAGTCTTAAGAAAAATTTGAAGTCATTAGGCGACCTCACCTTTAACGCAGATCAAAAAGTATTCGTGGTTACCCCAACTGATGCGAATAGCAAAAAAGCTTTCAGTGCTTGGGTAAAAGATCCCCGAACAATTGATAAAGATAGCTACGCAGGGCTAAAGAAACAATTTACTGGACTTTCAAAATCCTTAAAGAAGGAGTTAGGTGCTGGATATACGGTAAAACTTTTACAACCCGATAGTAACCGAGCTTTGTTAGTCGTTAAAGATGGCAAGATAGTTGAAGACGCGCTTGCATCATAAAGTAAATTTCAAACTTATTAATAAAGGAGACTTCCTGGAAATGGAAGTCTCCTTTATTATTTTCAAAAATAGCACCATCCAATTAGTAATCAAGCTCAAAATCAATCTTTGCGTTCTACGTATTGTCGTTGCTGATCTTTTTGTCCCTTTAACACAAAATGGGCAGGATCATTTTGATAGTCCGTTACAAAATCTGATGGTTGCGCCGCCATGAAACTACGATAAATTTCCTCGTATTCAGTTACGCTAACTGGCTTACGTTGCCGTAACTGCTCAGAAACGCTTGTGTCTAACATTCTCTCATAGCCTTGCACCACTTCACCAGTATAAAACTCTCCTTCTGCTCCTGAACCATAACTAAAGAGACCAATTTGATCCCCTTCACGTAATGAACGTGCCTGTAATAGCGACAATAAACTGAGGTATAACGATCCAGTATATAAATTACCAACTTCGCGATTTAACTGGCGACTGTCTTCAAAACGAGCTAATAGTCCTTCGGCAATTTGATCATCAGGTGCTTCTTCCAGCACGCTTCGAAGAGCTTTTAATCCCATTTTCGTGTACGGCAAATGGAAAATCAACGCTGCAAAGTCGTTAAGTCCTTGCCCAGTTTTGGCTGAGTACTGTTGAAAAGTACTTTGGAAGAAGTCAATAAATTCTTGGGATGAGTAGTGACCATCTACCAACGCTTCACTACGATAAAGCGGGCGCCAAAAATCCATAATGTCTTTTGTCAAATGCGCACTTTCGAGGTTAATCTTTAAGATACGCGGATTAGCACTCATAATCATGGCCACTGCTCCCCCGCCTTGGGTTGGTTCACCAGCCGTCTTAATTCCGTAACGGGCAATATCGGCACCGACGAGTAAAACCCTGCTTTGTGGATGCAGGGCAATATGTCCCATCGCCAACTGAATTCCTGCAGTAAGTCCAAAACAAGCTTGCTTAAGCTCTACCCCGCTTGCCTGTGCGTTAATCCCCAATAGCGACTGTAAGTAAACCGCCGCAGATTTCGAATTATCCACTCCCGACTCAGTTCCAAACAAAATCAAATCAATTGATTGCCGCTCTTTTTCATCGAGAATTTGCCAAGCCGCATTGGCTGCCAAGGTGACTGCATCTTGTGAATTCCGGATGACCGCTTGTTTAGACTGTCCAATGCCAATTAAATACTTATTCGGATCTTCATTGCGCGCCTTTGCCAAATCTTCCATTGGTAGATAAAGGTCGCTAGTAAAAAAACTGATCTTATCAATTCCGATATTCAAAATTAGTGCCTCCCAATTTTTACGTTGAACCAATTCAAGTAATTCTAGCAAAAGCGACGGGCTTTATCAAAAACACTTAAAAAAGCTAAAGAAAAATTAATTTTTCATCATTTTCAGATGTTCAACCATGGTCTGACCATTTATATTTCTGAACGTCCGCACTTTCCATTCCGAATTGCCATAAACGTTGATATTTCTTAATACGTGCCACGTCTACATCACTAATCATCACTTTCTTATGGTCCTATACCTCATCTAGTACTGGCAACACATTCATTCTTTACAACACCGCCCTTGTCTTTGAGATTAAGTTTTCTGGCATTCAGTCCGCCTCTATTCATATCGGCTGGTAAAGTAATTAGCCGCATGTCTAGCTTCATCCATTGCATGGTTATTTATATCAACTGGCTTACCAGTGTTTTCATCACGAACATACATCCCTAATTCCTTAATAAAGTGGTAATGACTATACAAATCACTGTTTGGTTCTACTAGACGAAACTGCTGATTAGTCATTAAATTCTGTAGTCGTTCAATCCCTACTTCAATTCCTCGTACGGAACCAACCTTTTCATTACCATTGTTATTGGCGGAACTACTCATGATGCCTAGCCTCTCAGGTTCAGCCCGCAATGTTTTAGCCGCTGGATCAATTACGATATCAGAATAATATAGTTGGTATTTCTGGTGACACCAGTTAATAAACTGGCGTAATTCTTCCGCATACGTCGACATTGCTTTAGTCTCACCGGTTTCAGTACCCGAGTGGTAATAGTTAGCTACCCGATTCAATACGAATCGTGCACCATCACCATCAACCACGCGAGTGACAATGTTGCAGCTTAGAGTGGTGGCATCATTTTGTCCTGCATCACCAGCAAAGAACATCTCAACTGGTTTGCCAACTAGTGCTTGGTTGGTCATATCCTTATCATCAAACATTGAGTAAATAACGCCTTGTGGCATTACTCGGAGCCCAAGCCAGTCGCGTTTGTAACGATATGGATTTCGTTTTAGTTGTTCTTCCATTTCCTTCAAGCGTTGTTTTGACATGACGGGGTTATCACTCATTGTCCAATGCAACCAGTGAGCGCCGTATTCTTTAAACGTTTCGATGATTGGGTCATGCGGCGCCGGCGGGTTTAAGTCGGCTAAATGATAGCGAATCTTAGCCGCTGCTGTCCGTCTAAACGATTCGTCGATAAATTCTTTGTCCAGAAGATTCATTTCTGAATAAGCCACCGAGCCAAGCGACAAGCCTCGAATTGAATTGGCACTGTTCGACTTTCCACCACCCTTGAAGTAAACCTTTTTCTTCCCGGAAGGCAAATCAATTTCTAAATGGTCACCACCGCGGTCACGTCGTAAATGTGAAACGCCATCAAAGATGTAAGCAAGGCCTTGCCCATCGCCTTCGATAAACAGTTTGTAAGCTAATTCTTGGTTATAAGCGCTCACCAGATGAGTTTCGTTAGGTGAAACCAAATAAAAAAGGGCTAAACGCGCATCATCAGCAGCTGTCTTACCAGCACGGATTGAACCCTCATTGACATCAAACAGATGATCAAATGGGGAAAAGATAAAACTAGCTTGTTTGGGTGAGTAATTAATTTCCTTGATAAACGTCTTCATTCTTTATCCTCCTCTTCTTTATTGACCAATTGTTGTGCTTGTTTAGCCATTGCTAACAAGATTGGATTATCCTCACCTTTCCCTTGCAACTCGTCTGCTTTAATCTTGGCAACATCTGCCTCAGCTTGAGCACGGCGTCCTTCATCACTGATATGCAACAAGTTAGTAATGCGGTCGAGTGAGTTCAGCATGGCGTCTGAGTTAGCCTTCTTAATGCCTTGCAAGAAAATGTCTGCCTTAGCTTCATCATAAACAAACGTTAATGAATCAACAACACTGTCCAACGACCATTCATGTTTAGCGGCCACTTCCTGCTGAATCTTAACAATTCTTGCATTTATTCCCTAACCTAGAAGCTGACGACATGATTGACTCAAGTGGCTTATTCTTTAAGTCAAAAGCAACCATATAAGCGCGATATAAAGGCAATCGCTGGCCACCAACCAACTGACAGAAGAGCTCTTGTGATGGTGTTAATTCATCATCTGCACTCTCATTTTTGTGTGCACTTTTTTCAGACAGGGGTGTCCTCTTTTTGGGACCACGTTGCCAGTTATACCGTTTCTTCCATGATTTGACTGTGTTGATAGACACATTGTACTTAGAGGCTATATCTTTATACTTCATACCCATCATATAATCCTTTTCAGCCTGTTCTTGCTTAGCCATTACATATCACCACGTCTCCTTTGAAATAACAAAAAAGAAGCAACTCATAAAGTCACTTCTCAAAAAAGTATTTTCTATTAATATTTTTTGCACCAACTAATGCTATAGTTTTTACATTTAAAATTTCTCTTGGTACTAGAAACGTTTGTTCTATTTTAGAACCATCCATCCTTGTAAAATTTAATGTAATATAAATCTGTATACTATTAATTTTTTTGTGTTCGTCACTTACTTCTGTAAAATTCAATCCATCTACATTTGAATGTAGAAAATCTAAAATTTCCACCCAACATATATTTCCCAATATAATAGTTGTATTAGGCCTTATTACTATTCCCCTTAAACCAATAACACTTTCACCAATCTCACTATTATTAAAAAATCGATCTATTTTTGGATAATCTTCATTATTATCATAGTAAAATTTTTTTCTAAACAAAATTTTTTCTTTTTTAGCTACTAATTCCACAGAATATAAATCTATAGTGTCAGGAACTTCACTTTTATTGGTAATATACAAATAAGTTACTGTTTCTTCATTAACGATAAAAACACCATCATTTTCCTTAAGATAGTTTTTATCATATCTTTTTATTTCAGAAAATTTTGCTGATGGTTTTCTAATTGCCAAATACAGAGATACTACAACTGCCCCTACTGTTCCAATTCCGCTTAGCCAGTCCGCAAAAGAATCTAAAGATTTATCAGCTGAAAACAATAATAAAATGGAACACACGATAAATGAAATTAATGTAGCCACTAAATAAACAAACCAATATTCTTTGAAATGCTTACAAGCGTTCAAAACAATGTCTTTGATGTTCATCGCTCCCCTATTAAGAGTGATTATACCAAAAATAACGGCTAGCTTTGTTATCAATTCCAATCAATCCTAATAGTTTCTCTTTCTTTTTTGTTTAATTTGTCGGTCTAGTTCACCAAATATTTTAATTTCTGTTGGATTACACCAACCATACTTAGTTTATTTCATTGTTAAAAGATACCACCAGCATTACTCTTCAAGTTTTGTAATGTATATTATATTTTTCTCGATTTGAACTTCGTACTTAAAATCTTTCTTTTTAGAATAGAAATCAAACGCTTCTTCACCCTTTTTAATAACTTCTTCAGCATCATCTTCCATATAGGCCCTAATATGATCCAAATAAAATTCTTTATCACTCGTAAAAGATGTATTGTCAGGCAAAGTTAAAGTCACTTGATAAATAACATCACTTCCTGGAAAAACACTAAATAAATCACCAACATCATTTTTATACATGACGCTAGATTCACTTTCATACATTAATTTTAATCCGGCTTTATCTATCACTGATCCAACTGCCATATATTTCAAAGAATGTGTTTTATTAAATAGAAGATCTAATAAAGTAACTGTTATATTTTCAGCAGCAAAAATAACAAATCTTGTTTCAATGGCAGTTATTGATTCGGTTCTAACACTTGACCCATGAGAAACAGATGTTTGATTTCTTAAATTTCCAATTTTATTAACTATTTTTATAAGTTCATCGGAAATATCTTCTATTGAATCTTCTTGTGAAAGCTCTGTATTAAGTGCTCCCAATGATTTTTTTATTAAATTGTTTAAAGAAATATATCCTTCGGTAATTTCTTTGCCCTTTAAAATTTTAAAAACATATTTGCATACTGATTCTATCATGCTACGAGCATAATTTATTGCCTCACCATAATCTTCATCATTGTAACTGTCATTCATCGCTTTATAACGCTCATCAACTGCAACAACTTGGTATGAAGTTATTTCAGGTCTCAATATACGATTAGGATATTTAATTATAGCCACTTTCTTTCTATACCTTTTATTGTTAGTAATATACCATGAAGCGTCCTTAAATTAAAATACCAAACGCAGATGGCAGGATTCGAACCTGCGACTTCTTGATTAACAGTCAGGTGCTCTACCAACTGAGCTACACCTACAGTTTGCCGAAGGATTGGGACAAGTGGACGAATAATTAACCTAAATCAAATTGGAGTATTGTATTAATGGTATTTCCAATCCTTCGACACTATCATTTTAACGCCGTTTTCACTCCAAAAATTCCGATGTTTTTCCGATAAAATTCCGCTCTTTTTCTGATTTTTTCAATTCGATAAGTATTCATGTAGATTCGTTCCACCGAAAATCTGGTATTCATATGAATCTGCAAAAGCGTTGTGTGCATATTTTTTATAGTCATCATATCTTGATGAGGTCATATGGAACCTTCGATAACACCAGTCATTACTGTGCTTTTCAATGATGTTATATATAATAATGTCCTTTGATTTTTCATCCAAAGCTCTGGTTTCATTAACAACTTTTTCGATAAATTCTTTTTTCTTCCGAGCTACTACTAAAGGATGGTGATTTTGGCATCCCACCTATTACAACGGCTCTGATTCCCGCTGGATTGTTGCCTGCCCGTCTACAGATGCCTGGATAATCATATTCAAAAAACTTTTTAACCTTACGTGCTGTTCCCTTACGATCTATTTGTGGTATCAAAACGTCCATCCCCCATAGTCTCCTGTGTGCTATAATTAGATTATTGGTTGGTCTCATAGCATTGGAGCTGTGGGGCTTTTTTGTTGCTAAAAGAAGAATTGGAAGAGGAATATAATCCCTCTTATTACTGAAATCAAGGCTGCCCAGCATAGTAGTATGCCGATTACAAGTTCCGTTAATCCTACTGCCAATTGAAATAGTCCTCTCATAACGCTATCCTTTCTGTTTCAGACTTGCATTCCCAAATCCAAACTAGTCTGGGGCGCTTCCCCAACGATTGTAGCCAGTACTTTATGATATTTTTCGTAAGAGTAAACTTTAATGTCGCTACTATTCATGTTAGACACAATGTAAAACGGGTTTAATAACGGCATCCCATCAACAGCCACTATCTTTTCTACAAACACACGATTATATCCATCGAAATTTTCTAAGATTAAAGTTTGCCCAATCGTTTTACTCATGAATCCTCTTCCATTCTTGCCATTTACGGTAATCCCATCGTTTAACAATCGACAGAATGTCAAATAACAACATCAGGCATATCATTAGTCCTTTTTCTGTCATTGAAACATCCTTCATAAAGATGTCTATTGTCGCGAGGATGGCGAACAAATCAGCCATCAAACTTTCTAAACCGCCATTCCATGCAACTGTCTGCAGTCGTTTATAAAACCTTTTAAAAATCTCCATCGTTCTCATCCTAACTAAGTAAAAATAGTGCCAAGGCGATCGTAATCATCACACCTGCTGGATGTGATATTAATAGTAACAGCACTCCTACCATTGCCAGTCCGATTATCAACTTATCCATGTTCTTCCTCTTGCTCCTTTTCCCGTAGAAATATAATGTCCTTTCTGACGGTCGAAATATCACAGTCTAGTTCTTCAGCAATTTCTTTTCTGGTATAATCGTCCATCAACTGTTTGACTGCCTTCCGCCGATTAACAGTTCGTTTGTTATTAGATCCCCAATTTTTCAGGTCGTTATTGCTGTTTGGAATGCCCATTCGTGCCTCGTGCATTAATTGAGTATATGTATCAACATCCCCCATATTTAGATAATAGGCTGCCTGTTCCCGCAAGCGTTGTCTCTCTTGAAATGTAGTCATTTTTCAACCTCCTAGAACGGTAAATCTTCATCGGTGATATCAATGGATTGCCCTTGCTTTCCGCTAAACGGATCATTTGGGTTCGTGTTATTCGGCGTAGTTGGCCCATTATTTTGACCAAACCCGTTGTCTTGTGGCACATAACTGCCATTGTTTTGATTGCTCTGACTTTTAGATTCCAAAAAGGAAAAGTTATCCGCGACCACTTCAGTGACATAAACACGTTGTCCTTGTTGATTTTCGTATGAACGAGTTTGGATTCGTCCATCAATGCCAACCAACGAACCTTTGTGAGTATAGTCGCAGAAAATTTCTGCCGCTTTCCGCCACATTACGCAATTGATAAAATCTGCTTCACGTTCGCCATCTTGGTTTGTGAATTGGCGATTGACTGCTAGGTTAAAGCTAGCGACCGCTACGCCATTGGTTGTGTACTTTAGTTCTGGGTCCCTTGTTAAGCGCCCGATTAATACCGCTCGGTTAATCATCAATTACAGCCTCCAACATTTCTTTTTCCCAGTCTGCGATCTCGTTGAGCACTTCTAGACGTATATCATCGCTGTCACTAAATTTCTGCTCTTTCATCAATTTCTGAAACAAAGGTTCACTCATAGCACGCAATTTACGCCCTAGTTCTAAGAGCGCCTCTTTTTGGCCATCCTGGTAGCCTGACTTGTAACCATTATTCATTTTTCCAATCCTCTGTATTAGTTTCATTTTTAATCACCGTCCTAACCTTTCATGATCTCGTCAAATGTGTATTTAGCTTCCCTCTTAGTTACAGCTTCCATACCTTCCCGTGTGACAATCAGTTGGTGCCCAAACTTGCGGATTGTGCCCGCCGGGAAACGTTCTGGATACTTATTCCAGATTGTCCGTACATAATCCTGTTGCTTGCCCCACATTAAGCTAGCTTCCTTGCTCCCGAATAAGTCGCTGTTAAATAAATCAATTTTTTTCACGTTAATAACACTCCTTTGTTTTATTTACCGTTAAATTTTTCATTGAGAATTTGACGTAATTCTTCTTTCACTGGTTCTGGAATATTAAGCTCGTCTAATTCATCTGCTGAACTAACTATTACGCTATTTTTTTCTAATAATTCGCCTGTTTTCTGCGTTACCCATTTCTCATAAGTGGTGATGATTTTTAACTTCATTTCAAAATCGTCTGTTCTTTGCAATAATTTGCTTGATAAAGCGAGTAACCCAACTAAAACATCTTCATCATCACCAATCATCAAACCTTTACCCCTTTCGGAGTTGTAACTAATTTGTGTGTAATGCGCTTCTCTCATTTTTTCTATAAATTCCATCGCTTCATCGAACGTAAAGCCCTGTTTAAGCGCCTCTTTAATAATCTTTTTGTCTTGATCATTCATTTTCACCATTTTGTGTTCTCCAATTTCCTAAATTTAAAATTCGGGCGAGTTTGTCATCAATCTTCACGCCCTTGATGTGATACTTTTTCATAAATGTTGAAATTCCAATTGTGTGTTGCTCTTGATGGTGGGTCCTGCATAACGGCATCACATACTTGCCCCGGTGGTCTATCTTGTTCCGGTTAGTTCGGCCAACCGCTGTTATGTGCGCTATATCAGCCGGATTACGACAAATGCAACACTGCCGGTGTACTAAGCCGTAGTAGCATAGCCAATAATCACCATCAATCATGTCCATGGTCCGCATTGACCATGGAATGTCCCATTTTAAGCAAAAATCAATTAGGAACTTGATAAACGAATTTGCTCGCTCCATCGAACAATCGCTTAAACTAAACCAATCTACGGCATTTTCGTAGCAGTACTGTGACTTGCAAATATGCTTAACATAATCCGGGTCGCGGTATTCCTGCCAACGGTCAATATCGCCAAACATGGCGTATATCTTTGCTCGTTGGTCACTC
Source organism: Pediococcus acidilactici (assembly GCF_016127815.1). Lineage (NCBI taxonomy): Bacteria > Bacillati > Bacillota > Bacilli > Lactobacillales > Lactobacillaceae > Pediococcus > Pediococcus acidilactici. Next base: position 847,468 of record NZ_CP066046.1, read on the forward strand.
GAAATTTGCCGTGGATCAGTAATCCGTATTTCCATCAAGCCACCTTGGTGTTTAGCCAGGACATGTTTCTCATGGTCCGTAAGTTTAAACTGCGGCTTAAATAGCAAGCCGTCTTTGACTAGGCTTGTAAAATAACCAAACATTTTTAACATAACGTCCTCCCCACCCGATTTGCCACTCACGTTAATTTGGTTAACGGAATGTACACATTGGGTTTCGGTGGCGCGCCGGTAATTGAATTAATATTGTTTTGTTTCGTTTTGTTTTGTTTATTTAATGCTACAGGGTTGCCCACAGTATTGCCTACAGAACTGTCTACAGTACTGTCTACATAGTTGTCTACAAATAATGTAGTCAAATCTTTTAATTGGTATAAAGCGGCTTGGTTCCCTTTACGTGATTTCCACTTGATGTAGCCCTTTTGCTGTAATCCATTTCTCGCATTGTAGAATGTTGATGATTTGCTTGTATCTTTCATTCCAGCGTATTTACACAACGTTGATGAAGCCACCGTAAACGTCGTTGACCATGCTGTTTTATTGTTTATGCGCATCAATGCGTGCCATAAAGCAATTTCAGATGAATTTAACGGGTTTAGTTCGAGCTGATCATAGAATGCGTTAAGCTGTTTGATGTAATTCAAGCCATCACCTCCTAATCCAGTAGCGAGTCGATGTCTACGAACCCAATTAATTGGTTATGAGCTTTGCAATAATCACATCTACCACAGCTAAGGGGTTCCTCTTCGCCATTTAGTAGCCTAATAATGTGTGGCATATCAGCTTCTAATGCGGATAGCGGTTCGTCTAATTCCACCTGCTTAAATTCAATCCCCACTACTTCAGGCACATCTTCTTTTGAAACCCCAAAAATAAATGGTGCAAACGTCATTCCATAGTTTTGTCGGATAATCTCTTGATAAACCGCCATCTGTAAATCATAGTTATAGGCAGTTACAAATGGTTGCCATTCATGTAGATCATTGTTCCAGAACTTAGCATGTAGGTTCTTAGATGTTTTTAAATCGCAAAAGTAAGCTACGTCTGATTCATCTCCGGGGACATGTAAGCAATCAATGCGAACTTTCCAGCTCATACCAAACAATTCGCCAGTTAGGATCACTTCTTTTTTGCCTTGATAGACGCCTTTAAATAACTCCTGTTGATTAAGCGCTTTAATCATCTTGTCCGCTAAAACGTAATTGCTCTTAAGCGATCCTTTACTCTTACCCCGGCTACTAATTAATTCCTTTTGATTTTCTTCAATAAAAGAAGCGTGTGCTTCCCCTGATTCGAAATAAGTATGGAGGTAGTTACCCATTAACAAGGCCGCATTAGTTTCTTCAATCTTAGGTATTTCTCCATTAAGGTAAGCCATGGCTTCGGCTTCACATTTCTTAAACCGTTTGTACAACGAAAATGACATGTAGCTTTCAGTTGCTAAATCATAGTAATTTTCCCTGTTCAACTTCGGCAGTGGCTGTTGGTTCCTCAACGTCATTAACGGGTTCTGTTGTTTCTCCATGGTTGCTTGCATTATTTGATTCCTCCTCATTAGTTTCGATTACACCTTCGGCAGGCTTAATATCTTCCTGCTTAGCAAACTTCTTAGCCAAAGTGTCCGCTACTTCTGTTGCGTTAACTACTGGTTGCTTAGGTTTATCCTCCACCTTATTTTCATGGGGGTTCTTATCATCTTCCGTATATAAGGCTCCTAAGTCTTGTGGGAATGCTTCACGCAAAGCATTAACAATTGCGGTCTTACGAATCATTGTTGCCGGCATGCTTTTCCAAGTTGCTTGAGATTTGCTAAACTCTTCCATCGAAATCTCGATGTGGACAGGCTGGCTTCGGTCTTTGCGATATACTTCTGCCCAAGCACCGAGAATCTTATCTGCCTTTAATATGAATGCCCCGTTGGTATATTTAATATCGCCGTCCCGTTCGACAATACAACCGGCTTTCATACCGTCATAATTCTCATTAGCTTCAGCACGCTTCATAAACGCTTCTTTCGAAGTAATAATTTGAGCAGGGTTGTTACCGAATTTAACTAGGTATGCTTCATTTAGAAACGGGTTTAAGTGTTGGTACCGGCATAGCTGGATAAACATTGTTACCTCTTGATCAGTAACCGCTCCGTTACCACTGGTTAAATAACTCTTAACCATGTTTCCCGATAAATTAACGTCCTCCCCATTAACTGCATAGGTTACCGTCTTATTCATTAGTTCATTACTCATTAGTTCCTACCTCCGTATCGATTCCAAAAATGTAAGCAATTAACTGCGCCGGAATTTTGTTGTCATAAATTAAATCTTCAAACATTTCAGCCATATCGACTGAATCCATTTTTTCTAACTTGGCATAAGCTTTGTCTTGGATCTCTTCATCTGTTAATTCCCTTAACGCAATTCCGTTGTAATAATTATCAACTGTTGTGTTCTGTAACCAATTATCAAACTGCTTAGATGGAAACATTTACGGCACCTTCTTTCGGTGGTAAGATAAAAGCATAGATAATATTTATAGCTCTTGAATCTCGCATGGCCGTGCGGGATTTTTTTATTGCCTTAATTTCTTTTCGTAACATAACGATTCCCTTTCTTTTTTTCTTCGATATATTCAATATCGTCTTTTGGGTCATCCATAAAAATAACTACCCTGTCGACTACTGCGCCGATAAATATAAGTCCCAAATAAGCTAAAAAATTCATATTATTCCTCCATTAACGTCTTCTGATTTTCTTGAATCCATTTATCAACAGCTTTTTCCGAGTACCGAATTCCCTTACCATGCCCAATATGTGGCATAGTGGGATAGTAATCTCTTTTAAAAAGCTCAAAACCGACGTGTAGCTTTTTCATTACCTGTTCTTGTGTAAGTAACTGGTCAGGCTTAGTCGTTTGGCTCAGTCGTTCTTCTATTTTTGGAATGATTAATTCAACTACCCGATCAGCTACTTTTTCGTCAATTCCTTCAAACTGGATTACTGCCAATTAGATCACCTCCAATGCCTCATCTAGCGCAATTGCGAAATCATTTTCCGCCTGTCGCTCTTCAGAGAATTCTTTTCTAAATTTAATCAAGAAGCTTCGTTCCTCGTCGTTCCAATAAGTAACTGGTTTAGCTAAAATCACTTGTACCTGTTCATTAAGTAGTCTCCGTTCTTCCTCCTCTTTATTTACCCTCATAAATTGTGATAATGGATCGGAAGCATATTCGTTTTTAGCAAGCAATCGCGTGTCCAGTACATAATCAGCAACGACAAATTTAAATCTTTCATCCTTTAACAAATCAGCAATGCTAATTAATTTGTCTAGCGGTATCACGTGATTATCACCGGAGAACCAGTTCGATACGGCCTGCTTGGACACGTGTAATGCATTTGCGAATTGAGTTCGGGTTAATCTATTACGGATTAAACATTTGTCTAACTCGTCCATCACGTCCTCTATTACCAACTTGAATCACCTCCTATTTGTGTACATCGTGGGATTTTAATACACGTAATCCCACGGTATTATTAAAAGTGTAAAAAAGATTGATTAGCCAATCATAGCTGTAGGCATTGAGTTAATTTTTTGTTTCACAGCCCATGCTGGAATGACATCCTTGCATATAGCTTGAAATGTTAATTCATGGATGATTTTATTTTTGATTGCAAATAAAATATCTTGTTCATCGAGCCAGTCATTACACAATTCATAGCATTGTTGCATTCCTAGCTGACTGTGTAATTGTTTTGCTTTCGTGATCGTCATGTCTTCACCTCCTACGTTCTTTGAAAACTTGATAGCGTATAATTACCACTGAAAGGTGGTGATTATTAATGAATGAGCAATTCGAGAAAAACTTAGTTAGTGCTTATCACGAAGCACTTAAAAACAATCAGAAATCTTTTCCCGTTAAATTAGTAGTTGAAGATACTCCCTCAGAAGGAGATGTAATTTCATGGTTTGCTGCTAAAGGCATACCTATAAAAATTGATACAAGCTGGGGAAAATACGATATTACGTTATTAAACTGATCTAGTAATGTAATTCAATATTTCATGAAGTTGTTGAGGGCGAAGCGCAAATTCATCCTCAACTTTTTTAAATTCTGAAATAATTTTCACTAACTTATCTTGTGGCACATCAGGAACTTTATTTTTTTCAGAGATGTCCATTAATTTAACTAGTGCCTGTAAATCAGCTTCAATTGCATCCGGCCAACACTTGATTGTCAAAACTGGTTTCTTATTTGCAACCATATCCAACGAAATAGCGTTAATACCTTGTTCGATTTTGTGGCCATTAATTCTAACTTCGTATCCCCAAGATTCTTTAACATCGGCATTCTTTTCGGGACGAGTGATTTTTAATGAGATACCTTTGTTTTTGTCCATTTTTGTTGCCACCTCCATGATTTGATTGATTCTATGGACGTAAGTTGATGTTTAATCTAACTTCATACTTCTGTTGAAGAGTTGCTATTTGCGGTAGCAGCTCTTTAATTTCTTTCAAATCGTCAAAATACGTTTTAATTTCAATTAGTGGCTTGTTTTGTTCAGTCATGCTGTCACCCCCTTAAGTTCCTTATTTATTAACTCATCTTGTAAAAAAATATCTTCTGCAGGTTTGTTAACTTTTTCGGAAATAATAACAGCATTTTTATAACTGAGTTTAGTTTTACCATGTTCGATTTTCCAATACGCAACTTTACTTATTCCTAAAGCATTGCCCATATCGTCCATAGTTAAACCAGCTTGTTCTCGTGCTTTTTTCAAGTTATATAAAATCATTGAATCACCTCCTAAATTAACCTTACGTTAATTATAATAGTTAACCTAAAGTTAAATGTCAAGTGAAAATTCCTAATTTGTTAACTTTTGTTGTTAACTTTAGGTTAACGTATTAAAATTTAAATGAAGTGAGGTGCTTAAAATGCCATTAGGCCAACGAATTAGAGAATTGCGAAAAGAAAAAAAGATGACTCAAGAAGAGTTAGGTAGAATATTAGGCGTATCAAAGGTATCTATATCCGGTTATGAAAATGATACACGCCAACCTGATAACGAAGCTTTGGTAAAACTATCTAAGTATTTTAATGTAACAATAGACTACTTATTGGGTAGAAACAGCACCCCTAAATGGGCAAACGAAAAGGACACTACCGATTTAAAGAGATTTCTTGAAGACAACGATGGGACATTCACTTATGGAGGAGATGATTTAACCGAGGATGAGAAGCAAAAATTAAAAATTGCGATGACTCAGATTTTTTGGGATCGTCACAAACATGACTAGGTGGTTATTTTATGTCTATAGTTAAGGACTTTATACAAAATGTTCAAAAAAGATACAATACTGCCAATCCTTTTAAAATTGCCGAAATACTAAATATAGATGTACGTTATTGCTATTTAGGACGTATGCCTTTGGGTAAAACGAATTATGACGATAAGGGAACAATCATAATATTAAACGACTCTCTACGTGATTCACCGCAAAAGTACTTTACCCTGGCCCATGAGCTCGGCCACTATTTTATGCATGAAGGTCTAGCTGGTTACTACACTGGCGTTCGCTTTGGATATGATGAATTTGAAAATCAAGCTAACGAATTTGCTAGTGGTCTTTTAGCTTTATTTTATGTAGAAGAATACGATCGTTTGCCTAATACTATTCGTGAATTAGAGGCTACTTATGGGTTGCCCACTAATTAGAATTAAAAATTACAATCTTGTCCAAATACTGATGACTATAAAAGCTGAAACTTTTTGGAGGAAGTTCCATGTTACAACTTAGCATTATTTTACAGACGATTTTTGTATTAGCAATTATTGCACTAATTATCGGCTTAATTTGGCTATTTATAAATTGGAAAAAGAAGACATCACGTAAGGCGCCTACTATATTTTCAATTATTTCTGCTATCATTTTAATTATTAGCTTAGTTAGCGGAATAATAGTGTCAAATGCCATTAATGATACTTTATCGAATTTCAACAGTTCTACAAGCGCTAAATCTGCAGGCAATACTTCTGACTCATCGGGTGACAATGATACCTCATCGTCAAATGACAGTAACGTGATTACAATCGGTAGTGATGATATTAATATTAGTGATTCTAAAAAATACTCAACTACTTACTCAGATTCATCGTGGGCAGGAACCACTGTTAAAATCGATAAGGTTACAGTCTACAAAACAGATGGAGAATACTCTGATGGTAACGACGGAAAATTTAATGGTGTAGCAAAAGTACACTTTGACATCAAGGCTGGCAGAGATATTTCAATATATGCTTCGCAAGCTACACTTAACACTGACGATGGACAACAAGTTGATGCCGATGTTTTTGACAGTGATGATTTTGACGGAGACTTAAATTCAGGCGCCGACTCAAAGGGAAATGTTTACTTCTTACTTCCTAAATTAAGCTCGGTTAGTGATTTACACACGCTACGACTTAAATTTGATTCAAACTATGATACAGATGATTATGACGATGATAATTCCAGTCATACATACGATGTAACTGTTAAACTACAATAACCCACTCTGGTGACACGCAACGGTTCGATTCCGCTGGTGGGCATAAAAAATTTGGCTACACACGAAAGGAGATCTTTTATGCAAGTTATTTCCTTACCAAGTAGAATAACACCTTGGCTTGGATGCCTATCTCAGGTCCAAAAATTATTCAATACTGTTGATGAAACGGATTTAAAAGTTGTCATAGATTTTTCTGAACTAACTTGGATAAATGCAGAGTTATGTCCTTTTTTGGGAAATAATATACGTTCCTTACAGAAAAAAACTTTACAGTGCTTTTCCGGAATCAGAGAGGCAACGTTGAACAAATTTTGAATCAAAATAATTTTAATAATTCTTTATTACGAGGCAATCACCATACTGAAGATAAATTCGACACAAGTATTCCATTTATTGAGCTACAAGCTGATTCAATTGAGAATATCAATTTTTACATAGAAAATGAATTATTTAGAAAAATTGATTCTGAGTTTAATCTTTCAAATGATATCCGTCAACAAATCTCGGATGCTATCTTTGAAGTTGCAGATAATACCAAAACTCATTCACAGAGTGATCAATTAATCATGTGTGGACAATTTTATCCAAAAAAGGGGCGACTATCTTTTACAATTTGTGATGACGGGATTGGTATACCGGAAAATGTAAATAATATTGAACAAATCTATTCCAATACCGAAAACAGAGTAGACTCTCGCCTAATAAATTGGGCAATGAAATTGGGAAATTCCACAAAAATTAGTAATATTCCAAGAGGGCTTGGATTAGCTGGTATAATGGATTCAATGAAAAGACTAGGTGAGCTTACTATCATTTCTAATAATGGATTTTGGAAGCTCACCAGTTCAAATAGCATTTTACTAAAAAGTATGGAATACGAGTTTCAAGGCACCCTCATAAAACTAGATTTTTTGTTGAAATCAGATGCTGAAACCATGATCATCACACCGAATATAGATAGTTTCAATTTTTGACTATATTACTTATAAAGGAGAATTATAATATGATCTTGAATATTCATGACTATATTGATTCATCACTAGCCGTCAGTGCCGATCAAGGACAAAAAGTTTTTGAAAAAATAACTGATACCATTAAAAAAGATGAAAAAATAATTATTAAATTTTCAGAACTAAGGATTATAACAACAGCTTTTTTAAATACAGCAATCGGTCAATTATATAACGTTGGTAGTGTTTCTACACTCAACAATTATATTCACATTGATGGAAGTACCCTCTCTCCTTCTCAGCGTGAGAAAGTTAGATTAGTGATGCAAAACGCTAAACAACAACTTACATCTGAAGAAGCTAATGCGGAGATGAACAGAGATGACTAAAAAAGTAAATCCTGAGGTTATTAAATATTGGAATAACGAAAATATTTTAGTAGATACTAATATTTGGCTCTACATTTATGGACCAGAATATGTGGACGCACCAAAAAAATATAGTAATACCTTTTTTAACATGTTAGAAAACGGAGCAAATTTTTATTTGAATTTTTCCATAATTTCAGAATTTATCAATAGGAGTACTCGTCTTTCCTATGCTGCGTATCTAAAGTCAGAAGGACACCTTCGCGAGGAATTTGATTACAAAAGAAACTATCGCCCAACACAGCATTTTAAGGAACACTATGACCAGGCTATTTCGGATATTCAAGAGATTTTAAAAATAGCTACCGTTGTTCAAACTAGTAAAGAGTCCATTGAAAATTCAGTTAACCATCTATCTATGCTAGATTTCAACGATGACATTATTATCAAAGATAGTCTGATTAATAATCTTAACATTTTTACCGCAGATAGAGACTACCTTTCATATCCAGATGAAAATTTAAAAATATACTGTATCTAGTATTTCCCTTCCCACTCTGGTGATTCAATACGGTTCAACTCCGTATGTGGGAATTTAATCAAATTTAAATGGAGGTTTAGCATGAAAAAAGATTATGATTTTAGCAAATGGGATTGGATGGACGATAACGATTTTATGACATATAACGATTTAATTTTAAGATTAAGAAAAGATTTAAATGATCCTGAATTTTTCGCCTACGATTTGTTTGTGCCTCATGACGAAGAAGAGTATCAAGAAGTATTAGAAAGTACGCGCGAAATGATGGAAATTATCCGTAAGAGAAAAGACAAAACAATGACCCTAAAAAAACTTGTCGAAATGGAAAAAAGAACAATGAACCGTGATTAATGCCTAGAGGCTTATTTTTTTGAAGTCTAAACGAACATACGTTTGTATTTTCGCTTAAAAAGTACACAAATTGGAGGAATCTTTATAATGCCAAAATGGGAACCGCTGAAGAAATACCCTAATATTTACCGTTATAAAAACAAAAATGACAAGAAATATAAATATGGAGTGCGACGTACTTACCAATTACCTGGACAAAAACGGTCTGAGTTCACAAAAAGCGGTCTGCATTCCATTTCTGATGCTAAAGCAGTGTTAGACAAATTCAATGCTGATTTATATGCTGATAAAGTAAAACCTAAGGACAAGTCTAGTATGACGCTTGTGGAGTGCTATGAAGAGATGAAAAAACTCAAGCTTAATTCTGGTAAATGGCGCAAAACAACTGCTCACATGTCTGATAAGTACGTTAAAAATTTTGTGAAGAAAGACTTCGCAAACACTAAAATAAGCAAAATAAGTCGAGAAGAATATCAAGATTATATTAATAGCTTGGCCAAACGCGGGTTCTCAAAAGCATATATTGAGGATATTAATGGAATGTTTCAGACAATTTTAAATTATGCTGAATACAACGACTACATTGTTAAAAATAAAATTCAGCGAATTGACATACCCCATGCTAAACAAGCAAAAAGCATGACTATCGAAAAGGAAGATTATGAAAAGTGGTTTAAGCCTGCCAAGGAAATTCTTAACCCCTATTACTATTCTGTTATTCGCCTATTAACTTTAGGCGAACGGCGTGGCGAATTATTAGGTCTTAGATACGAGTCCTTTGAAAAGATAACAAGCCCTGACAATACCAAGCGCTATAAAGTCACCTTTGATCGCGCACGTAATCCCGTTGTTAAGGATGGTGCAAGTCTGAAAACGACCTCTTCGTACCGTTATATTATTGCTAACGAAGATATGAACGATGATATTGAAACAGTATTAAGGTTATCCAAAAAAATCCGGCTTCGCCGCGGTAAAACGATCAAGCCGGATGATTATGTAGTAGTTTCGATAAGAACTGGCCTGCCAATGACGCCAGTATACGTTAACAGACTATTTTTGGACGTTTCTAAAAAATGTAACATAAAAATTCATCCTCATAAGCTACGCCACTATTTTGCTACAGTAGCTTTACAGTCCAATATTAACAATATATCAGTAATGAAATGGCTGGGACATGCTAAGCCTGATATGACTAATCAATATTTTAGAGCCAATGAAAGCTCTATTTTATCAGTATCAGACAAAATATCTGGGAAATTTTAAAATCCCACACCAAATCCCACATCAATTCCCATTTATACTTAATAATATGGAATCTTTTTTAAAAAAATACGAGACAATTCCCGGTGTTATAGGGATTTCATCTCGTATTTTTTTGTATGATTTGTGCTTATACTAAATGCACACCTTTATCCACGTAAATCACGTCACCCGTTACTCCGGTTGCCAGGTCACTTACTAAGAAGGCCGCAACGTTTCCCACTTCATCAGTAGTAACGTTTTCACCATCCACCGTCCGGCTTTGAGATTCTTTTAGCAGATCCCGGTGTTTCTTAATTCCCGTAACTGCTAAGGTTTTAATTGCTCCAGCAGAAATTGCGTTAACCCGAATGTGTTGTTCACCAAGGTCGCTTGCTAAATAACGTACACTAGATTCTAACGCTGCTTTTGCAATTCCCATCATGTTGTAATTAGGGATTGCCCGGGTAGAGCCAAAGTATGTTAGCGTTACAATGCTTCCCGAGTTCTTCATAATTTTTGCGCCGTAGCGAGATACCGCGATCAATGAGTAGGCACTCACGTCCTGTGCTAAATTGTAGCCGTCCTTTTTGGTATTAATTACGCCGCCTTCTAAGGTTTCCTTGTCGGCAAAGGCAATCGCGTGAATAATCCCGTCGACTTCGCCATATTCCGCCTTGATTTTATCAAAAGCAGCTGCAATATTTTCATCTTCGGCCACGTCACATTCCACTAAGGGAACGTCAGGAGCTACAAATTTGCCTAAGCTCTTTTTAATTCGATCGTTTTGATAAGTCAAAATGACCCGGCCGCCTTGGTTAATGATCGCTTGGGTACATCCCCAAGCGATACTATTTTTATTGGCCACGCCCATTACAATAATTGTTTTTCCACTAAGTATTCCTTCCAAATCGGTAACCCCTTTTCTAAAATTTACTAAACCGTTCGTGGCGCTGTTCAACAAGTTCGTCAGCCGAAAATTGTCGTAAACTTTCCACTTCGGAAACTAACATATTTTTTAAAACTTTCGTGCTTTCTTGGTCGACAACTTCCGGAATGATTTTATCAATGATTCCTTCGGTCAGCAGAATCTCTGGTGTTAGCTTTAATTCTTCCGCCGCGTCCGCCACTCGTTTAGCATCTTTCCAAACGATTGAGGCGTAGCCTTCTGGCGATAGCACCGAATAGATGCTGTTTTCAAACATCCAGACCCGGTCCGCAGTTGCCAAGGCTAATGCGCCACCACTGCCACCTTCACCAACAATTACGCTGATGTATGGTACCCGCAGCTCCATACCCACCATTAAGCATTGGGCAATTGCCGATCCCTGGCCGTGATATTCAGCATCCATTCCTGGGTAAGCACCCGGCGTGTTAACAAAGGTAATTACTGGGCGTTTAAATTTTTCAGCCTGCTTCATTAAACGAATTGCCTTACGATAGCCCTCCGGTTCAACCGTCCCGAAATGGCGTTCAATATTTTCGGCGGTATTTTTTCCCTTTTGGGTTCCGATGACGGTCACTGGTAAACCGTTTAGACGGGCAATTCCACCAATGATTGCCGGATCATCGCTTAATTGCCGATCACCATGAAATTCAGTAAAGTCGGTAAAAATATTATTAATCAAATCTTCGGTGGCAACCTTTTCTTTTGCCCGAGCTGCCATAACCGTTTCATATGCTGTTTTTGTCATTTTCATCCCTACTTATTCATTCCGCATGGAGGCTTAACAAGTTATTTAAGTAGCTTTTTAAGTCCTTGCGTTCGACAATTGCATCCAAAAATCCATTTTTAAGTAACGTTTCTGCCTTTTGAAAATCCTTAGGCGGTTTTTGGTTAATGGTTTGTTCAATTACCCGCCGGCCCGCAAAACCAATTAAGGTTTTCGGTTCCGCCAAAATAATGTCAGCTTGCATTGCGTAACTGGCAGTCACCCCGCCGGTAGTTGGATCCGTCAAAACCGCGACGTATAACAAGCCTTCCGCGCTATGCCGAGCCACTTCGTCAGACACCTTCGCCATTTGCATAAGGGAATGGATTCCGTCTTGCATTCGCGCTCCGCCAGAAGCCGTAAAGATGATTACGGGTAACCGTTCTTGAGTGGCTTTTTGGAAAAGATGAGCAATTTTTTGTCCGGTAACCTGGCCTAAACTTCCCATGATAAACCGGGAGTCCATCACCGCAATGGCTACCGCAAAATTACCAATTTTGCCCTTTCCAGTTAGGACACTCTCGTTGACTCGAGTCTGCTTAATCCCATTTGCTAACTTCTGGCGATACTTTGGGTCAGCGTTCTGAGGGTCGGTAGTAAGGGCTTTATCCCACTCTTCAAACTCGTCACAGACCATCTTGATTCGTTTGCGCGCACCAATTCGCATTCCGTACCCACACTTGGGACAAACTTCTAAGCTACCCGCGTGACGATAGTAATACTTCTCATGACACTCGGGGCATTCACGCCACAAGCCTTCTGGAATTTTCTTCAGGCGTTTAACAATTTCTTCTTGGGTTGGCAAGGAAAACTTACTTTTCATTATTCAACCACTCTTTCAAAAAGTTATTTTCAATATATTTAGTTGAAAATTGTGCCTTTTCAAACCCTTTATCAACTAACAACGCTTCTAAGAACGTCTTGTTACATTTAACCCCAGCAATTTCAAATTCCTTTAGAACCCGCCGCATTTTAATAATTGCTTCTTGACGAGTCGGCATCTTCACAATCATTTTAGCGATCATCGAGTCGTAGAACGGTGGAATTAAACTTCCTTGGGTAATTCCCGAGTCAATTCGCACTCCCATGGTCCCCACCGGTAAAAAGAGATGATCAATCTTACCAGCTGATGGCATAAAGTTGTTACTAGGGTCCTCAGCATTAATCCGACATTCAATTGCGTGACCTAAAATGTTTACGTCAAGTTGACTAAAACTCAATTTTTGGCCTTCCGCAATCTTAATTTGTTCCTTAATTAATTCAATTCCAGTAACTTCTTCGGTAACGGTATGCTCCACTTGTAGGCGGGTGTTCATTTCCATGAAGTAAAAATGGTGATCTTGATCCATAAGGAATTCGATGGTGCCGGTGTTATAGTACTTAATTGCCTTAGCCGCCCGAACCACGATTTCACCTAAAGTTTCCCGTTCCGTGTGAGAGATTACTGCACAAGGCGTTTCTTCAATCACCTTTTGATTGGTCCGCTGAAGTGAACAATCTCGCTCCGGTAAGAAAACGTAGTGTCCATACTGGTCGGCAATCACTTGCATTTCAATATGCTTGGCGTTTTCAATAATTTTTTCTAGGTATAAATCCGCGTTACCAAAAGAAGTTTGTGCTTCACGTTGCGCCGCTTGGTAAGCTTTTTTTAGTTCGTCTGGTGAATTAATTCGCCGGATTCCCTTTCCGCCACCACCGTCGGCCGCCTTTAGCATTACGGGATAACCGATCTGCTCCGCAACCACCATGGCGTTTTCTAAATCCCGCACCATCCCGTTACTACCTGGAATAACCGGTACGTTCGCACTAATCATGGTTTCACGGGCTCGCGATTTATTACCCATCAACTCGATTGTCTGGTAACTTGGTCCGATAAATTTTAAATTGCTTTCTTCACACAACCGCGCAAATTCAGCATTTTCTGATAAAAAGCCATAGCCCGGATGAATTGCGTCACAGCCGGTTAAAATGGCTGCGTTAACAATATTAAAAGTATTTAGGTACGATTCCGCTGGTTGGGGACCGCCAATACAGACTGCTTCATCCGCGAGGCGTACAAAGAGACTATTTTCATCTGCGGTAGAATAGACTGCCACTGCCTGAATATCTAGCTCGTGTAACGAACGAATAATCTGTACCGCAATTTCACCCCGGTTGGCTACTAAAACTTTTTGAAACATCAATACTCTCCTCTTTCTAGCCCACGATGAAAGTTAAATCAGCTTCACAAACCACTTCGTGTCGCTCATTTTCAATCACCCCGTGGCCCGTCCCAATTTGACGCTTCAGTTTGGTTAATTCCACGGTTAGGGTTAACTCGTTTCCAGGAACCACCCGCTGGTTAAAGATTGCCGCCTTAATCCCGCCAAAAAAGGCGTTTTTGCCAGCAAATTCGGGTGCTGATAGTAGTGCACAGGCCCCCGTTTGCGCAAGTGCCTCAATTAATAATGGTTCCGGCATAAATAGTTCGCTTTGATGGCCAAAAAACCATTCGTTGATGGTAACTTGCTTTTGGGCAACCGCCTTTTTGCCATCTTCTAAATTAATCAACTGGTCAATTAATTGAAATGGTGGCCGTTGGGGAATGATGTCTTGTACATTTACCATTTCCACGTCCCCCTATTTTTCGCGAATCCGAGCGATTGGCTGGTCATATTCCACCATCGAACCATTATCAACCAGGATTTCGACAACTTCGCCTTCAGTTGGTGAATGAACTTCGTTAAACATCTTCATTGCTTCAATCAAGGCCACGGTGTCACCTTTTTTAACCGTACTACCTTCTTGAATATACGGATCTTCACCTTCTGCCGGAGCAAAATAAACCACTCCCACAAACGGTGCCTTAATTTCAGCTAACGGTTCGCTTTCAGGCACGGAAGGAGCCGCTTCCGCTACCGGTAGATTATTTTGCATTACGGGTTGGCTCGCTACTGCTTCTTTTTTAACCTTTAAATTAAAGTCGCCGTCGTGCATTTCAAATGACGTAAACGACGATTGATCCAATTTAGTTAATAATTTATCTAAATCAATCTCTTCCATTTTCTCACCTCTTAAATGCTAATACCGCATTATGACCGCCAAAACCAAAGGAATTACTAATTGCTGCATGAACCTTTGTTCGCCGGCTGGCTTCCGTTACCAACGGAATGTTGACTTCCGGATCCTTAACTTGAAGCCCGACGTTTACTGGCATCACGTCATTTTGTAATGCCGCAATGGTTGCTACGGCTTCAATGGCACCTGCCGCCCCTAATAAATGTCCGGTCATCGACTTAGTACTACTTACTTGGTAATGATTGTTGTCAGCAAAAACCTTCGCAATTGCTTTAGATTCCGCACTATCATTAGCGTGGGTACTGGTCCCGTGGGCGTTAATGTAATCCACGTCCGCAGGAGTTAAACCTCCTTCTTGTAAGGCCATTTCCATCGCCCGGATAGCTCCGCGACCGTCAGGATCTGGCTGGGTCATGTGGAAAGCGTCACTAGTCATTCCGTAGCCGACAATTTCTGCTAAAATTTTTGCACCACGGGCCTTCGCGTGTTCGTACTCTTCTAAAACTAAGGTAGCGGCTCCTTCACCCATGACAAAGCCATTTCTTTCCTTATCAAACGGAATCGAAGCGCGCAAACGATCCGTCGCGGTTGATAACGCTGTTAAAGCCGCAAAACCGGCAATTCCGATTTCATTAATTGATGATTCGGCACCACCAGTAATCATCACGTCCGCATACCCATTTTTAATATGGTGGAACGCATTACCAATGGCATTATTAGCGCTAGCACAAGCCGTAACGATTGCTTGACTAGTATTTTTGGCATTAAAGTACATCGAAATATTACCCGCCGCCATGTTCGTGATTGAATTAGTAACGAACAACGGAGAAACTCGTTTAGGTCCCTTGGTGTTCATTTTGATTACTTGTTCTTGAATTGTGGTTAACCCGCCAATTCCAGAGCCGTAGATAACCCCCATCTGTTCGGGATCCACTTCGCCATCCTTAAAATCAGCTTGTTCCATGGCTTCTACCGCCGTGTACAAAGCATATTGGGAAAACGGATCCATCCGCTTAGCAATTTTTCTTTCTAAACGTTCGGTAGCGTTAAAATCTTTAACTTCTCCAGCAACCGTAATTCCAGTAGGTTCAGCATCAAAATGAGTAATTTGGTCGATTCCTACTTTAGATTCATTTAACCCTTCAATAAAGGCGTCCCGACTATTACCAAGTGGGGTTAGTGCCCCCATTCCCGTTACAACAACTCTTCTAGTCATATTTTCCTCCTTGATTTAAAGGGTCAATCCGCCATCCACGGTCAGAACTTGCCCAGTAATGTAATCATTTTTCAGTAAAAAGCTTACCGCCATGGCAATTTCTTCCGGTTGCCCAAAACGGTGCATTGGAATCATTTCTTCAGTCTTAGCGCGAACCTTGTCGCTTAGTTTTCCCGTCATTGCTGTTTCGATCATCCCGGGAGCAATCGCGTTGCACCGAATATTTCTTAACAAACCTTCGCGAGCGGTTGTTTTGGTCAAACCTACAATTCCCGCCTTGCTAGCAGAATAATTAGCTTGGCCCACGTTTCCGTGAGTTCCTGAAATACTAGAAATGTTGACGATGTTTCCCGAACGTTGTTTTTGCATGATTTTCATTGCGTATTTAGTAACTGAAAAAGTTCCTACCAGATTAGTTGCGATAACTTCTTCAAAATCTTCTACCGACATCCGACTCAATAACTTATCGCGGGTGATGCCAGCGTTATTAATGACAATGTCCACGTGGCCTTGTTCTTCGTTAAGTTCGTTAAGCAACGTCCCCACTTCTCCGTCAGCGCGAATATCCAAGTTCTTGAAGGTAATTCCTAAATCATTGAGTTCGTTTTGTAACACTTCGTCTTCAACTGCCCGGCGTGCAGTGATAAAAACCTTCGCACCTTGTTGCGCTAAATCTTTGGCGATTGCAAGCCCGATTCCTTTCGTTCCGCCAGTAACTACCGCAACTTTATCTTTAATATCCAATTATTATGGCCTCCTAATTAAAGACTGAGAAAACTTAAATTAAATTTTCCCAGCCTATTCATGTCTATCAATGTCCGTAAACCTTTAGCTAACCGGTTCCTTAGCTTGTTTAGTCACTAAGAACTCGCGTAGTTTATTTAAATTTTCCACCCGGTCAACGTTAAAAATTGGTAGTTCCGCTTTTTTCAACGTTTTTTTCGCAAAACCACTCAACGCTTTGCCAGGTCCCACTTCAATAAGACAGTCTAGTTCGTCAACGTTTAAACTATTTAAACAATCCGTAAAGTAAGTCGGATGCGTTAACTGCTTCGCTAAGGTTTCCTTCAAATTACTTACGGTAAACGGTGCCTTCAGCGTATTGCTAATTACCGGGATTTGCGGTTCTTGAACCGGAACGTTTGCTAAGCGCTCTGCTAAACGAGCACTAGCTGGCATCATATACGGAGTATGCGAAGCCACCGGCATTTTGATTGGAACAACGCGTTTTACGCCCGCCGCCTTTAAAGCCGCACTAAAGCGTTCAATTCCCTCTGCGTTGCCACCAAAAACGGTTTGTTTTGGCGTATTATAGTTTGCTGGAAAAACGTCACCAACTTCTCGGGCATCCGCTAGCGCTTCATCCACTACTGAAGGTTCTGCGTTGAGCACCGCTACCATTTGACCAGGGTTTTGTTTACCAGCTTCACTCATGTATCGCGCACGGTCTCCAATTACTGCTAAACCATCCGCCAATGAAAAACTACCTGCCGCTAACAATGCAGAATACTCACCTAAGCTTAGTCCCACAAATTTTTCTGCTCGCAGTTTTTCCTGCCGTAAAATTCGTTCCACCCCTAAGC
This sequence comes from Pediococcus acidilactici, assembly GCF_016127815.1. NCBI lineage: Bacteria > Bacillati > Bacillota > Bacilli > Lactobacillales > Lactobacillaceae > Pediococcus > Pediococcus acidilactici. The sequence goes on from NZ_CP066046.1 coordinate 865,028, forward strand.
TAAAAATCACAATCGCTAATTGGGTATTGACGGGATCATCCATTACCGCAGGATCTGCAAAATCTTGGTCTAAAATTTGACTAGCTTCATCAACTAAAGCCCGATAAGCTGGTTCAGTTTTATAGAAGTCTTGCCCCATTCCCGCAAACTGCTGACCCTGTCCGCTGAATAAGTATGCTGCTTTAACCATTACGCTCTCCTTAATACTGACTAAAACTAATCTTGATTTTCAATGATGTAATCAACTAATTTGCCTACGGTATCCATGTTTTCGTCAGTATCAATGTCGATATCAAATTCATCTTCTAATTGATCCACAACTTCAAAAATGTCCAAGCTATCTGCTTCTAAATCTTCTGAAAAACTAGTTTCCATTGTGATTTTGCTTGCGTCTTTTTCCAATTGGTCTGCGATTACTTCTTGTACCTTTGCGAATACTTCTTCTTTTGTCATTTTATGTTCCTCCAAATAATATGTTTTTAAAATTTAATTACGTTAGTTCCGATGGTCAGACCACCGCCAAAGCCGCTGAACACAATGATGTCGCCGCGTTGGATTTTATGTTCCTGCATCAGTTCTGCTAAAAGCAACGGTTCGCTGGCTGCCGCGGTATTCCCATAATCAGCAATGTTAATCGGAAACTTCTCTATCGGAAGTTCCAGTCGTTTGGCCACGCTTTTAATAATGCGGGCGTTCGCCTGGTGTAACAGGAAATACTTAACGTCTTTCGCGTCGATTTCCGCCGCTTGTAACACTGCTTGAATTGATTCAGGAACCCGGTTAGTTGCAAATTCGTAAACCTTGCGGCCATTCATTTGAAAAAAATAAGATTGCGTTGAATCGGTTAACGCAGCTACGTTACCAGCTGTGAGGTGTTCCCCTAAATCGCCATAAGTAGTTAGTCGTTCGGCAATTAAACTAGCAGAACTCGCGGGATCATTTTCAACTAAAACGCCCGCCGCGGAATCACCAAACAAAACTGCCGTACTCCGGTCTTGCCAATCTAACAAGCGAGACAGTGCCTCTGAGCCAATTAATAAAGCTTTATGATAACTCGGCGACTGGAGCATTTGGTTCACCACGCTCATTCCGTAAACAAAGCCGCTGCACGCGGCACTAATGTCGAAGGCCATGGCTCTAGAAGCTTTAAGTGCACCTTGAACCAGTGCGGCCACCGAAGGAGTTTGGTAATCCGGAGACATGGTCGCCACCACGATCAGGTCCACCTCTTCGGGAACGGTATTCGTCTTGGTTAATAAAGCTTCTGCGACCCTAGTTGCCATCGTAGCATTAGTTTCTTCACCAATTCGGTGTCGCCGCTTGATGCCGGTTCGTTTCGAAATCCATTCGTCCGACGTATCTAACGTTTGGGCTAGTTCGTCGTTAGTAATAATCCTTTCAGGACTATACTTTGCCGAATCAATAATTTTTAATCCCATTTACCTCACCAACTATGCTTTAGGCTGGTCAGTTGCCCCAACAATAAAGGTCAATTGAGCTTGGCAAACTTTCTTTTCACCGACGGTTGCAAATGTTTCCACAACCCCCATGTTGCGTTTTTTCTTAATCATTTCGACATGTAATTTCAAAACGTCCCCGGGACGAACAATCTGGCGGAATTTAGCATTATTAATCGCGCCAAGGTATGCTGTCTTCCCGGCAAACTCTTCCGACTTCAAAATTAAAATTGAAGCTGCTTGTGCTAATGATTCAATAATTAATACGCCAGGCATTACCGGATTTCCCGGGAAATGTCCTTGGAAAAATTCTTCGTTAATAGTAACGTTTTTAGTTGCAATGATTGATTTTCCTGGTTCTAATTCGTCAACGTAATCCATAAACAAGATTGGATAACGGTTTGGAATTAATTCCATGATTTCTGCCGCGTTTAAAATACTCAAATTCTTATTTCCTCCTCAACCGAGTGTTCCTTGCGATTCCTTACATAAGGAATATTCAAAAGAATAGCGAGAAAAATATCTTTGCGCAATTGATTTTAAAATATGAACTTTTTTCTATTTTTTAATAAAGCTCCGTTAAACTCCGTAACCACGGGGCTGGAGGCTTTCCTTTCTTACTGAAACAGTTTGACGTGAATCGTCACAATTAATTAACCCCATGTACTAAAATCACCTTTAGACCGGCTTTTAACGTGTCAAGTCTTTTTTATACATCCTAGACATCGTTAATGGTGTACAAATAAACTGATTGTGTAACTTGCTTTTAGCTCCCTACTGTCTTTGATTCGCGTTATAATATGAGTTACATAACCATTGAGAAAGGCAGACTCGTTACTAATGAAAATAATTATCCATATTGATGAAATTGAAAAATGGCCGATGGTGTTAAGCAATCTCGCACATTTGAATGAGCATTACGTTAATTCAGACAACGTGATCGAATTACTTGTTAACGGTCCGGCAGTGGTGGCTTTACAAACTTCACAGGCTCGTAGTGCGTCAATTCAATCCGCCCTACAACCACAAAATCAGTTAGCCGTTTGCCAGAATTCATTAGACCAACGACAAATTAATCCCGGGAGTTTAATTTCAGCAGCAAAAGTGGTTCCCTCGGGGGTTGTTGAACTAGTAGAAAAGCAATCCGCTGGTTATGCATATTTACGTCCGTAACTTATATGAGGAGGAATTTTTATGGAAGAAATGTTAGTTACCACTACCGAACACATTCCTGGCAAGGAATATCAGGTGCTTGGAGAAGTTTTTGGCTTAACCACCCAATCAAAGAACTTGGTGCGCAATATTGGCGCAGGACTGAAAAATATCGTTGGTGGCGAAATTAAGGACTATACCAAGATGTTAGACGAATCCCGCCACATCGCGGTCCAACGTTTACGCGAAAATGCTGCAGAAATGGGCGCCGACGCCGTAGTCATGATGCGTTTTGACTCTGGATCAATTGGTTCGGATATGCAGTCGGTTGACGCTTACGGGACTGCCGTTAAGTTTATCCAAGCGTAGTAAAAGGTTTTAATAAAAAAGGAAAGTCATACCTCGTTAAAAGGTATGTCTTTCCTTTTTATTTTTGCTTGAAATTTTAATATACGTATTCTCTTGAAGATCGTTAATTCTAATAATGGTAAACCGCTCGGTTAATTTACTTAAAGCTCATGATGTTCCCTCAACTTAATCAGTCACTAATAATGAATTAATAACTAATTTATAGTCTTTGTTATCAAATCAAAAAGAAATCCTAAGTATACGAAATGCTCCTCGAATACTCCGGATTCCTTTTTGCTTAATTACCTAGTTGAGTTATTAATATTTTTCAGCAATCTTTAGAACTGCTTGTCGTGTATTAGCAGCTTTCCAGTGTCCGTTTGCGCCTGAATAATGGGGTAGCTTTTCAACCGGGCGTTGCGCAAATTGACGTAAGGTTGTGGCTGCCTTAGTTCCTAGTCCAACTAAAACGGCTTCGGCGGGAATGCCTAATTGATCCAGATGGTCTTCGAGAGCCTGGACTTCTGCTTCCCCGCTGACGACATTTTCACTGTTGCTTTCGTCAATCGCCACCAAATCGGTCATGAACGCACCCCACAATGGCGTGCCATAAACGGCGGCCGCTAAACGATAATCGAGGCTCTTTTTTTGACCATGAAAGTTCAAAAATTCTTGTTGCTCATCGAGCGTCACTCCCGCACTCCCGGGGTTTAAGCCCACGAGCACAAACTTAACCTCGGATAGAGCTGACGCTAGATCCGCTGGCAATTGTTCCTTGGGAAAATGATTTGGTTGGTAAGCTTCACCAAATTGATTTTGCCGCGTTTCGTCATCAAGTTGACTGATATCACCAGCTGGCTCATCCCAAAGAGCCCAACTATCTAACGTGTTAAATGGTAAATTTTGCATTATTTCATCCTTCTTTCTTTTCACTTTTCACCATGCTCCTGGACGATCATTTGCAAAACGAGCTTCATTATAAATTCCATCCTGAATATACATTTGCTCAACTTGAACATCGTACATATCATTTATTTTATCTAAAACTGAATCGAACCCAGCCTCTGTACTACTTTGCAAATCCTGAATAGCATTTTTAATTTGAATTGAATTTTTGTCAATACTTTGTTCAATCATTTTTCCAACTTGAAATTGCACCCGTTCAAGTCGTTTTATATTTTCTTCATTTCTATATAGCGTCATTGCTTCTTGCCAAGATGTCGCAATCCCATCTTCTAAAAATTCATGTAATAATTTGAGAGAAGCCAAATTTTGATATGCTTTAGGAAAAATAAGACGATAACTTTCAGAAGTAATTCCCATATTTCGCAATTCATAATATTTATTTACCAAATTTTCTCTCGGTTGAACGACTTTTAATGCAGTTTGTGTTGATAATTTTTCATACTTTTGATTAATCGAAGGAATTGCGTTATTGTGTTTAATTTCCAAATCATTTAATTTTTTTCTTGCTTCAGCATTCCTATCAATTTTAAATTTTAAATATAAAAAACCAAAGACAATTAAAACTAAGGCCATGATGCCTCCCATCCTCATCTTATTATCAGGAGAACCTATACTACTTGGCGTTAGTAGTACTAAAGCAATCGAAAATATAAGTGTTATTGGCATTACTGTAAAAAAAGCCAATAATATATATAAAGCGTATAATTTCTTTTTATGCTTTAGAATTTTTACCCACAATTTACGTCGTTTAATTTTTTTGGCTTCTTTTTCATAATCTAAAGCTTGAATTTCAGCTTCTCGCTTACTTTCCATCTCTTTAAAATCAGACGTATTTTTAAAATCATTTATTTTTTGTTGCTTAATTTCTATTAAAACTTGTTGTGATGCCTTTTGAAACATTTCTACGTAACTAGCACGCTGAATTAAATCAATTAGACTTTTACGACTTAAGTTCAATAAATATTCCACATTATCAAAAGTACGATTCACTTCATTTTCTTGCATTTCATTTTCACCTCAACAACCTATTTCCAACACCTTAGCAAGTACAACTTCTATAAGTTTGAATTACTTCTAATGACATGTCAAGCTGTCCTTTGTAGATTAAAATGGTTCTAAAATAACTAGTGTTGATGGACGTTTGTCCGTCGACACTTTTTTACGCAAAAAGGACATATTCTCATCCTTAGTGCTACAATCATGTCGATAAAAACCTAATTGAAAGCAGGTGATAATATGTCCCGTACTGTCATTATACAAGATAATGTCCTTAAAAGTGATTTCAATATTAAAATTTTAAAAGTGCTAGAAGAATATAAAATATTTCGTATTATTGGTAAATTAACTTATCGGTTAACTACCTGTAGCTATTGCCATCAACACAGCATGGTAAAAAACGGTTATAAAACAGTCTACATACGTGATATTCCGTTCAACAATAAATCCGTTATTATTAAATTAGCCAAACAACGCTTTCTATGTTGTGCTTGTCATCACTCTATTATTGCTAAGTTAGTTACAGACACTTCTGTAGAAAATATTGCTCAAGATTTAAATTTATCCCTCAACACAATTAATAAACAAATTACTAAGATTCATAACGAGTTTATTCATCCATCTGGAAACTTACCTGAACATCTATCATTTGACGAAGTACGTACTGCCAATCATCAAATGAGTTTTTTGGCTATAAATGCCGAAAATGGGAATATTATTTCTTTACTGCCAAATCGTATTTCTAAAAATATCATTGATCACTTCAAACGATGCTATAGCTTATCCAGTCGTAAGGCTGTTAAATCAGTTGTTCTTGACTTCAATTCTAGTTATCACATTTTTATTAAACGACTTTTTCCTAATGCTCAAATTATTGCCAATCGATTCCATCTTATTCAAATGTTAAATCGTGTAACTATCCAAGTTAGAATCGCTACCATGTACCAATTCCAATGGAACTCTAGAGAATATCGCCTCTTAAAATACTATTGGCGTTTATATTTAAAACCATTCAATCAGCTAGAATCGAAAAATCCTACTTGGAAATCACATTTAAAAGATCGTTTAACTTCTGAACAAGTTATTTCCGAGGGTATTAGTACTAATTCAGGTTTTTCTGAAGTCTACTTTGCTGCTCAATCCATCGCTGATGCCATTCGGCATCAAGATAAAGAAAAATTGTTACAACCATTTAGAACCAAGACTACTAATCCATATCTTCGTACATTACTTAATACTTTTAAAACACGCATTAAATCAATCGTACACGCTCTATATTCACTATTATCAAATGGTCGTATTGAAGGCACTATTCGTAAAATCAAACAAATTCAACGCACGACTTATGGATATAGAAATTGGCAGTACTTGAGAGATTGTATATATATCGAATTTATATTTAAAACTAAAAAAAGAAAACTAATTCGTAAATGAATTGATTTTCTTCAATTGCCTTCATCACCACTTGTTGACTTAGCGCCTTGATTCTTAACAACAAAAAAACCAACCCGCAACTAAGCGAATTGGTTTCTTCAATAGCCGTTACCCAATCTTAGTAGGGTTAAAGACTATTTGTTTTTCATAGCGTTAGCTTTACGACGGTCTTCCTTAATCCGAGCTGCCTTACCATGTAGTGCACGTAAGTAGTAAAGCTTAGCACGACGAACGCGACCGTAACGAACAACGTCAATCTTAGCTACACGTGGTGAGTGGAGTGGGAATGTCCGTTCCACACCAATTCCGTTACTGATCTTACGAACAGTGTATGTAGCACTAATACCTGAACCATGACGCTTGATAACTACCCCTTCAAACATCTGGATCCGTTCGCGGTTACCTTCAACAACCTTAGCGTGAACCCGAACAGTATCACCAGCGCGGAATTCAGGAATGTCATCGCGAAGTTGTTCTTTTGTAATCTTGTTGATTAATTCATTCATCAAAAAATCTTCCCTTCACCAATCTTCTTAACTCACCCGGAGCCAGCGGAACATTGTTAATTGTTGGCATTCAAGCCAAATAAAATAATAACACATCCGCTACTGTGATGCAAAGTTATTTTAGCTGTAAATCATCATTATAAAAAAGCGGATACGCCATGTAACACGCAATCACGCTACCAATACTAGTAGCCGCTAGCAACATGAAAGTTACCATGATTTGGTACAAAATTGCCTTTGTCGGATCCACTCCGGCAAAAATCAATCCCGACATCATTCCAGGTAAACTTACAATTCCAACCGTCTTAGCCGAGTCAATGGTCGGCGACATTCCCGTCTTAATTGAACTTTGAACAATCGCCCGTGACGCCTGTTTTAAATTAGCTCCTAACGCCAATCGTTCTAAAACCCCTTGACGCTGGTCTTTGAAGGTTTGGTTCATGCTACGGTAACATAACCCAATCGCCACCATCGTGTTACTAGCAATCATTCCGGAAATCGGTACGATTTGACTAGGGGTAAATTTAATTGCGCGAGCCAACACTAGCAAGCAAATGGTAGTTACGGTGGCCACGCTAATCGCTAAGAGACTGATAAAAAACGCGTGGGGAATCTTGTCCGCCCGTTTTTTTGCGTTAAGAGCGGCATTAAAGATGATGATTAACACCATTAAAATGGTTAACCACACCCGATCAACCTTAATAACGTACGTTAAAACGTAACCCACGACGGTTAATTGAATAACCGCTCGTACTACGCCCACCACCATGTCTTTTTCCAAACCAATTTTTTCGTGTAAATTGATTCCTAAGGCGATAATCACCAGGATGATGGCGAAGGATAATGCTAAGGGACTAACGATTAAGTTCATGTCGTTCACCTACAATTCTGCCATTTTCAATTGTTACTAACCGATGAGCTAAACCAATTTCGGCTTCATCGTGCGTAATTGCTAAAACCGTAATTTTACTTTTTTGATTCATTTTTTCAATTAATTGATGGACAATCGCCTTGGTATCCACATCTAACCCCGTGGTAACTTCATCTAGCAAAAGGACCTTTGGTGGGAAGAGTAAGTTGCGTACCAACGCTACCCGTTGTTTTTCGCCTCCGGAGAGATCAACAATTGGTTTATCCAAAAAGCGCGCCGTTAAATCGACCTGTTCGAGCGACCTAACTGCCTTATCAGCATTAAAAGGATGGTTACGAATTTCAAAAGGAAACGCTAAATTATCACGCACCGTTTCCCCAAACAACGTGGGTTGCTGAAAACAATAAGAAACTTCCTTACGGTATTCAATTTTGGGGATCGCAAGCTGGTCTTCCCCATGATACATAATCGTTCCGCTTGTCGGGGTCAGCAACGTGGCCAAAATCTTTAAAAAAGTACTTTTCCCCGACCCCGATGGGCCAATTATCGTAACGTAATCACCAAGTTCCGCATCAAAATCAATTGAATTTAAAATTCTGGTTCCGTTAACCACGTAATTAAGATTACGAACGGAAAAGATTTTGGTCATAAAAGTCACTCCCCTAACTTATTTAGATTCATTATAATTTAAAAAAACGTAAGTTACTAGTAAAAAGAGGATGAACCGCTATTCTAGCAACATAGTTATCTTTTAAAATATTTTTAGGTGGCCAGCTTTACGCCATGTCATCCTTTTACTAGATAATTGCTAAAATAATGTTCATCCTCATTATATATCTGGCGTTTGCAATTCCCGGAGGATTTTTTGGTCTTCCGTCGTTAGTTTAGCAGTTTTTAGCAAATCTGGGCGACGTTCGAGCGTCTTCTTTAATGCCATGGTTCGGCGCCACTCGTCAATTTTGCCATGATTACCACTTAATAAAATCTCGGGAACTTTTAATCCTCGAAAATCAGCGGGACGGGTATACTGCGGAAACTCCAGTAATCCGGTTGAAAACGAATCATCTTCAGCAGATTCGTCATTACCTAAAACATTTGGAAGTAAGCGCACCGTCGCATCAATCATCGTCAACGCCGCTAGCTCACCACCGGTAATCACAAAATCACCCAAAGAAACTTCGTCGTCAACCAACGTCTTAATCCGCTCATCATAACCTTCATAATGGCCACAAATAAAGGTCAGATGTTCTTCTTTCGCAAAGTCTTCTGCCATCGCTTGGTCGAATCGTTTGCCACCCGGATCTACCAAAATGACCCGACCTGCCGATTGCTGGTTTTGGCTTTTAACATGTTCCATAGCGTCAAAAATTGGTTGCGGGGTTAACAACATCCCGGCGCCGCCCCCGTATGGGTAGTCATCAACGTTCTTGTGCTTATTAGTTGAATACTCCCGAAAGTCAGTCACCTCAACGCCTAATTTGCCGCTTTCGATCGCTTTTCCCACGATTGACTCGTGGAGTGGCACTTCAACCATTTTCGGAAATAAAGTTAAAATATCGATCTTCATTAATCTAACCCCTCAGGTACCGCGACCTCAACGATACTTTTATCTAAATCAACCTTTAAAACCACGTCGTTCAAATATGGCAGTAACAAGTCTTTTTTACCCGGCCGTTCAACTACCCAAACATCGTTAGGGCCATACGATAAAATCTCTTTCACTTTACCGAGGGTTTGTCCATCTTCAATTACCGTCAAACCAATAATTTCATGTTGGTAAAATTCACCATCTGCGAGTTCTTGAAGCTGGTCTTCAGCAATTTTTAACATCATGCCCTTGAACTTTTCGACTTCGTTGATTGAGTCTAGTCCGGCCAATTGGATTAACCACATTCCCTTAAAAGGTTTTGCCGATTGCACCGTCACCGCTTGGGTTGGTGTCGTTGCGTTTGCGTCTTTAAACAATTGCAACTCGGTGCCGGCTTGGAAACGTTCTTCCGGGAAGTCGGTGTACGCAATCACCTTTAGTTCACCGCGTAAGCCACGCGTGTTGACGATTTTGGCCACGTTATAATAATTCATTATTCTTCCTCCGATACAAAAAGAAGGGCGTAATAAAACAACCGTTTTACTTACGCCCTTCATTTCAGGTTAAAACCTATTTTGTATATTTAGCTTCGTGATACTTCTTCATAATTCCTGCTTTAGAAAGAATATTCTTAACCGTATCCGAAGGTTGTGCACCATTGTTTAACCAGTTCATGATTTCTTCTTCTTCAAGCTTAACAGCAACTGGTTCAACTAATGGGTTGTATGTTCCAACTTGGGCGATAAAACGACCATCACGTGGTGAACGTGAATCAGCAACCACGATACGGTAGAAAGGACGCTTCTTCGAACCCATACGTTTTAAACGAATCTTTACAGACATGTTAACACCTCCACTATTTATTCACGAGTAATAATATACCAGTTATTCGAAGAGATGTAAAGGTTTTTTCCTTAACAGATTAAATTTAATTATTTAATCAGCTAAAATACGGTTATTTCCGCTTTTTATTCTTTTTCATCCGCTTCTTTTTGTTCTTTTTGTTTCGCTTAACCATCGAATTCATTGCCATTTTAGACAATTTTCCCTTAATTCCGTTACCAAACATCCCTTCCATTGGGCCAAAGTTTCCCTTAGACATTTGGTTCATCATTTTCTTCATTTGGTTAAACTGCTTGATCATCCGGTTAACTTCGACAACTGGCCGACCCGATCCGGCAGCAATCCGCCGCCGCCGACTCGGATTTAAAATGTCCGGATTTTCGCGCTCTTGTTTAGTCATTGAGTAGACGATTGCCTTAGTATGCTCAATGTCCTTCGGATCCACGTTAATGTTCTTTAACGCAGGATTATTCGCCATTCCTGGAATCATCTTGACGATGTCTTCAATCGGCCCCATACTTTGGACCTGATTCATTTGATCTAAGAAATCGTTGAAATCAAAGGTGTTTTCCCGAATTTTCTGGGACATTTCAGCCGCTTGCTTTTCGTCGAATTCCTTTTGGGTCTTTTCGATTAAAGTAAGCATATCTCCCATGCCCAAGATTCGGGAAGCCATCCGGTCTGGATGGAAGACGTCTAAGTCTTCCATCTTTTCACCTTGACCAACAAACTTGATTGGCTTACCAGTTACTGCTCGAATCGACAGGGCAGCACCACCACGAGTGTCCCCATCTAACTTAGTCAGGATTACTCCGGTGACGTCCAACTTGTCGTTAAAGCCTTCCGCAGTGTTTACCGCGTTTTGCCCGGTCATTGCATCGACAACCAATAGAATTTCATCCGGATGTGCTAGATCCTTGATGTCGGCTAATTCTTGCATTAGTTTTTCATCAATTTGTAAACGCCCTGCCGTATCGATAAAAACATAATCATTCTTGTTTTCAGCTGCTTGTTCAAGACCATGCCGAACAATTTCAACCGGGCTGACGTCGGTACCCTCTTGATAAACTGGAACGTCAATTTGTTCACCGACTTGAACCAATTGGTCAATCGCCGCTGGCCGATAAACGTCAGCCGCAATTAACAGCGGGCGAGCTTTCTTTTCATTTTTTAGCTTTAATGCTAATTTACCAGTCGTCGTAGTTTTACCAGCACCTTGCAACCCTGCCATCATGATTACGGTAGGAATCTTAGGTGCCTGATTTAAAGGACTAGCTTCAGTACCCATCATCTTCACTAATTCATCATTAACTAGCTTAACGATTTGTTGTGCCGGATTTAATCCTTCTAAAATATCCGAACCGAGTGCTTGTTCTCGGACGGTTTTAACAAATTTCTTTACAACGGTAAAGTTAACGTCGGCTTCCAACAGGGCGAGGCGAATTTCTCGCATGGTATCCCGCAAATCGGCTTCCGTTACCTTTCCTTTTTTTCTTAAATTATTAAAAGTTTTCTGTAAACGTTCTGTTAGACCTTCAAAAGCCATTGACAGCCCCTCCGTCTTATTCTTCTTCACTTTGCTCAAGGTCCGCTAAAAAACGCTTGAGCTGGGTATCTTCTGGATATTTCTTGGCAACGTACGCCTGAATACGGTCAAATTTGGCGTTTCGAGCCTCAAAATTACGCAAAAGGTGCAACTGTTGCTCATATTTTTCCAGAATTTTCACGGTCCGTTTAATATTATCATACACTGCTTGACGACTAACGTGAAATTCCTCAGAAATTTCGCCTAAAGAATAGTCATCAGCATAATACAGGGTGATGTACTCTTTTTGCTTCGGGGTCAACAACTGTTCATAAAATTCCAACAAGCTATTGACCCGATTATTCTTTTCAATTTCCATAGGCACTATTCATCCAGTAAACCTTTAAACAATCCCCGGACGTACTCTTCCGGATTAAACGGACTAAGATCTTCAACCTTTTCCCCTAAGCCAACATATTTAACTGCCAGGTGAAGCTGGTTACGGATAGCCAAAACGATTCCACCCTTGGCAGTCCCGTCTAGTTTAGTGAGGATAATCCCCGTTACGTTAGTGGTTTCCAAAAATGCTTTAGCTTGGGTTAACGCATTCTGCCCGGTTGTAGAGTCCAAAACTAGCAGTGATTCTTGCGGAGCGTCCGGGATTTCACGGCTAATTACCCGCTTAATCTTGTCTAATTCCTTCATCAAGTTAACTTTATTTTGTAAACGACCAGCTGTATCAATGAAAACCAAGTCATAATTCTCAGCTTTGGCCTTTTTTACCGCTTCAAAGGCTACTGCTGCAGGGTCAGATTTTTCCTTACCGGTAACAATATCGACACCGTCCCGGTTAGCCCACTCTTCCAATTGTTGAATTGCCCCCGCCCGGAACGTATCGCAGGCTGCCAAAAGGACCTTCCGTCCCCGAGCTTTGAAACGAGCCGCCATCTTACCAATGCTGGTAGTCTTTCCAACACCATTGACGCCTACAAAAAGAAATACCGTTGGGCCTTCCTTACTGAAGACTAAATGGTTATCTTCTGCACTGCCGTTACGCGTATATAAATCTACCAAACGCCGAACGATTAGTTGCGAAATTTTTTCGGGGTCCGAAACGTTTTCGAACTCAATTTCTTCACGAACCTCTTCACTAATCTCAAGCGCCGTGTCAAAGCCGACGTCGGCTTCGATTAGGGTTTCTTCAAGATCGTCATAAAAATCATCATCTACCCCTGAAAAATTAGTAAACAAAGCGGAAAGCTTTTGACCAAAAGACTTTCGAGAACGTTCCAATCCCCGATCATACTTTTCAGCTTCATTTAATTGGGGCTCTTCATTAACTGGTGCCGCAGAACTAACTTCCTTAGCCGGAGCTGGTTCTGGTTTACTTTCCGGTTCCTTTACCGGTGTAGTGTTCGTTGGTGCTTCTTTTACTTTATCCGGAGAAGCCTCTACTTCGGGTTGTGAAACTGGGGTTGATGGTTCAACCTTTTTTTCGGCTTCTTTAGCCTTCTTTTTCTTTTTACCAAAAAACCATGCCATTTATCCCACCTGCTCTCTTCGTTCGATTTCATCAACTGATACCGAAACCATTTTTGATACACCTGATTCTTGCATGGTAACTCCATAAAGTACGTCCGCCTCCATCATGGTCCCTTTTCGGTGGGTAATCACGATGAATTGGGTCGTGTCTTGGAAAGTTCGCAAATACTTCGCGAACCGGTCCACGTTTGCGTCATCGAAGGCTGCTTCAACCTCATCCAAAATGCAAAATGGGACGGGTTTAACCTGTAGAATTGCAAACAATAGGGTAATTGCCGTTAAGGACTTTTCTCCGCCGGACAACAAACTCAAACGTTGCAGCTTCTTCCCCGGTGGCTGGACCTTTATTTCAATCCCGGTAGTCAGTAGATTATCAGGATCAGTTAATTCGAGTTCGGCATGCCCTCCACCAAACATTTTAACAAACACTTGTCCAAATTCTTCAGCAACTTGGTCGAAAGTTTGCTTAAATCTTTGACTTGCTTCTTGGTCGATTTCCGCAATGGATTGTTCCAGCTGTTGTTTGGAACTAGATAAGTCTTCCTTTTGGTCCTTCAAAAAATTATAACGAGTGGAAACACGCTCGTATTCAGCAATCGCTCCGAGGTTAACCGTGCCGAGTTCATCTAAGCCCCGGCGCAATAATTTCAATTCACGCCGTAACTGCTCATCGTCCAACGATTGGTCAACAACTGCTTGAGCACTTTCAAACGTTTGTTGGTAATCATCGTTAAGCTGATCAGCAGCTAATTCGATTTTACTTTCCACTAACGCCAACGTATTTTGCGCTTCTTGGACCTGACTTTGCGCTTCACTACATTGCTTTTGGGTTAATTCGTAGTCGGCAATAACCCGGTCTTGTGCTACCTGAGCCTTTTGCCATTCTGTTTGCAAGTTCGTCATCGCTTCTTCACGTTGTTTCAAACGTTTTTGAACATCTACTAGGTTGACCGCTTGTGTTTGGGACTTCGCAGACGAAGATTGTTCTTCTTGTAGCTGAACTAACTGACGCCGAATTTCTTCCAAACGATCCTGCAAGTCAATTTGGGTTTGCCTTGCCGTCTGAAATTGTTGTTCTTTTTGAGAGTACTGCTCGTTTAGTTTTGCTAATTTTATTTGTAATTCAGCCCGTTGTTCCTGACGAGCTTCAGCATCGTTATCAAAAAGTGCCAATTGCTTTTGCTTTTCGGCCGTTTGGTCCTTTAAATCTTGAATTTTTGCTTCTAATTCGCTGATTTGGGCGGGTAATTTTTGAATTGCGTCATCTACTGGGCTCAACTGGGTTAATTCAAAGTTAGTAGCTTTAATCCGACGTTCGAGTTCAGCAATCCGCTCTTTAGTTAAGCTAACTTGATTTTCTGCCTTAACCTTAGACTGTTCGCTGGTTCGCTGCGTTTCAGTTAATTTTGCTATTTCACCTTGAACTTGTTTACCCTGCGCTAATAACTCTTGCACATGCCTTTCCTTTATCGCTAACTTTTGCTTCATTTCGGCAATTTGCGTTTGCAGCCGCTTGATTTCCTGGTCCTGTTGCAAAAGTCCTTGGCGACCATGTTTCATGGTTCCACCAGTCATCGTTCCCCCAACGCCCACTACGTCACCGGCCAAAGTAATCACCCGGTAACGACGCTGAATTCGTTGTGAAATTTGTAAGGCATGGTCTAAATTATCCGCAATTAACGTTGTCCCTAGCAAATGCTGGCTAACTACGCGGTCAACGTTAGCAACCTTGATTAAATCACTTGCCACCCCGCAAAAACCAGCTAGCGAGTGAACTTGCGTAAGCATTTCGCTACGAATCGTTCGCGCCTGCAACGTATTTCGAGGTAAGAACGTTACCCTGCCTTGGCGTTGTTTCTTTAAAAATTCGATAATCGACTTGGCAGTTTGGTCCGTGTCCACCACTACGTTTTGAATTTGGCTTCCTAACGCGGTTTCAATTGCCACGGTGTACTGTTCCGGTACTTCAATCACGTCCGCAACTGGACCAACCAACCCTGGAAAACGTTCCCTTTGTTGTAAAACCGCACGTACTCCTTGATAAAAGCCCGTGTGTTCATTTTTCAAACTGGTCAGAGCTTCTAATTTGCTGGTTGCGCGGTGCACGATGTCCGACCCGTCTAGCCACTGCTGACGCGCTTCCTCGTATTCTTGGCTTAGTCGGTTGCGCCTTTGCGTCAGTTCTTGAAGTTTACCAGTTTGTTTTTGAAAAATTTCCGTAGTGTTAGCCACCGCCTGGTTTAATTCAGCTAGTTTAGTCTGAAGCTCTTGAAGCTCTTTGTTAAACCGTGCTAAATTTAACTCCACTTTCAACCGTTGTTGTTCATCACGCTTTTGATCTTGCTGGCTGAAACTATATTGATTCTTCAATAAGGTTAATTTTTGGAGATGGTCAACATACTGCGCCCGGAGGTCTTCAATTTGGGCTTGCAAATCAGCCTTCTTTTGTTCTTGATGATCATCAGTTAATAGTTGTAAAGCTTGCTTAGTCTTTTTAATTTGTTGATTAAGGTCGGTGGTTAATTGTTCTAAGTCCTTTAAGTCCTGCTGTCCCGCATCAATTTGCCCTTGTACTTGTTCGATTTGTTCCGTTAAGCGGGTTTGTTCTTGCTCAAAATATTTCCGACGTTCAATCTGTAAGTCATGCTCCCCAGCTAATTGTTGTTCAAGCCGGTTTAAGCGGACTAACTCCGCTTGGAGGTCGTCTTTTTGCTTACTTTGCTGGTTCACTTGTTCCTTAAGCCGGTCACGCTGCTTAACCAACTCGTTTAATTTATTTTCTAATTGATGCGCCTCAGTTTGCTTAACTTCAGCTTCCTTTGCCCACCGTTTTTGGAGGTCGCTATTATGAGTAATTGTTCGCACTAACCGGGTTTGTTCTAAGCGGTCAAACCGTTTTTTTTGTTGCAAATAGTCCTTTGCTACCGCGGCTTGTTCTTCGAGAGGTTCCACCTGTTTTTGAAGTTCCACAATTAAATCATTAACTCGCTCTAAATAGCCACTGGTCTTTTCTAATTCACTTTCAGCCCGCCGTTTATCTTGCTTGTACTCCAACACTCCGGCAGCCTCTTCAATGATCGCGCGACGATCCTCCGGTTTACTATTAAAAATTTCTTCGATTTTTCCTTGCGAGATTACCGACAGGGATTCGCGACCTAACCCAGTGTCGATAAACAAATTTAGGATATCTTTTAAACGACACTCCTGATGGTTCAATTCGTACTGGCTTTCACCATTTCGAAAAAGGCGTCGGCTAATCATTACTTCGTCAAATTTGGAATCTAAGAAATGATCCGAATTATCAAAAACAATGCTGACCGCTGCCCGGGAAAGCGGCTTACGTTTCTGGGTTCCGGAAAAAATTACGTCGGGCATTTTTCCACCTCGAAGACTCTTAGCGGAAGTTTCCCCCATCACCCAGCGAATGGCCTCAATAATATTACTTTTACCCGAACCATTCGGACCAACGATCCCCGTGATCCCATCCTTAAAATCGATCTTGGTATGGTCAGCAAAAGATTTAAATCCGCTAATTTCAATTGTCCGTAGTTTCATTAAAAATACCTAATTCCTATTACGCAATTTTTGTAAAGCTTTGTTAGCGGCATTTTGTTCCGCCGCTTTTTTAGAATGTCCGCTACCTTTCGCTAAAACTTGGTTAGCCGCACTTACCTGAACGGTGAAAACCAAGTCATTATCCGGCCCAGTTTCAGATATTAATTCGTAATTAATCTCCACTTCACCGTTTTGTTGCAAAAGTTCTTGCAATTCAGATTTATGGTCAATAATGTGGTCAAACCGGCCTTCATCAAGCTTAGGAAAAATCACTTGGCGGACGAATTTTTCAACCGCTTGGCGTCCTTGGTCTAAATATAAAGCTCCGATAAACGATTCAAAAATATCACAAAGAAGTGATGGACGCTGCCGTGCGCCGGATTTTTCCTCTCCTTTACCAAGCCGGATGTACCGGTCAAAATGACATTCCTTGGCAAAATCACTGAAGCTGGCCTCACAAACCATTGCAGCTCGCAAACGGGTTAGCTTTCCTTGTGGCATTTCAGGATAACGTTTGTATAGATATTCCGAAACTACTAACTGTAAAACCGCATCCCCTAAAAATTCAATCCGTTCATAGAACTTCAACCCTTGGTGCGGGTGTTCATTAACGTAAGATGCTTGAGTGAAGGCTTCGTCCAGTAGTTCGTGCTTGGTAAAATGAATATCAAACATTTCACTTAGATCGTCTTCTAAATCTTTTAACAACTCGATCATTCCTTTCTAAATTTAAACTCAATAATTCTTTTATAGATAAGAATAACTCGGTGACCAAAGTACATTCAATCACCGAGTTTCCCATTATTGTATTAAGACTGATGTTCACTAATGTAGTTAACAGCATCGGCAACTGTAGTCAACTTTTCAGCGTCTTCATCGCTGATTTCAGCTCCGAAAGTATCTTCTAATTCTAGTACAAATTCAACGATATCGATTGAATCAGCGTTCAAATCTTCCTTGAAGTTAAGCTTTTCGGTAATTTGATCGGCATCCAACTCAAAACGGTCTGCCAAAATTGCCGCAATTTTGTTAAAAATTTCTTCTTTTGACAATTTACTTGCTCCTTAAATTTGTTATAAATCCTGATAATATTTTAATTGTTTTTCCGAGGCTTGTCCACTTCGTCTTGTTGAATACATTTAACGTGCATGTCAAAGTATTCGGCAAGATTTTTAACTAATTTGGAGTCCACAATTTCGTGAACTTGAATTAAAGCATTTTTTACTTGGTTAGCATTACTAGAGCCGTGCGCTTTCACCACCGGAGCTTTAACCCCTAAGAGTACGGCACCCCCGTGCTTAGAATAGTCCATCTGGTCTTTAATTTGACTAAAGGCGGACTTCAACAGTAAACCGCCCATTTTACCTTTTACGCCACTGTTTAAAATGGTGTCCTTAACCAGTTTAAGCATGGATAGCGCCGTTCCTTCAGTATTTTTTAAAACCGCGTTTCCGGTAAATCCATCGGTTACCACAACGTCAGCTGCGCCGTTTAACAATTCCCGGGACTCAACATTGCCGACAAAATTTAAAGAGCTATCGTCATTTAACAATTGATAAGCTTCCTTATGAACTCGATCCCCTTTATCATATTCCGTACCGTTGTTTAAGAGAGCAATCCGGGGATTCGTAATATGCATTACGTTAGCACTATAAAAATTACCTAAAATAGCAAAGTCGTGCAGATTCTTGGCTTTGCTTTCCGCATTGGCACCCACGTCAAGCATGGTGAAATTATCGTGAGGCCCTTGTAAGCTTGGTAACGTGGTGGTCATTCCGGGACGGTCGACCCCTTTAATCCGGCCAATGACAAACAATCCCGCCGCTAACAGCGCTCCGGTATTTCCAGCAGAAAAAATTGCATCCGCATTGCCTTCCTTAACTGCTTGAGCAGCTAAAACCATTGAAGACTGTTTCTTACGTCGAACTGCCCGCACTGGTTCATCTTCCATAGTGATTACTTCGTCAGTATGCACAATTTGGACGTTCCGAAAGTCGTCCATATACTTAGTAATTTCGTCTTTTTTCCCGTATAAAATAAATTCCACGTCCGGTAAAGCTTCACGAGCGGCAGCCACTCCTTTAACAATCTGCTCGGGGGCGTTGTCGCCGCCCATTGCATCAACGGCAATTTTCATTTTTACTCTCCTTATGTTTATTATCTAGTTTAATTAATCTAACCCTTGCTCAATTTGCATAACTTGGTTCAAATACTTGGCTAAGTTTTGGAAAGCTGGTTGGGATTGCCAATCGGGTTGGTTAACAATCTTAGCAGCTTCAAGTTGGGCAGTTTGTAAGGCACCTAAATCCACCACCGGGTCCCCGACTTTAAATTCAGGCACTCCCGATTGTTGTTGACCAAACAAATCCCCTTGCCCACGCATTTTAAGGTCCGCTTCGGCAATTCGGAAACCGTTATTGGTTTCAACCATGATTTGCATCCGTTGTTTACCCACGGCATTTTTGGGATCGGCAACCAGTAAACAATATGCTTGTTGCTGTCCCCGACCGATCCGTCCGCGCAATTGGTGGAGCTGGGCTAACCCAAACCGGTCCGCATCTTGAATCACCATTAAGGTGGCGTTAGGTACGTCTACGCCCACTTCAATTACCGTGGTCGAGACTAACCCCGCATACTTTCCAGCTTTAAAATCAGCCATGATTTGGTCCTTTTCTGCACCATCCATTTTACCATGCAAGATTCCAATCGCATATCTTTGTCCAAAGAAATCTTTTAGTTCCTCATACAATGCCATGGCATTTTGCAAATCCATGACTTCTGATTCCTCAATTAGCGGTGCTACCACAAAAGCTTGCCGTCCCTTTTTAAATTCGTGTTCCATCAATGCCAGTACTTTATCCCACTCGCCTTTTTTCAACCACTTAGTAACCACTGGCTTGCGACCAGCAGGAAGTTGATCAATAATCGACACATCCATATCCCCGTAAGCAGTAATGGCTAAGGTACGGGGAATTGGGGTAGCCGTCATCGCCAAGATATCAGGATTCGCTCCTTTTTGGCGCAACTTTTGCCGCTGGTTCACCCCAAAGCGGTGTTGTTCATCAATGATGGCTAAGCCTAAGTTTTTGAATTCCACATCGTCTTGAATTAAAGCGTGGGTACCAATTACGATGTCAATTTCTCCAGCTTTAACAGCTTCCAAAAGCTCATTGCGCACTTTCTTACGCATTCCGCCAACTAACAGACCAATTTTAACGTCAAAATTGGCAAAAAACTTAATGAGGTTATTAGCGTGTTGCTCAGCAAGGATTTCGGTTGGCGCCATCAAGGCCGCCTGGTGGCCGGAGGTGATGGTGGCGTACATGGCAATTGCCGCCACCACCGTTTTCCCGCTACCTACATCCCCTTGCAACAACCGGTTCATATGCCAAGCTGATTTAAGGTTAGCTAAAATTTCATTGGTAACCCGCTTTTGAGCTCCAGTTAGTTCAAACGGCAACTGTTGGATAAATTCCCGAACTAGTTGGATCTGATAGTCAATTTTGGTTCCTTTTTCCACGCGGTCCCGCGATTTAACCACTTGCAATCCCATTTGAAAAACTAAAAATTCTTCAAACATTGCGGTTCGGCGGGCTTGTTTAGTAATCTGCTCGTCGCCAGGAAAATGCAGGGCTTTAATCATTGCCAAACGATGCATTAACCGGTATTTTTCAATTAAAGCTTCCGGAATCACATCCTGGACTTGCTCAGCATATTCATTCAAAGCTGCCTCCACTAATTGTTGGATTGTCGCTTGTCGAATATGTTTGTTAGCGGGATAGACAGCTTCCATTCCCTGTTCTTCAGTAATTATCTTGATTCCGGTCAAACTTTGCCGGTTAGCATCCCATTTTCCATAGATAGCCACTTCTTGGTTAGCTTCAAGCTGCTTTTTGATCCACGGTTGGTTAAAAAAAGTGACCATCACCGAGCTGTTTTCTACTAATAGCCGAAAATTAACCCGCACCTTATGCCTTCCAAAGCGAGCAATGGTCGGTGCAGTAGCCACGATTCCTTGAAAAGTAACTTTCTGTTGATCAGCAACTTCTTGCGGCTTTTTTGCTGCTAAATCTTCGTAACGAAAGGGATAGTAGGTGATCAAGTCTTCAATCGTCTGGATCCCCAGCTCTTGCAGTGCTTGCGCGCGCTTAGGGCCGACTCCTGCCAGTACCTGCACTGAATCTGTCAGACTTTTCATTTTTCCTCCACAATGCAAATCGAGGCTGTGACATCAATTACGTTTGTCATAGCCTCTAAAATCTATTTCAGCATTAGCTTAACACTTTTAAACCGCTTAGCCTACTCAACCGAAATTAAAAATGGATATACGGGTTGGTCCCCTTCGTGAATTTCAATTTCAAGGTCTTCGTCAATTGCTAAGATAGCCTGTTCTAATTCATCTGCTTGTTTTTGGTTTGCATCTTTGCCATAAATAATCGTTACAATCTCACTATCTTCATCAAGCATTAACTTAACCATTTCAGTAGTTGCTTCCATGAGGTTTGCAGCGGTATTAACAATTTTGCCATCAATCATGCCCATATAATCATCTTTGCGGATTTGACGTCCGTCTAACTTAGTATCGCGGACCGCAACCGTTACTTGACCGCTTTTGACGGTATCTAGGTTATCTTCCATTGCACTTACATTTTCATCAAGTTCCGCTTCGGGATCGAACTCAAGCATTGCCGCCATTCCTTGGGAAATTGTCCGACTGTGAACGATCTTAGTCGGAATTTCAGCAACTTCCACAGCTTGTTCTGCTGCTAAGAAGATGTTTTTGTTGTTAGGTAAAACAATGGCTTGCTTAGCACCCGAATTGTTGATCATTGCAGCAATATCTGCCGTACTTGGGTTCATGGTTTGCCCACCGCTAATAATGTGGGTAACGCCTAAGCTATTAAACAATTTTGAAATCCCGTCTCCCGAAGAAATCGCGATTACCGCCGTTTCGGGGGCTTCCTTAGGTTCGGGAGCAGTCAACGAGTCGTCTTGTTCAATAATCTCTTCTTGCTGCCAGCGCATGTTATCGATCTTGATCTTGGTTAAATCCCCGAATTGTTGTCCCCAGCTTAAAACGTCGCCAGGATGTTCGGTATGCACATGTACCTTAACCACTTCATCGTCATTAATTACGAGTAAGGAATCCCCTAACTTCGCAAGGTAGTTGTAGAAGGTGTCGTAATCAAATTCTTGAGAAACTTGGAGTCCCTTACCGATCCGCACCATCATCTGGGTACAGTAACCATACTTAATATCTTCGGGATTAATTTTTCCTTGCACGCTTTGGTGGTGCTTGGCTTCCACCATTTCATTGATTTCGGTAACGTCTGGTTCATGTTGATATTCGCTGACGTCCTTACCGTTTAAAACATCATTAAAGGCGTCAAAAACAAAAACCAATCCTTGACCACCAGAATCAACTACTCCGACTTCCTTTAAAACCGGGAGCAGTTCCGTAGTCTTTTTCAAAGCTGCTTGCGCTGCAGTATCGATTGCCTGCATTACCTCAGCCAAATTATCACTCGTTAAAGCAGCTTCGTTACCGGCCTTAGCGGCTTCTCGAACCACCGTTAAGATAGTTCCTTCAGTAGGTTTCATTACCGCTTTATAAGCCGTCTTAGCGCCATTAGCGACCGCATCTGCAAGATCCTTGGCATCTAAGCTTTCCTTACCTTCCACACTTTTAGCAAAGCCGCGGAAAATTTGCGATAAAATAACGCCCGAATTACCTCGCGCGCCCATTAAAAGTCCTTTAGCTAAGGAACCTGCCAAGTGACCAACTTCTTCACTAGCATCGTTAGCTTCGTACTTTGCACCACTTTCTAACGATAAACTCATGTTAGTTCCGGTGTCTCCATCCGGTACCGGAAAAACGTTTAATGAGTTAATAAAATCCGCATTCATTTTTAAGCGATCAGCACTAGCCTGCACCATCTGATCAAAAACTTCATTAGTAACTAAGGTTTCGATTACTTCCAATTCTTTATCCTCCCAACCCAACGAACTAATCGCTGAGTGCCTTTACACCCTGAACGAAGACATTCACTGAGTTAGCAGAAATGCCTAGCATTGATTCCAGGTTATATTTTACTTTTGATTGTACATTTTTTGAAATTTCAGAAATTTTTGTACCATAACCGACAATGATGTATACGTCAATTGCAACCCCATTATCTTCTTGTTTAATTACCACGCCTCGTGCATAATTTTCACGTTTTAAAATTTCATTAATGTTGTCGCGGATTTGATTCTTGCTGGCCATGCCCACTACACCATAGTTATCCGTAGCTGCGCTGCCGACCACCGTCGCGATCACATCGTTTGAAACCTCGATGGTTCCATTTTTTGTTTTAATTTTGACAGCCATCTTCCTGCCTCCTTAGTATCATATATACCAACGATATTTTACCATATCTTATCTAGACGCTAAATACAAGAACCTGCCCCATAAATCGACGTCAATTCCTATTATACTGGGAAATTATGTTCGTGCCAATTCTTAAACAGAAGTGACAGCAACTTTTATTTCGTCACGTTAAAATATCTGTCAAGGATAATTACTTGAAAGTTTCCTATTGCAATATACCGGGCAATGTGATAAATTGTTATGGTAATTGAAATAGATTCTATTGAGATATAGAAGTGACAAAGGAGGGTTTCAACATGGCAAAAGATTTTGTCACCGGTAAGCGCACAAGTTTTGGAAATACTCGCTCACACGCTTTGAACCACAGCCGCCGAAGCTGGAAGCCAAATTTACAAAAGGTTCGCATCTTAGTTGATGGTAAGCCTAAACGCGTTTGGGTTTCTGCTCGAGCTCTAAAATCAGGTAAAGTAACTCGTGTATAACCAAGCACTTAAAAGCTTAAAACAAAAAATGCTCTTAACCGTTAGATAATCATCTAGCTGTTAAGAGCATTTTTTTATTTTACTTAGTCCTTGCTTTGAATAACCGCAATTAATCCGTTGCTTAAGTAAACGGTAGCCGTACTACCAATAAACTCGTTGCTTACGTAGGCCCGCGCATTGGGCACCATGTGATTATGCAGTTGGTACTTTTCATCATCCAAAGTCAATGCGTCAATGGGCGTTAACGGAATGAATGACAAATATTTAAAACCAGCTTCCTTTTTAATTGTGTGTTTTCCAGAATTGAAAAAGGTAATCCGATTTTGCCGGTCAATCAACGTAATCTGTTCAGCAAATCGCCGAAAGCGCGCTTCTAGCACCATTAACACGTTTGCTAGCAAGTGGTCGATCCGCCCGCCGCTAACGCCTAGAATGCGAACCTGTGCGTGATCGTCAATATTTAATACCTTAGCTAACGCCGCTTCGGTGTCCGTATCATCTTTGATGGGGTTTAATTTAACCACTCTATCAAATCCCGCTGCGACCTTTGCAAACTCTGCTTCGCTCACCGAATCAAAATCGCCAATTGCCAAACTACCTTTAAGCTGTTCATTTACCAAACGTAATGCTCCGCGGTCTACGCCAACCCATTCACCATCTAATTCTTGCCAATTTTCTGGTAAATTTGCCGGGTCGCCGCCGACTAATAGGTTAAATATTTTCATTATTTAGTAAGGTCCTTTAAGGTTTGTACTTGTTTAGTATAATCAGGTGCGTTAAAAATGTATGATCCAGCAACTGCCACATCAACTCCTGCGTCGTACACTTGTTTAACGTTTTGGTCACTAATTCCGCCGTCAATTTCGATGTCAAATTCTAAACCACGTGCTTGGCGTAATGCTGACAAACGTTTAACTTTACTAATCGAACTTTCCAAGAACTTTTGTCCCCCAAATCCTGGGTTAACCGACATGATTAATACTTGGTCCACTTCTGGTAAAAGTTCTTCTAATTCAGTTAGCGGTGTGCCTGGATTAACAACGACTTCTGCTTGCGCACCCGCTTGTTTGATTAGTTGGATAGCCCGGGCAATGTGCTGGGTGCTTTCTACGTGCACTCCGATAATGCTAGCTCCCGCTTGGGCAAATTGCTCCACGTAATTTTCCGGATTTTGAATCATTAGGTGGACGTCCAACTTAATATCACAGTCTTGTGCCAAGCCCTTAACAGTGTTTAATCCAAAGCTTAAGTTAGGAACAAAACTGCCGTCCATTACATCGACGTGTAAGTAGTCAGCTCCTTGAACCTGTTCAACATCCTTCATTAGATTTGCTGGATCTGCACTTAAAATTGATGGTGCTACTTTAATCATTTCTTCTTCCTCCGATCTTTTTTCTGGTACCCTTTACGTTTATAATCTGGTTTTTGGGACCGGATCAACCCCATGAATTGTTCATAATTAGCGTAACGACTAGCCAAAATTTCCCTATTTTCTACAGCAGCTTTCACCGCGCATCCTGGTTCGTTAAGGTGTAAGCATTCGCGAAAACGACAATTTTGGCCGATTTGCTTTATCTCCAGAAAGCATTCTTTAAGTTCCGTATCCGCCATTTCAAAAACCGCATAAGAGGAAAAACCTGGCGTATCCGCAACTAATCCCCCATCAATGTTCATTAATGAAACTTTCCGCGTTGTATGCTTTCCTCGATTTAGTGCCTGAGAAACTTCACCGGTCTGGATGTTCAAATCCGGATCAATTCGGTTTAACAACGTCGACTTACCTGCTCCAGTTTGTCCCATAAAAATAGTTAATCGCTCAGCAAAAAGTTTGCGCAACGCCTTCACATCGGCATCGTCTTTTTGGCGAACAGGAAAAACTACTTGATAACCAATTTTTTGGTAATAGTCGGCAATTTGTTTTAAATCTTGGTAAGCCTCGTTATCCAATAAATCCGTTTTGGAAAAATAGATCACTGCGCTAATCTTTTTTTCGGCAAGTGCCACTAGTTGCCGATCCAGTAAATTAGCTGAGAAATCCGGCTGGGTAGCTGCCGTAACCACTACCGCTTGGTCAATGTTGGCTAACGGCGGGCGTACTAATTCGTTTTTCCGGGGGTGAATGCTAGTGATGTAGCCAGTTTGATCCGAATTTTCTTTGAAATCGACCACATCTCCCACCAACGGTTTAGTTTGTTGGTTACGAAAATTCCCCCGTGCCCGGGTGCGAATCACTTCGTGTTGCTCAGTTAGCACATCATAAAATCCTGCTAACAATTGTATAATTTGTCCAGTATGCATGCACTTCTCCATCTATTTAGCGATCGTAAACGTAATCGTTGTCAAGCGCGGGACGACTACCTGACCAGCAACCACATCTTGTGAAATAATGCGGTTGTTGTCAAAACGATTAGTAACCACCTCTTTTTTCTTAATGGTGAATCCCTTAGCTTCTAGTTGCCGCTTAGTGCTTGGATAATCACTACCTACATAGTTATCCACATCAAAGCTATTTGGTCCCTTACTAATCACCACGTTGACCTTAATTCCTTCTTGAACAGCTTTACCATTCTCAGGTAAGGTCTTAACCACCTTATTATAACCGGTTTTATCATCAGCGACCTTAGTTATTTTACCCACTCCAAGATTTTCCTTAGATAATTTGGTCGTTGCTTGATTTTGCGTCAAGCCATGCAAATTGGGAACCCTAACCATTTGCGGGCTGCTTAACTTAAAGGCAATTAAAATCCCCAAAATGAAGGCCAAGATGGCAAACGCCATAAACGCCGCCCGCCTGCGCAGCGGGTGCCGATGTTTAGGTCGGTGCATTTCCTCTGTTTTTGCTGCGGGCTGGTGATTTTTCTTAATTGATTTAAGCTTCTCGTTTACCTGCATCTTAATTGAGCGGGTCTGTTCGCTATCCGGTTCATCCAATTGGCGGTTAATCGCCTTTTGGTCTAAAACGATGGTGTGCTCAGTTAAAGAATCCTCTACGAACTTGCTTTCTTGCGCACGTTGCGGACTTAGGGTCGTTTTTAAATCAAGTGCCATTTCGGCAACGTTTTTGTAGCGATCCGTCGGGTTCTTGGCAGTTGCTTTAAGCACCACGTTTTCCAACGCTTGCGGAATTTGGTGATTAAAATCAGTTACTAACGGTAATTGATCTTGGTAATGTTTAATAGCAATTGATACCGCCGTCTCACCTTCAAACGGGACCTTTCCAGTTAGCATTTCAAAAAGAATAATTCCTAATGAATAAATGTCCGACTGTTGCGTAGCCACGTGCCCGCGGACTTGTTCCGGCGAGAGGTACTGTACTGAACCAATCACCGTGTTGGTTCGGGTAAAACTACTTTGCTGGTTGGCAATTGCAATTCCAAAATCGGTAATTTTAGCATTCCCATGTTTATCAATCAGCACGTTTTGCGGTTTTAAATCCCGATGAATAATCCCATGCCGGTGGGCCGCTTGCACTCCGCACAAGATCTGCCCCATTAAATTGACCACTTGTGGAAGCGGAAGCGGAAACTCATCTTTGATATATCGTTTTAAATCTTTTCCTTCTACGTACTCCATTACGAGATAATTCATCCCGTGCTCTTCACCAATGTCATAAACACTAACGATGTTGGGATGAACCAGCTCGGTAGCCGACAATGCTTCTCGTTGGAAGCGGCGCACAGCCGAAGCATCGTCTTGCATATCAAAACGGACTAACTTAACCGCTACGTCCCGGTCTAAAATCAAATCGTGAGCTAGATAAACGCTAGCCATGCCACCTTCACCAACGGGGCGAATAATCTTGTAACGTCCGTTTAGCGTTTGATTCGGGGTCATCAGCTCGCCCCCATTTCTGTTTCCACAATCAGCACCGTCACATTATCAAAACCGCCGGCGTGGTTAGCCAAATCAACCAGCTTACGCGTTTTGGCTTCGAGACTTTGTTGATCTCCCAAGATTTGTTGGATTACATCATTACGAACTAAGTTAGTTAACCCATCCGTGCAAAGTAATAAAATATCACCAGCCGCCACGTTAAATACCTTGATTTCCGCTTCGGCTTGCTCAGAAATACCAAGCGTTTTGGTAATCACGTTTTTTTGCGGGTGGTTACGGGCTTCCTCTGGGGTAATCCGGCCAGTTTTTAGCAACTCATTTACTAACGAATGGTCGGTTGATAATTGACGTAATCCAGCCTGCTGATTATATATGTAACAACGACTGTCACCTAGATTTGCTACGACCACTTGATCATTAATAAATAACGCCAAAACAATGGTAGTTCCCATACCATTTAAATTTTTGTAGTGCTTAGAAGCTTGTAGAATCTTACGGTTTTCAATTGCCAACTGGTGGGTTAACCAGTTTTTGGCGTCTTCAACAGTGTTGATGTCGGAGGTCTCAAATAAATAACCAATGTGGGAAACCGCCATCTCAGAAGCAATGTCACCGCCCCGATTACCGCCAACGCCATCAGCGACGATCGTTAAAATCGATTCTGAATCACTTTTAAAAATTCCCACGTAGTCTTGGTTTGTTTTGCGGACTTTCCCTTTGTCCGATAGGTACGCATATTTCATATCTATCAATCACTTCACTTTTTTCATATTCGCAATGAAGAAACCATCTGATCCAAAATCATCTGGGTAAATATTTAGGCTCAGATCAGTGCGGTCTGCTTTAACTTTTTTATCCGTCTGCGTTTTTAATAGTTCAAATTCTGGGTGCTGGGTTAAAAACTCATCGATTGTCATCTGATTTTCCTTACGGAGCATTGTGCAAGTGCTGTAAGTAAGAATTCCGCCCACCTTAAGCATCGACGCTACGTTATCTAAAATGTCCAACTGAACGCGGTGTAAATCGCTGCTATCCTTTTTGCTCTTAAGGTACCGCGTTTCAGGCTTTCGGCGTAATAAACCGATTCCCGAGCACGGGGCGTCAACCAAAATACGATCAAATTCTTCCTTTAATTCTGGGCAAGGAGCCGTGGCATCGTGGACTTCCGTAACAATGTTCGTTAAATGCATCCGCCGTGCATTTTGTTGAATTAGCCGGGTACGGGATTCATAAATATCCCAAGCAATTACTTGTCCATCAGGTCCCACTTTTTGGGCCAACTGGGTTGTCTTACCCCCTGGTGCTGCGCAAGCATCTAAGACTTTTTGTCCCGTTGCTAATTGCATGGTTTCACCAACTAACATTGCCGACTCATCCTGTGCAATCACCTCGCCAGCTTGAAAACTAGCGGACTGCGCCAGTCCAGGACCATTTTGTAAACGTAATCCGTCCGTTGCTAATAAACTTTCTTGAACGTCGTATTCTTCGGATAGGCTTTGGCGAATTGCCGCCGTCGAACGTTGAATAGGGTTCATCCTGACACTTAAATGAGCTGGCTGATTAATACTATCTAGTATCTTCCGGCACTTATCTTCTCCTAATTCATACATTAATTGGTCCACAATCCACGGAGCAACGCTATATTCGGTTGCTAATCGCTGGGTTAAATCCGGAATGTTGTCTAAACTTGGAGTTCCTTGACGTTGATAAGAACGTAACACCCCGGTTACCATCTTACGAACACCGTCGCTTCCCCGCCGTTTAGCAATTTCAATGGTTTCATTAAAGATGGCAAAGGTGGGGACCCGGTCCAAAAATTCCATTTGAAAAATGGCCGTACGTAATAAGTTAATCACCCACCGCGGGGTCTGTTCTGGTCGCTGCAAGAAATTTGCTAAATAAAAATCAATGGTCAAGCGGTGTTGTAAAACACCATAAACCAATTCGGTCAGTAAATGCTTATCGACTTCTGATAAGTCTGCATCCTGGATCACCTGGTTCAACTCTAAATTTGAATAGGCGCCTTCATCAATACTTTCTAAAGCGTCAACCGCTAAATCGCGGGGGTTATTTTTCAATTCCGTCATTGTCTATAATTTGCTTTCCGGGGTGTAAATTATCGCCAACCCCATTTAAATAATCTGTGATGGACATCTTTTGTTTTCCAGCTGGTTGTAATTCTAAAATGCTGATTACACCATGCTCACCAGTGGCCACAAGCAATTCATGCTTGGTCTTTTCAACCACCTGTCCAGGTGCTAAATCAGTACTTTGATCAACGACCGCCGTCTTCCACAGCTTGGTCCGCTGTCCTTCCATGATCACGTAAGCAACTGGGAAAGGTCGCAATCCGCGAACCTTAGCATCTACTAAGCGTGCTGGTAAATTGATATCAACCGCTTCTTGTTCAGGGGCAATGTTAGGTGAAAAGCTAACCTGTCCTTCATCCTGCGCTACCGGCGTGATTTCTCCGTTTATTAACTTAGGTAAGGTTTCCAGAAGCGTATCCCGGCCTAAAATACTTAATTTTTCAAACATGCTGCCAACGTCATCTTGATCGGTAATTGGCATTTTAGCTTGGGCAAGCATATCCCCGGCGTCCATTTTCTTAACCATGTAAATAATGGTGACCCCAGTTTCTGCATCCCCATTCATGATTGCGTAATGTACGGGTGCTCCTCCCCGATATTTAGGTAATAACGAAGCATGCACGTTGATTGCCGCAATTTTAACCGAGTTAATTAATTTCATCGGTAAAAATTGACCAAAGGCTGCCGTCACGATAAGGTCCGCGTTTAAATTAATTAACTCCTCCATTTCCGGACTGCCACTAAGTTTTTCCGGTTGATAAACCTTAATATCGTGCTTAGTTGCTACTTGTTTAACCGGACTTGGTGTAAGAACGTGCTTTCTACCAACTCGGCGATCAGGCTGGGTGACCACCCCAATTACGTTATAATCCGGATGGTCAATTAAACTTTGTAAAATGGGCGCCGAAAATTGGGGCGTTCCCATGAAAATAATTGATTTCATTAAAAAACCTACTTTCTATGCTTACATAAAGTTTTGCGGATCGGCATCAATTGTGATTCGGACCCCGTGTCGAAACTTTTCTTGTGATTCATTTAGCACCTTTAACAAGGCGTCATGGAGTCGCGGCTCCTTTTGGTACTTAATTAAAATCTGGTAATAATATTTTTGCTTGATTTTAGAAACCGATTTAGGCGTAGGCCCTAAAACAATTGCTTGCGAGCTTAACTGGGGTTGAATTTTATTTAACACTTCGTACGCATTTTTTTGCGCAGTAGCTTCGTCGGAAGCCGCAACGTTGATTAAAACCGTAAAGTAATACGGAGGGTATTTCCCCAGGTGGCGCAGATACATTTCTTTTTGAAAGAAGTCTTCATAGTCCTGTTTTTGCGCCAACTTAATCGCGTAATGGTCCGGATTAAAGGTCTGGATAAGAACTTCACCAGCTTTTTGCGCTCGTCCGGCTCGTCCAGCAACCTGTGTCAACAATTGAAAAGTCCGTTCACTGGCTCTTAAATCCGGTAGTTCTAAGGAAGTATCCGCATTCAAAACCCCTACAAGAGTTACCTCAGGGAAATCTAACCCCTTTGCAATCATTTGGGTTCCTAAAAGAATATCTGCGTCATGGTTACCAAAACGCGCTAGTAGCCGTTCGTGAGCCCCTTTTCGCCGAGTGGTGTCCACGTCCATTCGTAAGACCCGTGCTTGCGGTAAGATCTGTTGCAGCTGTTGCTCAACTTTTTGGGTTCCCGTACCAAAGAACCGAATTTTGTTGCTGCCGCAATTCTGACATTTTCGCGGAATTGGTTCTTCATGCCCACAGTAGTGACACTTCATCGAGTGAGTATCCAGATGCATGGTTAACGAAACATCACAATTAGGGCATTTCAATACAAACCCACAATCACGACACATCACAAATGACGAAAATCCCCGTCGGTTTAACATTAAAACTACTTGTTCATGCTTTAGGAGTCGTTCTTGAATCGCGTTAACCATGGGAGCCGAAAAGTTCTCATTAAACCCGTCGCCCAGGTGCCGTCGCATATCAATTACCCTTATTACTGGCAAAGCCTGTTGGTTAGCGCGTTTATGAATCTGGATAAAGTCATAAACCCCCCGTTCTGCGCGCGCCCGACTTTCCAGCGCTGGAGTCGCACTACCTAAAACCACCGGGCAATTAGCATTTTGCGCCCGATAAATGGCAACGTCACGCGCATGGTATCGCGGAGCATCGGTTTGCTTATATGTTTCGGAGTGCTCTTCATCCATAATAATAATACCAAGATTATGCAGGGGTGCAAACACCGCAGAACGCGCACCCACCACTACTTTAACCTCGTTACGCATAATTCGGCGCCATTCATCAAATTTTTCGCCATCGGAAAGTGCGCTATGCAAGACCGCCACTTGGTCGCCAAACCGCGCCCGGACGCGGTTAACCATCAAAGGAGTTAGTGAAATTTCTGGAACCATTAAGATTGCGGTCCTGCCTTGGTTGAGCACCTGGGAAATGCTTTGTAAATAGACTTCCGTTTTTCCTGAGCCAGTTACTCCCTCTAATAGGATTGGCTTAGCACGACGGTTTTGAACAGCATCCGAAATTTTTTTAAAGGCAGAGGCTTGTTCATCATTCAAGTTGAGCGCTTGGTCGGTTTGCAGATCACTTTGCGCAAACGGGTCCCGGTACTGTTCTACTAAGTCACGCTTTAACCACCCTTGCTCTACCGCGTGGTCAACCGTTCCGCGACTAATTTGATAATCCTTGATTAAGGAAGCTTGACTAAGGCCTTCTTTAACGCTTATTTCTGGTATTAACTGCAATAGTTTCAACTGTTGACGGGCGTTAGGTCGCACCGTCTTGGTAATTTGAGTGATTTGTTCGGCATCCACTAGCGGCCAAATCCAGTTAATCATCTTTTTTCTAGCAGAATTTTCGGTGGCGTACTCTAAAGTAACGCTACCGTCCTTAACCCACTGGTTTAATTGACGCTGTTGCGGATAATCAAGCTCGTTAACCTTTAAATCGACGACCTGCTGCTCGCCCAATACTTCAACAACCCTTTGTGGATCAATTCGTTGACGATTAACTTTCACAAACCGTTTTGTATTAATTTTAACCAAATTAGGCAACATTGCATTCAAACAGGTTACCCTAAAGGAAAAAGTTTTATCCGCCAACCATGCTGATAAATCAATTAATTCCTGATTTAAGAAAGGCTCTGGTTCAAGAAGTGAAATAATATTTTTTAATTCCATCGGGGAACCTTGCCGATTTTCTCCAATCACAAACCCTTGGACCGGTCGTCCCGCTTGACCAAAGGGAACGATTACGCGTGAACCAATTTTAATGTCATTTTCAATTGCCGCGTCTGCTTGGTAAGTAAATGGTGTGTTCGTTTGCAGAGCTGGTACGTTGACGATGACATCAAACTTTTTTGTCATTCCCTAATCCCCTTTACTTCAATTCTTCGCTAACAATTTTTAAAATTGCTTCTGCAATCTTTACTTTAGATTGTTTAGCAATCACCTTAGCTCTTTGATCCGGACGTAAAATGGTTACGGCATTATCGTCAACGTTAAAACCAATCTCGGGGTTGCCCACGTCGTTAGCCACCACCATATTCAGACCTTTTCGCTGCATTTTTCCCGTAGCATTTTCTAGTAGATCATCCGTCTCCGCCGCAAAACCCACGACATATTTTAACCGGTCCGGTCGGTCCAACGTAGCTAAAATATCTGGGTTTTCGACTAGTTCAAGTTGTAAGCCATTTTTAAAATCATGTTTCTTCAACTTATGCGTGCTAACCTTAGCAACTCGATAATCAGAAACCGCAGCTGCCATAATTAACACATCCGCATTTTTGAGCTCCTGATCTAAAGCTGCTTTTAACTCCGCTACGTCTTCAATATCAATTCTTTTAATTTTAGAATGGGTGTCAAGGCTTAAGTTAGTTGGTCCAGTGATTAAAGTCACTGTCGCTCCGGCTGCCGCAGCTTGTTGTGCAAGTGCAAAACCCATTTTTCCCGATGAACGGTTGCCAATGAAACGGACCGGATCAATTGCTTCACGGGTTCCTCCAGCAGTGACCACCACCTTATAGCCTGCCAACTGCTGGCTACTACTAACTGGTTGACTTATAAACTGATTAACCACTTCCGCCGATGGAAAACGGCCCTTTCCGGAGTAACCTTCCGCCAGTTCTCCCACTACTGGCTCTAGTATTTCTACCCCATCCGCCTTGAGTTGGGTCAGGTTACGTTGAACCGCTGGATTTTGCCACATGTTAACGTTCATCGCCGGCAGAACCCTTTTCTTAGCTGAAGACGCAAGTACTACCGTAGACGCAAAATCGTCCGCAATTCCAAGTGCCATTTTTGCGATAAAGTTTGCCGTTGCCGGAGCCACCACGACTTGATCCGCCCAGTCAGCTAATGCTACGTGAGCAACTGGCTTTCCCAGGTCCGATTTAAAATCATCATAAACCGGTTCGTTGGTTAACGTGGCAAACGTCAATGGGGTGACGAACTCTTCAGCCATCTTAGTCATAACAACTTTTACTGCGTTACCAGCCTTCACCTGGTATCGAACCGCCTCAACCACCTTATATTCGGCAATTCCGCCGGTAATTACAAATAATATTTTCATTGGCAAACACCTTCCTAGTTTTATATTCTACCAGTCTCCTGTACCTAATCCCATCTAAAATAATGGAATGACAATCACGTAAAAAAGCTAGAAAAAATCATTTCAGATTTTTCCTAGCCTCGCTTTACACTTAGTATCGTTTGGTAGATTTTCCAGTGACGGGTTCTACTTAACCTTAAGTACTGATTAATTATAGGTCTTTTTCGTTAGGATCAATAACTACGTCGCCCGCAACAATTTCTTCTAAAGCTTTCCCAACGTTTTTATGAGAACTATAGTGGTCAAGCAATTCTGGTGCGCCCTCATCTAATTGGTGTGCGCGCTTGCTTGCTAACATAATTAATGAATAACGAGAATCAACTCGTTCAAGCAGTTTATCAACTGAAGGATATAAAATCATTTTACAACTCTCCTAACATTTCTTGGTATTCAGGGTAAACGCGTGAAACGCGTAAATGTTCTCCCTTAATAATATTTTTAATTGATTCAACGGCATTTTCGACCTTATCATTAACGATTGCATAATCATAATCATGCATCGTTTTAATTTCATCGACCGCCTTTTCCATTCGTTTATTAATCGTTTCAATGTCTTCGGTTCCCCGATTAATAATCCGTTGTTTTAATTCCATCAAATCTGGCGGTGTTAAAAACAAAAAGACGCCGTCCGGCATTTTTTCACGGACTTGACGAGCTCCGTTAACTTCAATTTCTAAAAAAACGTCCCGACCAGAGTCTAAAGTCTGGTTGACATATTTTAACGGGGTGCCGTAGTAATTGTCAACATATTTGGCATACTCTAGCATTTGACCTTCTTCGATGTTTTTCTCAAATTCAGCTTTAGAAACAAAGTAATAATCCTCGCCATTAACTTCACCTTCACGAGGTTTTCTAGTAGTCATTGACACTGAATATTGGAAATCATTTCCACCTTGATCAAAGATTGCTTTTCTAACCGTTCCCTTACCTACACCGGAAGGTCCCGAAAGAACAATCAACATTCCTCTTTTCGCCATTTCCAAACTCCCTCAAATATATGTATGTAATTACTATTTTGCACTTTTTTTACTTATTTTTCAACTGTATTCCGCATGTCAAGGCAAAGTAATTCCGCTTTTGAGCACCTTTATTTAAAACTACTTGCAAAACTGAACGTTTGTTCGTATAATAAAAACACAAACAAACGTTCGATGGAGGCAATTATGGAAAGTCGTAAACTAAGTCCGCTTAAATTATTTAACTTTTCGCTCGCAGCAATTCGTAGTACTTATGAAAATTTATTCGTGGTTCCTGAAGACCGCGGACTTAACATTGTTGACCAAGCGATGTCCTTAACTCAAATCAACGATACGATTGCGTTTGCTATCCAAAACCAAGTTCCCGTTCAGATGCAAATCAATTTAACGGCTTCTCGGGTGGTCGAGCTACGTGGCCACCTATTATTAAACCGTTCGGGAAGGCTTTGTATTCAAGACCAAAATTCAAATACCACCCAGACATTAGAAGATGCAGAAATTCGCAGCATCGCGCTAATATAATATTTTCTTTTACAAGTTCAACGTGGCTTGTAACCCGCAATCCGTTATTTGTCGTAGTAGGAGCGCGAAAACTATTAAAAATCGCGACTGAGAAAAACTAAAAATCGACCATCATGGACTAGGGGCCCTGTCAAGTTGACAGACAAAATAATATAAAATTAGGTAGCTTACTAAACGGCTTCGTTCCAGTATTCATCTGGAATGAGGCCATTTCTTGTTGTTGATTAAAATATTCAATTCCATTTTTAACTAACTTAATTAGCACTTGATAGGCTTTAAGGATCTCATGTCGTTCCAGCCAACGTAGTTTAAATTCAATTATAAAAGCTAAATTTTTCTAATGCTGTGTACTTAAATCTAGACATTCAAAAATCCCTCCATGATTGTCAAATGAAATATCATAATTCATCTGACAGTCATGGAGGGATTATTACATTATGCCAAATCCAAGCATGATGATTAGTTTCTTAGTTAATGCTCAAAAATTACCAAACTTTTATCCCACGCTCACTTTTTACGTATCTTATTACTCAGGCTTGTTCATGTTCCATCTGCAACAGCTCGCGTGCGTGCTCTAAACTCAATTCAGTTAGGTCTACCCCAGCTAACATTTTAGCGATTTCATTAACCCGCCCCTCATCATCAAGAGCGGTTAAATTAGTCATCGTCCGTCCCTTAACCACTTTTTTAGCCACGTGCAACTGGTAGTCTGCCCGGGCAGCTACTTGTGGAAGGTGGGAAATACATAATACTTGCGAGTGATTTGAAATTTCATGAATTTTATCCGCAATTGCCTGAGCTACTCGACCACTGACTCCAGTGTCAACCTCGTCAAAAATAATGCTGGTAACCCCCTCATTACGAGCAAAAATAGTTTTCAAAGCTAACATGATCCGTGAAAGCTCCCCACCAGACGCAATTTTTGCCAATGGTTTCAAGTCTTCACCAGGATTGGGTTGGATTAAAAATTCAACGTCATCAAGTCCGTCGAGTTCCGGAACCTTTTTAGAATTGAACTGTACCTTAAACTGTGTTTTTTCCATGTACAATCCCGCCAACTGATCCCGAACTGCTTGTTCTAGTTTCAAAGCCATTTTCTGGCGCAAATTGGTTAACTGCGTACCTAATTGCTTGGTTTCTTGCAGACGTTTTTCCACTTCCACAGCCAAATCATCTAGATTTTGACCCGCCCCAGTCATTTCTGCCAATTCGTTTTCAATTCTCGATAAGTATTTCAGAATTTCAGTAATCGAATTGCCGTACTTCTTTTTTAACTGCCGGATTGTTTCTAACCGTTGTTCGACTTCATCCAGTTCAGCAGGGTTCCATTCCATCGAGTCAATCGCCGAGCGAACTCGATTAGTAACATCTTCTAAAGAATAGTAGGCATTTTGAACCTCATCGGCAATCTGCTCGTATTCTTCATCATAGTCAGCAATTCCTTGCATTTCTTGCATTACATTTCCAATTTGATCGGTTGCAGAAACTCCTTCTTCACTTTCCAAAACTTGAAAACTAGTTGCTAACGCATCTGAAATACTTTGAAAATTAACCAACTGATCACGCCGCTTTTCTAACTCTTCATCTTCACCTTCGATAAGGTTTGCAGCCTTAATTTCATCAACTTGAAACTGCAGCATATCTACCCGCTGATTCCATTCATGTTCATTTTTTAGACTTTGGTTTAAACGCCGGTTTAATTTAGTGTACGCCTTAAAAGCAGCTTGGTACCGTTGCTTGGTGTCGGCTACCGTAGCGTAATCAAACTGTTCTAACAAGCGTAAATGCTTATCGCTATCCATCAATTCTTGGTGTTCATTTTGTCCGTGAATATCAATTAAAGTTTGCCCAATCTTTTTTAGACTGTTCAAATTAACGATGGTTCCGTTAACTCGACAAACGCTACGCCCCGTCTTAAGTAATTCCCTAGTAATCACGAGGTCGTTAGTCGGTTCAATTCCTAATTCTTCTAAAACCGTCTTAGTATTGGCAATTTCAGCAATATCAAAAACGCCTTGCAAGACGGCCTTATCCGCGCCAGTTCGTACAAAGTCTACGGATCCGCGACCCCCAGCTAGCAATCCGACGGCATCAATGATAATCGATTTTCCGGCACCGGTTTCCCCAGTTAATACGGTCATCCCTTGCCGAAAACTAGCATCTAGTTTTTCGATAATTGCAAAATCCTTGATTGATAATTCCAATAACATGATAATCTCTCCTAGGTATAGGCTATCGCTTTGGTGATCCTTTTTCTTAACTGTATAGCGCGCTCATTGTCTTTGCAAACTACCAGCACTCCGTCATCATCAGCAATCACAGCAAACACAAAACTATAGTTAACTTGCTTCAAAGTTGCCGCAACGCTGGGACCGTTCCCGGGCTTTAAATCGATGTAAACTAATTGGTCTTGTGCCTTGATCGTAATTAAAGACGTCGCTAGTAAATTAAAGAAACGCTGTTCAATTTGTGAACTATCCGTCTTTGGTAACGCATAGCGAAGACGGCCATCCACCGTGGCGACCTTAACTAGCTGCAATTCCTTAATGTCACGAGAAATTGTTGCTTGGGTAACTTGAATTCCTTGCTTTTGCAGAATTTCAACAATATCTTCCTGGCGCCCAACCTGATGATTATTGATGATTTGTTTAATGAGGGCGTGTCGTTGATTTTTACGCATTATCTCACCTACGAATTTAAATTAGAATATGCTCGATCAATTACTTCATTAATATTTACCTTCGAACTAATGCTGCCTAATTCAGCATCCGTACTAGATAGCCATGCTAAGAACTCAATATTACCTTCGCCACCCTTGATTGGCGAATAATCTAGCCCCAATACGTCGAATCCTTCCGCATTAGCCATGGTCAAAACATTCTTAAGTACTTCTTCATGCACTTTACGATCCCGGACGATTCCATGTTTACCAACCTTTTCACGCCCTGCTTCGAATTGTGGCTTGATCAAGCTAACTACCGAGCCTCCAGTTCTTAAAATCTGTTTAAGGACCGGTAAAATTAGTTTTAAGGAAATGAAGGAAACGTCAATAGAGGCAAATTCTGGTTGACCGCTGGTAAAGTCTGCTAACTTACTATAGCGAAAATTAGTATTTTCCATCACTACTACTCGGGGGTCTTCCCGTAATTTCCAAACCAGCTGGTTAGTCCCCACATCAAGGGCATAACTTAATTTAGCACCATTTTGGAGCATTACATCGGTAAAACCGCCTGTAGAAGAGCCAATGTCTAAAACTACCAGTCCACTCACGTCAATGTCAAAAACATCTAGGGCCTTAGCAAGTTTTAAACCACCCCGGCTCACGTAGGGCATCGGTTTTCCCTTTAAGTGTAATTTAGTGTTCGGGTCAATTTTAACCCCTGGTTTATCCAACCGTTCTTCATTATCTCCTAGAATTTCACCAGCCATCACTGCTCGTTTGGCCTTTTCGCGGGTGTCAAATAACCCTTGCTTAACTAATAAAACATCTACTCGTTCTTTTGCCATTACCTTGTCTCCATTATTTTAAATACGCTAAAAAACCGCGAAGCAGTGAAACTTCGTAACCCCGTTCAACTAAGGGGATCAACGCCTCTTCGCATGCATTAAGAACCGTCGATAACCGTTCTTTTGCAGAATCCAGTCCTAATAAATTAACGTACGTGTTTTTATTTAGCGCTTGATCCTTACCAGCCGTTTTGCCTAGTTCCACACTACTTTCCGTTACGTCAATGATATCATCATGAATTTGGAAAGCTAAGCCAAAATTTTGTACAAACCGTAATATTGCCGTAGCCACCGTGGTTTCGCACTTAGCAATATGTAAAGCTGCTTTAGCTGGAAAAATCAACATTTGTCCCGTTTTTAATTCGTGCAATTTTTTTAATTGCTCAATTGTATAGCGTTGGTGATTGCCTTCAATGTCTTGTAGCTGCCCAGCAATCATCCCTTCTGGTCCCGCTGCCTGCGCCAAGTCACCAATCATCGTGGCTTTGACTTCAGCTGTAAACCCAGTCACTGCTAACCATTGAAAAGCAATCGTTAATAGGGCGTCCCCCGTCAAAATTGCTTCCGCTTCCCCGAATTGTTTATGACTAGTTGGACGGCCTCGCCGAAGATCATCATTGTCCATCGCCGGTAAATCGTCGTGAATCAACGAATAGGTGTGTACGGCTTCTAACGCGACGGCGACCGTTAGCACATCAGGATTG
Organism: Pediococcus acidilactici; assembly: GCF_016127815.1. Lineage (NCBI taxonomy): Bacteria > Bacillati > Bacillota > Bacilli > Lactobacillales > Lactobacillaceae > Pediococcus > Pediococcus acidilactici. The sequence goes on from NZ_CP066046.1 coordinate 904,925, forward strand.
ATGGGCTCTCCCAGCACCTCTAAAACGGCTAGTAATATTAACGGGCGGACGCGCTTGCCTCCAGCGTTGAACGAATACGCCATCATCCGCGCCAGCTGGGGTTGGTGTTTTTCAACCTTCTCCATCAGTTCTGCAAAATGATCGTTGATTAATGGTGTACTTCTTCGAACAAACTCGTTGAATTCTTTATTCATTAGTTTCATCTGTTTCTAAATCAAGATCACTTTCTTCACCATTGTCTTTCATCACTTTGGTAAGTGTCTTTTCAGCATTTTTCAGGGTATCTTGTAATTGTGAACTCAATTGAATTCCTTTTTGAAATTCACTCAATGCTTTTTCAAGAGGGATATCACCCTGTTCGAGGTTATTTACTACATCTTGTAATTCTTGTAAATTTTCTTCAAACGTTTTTTCTTTTTCCATTATTTTTCCTCGTTATTAATTGTTTTAATTATGGCATCAGCACTGCCGTCGCTAAAGTTCAACTTAATTGCGTCATTAACGGATAACTTTTCTACGGAATTAACCACTTGTTCGTCTTTAGTAACGTAAGTATATCCTCGACTCATAATCCGTAAGGGACTAAGGTTATCTAAAGCTGCAACTAATTTTTGCATTTGTGTTTGTGATTGAGTAAATCGCCTAGTAATTACGCTAAGCAATTGTTCCCGCAAATATCCCACCTTTTGCGTAGCTAAGTCAACCTGATTTTGCGGATTGTTTACTAACAAGCGGTGCTGTAATTTAACTAATTCTGCAGAGCGGTCAGCTAAATACTGTTTCTGTGCATTACGCAACCGCTCCGTTAATTGATCAACGTTTTGTACGTAGCCTTCATAAAGTCGTTGAGGTTCTTGAAAAATATACGAATTTTCTAATTGACGCGCTTGTTGTTGCTTAATTTTCAATATATTTTTGAAAGCGTTGATAACTCTTAGCTCCGTTTTTTGTAAATCTGTCAAAACATCCGTCAAAACTGGGGTCGCCAGTTCCGCCGCCGCAGTTGGGGTTGCCGCGCGAACGTCGGCAACTAAATCAGCAATCGTCGTGTCCGTTTCGTGTCCTACCGATGAAATTGTCGGGATTCGGCTTTCAAAAATTGCCCGTGCCACTACTTCTTCATTAAAGGGCCACAAATCTTCAATTGAACCTCCGCCCCGACCCAAAATGATGGTATCAAAATCGGGTAAAGTGTTAATAAATTTAATTTGGGCGGCAATATTAGGGGCAGCTTCGTTACCTTGCACTGCTACAGGAAAAAGCACTAGTTGTACAATCGGATAACGGCGCTTCACCGTAGTAATAATATCGCGAATTACCGCTCCCGAACGACTGGTCACTACCGCAATTTTTTTCGGAAATCGGGGAATTGCCTGTTTAGGGGCCTTAAATAAGCCTTCCTTATCTAGTTTAGCCTTCAACTGCTCGTAAGCTTGATATAAAGCGCCCACACCGTCCGGTTGCATTGAATCGACGTACAATTGATAACTGCCGTTTCCGGGATAGACGCTAATCCGACCGCTCACAATAACGCGCATTCCTTCTTCAGGTTGAAATTTAACCTTCGCAAACGCCGACTTAAACATAATTACATTAATTTTAGCCTGTTCGTCTTTAATACTAAAATATTGGTGGCCGTTAACGCGCAAACGGAAATTAGAAATTTCACCGACCACGTAAACCCGATGCAAATACGGATCAACGTCAAATTTTCGTTTGATATATTGAGTTAACGCCGAAACCGTTAAATATTGATCATTTGTCATTAAATACTCCACTTTGTCAAATCAATTGTTTGCCTCATTAGCATGGTAATGGTCATTGGACCAACCCCTTTCGGGACCGGGGTAATAAACGAAGCTTTTGGAGATACCTCCGCAAAATCAACATCACCAGTTAATTTGCCATTTTGATCCCGGTTCATCCCTACGTCGATTACTACGGCGCCATCCTTTACTTGGTTAGCTTTGATAAAGTGCGCAATCCCCGTAGCTACGACTAAAATATCGGCTTGCTTGGTTAGTTCGCTTAAATTTTTAGTATGACTATGTGCTACCGTTACCGTTGCGTTAGCGTTTAGTAACAATGCAGCCATTGGCTTACCGACGATCATGCTCCGTCCAATTACCACGGCTTTCTTACCTTCTGGATTAATGTTGTATTTATGCAGCATTTGCATAATTCCTCGGGGGGTACAAGCCACCGGAGTATGATCAGTTTTATTTTGTAAAAGCCGCCCCATATTCACCGGATGAAAACCGTCTGCATCTTTTCGCGGATCAATTGCTAACGTCACCTTAAATTCATCGATTTGTGGCGGCAGTGGCATCTGAACCAAAATTGCGTGAACCGAGGCATCGTGGTTTAAGCGGTCAATTTCTTTTAATAATGTTGCTTCCGTTACGCTACTTGGAAATTGGCAAACCGTCGATTGGATTCCAAGCTTTTCCGCCCGTCTTTTTTTATTACGAACGTAAATGTGGCTAGCTGGATCATCACCCACTAGTACCACTGCTAAATGCGGAACGATTCCCCGTTCCTTTAATTGCATAACTTCTGCCTTAGTCTGTAAGTCGATTTCAGCCGCTAAGGCTTTCCCATCAATGATTTGTCCCAAGCACAACGCCTCCAGTTTTGAATAATTACACACTTTAAATGATAACACATGACCTCATAAAATAATTTGTAAAATAAAAGAGTTACGAATGTCAGTTTCCATCCGTAACTCTACATAACCTAGTCTTTAGCAACGTTCGATAAAACACCGTTAATAAACTTACGTGCCTTTTCGTCCGTATACTTCTTAGCTAACTCAAGTGCTTCATTAATTGCTACGCTATTAGGCACTTCAGTATGTTTAATTTCATACGTACCAATTTGTAAAATCACCCGGTCAGGGTTTGCCAAACGATTTACCGTCCAACCAGCTTTAAGTTCTTTACCAATCGTTTCATTAATTGACGAAACGTTTTCTTGAACTCCAGTAACTAGATTGTCCAGAAACGGATCAGCAACGTCGGTTTCATGAAATTCTTCCAAAACTTGTTTTTTTAATTCTTCGGGATCCGCGTCCGGATTTACGCTCTGGGCAAAAATCATCTTAAAGGCGCTTTCCCGCATTTGATGTCGATTTAAACTCACTTTTGATCACCATTATTTTCTGAAAAAATATCGTTAGGGTCAATATCAGACGTGGTTTTGTCCGGAACCATTCCACTAACTACTACGTTAACTTCATCAATAACGATGCCGGTCATAAATAGTAGTTGTTGTTGAATCCGATCCTGAATCTTGGTGGCAACTTGGGGTACAGATACGCCAAAATCAAGCATCACATTGACCCTGATTACCAATCCGCGTTCATCTTCAATCAACTTAGTACCAGCGCCAACTGCGTCACGACCTAAAATGGTGTTAAAGCCCTTTGAGATATTGTTGCTAATCAAATGGACACCGTCAATTTGATCGACCGTAATCCCCGCAATGGATTCAACCACGTCAGGTGCAATCGCGATTCCGCCGCTTTTTGAACTGGAATCCTTCAATTCCAAGTATTTCGTATCTGCCATAACTATGCCTCCCAAAAAATTAAGCCCGTGAAATATAAGTTCCGTCTTGGGTGTTAATGTTGAGGGTATCTCCTTCGTTTACAAAGAAAGGTACTTGTACCACTAAACCTGTTTCCATCGTTGCTGGCTTTGAACCACCGCTTGCAGTATTACCCTTAATACTTGGCTCAGTCGATTCAACCTTCAAAGCAATGTTCTTTGGTAGTTCAACCCCTAAAGTTTCGGAACCAAAGAAGGAAATGCTTACTTCCATATTTTCAATTAAGTAGTTTTTCTCTTCTTCGAGACGTTCTTCTGGAATTTCAACTTGTTCATACGTATTGTTATCCATGAATACGTAGTTTGCCCCATCGTTATACAAGTATTGCATCTTGCGAGTTTCGATGTTAGCTTGTTCCATCTTTTCACCAGCACGGAAAGTCTTTTCTTGTACCGCGCCAGTTCTTAAGTTTTTCAACTTAGTCCGTACAAATGCACTACCTTTACCCGGCTTAACATGTTGAAATTCAACAATCCGCCAAATGTTATCTTCAACTTCGATAGTTAATCCATTATGAAAATCTGACGTTGAAATTGTGCTCATAAAAGATTCCTCCAATTATTATAAGTTCATAATATCAATCGCTCGTCTATTTAACAAGAAATTCATTAAAAAAGGCCGGAACAAGATGATTTGTCCCGACCTGAATTGCTTATCGCTTATTCAGCATCTGCTACTGGATATACAGAAACTTGACGCTTGTCGCGACCTTTACGTTCGAAACGAACGATTCCGTCTGCAAGTGCGAACAATGTATCATCGTTTCCGCGACCAACATTTACACCAGGGTAAATATGTGTTCCACGTTGACGATATAAAATCATACCAGCCTTAGCAGCTTGTCCGTCAGCACGCTTAGTTCCAAGGCGACGACCAGCTGAGTCACGACCATTGGATGTGGAACCTCCCCCTTTATGATGAGAGAAGAATTGTAAGTTCATTTCCATGGTAAATACACCTCCGAATGTAAGTTAATTCATTACTAAGTACTTGTCATAGGTTTTACTAATATCCCGTAATCCTAATTCAAAAGAAGCCAATAAGACTTGCGCCTTTTGTTCCGCTTCCCGATCCTTACTTTCGGGGACATTAACTGATAAAAATCCACCGTTATCATCATCTGAATCAACCAGTGGCATTACCGAGGCGATTTGTTCGATACTATTCACGGTATTAATAGCTAAAACAGAAACTGCGGCACAAACAATATCCTTGCCGTACTCACCAGCATCCGCGTGCCCGGTCAGCTTGAACCCGCTAATGCGGTCGGCTTCCCGATAAATCCATGCTTGTATCATCACTCTTCACCCTTCCAACTGACTAAGCGTTGATTGAATCAATCTTAACCTTTGTATATGGTTGACGATGACCCTTCTTAGTGTGTTGACCCTTCTTAGCCTTGTACTTGAAAGTAGTAATCTTCTTTTGCTTGCCTTGTTTTTCAACAGTACCTGCAACTGAAGCACCTTCAACGACTGGAGAACCAATCTTTGTTGATTCACCACCAACAAAAAGTACTTGATCAAATGTTACCTTTTCGCCTTCAGCAGCGTTTAGCTTCTCAACGTATACAGATTGTCCTTCTTCAACCTTGAGTTGCTTGCCACCAGTTTTAATAATTGCGTACACAACGTGCACCTCCTTATTCATCTCAGACTCGCCAAAGTAAGTGCCATGCTTAAAACTCACTCTGTGCGGTTGTAGCGTGGAGACCACACCAACATTAGTACTATACTTGATTATCGTTAATTAGTCAACGTTAAACCACAAAAAAATCAGTCAACTTTAAATTGTTTGCCTTGACACTTTCTTTGCTATCAAGGACTTGTTTTGCTGCGTTTGCCATGTAATGCGGCGTGTACATCATTCCTTTTTCCAACCAAACCTTGATCATTCCGACAATTCCGTTTACATAAAAGGAGCTCAATACTTCGAAGGGAAACCCGCCTAAATCAATTTCGTCATCGTAATAATCTGCGAACTTTTCAAACTCTTCCATTAAGCGTTTTTTTAACGTCTGGTTGAAACTAGGTAGTCGATCGCTTCCCATTACTACTGTGTAAGCTTGGTAATTTTCAGCTACGTGGTTAAAAATTTCAGTCAACGAAAGCACATTTGCCTGATGGGCGTTTTCGTGCTTCGTCTCTTCCACATAATCCGCGGAGTCCTTTAGGGATGGTTTTAGCAATTCTTGAATTAGGCTTTCCATAGTAAACTCAAGGAATTCTTTTTTGTCTGAAAAATGAGAGTAAAAAGCCCCCCGCGTGACCCCGGCTTCGTCACTAATTTGACGGACGTTAATGTCACTAACATCGTAAGTCTTTAATAACATTACAAACGCCTTTTCCAGTTTATTGATTGTTTTAATAATTCTTGGATCATTTTTCATAATTAAGCACCTCATAGAGTTCGCAAATTTAGTCATTCAAAAATTTGTACCGCCCTTAATATTCTATACCATACATTAATAGCGAACTTTTATCATCTACATGTTCATGATAGCTTACCAAACCCAACAAATGAACCGCTAACAGTCCAGTTTCCGTCTCCTTTTTTTCGCTTATTTTAAAAAAAGTGGCATAGTAGACAAACATCCCTCACCGAAGCGGTAACAAGTTAAGTTATTCCCGTAAACATAACAATAAATAATGGCGCCCTGTATTTTGGTTTTAAAAAAAGATGCTACATCGTTTAAAGCAAATTAATTGGTATACTTCGCACTAAATGGACCTGTCTTATAAAGATGTTTCTCGGTGATTAATTAATACCTTTTTCAACCTTGAGATTAAAAAAGCGCCTCTCAAAAACTTAAAATTCTTGAGAAGCACTTTTGATTTTTCACCTTCAATAGCATTAAAACGCAGGTTATCATCCCTTGGGTTTCAAACGATTCCCAAATTAGACAGTACGGTTACCTTAGCGTAGCCGCTAATTTTATTTATATTATAACCCAAAAGCAACCGATTTTCTTTTGCCTCGCTATGGCTTACCTCAGCACTTATTCGTTACCGCCAATCCGGTATAACTTCCGATCAGCCTGAGTATCTTTTAACATTTGTTTGTAAATTTTATTTTGTTCATCCTGATGTTTAGTAACCCCATGCGGGAGGAGTTTAATTGCTTTAAGCATGTTATTGCGGATTCGCTCGCTTAGATCATCGTCAAAACCACGCTGGTGGTCATAAGCATTTTTGACAATTCCCTTAACTCCGGTAGGCGTGTCACCTAATAGTTGCTTAAACTGCGCCCGATCCTGTTTATTAAGGTGCCGTTGCCCCTTTTTAATAAGGGTGTTCAAAGTTTTAATTACCTTCTGCTCTGATTCAGGATTCTCGGAATTAAATTTTTCTAAACCCTTTATTGAGTCTTCGATCATCGTCTTATCCGCCGAGATCTGTTTGTATTTTTCAGGTGTGACTACTACAGTCCCATAAACCTTGTTGTGTGTACAAGCTCCCAAAACGACCGTCACCATAATTAATGACAATAAAATTGCAAAAAATTTTTTCATCGTCCGTCACCCTCTAATGATTTCTTTTACCTAATGATAACGGATATTTAACTTTTATTAAAGTAATTTGCGCCCTTAACTGATTTTTAAAATAAAAAAAGCAACCACTATATTAGCAGTTGCTTCTTTACTAGAAGATAAAAGTCATCATCAAAATCCAGTTAAAAAACGGAAAAGCACTCAACCTTAATTGAAAGATTGAGTGCTTTTTCTTTGCTTGGTGAGCGTTTGGTGAGCGCTCCTTCTTCAAAAGCCTATATTACAGGGCTTCCAGCCAATATAAGTATGATTCGGGTGAGACTTGAACTCACGACCGTCCGCTTAGAAGGCGGATGCTCTATCCAGCTGAGCTACCGAACCGTACCTGTTTATTATATTTAAAAAATCCCAATGTGTCAATAAACTTTCGGGCCAGATAACCTAATCTATCCAAATTAAAAGGGCGCGAAGATTCATCAAGAATCCCCTCGCCCTACACATTATTTATCACTCGTCTCAAAAACATCCCAATAGTTATCTGGTGGAGTGTCCTTAGAACTTAACTTCCAGTGCGCAGATCCCTTATGAGTAGATTCAGGATGCTCTTTCAAACATTCGAAGCGGCGATGCTTTTCATCTTCAATAATGAAAACACGTCGAAACTCATCTTTTTTACTGACGATGGTGGCATTTTCGTGCTTAAAACCATAGATATCAGTATACGTCATTACATACATCGCTTCCTTATAAACGCAAAATTCGCCAAATGTACTTCGGCCTCACATTACCATTATTCCACAAACAGAGTCTTTAGTAAAATATCTTGCTTCTTTGAAGCACCTATACGTCTTAAACGTCGCTCCCAAATCATCAATAATTGTTTTCTTGACGCTGATAATTAATTTGGTTTTTCGCAAAATAAGCCTTTTCCAATTCCTCAGGAGTAAATCCTAAGCCTTGTATCCCAAATTTTATGAATAAGTGCCAAGCATGTTGAAAATCCGTCCCCCGATTATAAGAATACGTTGAAAACAGCATTTTCTTAATATTTAAATACATCAAAGAAAGGTCCAAATCACGCTGATCACTTTGATAATTTGCTAATTGCTCATCACCAATCACAATTAAATGGTTCCACTGGTTTAAATTAGCCATCAACAAAAAGAAATCAATGGCATCCACAAACTCGTTTAAAACGGTTTGATGAACTGATAATTCTCCGTCGCGCTTTCCGCGGTGAGTCTTCCAAACTTTAAACCATTCCGCAGCATTGGCGATTTCAGCCAATTCCACATCCAATGAAATATACGCTTCTTGGATTCGATCCGCCAAACTGTTTTGTAAATTATGCTTAATCCGAATGTCACGGTCAAGGTTAACCGAGGCCTGTAACATTTTTGCCCAATCCATCTTATTAATCACCTTAAAGTATCATTTTTAATTTTAAATCGCCAATGTTATTGACATACCAATCATTTAAGAAGGCGTAGTCTTTCAAAACATCAAATAAAGAGTATTGCTCTTCTTGATCTTGAACGCGCATCGCCCACTGATGGTCGGAGGCACTCATTTCAAAAATAGTTAGCATTACGTTAGATTTCAAACGCAAGAATGCGCCTAAAAATTCATCCGCATTGTATAAAATGTAATGATTCTGTGCCGCAGATACAAACAATTCATCAAGAATACTACTGTCCAAACCGGTACCTTCAAAAACGTAAGTCTTTTCGTTGCGAGCATCAAACATGTTGAAGTCAACTTGGAAATTATAATCCCTTTCAAGGAGTTGGCCAAACTTAATAAAAGAAGCAACCTGTTTTTTCAACGCGGACTGCGAATCAGTTTCAGAACCGGATAAGAAGTATAAATTATTAATGGTTTCGGTATCAAAGCTCATGGTCTGCTTTTCTAAGTTCAACCTAAAAATAATTTGGTGGCTAGTTTGTTCAACATACGCTAAGTGCTCACCATTTTTTTCAAACCGGAAAGTCTGTTCAGTGCCTGGCCATTGATGGTGCATAACCGGATGCCCACCAGCCTCAGTCATTACGGAACGAAATTGGTTCGTCAATCCGTTTAGCTCAAGCAAGCGTGACATAAAAATCAGGTAGTAGTCACTAGCTGCAAACTTTTTTGGAAAGACTACCGCTGCCGTATCCACTTCAAAACTAGCTAATTGCCGCGTTGCACTCAGTAACTCTTCTGGATCGGTAGTGGTAGTTAACACTTGCATTAACTCCGCATAGTGTTGACCCTTCTTGAGTCCTTCGTTTAATTCGTCTTGAACCTTTAACATGTTCTGTTTGAATTCGTTAGTGGCTTTGGTATTGGTTGGTTGTGTTTTTTGCTTATCCATTAGACTTTACCTGCCCTTCGTCTAATAGATCCATAAGGTAGTTATGGTAAAGATTTTGCGTTAATTCATGGAATTCTTTAAAACTCGTAAAGCTCTTCTTTAAAGCTGCCGTCTCCAATCCAAGCATGGTGTCTTCTTTGGACAATGCCAAAATTTGTTTTTGTTGTTCCCGAATCTTACTTGGAGCTTGGTTAGCAGTTTGAATTTCTTCTTCGACCTTAGCTAAGTCGTCTTTTAATTGTTGCCGCTCTTCTTTTACCTTTGCTGACTCAAATAAGCCACCCTTTTCAGCCAGGTCACTTTGTTGTTGCATCAACTCTTCTTTTTTCTTCTCTAATTCAGCTTGGCCATCAATTAATTTTTGTAACCTAACGTTGTCAGCAGAAAGTTCAGCAATTTGGTCGCCGTTTAAACTTTCGCCAGCTTCTTCAGCTTGTAACGCTTTTTCCAATTGACTCAACTTATCTTCATCCAGTGCCAATTCAATGTTTAAAGAATCGAGCGTCCCAATTTGGCGCCGGTCCCACCAATTTCCAAAGAAGACGATAAATTGCCCCTTTTCTACCTCACGATAGTAGAAAAATGGAAACTTTTGAATCAGGTAATCAATTAAATTATCACTTAGGTAATGCGCTAGTTCAGCACGTTGATCCCGAACAAGTTCAAACGGATGCTCCCCATACTTCAAATCGAAGCCCTGGTCAATTTCTTCTCGATAACGTACTGGCTCTAAAAGTTGGTAAACCTGTAAATCATCATGTTGATCAATCGCTTGCGCTAAGTCGTTTATGTATTGATCCTTTACCCTTAGTTGGGAAATTAAAATCTCCCCACTAGATTGCCCGTGGTTCTTACGTTCATCTGCCATGATATCCGCTCCATTCTCTATTTCTGTCTTAATGTTACAAAAAAATTTCAAATAAATAAAGCGTTTAGTCACCAAATTTAAACAAACTTCAAAAATAAGTTTTAAAACCGTTTCATACGAGAAAACAGTGCCTTAACCAAAATAAAAATTGCAGTAAATAAAAAAATCGCCCAAGAATTTAAGAATTCTTAGGCAATCTCTTAGTTCGTTATCGATGAAACAAAAGCCAGAATGCTGGTTACAAATTAACTTAAAGCCTGCGATTCCGCATTGACTTTGTTCCATTAGTCAGGTATGGCAATCAAACGGTTATTTTAATTGATTTTTAGAACATTTCCAAATACTGATCCCGTTCCCATTGGGTAACTTCTTGACGATACGAAGCCCATTCTAATTTCTTAGCTTCCAAGAAACTTTGGAAAATATGGTCGCCCAGCGCCTTTCTCATCACATCGTCTTTTTCAAATTCCTTAAGAGCGTTATGCAATGTAGAAGGTAAATCTTGAATGTGTTCTTCGTGACGTTCTTGAACGTTCATCCGGTAGATGTTTCGATCAACCGAATCATCTGGTTCAATTTGGTTGCGAATTCCGTCCAGTCCCGCTTCGAGGACGGCAGCAATCGCCAAGTACGGGTTAGCTGACGGATCAACGCTACGTACTTCAAAGCGTGTCGATAGTCCCTTGCTGGAAGGAACTCGAATCAATGGGGAGCGGTTAGAACCTGACCAAGCCACGTAAACGGGAGCTTCATAGCCAGGTACTAAACGTTTGTACGAATTAACGATGGGGTTGCAAACTGCCGTGTAACTCCGAGCGTGTTTTAACAGTCCTCCTAAGAACCAGTAGGCCTTTTGGGAAAGCTGCAACTCACCCTTTTCATCATAAAAGGCGTTGCCTTCTTTATTGAAAAGCGACATGTTTAAATGCATTCCCGAACCGTTGATCCCGTCGAGTGGTTTAGGCATAAAGGTTGCGTGTAAATTATACTTCCGTGCGACCGTCTTAACCACTAACTTGAAGGTTTGAATGTTATCTGCCGCAGTTAGCGCATCGGCATACTTAAAATCGATTTCGTGTTGGCCGGGTGCCACTTCGTGATGGGAAGCTTCCACATCAAATCCCATATTTTCAAGTTCTAGCACGATATCCCGCCGACAGTTTTCTCCTAAGTCAACCGGCGCCAAGTCAAAGTAACTTCCTTGGTCATTGAGGTGCGTCGTTGGTTTACCATTTTCGTCTAACTTCAAGAGGAAGAACTCTGGTTCAGGTCCGATGTTAAAATCGGTAAAACCTTCGTCCTTCATGTCTTGGAGGGCGCGGATCAAGTTATTACGCGGATCCCCAGCAAACGGTTTACGATCGCTTGTATACACTTCGCAAATGATTCGAGCAACTTTTCCGTGTTCACTTCCCCATGGAAAGACCATCCAGGTAGAAAGGTCTGGGTACAAGTACATGTCACTTTCTTCAATCCGTACAAAGCCATCAATTGAAGAGCCGTCAAACATTAACTTATTTTCCAGCAATTTGTCTAACTGGCTAATTGGAACTTCGACGTTTTTAATCACCCCGAAGAGATCCGTGAACATTAACCGCAAAAATTGTACGTTGTTATCCTTTGCCATCTGTCGTATATCTGCTGGTGTGTAATTTTTCTTTGCCATAATTGTATGTCCGCCCCACTTATTTTTTTATTAAATTCGTTTAATTGGGAAAGTTGGGCCATCATCGTCGGTCAAGCGCCCCGTTTGCAATAATTCGTCGCGCAAAATTTTGCGCATCTGGCTATCCGAAATCGAACGCTTCCGCGCTTCGGCTTGCCGAGCAAACTGTTCTTTTACTTCAGCGATGTTTAAACCGTCTGCCAGGTAATCCTTAATTTCCAGCAAACGATCCACATCGTTTAAGGAAAATAATCGCCGATTGCCTTCGCTCCGGTCCGGAAATACCAGTTGGTGTTGTTCGTAATACCGAATTTGTCGCGCAGTTAGCGATGTCAGTTTCATAACTGTACCAATTGGTAAAACTGACAGTGAACGACGGAGCTCTTTTTCACTCATACCAATAACTCCTTTAATATTGAGCTTATTCTACCAATTGAAAATCTGCCCGTCAAGAATCATGTCAGGTTTTCTAACATCAACTAAAAAAAGTTGCTTCCACGGCCTTTGCAATCGCCACTTTTACGTGTGCGTAGGTTAACCCACCTTGTAAATATAACGTATATGGCGCTCGTAACGGGCCATCCGCAGAAAATTCAATGCTAGCTCCCTGTACAAAGGTTCCCGCTGCCATAATCACCTTATCTTCGTAGCCGGCCATTACGGATGGTTCTGGATCAACGTAAGAATCAATTGGGGAATTCTTTTGAATTTGTTTAGCAAATTTGATCATTGGTTCTGGCTTTCCAAAATTAATGGTCTGAATCAAGTCTGTCCGCGCATCATTCCACTTTGGATCCACTTGGAGACCACACTTTTCAAGAATGGCACTTTCAAAAATAGCACCTTTAATGGCTGCCCCAGTGACCGCCGGAGCCATGAAAAATCCTTGGAACATCCGTCGCAAGTTTTCTAAGGTCGCCCCTTCTTCTTTGCCCGATCCAACGTTAGTAAGCCGGCTAGCAATTTTTTCAATGAGGTCCCTGCGCCCAACTACGTATCCACCAGTTTGCGCGATGCCGCCTCCGGCATTTTTAATTAGCGACCCCACCATTACGTCTACCCCGACTTCGGTTGGCTCGATAGTTTCAGAAAATTCCCCATAACAGTTATCTACAAAGATGGTTACGTCTGGAGCGACTTTACGAACCTGTTTAACCATTGCTTCAATTTCGGTAACCGTGAAACTTGCTCGGCTATCATATCCACGGGAACGTTGGATGGCCACTACTTTGACGTCGGGAGTCAATTTCGACCGCATTCCCTCAAAGTCAACTTTTCCGTCAGCTAACAATGGCACGTAATCAAAATCAATTTGAAAATCTTTCAACGAACCCCGGCCAGCTTCACCAGTAATTCCAATTACTTCTTGAATGGTGTCATAAGGCATTCCAGTTAAGTACAATAATTTATCATTAGGTCGCAGCATTCCAAAAAAGGCCGTACTAATTGTGTGGGTTCCCGAAACAAATTGTGGCCGAACTAAGGCATCCTCAGTCTTGAATACCTCTGCATAAACCTGGTCTAAAGCGTCCCGACCCATATCGTTATAACCGTAACCGGTAGCCCCGTTTAAATTCTCCTCAGCAACCCGTTCTTTTTGAAAAGCGTTCAAAACTTTTTGCTGATTGTAAGTCACTTGATCATCAATTTCATTTAATTTAGGCTGAATTTGTTGTTCAACCTCGGTAATTAACTTTTGTACTTCCGGTTTATATTGGTCTTTCCAACTCTTCATTTTACTAACCACTCCTCAATTTCTTGATTAATTATTTGTTTTTCATTTGGGTTTTGAATAATGTCGAACCAATTTACGTCCATCTGGTTTCGGAACCAGGTTAATTGTCGTTTAGCGTAATGTCGCGAATCTTTTTGAATTTGAGCCACCGTAGTTGAGTAAGGTTGTTCACCCGCAAAATATGCCGGCCATTCACGATAACCAATTCCCTTCACCGCCTGAGGAACCTCCGGCTGTTTGAACAACCAGCGGGCTTCAGCTTCTAATCCTTGTTCCAACATTATCTCCACCCGTTGGTTAATCCGTTCATACAGCTTCGCCCGTTCCGTATTTAACCCGATCAGGAAGGCGTCATAGGCTAACTCACCCCGTGATTTAGTCTGTTCAGAAAATTTTTGCCCCGTCGTTTGGTAGACTTCCAAAGCCCTAATCACCCGTCGACGATTATTTAAATCAATATTCGCGTAACTTACCGGGTCGACCTTTTTCAACTGTTGCCGGAGTGCATCGTCCTCCTGTTGATTTAATGCCGCCCGAACTTTTTCAACCTGTTGTCGATCTTCATTAGCGGTCCCCAGCTGTAAGTCGTTCAATAACGCTTGCAAATAAAACCCGGTTCCCCCAACAATAATTGGCAATCGGTTTCTTCCGTTAATTTCTTTAATTAACTGCGAAGCCGTATTTTTAAAATCAGCGGCGGTAAAACGTTCTTGAACCGTCCGAACGTTAATTAAATGGTGAGGAATTCCCTGCATTTCTTCAGGGGTAATCTTTGCCGTGCCGATATCAAGTCGTTGGTATACCTGCATTGAATCACCAGAAATAATTTCACCATTCCAGCGTTTAGCCAACTCGACGGACAGGCTGGTTTTGCCAACTGCCGTAGGACCCACAATTGCTAAAACTTTTTGCATCTCATCCTCCTTGAATAGTTGCCCGGACTTGTAATGCGCGGGTCGGATAATCCGTAATCACGCCTAAAAAGCCCTTTTGAAAGCAAAATCTTAAATCACTTTCCACGTTAATTGTCCAAGGGCGTAAACGTCGTTTTCCTAGAAGAAAACGATGCCCCCGAACCCAAGCCATACTAGGGTGCCAATTTTGAATTACCTTACGGTGCGTCAACTTGCGAGCTGCCTTTGCGTTAAATTTGAACAAACTAGCCATCTCTACGTCTGGCTGTAAAGTATGCATTGTAACTAATGTTTCCGGGTTAAAACTCGAATACACCAGCTCGAACGGGTAGTCGAGATCCTTAAAAAAACTAAACACTTTTTGTTCAATCCCAGGATACTTAAATTTGTCGGACTTCAGTTCTAGATTAAAGATTCCGGTATATCGTTCCGCAATTAGTAAGTCGACCACTTCTTGCAATGTAGGGATTTTCTCGTTTTGGTACCTTCCGCTAAAGGAGCCTCCAGCGCTTAGCTGCTTTAACTCAGCTAAAGTATGGTCAAATACGCGGCCCGTTCCGTTAGTGGTGCGATCAACAGTCTCATCATGAATGATCACCATTTCACCATCTTTAGATAAATGTACGTCCGTTTCGATTCCATCAGCACCCTCTTCAATTGCTTTTTTAAAGGCTGCTAGTGTATTTTCAGGTCGAACACCCTTACTGCCCCGGTGGGCGATTACTTGCGTCAACATAACATTCTCCTAGATCTATTTCTGGTATTTTTGGGCAATTCAGCGCATAATTAGGATAACCTAGATAAGGAGCTGAATTACATGGGTAAATTTGTTAAGGGATTCCTTTTTGGAACCGTATCAACTCTTGGTGCCATTGCAGGTGCAATGTATACCTTTCATAAGGTAGTCGTGGAGCCTGTCGAAGAAATCGAAAACCGTGCTGAAGAAAATCGGCGACGCGCAGAGCGTAAACGGCACGCGGCCCAAAACGGTTAATTCGTTTTAAAAACATTGCTAACCTTAAGTTGGCACCAGTATACAAAAAGAGATTGGGTTAATTCCATTTTAACCCAATCTCTTTTTAATATTTAGCCTTTTTAGTTTTTCCATCCCAACGTTGGTAACCATATTTCAAAATATATAGTTGTTTAAAGCCGCGTTTTGACAAAAGCATTGCTGCCCGTCCACTAAACGTCCGGCCTTGATCGTATAAATAAACTGGTAAATCAGGGCGTAACTCTTGCGTCCGACTTTTCATTTGGGAATAAGGGATGTTCCGCGCACCTAAAATATGACCGGCATCAAACTCTTTCTTTTCACGCACGTCAATCACTTGAGCCTTGCGCATCCCCGCTCGAAAAGCTTCATTATCCAATTGGGTTGCAATCTTGCCCCGCTTCCAATACATATATAGTTGATAAAGTAAGTAGGCAATGATTAAGATAATGATTACGGTATTGATCCAAAATCCACTCGAATTACTTGCTGCTGCAGCTACCATGTTTTATTCATCTCCAAAATTCTATATATTAAGCAAATACCCGCGCTAATGAAGCAGCGCCGATTACCCCCGCGTCGTTACCCAAACGAGCAAGCTTCAATTGGGTTGAAGAACGCACGGTAGAGAATGCAAATTTTTCAAAGTTATCGCGAACCCGATCTAACAAGAATTCACCAGCTGCTGAAACGCCACCGCCAATTACAATGCTTTCAGGATTTAGCGTATTTGCTAAGTTACCAAGTGCCAAACCGAGCATGTAGCAAACGCGATCCACTACGCGCAATGCTAAAACGTCGCCTTCCTTTGCCAAATCAAACACTAGCTTAGAAGTGATGTCTTGCCCATCGTCTGTTTGGCGCTTCAATTCAGAATCACCAGAGAATTCTTCAGCCATGTCACGAGCTACATGTACAACACCAGTAGCACTAGCGTATTGTTCTAAGCAACCGCGCTTACCACAAGTACATAAGTAGCCTTCTGGATCAACCGTTACGTGGCCGATTTCTCCAGCTGCGCCAGCCTTTCCATGTAATAGTTGACCACCAGCGATCAAACCGCCACCAATTCCGGTACCAAGGGTAACAAACGCCACGTCGTCACCGTTTTCTCCGGCACCTTTCCAGCGTTCACCCAAGCCAGCCACGTTTGCGTCGTTGTCAATTGCAAACTTAATGCCCGTACCTTTTTCAATTTCTTCTTTGACGTTTTGGGTTTCTTTCCAATTTAGGTTAAATGCACCAATTACCGTTCCGCGTTGACGATCAACGGTTCCAGGAGTACCCATACCGATTCCAATAAATTGATCTTTGCTCATCTTGTAAAGATCAATGTGGTGATTAATGGATTCAATAATGTCCGGGACAATGTGAGAACCTTCATCAAGGACGTTCGTTTCTACGCTCCATTTTTGTTGGATCTCGCCATCCTCAGTTAAAATAGCAAACTTGATTGTTGTTCCACCAAGGTCAACCCCAATTAATTTCCGTTCCATTAGTCTAAAAAACCTCCATTTTTTTGCTTATGATCTCTAACTTCTTCAATATGGTGCTCGTGCCGTAAAACTAATTGAGCTTTTGCAAAAGTCGGCTGGTCAATTACCCCCGCTTTATACAAATTTTTCAGTTCAATGCTCATCAATTCAATATCCCACTTGCGTTTACCAACGTAAACAAAGACACCAAATTGCTTTAAAAGTTGTTGCACATCATAAAGTGTTTTCATAATACCATCTCAACTAATTTACCAAATTATCGCTATAATGTAAACGCTAATTTCACAAATACTCCCAATAAAATTAGTAGAAGAACCCCGCTACCAAGTCTTTTCTTTAGGGGTACTTTGCCTAAATTAGGGAAGCTAAACCCGTAACCTAGTAGAAAGCCAGCGACTAGCCCGCCTAGGTGGGCGAAAATATCAATATTTGTACCAAACATTCCGCTAACGATTCCCAACGCACTAAAAATCAGCATTTGGCGGCCCATTCCGGCTAAAAAAGGATAGTTTCGGTATTGCTCAGCCATCATTATCCAGACACCTATAATCCCAAAAATGGCCCCGCTAGCCCCTGCTGAAATACTATTTGGTGCAGCAAACGCTAAACTAACTACGTTGGCAAAAATTCCGGAAAGCAAATAAATTAATAGAAAACGCCCGTGACCAATTACCTGTTCCAGTAAGCGTCCAATAAAATAAAGCGTGATCATGTTAAATAACAAGTGCTCGAAACCGATGTGCACAAACATGGAAGTAAACAAGCTTGCCCATCCAGCACCATCTTTAATCATGGCTGGCACCATGGCTCCGTGAGTTACCAAAACCGTCAGATCAGTTGATCCGCCTGCTAAGGTTAGCCATAGGTAAACCAACACGTTCAACGCAACTAAAGTAATCGTCACGAAAGGTCCGGCAAAAAAGTTTTTCAAATTAATTTTTGTTTTGTCCATTCTATCTTATCCGTTCGTTTTTAAATTGAACCCCTTGCTCGGTAATAATTAGATCCATCGTCACGTCAAATTGATCTACCGGCCAGTGAGCAGCAGGATAAACTTGCTGATTAAATGCTAACACAATTTTATGTGCTTGCGGAGCCCGTTTTAAATAACGGTCGTAGTATCCTCCGCCAAATCCTAAACGATTACCGCCTGTTTGCTCGTAAGCTAGCCCCGGGACCACAATCAAGTCAAGAGCTGTGGGTGCAACCGGAACCCCGTCCACGGGCTCTAAAATGCCAAAGGCCTGGGGTGCCAACTGGGTCTGGGAGGTTAACGAAACAAACTCCATCCGTCGATTTTCAAAAGTTTTAGGAACCAACACTGAAATCTTGCATTCTTGCAGGCGTCGGATAATGGGGGCCGTGTTTAGCTCAAATTTTTGACTTAACGTAATTGCTACGTTTTTTGCCGTGCTGACCGCAGTTTGTTCAAAGAACCGTTCCATAATTTGCTCTTCTAGCTTAGCCTTAACATCCGGAGACAACTGTCGCAACTGTTCTATCTGACGTTGCCGAAATTGTTTTTTATCCACGGGCCTCTTCCTCCTGATTCGGTGAACTTGTAATAAAAAAGACCAGCAACCTCCAACTTGGGGCCCCTAGCCTTAATTATTATTTAGTTTCTTTGTGTAATGTAACCTTGCGTTCACGTGGGCAATACTTGTTTAATTCCAAACGATCTGGATTGTTACGCTTGTTCTTTGATGACAAGTATTGACGGTTATGGCATTCAGTACATTCTAAAGTAATGTGTACACGCATTGGAATGACCTCCATTAATTATATATATTTGAATTCTAAAATCCACTAGCATTATACATGCTACCACGATTTACATATTTTTTCCATAATGAATTCGATAAATTACCCATTTAAGTTTTGCGCAGCCGATTCTTTAGTCGCCTTAGTTGGGTTTTCTAAGGAAGACTTCGATTGGACGTCTTTCCAGTAAGCTTCATAAATCTTCTTAGCCGCGTTCATGTTATCAGCTTCACTAGAGGTACTCAACCCTGGTAGTGCCAATGCCACGACGACTTGCGGATCGTTAGATGGTGCAAAAGAAGCTAAGGATAGCGTTACCGTTGACTTCCCATTAGTAGTGGTCTGCGCCGTACCAGTTTTAGCCGAGATTCCTGGTGAAATACTTGCAAGCGGTCCCCCGGTTTTATATTTATTGGTACCGTGCACTACCTTATATAGTCCGTCCGTAACCATTTTCTTTTCTTCCTTGCTCATGTCGATGTAATTCAACACTTGCGGGGTGGTGGTGCTTTGTACTGCCCCTAGCTTACCATTTGAACGACTACTTCGGATTTGTTCCACCACGTGAGGAGCAATTCGATACCCTCCGTTAGCAATCGTCGACATGTACTGTGCAATTTGAATTGTGGTGTAAGCATCGTAGTTCCCAAAGGAGAGGTCTAACGCCTTACCAATGTCTGCCGCACTCGAAGGTCCTTTATAACCTGCCGATTCCCCCGGAATATCAATTCCAGTCTTTACTCCGAGGCCAAACTGTTCAAAGTATCCCCGCATTTTGTTAAACACGGTCGGATTCATCCCAGCTAATCCTGCACCTTCTTTGTACTTGAAACCGCCCTCCTTCATGGCTAATTGCATCATGTAGGAGTTTGAAGAAACTTCTAGCGCGGTCGATACGTCAACCGGCATATTCGCACTACCCGTACTGTTGAACCACGAACTCTTTGAACCCGTTCCCGCCAACTTAATGGGCTTATCAATCAGGGTATTGTCTTTTGGAGTAATTACCCCGTCCATTAAGGCTCCGGAAACCATGGCGCCTTTGACCACCGATCCCATTACAATTGGCTCGTTAATAGTTCCGAGGGCGTTATCGGTGATTTTACCGGTTGACGGATCGCGATCTACTCCGGCCAAGGCAATTACCGCCCCGGTCTTCGGATTCATTACCACCGCGTACCCGCCGGTTGACTCGCCGCCCGCGTTTTGGGAAGCTTCCTTCATGATTTTTTGCACTTCTTCTTGGAACTTAGAGTTAATTGATAAAACTAGGTTATCACCCTTCTTACCAGCGTACTTTTGCACTCGTTTTACCACTTGGTTGCCCGAACTAACTTCCACAGAAGTCTGGGATTTAGTACCCTTCAGTACTGGTTCATAACGTTTTTCAAGGTAGCTTTGGCCAACGCGATCATTGCGGGCATAGCCTTCCGCCAAGAGGGTGTTCACTTCATCGCTAGGAAGTCCGACTTTGGAGCTGCTAACCGTTCCGGCAAACGACTTTACGTCATCGCCAGCAGGATAGTTTCGGGTCCAACTAGTAGTGATCTTAACTCCCGGCATCTCTGACAAGTGTTCCCCAATTTGAGATAGTTCCTCGCTGGTTAAATCAGTCTCCTTAATGTAAACCGTCGATAACTGGTAAGCTCCGCTAATGGTTTTATAGATTCGCGCGGCATTCTTTTGCCAAGCAGTCAGTTCAACGTGATCCTTTTTGACCGCGGCAATCTCTTTTTCTTGCAATGCCTTACTAGAAAGGTTTTCCCGGTTAGGAATTTTTTGCGCGTAAGCTTTACTATTTTTACTGTCAGCTAAAAGATAGTTCGCAATATCAGTTGAAGTAAGGTCATTTTTTTCAACCGTTAAATACTTGCTTAACTTATTAGCTACGTCGTACATATCCTGCGGTAGGACGTTCATATTCTTAGTATAAGAAACCGCTTGGTGCGCCTTATTTCCCACTAAAACCTTACCCGTGGAATCGTAAATCATCCCGCGTTGTACATTTTCGGTTTCTACCATGTTATCCGAACGGTTAACCTCGGCTTGGAGCTTTGAGCCGTACAAAATTTGTAAATAGCCTAATTGGCCAATCAATAATAACAATAACGCAAAGACACCAAAAAAGATTAAATTTAACCGAAACGGTAATTCACTTTTTTGCCGCCGAAATTTTTTCTTCGGATTTTTCATGTCCACATATTACTCCTTAGTTAAATCACTTCGTTTATTCTACCAGAAAATATGCCACTTCACTAACTGATTAGTAAAGTCTTAAAGATGTTTTATGCTATCCTAATACTATTAATAAATTGCTTGGGGGATCTTTATGCAAATTAATAACCAAAAACGTGATTTATTGCTCAGTAGCTGTATTCCCGCTTTAGTAATGCTCACCTACTTTATTTACCGGGGCTTTGCTCCATTTGGTAGCTCGAGCTTACTAACCGTGGATATGGGCCAGCAATATGTCGCTTTTTATGAATATTTTCGGCAAACTATTTTAGGACACCCGGGTCAACTTTTTTACTCCTTTAGCAACGGCCTTGGGAGTGACATGTTCGGCACCTGGGCCTACTATTTATTAAGCCCAACTAATTTAATACTGCTTTTCTTTAAAAAGGAAAGTATTACTACCGGGATCCTAATCGTTACCCTAGTCAAGTATGCTTTGGCAGGCTTAACCGCAGCGCTTTATTTGCATCACCTTGCACGAAGCCTTGGACGAAATCCTAACCGGCTTAGTGTGGCAGGTTTTGCTACTTCCTATAGTTTAATGGCCTTTTCAATTGCAAACCAGCTCAACCTTTTTTGGCTTGATGCTCCAATTTTATTGCCACTGATTATTATGGGAATCGACCAAATTATCGCCGATCGCAAGCTTAAATTGTTTGTAATTAGCATGACCGCCATGGTAATTATTAACTATTACTTTGCGTACATGATTGGAATTTTTACGGTGATGTATTTTCTGTGGCGCAGTCCCCGCCTCAATTGGCGTAAGGCGTGGACCTTTGTGCAGGCTTGGCTGGCAGTGGGAATCTTTTCTGCGGTGACCTGGATGCCGACTTTGTGGGCACTTTTGCACGGAAAGGCTAACTACACTGAAAACACCTTGCAGTGGAAATTCGAATATAATCCGCTCAAGATGGTTTTAAAGCTATTTCCAGGAACCTTTAGTTTTAAACAAATGTCCGAGGGACTTCCAAACATTTACGTCGGGATGGTAATTTTAATTGCGGTAATCGCCTACTTCTTTAACCGCCAAATTAAACTTTCTCAACGCCTAAGTGCCTTGGCAATCACCGCAATCTTCTTGCTGTCATTTTGCTGGTCACCACTAGACTTACTTTGGCACGCTATGCAGTTTCCGTGGTGGTATGCTTACCGATTCAGCTTTATCTTTAGCTTTTGGATGATGATGCTTGCCTTTTGGGGGATGCTTTATCCTCTCCAAAATAAGCTATTAGCCCCGCTGGTCACTAGTCTACTAGGACTATGTTTAATCCTACTGGCAGGTATCCAGTTCTTGCCAAAATCGCAAGACTTTTTATCTAACGACCAATTAATTTTAGGCGGAATCCTTTTCATAGCTGCTTTGCTACTATGGGTTGGCTTACAGAGCGCAAATTCCAACCCGGCGTTGCGTTCGATTATGCTTGGATTAATGGTCCTCGACGTTGGAATTAATGCCGTTTGGTCTTTAAACCGCATCAGCTACGTTAGCCAAAGTGAATTTCAAACTTATAGTGTCGCAGCGCGGAAAGCTCTCCGCCAAATCCAAAAACATCCCGCAGATTTTCAGCGGATTGGTACTAATTACTTCCGGGCAAAAAACGATCCCATTCAGTTAGGCTTTAACAGTGGAGCTAGTTTTAATTCTAACTTAGAAACTAATTCCCTAGAGGCCATGGCGGATTTAGGCCAACCGACCACTTCGGGAAACATTACCTATATGAACGGAACTTTACTATCAGACGCATTTTTAGACTTTCGTTCCTGGTCGCTCGTTGACGCCCAGCCTAAGAAAAATCCGTTTTTAACCCGGAGCGTCCGGCACGATATTTTACAGCGTTATGATTACTTTGATAAAACTCGGTATGCGAATAACTACCGTAACCCTTACGCAATTAGTTTAGGGACGATGACTTCACAACCAGTTACCAACCAGTTACCAGCCTATCGTCCGTTAGAGTACCAAAACGCAATTATGACCGCGTTGGGTGGCCAAAGTAAGGTCAACCTCTTCGGCGACCTCACCAGCACTGCACAAATTTATTATTCCAACGTCAGCACCTCGGCTGACGTCCGGAACGCAGTGCTTAATAAACAAAAACTAAATAAGGGTTCCTCGGTTACTTTTGAAGTGGTTCCTCAAACTGACGATCCGCTCTACATTACCGTTGGCAGCCAGATGAACTATCATAATGCCGACATTTTCGTTAATAACCAACGCATTACCGAAGACATTGACTACGACCATCCAATTGTTTTGTCAGTTGCCGACCATAGTCGCGGCAAGCGGGTGCGAATTCAAATTGTGCTGAAGAAATCGACCCTATTAATGTCTGATTTTGGAATTTATCAACTTGATTTTGCTAAATTTAAACAGTTAGATCACGTTGCACAAAATAACCAGCTTACGGATGTACAAGCTAACGGCAACGTGGTTACGGGAAAGCTTAGGGCAACTACAAAGCGGCCGTACCTGTTTACCTCGATCCCATATAGTCCGGGCTGGCACTTAAAAGTAGATGGCCACGCGGTCGCTACCCAAAAAGTTGCCAACCACTTCTTGGGTAGTGCAGACAAAATTTCGTCAGGCACCCACCAATGGAAGCTCACTTATTACCCTCCTTTACTAGGAATGGGAACTATCATCACCCTTCTGGGTTGGTTAGGTTTACTAATCAAACTGTGGTGGCAAAAATCGCGGCGTAAATAAATAAAACAAAAAATAACTCAAAGGAGATTAGAATCCACAAGGACCCTAATCTCCCTTTTATTTTCCTAGCTAAGTTAATAATAAAACACTAACTAAAAAGGACTAAATCTGAGTAACACCTCAAGATTTAGTCCTTTTATCATTGATATATTGAAAGTTTAAAAACTACTCCGCACTCTTAACGGTCAAAATCTTCACCTTCATATCGCCGCCTGGTGTAGCGATTGTGACTACGTCGCCAACCTTCTTACCTAACAAGCCCTTAGCAATTGGTGAATCATTTGAAATCTTACCAGACATCGGATCTGCTTCAGCAGCACCCACGATGGTGTATTCTTCGGGTTCTTCATCAGGAAGTTCTTGGAACTCTACAACCCGGCCTAGGGAAACTTCGTTACTATCAATCGCTTCGTCATCGATAATTTCAGCATAGTGAAGCATGTGTTCAATCGTGTTAATTCGGCTTTCCACCATACTTTGTTCATCCTTAGCTGATTCATATTCTGAGTTTTCAGATAAATCTCCAAAGCTACGGGCGATCTTAATCCGTTCGATTACTTGTGGCCGAGTTTCCGTTTTTAAAGTTTCTAACTCTTCTTCTAACTTTTGCTTACCATCCAAAGTCATTGGATATCTTTTTTCGTCTGCCATTCTTTCACCTCAAAAATTATTTATTATATTGTCGGTCGCGACCTGCATGTGCAAGAATATCGCGAACTTTGGTTACTAACAAATCAATTGCTACGCTATTTTCCCCACCTTCGGGAACGATAAGATCAGCATAGCGTTTAGTTGGTTCAATGAATTGATGATACATCGGTTTAACCCCGGTTAAATACTGGGTAATGATTGATTCTAGGGAACGCCCCCGTTCCTGGGTATCTCGCTCAATACGCCGAATAATCCGAATGTCGTCATCCGTATCAACGTAAACCTTGATATCCAGCATGTCACGAATGCGTTCGTCGCTTAAAATCAAAATTCCTTCTAAGATGACCACGTCCGTAGGTTCCTGATGAATCACCTCGGGACTTCGGGTTGAAATCGTATAATCGTAAACCGGAACGTCAATCGCCTGCCGCTGTTTGAGCATTTTCAAATGTTGATACAACAAATCTGAATCAAAAGCTAACGGATGGTCATAGTTAACCGCACGCCGCTCTTCCATAGTCATTCCCGCTTGATCCTTATAATAAGAATCCTGTTGGATAATTGAAATTGAGTGTCCATCAAGTTGTTCAAGAATTTTCTTACTAACGGTTGTTTTCCCGCTTCCAGATCCTCCGGTTACCCCAATAATAATTGGACTATTTTTCGTACTCATTAATCTAATTCCTCACTATTTACCTTCCGGATTGTATTTTGCCACGTCATTATTAAACTTATCAAAGTCCTTATAGAACAAGACGTCGCCAACTTTATGGCCACCAGCCTTCTTAGTTACCGCAAAGAAGTATAGGTATCCATCTTTAGTATCAGCATTAATTACTGACAAAATCGAGTTTTCGCCTGGATTATCAACCGGACCAGGCATGTAACCGGTGCTTACCCGGGTGTTATATGGGCTTGGGTTTGCTAAATCCGATGCAGTTAGATTTTCCGTAGCCGATTTCTTTACGGCATATCGGGTCGAAACGTCAGAACCGAGTGTTTCACCTTGTTTAATCCGGTTCAAAAATACGCCCGCAATCTTAGTCCGGTCGCTAGCTTTACTACCTTCCATTTCTACTAAGGACGCAATGCTCAAGGTTTGTTGGACAGTTAAGCCCTTTTCCTTGATTTTGCCGTAGTAAGGTTGGAGTACGGCATCTTCTTTTGCAACCATTTGGGTGACCACGTCTTTTAGACTGGTATCCTTGCTAACTGAATAACTAGCTGGGAAGAGATAACCTTCCAAACGGTAACGAACGCCCTGCGCATCCATTGCAGAACCTAACAACTTAGGGTACTTCTTAGCTAACTGCTTAATGAAACTTTCATCCTTCATCAGCTTCAAGAAGTCTTTTTTAGTAAAGTATTTCGAATCTTTGGCGATTGAATCGGCAATTTGATCGATATTTTCGCCTTCTTTAATTAAGATCCGCGGTCCGTTTAGCGCAATTGGTTCAGCCGCTCCGCCCTTTTCAAGTTTAGTAGCAATTTGCTTTAAAGTCATCGAAGGCTTTAAAACGTAGTAGCCAGCTTGAAAATTATTCAACTTTTGCTTTTTCGTGTAATAGTTAAAGACGGCTCCGCTTTTAACCACCTGCTTCTTTTCCAAGATTGAACCAACTTCCCGAGCGGTTGAACCAATCGGAATGTTCACTTCAATCTGTTTATTACTTTGCGGGTTTAATGGTTTAAGTGAAGAGCTATAGTACCGGTAGCCCATGAAGGTAGTAATAATAATTACTACCGCCAAAATACTAATTACCCACTTGATAATTTGATGACTGTTTTTATTAGCGTGACTATTATCAGTCCGCCTCCGCCGACTTTGATTAGAATCGTTGCTGTTATTATTCAAGATTTCATTCTCCTATCGTTTACAATACTGGTAATTATACAAAATTATCCCTTAATGTGCATTAAAGTCACCAAGTTGTAATCCTTAGCGAATTGTTGCTCCTAATTGGGTTTCTAATTGTTCAACTACCTTCGCAAATTCCTGGTTAACGGTATCCTCTTGTAAAGTAGCATTTCGATCTTGATAGGTCAATTGGTAGGCGAGCGATTTAGTTCCCGCATCTAAATGATGTCCAGCATAAACGTCAAACAATTTAACGTCCGACAGGTATTTTTGCTTGGTGCCTTGAATAACGTCTAATACTTGTTCGTTAGTAACCTCTTCAGCCACTAGTAACGCCACGTCACGGGTAATTGCTGGATATTTGGAAATCACTTCGTAATGTTGCATTTGCTTTGGTGCATCAATAATTTTACTTAAGTTCAATTCAAATACGTACGTTTCGTTGATCTTGTATTCTTGCGCAGTGGTTGGGTGAACTTGACCAACAAATCCAATAAGCTGATCGTCTAAGTAAATGTCCGCAGTTCTACCCGGGTGCATTCCCTTGCGATCTTGGTCAGCAACGTATTTAATCTGGCCTTCTAACGCCATGTTTTGGAGGTACTTTTCTACAATTCCCTTAGCATCAAAGAAGGAAACGTTTTGTTGCGGTTGGTTCCAAGTCGTTGCTTGCAAGGATCCGGTAATTGCTCCTGCTAAATGTTCCACTTCTCGTGGTTGAGCTTGCCCTTCAACTGAATAAAAGACCCGCCCTTGTTCATATAGCGCCACGTCGTCAACAAAGCGCGCGTGATTGTAAGCAACGTCGTCTAACAGCCCACTAACTAAATTCATTCGTAAAGCTTCGTGATCCAAGGTCATTGGCCAAGCTACCTTAACTGGTTCAGTCGTTTGCTTTAAGAAGTTTTGACTCTTGGCAACCGTAGTTAAGCCATAACTCATTGCTTGAGTTAAACCAAGCCCTTCTAAAATCTGCCGTGAATTCCGCATGATTTTTTGCTTTTCGGTTAATTGACCTACCGTTGGAGCTCCGGTTGGTAGCGTTACAGGCAGGTTATCATAACCGTAAATCCGGGCGATTTCTTCTAGAAGATCAGCTTGTAAATGAATGTCCCAACGGCGTACTGGCACGGTTACTTCAAACGTTTCCGCATTTTCATCAGTGGTTACGTCAAAACCAAGTCGTGCAAAAATTGCTTCGACTTCACTAATCGTTAGAGTAGTTCCCAACACCCGGTTAATTTTAGCCAACGTAATTGCTACCTTGACTGGTTCTTTAGTGGTTGCAGCGCCCACGACTTCATCCGGATAGGCTTGGCCCTTACCAAATTCAGTAATCAAGGCAATAGCCTCGTTCAACGCATCCGTTACGGCACCGTAATCAATTCCCCGTTCAAACCGCATCGAAGCTTCGCTGTGCAAGTTATGGAAACGAGCGGTCTTACGAACCTTGATCGGATCAAAAATAGCTGCTTCTAGCACAACCCGACTGGTAGTAGGTTCCACTTCCGAAGTCAAGCCGCCCATTACCCCTGCTAAGGCAATTGGCTGGCCATCTGCAGTTACTACTAAATCTTCGTCACGGAGCTGTCGTTCTTCGCCATCAAGGGTGGTAAATGAGGTGTCCGCTTCAGCTTTAGCAACGCCCACCGTCTTGCCTTGCAATTGGTCGAGGTCGTATGCATGCAATGGTTGACCATATTTCAACATTACGTAGTTAGTAACGTCCACTACGTTATTGATTGGTCGAATACCGACCTTCATTAAAAGGGTTTGGAGCCAAAATGGGCTGTCAGTTACCTTTACTTGGTCAATACCACGCATTTTATATACCGGAGCAAGTTGATCATCAGCAATCTCAACTTTAATTTGGTTACTTAGTTTTGCATCCGTGGCGCTGGTTACTTCGGGAACCGCCTCAAACTGAGCCGTTTGGTCTAAAATGGCCGCGATTTCATGCGCGTTTCCGTTCATACTGAACATGTCCCCCCGGTTAGGAGTTACAGAAGTATCGATGACGTCATCATTCATCCCTAAAATTTCCATGACAGAATCACCAGGATGAACGTTACTATCAGCTGGGAAAACGTAAATGCCATCTACGTACTTCTTAGGAACCACGCTATCCGGAAAACCAATTTCTTGCAATGCGCAAATCATTCCGTTTGAAGGGACACCCCGCATTTTACTGCGTTTGATTTTAACGTTGTCTTTAATTCGTGAACCGTGTAACGCCACGATGACGTCTTGATCCGCAGCAATGTTAGGCGCACCACAAACAATTTGGATTGGTTCTTCTTCGCCAACGTCAACTTGGCAAATATGTAAGTGGTCTGAATCTGGGTGATCAACCACTTCCAAAGTGTGGCCCACCACAATTTTCTTTAATTTATAATCTAACCGCGTAACCGAATCGACTTCCACGGCAGTCCGCTCAATTTTTTCAGCTAAATCTTGCGGTTCGATGTTGCTTAAATCCAAATACTTGGATAACCATTGATATGAAAGTTTCATTGTTAACTAACCTCGCTTGTCAAACTGGGATAAAAATCTTACGTCGTTTAAATAGAAGTTCCGAATGTCGTCAACTCCATAACGCAACATTGCAAATCGGTCGGGACCTAATCCAAAGGCAAACCCACCGTATTCTTCAGGATCGACGCCGGCCATCTTAAGCACGTTAGGATGAACCATTCCGGCACCGAGCACTTCAATCCAACCGGTATTTTTGCAAACTGAACAACCCTTGCCCATGCAGTTAAAGCACGTTACGTCTGCTTCTACCGATGGTTCGGTGAATGGGAAGTAACTAGGACGCAGGCGAACTTCAAAACGATCGCCAAATAGTTCCTTTGCCATCGTAATCAAGGTCCCCTTCAAATCACCCATGGTAATGTTTTTATCAATTACCAATCCTTCGATTTGGTGGAACTGATGCGAATGAGTTGCATCGTCTGTATCCCGCCGGTAAACCACGCCTGGAGAAATCATTTTTAGCGGTCCCTTACTAAAGTCATGCTTTTCCATTGTCCGGGCTTGTACTGGAGAAGTTTGCGAGCGCATTAAGACTTCGTTAGTAAGGTAAAAAGTATCCTGCATATCGCGTGCCGGATGGTCCTTAGGTAAATTTAACATCTCAAAGTTGTAGCGATCCAATTCCACTTCGGGACCTTCCACAATCTGGTAACCCATACCTAAGAAGAGGTCTTCCAAGTTATCAATGATTTGTTGGATAACGTGCGGTTGGCCCTGGCGAACGGGTGAGCCTGGCAAAGTTACGTCAAGTGTTTCGCTAGCTAATTGCCGGTCGAGGGCCGCTTGTTCTAACTCCGCCTTTCGAGCTTCAATTTGTTCCTTTAAGTTATCGCGAATTTGGTTAGCGTATTGGCCCACTTTAGGCCGTTCTTCCTTACTTAAATCGCGCATCCCCCGTAAGATTTCCGTCAACGGCCCCTTTTTTCCTAATAAGTTAACCCGGATTTTATTTAACTTTGATAACTCATCCGTGACCTTAATTTCTTGTAGGCCCTTTTCTTCTAGTTCTTTTAACTTGTCCTGTAAACCCATAATCTTTCCACCTTTCTGCAAAGAAAAAACGCCCCTAAAAAGGGACGTTTTAAACGCGGTACCACCCTTGTTTGCAATTACTTGCACACTTGGTTAGCCCCATAAGGGTGGCCAACCCGCCTATTCTAAAACGAAGCGAATTCACCGCAACTAGTATCGAAGGTTCTCAGCTTTCCCTTCTTCTCTGGCTACTAATCTCAACCGGCTACTACTCTTCTAGCTTGATATTGTATTCACTTAGCTACTTTAACTAAAATCCTCGCCGAGGTCAATAGTCAATTAGTACCAACAATCCGCAAATTTATGCGCGGCTTCTAAGACTGGCCGGAGCCCTTCGCCTTCTTCAGTTAAGCGGTACTCAATTAAGGAAGAATCCTGATAGGTACATCGTTCGACCAATCCTTCTTCTTCCAAATTCTTTAACCGCTCAACCAACACCCGGTCACTGCACTTCGTTACCGAACGTGATAGGTCCCGAAAACGTTGTGGACCGGCACTGGTCAGCACTTCTAAAATCAAACCGTTCCATTTCTTTCCTAAAATATCAAATAGGTGTTCAAACTTTGGACAAAGTTCAAAATCAGTTGGTGTTTTTTGGTGTACATTTTGCATATCAAAAACCTCTTTAACTAAATCAACTTAATCACTTTATTTTTATACTCTAATAATTTAAGCCGCAAGTTTTTCCGAACGTGGTCCGTATATTCACTTACTGCTTGGGCATCGTCTACAAGAGAGACAATGCTGCTTTCTGCATACTTAGGACGAGCAATTGTAGCTCCCCACATATGCTTTAAAATAATGTCTTTTTCTTTGTCATTTAAAGTAGTAATTTTTTCGGCATTTCGTAAAGCAACCCGGGGATGGATAAATGCATGGGTACCAAGCGTAAACTTGGTCGTCCGCCAATCATAGTAAAACAGATCGTGCAATAATCCCGCCCGCGCTGTGGAGCGAACGTCTAAATGGAATTTTTTTGCCAATAAATAACTTTCATAGGATACCCGGATACAATGATCCAACCGGGTTCCGTTATGATGCTGCGTATAGTTTTTCAATCGTTGTACTTCGTCTGTTTCAAGTAAATCGCCGACTAAATCTAAATATTGTGCATCATTTTCCCAATCCAATACCTTCATCTAAAGCTCCTTTTGGCTAGTTAGTTACTCTAATATTAACTGCAAACTTTTTTTAATCAAGCCATTTACGCAAATTAACCGAAAATGTAACCAAACCTTAACTAACTAAACCAAACATTAAAACTCCCGCCGCTACGGCCACGTTCAAGGACTCAGCATTCCCCTTGATGGGAATGTAAAGGTTGCAATCGGTAGCCTTAACTAATTCAGGGCTCATCCCGTTCCCCTCGTTACCCATGATTAAGGAAAAATCTTTTGGAGCATCGATGTCTCGGTAACTTTGGGCATGCTCGTCTAAAATAGAACCGTAAACGGCTTGACGAGCTTGATGGCAAGCCTCAATCCACTTTTGTAGGTTAAGCCGCTTTAATTGTAAATGGTACTGGCTGCCTTGCATAGCCCGTAGAATCTTCGGATTGTAAAAGTCAGCGGTTCCGCTCCCAAAAATCACGCCAGTAAATCCGGCCGCGTCAGCAGTTCGCACCATTGTCCCAATGTTTCCAGGATCTTGGACGTTATCCAACAACAGCCATTGCCCCGTCGTGTCACTAGGCATTTCGTAAACCGCATCGTCCACGTAACCAATTAAAAAGATTCCCTGCTCGTGTACCGTATCGGCAATGTGCTTAGACACTTCTTTAGTAACCACAATTAACTTATCTTCGTCAACGTTAGCTTCTAAGCTTGCTAGGTCAAATCCCTCCTCCACAATTAAATACTCGTACTGACGTTCTTCAACGAGCGCCGTTTCTACCGGATGACGCCCTTCTAAAAAGAAACGGCGGTACTTCTTGCGACCATTATTAGTCTTTAGCTTTACCCATTCCTTTACCTTGGAATTTTTTACAGAAGAAATCTTTTCTAACATTATCTAATCTCCTTACCAATTGTAAGTATAACACACTTACGCCATTTTTATATTATCATTAAGCTTGGCAAATTGATATACGTGCTAATAACTAGCTTAGCTAGTTGAAAATGATAAAATTATAGTTGTAAGTTAACGACGAAAGGGATGAACGTTATGCAAGCAGTTCACATGCACGTGGTCGGCCGCGTTCAGGGAGTCGGTTTTCGTTTTATGACCAAACACCTTGCGGATCAAATGAAAATTACCGGTTGGGTCAAAAATAGCCTCGACGGTTCGGTAGAAATTGAGGCTCAAGGACCAAATGAGATCTTAAAGCAATTTATTCAAGGGGTTAAAGCATCTCCTTCTCCTTCTGGGCGGGTGGATAAATTAGTGGTCAAGGAAATTCCGTCGTTTCAGGCTCGCGAGTTTTTAGTTAAATACTAAAGTACGTTGAAAAAGCGGGCAAAATCAAGTATAGTTACCCTTGTGTATTTCTAGTATTTATAAGTAAGAAGGGAACCATACGCAGATTATGAAAAAAATAAAACGAATCTCGACAATTAGTTTAATTGCCGGGCTAGGATTGGTCTTAAGCGGTTGTGTTCAACGCGACAGCCATGGCCACCCTTATGGCTTTATCTATGACAATTTAGCAGTTCCAATGCAACACTTCATGGACTACCTCTCCCATTTAGTTGGCGGGAGTTATGGTTTGGCAATCATCTTAATCACCTTTGTAGTTCGGTTGATTTTATTACCACTGATGGTTAACCAGTCCCGTAAGGCAACCGTTCAACAAGAAAAGATGTCTTACATCCAACCTCAGCTAAAAGTACTCCAAGAGCGTAATCAAACTGCTAAAACGCCGGAAGAAAAGGCTGCGGTCAGCCAAGAAATGATGGCTTTATACCGGGATAACAACATTAGCATGACTGGCGGGATCGGTTGCTTGCCACTGTTAATTCAATTCCCAGTATTTGCTGCTTTATACGCCGCAATTCAATATTCTCCTGAATTGCACCAGGGAATTTTCTTAGGAATTGACCTTTCCAAATCAAGTTTGTTATTGTCCATAATTTCATTCTTGGTTTACCTCCTGCAAGGCTGGCTTGGAACACTTGGGGTTCCTGAAGAACAACGCAAGACGATGCGGTCAATGATGGTCATTAGTCCGTTAATGATTTTGTTCTTCACCTTCTCTACGCCCGCTGGGTTAGGACTTTACTTTGCGGTTGGTGGAGTATTCGCATGTATCCAAACATTACTAATCAACTTCTACCGTCCACGGATCCGGGCTCAAATTCATGAAGAAATGAAAAAGAACCCTCCAAAGATTATTAAACCAGCTGGTCCAGTAGATTTGGACAATGCAGACGCTTCGGACGCAACTAAGCCAACCGAAACTGCTCCGCAAACTGCAACCACAAAGACTACTACTAATTCAACCAAAAAGAACGTTAATCACCAGCGGAATGCTGGAAAACAACGGCATCATCACTAATGAGATGTTTAAAAGAAGTCAGGTAGTTCGCAAGCATTAATTGAAAAGGGACCGTTATGCCAATTCGGGCATAACGGTCCTTTTTGGTTAAACGGAACAAGTTGACTTTTGCTCTATTAAAGCCAAACTAACCAAATAGCTTTTAAGAATCCCCTTAACCCCCTTTTTTGCTAGCAATCATCCGTCACGCAATGGGAATTACTACGGGCTGATTGGCCAGCAACGGAATTCGTTTGCCTTGGCTAATTACCGTTCCCCCATTACGATCGCACGTGATGGTCAGTTGACCACGGCTTACTTTAAAATGGACGAGGCCGTCTTTAATTGGCAACTGGCCGTGTAATTTTTGAAAATAAGCTAGGTGAGGCTGGATTTCAAATGTTGTGTAACCCGCTTGGGTGGGGCGTAATCCGAAGAAATAGCGCCCCAGTAGATAAACTGGACTTGCTCCCCAAGCATGACAAAGACTTTTTCCGAAGGGGTCGCCATACATTGCATACTGG
Organism: Pediococcus acidilactici; assembly: GCF_016127815.1. Classification (NCBI taxonomy): domain Bacteria; kingdom Bacillati; phylum Bacillota; class Bacilli; order Lactobacillales; family Lactobacillaceae; genus Pediococcus; species Pediococcus acidilactici. The sequence goes on from NZ_CP066046.1 coordinate 938,831, forward strand.
GCATCCCCCGATACCTGCGGATCATACTCTTCCCAAACGGTGGTGGCCCCCTTTTCAACCATTGCTCCCCAGTATTCTTTAATGGTTTGATACACTTGGTCATATTGTCCTAGCTTACACAAAGCGTCTTGTTCAAAAAATTTAAAGTACGGGGTGGTCAATGCCGTAACCCGATCGTTTAGGAGGACGCGGTCCAAAATTAACTGCTGCTGTCTGCGATCAACCACCGCAAAAAGGACCGCTAAAATATTAGCATGGCGGGTTACATGTCTCCGTTTAGATTCATAACTATCAATAAACGCCCCGCTTGCTTCATCCCAAAAATACTTCCAGACATTTTGTTTTAGTTGGTCAAAGCGTTGCTGATAATGCTGGGCATCCGCGGTTTTTCCCAAGACTTTCTTAGTTACCGCCATTGCTTTTAACGCTTGCAATAAAAACATCTGTTCAGCAGCAACTGGCCCTTCTTTATCAATTGGCGACCAATCCACAAAGATCCAGTCTTGTGGCCGGCCAATAATGAAGTCTAGGGAATTGGTTTGTGCTAGTAAGTAATCCATCATCTTCTCCATCCGGGGCATAATCATTTGCAAAAAATCACGATCTCCAGACATTTCGTAATGGTTGTAAATGCTAATAATCCACAACAGCGAATAATCAACGGTGGTATTAATGTGTTGGTGAACCTCGTCATGGCCACGTAACGCTAAAATGGTTCGTCGGTCAACCTCTTCGTTAAAAAAGGAATATTGGTTAATAAAGTTATCTTGGTAAGCATCTCCGCCCCAGATCCAGCGGTCCCGTTTAATGCCATCGATAAAGAAAAGATCGCTGCATAGTTTGAAAGTGCGTAACGAAACTTGCCAAATTTGGTTAAGCAAAGGGTCATCCGATTTAAAAATGCCGTGATTTTGCATTGGTAAGTCGATTTGAGTCGCTACAACTTCTAGTTGTCCATCGGGATAGTCTGGAATAAATAGGTAACGGAACGCCCGTTTAGGCAGTTCTTCATTTTCCCTTACATCGCGTTGCTGATAATAACAGTTAACGGTATCTAAAGCTTCGGCTACTGACTCTCCATAGCAAACTTGGATCGGGTGGCTTAATTTAGTAAAACGAACGGTGGCATTAATTTCCCTACCAAAATCAATTAACTTTCCGCCAGCTCGCTCAACAATTTGCTTTGGAAAAGTTTCTCGACATCGATATGGGATTTGATTAGGATCATCCGTGTTGCTAGTAAACATTGCACTCCACCCGACTGGACGTTCTTGAATATAATTACTTGCAACCCAACTAGCATCGGAATAAATTTCCGCTCCCGCAACGTATACACAGGGTAAGTCTTTAGCACTAAATACGTAGATAACAATTTGCTGTTCCCCTGCGGTTAAATTAATTGGTTCGTTTAACGAATACTTCTGTTCATTGACCGTTACGTATCCCGGTTGATGGCTACACACCATAAAACTAGTTGCGTTTTTAAGCTGGTAAGTTTTTAAAAACTTTACGTTCCGGTAACAATCCTCTAAGTACCAGTATGCCGGCCATTGCATCCCCCGTTCTTCACGAGAAAAGTTCTGTAGCATTCCTTGGTGAATTGCAAAATCTCCAGGATACCAAATCCAATAAGTTTGATTCATTTTATCTCCCTTCTAACGCGTTTTCCGGCGCCGTAGCATTTGAACAATCCCAATTGCGAAGGCACCTGAAATTAACGCACAAGCAAAAATTATCCATAAAAAATTTTGTACTGACCACGCCATTAACGTCGGTGTAAAAAGCGAAAAAATTGCCGTGCATAGCCGCACGAATCCATATGAAAAGCCGGTAATGGAAGCGCGAACTTCTACCGGATAGAACGTCTGGGTCCAAATTTTATAAATTGGTTCGCCACACAAAGTGTTTGTAGCGGAATAACAAACGTACGCAATTGCAAAGGCCCACCAAACGTCGCTCCAAACTCCCGCACAGAAAAAAGATACCGCCCCAATTAAAATAGCTCCTTCCATTACTGGATACCGGTACTTGGTGTCCGCAACCTTCACGTAAATGGAATTCGATGCCAGATTAAATACGTTAGCAATTAAGGCAACCAAGGTTGCAAATGCTTGGGTGCGGTGCGAAACCGTCACCAAAAAATAATTTACGAAAGAACCCCACGTATTAGCAGGCAGGTTCCAAAATAAATAAAACATCGTTAACGCCACTAGAATCTTTAAGTAAGCCGGATTCTTTAAAATTTCGCCTAGTTTAACCCGTGGCTGACCATTCTGCGAATTAAAAGTCGCTTTTTGGTCGTCCACCAACGAATCTTCCACTCTTTTAAATTTTGGAGAAAAGACCCGAACTGACCAATTAACCAGGGCAACTAAAGCAATTACGCTAAAGATTACCCGCACCGAACCGACCGTCATTGCCGAAGTTAAAAATCCTAAAAATTGCGATAACAAAATGCCAACCGTCCAAAAGATTTGGGTAATCGTAATTGCTCGGCCATACATTGCGTCAGAAGTTCGTTCTGAAATTACGGCTAACGAGGTGGGCAAGTCCGCCCCCGAAGCTATTCCCGCAACGATGGTTCCCATTAGCAAAATTGGTAAATTAGGGGCGAATGCAATAATGATTGCCCCCACCGCCACGAATAAAATATCTAAATTAAACACACGGACTCGACCAAACCGATCGGCTAGCCATCCACCAACTACGGCACCCAGCGCTACCATCAAAGTTAACAAGGTCGAAATTAACCCGGATAACAACGGGCTTAAGTGCATAATTCGAGTCCAAATTGGTAAAGCTACTCCCAAACTAACTAGCAAACTAGAGTCCAAATAAGACGCCGTTCCCGCAACTAAAACCAACGAAAACGTTTTACGATCCATTTTTGGGGTTACTTGTTCACCCATCCTCTTCAACTCCTCAATCAAATCTAACCCGTTTTTTTAAAAGACTTAGAAACGTTTCTATGGTTTATATACTGCGGCCGTTTGATAACGCTTACAATATCGTTGGCACAGCTATTCGATTGCAAAACTCCAGGTCTATTTTGCGGTTTAGTTACCCGCAAGGTTCCCTTAGTTGGTTCATTAAAGCCAAAAATTGCAACAAAAAAGCACCCTTCCAGGATTTTAGTAAAATCCTGGAAAAGTGCTTAGTTCGTCATTTTTAATAATTTTGGTCGTAGCCCGGGTTTTGTAGAATTGGCAATTCAATTTTAAATACTGAACCCGATCCCACCGAACTTTCTAACGAAATCGTTCCGTGGTATTCCTCAATCAGTTTTTTAGCAATGGACAGTCCTAGGCCGTTGCCGCCTTGATCCCGGCTTCGAGCCTTATCGATCCGGTAAAACCGGTTAAAGACGAGCTTTAAATCCTTTTCGGAGATCCCCTCGCCAAAGTCTTGCACCGCAATTTCAACAAATTGCTTAGTGTTGGCAATCGACAAGTGAATTTCCTTACGTTCTCGAGAGTATTTTACGGCATTATCTAGCAAAATCACCAGTATTTGTTCTAAGTGATTACGGTAAATTTGCACAATCGGCTCCCCGATCAACTCATTGTCCATCGTAAACTGAAACTCCGGATGGATCATCTTAAAGTCGTTAAAAACTTGGTTGACGAGCCGAGCCACGTTGGTCTTTTCATTTGGGTAATTAATTTCGATTTGGTCTGCGCGCGTTAAGTCCAGCATTTCACTGACCAAACTCTTCATGCGCTGAGTTTCTTCCAATGAAGACTCAATCGATTCTTCCAGTACCTGCGGATCGTCTTTCCCCCATCGTTTAAGCATCTTTAAGTGGCCTTCCACCACGGCAACGGGGGTCCGCAATTCGTGAGAAACATCCTCAACAAACTGTCGCTGTTGGTCAATATAGCGTTGCATCCGATCAATCATGCTATTAAATTGTTGGCTTAAGTCCTCCAATTCATCGTTAATGTTCAAAACCGGTACCCGAGATTCCGTTTGCGGATCCTTTTCTAATTCCCGCATCGTGACGTTAATGGAGCGCATTGGCCGGAGCAGGTAAGACGCTAAACCATACCCGAAAATCGAAATAATCATAAAGACCAGTAGCGAGGTCAACCCAAACAACCAAATTAAGCGGTGGTAATTGCGTCCGTAGTCCCTAAGCAGGTTGACAACTTCCACATAGCCAATTTTTTGCTTATTTCGGTTAATGATGGGAGCCTGCCCCACGATAATTTTTTGCCCGTGGTACTTTTGGTGCTTAACCACCCGGTGGCTGACTTTTTTCATTTGCAACGGATTTCGCTGGTTAGAAAAAACGGTTTTCCCATTTAAATCATAAACGGTCACTGCCAAATCCTTACGCGTCAAATTAGCTAGCAAATTATCGTCAAAAACCCGGTGTTGGTGCTCCGTAGACTTTTCGTTAAAATTAGGCCGAAAAATATTGGTAGTTTGATAATTGATAACCTGAGCACTGCGGAGCCGGTCGTTAACCTGACTAATTGTATTTTCAACGTTATGCCGTTCTACGGAGTAAAGTGAGCCGGTTAAAATTTTAAACAAGAAAAACGAAAACAGGCCAAAAATTACCAAAACTCCGACACCGGTGCCGATCGCCCATTTCCATTTTAGGGAAACCCGTTGATTACGAATTGCTTGCTTCAACATCTTAGGTCCTCATCACGTAGCCGGTGCCCCGAACCGTTTGGATGTAGCTAGGCTGCCCTGCCACGTCAATTTTATTCCGTAAATACCGGATGTAAACGTCCACTACATTGGTTTCCACGCCATCTTCCAAACCCCAAACCTTACTCAACAAAGTTTCCCGGGATTGAACCACGTTTACGTTCTCCATTAAAAGTAGCAAGAGCTCATATTCACGTTTAGTTAAATTGATTACCTCGTTATTTCGCTTAACGACCCGATTTTCCTTTTCAATAACGATGTCTTTAAATTCTACAGTCGTTTGGTGGAAAGAAGTATCCTGTTCTTCGAGGTCAACCCGCCGAAGAACCGCACGCAAACGAGCTAACAATTCTTCGATGGCAAATGGTTTAACGATGTAATCATCGGCACCGTGGTCTAATCCGGACACCCGATCAATAATTGAATCGCGTGCCGTCATCATAATAATTGGGGTAATCTTTTCCCGGCGAATCCGGCGACAAACTTCAATCCCGTTAATTTCAGGCAACATTAAGTCCAATAAAATCGCGTCAAAGTCTTCTGAAAGGGCGGCTTCTAAACCGGTCCGACCATTTCCTTGGACTTCGGTTTCGTATCCTTCATGTTGTAGTTCTAGCTCTACAAAGCGAGCCAAACTCTTTTCATCTTCAATTATCAAAATTTTACTCATTTTTTCCGCTCCAAAATTAAATTATTTTAATCTCTATACTTCTAAATTTTAACATTGTCAACTGGCTTTGCCTAGCAGTTCTCTAAGTTGCTGACAAGCGTTTTTGTTGGAGGTATGCATTTTTCTTTCTGGCCGTCGCAATAGCGAATACGCCTATTCAAAACCGACCCAAAAATTAAGCAGCGACTAAAAACATTTGTGTGATAATTTTAATGAAGTCACAACGTGTGCCCTAAGTTAGTTTTTCCCACTTAACCAAAAATCGACCCTTATGCCCAATTGAGGCATAACGATCGATTTCCAGTTACTGCTCGCAAATTCCCCAACTTTTTACTCCCAATCTTCAAGGATATTTAAGTCAAGGCTCGCGAACAGTTCTTTTTAATTATCTAAGTCTATTGTTCTTCATACCATGAGTAATGGAAAATGCCGTCACGGTCAACCCGTTCGTAGGTATGTGCACCGAAGTAGTCCCGTTGTGCTTGTAATAAGTTTGCGGGAAGTACTTCTGAGCGATAAGAGTCGTAGTAAGCAACCGCAGCTGAAAATGCGGGAACCGGGATACCTGCTTTAACAGCAAGGGCAACTACTTCGCGAACTGCATCTTGGTACTTCTTTGCAATTTCTTGGAAATAATCATCCATCAATAAGTTGCTTAGTTCCGGATTCTTGTCAAATGCATCGGTGATGTTTTGCAAGAATTGGGCACGGATAATGCAACCAGCACGCCAAATCTTAGCAATCTCACCAAAGTTAAGGTTCCAGTCGTAGTGCTTAGAAGCTACCCGCATTTGTTCAAATCCTTGTGCGTAGCTCATAATCTTACTGAAGTAAAGCGCTTGGCGAATCTTTTCAACGATTTCCTGCTTGTCCACATCGAGTTTTGGATTAGGACCAGTCAATTCTTTGCTTGCAGCAACCCGTTCGTCTTTTAGAACCGAGATGTAACGCGCATAAACTGATTCCGTAATCAATGATTGTGGAACCCCTAATTCAAGGGCGTTTTGGGAACTCCACTTACCAGTTCCCTTGTTACCACCCTTGTCCATGATCATGTCAACAATTGGTTTGTCGCTGCCAAGATCGTCTTTCCGGGTTAAGATGTCTGCAGTAATGTCAATTAGGTAACTATCCAATTCACCCTTATTCCATTCTGCAAAGATGTCAGCAATTTCTTCAACGGAAAGACCAACCATTTTACGCATTAAATCGTAACTTTCGTCGATTAACTGTTCGTCACCGTATTCAATTCCGTTGTGGACCATCTTTACGTAATGACCAGCCCCATTAGGCCCAATGTACGTTACGCAAGGTTCACCATCTTTAGCTTTTGCAGCAATTTGTTCAAAAATTGGTGCTACAAGGTCGTAAGCTTCCTTTTGACCACCTGGCATCATTGAAGGACCTTGTAACGCCCCTAATTCACCACCAGAAACTCCGGTACCGATAAAGTTGATTCCAGATTCATCAAGTTGCTTGTTACGGCGCATTGTGTCTTCAAAGTAAGTGTTGCCACCGTCGATTAACACGTCACCCTTATCCAAAAGCGGCAAGAGTTCAGCAATCACTGCGTCAGTTGGCTTACCAGCCTTAACCATCATCATAATCCGACGAGGTTTTTCAAGCGAATTAACAAAATCTTCAATCGTGTAAGAAGGAACTAACTTCTTATCACTATGATCTTCCATTACTTGTTTTGTTTTAGCAGCCGTCCGGTTGTAGATGGCAACCGTGTATCCGCGGCTTTCAATGTTCAACGCGAGATTTTTTCCCATTACGGCCATTCCAATGACCCCAATTTGTGGTTTATCCATGTTGCTATTCCTCCTCTTTGACAACGACTCTGTCGAATTAATACTACCAAAAAAATCACTTTGATTAAAGAAGTTTAAAACAAAAAAGCAACAAAAGGACCTAGGCTCCTTTTGTTGCTTTTTAATCATTAGTTAGCTTTCACGTCAATAACTTGTTTGCCGTTGTAGTAACCACAACTTGGGCAAACACGATGTGAAACTCGTAATTCACCACAGTTTGGGCATAGTGCCAAACCTGGAGTAGTTAACTTAATGTGTCCACGACGATTACGCTTACGTGTCTTTGATGTTCTTCTTGCTGGAACAGCCATCAATGAGCACCTCCTTTAAGAGAATTACGGTCTCCCGCTTAATTTAAAGCCTTACTGATCAGAATTATCTTTCAATAAATCTTTTAACTTTGCAAGGCGTGGATCAACTTGTTTATCTTGCTCCGACTCCGCGGCTACTTCCGAAACCACTTGCCATTCTGCACCAGAAGGCATAGTGCCCTTCTGTTCTTCATCAGGGGTTAAAACCTGCATGGGAACCTGTAAAACTACGTTGTCTTCAACCAACTTATCGACATCGATTACGTCATCCTTGACTAACATGACCACTTCTTCTTGTGGGAACGTGTCAATCAAACTAGCACTATCCACGTAAATTTCATTGACAAAAAAGTCAAGTTTTAAGTGAACTGGTGTTAAGGAACGCGACGACGGAACCGTTAAATCACAACTGATCTCAGCATCAATCATAACTGAATCCCGGTCGTTTGTCACGGTGCCTTTAAAATTGATTGGTGAGCATTTTAAAACTACATCTGGAAAGCGTTCGATTAAAGATTGTTCCAAATCCATTGTCTCATCGAACTGAAACGGTTCTTTATGCTTACGCAATTCTGTAAAATACCATTCCATAGTGAACCTCCAATGCAACAGAAATAATTATACCATCTAGGATTTCTTTGTCAACGTTTTTTCCTTGACATTCTTTTCTAAAATCGGCGTCCTTCCCCATTCGTAAGGCGCCACCATTTGATATAGCTCATCCGCGCGCTTAGTTAGCTGATAACTGGCAGTAAAATCCGCTTTCGTTACCTTAGTCATCAGAACTTCACGAAAATCGTGTTCCCGCAAATAGGCTTGCCCCTGAGCATTAACCGCCAGCAGACGAGTCTTTTGCAACGGACTCAGTGCCCGCAGGTTTAATAAAATAGCGGTTAATTTGCGTTGTAAACTAGTATAGCTATACCGCTTGGTTTTTAAATTTGTCATTAATTCCATAAAGGAACTACTTTGTGCCGCTTGGGCAAGGATCCGATTTTCAATGCCTTCGTTAATTCCACGGATTTGGCGTAATTCTTTAGCAGAAGTTGTTTTTAACCGGTACTCTAAGAAGGGCCAAAATGTTTGCCAATCAACCGGCTTTTGCCGTTCTAACACCTTTTCCATTCGGTCAGGTACCGCTTGTTGATACTGATCATCATTCCGTTGAATTGACTGACGAATGGCTGTCGCGCTGGCAATCGTGCCCTTGATTTCTTGGTCTAGGTGCCCCGCTTGCAACCGTTCCACAGGCAATAAAGTTAATTTAGGTGCTAGCCGCAACTGCCAATAAGCATAGTTAACCCCTAAAATATCGTTAGACCGGCTTAACGAACTTTCCGCAAACAGCTGACTGGCGAAACTTTGATTATAATCTTGCTCGCTAAAAGTCCGGTCAAGTAACCGACTTTGTGCTTGAAAATCTAATCCAGGGGTCTCACACCCAAATGCTAACGCATCCGCTCGAAGCCACTGGGCAATCTGAACTCCCGCTTGGGCAAAATCTCGCGCGGCTGCCACAGCGTACTCAGTGGGCATTTCCACTACTAAATCGGCACCACTTTGCAAGGCCACGGCTGCCCGTTCCCACTTGTTTATTAAGGCCGGCTCTCCCCGTTGCACGAAATTGCCGCTCATTATCACGATCATCACGTCGGCTTGGGAAGTTTTCCGAGCAGTTTTCAACAAGTACTGGTGTCCATTATGAAACGGATTAAACTCCGCAATTACCGCACAAGCCCGCATTCTACTACCTCCTGCAGCTAAAAAACCAGCGCGTAGTCTGTTCATCTACCGGCGCGTTACCAAAATCTGCAAAGTACTTCACCGCAGAAAAGCCCGCTTTCTGTAATAAACCAACGTACGTATCTAACTCGTAGGTTCGTTCAAAATGGGTCTCTTCCGTCCGGTAAAACGCGTCTGACGTTGGATCTTGCTTAGTAAAGAAGGTTAGATCATGTTCAACATGGTATTGATCTTCACCCGCATAGCTAGTCCAAAGAAAAACCTGCTGGTCGTCTTGATAATTAAACATGTATCCCGGATATACTTCTCCCGTTTGGTAAGGAGTAATCACGTCAAAAATAAATTGACCACCCTCCTTTAAGTGATCGTGCACCTGCGTAAAGGCCGTCAATAACTCAATTTCGTTTGCTAAATAGCAAAACGAATCGGCGTAGCAAGAAATCACGTCATAGGTGGGTAATTCCGCTAAATCAAGCATATTCCCCTGGACCAGTTCTAACGGAACTTTTGCAGAATACGCGTGTTGTTCCGCTAAAGCCAACATTTCACTTGATAAATCAAAACCGGTCACCTTTTGGCGTTGTTTTGCCAACTTAACCGCCAGGCGCCCGGCTCCACAAGCTAACTCTAGCCATTCGTGGGTTTGATTCAAATCAACTTGCTGTTTGGTATATTCAAACCAATTTTGGTACTGTTCTTCATCAAACAACTGGTCATAAAGCACCGCAAAGCTCTGGTAAATCATTATTCAGTAATCCAATCCGCAATTTCTACGTTTTTAGCTTCTGACCATAACTTTTCCAAGTTATAAAACTTCCGTTGGTCAGTTTGGAAAACGTTAATTACGATGTCACCTAAGTCAATGAGGATCCATTCGGCCGCCCGGTAACCTTCAATTCGACGAATTTCTACGTCGTTTTCTTTTGCTTTTTCAATAATTGCGTCTGCAATCGCTGCTACTTGTCGATTTGAGTCCGCGCTAGTAATCACAAAATAGTCCGCCAAGGTGCTGATTTCGTGTACATCTAAGGCAATAATTCCTTCAGCACGTTTACTATCGGCTGCTTTTACTACTAATTCTAAGCTTTGTTTGTTATCCACTTTCATTCTCCTTAGTCGTTAAGTTTTGCAATCCACGCGTTGTAACTGTCAATGGTGGCGGGGAATACCGGGCGATTGTTGGCTACTAAATAAGCCAGCGTATTCTTCATCTGAAGCGCAACGCCCTTTGGTAAACTTTGTTCCGTAATGATGCGCGCTTGTTGCACCCCGTCAAAATCCCGGCCGTCTTCAATATAATCGGCCATAAAGACAATTTGGTCAATTAAAGTCATGTATGGTGCTCCAACCGTGTGTCGCCGAATTGCATTTAAGATTTCTTCATCTTGAATTTTTAATTCGTTTTTGACAATTTCTGCTCCGACAACTCCGTGCCAAATCGCGTTACCATAATCTAACAAAATCGGGTCCAGTTGTAATTTATTAATGTAACCAATAAATTCACTATCAGGCCGATTTTTAGCATAATCGTGCAATAAAGCCGCAATACTAGCTTTTTCCACGTCAGCGTCATTTTGTTTTGCTAACTCAATGGCCTTTTGTTCTACGCGTAAGATGTGGTCAAATCGGGGACCTTGAACGCTTTTTTGTACCGCCGCAACCAATTCTTCTCGGTTCATCGGAATATAATTATTTTCGTAAGTCAACTCTACTTTACTCATATAAATGATGCTCCCTTATATAATCTTCTACAGCATCGGGTACTAAATATTTAATTGAGCACCCTTTATTAACCTTTTCCCTAATCATGGTTGAACTCAAATCAAAATGGGGAGTGTCCACCCAAATAATCGGATACTTCGCATCTCGCTCGTACTCTGGCCGGTCGACCCCCACAAAATGAACCATGCGGGCTAATTTATCGATTTCGTGCCAAGTTGGCAAGTAGTTAACCATGTCACCACCGATAATAAAGTAGTAGTCGTTTTCGGGGTGCATTTCTTTTAACGCCTTGACCGTATCGTAAGAATAACTGGTCCCCCCGCGATTAATTTCGATTAAATCTAAATCAAAGTTAGGGTTCCCCTGAATTGCCAAGCGAACCATTTCAACCCGATGCTCCGCAGCAATCGCTTCTTTTTTATCCACGTGAGGTGGCAGATAATCTGGGATGAACAGAATTTTATCCAATCCTAATTGGCTAGCCACCTGTTCTGCAATCATTAAATGCGCAAGGTGCGGCGGATTAAACGTTCCGCCTAAAATGCCAATTTTCTTGCCCTTTGCTTGTGTTAGTGGTTCTTCAACCACCTCTACTTGAACTCCCGAAACACTTTTTGACTTTGTCGAAATCAATATTAATCACCTTACCATTATATCTTTTGAACGTTTTCTGAAATCTCTCTTTTATCTGGGTCTGCAGAAACTTTAAACAAAACCAAAACGCGACCGATCGTTTGTACGACTTGGATGTCGGTTTGCTGTTCAATAAACTCCTTAACCTCGGCAGTCGTTACGTCGGTATTTTGCTGTAAATTAATCTTTAATAATTCGTGGTTATCTAACGCGCCGCCTAATTGAGCAAGCCAACTCTTGGTCAGTCCGTTTTTACCAACCGAAAAAACGGGTCGGAGATGGTGTGCTTGAGCACGTAAATAACGTTTTTGTTTTCCTCTTAATTTCAAATCAATACTCCTTTATTTAGTTACTTACCAGCGATGGTACTTCGTTCTTAGATTAGAGCCCGCCGGATTACTACTGAAATACCCTTTGGTGCCCAAGCGGTAACCACGCTTCCCGCGGGAACTGCAATCCAGCCTAAACCTTCAAAGACTACGTCACTATCTTCCTCAATCTTAAAATGGTGACGTGCTAATTCAGGCAAATTGGCCAGATTTTCTGCCGCAGGTGGTGTCAAAAGTTCTCCAGCGTGTTTTTCATAAAAATGATCGGCATTAGCTAGCTTAGTGCGATGAATCATTAGATTGTTATCAAAATAGGCAGTGACTGAGCCCGTTGAATGTTCGTAGTCAAAGCGCGCCAAAGCACCCGCAAATAAAGTTTGCTCATCACCTAATTGATAAACGCGCGGTTTAATCGTCTTTTTCGGCGAAATGTACTTAAGATCTTCCGCCGTTAACACGTGTGCCATCTGATCGTTATGCACAATTCCCGGTGTATCAATCATTTTGCTGTGATCGTCAAATGGAATTTCAATCCGATCTAACGTAGTTCCAGGAAAACGGGACGTCGTAATTACGTCTTTGATCCCGTTGCGTAAGGCAATCAAACTGTTAATTAAGGTTGATTTACCAACGTTGGTAACCCCTACGACGTAAACATCACGTCCATCGCGGAGTTGTTCAATCTTATCAAACAATTGTTCTACCGCAGGACGTTGTTTAGCACTGGTAATCATCACGTCTACCGGTTCAATTCCGTTAGCCTTTGCTTGTTGCCGTAGCCATTCCCGCATCCGGTGCCGTTTGATCGATTTAGGGAAAACATCCGCCTTATTACCAACTAAAAGAACCGGATTGTCCCCTACAAAACGGTGCAGTCCGGGAATTAAGCTACCATTAAAGTCAAACATGTCCACCACGTAAACCACTAGCGAATCTGAATCACTAATCTGACTCAATAGCTTTCTAAAGTCGTCATCACTAATGCTAACTGGTGCAATCTCATTATAATGACGCAACCGGAAGCAACGTTGACAATATAATTGTCCGCTTTCTAGACCTTTTTTTAAGGCCGACGCCGGCGTGTACCCCGGAAGCTGAGCATCTTCCGTTTGTAACGTTGCCCCGCACCCAATACACCGAATTTCTTCTTCGTTCATTCTTATAATAACTCCTTATGCCAAACTAATTCCGGATACTTTTTCTTCAAAGACCGCTTAATGAATAGCTCTAAAAAACGGTTCAACTTGGTATTCCAAGCATCCGTTTCAATTAAGGGCTTTACTAGCACTCCCCGTACTCCGGATAAATTGGCCGCTACCATGTCAGTAAGGAGTTGGTCTCCCACCATGATGGTCTCGGGCTTTTTTAGACGATATTGTCGTAAAACTCGTTTAATGCCTACCGTTAACGGTTTTAAAGCTCGGGCATCAAACTCTAAACCAAAGCCAGCTACCGCCTTGGAAACCCGACTGTGGCTATTGTTTGAAACTACAATTACCCGAATGCCTTCCCGTTTCAATTCACTAATCCACCGCTTTAATTCTGGCGTACCATCCGGATTGTTCCAGGCAATTAAAGTATTATCTAGGTCGGTTAACACGGTGGTGATTCCCTTGGCCTTTAAATCTTTAGCGGATAGATTGTAAATTCTTTCAATCATCCACGTTGGTTTAAAAATGTTCATAATCTTTCTCCCCATGATTACTGTCTGTTCAATTATAAACGATAGGAATGCTTTTTGAAAAGAGAAGCCAACCTTAATTCTACTTCCATTCCGGACTTTTCGTTAAATTAAGACGGTAAGCGGTGATTACTTGGACAACTTAATGTGTTGGCACATTTTCATCCAAATTGACTCACTTCAAAATAAAAAGGACCGCGCTCACCATGGAGCGGACGATCCTTTTTAGTAGTCACTTAATTAAGTATCTAATTAAAGAGCTTTTTTAGCTTCTTCAGCCAAAGCCTTAAATGCGTCAGCATCGTTTACGGCAAGGTCAGCAAGCATCTTACGGTTCATGTCGATACCAGCTTCCTTAAGACCGTGCATTAACTTGCTGTAGCTCAAACCGTTCATTCTTGCAGCAGCGTTGATCCGTGCAATCCAAAGACGACGGAATTCGCCCTTACGGTTGCGACGGTCACGGAATGCGTACAAACCAGACTTCATTACTTGGTCTTTAGCAACCTTAAATTGAATATGTTTTGCTCCGCGATATCCTTTAGCAAGTTTTAATACGCGCTTACGACGGCGACGTGTTACTGTTCCACCCTTTACTCGTGGCATAATAATTCCTCCTTAAATCACCCGCAGGTCATTTACTTTTCTGTTTAATTTAATTACTTGATGTTTGAAAGTAACTTCTTATAACGCTTTACGTTAGTACTGTCCATCATGTCTGTACCACGTAATTGACGACGTTGCTTCTTAGTCTTTCCATGGAAACGGTGACTTGTAAAAGCATTTGCACTCTTTAGACCGCCATTAGCAGTTTTCTTAAAACGCTTTGCAGCAGCGCGGTTTGTCTTCATTTTAGGCATAATCTGTTCCTCCAGAAATTTAAATTATTTATCAGCATTAGGAGCCAATACCAAGAACATGCTCCGACCGTCCATCTTTGGACGAGCTTCGATCCGAGCGATGTCAGAAGTCTCCTCAGCCATCCGTTCAAGCACTTTACGACCAATGTCTTTATGGGTAATTGCCCGACCCTTAAAACGAATTGATACCCGAACTTTATCTCCTTTGCCTAAGAACTTCTTAGCGTTCTTAAGTTTAGTGTTAAAGTCGTTTGTATCAATTGTCGGACTCAAACGGATTTCTTTAATGCTGACAGTCTTTTGCTTTTTACGAGCTTCACGTTTTTTCTTTTGTTGCTCGAAACGATATTTCCCATAATCCATAATCTTGGCTACTGGTGGTTTTGCCTTTGGGGAAACTACGACAACGTCAAGATTGGCTTCTTCAGCAATTTGGATTGCTTCTGCCTTTGACTTAACCCCTAATTGATCACCATTAACACCAATCAAGCGGACTTCACGAGCCCGAATGGTTTCATTTACCATTGTATCTTTTGCTATGGTTCTTCACCTCCAGGAAAATTATCGAGAATGCAGAAAAGCGGATGGCACACGCCACCCGCTTTTTTGGATCTTCAACATCCATTCAACGTTCTTTAGCCCAGCAACTTCTAAGTTACAAGGCGAGAAGCGGTGGCCTCTGCTTTTTCTCAACGTTTACTAAGATACCAAAATAATCAGTCTCTGTCAACTAAACTAAAAAATTATTTTTACATAAAGAGGTTTACGTAGATTGGAACTAGAATGTCCATCGCTAGTGAAACGATTACAACCGCTACGGATGCCATTGCACCTTCAATTGAACCTAATTGAACCGCTTTGGCTGAACCAACGGTGTGTCCGGAAACTCCCAGTCCTAATCCAGTTCCCACTTTAGAGATATTTTTGAGCTTAAAGATTTTAATTAAGAATTCGGCTAACGCATAGATAATTACGGCATTGATAATGCAGACCATCGCCGTAATTGCCGGATCCCCTCCGATCCCCTTGGCAATCGGCATGGCAATTGCGGTAGTTGCTGATTGAGGCAGCATAGCCGCAATCGAAACTCGGGATAGTCCCATTAGCTTGGAGACCATGTGAATACCAAATAGGGAAATAAAACCACCGACGAACAAGGTTAGGAATACATCTACCCAGTACTTCTTAAAAATATCGTTCCGCCGATATAGCGGAATCGCAAACGCCACGGTAGCCGGGTTTAAAAACCAAAAAATCATGTTGCCGCCTGGTAAATAGTACTTTTTATAAACTGCGACAGTTGTGGAACCAATTCCCTTTCCCCAAAGAACTAAGATTACAATTCCTAAAACCATTCCAACTAATAACGGGGTAAATAGGAAGAAGCCTTTGCTAACTTTAAAAAGCCACATTCCAATTAGATAAACTACTAAAGAAATAAAAATTCCGGTAAACGGTGTTGCTAAAGCTGCATCCATTATTCATCGTCCCCCTTTTTACCCGTAATTTTTTGGTGAATTCGAATGAAAAATGCTCCTACGTATGCAATTACGACCAGGAGAATAATTGTCGAAATGACCACCACGATAATATCCTGGAGCCCTTCCCTTTTCATTAAATCCAAACTACCGGCTAATTGAATTCCCGATGGAACGAATAAGAAAGCAATTAAGCCAATCATAAAGTCACCAAATTTTTCAACTTGTTCGAGTTTAACAATGTGGGTCGCCAATAAAATATATAAAATAATCATACCAATTAACGGAGTGGGAACCACAATGTTTGCGGGAAATAGCTGAGAAATGATTTGCGAAACGAATAAAATCGCCGCAAAAATCGCCATTTGAACAAGGATTGGCGTCTTCTTTTTCTCTTGATCTTTTTTCATCAGAATTCCTCCTTAAAACACTTGATTCAAGGGCTTTTCTTCCCTTGCTCACCATTAATTCTAAGTGATTTCGATCGATTTGTAACCGTTTTCACAATCAATTGACCCTAATTCTGGATAGAATACCAACTACCCGAGATGAAATGCCCTTAATAATTTCAACATAAAAAGTGACCACTTCTCTAAGCAATTTAACCTAGAGTTGTGATCACTTTTTAAAAATTAAGATAACTAAAAGTTTATGGAATAACTTTAATTTCCATCAACTAAGTCACCCGAATTATTACTCACTTCATCCCTAAGTGGCGTTTGGTTTCGTTAACGTACGAACGGCTCACCGGAATCTTAATTCCATTCGATAACGTCAATTGGTAAGTATGGTTGAAACTTGGTTGTAATTCAAAAACTGAATCAAGGTTAACCACGTAACTACGATGTACTTGCAAAAACTTTTGCGGATCCAATTCTGCCAATAGTTTTCGGAGGGGCTGCTTGCTGGTAACTAATGGTAAATTGGCCACGTGAATAATTACCGTGCCCCCCTGCGCTTCTAAATAAATAATGTTATTTTTCTTAATCACGATCGTTCGTTCTTCATTAGTAATTGACAGTCGCGGATTAAGATATTTTTGCTGGTAATTGGCGGAATCGCGTTGCTGCCGATCCAATAATTTTTTGATCCGGTCAAGCGCTTCATTAATGCGACTTTGCTCAAATGGTTTGAGTACGTAGTCCACTGCCTCAGCACTAAACGCATCTAAAGCATATTGGTCGTAAGCAGTGGCAAAGATCACGTATGGTGAAACCGGCATTTTCTTCCATTTTTTCGCCAAAGCCATTCCATTACCATCTTCAAGCTTAATATCCAAAAATACCAAATCGGGATGTTCATTTGCTACATACTGGTCGGCCTCCACCACTCCATCAGCTTCCGCAACCTGGTCAACGATGGGGTTTTCCTCCAATAAGTAATTTAATTCTTGGCGAGCTAATGGCTCATCGTCAACAATCAATACTTTCATCACTTTTGCTTCCCTTCTTGAAATGGTATTTTCACGGTGATTGTCGTTCCTTCAGAGCTTGATTGAATATCTAAATTTGCTGCCTCACCGTAAAGTCCCGCAAACCGGGCGGTTAAATTTTGTAAAGCCGTTCCACTACCACTTTGAGAATCAACCACCTGGTGTCCTAACTGTTTTAAGATATGAGGGTCAATTCCGTGCCCGTTATCTGCAACCACGATTTTTAACGCGTTGGCAACTTGACTAACCCCCACCTTAATCTGTTGATCCTTCATTTTGGGATTAAAGGCGTGGCGAACCGCATTTTCCACTAAAATTTGGATTGTAAACGGTGGGACGAGGGCATTTTCGGACACCGCGTTGCTAAACAGCACCCGGTACCTTCCTGGAAAACGAGCCTGTTCCAAAGATAAATATGCTCTTACGTGTTTAAATTCTTGTGATAATGGAATTACCACCTCCCGGCTCCCCATCAAGTTAGCCCGGAAATAGGTACTTAATTGAATCAACAACTCCCGTGCCTTTTCACTGTCTTGGCGCATCACCGCGACAATTGTATTGATTGCATTAAAGAAGAAGTGCGGGTTCACTTGGGCATGTAACGATTTAATTTCTGCATCCTTAACCAGCTCAGTTTGCCTTTCCATATCACCCAGCATAATCTGCATGGCCAAGATTTCTCCGAGCCCCATCCCTAATTGAATTTCTACCGGGCTTAATCGCCACTGTTCTTTATAGTAAACTTTTAAACTGCCAATAATCTGTTCTTTAATAAACAACGGGACCACAATTGCCGAATGGAGCGGGCATTTGGGCTCTGAACAATTAATTTCGTGAAAATTATTGGCAATTTGTACCTCTCCGGATTGAATCGCCTTCAAAGACAGATCGGTTCGAATCGGTTGCCCGGCAATGTGATGGTCGCTTCCCGCCCCGACGAAGGCGAGGATTTTTTGCTTATCCGTAATTCCGATTGCATCAAAATTAGTGTACTTAAGCATTAAATTGGCAACTTCTTGGGCCGATTTGTAATTAAGTCCCTGGCGAAATGCCGGTAACGTTTTTAATGCTAACTGGAGCACTGAACGAGTTTGGGTTGCTTGTACATCCACTTCTTGTCGAAAATATAATGCAACGATTGATAAAAACACCGAAGTCCCTAGTGCGCTGACCGTAATCATGGGAATCGCGATATACCTTACCAATCGCCAACCCGTGGGACTGAAAATTAGGATAAAAGTCATCTGGATGGTTTCCATCAATAATCCAATTAAAAAACCGTGCCACGGCTTCATGGTCGCAAACCGATGCTGCTTTTGATTAGAAAACCATCCCGATAAAATTCCAATCAAAATTGAGCTTGGAATATAAAAAAGTGCGTCGTTAGTTAAGGATTCTTGTAAAACACGATGAACTCCAGCAACTGCGCCGACAATCCCACCAACCATTGGTCCGCCAATGATTCCAGAAACGGTAACCGTTAAAATACGGATGTTAGCCACCGAATAGCCTGCTGGAATTCGTAATAATAACGGATTAAAATGGATCGAATTATCAGGCGAAAGCTCAATCCCAATCAAATTAGCCGTAATCGTAAAGAAAGCAAAGATGATTATCAACTGAAATTTAGCAGCGCCGTCCTGTCGAAAGAGTAATTTTCGAAACGGCGGAAAATTAACGAGAAAAAAGGCCAAAATAATAATCAGGCCCACCCGTTCAATCATTAGTAAGGTTAAATTTAGCATCTGAATCCTTCTTTCGTGCTTAAGAAGTTCCTTTCCTTCAATTATACATGAAACGCCTTTCTTTGCTTAGCCGTAGATCGATCTTTTAAAGCCATTTGGGCAACTAAAAAGAGCTATGTAAACCCACCTGGATTTACATAGCTCCCGAAAGCTAAAAGTTTTTAATTTTTGCGACTGTAGCTATCAATGTCAGCTTTAATATCTTGCATAAATTGATCTACTGAAACAGTTTGTGAGTTATCTTCACCATAGCGACGAACACTAACCGCGTTAGAATCCATTTCGTTGTCCCCAACTACTAAGATGTATGGAATCTTTTGGGTTTGTGCTTCACGGATCTTGTAACCCATCTTTTCGTTGCGGTGGTCAACTTCAACCCGGATGTCTTGGTCAGCCATTTGTTCACGCAACTTATCTGCGTATTCACCATGCAAGTCATCCTTAACTGGGATAATCGTTACTTGTTTTGGTGCTAACCAAGTTGGGAAGGCACCCTTGTACATTTCAATTAGGTAAGCCGTGAAGCGTTCCATAGTTGAAACTAACCCACGGTGAATCATAACTGGGCGGTGTTCTTCACCATCTGCTCCGACGTAATGTAAGTCGAATTGTTTTGGCAACATGAAGTCTAATTGGATTGTTGATAGAGTTTCTTCGTTACCAAGTGCCGTCTTTGTTTGTACGTCAAGCTTTGGACCGTAGAAAGCAGCTTCGCCTTCTGCTTCAACGTAATCTAAACCAAGGTCGTCCATCGCAGCTTTAAGCATTGATTGTGAGTGGTTCCACATCTCGTCATCGTCAAAGTACTTTTCAGTATTTTCAGGATCACGGTAACTAAGCCGGAATGTGTAATCCGTAATGTCAAAGTCGCGATAAACTTCAACCATCAATTGTAGAACTTTCTTGAATTCTTCTTGAATTTGATCAGGCGCAACGAAAGTGTGACCATCGTTCAACGTCATTTCACGTACCCGTTGCAAACCAGAAAGGGCACCAGATTTTTCGTAACGGTGCATCATTCCAAGTTCAGCAATCCGTAATGGTAATTCACGATACGAACGGATGTGGTGCTTATAAACTTGAATATGGGATGGGCAGTTCATTGGCCGCAATTCAAGCATTTCGCCGTCACCCATGTCCATTGGTGGGAACATATCTTCCCGATAGTGTTGCCAGTGACCAGAAGTCTTGTATGCATCAAGGTTCATTAATACTGGTGTGTATACGTGTTGGTAACCATGTTGGACTTCCTTGTCGATGATGTAACGTTCGATTGTCCGACGGATGGTTGCCCCGTTTGGCATCCAGTATGGTAATCCAGCGCCCACTTCTGGATCAACAAAGAAGAGGTCGAGGTCGTTACCAATTACCCGGTGGTCACGTTCACGAGCTTCCTTTTGGCGTGCTAATTCAGCATCCAAGTCTTTTTGGTTGAAGAACGAAGTACCGTAAATCCGTTGTAACATTGGATTACTTGACTTACCTTCCCAATAAGCACCCGCAACGGATAGCAATTTGATGGCTTTCAATCCCGAAGCATCTGGTAATGCAACACAGTCACTGACGATTAAGCTGCCATCAACGTCGTATACGTTAACCTTGCCGTCTTTAGCGTTTTTCTTAACTAGCTTAGCTTGGTAAGGGTCGCTATCAACCTTAGCTAAAGCATCTTCAACGCTTAACATCTCATGACTCAAAGCAACCTTTGCTTGAATCATATCTTTCATTTTATCTTCAATAGCGGGGAGTTCGTCGACCGAAATTTGTTGACCTTCCTTATCGGTGTCAGCATAAAAACCGTGTTCGATGTTACCAATTTCCCCAATCCGGATTTCCGGATAAATGCTCTTGATTGCGCTTGTCAATACTAAAGCTGCTGAATTCCAGTTTACCAATTGTCCATCTTCGGAATCCTTGGTAATGATCTCAACCTTTCCATCTTGGTCAAGTGGTTGGTCCAAATTAACCAATTCATCATTAACTTTTCCAGCAACGGCGTTTTTTGCTAAACTTGTACCAATTGACTTCGCAATTTCAAGTACGGTGACACCAGCACCAAAAGGTTTTACACTGCCATCTGGAAATTCAATCTTAATCTCTGCCATAATTACACGCTCCCTTTACAAAAAATAGTATAAAAAAATCCCTGGTATTTTCATACCAGGGACGTGTTAGACGTTATTTCACGCGGTTCCACCCTCGTTGCAGACTACTAGAACGTAATCCACCACTTAATTAAACCGATAACGGTGGCAACCCGAACTGATATTTCGATCAGTCTCTAGTCAAGTGGGAAGTTTTTAGTTGCTTTGCTTACAGTCCATGGCGCGGCTCCCTGAGGTTAAAAACTACATGTTTGACTCTGATTTACAACTTCATTATATCCATTCAAAATTGCTTGTCAACCCTGTCGATGATTTTTTCCGATTAAAGTAACCTCTTCACTTAAAAATTTGATCCGTTCCATTAACCGTTTGGCCTTTAAAGGTTCGGCCTCCCCGCGTTGGTTTACCGTTAAGTGTTCCTTTTCTAGTTGCTTCATTGAAAAGTTAGAGGTGAAGAACGTTGGTAACTCTTCTTGCATGCGATATTCTAAGATTACGCCTAAAATATCATCCCGTACCCATGCAGAAATACTATCTGCACCAATGTCGTCAATCACTAAAATTGGCGCCTGCTTGACCGCGTCAAGCTTGCTTTGAATTTCTTTAGAATCCCCAATCGTGTTTTTTAATTCCACCGCTAAACTAGGAAAATGAACGATGGTTGTCGAGTAATTATGTTTGGCTAATTCATTAGCCATTGCACCCATCAAGTAGGTTTTTCCTACCCCAAAGCTACCGGTTAAGTACAAGCCTCGGTGGAATTGGTCCGGTGCCTGATCATAAGCGGCCACAAAATCCATCGTCTTACTTAAAGCAATATTCCGGTCAGGCTCTTGGTAGTAATCACTAAAATCAGCCCGCCGAATCATCTTTGGCATACTAATTGACTTCACCAGCGCTTGCCGCTGGGCCGCCTGGCGTCTCATTGTCATTTCTTTAGTAGGCACGTACTCGATATCAATTAGGTGATTACTGAGTACTAACTGGGGCTCGTAACCCGGCAAAAAGGAGGGCTCGTGCCGCGCAATCTTCCTGCG
Source organism: Pediococcus acidilactici (assembly GCF_016127815.1). Lineage (NCBI taxonomy): Bacteria > Bacillati > Bacillota > Bacilli > Lactobacillales > Lactobacillaceae > Pediococcus > Pediococcus acidilactici. The sequence continues at coordinate 961,053 of NZ_CP066046.1, forward strand.
TTCGTTAACAAATTCGTATAGTTTGGCCGCTCCCCGCTCCAAAGCTTCCGTAGTTAACTCCGCTTGGTGTGTTTGGCAAAAGGCCACAACTTCGGGATCCTGATAAACAGTTTTCATCACCGACTGGAAACGTTGGTCGAGTTTCCGTTTATTCATCAATCCCTCAATTGCTTCGCGAATATTTTCCATTTGTTACTCCTCCTTTCGCCGTTCACGTAATTTTTTCAATTTTGCATTAATTTCTGCAGTAGTCGGCACCGCTTGAGAATCATTAGCATTGTTAGTTGCAGTTTTAGTATCTTTTTTGGCCCAATCTGGTAGGGTTTCGCGCTGAACGACCGGCTTACGTCTTCCATACGACTTGGTAGCTTGTTTTTGCTTTTTAGCCTGGCGTTCACGCACAAATTCTAACGCCTTTTGCGGAGTTTTTACGCCATTTTTAATCCACTCGTTGGCGATTGCCTCAACTAAATTTTTATTCAGCGTCGCCCGGCCCTGATCAACCAAGACATAGAAAATCAAAAAATTAACGACGCTAACCGGCAGTTGACCCGTTTCCACTATGCCGGTAATTACCCGTTTTTCCGCCGTGGTGGTAAAGCCCCCGGTTTCTTGCTTAATCTGATCAATAAAGTCTACCGGAGCCAATGCATACGTTGACTTAATCACCGTTTGCTCCTCGGCCGTGAGCCCTTCTAAATTGAGCTTTGTAGGCGAAGTTGGCATAGCCGCTGAACTAGCCGTTTTCTTCGCGCCTTGCTGATTAGCATTGGCGTATTTTTGAGCGATCCGAGTCTTCAAAGTTCGGCTATCAATCCGATTATCTTGAAAATTAGTGGCCGACTTAATCAGTTCCGCCATTTCACTTTCCGTAATTCCGTAAATAGTTTGTTCCACCATAATGAGGTGGCGGTTTTCTTCTAGGCTTTGACGATCCACAAAGCTAGTGCTAAGCATTTGAGTAAGTAAGTTAAAGTCAAAATTATTATTGAGCGTTTCTGAATCCGTTTGTGGCTCGTCCAGCTGAATTTGCTTTTGCACGGCAGAGATTGGCCTTGGTTTGTCGACCACGCTGCTGCCAATTTGGAAATAGTCGCCTAAATTTTTAGAGACATCATAAAAATCGGCGTGCTCAACCTGGCGTTTAATTAACCGCCGACTTAACCGTTCAAATTCATTTTCACCAACCGCACCAAGCAACAATGCGCTTAGCGTGTCGTCTTTGAAAAAGGTAATCGGGTCAGCTGGCGCTTGCAAAACGTACAAAAATAACGCCCGATTATCAACTTGTTTACGAAAAGTTTTTAGCAAACCCAAGGCTTCTAACCGGCCTCGCGCTTCCATAATAGCTGGTAAATCAATTCCCAGCCAATTCAGTAATATTGTATGGGTAAACTGTTCATTTAAAACCGTCGCTTCTTCATTTAGTTCCCAAAGCGTCATTGCTAAACTGTACGCATCCGAAGATAATAACGGACGATACAGCGCCGTTAATGCCCGACTTTCGTAGTCGGTCATTTGTCGATCAGTATTCACAATAAACGAGTCGTTTGGTGCTAAGTTACCCATTGGTTCCGTCATTACTTATGATCCTTTTCTTCTTCATCTTTTTTGACCATATCCTGGAGTTCATTCAAGAAAACGTTCATGTCCTTAAATTGCCGGTATACGCTGGCAAACCGAATATAAGCGATCTCATCTAAATCAACAAGAATATTCATTACGTATTCTCCAATCACTTGACTAGAAACTTCGCTTTCTCCCAATGAACGAATTTTATTTTCAACCTTGTCCACAATATCAGTCATTTGTTCCATTTTTACCGGTCGCTTTTCTGCTGCCCGGACAATCCCTTTAAGAATCTTATCGCGATCAAATTCTTCTCGCGAACCGTTTTTCTTAATCACTAATAACGGGGTGGCTTCCACCCGTTCAAAAGTTGTAAAACGAAAACCACAATCTTCACATTCACGCCGACGACGAATTACGCGGCCTTCATCAGTTGGTCGACTATCTACTACTCTCGAGCCATTATTACCACAATGTGGGCATTTCATATTATTTCACCTCGCCGGTCTTTCCGGATGTCTGGAGTAAATTTTGTTTAACAAGCCATTCTATCACTTGTTTTTGGGTGGCTTCAATACTACCACTACTATCGATGGTTACATCCGCTTTTTTTTGTTTAATTTCAATCGGCATCTGAGCGTCAATTCGTTTTTGAGCATCCTCACTAGTCAAATGATCCCGTTCCATCAGTCGGCGGAGCTGTTCTGCTGGAGTTGTTGAAACCACCATAATGCAATCGACTAAAGTCTCGTATCCTTGTTCGAACAAAACTGGGGCATCTAAAACGACCACGGACTCCGTCGTAAAACTTTTTAACTGGCGGATGATCTCTTGGCGAATTACGGGTTGGACAATTTTATTTAACTCCCCTAGTTTTTTTGACTCCCCAAAAACTATTTTACCTAATTGCTTACGGTCAACTTGTTTTTGTTCATTTAAAATTGGGGTCCCAAATGCCTTAACTAATTGTACCTTAACCGCTTTAAATTCCAAAACTGCGTGGGCAATTTCGTCAGCGTCCACAATTGGAATTCCTTTATCTCTCAAAAAATTACTAATGGTGGACTTTCCCATCGCAATTCCACCTGTTAGTCCAAGGATCTTAGTCATTTTCTGGCGTTAAAACTTGGCAATGCGGGCAAAAATGAGTACTGCGCTGAGCTACCTTAATTTGTTCGATGGGAGTTTGGCAGCGTGGACACGGTAATCCTTGGCGATGGTAAACGTGCAGCTGGTTTTGGAAACTGCCGGCATGCCCAGTAGCATCCAAATAAGAAAACACGGTGGTTCCCTTTGCCGCAATGGCTTCGTTTAATTCGGCAAAAATACTTTCCCGTAATAATTTAATTTCGGCATCGGTAAGTGAATTAGACCGGCGCTGCGGATGAATTTTACTTAGCCATAAAACTTCATCTGCGTAAATATTGCCCAATCCCGCAATTAACGACTGGTCTAGAAGAAAGCTTTTCATCACCCGTTTACGACTTCGAAGAGCCTTCGTAAGGTAGTCTACCGTCAGCGTTTCTGGCGTTGGTTCGGGTCCGATCGTCTTCAATCCCCCGACTTGCATTTCTTGCCCCGTGGGGGTTAAAACCATTCGACCAAATTTTCGGGTATCGTTATAGCGTAAATCCTGTCCATCATCTAATTCAAAAATAACGTGGTCGTGTTTGTTGTAAGGTTGGTCGCGGTCTACCACCGCGTACTTTCCTTCCATCCGGAGGTGGGAAACCATTGAAAGCTGATTACTGAAATCAAAAATCAAGTACTTTCCTCGCCGGCGAATTGTTTCAATTGTTTTATTTTTTAATTCTGCCGCGAACTGGTCCGCTTCAGGGGTGACCATTTTAGGATATCGCACCACCACCCGTTGAATTGTACGGCCCTCTACCAGACCGACCAATCCGCGTCGTACCGTTTCTACTTCAGGTAACTCAGGCATTTATTCATTCCTCCGTTATTTAGCGTCGTACCAATTATTTCCCCATGAAGTTTCTACTTTTAACGGAACATCCAATTTAATTGCGGAATCCATCACTTTAGGAACTAATTCTTTAATAACGCTCATTTCCTCATCAGGCACTTCAAAAATCAATTCATCGTGCACCTGTAACAACATTCTGGTTTTCAACTGCCGTTTTTCTAACTCGTTTTGCATGTTAATCATTGCAATTTTAATAATGTCGGCCGCACTACCTTGAATAGGGGTGTTCATCGCAGTTCGTTCTGCAAATGACCGAACGCTAAAGTTCGAAGCGTGGATGTCAGGTAAGTACCGGCGCCGGTGGGCAATCGTTTCTACATAGCCCTTCTCGCGCGCAGTTTCTACCGAACCATCTACATATTTTTTTACTCCCGGATATTCTTTAAAGTAAGTGTCGATGAACCGTTTGGCATCCTTACGAGAAATCCCAATATTTTGGGAAAGCCCGTAATCACTAATTCCATAGACAATCCCGAAGTTAACCGCCTTTGCTTGGCGCCGAATGTTAGGAGTTACTTCACTAGCATCCTTCAAACCAAAAATCCGCACCGCGGTACTGGAGTGAATATCTTCGTCCTTCTTAAACGCTTCTTGTAAATGATGATCGCCCGTAATGTGTGCTAACACGCGCAATTCAATTTGCGAATAATCAGAAGATAAAATATGCCAACCTTCGTGTGACGGAACAAAGGCTTGTCGAATCTTCTTGCCTTCTTCAATCCGAATTGGAATATTTTGTAAATTCGGGTCTGTTGATGACAACCGCCCAGTTTGTGTCAAGGTTTGTTGGTAGGTAGTGTGCACCTTTTGATCCGTAGAATGAATCACCTTCAACAAACCATCCACGTACGTTGATTTAATTTTAGCGATCGTTCGGTAATCTAAAATGTGATCAATAATTGGCGAGTAGCCGCGTAGTTTCTCTAAGACGTTGACCGCTGTCGAATATCCGGTCTTGGTCTTTTTAATTACTGGAAATTCTAGTTTTTCAAATAAAATGTGTCCCAATTGTTTAGGCGAGTTAATGTTAAACTCTTCCCCAGCCTCTTGATGAATCTGGTTTTCCAACTCACTAAGCCGTTCGGTCAATTCGCTTTGCATAGCCCCTAAACGCTCGCGGTCAACCTTAATTCCGCTAATTTCCATCTTTGCCAGCACAATCGATAATGGTAGTTCAATTTTCCAATATAAATCGGCCTGTTGGTTGTTAATCAACTCTTCTTGCAAGCGCCGCCCTAGTTCACCAATTACGTCAATTTTGTGGGCGAGGTGCTCTAGTAAAACGTCTTTTGCGGGCACCGCCCGTTTAGCTCCGGTACCGTAAACTTCTGCATCGGTTTTAATGTCTTCAATGTCATGTTCGTGAGCAAGTTGCCCCAAATCATTAGAATTATCGTTGGTATCTAACAGGTAGGACTGTAATAAAATATCGTAGTTAATGCTATTTAAGGTCACGCCTAGTCGATGTAAACCTACGTAAGTACGCTTCCCATCAAAGACGTTTACGACCACCTTTTGGTTCGCTAATATTTCAGATAACGCGGGTTCTCGTAATAATTCAACGTCGTCGCTTACCCAAAGCTCTTTATCAGTTCCAATTGCGAATCCGCAAAATTCAGATAGGTGATAATTTTTCTCTGGCATTTCCAAATAGAAGTTAATTTCTTTCTCCCATTTGGTAAAGTCCGGTAACGTATCCTTCGTTAATACGTGATACGCTAATTTTTCACTTACCTTTTCTTCCGTTGGTTTATTTTGCTGTAACGCCGCTAAGAAAGTCCGGAACTTCATCTTTTGGTAGAACTCTTGTAAAAAGGTGATGTTTTTTCCGTCATACTTTAAATCCGCCAATCCGATTTCTACGGGAGCGTCCCGCTTAATGGTTGCCAACGTCTTCGAAGTGAAGGCTGCATCCCGATCCTCAATCAAGTGTTCCTTCATTTTGCTTGGTTTCAAATCATCCAAATTGTCGTAAAGATTCTCAATTGTCCCAAATTGCTTCAACAACTTGAGGGCGGTCTTTTCGCCGACCTTAGTTACCCCGGGATAATTATCGGAAGTGTCACCCGCTAGACCTTTTAAGTCAATAATTTGCTCAGGAGTGATTCCCAGCTTTTCTTTGACGTGGCGTGGCGTATACTCTTCGACTTCACTAACCCCTTTTTTAGTTACCGCAACAGTAGTTTCTGCACTACTTAATTGCGTTAAATCTCGGTCTCCGGTAACCACCACCACTTCGTAATCGTCACGTTCCGCTGCTAACGATAGGGTACCAATAATATCGTCAGCTTCATAATTAGGTAATTCATAAGTTTTGATACCGTATCCGGTCAGCAACTGTTTGATATAAGGCATCTGCTCTGATAACTCTGGCGGAGTTTTTGAGCGACCTCCCTTATAATCATCGTACATTTCCGTCCGGAAAGTCGTTTTTCCAGCATCAAAAGCAACCAATGCCGCCGTGGGCTGGTATTGTTTTAAAATGCTGTCCAACATTTTATTGAACCCAAAAATTGCGTTAGTGTGCAGTCCATCCGGATTCTTGAACTTTTCTAGCGAATTATGCAACGCGAAAAAAGAACGAAATGCAATACTGTTCCCATCAATTAACAATAACTTATCTTTTGCCATAGCTTCCTCCGTTTTCTATCTCCCTTAATCATACCAAAAACCGAAGGCCAACGTGAATAAGATTGACCTTCGGTTCTAAATGAAAATTAAATTTTTGATTAATCTCGACTCCAACCAAAAATGGTTAAGAAGTACTGGAATAGGTTAATGAAATCAAGGTATAAACTAAATGCCCCTTGAATGGCAAGTCCCGTTTCGGAAACCCGGTCGCCATAGCTCAAGTAAAGATTCTTCATCGATGCCGTATCAAACATTGACAAACCAGCAAAAATTACAATTCCAATCAAGGAAAAGAAGAACGTTACTGCGCTGCTGTGCAAGAAGAATAGGTTAATCACCGAAACGACCACCATTGCGATTAAAGCAGCCAGTAAATGCGTCCCCAACCGCGACAAATCGCGTTTAGTGGTTAATCCGATCACGCTCATCACGACGAACACGGCAGCTGCCGAGAAGAACGCTCCCGCAATCGTTCCAATGCTGAAGAGCATAAACACGCTGGAAAGCGTGATTCCAAAGAATCCCGAGAACGCAAACAACATTAAGAAACTAACCGTTGGATTTTGTAGCGCCGTCTTCTGCCCAAAAATCATGAAAAGAAATAGCGCAATGAAAATCAGCCAGATTCCCATCCGCCCTTGGCTTAGAAAGGTCATCACCGCTGGGCGCCATACTGTAGCGCCTAAATAAGCAATGATTCCAGAAAAAGCAACCGCGGCCGCCATCCAACCGTACATTTTAGTTAAAAATCGGTTTAAGCCGATTGTATTATTTATTACTCTTGGTTGTTGATCCAAATTGATCCCCCCATTTAAATCTTTCCCATATTGTAACAGGAAAGCAACTAAAAGGCTATCAATTAAAGTCAAGAAAGGTCAAATTTTTACTTTTCCTTAACCAAGGCTTTATAAGCATCTTCGTATTTTAAAATGTCGCCAGCTCCCATGAAAACTAGCACCGCATTGTGTTGGTTTGCTAACGCAGATAGGTCGTCTTCATGGATAATCTTTGTGTCATGACCAATTAAATTAGCCAAATCTTGTGACGAAACTTTCCCGTTTGCTTCACGAACTGAACCAAAAATCTCGGTCAAAACAACTTGATCGGCAAGGCTCAAGCTCTTAGCAAAGCCGTCTAGCAGCGCGGCTGTCCGGGTATAAGTATGTGGCTGAAATACTGCAACAATTTTCTTATCTGGGAATTCTTGCCGTGCCGCATCTAGGGTCGCTTTAATTTCTGATGGGTGGTGAGCATAATCATCAATCAAGATGTTATCACCTACCGTAGATTTCGAAAAACGGCGTTTAACTCCTTGATACGATAGTAATTCCTTTTGGACTAGTGCCAAATCAATCTTTTCAAAGTAAGCTACTGCAATTACGGCTAACGTATTGAGAACGTTGTGCTCGCCAAAAAGGTTGATTTTAAAATGTCCAATTGGTTCACCGCGGTGTTCCACGTCGAATTCTGATCCGGTCGTGGTCCGGACGATGTTTTTCGCCTGAAAATCATCATTGTCTGCAGTTCCATAGTAATAAACCGGAACATCAGCATGCAATTTCCGTAAGCTTGCATCTTCACCCCAAGCAAAAAGTCCCTTTTTAACTTGACTAGCTGCTTGTTGGAAGGCACTTTCAACGTCGGCCAAATCTTTATAGTAGTCGGGGTGGTCAAAATCAACGTTAGTCATGATCATATAGTCCGGATGGTATGCGATGAAGTGGCGACGATATTCGTCAGCTTCAAACACGAAAAACCGGGCATCGGGAACCCCTTTACCAGTACCATCGCCAATTAAGTAACTAGTCTTGTCTACTCCGCCAAGCACGTGAGCCAATAAACCAGTGGTGCTGGTTTTTCCATGAGTCCCCGCCACTCCAATACTGGTGTATGCGGCTAATAATTGTCCTAAAAATTCATGATAACGAACGACCTTTAAGCCCATTTCGCGAGCGCGTTTTATTTCAGGATGGTCATCAGTAAAGGCGTTTCCCGCAATCACCGTCAAACCGTCACGTAAGTTATCCGGGTTGAAAGGCAATACCTTAATGCCTGCCGCAGCAAGACCGTCTTCGGTAAAAACGTAGCCGTCTACGTCAGAGCCCTCAACTTGATAACCTTCATCATGTAAAATTAATGCTAAAGAGCTCATTCCGGACCCTTTAATCCCAATAAAATAATAAATTGTATCTTTATCCACCTTTACCACTCCCATAATAAATTGTTTTCAGTTTACCACAATATTAATCATCATTTTCTTCTGGGTGATAAAAAACTTCGCGAGGCTTAGAACCCCGTGATGCCGAAATATATCCTGATTCCTCTAACTGGTCAATAATCGTTGCCGCCCGGTTATATCCAATTGAGAAAACCCGTTGTAATTTTGAAGTTGAAATGGTGTCTTCTTGAGCAATGTATTCAAGGACGTCATCCATCAACTCGTCCGTGCTATTTAGTTCCGCGCTCTTTTCCTTCAGTTCGGTTGGGTTGAATGCATAATGCGGCGCCGCCTGTTCACGAACAAAATCAGCAATATCATCAATTGCGTCACTAATAAATGCTCCTTGTAAACGCACCGGATTGCTCTTTCCGTTACCAAGGAACAGCATGTCTCCTCGTCCAAGTAACCGTTCCGCTCCACTTTGATCCAAGATGGTTCGTGAATCTACTTGACTAGAAACCATGAACGCCACCCGGGTTGGAATGTTGTTTTTAATTAACCCCGTGACCACGTCCACGCTAGGTCGCTGGGTAGCAATCAGCAAATGAATTCCCGCTGCCCGCGCTTTCTGGGTGATCCGCACGATGTAATCTTGCACTTCAGCTGCCGAAACCATCATTAAATCAGCTAATTCATCAATAATCACCACAATGTATGGCATTTGGTTAGCATCGTCTCCTGCGCGACGGGCCTTTTCATTAAATTGTTCTAAGTTACGGGCTCCAGCAGCTGCCAAGCGTTCGTAACGTTGATCCATTTCGTTGGTGACCCACTTCAATGCGGCAGCTGCCGCTTGAGGATCCGAAATGACCGGTGCTAGTAAATGCGGCAGCCGGTTATACGGTGCCATTTCAACGGCCTTCGGATCAATCAGCAACAACTTCAGCATTTGCGGAGTTGCCTTATATAGTAAGGATACCAATACACTGTTAATGAACACACTTTTACCAGAACCAGTAGCACCAGCAATCAATCCGTGCGGCATTTTCCGTAAATCATAGACTTGCGGTTTACCAAATAAATCGACCCCTAGAGCGATCGTAAGTGGAGATTTACTTTCTTGAAATACAGGCGATTTAATAATTTCACTAAGCGGAACTGGCCGCGGATGCGGATTAGGAATCTCAATTCCAACGGTATTTTTCCCAGGAATTGGGGCCTCGATTCGAATATCCCGCGCCGCTAATTGCAGCTTTAAATCATCCGTTAAATTAGTGATTTTGTTAACTTTAACTCCGCGTCCAAGTTCAATTTCAAACTGAGTGACGGTTGGCCCCACCGTCCAGTTGACTACTTTAGCGGTAACTTCAAAGGCGTTTAACGCATCATCCAACCGCTGCGCTTGGTCGGCAACCCATTGGTCTTCATCTCCGTTTTGAACGACAGGATCCGGTAGTAGGTCTAAACTCGGAAAATGATACCCGAGCATTTGTTTAGTGGTTTCTTGCGCTACTGGAATTTGTGGTTCTTTAACCGAACGAGCGGGTTCCCATGCCGTTTGCCTTGGGTTAGTAACTTTTTTAGGTACTTCCACCGGCTGAGTAAAACTCTTCGACGTTACACTAGCCATTTTTGCCCGTTCGTCTAATTGTTGCGCCGAAGCCGGCGGAATTGCTGCAGACGGAGCGGTCGATTGAGTAACCGGCTTAGTTTCCGGTGCTCCCGGAGCAGCGCTTGCTAATGAATGACTTTGCTCCTCGCGCGAAGTCGTAGTGTCAGAATCGCTGGCCGCCGATTCATCAAGTACCGGGTCGTTTAACTCTTGGCGACTAGTTAGTTGGCGCTTGGCTTGATTCAATCTGGGTAAAGGTCGCCGAGTTAATTCGTAATTACTAATTGGCAACCGGAATCGACGTACAGGTCGACTATCAACCAAACTAGTCGATTCGGATTCCAAACGTGCTGAAGACCTAACTGTACTATTGAGATCACTCGCTTCGGTGTCAGGGGCTTGCGTTTGCGCCAATTTTTGCTGAATTGCGGGCGTAAATGGATGATCCGACTTCAACCTTTTCGCTGAATCCGTTGGTTTTCTAACCGAATGGTCGTCCATTTTGAGGCCTTTTTTGCGAAAAAAAGCCGGTCCATCGTATTTAACCATTTAAATCCTTCCCTTATTAGTCAAAAATATGATTTCCCTTTGCGAAATCAAAAGCCGTTCCTACTTCAAAATCATCTGGTAAAATTAAGGCACCCTTTTTCTGAGGTGCATTTTTTAAGTGCAGTTCTCGTCCGGAAGCAATCATCCCGTCACTAGAAACACCGCGCAGTTCACCAGGCCATATAATCATTCCATCTGGCATCATGGCGCCTACCTTAGCCACTACAACTTTAATATCAGCCTTCATGTTCGGCGAGCCGCTAACAATTTGAAGTGTTTCGCCATTGTCGACTTCGGTTTCGGTAATTTGAAGGTGATCGGAATCTGGGTGCGGCTTAACCGTTTTAACGTACCCAACCACGAACTTAGGACTTTCGTCAGCAACCAATTCATCTGCAAAACCTGCCTGCCGCAACTGTTCATTTAGCTTTGTAACTTGCGCGGCAGTTAAGGTAACCGGTCCGTGGCCATCTAACTCGGGTAACACGTTGCTAACTTCTAAGAAATTATATCCGGTGGTAACATTACTATCGGCGTCAAAAATCCGCACTACGTTATCCTTTTGCTCCACCGCCTGCTTTTCCGCGTCAGGGTTAACCATGGTAATTAAAATATCTCCCATTGTTTTTGGATTATAACTAGCTACTAACATCTCAATTCTCCTTAAATATTACTTTTTAATTCTCAAACCATTCCCATTAATGTTAGAATTAATGGAAAAGGAAGTGTTTTCATGTCATCTAAAACATCTGCGTTAACTGCACTAACCATCACCGCTTTAGCTTCGTTCGCCGTAGGCACGTTGGTGGCAACTCAGATTAAGGGACATCGTAAAGTTCGTCCCCAAGCCGCCCTTGCGCGTGTCCGGCGTTCTTTTGAAGAAGAGGGGCCCGTTGAAGGCGCTTGGATCGAGTCCAAGCCATCTCCCCTTAACCGGCATGGTCTAAAGGCCTCCGTATATTACGGCGGCATCACCAAATACGAAAATAACGAACTAATTCAATACGAGTTCATTGCCGACGCCTACACCGGCACAATTATCGACATTTACCGTCGTTAATTTCTTAATCATAACCAAAGCAAGCCGAGAAAAATTTTCTCGGCTATTTTTGTGTCTCTGCCGGTTTAGTTGCCTAATCTAAAAATGAGCAACTAACTTGTAAATTGGTTGGCCCTTTTCACTAAACTTGTGCTCGTATTCCGTTTCAACGTTGTCTTCGTTTTCGGGACTATTGTGTAAGTCTAACCAGACTCCTTCAAAAATCATCCCGTAATTATTGAGACTAGTCAATGAATACTCAAAAAGTCCCTGGTTGTCCGTTTTAAACTCTAATTTACCGTGTTCGACTAAAATTTGTTCGTAAACTTTCAAAAAGCTTTTATAAGTTAACCGCCGTTTTTCGTGCCGGGTTTTTGGCCATGGATCTGAAAAGTTCAAAAAGAGCTGGTCTACTTCACCATCTGCAAAATAATCGGTTAATTCTGCGCCATCCGCATGTAAAAATTGTAAATTAGGGAGTTCTTCTGCTAAGGCATTTTTTAGCGCAATCGCCACCACTGTCTTTTGAATTTCAATCCCAATAAAATTGTATTGGGGATATTTTTTAGCCATGTTGATGATAAACTGCCCTTTACCAGTCCCCACTTCGATCCAGAGTGGTTGTTGCTTAGCAAAACGTTCATGCCACTTTCCTTTATAAGCCTGTCCATTTTCAACAACCATTTCAGGGTGCTCCGCAATCAACTTGGGAGCCCACGGTTTATTTCTTACTCGCATAATTACCTCTTTTATCTGTGTATTTTTTTAATATAACGTGGTACTAACCACTGAGTTAGCAACCAGGCCGTAATCGCTTGGACCACGATTGCCCATCCTAAAAACGAGAGCGACCAATTAGTCACACAGCCGGCCAGCGTTAATAAAATCGCGCTTAATAGTATGATTCTTTTTAAGACGGATAACAAGCCCTTTTGTGCCATTTCTGCATCAACGGGGTACACTTGCACCATTGAATTTGCCTGAACGGGCCGGTAAACGTCTACTAATTGAATCACGATTAAATACGTGGTTAACGCGCCCACCATCAGTTTCAACCATTCCTGATCACTGTACGCAACAATTAGCATACCTACAATTAAGAGCCGGATCATCAAGCTTCCTAGGTCACCGCTCCGGACAATCATAATTGAGTATAAGTAAGAAAACATTGATGATTTTCCTGCCAAAAATTTTACTAAACCATCGGCATAGCGACGTCGTTTAGCCTTAACGGGCAAATTTTTCACGGTGGTAAATAAGCTGAAGAAGCGGTATAACCGTCTCATTCGTTTTTGTTCCGCATCGACCGCCGCCTGCCAATTAAAACTGCCCTTTTCCATGAGGCGGTTTAGGCGCTGCCATTCTAATACTAACCATCCCAACATAAGCACCGCGGCTATTAAAGGGAATCTTATGATTAAGCTAACAATAATCGCGTCAATGAGCAACGTGATTTTCCGGTCCCACCGCGGTCCTGCAAAGTAATAACCTTGATACCGAATTAATACGTTGGTAAAACTGCCTAATATAACTGTTAGGATGACCCCCACCACCAAGAATAATTGGTGGTAAGCCAAAGCTAACAGTGGAAAAAGCAACAGGATACCGATGCCAACCGGAATTAAAACTGAAATTAACGTCCGACGTAAAGATTTCCTTAAATAGGCAGAAATATCTTTTTCCTGGCTCATTAAAAATACCGGATCAGCATTTTTAAGCAAGAGCACTGGCTGCCCAGGCAAAGTTAGCAAAAAACTAACTGTCGCCACTAAAATCAGGCCATAATTTGGCAGAGGCTGTAAAGTTTTCAGCCAATTAGCGTACGCTAACCCTAAGCCGCCCCCAAAAAATAACAGGGCTAAAACTAAATGATCATTTAATACGTATTTTAAATATTTGAGAATTTCAGATTGGTAAGTTTTAGCTCGCTGCTGCCACAATTCACTCATGACGCTCACCCTTTGCAATCGACAAATAAATATCGTTCAAGCTAGCTGTGGGAGCATTAAACTGCGTTTGGAAGTCACCCAGTGTGCCAACCGCCTTTAACTGCCCTTCGTTAAGCAAAGCAAACCGGTCACAGTATTTTTCTGCCGTATCAAGCACGTGAGTAGACATTAGTACCGCTGCTCCCTGTCTTTTCTTTTCATTAATAATTCCTAGCAGGTCATCAATGGCTAACGGATCCAACCCTAAAAAAGGTTCGTCAATCACAAAAAGCCGGGCGTCAGTCATGAACGCACAAACAATCATGACCTTTTGGCGCATCCCTTTTGAGAAGTTTGCAGGAAACCATTCGAGTTTATTTGCCAAACGAAATTTTTCTAAAAGTTCCATGGCATTCTTCCACGCGACCTTTTCATCTAGGTTATAAGCTTTAATGGTAAGTTCTAGATGCTCTTTTAGCGTTAACTCGTCGTACAAGACCGGCATCTCGGGAATGTACGCCAACTGTGCTTTGTAAGCTGCCGGTTGCTGGCTTAGTTGGATATTATTCAAACTGATGGTTCCTTGCATGGGTTGCAACAAACCAATTACGTGATTAATGGTGGTTGACTTTCCGGCGCCGTTCAACCCAATCAAGCCGACCAATTCGCCTTCGTGCACTTCTAAATTTATATCTTTAATGACTGGCGTTTGCGTGTATCCACCGGTCAAATGCTCAATCTTTAGCGTCAATTTATAATCCCCAATCGTATTAAAAATCTCTCATCGATTATACCACATCCCGCTCGAAAACCCGGTCGTCAATCCGCACAATTACGCAATTTTCGTGTATAATTAGCCTGTATAAGACAAGTTTTGTATTGGAGGTAATTTTATGGACGAAAATTGCGTATTTTGTAAAATCATCACTGGCGACATTCCTAGTTACACCGTCTACGAAGACGACGTGGTAAAGGCTTTTCTAGATATTTCGCAAGGAACCCCTGGTCACACGTTGGTAATCCCCAAAAAACACGTGCCGGATATCTTTAGTTACGACCCTCAGCTTGCAGCCGACGTATTTTCCAGAATACCTAAGATTGCTAGAGCCGTTCGCGACAGTAACCCAGATATTAAGGGAATGAACATCATTAACAATAATGGCAAAATTGCTTACCAAAGTGTTTTCCATTCCCATTTCCACCTCGTTCCTCGTTATACCGACCATGATGATTTTGGCATGCGGTTCGTGGACAACAGTAGTCACTACGATGAAGCTCAATTAACCAAAATTCAAAATCAAATTAAAGATAAATTAGGTGAATAACATGGCAAAAAACAAGCGGCACCCTTGGCTAAAAGGAATTGTAGGTTCTTGGGTAGGTTGGCAAACGGTTAAATACGTTAGCCAACACCCCCACTTCTTAAGGGATTTAAAGCATTCGGTAAAAAATTATGCTCAAGCCATTAGCGATTTTGGAGACGCTCTCCAAAGTCTACGTTTAAACACGGCTCAAATGAAGGTTGAACTAAAAAAGAGTGAAAAGACCCTTAACGAAATTCAGCAATCGGTTAACCGTTTTCAATACAAACTCGAACCTCGGATGGCAAAAATCAACGAACTGCAAAAACATCTCAGTAATGAACTTAATCAGGTGCAAAAGGAAGTTGTTGCTAAAAAAAGAAAATGAGCCAAATTTTTTCTTAAGATTATCCGAAAAAGTTTATCGAAACCTTAATTATGTTATGATAGGTGCTGAGTTTAACTAATACTATTGTTAGGATGTGTGGATTTAATGAAAAAAGTTTTACTTGGATTCGCTAGCATTGCGATGGCTTTTACCTTAGCTGCGTGTGGTAGCAAGACGGTTGCCACTACTTCAGGTGGTAAAATTACTCAAGATGAGTATTACAGCAGTTTGAAGGACACTTCAAACGGTAAGCAAGTTTTAC
Organism: Pediococcus acidilactici; assembly: GCF_016127815.1. Classification (NCBI taxonomy): domain Bacteria; kingdom Bacillati; phylum Bacillota; class Bacilli; order Lactobacillales; family Lactobacillaceae; genus Pediococcus; species Pediococcus acidilactici. Next base: position 976,477 of record NZ_CP066046.1, read on the forward strand.
AAGAAATGATTGTTAATAAAGTTCTTGAAAAACAATATGGTGATAAGGTTACTAAGAAAGCCGTTGATAAACAATACAATACTTATAAGGATCAATACGGTTCTTCATTCAAGGATGTTTTAGCTTCAAACGGCATGACCGAAGCTTCCCTTCGCAAACAAATTCGTTCGAACTTGTTATTGAAAGAAGCCGTTAAGGACAACGACAAGATTAGTAGCTCAGACCTTAAGAAGGAATGGAAGTCATACCAACCAAAGGTTACTGTAGCGCAGATCTTAGTTTCTAAGAAATCAACTGCCGAAGACGTTATTAAACAACTTAACGACGGTAAGGATTTTGCTAAATTAGCTAAGAAGTATTCTACAGACTCATCAAGCAAGAATAAGGGTGGCAAAATTGCGCCATTCGATGACACTAACACTACTTTAGATTCTGACTTTAAGAACGCCGCATTTAAGCTTGACGAAGGTAAGTACACTACTAAACCCGTTAAGACTCAATACGGTTACCAAGTAATTAAGATGATCGACAAACCTGCCAAGGGCAAGATGTCCGACCATACTAAAGAACTAAAAGAACGAATCTGGAATGAAGACATGAGCGATAGTGCTACCCTCCGCAAAGTAATCACCAAGGTACTTAAGAAGGGCAACGTTACTATCAAGGATAAAGACCTTAAGAACGTCTTAGATGATTACTTAGGTAGTTCTTCATCTTCATCGACAAGCAGTAAATAGTTTATATACAAGGCGTGTCCCAAACTTTTGGTAGTTTGGGAACCCTAACTTGAATCGGCGACTATACCTAAATCTGGCGTAGTTGCCGATTTTTGGTTAAAGAGCCTGAACTGAAACTTAATCCGCTAAACTAAAAACGCTCCTCAAGAATTTTTAAATTTCTTGAGAAGCGTTTTTTACTTTTGGATCCACTGATCTTAATTAATAAGCTCGGTACTATCAAATAACCCAATTACTTAGTTTGTGGCTTATAGAACCGCCGTCCATTCATTCCAAAAATTCGTTCACTAAAATGACCCTCATCCGTATTCTTTAAAGCTCCCGAGACCATTTGGATTTGGGCATCTAGGTCATCTAGCGAATGAAGCACCACTGCTTCAAGCATGTGGGGCTCGATTGGTGACCCGTATTCCCGTAATCCATGGTGGGAAACTAACAGATGACGTAATACCACTAAAGATTCTCCATTCGGATCAATTTTCAGTGCTTGAGCAGCCTCCACTACCTCTTCGTCAATAATTACAATATGCCCCAGAAGGTTCCCCTCCACCGTATATTGAGTAGCAACCGGTCCAGAAAGTTCGATGGTTTTACCTAAATCATGCAAAATTGCGCCGGCAATTAATAACGACTGATCAATATTTTCATATTGCTGTGCAACCGCCTTGGCCAATTTAACGATTGATAAAGTATGGAAAGCTAATCCTCCCTCAAAAGCGTGGTGATTCGACTTAGCCGCCGGAAAATCAAAGAATTGCTGATCATACTTCTTTAGTAAGTAACGGACCACCCGGTTCCAATCCGGATTATTGATTTCAAATACTAATTGCGCAAAGGCTTCCCGCAATTCAGTCACCGAAACCGGAGCTTTTTCAGTGTACGCCGTGGGGTCGGCAGGTTCTTCTTCGGTTGCCAGACGCATTGCCATAATTTTAACCTGGGGAGCTCCCTTATAAGTTTCACGTTTCCCCTTTAGAAGAACCACCCGCCCAGATTGAAATCGTTCAAAATCAGTGGCGGTTGCATCCCAATAATTCCCCCGAATTTCACCAGAACGGTCTTGGAAAACGAGCGAGATAAAGTCTTTGCCAGTCTTGGTCACCCGTTTTTCGGCGTTTTTAATCAGGACAAAAAGTTCCATTTCTTCGTCATTTTGAAAATCAATTAATTTTTTAGTCAAACCTGCGTTCCTCCCTTATTTTTCGTTTAGATCAACTACGTTACGTTGGTCTACCAGTTGATAAACTTCTTTTTTGGCCGAGAAGTAAATAATCTGGGTTTGTTGAGCAATTTGCTTAAGTAAACCAAATGTTTCCGCTAAACGTTGGTCATCAAAGGCTACAAAAGCGTCATCAATAATAATTGGCAGATCCACGGTATCCGCAAACGCCTGCATAAACGCAAAACGAATGGAAATATATAGTTGTTCCAAAGTTCCTTTAGACAGTTCCCCTAATTCATAAGCTTGCCCATTTTGATCAACCACGTGAATAGCATCGTCATTATCAAATTCAATTTGATGATAACGTTGGTTCGTAATTTTAGCAAAGTACTCGTTGGCTTGTTGAATAATTAAGGGCAGTCGTCCTTTGGTAGCCACTCCAAGGGTTTCATCAACCCACTTTGCCCCTAATTGTAGCGTTAACCACTCATCAATTAAATCTTTTAGCTCAGTTTCTTCTTCGGCAAGGGCTTGTTGTTCATTTAAAATATCAATTTGGTTCTTTAAACCGGTTAATTCCCCGATTCGCTGGGTTCGTTCATCCACTAGCGCTTGTTCTTGGGCCTTTAATTGCTGTAATTCGGCCGTTAGTTTGCTTTGTTGCGCTTGTAGTTCGGTAAGTTCCGGATACTTTTGTAATTCCGTCTGAATTGCGGGATCCACCGTTTTTTCTAAATCACGTAACCGGACCGCTTGTTTCTGTGCTTCAGTTAATTGCGCCAGCCATTCGTCAAAATGATCATCCAGTGGCGGAATTGCAAATTGCGCAAATTTAGTTCGTAATTGTTTTAATTCCGCCTGCTGCTCGTTCAAGTTTTGCGTCAAAATTTTCTGAGTCTGCACTTGGCTTTGCTGTTGTTGAATTTGCTGAATTCGCTCGGTCACCCATTTGGTAAGTTCGTTTAGCGATGGTTGGGACTGGGCTTCGTCAATTTGTAAGATTGGTTTTGCCGTTTGCCAAAAATCAGCAAGCTTCCCCCGTAAAACCGCTTGCCGTTGTTTAAGTTCAGCCAACCGTTGTTCGAGCTGGCGATAGTTCACCACTTCGTTTTGTAAAAATACCCACTCCGTCGCTGGAACCACGTCAAAACCAGTTTGGACACCAATTTGGCGAAGTTTTTCATCGATTTGCCGCCCACTTGCTTCCGCGGTTTGCAAATCGTCCACCGCATTGTCTGCTGGTTGGGCAGGCTGATCAACTTGCTTAACCACCCCGTATGCTCCCAAAATAATTACGGCTAGTAAAATTAGCTTAATAATTGCGTTAACCGGTAAGAAGAAATCAACCGCCGCTAAAACAACTCCCACGCCCCAAATCAGGTTACCGTTAGTCGACTTGTTCGTTGACGCAGTTTGCCGTGACGGCACACTTCTCAACTGGTTAACCTTAGCAGCCGCTTGAGCTTGTTCTTGCAAAAGTTGTTTAACTTGCTTAAGGGTGGCAGAATCCATTGGTTCCACGCTACCTAAGTCGACCGAATTATTCTCTTGTAATTCGGCAAGTTGGTTGGTTAATTCGGTTTGTTGCTGCTGTGCTTTATCTAATTCATCCCGATTAACCTTAGCTACCGGTAGTTTAGCTTGCAGATCCATTAACTGATCTAAATCATCCGCTTTCTGCGCTAAAGGCGGCAAGTTTTGTAGCTTTTGCTGAGTCCGTTGGCAATTTTCCTCTACTTTCCGAATTTGATCCGCTAGTCGACTAATTTGTCCTAAATCCAATTGCAAATCAGCTTTAGATGCCTTTTGAACTCTTTGCCGTAACGTAGTGATTTTTTGGTAGTTACTCCACGCGTCTAATAATTTTTGCTGGTGGCTAGTTTGCTTGGATAATTGACTAATTTGCTGCCGGATTTCTTGTAATTCTGCGCGGTTTTGATCTTCTAAAGCCTTTGCACTTTGGTAATCCGGTAATTGATCACGGTCATCTTGTAAATGCTGTTTAGCTTTTTCATAATGCTTAATTTTTTTATCTAGCTCGCGGGTCCGTGAACTAGCCGTATGCATTTTATCAGCATCTTTTTTTAAATCTTTTTCAAATTGAATCCATTCTTCACTACCCACGGCGCCCATTCGTAAAATATGGCGACGCAAATCGTCCCGGTTTCCCAAGTCGTTAAAATCATCTAAGTCGCTTTGGTTAAAACCTAGTAAACGTTCGTATGTATGTTGGTCAATTGGGCCCAACATCTCACTTAAGAAATCGTTAGTAACCGTACTTTGATCAAGTAAATCCTTGATGGTTACCGTACCGCCATTTTTTCCCTTCACGCGCTCAATTCGATACGGGTGATTTTGGTAGTCAATTTCAATAGCCCCGCCATATCCAGCCGAACCACGTCCTTTTTTGGGTACGTATTTCAAATATTTGTTACTACCCCTTCCTTGGGCAAAACCAAAGAAGACGCTGTAAATGAACTGTCGCAGGGTTGATTTTCCGGCTTCATTAAGCCCGTAAAACACTTGTAAATCGTTTTGTAAATCAAACGTCACGTTCTGCCATTTACCAAATCCATAGATTTCAATTCGCTTAATTTTCATCGTTAATCATCCCCCAGCGCATTGCGTTGTTGTAGCATAATTTCAACTCGTTCGCGGAGTTCTTCTGGATTAAAATCGGCTTGGTAAGCTTCGGCGATAAAATCCAACTCCATTAGCCGCCCCAGTTGCTTTTGAACCGTTTTAGGCGTAAAAACCTGTTCAGCGGCCTGGTGCCAATAAGTACGGTCCAATTCGGAAAATACTGGCGTTTGCTCATCCACCTTCAGTAAAATGCGGTATACCCACTCTTCAGCGGAGTCTAATTGCTTTTGTAGCTGGGATAGTCCCAGGCCGTTACTTAATTCTTCCAAAACTTCGGGTGCCAAATGGTTACTTCCAGCTAAACTAACACTCATTAATTTAAAAGAAGGGGACGTAATGGTGCCGGCCTTTTGTAAGATGTTGCCCAATACGCTCTGAAAGTCCGCCCCCTCTTCAACAGCCACCGTCAAGCTCTGCCATTCCACCACGTCGCTACGGACAAATTCTACCTTAGCCTTTTGGTTAGGTTCCAAAGTAACGAGGCTGGCACCTTTCGCCCCAGTCTCATTAATGTGTCGTCCCTGCGTATTTCCAGCATAAGCGATTACGGGATCCTCGTGCAAAATCTGGCGCTTGTGGATGTGTCCTAAAGCCCAGTAATCGTAATTCTTATCTAATAATTGGCTAAGGGTAAACGGCGCGTACCTTGCTTCACTGGCATGTAACCCATCCATACTCCCGTGTAAAAGACCAATTTGAAAATCAAATTGTCCGTCATTAGTTGGGTACTCTTCAATTCGCGAAGTTACTTCCGCCCGTTTGGCGTAGCTAAAACCAGTTAACCCCACGATCGTTCCGTCCGTCGTCGTTAATTTTTTAGTTTCCACTTCTGGACCAAATATTGTGACGTTTTCTGGAAAGATAGTTGTTGGAATTTTAGCGTTAAGGTAATCGTGATTTCCGTAACTCAAAAAGACTGGTATTTGGGCTTGGTTTAGTATGTCTAACTGGTCCACCGCAAAACTCAACGTGTCAATATCAGGACGAGGATTATCAAATAGATCGCCCACAATGCAAACAAAGTCAACCCGTTGTTCGATGGCCGTCTGCACTAACTTTGCAAAAGCCGATTTTGTCGAATTAACCACTACCTTACGTAAGCGTTCCGGTATGTTTTTAAGGCCCCGAAACGGGCTACCTAAATGTACGTCCGCTACGTGCATAAACTTCATTTTTTGTCCCCCTTATCAGCATTACTTTTATCAAAAATAAGGCTGGAAAAAGTATCCTTAATCAAGGAATTTCTTTTCCAGCCTCTTTTTCATTTTATTATCATTACCAATTTTAAATCGGCCTACTACTTACGCAGCCATTTACCGAATGAACAACATCACGTTGCCGTCCCAGAATTATCCTTGATACAACTCTTGAATCGGCTTCATGATGATTTGATTAACATCATTAATCAACTGATTAAGACTCCGCTCTTTATCCATCAAGTCTTTAATCAAGTCCACTTTTTCGATTTCACCAGCGACTTCGTGAACCTTTTTAATTTCGTCTTCGGTTAACTCTTCGCCGTTCATTTGTTTTTGTTGAAGCGAACTTTGAATATCTTGAAACTTCTTATACAAAGCACTTGCGTTCTCGTCTTGTTGAACTTTTTCAAAAGATTGTTTCAAATTTTGGTATTCGTTGGTTAGACGGAGCTCTTGTTCCATTTTATTTGCGGTATCATAAATGTTTACAGTCATAGTGCGCCTCCTCTGATTTAACAGTTCAATTATATCATTTAGAACTAATTTTTAATACTGGAATCACTGCCCCATGATAAACTTTTTCGCGTCTTTGAAAAGTTCGCCAGCCTTTTCTTTAACACCGCTAGCACCTTTGGAAATACTGTCTTTAATGGAAGAAGTTCCATCTTCAATATTATCCCAAAGATTTCCTGCACTACTGTTGCCATTATTGTTTGCTAACGATGACGCAGATTTAACTTGGAACGTCGTGCCCTTGGTATTTGGTAGAATTTCGCTCATTTCGGCTTTGAACATGCTGTTCATCCCTACACCAGTTATATTTTCCAAATGGTGGTCTTTATTGGTGTCGTCAAATCCTTCCCAAGTAGCGACCACCACGTCCTTAGTGTAGCCAACCATCCATTTATCCCGGGTGGCTTCCGAATTCCCGCTTGTATCGGCTTCGGTACTACCAGTTTTACCAGCAATTGTATAGCCGCTTGGTTCCGCGCCGTACCCAGTTCCAGCGCTATCACCATAAACCCCCAGCATCATGCTGGTCATCTCATTAGCGACCTTCTTGGAAATTACCCGTTTCTTTTCAGGGGTGTTATTAACGATTGTCTTTCCAGAAGCATCCACGATTTTGCGGATAAAACGTGGTTTAGACATGTTTCCATCGTTAGCGAAGGCCGTGTATGCCGAAGCGAGTTGAATTGGGGATACCCCTTTAGTCAACCCTCCAAGAGCCATGGCAAGGTTTTTGTCGTCCTCACTCGGGTTAAGGCCAAATTTCTTAACGTAATCGTATCCCTTATCAACCCCGATTTTATTCAATAGCCAAACGGCCGGCGCATTTTTACTTTGCTCAAGCGCTTGATACATCGGAATCTTTCCAGAATACTGGTTGTTGTAATTTTCCGGTTTATAGTGGTTAGTCCCGTACGATTGCAATTTATCTTCCAAAATTGAACTGTACCGGTAACCACTAGCGAGCGCCGGCGCGTACACCGCGATTGGTTTCAACGTTGAGCCCGGTTGCCGTTTAATTTGGGTTGCCCGGTTATAACCCCGGAAGACGTGCTCGCCACGTCCCCCAACAATGGCTTCCACTCCGCCATCATCAGCATTAACCGCTACCGAAGCTGCTTGAACCTTAGTACCGTCGGTAGCATTGCTTGGGAAATTATTCGCGTTATCAAACGTATCCTGCATTCCCGCTTGGCTACCTTGATCCAGGTAGGTGTAAATCTTGTAACCGCGGTTCATGATGTCCGATTCAGTCAGGCCGTAACGGTTAATTGCTTCGTCAATCACCGCATCAAAGTAGTAGGGATACTTATAACCGTCTTCATTGGAGTAGTTATTAGACGTGACAATCGGGGTCTGCGCATAGCTTTTAGCTTGAGAATCCGAAATTTTTCCCGTCTCTGCCATCAAGTTTAAGACCACGTTTCGTCGAGAAAGTGCGTTTTTAGGGTGGTCATCCGGGTTATATGCACTAGGATTAGTTAGCATTCCCGCTAACACGGCGGCTTGCGGAACCGTCAATTCGGCAGCGCTCTCCCCAAAGTAACGTTCAGATGCATCCTGCACTCCCCAAACTCCATTACCAAAGTAGGCGTTATTCAAGTACATTGCCAAAATATCTTTTTTGGTATAAACATTTTCCACTTCAATTGATAAAAATAACTCTTTAGCCTTTCGCGTAAAGGTCTGCTGTTGGGACAAAAAGGCGTTCTTTACCAGCTGCTGGGTTAACGTGCTCCCACCACCGGAAATGTAATTGCGCCCCAACACCTTATTCATGCCGTACATCACGAAGGCCCGGGCAATTCCTTTCACCGAAAAACCGTATTCCTTATAAAAATTGCGATCTTCGGTAGCAATTACCGCATTTTGGACGTTAGGTGAAATTTTATCTAAATCTACCCAAGTTCCCTTTTGGGAATATAAGCTCCCCGCTTTTTCATTATGTTTGTCGTAAACTAACGTTGGCTGCGATAAGGCCGCTTTTAAATTTTTAACGTTTGCAGTTTTGGCTTGATACGTTAAAACTGCACTGGTGACAAAAATAACCGCTAAAACAATCACGATAATCCAGCGGGTTAATTGATAACGATGCCAGTACTTGTGTAAAAATGGGTGAATCTTTTGCCAAATCCAGCTAAAAAAGCCCCCAATTTTTTGCAGAAATACTTTAATCGCATTCCAAAAATTTTCCATTTAATATTACCTCATTACAGATTACGATACTGTTGGTATTTTATCATATTCTATAAGGTTTCCTTTACCTATGGAAGGTTTTTAAACTGGTCTTAATAAGTAAAAACGAGAAAGCCTCTCGTTGATCCCGTTAATTAGCCCGAATCTTCATCTTAAGAGTAAATTCTCTTAAAGCTTGCTAATTTCAAGAATTTGAGAGGTTTTCCCGTTGTTTAGTTAGTTTGCATTAGTTCGTTTAATTTTTGATTTAAAACGGTAGCTTCGTCAACGTCCGCACTGAAAATTACCAACGTATCAAATCCGGCAAGCGTTCCCCGAATTTCTTCAATATCGGCATCGTCAATCACCGCTGCCACCCGATTTCCGTGGTTAGGCTCAGTTTTAACAATGTTGATGAACTGGACTTGCGTAATTTTAGTCACGCTCTCTTGAAAAATTTCCCGAATAGGACTATTGTCCGGCTCAATTTGCTCTTTGGAGTCCATCACCCGGTACGTTAGTGCACCCGTAATGTCGGCCTGCTTAACTAAGTGCATTTCTTTAATATCTCGCGAAAGGGTTGCTTGGGTTGTCTTAATCCCCGCATCCGCCAGTGCCTGCAATAATTCCAATTGCGTAGAAATCGGTTTTTCGTTAATTAAATCTAAAATTTTCTCGCGTCGTACGTCTTTTTTCATAATTCATCCCCGTCCTAAATCAAATAAACGAAATCAATTTTCGATTATACCTTATCTTATTTTGTTGCTGAAGTTGTTTTACAACCGTCGTCACCGTTTCCGTAGTGGTCCCACTCAACACCGCTAAGTCTTTTAACAAAATTTGAAACGGAATTTGACGCACCGTCCCTCTTTTTTGTCCGTATTCAGCCTTTAAGCCGCTTAACACCTGGCAAACCCGTTGGGTGGCGTTCGAACTCGTAGTCTGTTCAATTAAGCTAGTTGTACGTTCAACTAGCCTTTCCATCCGCTGGATAAACGAAACTAGACAAGCGTAGTTATGAATAATCACCCGTCGGATTTCCGTTACCGGAACTATGTACACTTCTAAATCAGTGATCGCAATTGAATTATAACAGTATTCTTCCCCATTAAGAATGCCCCTCAGTGGAAAAATTGCCTGTGGCGTTAAAAATGATAAATATGTTAAGTCTCCCTCCGCATTCATTGCCGTAACTTTTACGTGACCTTCCTTCAAAAAATACACGTCACTAAGCTCATCCCCCTGATCAAAAATCCATTGTCCCCGGTGCACCCGTTTAAAACGCGTAGCTTCACTTAGTCGATCTAATTCCTGCATGGGTAAGTTTCCAAAATCTGGTTGAGCCATATAAAATTTTTTGATTTCCGTTTGGATGGTTGGCGAAATCATAGAAAAACTCCTTTTTTTAAAATTGATTTGACGCCTACTATGTTAGAAAAAAATTACCACCCCAGTAACTTGACGGTAAAGGACTAAAATCCGCAATTTTTGTTAAAAAAACTGTAGTTTGTCCATTATATTAAATTTTGGTGAGATTGATGTGCTTTTAATTAAGAGCACTCGCCCAATTTTACTTCGTTTTCTTCCACTAAAAAAACCAAGCACTTGCGCGCTTGGTTTTTATATTGAATTTCAGTTGGTTAATTTTACATTTCGTCCGGTGCCTTAACGCCAAGTAAGCGTAGTGCTTCTTCAAGTACTAAACTAACACTCTTAACCAATGCCAAGCGTGCTGGCTTTTCAGCATCGTCCGCCAAGATCCGAGAATTTGCGTAGTACTTATTGAAGGATTTCGCCAAACTCAAGGCGTACTTCGCAATAACTGATGGTTCATATTGGGCAGCTGCTCGTTGAACTACGCTCGGGAATTCTTGCAATGCTTTTAAGGTATCCCAAGCATTGGCATCCGTAATCTTCAATTGATCGGTTGTAACTTCCGTATCTGCCTTCCGAAGAATGCTTTCTGCCCGTGCCCGACTATATTGTACGTATGGGCCAGTTTCCCCTTCAAAACGGACAACGTCTTCAAGGTTAAAGTCAAAGGAGTTTGTCCGTTCGTTCTTCAAATCGTGGAAGACTACCGCGCCAACCCCGACTTCTTTTGCAACCATGTCAGCGTTAGCTAAATCAGGGTTCTTTTCGTTGATTTGCTTCTTCGCTAAGGTTACCGCGTCATTCAAGACTTCATCCAAGAGAACAACCCGACCTGAACGAGTAGACAATTTCTTTCCGTTCAGCGTAATCAAACCAAATTGGATATGGTGGATGTCGTCAGACCAGTCATAGCCCATTTCTTTTAATACAGCCTTTAATTGCTTAAAGTGGTTAGTTTGTTCGGCACCAACCACGTATAGCGATTGGACAAAGTTGTAAGTCCGGTAACGGTAAAGGGCTGCTGCTAAGTCCCGAGTAATGTACAGGGTAGCTCCGTCAGTCTTCTTAATTAAGGCTGGATTCAAGTTGTACTTTTCTAAGTCGACAACTTGAGCTCCCCGACTTTCCTTTAAGAGGTCCTTGTCTTCCAAAATTTGGACAATTTCATCCATCTTATCGTTATAGAAGGCTTCCCCTTTGTAAGAATCAAACGTAATCCCTAACTTATCGTAAATTTGCTTGAAGGATTGTAACGAAACTTCACGGAACCATTTCCATAGGTTAGTAGCTTCTTCGTCACCATCTTCCAGCTTCTTGAACCAGTCCCGTGCAATGTCGTCTAGTTCAGGCTTTTCCTTATCTTCCTTATGGAAACGAACGTAGTATTCCAAAAGTTTATTGATTGGATCAGCTTTTACATCTTCTTCACTACCCCATAGTTTATATGCGGTAATTAATTTACCAAATTGCGTACCCCAGTCACCTAAATGGTTAATCTTAATTGGGTGATAACCATTTTTTTCCATAATTAGAGCTAAAGAATTACCAATTACGGTCGAACGTAAGTGACCCATGGAAATTGGCTTGGCAATGTTAGGCGATGACATATCAATTGGGACGTTCCCATTTTGACCATCGTCGTTATCACCATAAGCTGACTTTTGGTCAAGAACCGTTCTTAAAACTTCTTCACCAAAGGTTTGCTTATCTAGGAAGAAGTTGATGTAAGGACCCGCAACTTCAACTTTTTCGAAGTCGCTTTGGTCAATTTTTTCAACTAGATCTTGGGCAATCATTTGAGGTGCTTTGCGCAAAACCTTAGCTAGCGTAAAGGTTGGGAAAGCCAAATCACCTAGCTTGCTTTCCTTAGGCACTTCAATTTTTTCATAGATTTCGCTATCCGATAGGTATTCGTTTAAAACTGGTTTTAATGCTGCAACAACTTGATTCTTATAATCCATATTTCCGTCCTTTCTGCGAAAAAAAAGCCCCTTACATCGTTAAATGTAAGAGACGAGATTTCCCGCGGTACCACTCTACTTGATTAAAATAATCCACTTATTTATTTAATTTAATATCCGTAGAATCACGCCTTCATCTCCGCCTTATATCTGACTCCCATCAACTCAGACTCGCTAGGATAACGCTGAAGATTACTACTATTCTACTTATTACTGAATCATTATAACAGAGTATGTTTTGATTTGCTAATTAACTTTTCCAGCTAATTGATTAAGGGCCTCAAATTCATTAGGTGCCAACGTAATGTACGCCGCTTGAATGTTACTTTCAAAGTGTTTAATATTTGAGGTCCCGGGAATTGGTAAAATCACTTCCGAACGTTGTAATAGCCAAGCTAACGCAATTTGACTCGGCGTTGCCAAATGATTCTGGGCAATTTGGTTCAAAATGCTATTTTGGTCTGAAGCCAACTTTCCAGTTGCCAACGGGAACCACGGAATAAACGCCATGTGTTGGGATTCGGCATAATCGAGAACTGCTTCGTCACGGCGGTCAATCAGGTTATACCGGTTTTGTACTGAATCAATCTTGGCTATCGCTTGTGCACGTTTAATTTCTTCTACCGAAACTTGGCTCAAACCAATGTGCTTAATTTTACCTTCTTTTTGCATGTCTGCTAAGACACCGACCTGTTCTTCAATTGAAAAACGGGGATCCACCCGGTGCAATTGCATCAAGTCAATCGAGTCCAGTCCTAGAGACCATAAGTTCAATTCTACCTGTTGCCGCAAATAATTAGGGTCGCCAACCACCGTCCACACATCCGGTCCTTGTCGGGTGAACCCAACTTTGCTGGCAATCATTTTATGTGGTCCTTGATAGTCCCTTAACGCTTCTTTGAGATATAAATTTGCATAAAACGGTCCGTACGCATCCGCAGTGTCAATGAAGTTAACTTCACTATCTAACACCCGCTTCGCTACGGCAACCGCGTTGGCTTCATCGGCACTGGGCCCCCAGACACCGTGTCCAGGCAATTGCATCGTTCCGTACCCTAAACGATTTACCCGTAACTCATCATCAAATTCAAATGTCTGTTTTATCATTGTTTTCCTCCGTTAATGCGATGGTTTCAAATCTATTATAACCGCGAAAAAATAAATTGGCACCAAAACTAGCCAATTCGCACCCGTTGAAGTAGCGAGATAATCAATCTTTTTGCTAACCCGTTCTACCATGTAAATTAACTAAATTCTACTTTACATTTTTTCCAAACTGGACTAAAATGAATTTTGCAATTGCGAACGTAGTTTAGTGGTAAAATCCAAGCTTCCCAAGCTTGTGTCGCGGGTTCGATTCCCGTCGTTCGCTTTTTTAGATGTTTTGGGAACCTTACGGAAATAAATCAAAAGTGTCACAATCCTCTGATAATACTGGGATTGTGGCACTTTTGTTTTTGGGTAGTTATCCATGAGTATCGCAGAAAGATTACCCTCCTGTTCCCAGTCTGTCCCCAAACGAATAATTTAAATGTTGAACAATTTTGCATATCAAACGCGTAATAAAAACCGCCCGAATTAATCGAGCGGTTTTTTACTCTCTATCATTGTCCTTTAGTCTACGCACATTATTAAAAATAATGGTGCCCTAACTTGGATCACAGAGCTATTTCATTTGACGCCAATTAGTGATGTGATCTTTCCAGATATAATCGAACTCACCAATGACTTCTTCAGGTGTCTTAGGCTTATCACCAGTCAATTCCTCAATATCGTTCGATTTAACATCTAGCAAACCGTCCGCAACCGATTTGTCATTATCAACAACGTCATTTGCGCTAAATGGTGCCGGTGATTTTGAAAAGTCACCAGACATATCATGAGGAATCCCTAAAGCCTCCAAATAATCGTAATATTGTTCTGGTGTAGCTGGGACGTATTCGATTTTTTGTCCTGAACGCTTACTGATCATTTCTGCAATTTGACGAATAGAAACTGATTCTGAACCTACAATGTTGTAGACTTTGCGAGTACTTTTTCCAAGAAGCGAAGCAGCCCCTGCCTTAGCGCAATCATTTTTGTATACTAACGTGGCCTTGCCTTCCCCGGCAGTTGTGACCCACCGATTGTTAGACATAAAGGCTAACATAGCCCGCATTGTCATGAATGTTTCCATATACAGGTTGTTGCGTAAAGCAGTATAGTCGGTGCCTGTACTTTCCAGATATTCTTCAGTAGCAGTATGGTCAGGTGTTACAAAAATGTGCTTATACGCTGGATTTCTCGCCCCAACAAATGAAGTATAGGTAATGTGTTTAACGCCCATTTCGATAGCTGCGTCGATTGCGTTACGGTGTTGTTGAACGCGTTTACCCACGTCAAGACCAGAAATTAAATAGAGTCGATCTCCGCCCTTAAAGGCTTTAAGCATCGATTCCTTATCATTATAGTTAGCTTCAACGACTCGCACCCCCGCATCTTCCCAACGTTTCAATTTATCCTTGGGTACGCGCTCCATTTTGTAGCAAGTGAACGTCAGCTGATCACCACTAACTTCTTTTAACATCAATTCAGCAACTCTTCCAGCTAACTTCCCGTCGGCACCTGTAACAATATATCTCATACTTAACAACCTTTCTACTTAACAACCTTTCTACTTTACAAGTTCATTTCATCACAATGTTTCTGCTTGTATTGTACCCCTTTTTTGCGTCAAGATAAATATTCTGCTTATACATATCTAAAATAATAAACCCCCGATTCACAAAAATCGGGGGCTTTTTAGGTAGGAGGTATTTCGTATAACTGTCTTTTGTTTTTAAATCTCGTTAACTAGTTTAGTGTAATCAATATTTTTCAATGGAGGTCCAACAAATACACTTGGAAAAAGATTGCTAACCCGGCACTAATGATAATGTAAACCACGATGGGAACCATCCCCATTTTTTTGCCACCATAAAACTCAATTGCGTACCCTTGCTCACCGCCCTTTAAACTATCCACTCCACCAACCCCCTTTTTCGATAAAATTCAAGCGAAAGTTTGATATTTATTTCACAATTAATTTACCAAAATTCTGCTAAAAAAACTGTTCGGTACCCAACAGTTCCCCAAATAAAGTAATTATTTTTATGCCTGTACTAAAAAATCCCTTCCACAGTGGGAAGGGATTAATTCATTATTGAATAATTTTTGAAGATGATTTTACCGCTATTCTAATGCAAATCGTCCGCCAACACACACTACTTAGGAGACTGCAACCATCGAATTTGTTCCGTTGTAAATCCAGTGTACTTAATCGTTAATTGGTAGACTTTCCGAACCTCACGTACCACTTCTTTCAAGGATTCAAGATCATAAGGGGTCACCCTCCGCAAAGGAATCGAATGTGGCCGACTGTTCTTTTTATGAACAATGAAAAAGAAGTTATAACAATCGTCAAACCGGTCGTCGACAACGTTAATTGCATAATATGTATTCGGAATTTTTTTAAAATACCGTTGAACTCGCTGCAAAATCACCTTAGCATCCTGATTCATTTAAACTAGCACTTCCGCATTAAAAACCGTAAACTGGCGAACCACCATTTGGCCGCGTTGGTTAGGCCGCACCAAAGCCATTAACGCTGATCCAGGTCGTGCTTCTTGGAAAAAACGCAGCGCGTGCGTATGAATCAGCATATTGTATTTTCGTTGTCGGCGGTCCGTCAGCTGAAACCGCATTAAAAGTGGCGAGTAACTGACAATTTTAATTGACGAAGTAATAATTCCGCTTAATTTTTGCATAACCATCACCCTCACTAATATATTGGCTTAATTATACAAACATACGTTCGCATTTGTCAAATTTTCCAACCTAAAAAAAGGGCCTCTCAGAATCTAAAATTCTGGAGAAACCCTTAATTTTAAAATCGAATTCAAAGCTTTCGCCAAGCTAGCTCAGTTATCAATAACTACCAGCTTCATTCCTAAATTATCCGTGATCTTTATAGTTCTTCCTTAACTTGTCGTTTGGCAATCATTGGCATAATGACCCCTAACGCGATTAAAACAAACGGCGTGATGATGTTCATTGCCAATTGGAACCACCAAGTTGTCGGATTTGCTGCGTAGTCAATCTTAGGAATCACCCCTAAAATACATGCAAATGCGGTAAATAAGAAGCACCATAATCCAAAGCCAAAGCCGATCTTCGAGTTTTTAACAAATACATAGTCGGAATTGAACTTCTTGATTTGCTTCGACAATAGCATGTACGCTACGAATACCCAGAGATAGCGCATTGGCATTACGACCGAGTTAAGGTTCATTAACCAGTTATATAAGTCATTCATTCCACCAATACCCAGCGCCGGAACGATAATAATGATTGAAACCAAAACTCCGGTTAATTTATAACCGTTAATCGCAACACCATTCTTATTTTTCCGCCGCAAACTTGCTGGCACAAAGTTTTTATCGGCGTCATTTAAGAAGATTCGTAACGGTGCGTCAACTGAAATCGCAAGCGCCGCTGAAGTCGATAAAATATTGGAAATTGCAAAAATCCAGGTTAATAAGTTACCTACGTGGAAATAATTTCCTAAAATTTGGAAAGCCGTATACGACCCGTTCGCCATCAAGTCGTTAGGGATGTGGTCGGCATCAAAAATCATTCCCATCGCAAACGAACCTAGGACAGCTGAAAGTGCCACCATGATCGCAAGTAAAATCATCCCTAGAGGAAATTCTTTGGAAGGATTTCGCGTCTTATTAACGTATGGTGAAATTTTTTCCGCCCCCCCAACCGCGAAAACTAGCATGGAAATCGTGGTGAAGTAATTAAAATTAAATTTTGGCATATAAGTGCTGACTTGATCCATGTGTGCCGTAGCAATCGACGAATGGGCAATAAACGGCGCCGCCAAACCTAAAATAATGAAGAGAATCGACATGGTAAACATCCCAATCCCTGCAATACTTCCCACGCGATTAAGCGTGGTGACACCTTTAGTAGCCATCCATAAGAAGATTAAGAATATTACTAAACTTAGTGCTTGAACAATGTATGACGGAGTCTGGTTAACAAAGTTCCCGTTACTCTGGAAAAGCCAGCTAAATCCAATTAGAATTGCCTGTGGTTTTTGGGCTAAGTAAGGTACATGCACAATCCAATATGTCCAAGCTGCTAAATAAGCCCACCGACTAGTGGAGAGTTCCTTCATCCAAGAAGAAACGCCACCTTCCGCGTTTTGGAAGGTAGCCCCCAGTTGTCCAACCATTAAAGTATAAGGGATAAAATATAGCGCCATGATCAATAACCAAGAAACGATGACCACGAGGCCTTGATTAGCAAAGTTATTGACCACGTTGTTCAAGCCCCAAACGGCCGTAAACGAAATCAAAGCAATGTTGTACCAACGAAAATTGCGGTTGTTACCCGTAGTTTCCATAAATTGTCCTCCTTAAATATTTATACCCTATTACACCAGAAAACGCTGTAAAAATAAATAGATTTCCATTAAAAAGTTAATTAAATTTTAATTTTGTTTGCTTTAGCAACGCTCAAGATAATCAAATTGACAAAAAAGTACTGAATTCAGTAAAATAATTTTAGTACAAGAACGCCCTAAAAGCCCGTCATTTGGGGATTTAGTCCGCGCAAAAATTTTTTTATTTATTCTGCAGACTTTTAGCAAAATTTGTCATCGCTAAAAGTACTGAATTCGATAATTAGAATGGAGGAATTCGATGGACCTCGTCGACCGGATCAAATTAACCGCAAAGCTAAAGAAAAATTGGAATCTTAAAACCACCGCGCAACACGCTGGAATTGGGGTTAATAGTATTTACCGTTGGAAAACGCAAGCTCCCCGAGCTGACAAGTTACTTCAGGTTGCGGAAGCTCTTGACGTATCCCTTGATTACTTAATGGGACGCTCGGAAGATTCCCAAATTCAAAACCACCCCGTAAGTATGACTATTGAAGAAGCAGTCGACGGCATTCGCTACTTTAACGGCGAGCCGGTTACCGATTTTAAGCGACGTGGTTTGAAAGCCATTGCGAAGGCCTATTTGCGGAAGGATTAATCTAACCACGGCCTAAAAGTAGCGTGCGCCAAAAGTCGGGTAATTTGCTCTAGTCAAAAAAGACCGTTACGCCTGCATTCGGCGTAACGGTCTTTTTTTGGTTAAACGGAACAGACTGGATTTTGGCGCATACTTTGACCCTATTG
Source organism: Pediococcus acidilactici (assembly GCF_016127815.1). Taxonomy (NCBI): domain Bacteria; kingdom Bacillati; phylum Bacillota; class Bacilli; order Lactobacillales; family Lactobacillaceae; genus Pediococcus; species Pediococcus acidilactici. Next base: position 994,452 of record NZ_CP066046.1, read on the forward strand.
CCGCCAAAACAGCTTGTTAAGAATCTTTTTATCCTTGAAAATATTGCTTTATTTTTTCCAGCCTCTTATTTTATTGACTTTACCGCGCTAAGCGTATAAAGATTCGTGGGGATGTTTAAACCAGGTGTTCAAAGATCCCCATTCCGGCCCTATTGCTTAACTGCGGAAATGAAACGAGCAAAGGCTGCCTTACCAGCTTCATCCCATTTGAAAACGCCGGCATCAGCTAAAACCCGCGCGAAAACATTACCAACGGCCGTATTGACCACTTCAGTAACGTTTGCTGGCGTAATCGACTTAGTTTCTTTTAATTGATCAGCCCAAGTTTTATGCATTTCTGCCATTTGGTTGTCTTGATTTAACAGGTACTTTTCCACTTCTACCAATTCCGTCTTTAACCGAGCTGGTAAAATTGCCCTTCCCATTACTTCAATCAAACCAATATTTTCTTTTTTAATGTGTTGTACGTCTTGGTGCGGATGGAAAATCCCGTCTGGAAATGCTGCCGAAGTCTGATTATCCCGCAATACCACGTCCATCACGTAGTTCTCCCCATCTTTATAGGCAATCGGAGTAGTTGTATGATGACGCGTTCCATCGGTATACGCTCTGACATCCACACTTTCATCGGAATAATTCATCCAAGTATTATGGATTTTAACGGCCGCATCCGTCAGCGCAACCGAATCTTTGCTGGTCAAGCGAATGGTCGACATTGGCCACTTCACGATTCCAGCTTCTACGCCATTCACCCCTAATTCAATGGTTCTAGCAACCGGCGCCTTCATCATTGGAAATACATGTCGGCCACTTTGATAGTGTTCATGTGACAACATTGATCCCCCAACAATTGGCAAATCAGCATTACTGCCCACAAAATAATGTGGTAACTGTTTAACGATTTCCAATAAGTTGGCAAAGGTTTGTCGGTTAATCACCATTGGTCGGTGAACTTGATCTAAGAAAATCGAATGTTCGTTGAAGTACGCGTACGGTGAGTATTGGAAGCCCCAAGTTTCGCCGCCTACCGTCATCCGAATAATCCGGTGATTGCTGCGGGATGGGTAACCTAACCTACCTAAATAGCCCTCATTTTGCATGCATAGTTGACACAAAGGGTAGCCATTTTGCGGTTGGTTACGGGCCGCGGCAATCGCCTTAGGATCCTTTTCCGGTTTCGAGAGATTAATGGTAATTTCAAGTTGCCCAAAGTCCGTCTTAGCCGGAAAAGATACGTTTTTAGCGATTGCCCGGGTTTTAATGTAGTCGTTATCTTTACTTAATTTAAAGAAATAATCCGTAGCCGCTTTAGGACTCACCTGATATTTATCCCAAAAAAGCTGGTTTAAAACGGAAGGCAACGGCGTCGCCAAGTCCATTAGTTGGTCTGCTAAAATGCTCTTATCTGATTGAGTATCCTCAATTTTACCGTTTTGGATAGCCGTCTTAACTAACGCATCTACCAAACTCGTCAACTGTCCATCAACGGCTTCAGCTGGTTCACCTTCGCCAACCAAACCTAAAACACGATTATAAACATAAATATGGTCCAAGTTGGTGTACTGCGATGGTGAATCGATTACGGCTTGGACAAATTGTTCTAAAATATTCATGATGCTTGTCCTCCTCAATCATTGTAACCCTTGGGATGACTTACTTTCCAATTCCAAGCGGTTTTAATAATTTCCTTAACGTCATCATATTGCGGTTGCCAACCGAGCACTTTCCGGGCCTTTTCGCTAGCGGCTACTAAGGTGCTGGGGTCACCTGCACGTCTAGGTGCCATAACTGCAGGGATTTCTTTTCCGGTTACTTCACGAGCGGCATCCAACATCTGCTTATTTGAAAAACCAGTTGACGATCCTAAGTTAAATACGTCGCTATCATGACCTTGTTTGAGATATTCCAATGCCAAGATGTGAGCATTTGCTAAGTCAACCACGTGAACGTAATCGCGCACGTTAGTTCCGTCAGCAGTTGGGTAATCGTCCCCAAAGATTTGTAACTGGTCGCGTTCGCCAGCTGCCACTTGTAAAATAATTGGTACTAAATGGGTCTCGGGATGGTGGTCTTCGCCAATGCTACCGTCTGGTTTAGCCCCCGCCACGTTGAAGTAGCGTAACGCGACAAACTTAATTCCGTCGGCAATGTCTGACCAATGCATAATTTTTTCCATCGCTAACTTACTTTCACCATATGGATTGGTAGGCACTTGGGGATCCGATTCTTGGATCGGCACCCGCTTAGGTTCGCCATAGGTTGCCGCAGTAGATGAAAATACAATCCGTTTCACCCCGTGCTTAGCCATTACTTCGAGAAGCTTCACCATTCCAGCAGTATTGTTATCGAAGTATTTCAAAGGATTTTTCATTGATTCCGGGACGACTGAAAAGGCCGCAAAGTGAATCACGCCTTCCACATCTTCTTTAGTAAAAACTGAATCCATAAATTCAGTATCTCGGATATCTCCTTCGTAAAAACGAGCCTGGTCGTTTACTGCTGCGCGGTGTCCGGTAACAAGGTTGTCAACCACCGCCACGTCATAACCCTTCGTAATCAATTGATCAACTGCATGTGAGCCAATATAACCAGCACCACCTAAAACTAAGACAGCCATTCTAATTCCTCCTCAATCTCTCAATGCGTAATCGTTATTTAAAATTCTTTAATATTAAAGTTCTTTAGGTCCGTCAGCCACTTCTGCAATATAGAAGTCAGCGTCGTAGCCGATTTTATCGCGATAAATTTTGCCCACGTTTTCCTTAAAAGCTTCTACTTGGTCTTTTTCCACGATTGCAATTCCGCAACCACCAAAACCAGCACCGGTCATCCGGGCTCCAAGTACGCCGGGTTGTTTCCAGGCTGCTTCTGCCAAAGTATCTAGTTCCTTACCAGTTACTTCGTAATCATAGTGGAGTGAAACGTGGGAAGCCGTAACTAAGTCACCAAACGTCTTCAAATCGTCGTCTGCCAACGCCTTAGCTGCCCGAATGGTTCTTTGATTTTCAGAAACGGCGTGACGAGCACGTTTGATTAAAGTTTCATCGTTAATTAGGTAAGCTGCTTCGTCAAATTCATCATTTGTTAAGTCACCTAAAGAGTTGATGTCTAGCTTAGTTTGCAAACGACGCAACGCTTCTTCACATTCTGAACGGCGTTCGTTGTATTTAGAGTCCGCAAGTTCACGGCGTTTGTTCGTATTCATAATTACGATTACGTGATTGCCTAACTTAACTGGAGCGTATGAATAATCTAAGGTATTAGTGTCCAGTAAAATCGCTTGTTCTTGCTTACCCATTCCAACTGCAAATTGGTCCATAATTCCAGAGTTAACCCCTACGTAGTTATTTTCACACTTTTGGCCAATTTTGACTAAGTCTAATTGGCTAACGCCTAGATTAAAAGCGGTGTTTAAAATAGCTCCGGTCAATAATTCAATGGAAGCTGAGGAAGATAAACCTGCGCCGTCTGGCATGTTGCCGTGTACGTAAAGGTCAAATCCGTGGTCAAACTTAGCTCCCGTTTTAACCAATTCGTTCATCATCCCTTTTGGATAATTCGTCCAACCCGCTGCTTTATCGTATTCGAGGTTATTCACGTCAAACGTAACTACCCCTGAATCCGGAATGTTAGCCGAGTACATTCTGACCGTACTATCCGTCCGGGGTGCGTAAACACCATAAGTTCCGATTGTGATTGCGCATGGGAATACGTGGCCACCATTGTAGTCAGTGTGTTCACCAATTAAGTTAATCCGTCCCGGGGAGAAGAAAACCCTTTCAGGTTTAGTGTCAAAAATTTCGGAAAATTCTTTCTTTAAGTCGGTTGCGTTCATAATATGTATCCTCCGTGTTTTACTAAAATTTTATTAACTTGAATATATAGCTTTAAAGGTCACTTGTCAACACCCGCTTAACCCTTTATAAACGAAAATGGTAGCGTTTTTACGAAAAAAACACCAATAACTCCAATTTTTCCGATGAAGTCATTTTTGAACCCTAAGAAACTATTATTTTTGGTTAAAATTTAACTAAAACTATGTATACAAACTTAACTTTATGTTCTATCATTTTGTTGTAAGCGTTTTATTTTTAATTACGAAAGGAGTTTTATTATGCAAGCAAACCTCCGATGGCTTGATGATCCTGAGGTCTTTCGGGTGAACCAACTTCCCGCCCACAGCGATCATCATTACTATCGCAATTTAGCTGAACTTAATCGCAGCAGTAGCTTTGTGAAAAGCCTTAACGGGACTTGGCGGTTCCATTTTGCTTCGACGCCATCCGAACGTCCGCTCCAGTTCTATTCACCTAATTTTGATGATGCCGACTTTGATACCATTCAAGTCCCCGGACACATCGAATTAGCAGGTTACAGCCAGATCCAATATATTAATACCTTGTATCCCTGGGAAGGTAAAATATATCGGCGCCCGCCGTACACGCTTAACCAAGATCAACTAGAACCCGGCTTATTTAGTGATGCGAGCGACAACAGCGTTGGCTCATACCTGAAAAAATTTGACCTTGACGATTCTTTTAAAAATCACCGGGTTATCATTCAATTTCAAGGGGTCGAGGAAGCCCTCTACGTTTGGTTAAACGGGCATTTTATTGGGTATGCTGAAGACAGTTTTACCCCTTCTGAATTCGATCTAACCCCTTACGTTCAGGATCGTGATAATCTCCTGGCCGTGCGCGTTTATAAACGGAGTACCGCTTCCTTTATCGAAGACCAAGACATGTACCGTTTTTCCGGGATTTTCCGGGACGTTAATTTACTTGCCTTCCCCGATGCGCACATCGTTGATTTAGATCTTAAACCCGGGGTGAACGCCGATTTTAAGAGTGGCATCCTTACGGTTAAGGCTACTGTTTCTGGCACTAACGCTACTTTAGAGTTAAGCGTGACTGATCAAGATCAACAACTTCTAGCAACGCAAACCCAAACGGGAACTGGTAAAGTTTCATTTAAAAAGATTGCCTTCGACAACTTAAAACTCTGGTCACCAACCTCACCGACTTTATATCAATTACTGATTAAAGTTTATGATGATCAGCACCAACTCTTAGAAGTGGTTCCCTATCAATTCGGCTTTCGGAAAGTGGAATTGCGCGAGGACAAGGTTATTTACGTTAACAACCACCGTCTAGTGCTCAACGGAGTTAACCGTCACGAATGGAATGCTCACAGTGGTCGAGTCATTTCACTGGACGACATGCGCAAGGATATTCAGATTATGCTGGATAACAACATCAATGCTGTTCGAACCTGCCATTACCCGGACCAGCTTCCCTGGTACCACCTTTGCGACGAAGCCGGGCTTTACGTGATGGCCGAAAATAATTTGGAATCCCACGGCTCCTGGCAAAAAATGGGCGCAGTGGAGCCTTCTTATAACGTTCCCGGCGATAATCCTCACTGGTTAGCAGCCGTGGTTGACCGTGCCTGTTCTAATTACGAATGGTTTAAAAATCATCCATCAATCATTTTCTGGTCCCTCGGTAACGAATCCTTTGCGGGAGAAGACATTGCAGCCATGCAAACTTTCTATAAAGAACACGATTCTTCGCGTCTAGTTCATTACGAAGGGGTAGTCCGGGCGCCCGAATTTCGGGATCGCATTTCTGACGTGGAAAGTCGGATGTACGAAACCCCAGCTAACATTGCGCGTTACCTAGAAAATAACCCGGATAAACCTTTCCTAAACTGTGAATACATGCATGATATGGGTAATTCTTTGGGTGGCATGCAATCATATAACGACTTAATTGATCAGTATCCAATGTACCAAGGCGGGTTTATTTGGGATTTCATTGACCAAGCCCTCTTGGTTCACGATCCGGTAACCAATCAAGAAGTCCTTCGTTACGGCGGTGACTTTGATGAACGCCATTCTGACTATGAGTTTTCGGGAGATGGATTATTGTTTGCTGATCGAACACCCAAACCAGCAATGCAGGAGGTGAAATACTATTATGGATTACACAAATAGTCAATTACGCGTAATATATGGTGACGGCAGTTTAGGAGTGGCCGGCCCCAATTTTCACTATCTTTTTAGCTACGAGCGCGGGGGCCTCGAGTCTTTAGTGGTTGATAATAAAGAATGGCTCTATCGCACCCCAACTCCGCTATTCTGGCGGGCAACTACTGATAACGACCGTGGAAATGGTTTTGACGTTAAGGCAGCTCAATGGTACGCAGCCGACCGGTTCACCACTTGTCAAAAAATTGAATTAGCGGTTGATGGCCAGGCGCTACAACCCTTGCCCATCGCACCGTTTAATAATCGTTACACTAACCGGGAGTACGCAAATGAGGTTGCCTTAACCTACCATTTGGTCACGCCGACCGTACCAAGTACTTCGGTAACGATCACTTACACCGTTACTAGTGACGGTAATATTAACGCGGCGGTTCATTTCACCGGTCAGGCAGATTTGCCTGAACTACCCGCGTTTGGTCTACGCTTTATTATGCCCACGACAGCCACTAGTTTTGATTATACGGGGCTTTCGGGAGAAACCTATCCCGACCGGTTAGCAGGCGCAACGCATGGGCATTTTCACGTTGACGGATTACCAGTCACCCCCTACCTGGTGCCTCAAGAATGCGGGATGCACATGCAAACCAGTCAACTAACCGTGACCCGCTCAACCACCCAAAACAATGCAGATCCCGATTTTCAACCATTTAGCTTGACTTTTAGCCAAACCAAAAAGCCATTTGCCTTTAGTTGTTTACCGTATACCGCCGCAGAACTTGAAAATGCCACGCACATCGAAGAGCTTCCATTACCAAGGCGCACCGTGCTCTCCATATACGGCGCAGTCCGCGGTGTCGGTGGGGTCGACAGTTGGGGTGCGGATGTCGAACAACGTTACCACATTCCCGCTGGCCAAGACATTGATTTCGATTTCAATATCCATTTCTAAATAAAAGTCGGTAGTTTGCGAACACTAAAGTAAAAATAGCCATTATGCCCGAAACTGGCATAATGGCTATTTTGCAGCTAACCGGAACAAATTGACTTTTGTCCCACGTTTGGTCCCTACCAAATCTATATATCGAAATATTTTTTACAGCGTCTTTGGGACATACAAAAAAGAACTTCCTCAAATGGAGAAGTTCTTCTTATAACTAAAATTTAATCCGATAATTTTGCGTTCGATAACTTCAAAACGTTTTCATTATCTTGAACAAGGTTGCCCATGTCTTTAAGATACTCAAATTCAGGCATTTCTTTGTTGGTGATGACTACCATTACGGTATCGTCAAGTCCAGCTTTTTTAATTGCCGGTTGCCAGAATTCAATCAACTCTTCGCCTTGTTTAACGTGATCGCCTTCTTCAACATACTGAACGAAACCAGTCCCTCGCATGTTAACGGTACCAATTCCAATATGAATTAAGGTTAGAATCCCTTGATCAGAGCGAAGGCCAATTGCGTGCCGAGTTGGGAAGGTTGCAACCACTTCGCCATCAAACGGCGCCAAAACCTGACCGTCCGTTGGTTGAATTGCAAATCCCTTACCCATGCTACCGCTGGCAAAGGTCTTGTCTGCAACTTCATCTAAGCTGATCAGTTTCCCAGCAACAGGACTATGGTAAATGGTTACTTCAGAGTTTGTTTCGATTTCTGCAGGAGTTTCATCCGTTTCCAAATGTTTTGACCAAGTTTTTTCGAGTTCATCAACGATTTGGGCGTGCATCTTTTCATCTAACTTAACTTTCTTAAAGAAGATGAATGCTCCAGTTAAAATCATTACTGCAGGAACTCCAAGCATCATCAATTTAAAAATTGCTTGTCCATGGGAAGTAACGTCACCAGCTGTTGCGCCAGCAGTCATTCCAGCCCAAACAGCTGTTAAACCAACGACACCGTTTGAAATAGCTCCACCTAATTTATCAAGTAATGGCCGCACGGATAACGTCAACGATTCATCCCGGTGACCAAATTTCAATTGTCCGTATTCAACAGAATCACTGAGTACCATCAAAACAACCAAGAAAATCAGTGGTTGTGGAATATAGAATAGCACGGCAGCGGTTAAAATCATTGGTAACGATTGACCCGCAAAGGCAAACATTGCCAACGCAATTACCATAACTGAAATTGCTAAGAAGAAAACCTTCCGACGGCTAAATTTCTTTGCCAATGGAGGAAAGGCCAATACGGCGAAGACCCCAATAATGGCATTTAACGAACCAAGCAACGTAAACTTCGAAGCGTCGCCTAAAATGTAAGTAAAGTAATAAAGTTCAAGTGAGTTGGTAATTGCCATTCCGGCAGTGTAAATTCCGTAAGTTAAAGATAACCACATCAACTGGTCGTTACGGGCCAACACTTTGAAAAATTCTTTGAACGTAGTTTTTTCAGTATTTTTACGTAATTCCGAATCGTTTTCTTTAGTTCCAATGGCTACCGCAAAGGCTGAAATTAAGGCAACCGCAGCGATGATAATCCCAAAGGCCATCCAGCCGCGATTATCACCCTGGCCGCTATTAGCCTTTGTTGAAAACATTAAAACGATTGGCATAACGACGACACCAACGATGTTTTGTCCGATATTGGAACCAACCCGAGCATAGGTTGCCGTCTTTTCACGTTCTGCCGAATCAAATGAAATGGCAGGAATCATTGACCAGAATCCAACGTCTTTGAAGGAATAAAAAATATCCATCGTGATATATAAAATAGCAAAAACGATTAAGTACAAAATTGGGTTAGAGGTGTTCAATCCCCCTAAACTGGTAAATAAAAGCGCTAAAACAACCGAACCAATTGTCCCACCGATCACAATCCACGGTTTAAAATGTCCCCAGCGTGAATTAGTATTATCAATCGCATTTCCGATCAGCGGATCAATGGCCAGTTCGACGAAACGTAATACCGCGATAATCATCGTAATATACGCGATCATCTTTGTACCTTGTGCCCCACTACTTTTATCAAATAAATGGGAGGTTACAAACATAATAAAATATGTTGAAAGTGTTGCATAAAATGCATCATGACCAAATGCACCAAATGAGTAAGCTAGTCGTGAAGTGATCTTACGCCCCTTACTTTGTTTAACTTCTGCATCCATAATCTCTATCAAATCTCCTTTAATTATCTATGCACTAAATGTAATCGTTTCCAGAAGAGATGTCAATATATTTTTAGTAAAATTTGCTTAATTATTTTATTAGATTAATCTTGAAATGATTTTCCACCCTCCCTTACCAAGCCTTATAAAACAGCCTTTCCAACCACTTCAGGTCTTAATTTCAAAACTTTTAATATATTTTGCGTAGTTTTACCTCGCGCTTTTAAACAGTTTTTTAGGGATTGACTACTAAAAATTTAGCAAAAAAAATAGCGAGCTGTTTAAGAATTTAACCATTCTCAAACAGCCCCCTATTAAATTTAACGGATTAAAAATGCACCAGATAATCCGTTCCTAAAACAATAATTATTTCAAATTTAAATGTAACTAAGACTTCTGGGTAACCAATTAGACCCTGCCTTAACCCAAACGTTCATATTGGTAACGAATCGTGTTAGTAATTGGTTGACCTGGACGTAAAATAACGTCGCCAAAATCAGAATGGTTAATTGCATCTGGTAAAGTTTGTGCTTCAGTCGCCAAAGCGTTGTACTCATGAGCAGCTTCTTTATCTGGGTCAAATGGGTTAGCCGTGTAAATAACCAAACCGTTGCGGTCGGAATAAAGTTTAATTTGCCGTTTACCATCAGTGTCTCCAATCATTGCAATTGGAGTGGTCGCGCTCGGGTTAACTTCGTAAGCATCATCAAATTCAATACCGCCGTTTTCGTTTTTTAATTGTTGCAAAGCCTTTTCAACCGACTTAGGTTGGTTAAAGTCATAAGCAGTGTCCTTAACTGCAATTTTTTTACCGGTAGGCACCTTTTCTTGGTCAAACTCAAGATGGGCTGCGCTCGTAATTTGTAACCATTGTTTACCTAAACTTTCCCGGTCGTCCGTGGTATTCCAGTAAACATGATTGGTAGGATTAAACAGGGTGGCAGCGTCCGTATCCCCCGTGAAGGCGATCGTAACTTGATTTTGGTTATCTAAAGTAAACTTGATTTCTACATCGAGGTTCCCCGGATAATTATCGTCAGTTGCTTTAATGTGCTTCGATAAAACCACGCTGACACTATTGGCATCTTCACTAAATTTTCCGGCAAAATTTAACGTATTAAAACCGTGATTACCGCCATGTAGCGAGTGTGTTTGTTCATTCATATCAACTTGATATTCTTGGCCATCAATTTTAAATTTAGCCCCGCCAATGCGTCCCGCAACTCGTCCAACTGATTGACAAAGGCAGTAACCAACTCGTTGATAATCCGCCATGCTATCCAATCCCCAAATTAATGGGCGCTCAACACCATTTTCATTAACCACAAATTCTTGCCACGTTCCACCATAGCTCAAAACTGAAATTCGCGTTTGTTGGTCGTTGATTAACGTATAGCGCATTACATCTTGACCCTCAAATTGATCAAATACTTCTTTTTTAGTTTCCAATATTGTGACACCTCCAAATTAATTAAACCGCTTTCAAGTTCAGTATACCAAATTGTGCTATAGATTGAGTAAATATTTTAGTTAAAATAAAAAGTCCCACAATTACTAGATCAGCTTATCTAATAACGATGCGACTTCCACAAATATTTTCCCTGAAAAGTTATTTTGTACTAGCCCGTTCAACTAGTTTTGTATCGAGTTCAACCCGTTGAGTAGTTGTGCGACCCGTCAAGCGACTCATCACTAAATTCACCGCCGTGGCCCCCATTAATTCGGTATCCACATTGACTGCACTTAACTCGGGATAAACATACGTTGCCAGCGAAGTATTGTTAAAGCTAAAAATTTTGACCCGTTTTGGCACTTCAATTCCATTGGCCTGAAGTGCTTTCAAGGCACCCGCCGCCATGGGATCATTAGCCACAAAAAAAGCCGCGGGAAGTTGATCACCAAGCGTGTCGATTGCCTTTTGCATCATTTTGAAACCAGAATCGCTAGTATAGTCACCTTCAAATACAAATTTAGGCTCAAAAGCACCCCGCTTCTCCATTGCGGCCTGGAATCCCAGCATTCGCCGATCGGTCACGGTCAACTTATGATCGGTAGTCATTTCAGCACCATGAATAATTCCAATGTCCTTAATACCACGTTGCCAAAAATAGTCGACCACTCTTTCTGTCGCCAACTGAAAATCAGTAATTACGCTATCGAAACCAGCCGCAAATTGATCATCATCTACAAAAACCAAGTTTCCCGTAACAGCGGCAAGTTCTTTAACCTGTGGCTCGCTAAATTTACCCACCGCAATTACTGCATCAAAATCCGGTCCCAATTCTTGGAGATTGTTTTGGAAGATTCGGGTTACTTCAAAATGATTATCTTGTCCGCGTTGTTCAATTCCCATCCTAATCGACATGTAATACAAGTCGTCTTGTTCTTCCGTTTCCGAATACCACTGAACAATCGCTAGGCGTTTTCTGGCGGTTGAATTAGTATGCCGTTTGTTTTTTGAATAATGTAATGCCTCGGCGGCGTCTAAAATTCGTTGTCTCGTTTCATTGCCGACTGAAAGTGACGTATCTTTATTTAGCACTCGTGACACGGTTGCTAACGATACCCCAACGCGATCTGCAATATCTTTTAACGTTGCTGCCATGGGCTACCCCCTTTTAGTTACTCAATTTCACTATATACAAATTATCTTCTTTACTAATGTACTCCAATTAATACATAACCGCAGTACCACTCAAGTAAAACTTTATCATTAAATATTGGAATTGGCGACATTCAAGAAGGTAAATCTTCACTTAATTTTCATTTGAAATCAAAAAGAAACCAGTTCGTCGTTAAACGAAATGATTTCTTTGGACATTTAAAACAGCTTAAACGTATCCTATTCTTTTAAGAATTTTCCACACTACGAATAATCTGTGCAATCTCCTCAAAATTTTTAGCGTCAAGCAATCGATCTAGTTTCTCCTCGTCCCTCAGAAGTGCTGCCAATTCAGCCATTGCATTAACATGTGATTCTTGGTCAACAGCTGCTAAAACAAAAACCAATTTAATCGGATGTTGTTTGTCAACTAACGAAATCGGTTCTTTTAGATGCAGGAGAGACATTCCTAAGCTATTTACCCCATCTTCAGTTTTAGCATGTGCAAATGCCACCATTCTGCCAATGTTAATATAGGGACCATTTTGGATAACATTATTAATCATGGCTTCAACATAGGTATGGCTTATTTGATTATTTTTACTTAGTGGTTTAGCTGCTAACTCAATAGCAGCTTGCCAATTTAAGTCCTGACCATCAACAAAGCTAGTAGTGTCTTTAGTAATTAGTTCACTTAGTTTTGGGTAAGTATTTTTAATAATCTTTTGTCTTTTCTCAGTATCCGTTGCTAAAATTTCTTTGATCCCTTCACTTAATTTTACTGGATCGCGAATAATTGCTGTGTCATTAATAACATCCATCAGTGCCGCAAACTTGCTTTCATTAAACTTAGAGTTAGTTTGCAAAATCCCTCTCTCTACAAATAACTTTTGCAATAAAATCAAATCTCTCTGCGTTAGAATTGGAGAAAGTAGAATCACTTTATTACTTGGCTGACTATTTAAAGGGGTAGTTGTAATTATGAGTGGATAATCATCAGTTTGGATATTGTTATATTCACTTTTAGTAATCGGACCGATGACATTAACGTCAGGAAAATGAGCAAGTATTTCTTCTTTAAGCAGTCTCGAAGTACCCAATCCCGCAGAACAAACTAAAAGAACCGTACCTTGCTTAGCTTGCCTAACCATCTGTGAACCAAAATAAATTGCAATCAACGAAATTTCATTTTCGTTCAAATGTCCAACATTTAATTTTTCAAATGGTTGTAAAGACATTTTGGTATATGTGTAAACGTTAAAATACTTACTTTTTATCTGTGTAACTAATCCATCTCGATATTGATGGTTATATTTAACACGGTAAAAAGTTGAAACTAAATGCGTGTAAAGATCGTTTAGTAATTGGCTTTCATTATTTGAATTCATTCCGCTTAGCTTCTTAAAATTATCTACTATCTCTTTAGTAACCTTCTTTAGCGTATTTTTAACATCGCTTTCTCCACTAAAACCAATCTCATTTTTAGGCGTCCCTAATAACATACTTTCTAAAAAATAGACCTCTTCTTCATACTTTGCTCTTAAGTCCAATCCTAATTTTGTTAGCAATTCTTTTGCCATCATAAATTCATTTTGTTTTCGTAAATGATGGTAATCCATTCCAGACGTAAACATCTCACCTGATTGTAATATGTGTCCTCGTAAGATTCGATTTAAAACTAGCATATAAAAATTTTCTAGATGTTTTTTCCCATCGTCAGTAAAATTTAAAAAACTACGCTGTTCAATACTTTCCAGCCAACTTTCAATGACACTTCTTAAGTTCATTATGGAACGAATTTCGTCAAAGTCGCCCTTTTGCTTACTTACTTCTGCTAAAACAGTTGCAATCTTTACGCTATTGTTTTGTAAAAAATACCGAATATCTACTTCATTTCCTGAAATAAAATGACCCTTTCGGTTGCCAACCACCGTTAAATGGTACTTTTTCAAAAAAACTGTAATTATCTTTTGATCATGTACAATAGTATTCCTAGAAACTTCTAAAATCTCCGCCATCTTAGCTAATGTATTGAAACTTGACTCAGTTAACATTAAAAAAATCAAGAAGATTCGACGAGAATGGGCGTCTAGAATTAGTAATTTATCACTGTAATAATTATTTTTTAAAAGACGCTTACTTTCCTCAGGCAAATAATATCCCCTTCCGCGAATATTGCGCGGCGGTTCAATATTATTTACCATCAACTTTTTTGAAAGGTTAGCAACGTTGTAATATATTGCTCGATTTGATAATTTAGTTTCGGTTGCTAAATCTTTTATTGAATACAAGACATTGTTTTTTAAAAGTGCTTCTAATACTTTAGTTTCCGAATTATTTAATTCCAACATATATTCACCCATGCTATTCACTAATTAACATACACAAAATCTCAGACAATAGTTAATACAATGTCTGAGAAAAAAATCTGGCTATAAAATTGACAATCCTGATTCCTCAATATCCCGTTGGAAACCTTTAACCGTATCCACCGAAATTTCTAAAGCCGCTTTACCCGTTTTACTTAACTTCGTAATTAAAGCTGGTGGCACCGTAATAATATCCACCCCCATTTGTTGTGCTTCAAATACGTTGTACACTTCTCGCGTACTTGCCCATAACAAGGATGCTTCTGGGTGAGACTTCGTAATTTCTACACTGCTTTCAATCAAATGATGCGGATCAATTCCAGCGTCAGCTACCCGTCCCACAAAAATGGAAATTAAGTTGTGGGTGCCTGGTGCTAAATTACGCTCGGCAACTTCAACCTGTTCTACCGTGGTGATTGCCGTAATGTTTAAGTTAATATGCGCTGCCGATAGCTCTTTAATCACGTCCGCAGTGGATTCTCCGGTTGTAGTAATAATCGGTACTTTTACATACACTCGGGGACCTAAATCATGTAAGATTTGAGCTTCCCGCAACATTTCTTGCGGTTCGTTACTAAAAACTTCGAAAGAAAACTCCTGCTCTGGAAATTCTGCCACCGCTTGGCGGGCAAAAGCTAAATAATCAGTCACTCCCGCTTGTTTTAATAGCGAGGGGTTCGTAGTAAAACCCTTAACGAACGCCTGCTGACTAGCAGCTCGCATTTTCTCAATTTCCGCGCCGTCTTCATAAACCTTAATAGTTAAATCATTTACATCCATCATTTCACTTCCGCCTCTGCTAATTTTGCTTTAAATCGTTCCACAATGTTATCTACCGTGAAGCCTGCTTGTTGAACTACTTTCGTGCCGTTCCCGCTTGCCCCAAAGTGATCAATTCCGATTACCGCGCTCGCCACTGTGGCTAAACCATTGCGACTGCCCATTTCAAGTCCTAGCTTTACCTTCACGTTTGGTGGAAGAACTTGAGCTTGATAATCCGGACTTTGAGCTTGGAAAAGCTCGACGCTCGGCATGGAAACTACTGCCACGTTCAATTTTTCTTGGGCGAGTTTTTGTTGTGCCTGTAGAGCTAAGGCGACTTCTGAACCCGTTGCAACCAAGATTCCGTCCGGATTGGCGGTGGCAGCTGGCGAAAGTGTATAGCCGCCGAAGGCCACTTTATCAGCCTGCGTTTGCACTAATAATGGCACTTTTTGGCGGGTCAACACTAGTACCGTTGGCTGATCAGTAATTTGGCCAATCTTTTGCCAAGCGCCCAGTACTTCGTGCGCATCGGCTGGGCGAATCACCGTCACGTTAGGAATGGATCGTAATCCGGCTAGCTGTTCAATCGGCTCATGAGTTGGTCCGTCTTCGCCGACCGCAATCGAGTCGTGCGTGAAAATGTATACTGCTGGAATCTGCTGGATCGCCGCTAAGCGAATCGCTGCTTTGAGATAATCACTAAAGACAAAGAACGTGCTCCCAAACGCCCGGGTGTTGCCATGTAAGTTAATCCCGTTAACCGCAGTTGCCATACCAAATTCGCGCACTCCGAAATAAACGTTGCGTTGTTCGGGATGCAACGCATCAAACGCCTTCGAATCATCAAGGCGAGTATTATTTGAAGAATACAAATCTGCTGAGCCGCCCCATAATTGCACGTTCTGGTCGGCAACCTGTTGCATAATTTTAGAATTGCTCGTTCGAGTTGCCATGGGCTCCTGCCATGCCGGGTCATCTAAATTAAGCTTGGTCGTATCTAAGCGCGCATCTTGAAATTGGCGGTAAACTTCTGGAAACTCTGTTTGATATTCTTGGAACATCGTTTGCCAGGCTTGGTAGGCCGTTTGCTTTTTAGCTACCTGTTCTTGATAATGTTGGTAAATTTCTGGGGCAATCTCAAACGGCGCCGCTTGCCAATGATAAAATTGGCGCATCGCTGCCAAATTAGCCTTTCCTAAGGCATTTCCATGTACCTTATTCGTCCCGCTTTCCGGGGTACCATATCCGATTATCGTTTTAACTTCAATCAAGGTTGGTCGGTCGCTAGTTTGGGCTTGCTGTAACGCTTGTTGCAACCCAGCCAGATCATTGCCGTCGGTAACTTTTTGGTAATTCCAGTTAGCAGCTTTAAAACGCTGTGCGACGTTTTCGTTGGCACTTAAACTCAAAGGTCCATCAAGCGAAACGTCATTAGAATCGTACAAAACAATTAATTTATTGAGCTGTTTTTGGCCTGCAATGTTAATAGCTTCCTGACTAACCCCTTCCATTAGATCCCCATCACCAACTAAAGCATACGTGAAGTGGTTGAAAACTGGGTAACCTGGGCGATTAGCCAACGCTGCTAAGTGGCGTTCTGCCATTGCCATCCCGACTGCCATCCCTAAGCCTTGGCCTAACGGGCCGGTGGTGGCATCTACACCGGCCGTCATCCCATATTCCGGATGTCCTGGAGTTCTAGAACCGAGCTGCCGGAACTTTTTCAATTCAGTTAGCGGTAAATCAAAGCCATTCAAATGCAATAAACTATAAAGCATTGCCGATCCATGGCCCGCGCTTAGAATAAAGCGATCCCGATTAATCCATTTTGGATCTTGTGGGTTAAATTGTAAGAACTTCTCCCATAATGTATACGCCATGGGTGCCGCATCAATCGGCAAACCTGGGTGTCCGCTTTGCGCCTTTTCAATCATGTCTGCGCTTAGAAAACGAATTGCGTTAACCGCATCAATATCTTTTTTAGTAAACACTTTCTTCTTCCCCCAACAATCCTTTAATCTGATGTCTTATCTCGCTGATTTAAAATTACGCTGGTTACTAGTACTATTAAGAAAAATAAAATAATTCCAGTAACTACTGCCATCGTTCCTAAGCTACCTAGTTTTCCTAATAGAATTCCGGGTACTAAATAATCTGTGTCTGCAAAAGTAGATGCCGCCAATTTTAAAGAGCCCAGTACTGGTAAAATCAATAACGGTAACCAACTAATAATTAAACCGTTTACAGTAGCACCTAAAATTGCACCTCGCCGTCCACCTTCTGAATTACCGTAAATTGCTGCTGCTGCTCCACAAAAGAAATGGCCAACCACTCCTGGAATAATTACCGTGGTTTTCATGGCAATCATCACAAACATGCTTAAGGTACCTACAATAAAGCTTACAAAAAAGCCAATTAATACAGCATTTGGTGCGTAAGGAAAAATAATTGGAACATCTAGTGCGGGTTTAGAATTGGGTACTAAGCTTTTGGCAATCCCTTGAAAGGCTGGAACAATTTCAGCTAAAATCATCCGAACACCTTGTAATACCACTACAAATCCAGCTGCAAAAGTTCCCGCTTGCACTAATGCATAAATAATGTAATTAGTCCCGCCACTTAGCTTAGTTTCCACAAAGTGCGGACCTGCTACAATAGCTAAAGCAATGTACACAATCCCCATCAATAAAGTAATTGAAACTGTTGAATCTCTTAAAAAACTTAGTCCTTTAGGAATATTTAAGTCTTCTGTACTCTTTTCTTTATTGCCAAAAATTTTGCCGACCAATCCTGCAGTTGCGTATCCAATATTCCCGGTGTGCCCCATTGCAACTGTGTCACCACCGGTGATTTTTCTCATAAAGGGTTGGCAAAGTGCTGGGGTAATCGTTAATAAAGTCCCTTCAAAAATGCCACCTAAGATAACCGTTTGCCAACCATTTCCTAAATTAGCTGAAATTAAAATTACCGCAGTTAAACAAGAAACATAAAGCATTGCTTGTCCAGTTAAAAAAATGTACTTAAACCGGGTGAATCGTGCTAAGAGAATATTTATAATCATTCCTACTAACATAATGAGCGCCGTTGTTGATCCATACTTAACTAACGCAATTGCTACAACTGCTTCATTACTTGGCACCACCCCTTGTACGTGAAGGGCCGATTGAAACATACTTGCAAACGGCGCCAACGAATTACTTAAGATCCCTGAACCACCGATTAAGACCAAAAACCCAGCAAAAGTTTTGATAGTTCCTTGAACTACTTCAGTTGCTTTTTTCTTTTGTAGCAATAGTCCTGTCATTGCAATTAATGCGACTAAAATTGCTGGTTGCGTTGCAATCGCTACAAATAGATTTAGAATCGCTTTCATTAATGCCACCTTCTTTATTTTGTATTAACCATGTTGGATATTATTCTTATCTAGCATTTCATTAACCTTTTCCCTAATTTCATCTTGATCAATCAGGCTATCTAAAAGAATAATCTTATCTTCTGGAAGACTACCTAGCGCACTTTTTAAAGTAGTTTCGACAAAAAAGTAATCAGCTGCATCTGCAGTCACACTTCCCACATCTGCATGATCAACTTGAATTTCTTCATCTACCTTCTCGTCGCTTAATATCTGTTGGATATTCATTTGCACCATAAAGCTACTTCCTAATCCGCTTTGACAAACTGCTAAAATCTTCATTTTCCTACTCCTTCGACAATAATTTTTTCAATACTTTGTTTATTTTCAGCGTTGAGTAATAAATCAACCCGCTTTTTATCTGTTAATAATTGCATCAACTCTTTAATTACCATCAAATGGCTTTGGTTATCATTTGCAGCTAAAACAAACCATAACTTTGCAGGATGTTGATCATTAATTAAACAAACGTCCTTTTTAGTTTTTAAAAGTGCCAATGCAATCCCATTAGAACCATCAGTCGGTCTAGCATGAGCCAAGACGACTTCTGGTCCAATGTTAAAATACGGTCCTTCTTTCAAAGAAATCTTAATCATAGATTCAACGTACCGAGGTAAAATACTGCCGTTCTTAATTAGTGGCATTGCTGCAACCTTAATCGCCTCTTGCCAATTAAGGTGGTCAATATCTCGGTACTGAATCGTATCTTTGGTCAACAATTCATTTAACACTAGTGTTTCCTCCCTTCCTTATGCTATGACTTCATTTTACTTTTTATGAAAACGCTAACAAGACAAGTTCTAGCAGTCGTTAGTCTGCAACTTTTGCACTCTAATTAATAATTTTTTGCGCAAAAAAAGCTGGAAATAAATTCCAGCTTTTATAAAAATACATATTATTTTAGTGATTTATATTTTTAATACACCCTAACTAAAACAACTCCCCTTTCACCTTCAAGTAGTGGAACGCCAACTGACAAAAAGTCATGTTTGCCCATGAAAACCATTCCCGAGTGTATTTATCAGGATTGTTTACGTCGATTCCTTCGTGGCACTGGTTGGTATTCGCATCCGTTTGACTAATCACGTTCAGCTTAGCGGTAATCAAGTTTAAATCACTAGTCGTTAACCCCTCCATTGCTAATGCGATTGGCCATACATAATTTTGGGGTGTATGCGGACTACCAATTCCCGACAAAATCGTCCCTTGATAATAATAGGGATTATTAGAAGATAAAATAAACTTTCGCGTATTAACGTACACAGCATCCCGCTCATTTGTATAACCAATAAAGGGGATTGCTAGCAAACTAGGAACGTTGGCATCATCCATTAAATTATAGTTACCCAATCCGTCAACTTCATAAGCAAACATCCGAGCCCCGTCCGGTAGTTCGACAACTCCGTAACGTTCAATACCGTTTCTAACTTCGTTAGCTAAACGATTCATTTTAGTCGATAAAGCTGCATCATCTATTCGTTGCTCCTTCATGATTTTTAACAGGTGTTCAATTACCGTCACAATCATCATGTTTCCTGGCACGAAATACCCGTATTTACATGCGTCATCACTTGGTCGAAAACCGGACCAGACCATCCCTGTATAGCCAATTTTAGTCCCTCTACCTGCATTGCTTAACGTGTCCGAGGCTGGACCAACGTCTCTTTCAAAGAAATACTCAGAATGTTCATGGTGCTGCTCTTTAATAAAGGTATCGACAATCAAATCTACGGTTTGCCAAAAATAGTCTGTAAAATGTTGCGCATATCCCGTATCTTCATATAATCGAACTGCTAGTAGTAGTGGCGCACATAGGGAATCAATTTCAAATTTACGTTCCCAAACCAAATCAGAAATTCTGACATTAGAATGATCAGGATTAAAATGTGCTCCCGAAGCGGTTTTGTTAAACGCATTCGCGTAAGGATCGTGATTCACATAATCTAGTTGTTGATTAATCACGCCGTGAATTAAGCCCTTTAAATCCGGGATGTCTTCACTAATGCTTAAATAAGGTAACACTTGAAAAGTGGAATCCCTTAACCACATTGCCGGAATATCACCCGTCGCAATAAAAACGCGGTCGTCTTGCACTTCGACAGTGTTAGAAATTGTGTCAATAATCGCATTTTTAAACATTGCCGTAGTTTTAGCGTTGGTTAAACTAATTTTTTCAGCGTAATTTCTAACTTGTTTAATTAATTTTGTTTGGTCAATGAACATGTGCTCTTCCATTATTCTCAATCACCACCAATTATTTCTCCGATAGGAAACAGTCCCATAGTCCGAATTTCCCCTGGTTTAAACTTCGGTAACGAATAGTTTTTCACCGCGTTTGCTACTGTTTGTTGGACCTCACCTTTTAGATTCATCAAAGATACGTTAACGTTCTGCGTAAATTGCAGATTTCCTGGGTTAGCCACGGTTTGTTGCGTAGGATTATATAATCGTAATTCATATCCTGTCTGATCTACCGACGTTTGAAAACTGCTTAATGTAACTTTTAAATTGTTAATCTTGACGATTGGCCGATGTTTAACCTCATTAGCAAGCTCATTAACCGCAAAGTATTGCAATGGAGTAGTAAATCGGTTAATTACTTGGCGCTGGTAATACAAACCAGATTGCGATACTTGCAGATGCATACATTGCAATTGTCGTGGATCCCAATCGTGAGTAATTACAATTGCACCTTGGAAACTTTGCTCGCCCATTAACTGGCTATCGGGGGTGGCTACTGATTTCATCACTAAACCAGAAGCATCTCCAGGGCGCCGTTTTAAGTCTGGTCGGCCTAAGAAACCTACACCACGAAAAAGCGTAACTGCTAATTTATCGAATTGGTCACCAATTGCTTGGAATTCTCGCATACCAGCAGTAATGAACGAAAAACTTTTTTCTCTATCGTGAACATTAGCAAAGTGAAGCATCGGTCTTAATGCCGTAGGTTCTTCCCGGTATCCAATTGCTTGCCAATTATCCATTTTAGGGTCAATTACTGGACGTTGGGCAACGCCAAATTGGGTGTCTGCAAAAGTATTTTGGGCTTTTACCCCCGTGTTCATCACCAAACGAAGCCGGTGATCAAGTACTTGGTTATTAACATTCATCTTAAACTTTATTAAATCCCCACCTTGATCTAGCTGCAACTTTATTCGGTAAGTAATAGCTCCGTTATTTTTTTTTGCGGCTCGTTCTTGCAAATCATAAGGGACGTGCCACGTGCCCTCCAAAAGCATTATTTGCGTTTGCTTTCCTACTTTGGTAGTAATTGTTGCATTCGCAAATCCTAAGTTGATAATCCAATCTTTGTATGCAGGCGAATAATCGTACGTATCTCCTTCGTCGCCGCCGTCTTCAAAACTTAATGCGTTTATATAGGTACAATGATTTAGTTTGTCAGTTATGTTTAACTGCCCATTTTCAAATTCTATCTGGTATTTTTCATTTTGAATTTCATTAGTAACTGAAGCAGCTAAAATTTCCTTACCAACGGTGCCTTCCTTAATTCTAAAACTAGTCCAGTCGGTAGCCTTAATTTGCACTCTCATAGCTATCCGACTCACGTAATAATATTCGTTATCCATCTCTGCTGGATTTCGCCGTAAGGTAGCAGCGTTGCACTGCTTTTGTTCAATTAGATCAAAATCTATTTTGCCATCTTGAGATATAATTTCAAAAGACGGGGTCGTAGTGCTGACCTCTAACTCCCGGACTTCGTCTACTGACATTGGCAACGGGTTCCATAAGAATAAGTCGTCCTTGTTCTTGACTGAAATACTTAATTTTCGTAACAAATAGTCTTTTAAAGAACGTGCAAGTTGTTGGGCTTCTACGGCACGATTATAAATATCTCGGTTAGTTTTATCACTATTACTTCCTCCCGAACTATCATGTGCTTGCCCTTTAGCAATTATTTGCCAAACCTCATCAATTAATCCTTGCTTAACTTCCATACCCTGTTGGCGGGAAATTGCTGAAAGTGGTTCTACCTGGTAAATCATCAATTGCTCTAGCTCATCATAGATTTGTTTGAGATCATAACGAGAGGAATAAATTCCTCGATGAATTTTTGAAACTGAAGGATCAATAAACTCACCGCTAAGCTCAGGAAGCACCCCATTTTGTTCTAAGGCTTTAAAGTATTCCGGATAGTTGCTTTCAATGATTTCATATTCTCCAGCTAATTCTCGATTGGCCAACTTTAAGCGTTTCTTCAAATTAAAATCTACCGCTCGTTGGTCGCCCCCAATTGGTAAGACCAAATCTTCTACGTTGGTATCTGTAGAAATGTTTTGCATTAACTCCTTAAAGTTATCTTTTTCAACTAAGTCTACGCCCGCATAGTACCCATTTTTGATATTAGCCGTCAGCACTTTTGAACCATCTTCACTCGTCCAGTAAAAATATCTAACTTTTTGGTCCGCTGGAAGTCCCCGCCAAAACACGGCATCTTTAATGCCAAAACCATTATATATTTTCGGCATATCTTTACTCTGACCAAATGAATCCGGAAGGTATCCTACCTTAGTAGATTTACCTAATTTTCTACTAGCCTTCAAGCCTAACCGTAAGTTTCTAACTGCCGACTCACCCGAAGTTACCATTTCATCAATTTGGGTGTACCACGGTCCCACAAACAATCGTCCAGCTTTTACGTACTTTTCAAGCGTAGCTCTTTTTTCAGGACAGGTTTTTAAATAATCATCTACAATGGCCATCTGTCCATCTAGCATGTAATACTCCAGCTTATTTTCAGCTAACGCTTTGAAAACGTCGTCCATGTGAAAGATAAATTGTACCCGAGCCTCCTGACGTGAAAAGTACCATTCAAAATCCCAATGCGTATGTGCAACTGCGTAAACTTTTTTCAAAACCAACACTCCTTCTCTACTTACCTACTTAAACTGCTAATTCTTGATCAGCCACCGCACGTTCATGTCGTTGGTTAATAATTACAAATGGCGCGTACAAGAACACGTCCAAAACGACTAGCACAAACGTTAACACTACGGGACTGAAATGAAAGGCACCTAGGACCCAAGTACTAATAAAAATTGGTTCGTTTCCTGAATTTAACACTACTAAAGGTACTACCCAACCAATTGCCGTAACTACGTACGCAATTACTGCATTAATAATTGGAACTAGAATCCACGGAATGAACATCAACGGGTTCAAGACAATCGGCAAACCAAAAATAACCGGTTCGTTAATTCCAAAGCAGCCAGGAATTAAGGCTAATTTTGCAACCTCCCGTTCTTTTTCACCTTTACGAGTGAAAATTAACATCGCAATAATTAAACCAAAGGTCGCCCCTGATCCACCTATCATTGCGTAAACGTTAGTCATTGTATTTGGTGCAATGAAGATGCCTGCAAAACTTTGAGTTTTAGCAAATTCAGCGACGTTTTGTAAGAAAAGTGGCAACCAAAACGCTGAAACCACACCCCATACAATATTGAAACCATGCAAACCTAAGAACCATAAGATTTGTTCCAATAAAATTACGATAATAATTGCTGGTAATCCGGTTCCGACGGTTAATAATGGCTTAATCAAAACTTCGGAGATCATTTGGACTAAAGAAACGTAACCTAAAGACTGAATTACAATCCGTAAAACGCCAAATACTAATAAAACTTCTGAAATAGGAATTAATGAAAGAAAGGAGTCAAAAACGTTTTGAGGAACGTTGCCAGGCATTTTAATGGTGAACTTGCTCCGAGCAAACTTTGCGAACAAAGCTACCGAAATCATACCGACAATTAGCCCCGTAAACATCCCTTCGTAACTAAAGAATGATGTTGAAAAGCCCTCGATCACCTTTGCCTTAGTATCTAAAAAATTAACGTTATTGGGTACCATAACAAAATATGCTGCTAGTGCTAGCAAAGTAGCAATAATTGGATTTAAGTTGTCATTACGCGAATCCCGTTTTAATTCCACCGCATAGGAATAAGCCGATGAAAATACCACAATTAAAGCGACAATCCCTAAGGTTGCCGTACCTAGGTACCCGAAAAGATTGCTTATATTGGTCAAAATAACGTTATCTAGGTGCTTAGCCTTGATTAACGCGTCAATCTGCATTTTAATTAAGTTTGAAAATGATCCGACAACGGTAAACGGAATTGTTCGAACAAACGCATTTTTAATTGCTTGTAAGATGGTATTCCGCTCTACCCACGAAGAAACTTTCAGTAATGGTTCTTGAATTGACTCAAGTTTGAATTTCATAACAGTTTTCTCCTTGTATTGTTTTTCGAAATCAAGCGCTTTCATTTCACCTATTATATTAAAGTCAATTTATTAATTTGTAAATACAAATTTTAAACAAAAACGTATACAAATAATATTTTTAGCGTTAATATGTATATACAAATCTTAAATAAGGGGTTTATCTTTATGTTCAGATATCGTGAGGTCTACTCAGACATTAAACGAGACATCTTAACTAATCACTATCGTGCTGGCCATGCTTTGCCTACCCAAGATGAGTTAGCTAATAAATATGACATTTCTCGTATCACCTTAAAAAAATCCATTCATTTGCTAGAGGAAGAAGGATTAGTATTTAGCAAGCAAGGGTCCGGCACCTTTGTCCGCCAAAGGATGAACAATCAGTCTGGTGAATTGTTGCCCCTTGACTTACCCGTAGGTGTAACCTATTCTCATCGTGACCAAAAAATAACTAGTAAAATTTTGCATTTTGATGCCCGTTTGCCATCTAAAGAGGAACAAAAAAATTTACAAATAAAGGGTAATGAACCTGTTTATGAAATTAAGCGTCTTCGATTAATTAATGGAGAAAAATACAGCTTTGAGCACACCCTCATGCCAGTCAGCATCGCTCCATTAGACGAAAAAATCATTCAAGAATCCATTTATGACTACTTAGGCAGCAAAGCAAAATTACAGTTAACGGATGCTCAAAGAATTGTCTATGCTGAAGCTGCTGATGAAGAAGCTGCTAGTATTCTTGGCGTTAAAGTTGCTAGCCCTCTTTTTGTAATCAAACAAACCGCCTATGACCAGCGTGGCCGGGCTTTTGAATATTCAATTTCTAAATTTATTGGTGATCAAAGTCAGTTTGTTTTGGATGTCCATTTAAATAAATAATTTTTATACTAAAAAGCAGATCTCCATGTTAAACATGAGGTCCTGCTTTTTAAGTCTAATATGCTAAATAATTAATCTTTTAACTCGATTTTACCGACGACAAAAATGTAAGAAAGCGCGCCCAGCAAAGCAATTGCTGCTATGAATACCAAGGCTGAAGAAAAATTACCATTAGAAACTAGAATACCAATTACAATTGGAATCACTATTGAAGATAAAGCTCCACATCCGTTAAATATTCCACCTGCCAATCCAATTAGGTGTTTAGGAGCTAACGCAGTAACAAATACCCACGTAATGGTCGCCAAGCCATTTCCAAAAAAGGCAATCGACATAAATAAGATAATCAAAGCTGGACTAGAAACAAAGTTTGCCCCTAAAATTAGCAGCGTTAACAATAGCCCTGTAATTACGGGAGCTTTCCGGGCCAAACTAGCTGAACGCCCCTTTTTAATTAACTGATCAGAAATAAATCCTGCCAATATTACCCCACAAAAAGCTGCTAAATATGGAATCGAAGACAAAAAACCGGACTGCAAAAAATTAACGTGCTTTGCTTTTGTTAAATAGGTTGGAAACCATGTTAGGAAAAACCAAAACGTCCCCGAAATTGCAAATTGTCCAATATAAATTCCAATCAATCTTCGTGAAAATAGCTGTTTGATGTTTTGCGAATTGAGTTTAACTTTGTGCTTATCAACATTCTTCAAATCATCATCAGTAATCGCACCCCCAGCTTTTATATATTTTAATTCGTCTTGGCCGACAAATCGGCTTTTATCTGGGTCAGAATAAAATATATACCAAACAATTGACCAGAGGATTCCAACTACTCCAGTTACGACGAAAAGCCCTCGCCAACCAATTGAATTATGAATTCCGTATAAAATTGGGGTTGAAAATGCTAATCCTAAGAATTGGGCGGACGAATAAATTCCGATTGCCGTACCCCGTTCGTCTTCGGGAAACCAATAAGAAATTGCCCGGTTATTAGCTGGCATTACTGGTGCTTCAAAAAATCCTACTCCTAGTCGTAATCCCATTAATTGCCCAAACCCACTAATAAATGCTTGAAATACCGTGACCAATGACCAACCAAATAAACTAATGAAGTACATTATTCGGGAACCAAACTTATCTAGCAAGATTCCTCCTGGAATTTGCATCGCAGCGTAAATCCAACCAAATGCCGAAAAGATAAGGCCTTGTTGGACAGTTGACAGTCCTATTTCTTTAGATAATTCCGGCATCGCAATCGAAACATTTGTACGATCCATGTAATTAATCACTATATTAATAAAAACAAAAGCTAAAATTACGTAGCGCATATTTGTTGATAATCTTTTAGACTTTTCTAAAGGTGCCATACGAACCTCCTAATATACTCGAACTTCAAATAAAGAAAACTGTTGACTACCATTGGTTTGGAGTAACTCTAATTTCAATTTATTAGTCTGAATAGGTTGCTCAAATTCTTTCACCAAATGCCGTTGACGATTTTGATCTACCGACCACCACCGTTTCCAACTACCGGCTTCCCAGTAGTATAGGTTAAACGCCTTTACTAGTTCGGGGACCTCATCAAAATACGTACGATGGTGGTGTAGATTAATAATATCTTCGTTAACGTCATCGTTAAATGTCAGGTTAATCTGTTTGATATTCTGGAGTCCTTTCCAACTTAGTTCGATGGCTTCTGGTTGACCGTTAAAATTAGTAACCCACATATTGGGTCCACTATAAGGTCGAACATACCCATTAATAATTTTCGTTGGTTGAAATGCGTTAGTTTGTTTTACTCGAAAAACAAAGTTCCGCCGGTTAATTAATTGATTTGTCCAATACAATAGTGGACTTTTTCGAGAATAATCATGCAGCTCCGGCTGGCTCAATTCGGCAATAGGATTATTTACATAGCTCAAAACCCCGGCAAACTCTTGATTTCCTAGATATAAAGTGCAATTTTCGTTTTTTTCAATTACCACAAATAAGTTTTGTGCACGACTAGGCTGGTAATTAACTTTAACTTCTTGCCATCCGCTAAACCCTTTACCAATTTTTATTTTTTGTTCACCAATTAACGTATCCGGAATATAATTTTGTGGGTTCCCGGTACTGTACCACTTAACTACTAAAGAAGTCGCCTTTTCGGTTGTTAAAAAAATATCCAATTGGTTAACTTGAGGATCTACGGGAATGGTAAAAGCCGCTGCTTTAATTAATCGATATGGTTCAGCATTCGCCACGTAAGTGTTAATTTCAGTTAATGTGCTAGTGGACGTAATGTCAGCCTGCCGGGCTAGGTCGTGTTCATCTTGATTTTTAATCCCTAATATCGCACCGTCTTCTCTCAATAAAGTTTGCTGATATTCCTTTAAATATCGCAAATAAACATCGCGAGGATTAGCGTTATGTTTAACTGCAATGGCTGCTGCAGTCCCTGCTGCCTGCCCCATTACTGCGCAGGTTGCCATTACGCGAACCGTTCCAAAAGCTACGTGAGACGTAGAAACATCTCTTCCGGCTAAAAATAAATTACTAATATTTTTTGAATACAGTATGCGATATGGAATATGATAGATTCCATCAGGAACGGAATGTTGTGCGCCAACAGAGTCGTTGTAAACGCCAGAAGCTGGATGTAAGTCAATTGACCATCCTCCAAAGCCAATCCGATCTTTAAACAACACTTGTTCTTCAATATCAGTTTGCTTTAGTGTATAATCTCCTTCAAACCTACGATATTCTCTTTTCCCAGGTACTGAACCAATCCATTCCAAAGTTAAGTTATCAGCATCATAATTTCCGGAATTTTTAATATAATCCCAAATTCCGTATACGATAGCTTGCAATTCGTCCCTAATTTTTTCGTTATCATGAACAACGTCTAACTCACCGCCCCATTCAATCCACCAATAAGCACAACCATTATCTTCTTTTTTAATAATTCGATTTTTAATAATTGAAGTCTTAGTAATGTCTCTTGCAAAACTTGGTTTAACGTACTTTACTGGACGACCAAGATCCTTAGTATAGAAAAATAGTGTGCTACCTAGGGTCGTTTTATCTTCGTGAAGCGGTGCTAAGCTTTCGTTAAATTCTGCCCGACTTTCTCGCCCAAGCCGAAATTTTGCTCCCGCTAAAAAAGCTACGATGCCATCTCCACTGCAATCAATAAAGTGGGAACTCTTGAAAGTAATTAGCCTTTCTGAACCTGACATAAAACCTGTAATTGATTCGATCTTTTGATGGTCCTGCATTTTCACCGTCATTATTTCGGTATTCAAAAATAAGCGGATGTTACTTTCCTCTTTTACCTTTTCCATTAATAATGCATCCCATAAGTATGGGTTTCCCTCTGGATTACGGTACTGATTTTCTACAAATAATTCCCCCATAATTCCCGTCTCTCTTGCATATCGATTAACTCCATGCTTAGTTGCGCCTGCCACCCATACACGAATTTCGCTGCTTGAATTCCCCCCCAAGACTCCTCGATTTTGTACTAACGTTACTTTATGATTCAAGCGTGCTGCGGCGATTGCAGCACAAACACCTGCTAATCCGCCACCAATCACCGTTATGTCAGCGGTTACATTTTCTTCTAACATCATATTCGTCTCCTTGGTCTTAAGATACCCA
The DNA here is from genome assembly GCF_016127815.1 of Pediococcus acidilactici. Taxonomy (NCBI): domain Bacteria; kingdom Bacillati; phylum Bacillota; class Bacilli; order Lactobacillales; family Lactobacillaceae; genus Pediococcus; species Pediococcus acidilactici. The sequence goes on from NZ_CP066046.1 coordinate 1,023,458, forward strand.
GTTGTGACCATTTGCACAATTTACTTTTTTTAGTTAAACATGTATTATTTTTGTCAAAATACAAAGGAGGATTTTCCGATGTCTGTTGAAACTGCTGGATATGCATATTGGCAAAATAAGCCCCGTTTTCAACTTAGTGCTGACGTAGATTCACAATACGTCATGTACATCATTGAAAAAGGAGCTTGTTGGTACCACTTCAATAATCATGAGGGGGTTGCTAAAGCAAATGATGTTTTAGTCGTTCCGCCATATACTAACTTTCAGCGTAAAATGCTACTAACTATGACTTTTCACTTCGTCCGTTTGACTTCTGATACTGACATTCCCCATTCTATGATTGGAAATCACCACTACTCTACTAGCCGCTTTACTGAAAACTGTAGCATGCTAAAGAAAACGAACTTTAGTTTTCATCCCCGTGCTCAAATAGTTCGTAATCACATTGTTAATGATTTTATGATCACTAAAATTATGACTTATTTTCAACCAGCCCCGAAAAATATTCGTCATCGCAATCAGACAATTACTGCTGCAATTAATCTAATGCACCAGGATTTAACGCTTTCCATTAATAAAATTGCTTCCCAAGTTGGACTTAATGCTGCCTACTTTTCTAAAACTTTTAAAAAGGTAACTGGTGAGTCTCCAATTAGTTTTTATACCAAAATCAAACTTAAAAAGGTTCAATCCCTATTAATTACTACCGACCTCTCGCTAACAGAAATAGCCGATACAACTGGTTTTAATGATTCATTCTATTTAAGTCGGGTTTTTAGTCGCTACTTAAACTGCTCACCAAGTGAATTTCGGAAAAATCACATTATTTAGTTAATATAATAAAAAACAGCCACCAACATCTTAATATGTCAGTAGCTGTTTATTATTATGACTATTCATCTATATTTAATGATAAAAATTGTAAGCCGCCCCTACCAAATTAGCATCATTATGCATTTTAGCAGCAATTACTTGGGGTGTGATTGGGATACCGTTTAATTGTCCCACTAAATCGCTTAACGTTTGGTTCAAGCCGTTAATAAATTCTCGGTTAGCAGAGATACCTCCCCCAATAATTATGGCTTCGGGGTCGGTACTAAACTGGATATTATAAATAACGTGCGCTAAGTTAGCATACATCTTTTGCACTTCCGTAATGGCTAATTGATCGCCCCTAGTTGCCAATTCAAAAACCTGTTGTCCAGTCCATTGCGTGCCTTTTTGTGCATTGTATCGTTCCGCAACTTTAACAGCCGTGCCCACCATGCTTAACTGCTGGTTATCTAGTCCTAGCATCATTCCAAATTCACCACCATAAAGTTGGTGGCCATGCACGATTTTGCGATCAACTACGACTGCTCCACCAACCCCGGTACCAATTACCACGAATAAAACATTTTGCATGTCCTTAGCGGCACCCAACGCAACTTCTGCTAAAGCAGCGCAGTTAGCATCGTTTTCCATCGCCACTGGCAGCCCTAATTTTTCTTCGAGTTCTTTTTGGATGGGAAAATTATGAATGTATGGCAAAGCACTAATCCCGCCAATCACTCCGGTATTTTGGTCAACCGCCCCTGGGATACTCATCCCTACGCCAGCAACGTTAGTAAATTTTGCACTAATTGTTTGTAAAACTTGGTAAAAATCAGTAAGCTTGGCGGGGGTAGCAACTTGTCCTTGATCACTAAGGCGCTGGTCTTCTTCATGCCATAATCCGTACTTAATTGACGTGCCCCCTACATCAATTGTAATTAAATTCTTCATTATTAATCCTCCACTGAAAAGCCATTTTGCTTAATTAAATCACGGTACCAGTAGCCACTCTTTTTAATAGTCCGTTGATAATGATTATCTAAATCGACACTCACTAAACCGTAACGATTTCGGTACCCATTCAACCAGGACCAACAATCTACGAAAGTCCACAAATGGTATCCAAAACAATTACTTCCCTCTGTAATGGCTCTATGTAACTGGGTTAAATGTTCTTTAATAAAGTCAATACGGTATTGGTCATCAATTTGTCCGTTTGCATCGGCATACCGGCGCTCATCAGCAACTCCCATACCATTTTCGCTTACGTACCAAGGAATGTTGTGGTAACGCTCTTTCATCATCATGGCCACATCATATAATGCTTCTGGGTAAATTTCCCAGCCCCGGTATGGATTAATTCGGCGCTCTGGCCATTCGTAATTAGCAAATAAATCGTCGGTATTTTGAGCCGGAAAATTTGGTTTCTCGGGTGCTTTGACTCGGAGTGGCTGATAATAATTAATCCCGATGAAATCAACAGTATATTCGGCAATTAGTTTTCTGTCCGATTCTTTAGTTTCCGGTAACATTTGATGCTTTTTAACCAGGTCAATCAACTCTGACGGAATTTCTCCTAAGACTGCTGGATCAAGAAAGCTGCGACTCAATAATAAATCCGCAGTTTCCTTAGCTATTTGGTCTACTTTATCATTGCTTCGCGCATAAGCCGGTGTAACGTTCAAAATAATTCCAATTTTTCCACCAGAAATGTTTGCTTCCCGAAACGCTTTAACTGCCATGACGTGAGCCATCAACGTATGATACCCTACCTGAATAGCTTTTTTGAAGTCCACCGCCGCTGGATAATGGAAACCGTACAAGTAACCCATTTCGATATGCACAATCGGCTCGTTGAACGTTACCCAATCCGTAATTAAATCCCCAAATTGCTCAAAAGCTGTTTTCGCATAAAAGTAAAACGCGTCAACTGCCTCCCGTGTTTCCCAACCTCCTTTTTCCATTAGCCACCAGGGCATATCAAAGTGGAAAAGGTTAATAATCGGGTGAACTCCGTGATTAATTAACTCTTGGAAATACTGCCGATAGAATTTAACCGCCGCAACGTTTAAAGTTTTCCCGTCAGGAAGCAACCGGGCCCAGGCAATTGATGTCCGGTACGAATTTAAATGTAAATCTTCCATAATTTGAACATCGTTAGGATACTCTTCATATACGTTTGACGTATTTTCTGGTCCTTGTCCTTCGTTAAATTTTTCAGGATTCATTGCAAACCACTTGTCCCAGGTAGTGGCCGACTTGCCATCTTCTAGACTGTGTCCTTCCGTTTGCGGAGCTGACGCCGCCGCTCCCCAAAGAAAGTTTTCAGGAAATTGCATTAACTCTTCCTCCAATTTTTCAATATATTTTCAGATTTAGCCCACTGAGATAAATCATGTTGGTGTAAATCAATGTACTTTGAATAAATAATATCCAGATCAATTAGCGCTGGAACCTGCGGAGAAATATTTCCTAACGACTCTTCTGGAGAAAAACTTGCAGTATACATTACTCCATCGCAGTATGGTAGGTAAGCCGATTCATGATTAGCAGTAATCAATAAGATATGTGCGCCACGAGCTTTAGCCGTTTCAATTGACTTAAGTATGGATTTGTCCTTTGCGCTAATTGAAGAGATTAACAGAGTATCGCCTTTTTTTAAAAAATTTGCGTTTAAGGATATCGACTGCTGATCACTAAAATGCTGGACTATCTTACCAAACCGGGCAAACCGAAATTCAAAATCTAGTCCGACAAAGGAGTTAAATCCTAACCCCCAAAAGAAAATAATGCGATTTTTAAAAATTCGTTCACAGAAAAGTTGCACGGTTTGTTCATCGTAACGATCGCTCGTCCGTTGGGCAATGGCCCGGTAACTGTCCACTACGTCACTTGAAATTCGCGAAACTTTACGGTTTAGCGAGCCTAGGTATTCTTTATACAAAAACACTAGCTCCTTGTAATTACTTAACCCAATTTTGTGGCTGAACCTAGTAATTGAAGACGGTGATACCGCTAATTTTTTGGCCAATCCATTAATGTCGCGCACTTCTTGGTGAGCGACAAAGTAGTTGGCAATTATTTGCTCCACGTCCGTAAATTGTTCCCGCTTTGATTCAATCATCAATATTAAATTACTCATTGATTCACTCATATACTCATCTCGCTATTTTAAAGGTCTTCACCTCTCCCGGTTGGAAGCTAATTTTTTCAATGCTTGCCGCATAGCCTAAATCTTTTCTAATCCGCCCCGAGAAATCGGTTTCATTTATATAATACTGCTTATCGAGGTTAATGAGTTGATCAATTTGAACTTTTTGCTTGTTTAAATTAACTACTCGAATTAAATCTGCTGTTCCATCAATGCTTTTTGTTAAGCTACTAAAGGTGATTCGCCGGTCAACCAATTCAAAAAATGGTTGTGCTTTAATCGTATTTTTTAGCGGGTGCATCACAAAGTACTTCAAAGTGTTAGTAAACTGATTTAAATCTTGGGCTTGATAGTTCGGATTAGTCACCGCATACTCCATAAACTCTTTACTTACCTCAGCTGGATCAAACTGTTTGCTAATGTAAATTGCCCATTTAAAATGCATTTCCTTTTGTAGCTGGCTATCTGGTGTAGGAATATAGGTAAATTGATTCCCAGACGCTACTCCCGGACGTCGGAGCAAATCTGGACGCCCCAAGTAACCTACTGATCTAAACAATGTTAAGGCTACTCGATCATTTTGAGCGCCTGTAATCTGATATTCTTTGATCCCCTTTGTTAAGAAGCTGACACTACGTTTATCATCGTGTACGTTAACGTAGTGGATCATCGGAAAAATGGCCGTAGGTTCTTCGTGATAGCCAATTGCTTGCCAATCCTTTAAGTGGGGATCCACTACTGGCCTTTTAATATAGCCAAAACCAGTGTCCGCGTAAGAGGCCTTAGCATAAATGTTAGTGCGATTAATCACTCGCATGCGATGGTCCTTGGCCTCGTTGTGAATTTGTAATTCATGATTAATCCGACCACTTCCGTCTAACTCGAGCTCTAACTGGTAGTTGATTTGTTGATTTTGCAAGTTTTCTGCCCGTGATGCTAAGTCAACCGGAACTGCCCAGGTTCCTTGTAAAATTAATTGGCTAGTCACCCGTCCTTTACGGGTAGTGACCGCAGCGTCCTTAAAATCTAAACGATAAACTTGATCTTTGTAAGCCGGCGAGTAATCATAAGTATCCCCTTCGTCTCCGCCGTCTTCAATATACATAAAGTCTTCAACCAAAGTTTGATCCTTCAAATTAGTCAAGTTTAGCTTTCCATCAACCCATTCAATTTTAAAATGGTTATCACTAATCGATTTGTCCGTTGTATTTCCCAATAATGCGGGTACGGTTTCACTAGCGACAATATCAAAAGATTCCCACTGTAGTGCCGGAAGGTTTATTCGCGCGCTGCAGTCAATTTTGTAGTAGAAATCACCATCTTGGTACGCATTAGTATCCCGCTTAATTTGCCCGTGATATTCTTTGGTGACTTTTTCAACGTCTACCATTATCTTTTGATCGTCCTTCATTAGCTTAAAGGCAGGGTTCTTTAGTGATAATTGGAATTTAACTCGTTTAGTTATTGGATATGGTAACGTATTAAAGAAAGTAATCGTATTTTCTCCATAGCTCACATCTGACTCAGTAATTTTACGAGTAAGGTAATCAACAACCGAATAAGATAATTGATCCGCCTCTACCAACCGTGCCAAAATCATCCGATTTGTTTTATCGCTATTACATCCACCAGCGCTATCGTGAGCATGGTTACGCACGATTAATTTCCAGATTTTATCTAACAAAGCTTTTTTATAAGGGATCCCCGCACGTTCAGCCATCGCCATCAAAGGTTCTACTTGGTAGATCATTCGTCTTTCTACTTTATCATTAAGATATTTTTGGTCGTACCTAGACGAATAGATTGAGCGGTGAATTTTCGACACGGAAGGATCAATAAATTCTCCCGTAACCTGATCCAATTCATTTTGATGCTGCTTTAGATTCTGAAAATATTTAACATAATTACTTTCAACTAACTCTGCATCGTCAAGTTGTTGATTATAGAAGCTAATTCGTTCTTTTAAATTAAAATCAACATAACGTTGATCGCCACCCACCGGCAACGGGACGTCGTCGACACTTGCGCCTTGAACTACCGTAGTCATCATGTTTTTGGCGTCGTCATCTTCAATTAAACCGACCCCAACAAAGTATCCGTTCTTGATGTTAGCAACGTTAACTTGTGAGCCGTCTTCTGACTTCCAAATAAATTCACGGTTAGCGGTCTTTTCTTTCGGCAGCCCCCGCCAAAAAACGGCGTTTTTAATGTTCATTCCGTTATAAATTTTAGGCATATCCGCACCTTGCCCAAAGGAATCCGGCAAATATCCAATTGGTTGTGCTCCTCCTAACCGTTGCGCCATTTTCATTCCTAAACTTAAGTTACGAACAATTGATTCGCCGGTGATAATTAGTTCATCCGTTTGGGTATACCATGGCCCAATAAATAGTCGACCTGCGTTAACCCATTTTTTAATTTCCTTACTTTTTTCTGGATAAGCATCTAAATAATCATCTAGAATACTCATTTGCCCATCCAATAGGTAGTAATCGACTTTTTGCGCTTGTAAAGCTGCGAAAACTTCGTCCATGTGATAAACAAATTGAACCAATGCTTCATCTCTCGTAAAGTACCATTCAAAATCCCAGTGGGTATGATGAATTACGTGTATTTTTTTCATTACTACTCTTTCTCCTAAACCTAATATTTTTAATAAAAAAGAGGCTGAAAGATGTTTCCCAGCCTCCACTTTTTGGTTATGGAACTATATTTCATTAATTGCTTGAGCTAAAATGTCTGGGTCATCATTTTCTAAAATTATTTTAGTAAAATCTTCGTCCATCAGCTTTCTAGCAATTTCACTTAAAAGCCGTAAATGTTCCTTAGATCCTTCTTGAGGAATTGATAGCGCAATCGCTACTTGAACTGGCTTTTTATCAAGTGCGTTCCATTCAATTTGGTGATCAAACTTAATTACGAACAGTCCGGGACGTTTTACACTTGCGTCATTACTATGAGGAATGGCAATTCCGTTTTTAAAGCCCGTAGTAGTCTCTTTTTCTCGATTCATTAATCCCGCAAAAAAACTGTCTACAGAATCTGCATATCCCAGTTTATTAACGTGTCCCGCAATGGCATGAAAAGCCTCTTCTTGAGTTTGGCTGTCATGATCAAACAAAATATTTGCTTTAGAAAAAACATTTGCATCCATATAAATGTCAATTTCCTTTCACTTTTAATCTTCTACCGCTTTAGCCGCTTCAATAACGGCATCGCTTCTCGTAAATCCGATAATGACAGCGGTAACCGCAATTCCCGCACATACACAAAGAATCCAAGTGATGAACGGAACTGGTTGTTCAATGTAACCAATAAAGGTTCCTAGTGGCGAACCAATTCCACCATAGAACTTGCATCCGGTTAGGGAAACTAATCCACCCGCAACGGCTGATCCACATACATTAGCAATAATCATTCGAATTGGATCCGCAGCTACAAATGGAATCGCTCCTTCGGTAACTCCCACTAAGCCCATTCCTAGAGCCGCACTAGCTGCCGCCTTTTCATCCTTAGAAAACTTCTTCTTCCAAATTACGGAAGCTAACCAAACTCCGAGTGGTGCTACTGAAATTGCAGCTTGGGCAGCAGTTCCCGGAACAAAGTTGGCATGTGTAATCCCATATTTACTCATTGTATCTGTAAACACTGCCGTGCCAAAAATTAAGGCTGTCTTGTTGACTGGGCCACCTAAGTCGAAGCCCATCATCGCACCAATTATTGCGCCTAAAATAATTGGAGCACTTGTTGAGTGCGCGTTAATCCAATTTAGCCAGGAGTATAGGCCGTCCATTCCCGCGGCAATCGGACTACCAATCAAGTAAAATACCACTAACGAGATAAACAGCGTCGCAATCACCGGAATAATCATAATGGGTACAATCGGTTGAATTATTTTTGGCCATTTAATTTTTTTAAGTGCTTTAACAAAGTAACCAACAATAAATGCCACTAATAAAGCCGCAATAAATCCACCGCCCGCTTTTGCGTGTAACAGTTCCGCGTCGTTTGCAATATATGCTCCAATCATTGCCGGTGCCATGGCAGGCTTATCAGCAATCGACATTGCCACAAAACCAGCAAACAATGGAATCATTAATTTAAAGCCAACTTGTCCTACCTGGAACAAATTTGACATCAATAACCCCATTTGAGTATGGTTATCAAATCCCCATTTAACAATCCGTCCCGCACTATCTCGTTGAAACGCGTACAAGTTCGCAATCGTTAAAATTAATCCCGCTGAGATTACCATCGGAATCATGTACGAGATCCCGGTCATTACGTGGGTAAAGAAACCATTCTTCTTATGGTCGTTACCAATTTTGATTTTACCGACCTTAGTACCTTTCTTCCCAAAAACTTCTGCTTTGGCAATTGCGTTTTCAATCAAAGCCGCTCCATCATCAATCGCCTCGTTCGAATCGGTTACGTATAATCGTTTACCGGTGAACCGAATTGGGTCAATCTTAATGTCGGCTGCTACGATTACTAAGTCCGCAGCTTGTATATCCGCTTCGGTTAGTACGTTTTCAGCCCCCATTGCCCCGTCTGTTTCTACCTTAACTTGGTCTCCGCGAGCTTTAGCTGCTTTCTCAATTGATTCTGCAGCCATATATGTATGCGCAATTCCAGCTGCACAAGCCGTTACCGCCACAATTTTCATTGGGCCCTTACTACTTTTTTGCATTATTTCCACCTCCATCACAACTGTAAAACGCTTCCATTGTTTTTGCAATTGTTTTCATATATATGGGTATTTATTTCGAAATTCTTGCAATTCGTGAAAATAATTTCAACAAAAAAGTGACCAACACCAACTTTCTACTACATAAAAGATTGTCTAAAAGCAAAAAAGGAATTGAGTCTTTTAACTCAATTCCTTAGAAAAATTTTTAACCTAATCTTCCAGATATTCCTCGCGCAAACTCAATCCAAACCGTTGTGCTAAATCCCGAAAATCTTGGTCGGTAATCTTTTGAAACATTTGGCCACCTTGTGCTTGAATCGCCGTATATACGAGGGCTGATTTTTCAACCGTTTCCACTAGTCCATACGTCTCATCCAAAGAGTCCCCGGCCGCAAATACTCCGTGGTGTGGCCAAACTACTACATGATGGTCTACCATTTTTGTTGCAGTAGCTTCTCCAATTGCGGTAGTTCCTGGACACATATATGGAATTACCCCAACACCTTCTGGGAAAACCACGATTGATTCAGGATGCATCTGCCACAACGTTCGACTCAGTAGTTTTTCTGACAATGGCAAAGTAAAGGTCATCGCAATTAAATTAGTCGGGTGGCAATGCATGATCACCCGTTGTTCAGGGTCTTGTTTTAACCGCGCAATGTGACTCATTAAGTGTGCTGGAAATTCGCTGGTTGGTTGGCCACCGTCGTTAAAGCCCCATTTAATCGCCACGCTTTGACCATCCGGATTAATTTGGATCAAGCCCATGTCTCGTTCGGGATATTCGGTAATATTTTTAAAGTAGCGTCCCGTACCGGTAACTAGATAATATTTTCCAGCCAGTTCACTTGCATCGAAATCAATGGCGACGGAACGGAGGGTTTTAGTAACGTCGCTAAATGCGCGCACTTCTTCAGTCGTTAGTCGCAAACTGACGTTACCGCCGTTACGTTCGTCCCAACCGTGTTGGTATAAATTCATCGTGGTTTGTTTCATTTCTTTCACGTATTGTGAGTCAATAAATTTCATCGTTTTCCGCCTCTTCTATCAATCTTATTTTTGATCCCGCGGGAATTGAACTTTTTGTTCATAATCCCGAATATTTGCGAGCCAATCGGTGCCAACCGGTACGTTGTTGCGTAAACAAAATTCGTCCCAAACTGCCCCAAATGGATAAGATTTTAATTCTTCCGTAACTGCCAACCGTTTCGTAAAGTCGTAATTTAATTCAGCTTCCTTCAAGTCATCAATTGGAGTTAAAAGCGCTTGTAATAATGCCTTCTGAGTTGCCCGAGCCCCAATTACCCAAGCAGCCACCCGGTTAATGGTGGCATCAAAGAAGTCTAAGCCAATGTTGGTCCGGTCTAGTTCTTGATCACGAACCAACGAACGCATAATCCGGATCAAAGCATCGTCAAAAATTACCACGTGATCACTGTCCCAACGTACCGGACGCGAAACGTGCAACATCAACCCCTTCCCAAATGGCAGGAAGGCTGAGAATTTATCCGAGACATCTTCGGTTGGATGCCAATGTCCCGCATCAATGGTCCATAATTTACCACGACTAATGGCGTAGTTATTGTAGAAGAGATGGGAGCCGACCGTGTAAGATTCAATTCCCGTGCCAAAGAGTTTTCCTTCGACTGCTTCAATAGTATTTTTTTCGTCATACGGTTTAGCAAAAATCTTATCCAGCGATTCGACTAGTCGGAGACGCGGATTAAGCTTGTCAATCGGATTATCCTTGAAACCATCGGGAATCCAAAAGTTGTTGACGGATTGTTGACCCAGTTCTTCCCCAAAGTAATTGGCAATTGCCCGGGATTGTTGGCCAACCTTAATCCAGAAGTCCCGGACGTCTTTTTCGGGACTGGCTAAGGTAAAGTTATGTTTAACCATTGGGTGTGAGAAAAAGGTCGGGTTCATGTCTAGGCCTACGCCCGCTTCCTTAGCCCAATCAACCCAGTACTTGAAGTCTTCTGGGCCAATTTCGTCAAAGTCCTTTTTCTGATTAGTAACTGCGTATAAGGTATGCAATGCCACCTTATGATTTCCAGGAATTAGGCTTAACGCCTCCGATAAATCACCTGTTAGTTGATCCGGAGTCCGCGCCATACCAGGATAATCGCCAGAAACCCCAATGCCCCCCGTCAATTCTTGTTCGGGATTCACAAATCCATGAATATCATCACCTTGCCAACAATGCACCGACAATTTAATCTTCGCCAGCTTAGCCAACATAGCTTCGGTATCAACCCCAATTTCGGCGTAACGCGCTTGAGCAACTTTGTACGCGTTTTCAACTTCGCTTGCTTTAGTCATTTTATTTTCCTCCTAAAAATTATTTAATCTAAATGAAAGACTTCTTTTAAATCAGTGGTCACCGGGCTATTATCTGGATTAGTTTCCATCAATGGTTTCATGTAGGCCCACCATTTTTTACAGATTGCCGTCTGAGCGATTTCGTTGTACTTGGCCACGTCTGGAACTTCTAAGTAGGCAAACGTCTGCCCCGTTTTTTCGTTTAAGTAAATCGAATAATTATGTGCACCGTGTTCCTTAAGGGCTTCCTTCATCTCTGGCCATAGCTCAGCATGCCTTTTTGCATATTCGGCGTATGCATCTTTGTGTAAATACATCACTTGTCCAATTCGGATCATTGATACCACTCCTTTCTAAACTTGGCTTGTAATAAATTGTTGGTACTGTTGTAAAATGTCGCCGTATTTACCAGTTTCCGGATAATAATGCTTTAATTTAAACGACTTACCAATCAATTGGCGTCCCGCATTAATATTTTCCACGGCGTCCGTTGCGATCATCTGGACTAAGACGTTACCAATTGCGGTGGCTTCGCTAGGTCCTGCAATAACTTCCACATTGGCTAGCGTACTGGTAAGTTGATTCATCAAGGCAACGTTGCTGCCCCCACCAACAATGTTAAGTCGTTCAATATGGTAGTTTAAAATTTGATCTAATTTTTGAAGCTCATTTGCGTAATATAACGATAAGTTACTGTAAATCGCTTGGAAAAGTTCGCCCGGCGTTTCTGGAACCGGTTGTTGAGTTTCCCGACAGTAATTTTGTAGTTCAGCCGTCATGTTTGCCGGATTGACAAACCGGGGATCATTAATGTCAATGAACTGCTGGAACGGGCGGACTGCTTCCGCTTGCTTAGCAAGTTCTCCAAAACTAATTTCATCTGCTAATTCACGACGAACGCATTGCGCAATCCACAACCCCATGATGTTCTTTAAGAAACGGTAAGTTCCGTAAGCCCCCCATTCGTTTGTATAGTTTTCATGGAAAGCAGCTAAACCATTTTCCGGAACGTTCAGCTCGGTGCCCAGAAGCGACCAGGTCCCCGAACTTAAGAATGCCCAGCGATCGCCCTGGCCTGGAGTTCCCACTACTGCTGAAGCCGTATCGTGGGTCGCTACCGTGATCACTTCAGTTTCTGGCAAATCGAATTGGCGATGCCATTTATGACCTAAGTTGCCCAAAACCGTTCCTGATTCAACTAACCGAGGGAATTGGTCTGGAGAGACGTTAACTTTGGCCAACAAGTCTTTATCAAACAAGCCGACCCGTAAATTTAACATCTGCGTGGTGGATGCATTAGTAATTTCAGTAACTGCATTCCCAGTTAGTACATAGCCAATGTAGTCGGGAATCATCATGATTTTGTCCGTTTTAGCTAGTAATGCTCGATCAGTCTTGTAAAGCTGGTACAGCGTGTTAAAGTCTTGGAACTGGATTCCAGTTTTTTCATAAATGTATTCCTTCGGCAATTCACTGGTTAATTCGGTAATCGCCTGGGAAGTTCGCCGATCCCGGTAACTGATTGGATCTTCTAACTTCTGACCGTCAAAACCTACTAAAACGTAGTCAACTGCCCAAGTATCAATGCCTAATTCAATGGCGTTAATCCCCCGCGCCTTGACCTTGGTTAACCCCACGAGAATCTCGTGAATCAAATGGTCAATATCCCAACGGTCATGTCCATCTTTAAGTTTGAAACCGTTAGTAAATCGATGGACCTCTTCTAATGTAAGCCGCCCATCTGCGGTGGGTTGAGCTAGCATCAGGCGTCCGCTAGATGCGCCAATGTCAACGGCAACGTATGTTTTCATCTTTTCCACCAACCTTCTTTCCAAACTAATCTTGGTCATTACCGTAACGTTCCTTACTAATTTGCTCTAGAGATTTTCCTCGAGTATGCGGTGTCCAAACCGTCCCAATCACTAAGGAAACAATCAATAGTGCAATCATGAAAGTTCCGGCAGCCTTAAAGCCCATGCTAGTTAAGATAGTTGGAAAAATAATTGACCATATTCCAGCGGATCCTCGCACAACGAAAAACATTACACCTTGCGAACCAGCCCGGTAGCGAGTCGGAAACAGTTCAGTAGCCCACAATGCATACCAAGCTTGCGCGCCGATTCCAGCAGACACGCCCCAAAGAATTACGAAAAGCCATAAGCTAGTCCAATTCATTCCCGCATAAGTTAATACAATCCATGACGCTGCTGCCATTGCCGCCCCAACAAAGTAGAAAATTCGGTGGTTTGCTCGATCACCAAATTTAGCGAACCCGACATAGGTACCTAAAGCAGTTAAAATCCAGAGTACTGCTTGCAATAAGTTGGCTTGCATGTTGGTTAATCCCCCAACCGTTTCGTAAACATACGGCATGAAAAATCCCATTGCGCCAGCAACTAGATTCCAGAACATGTAAACTCCAATCAAAAAAAGTAGTGACTTGATATTAACCATGTTGGAAAATAGATCTTTATACGGATGGGAAGTGATCCCACTATCTTTTTCGGCCTGTTTTTGCTCTTCAAAAACTTGAGACTCTTCCAATTTACTTTGCAATCGCCACGCAATAAATGCCACAATTGTTAAGAAAATGAATAAAAGTCGATTTCCAAGCAAACCGATAGGTGCTAAAATGGTCCCCGCGATAAAAATGATTGCTGGTCCCATTGACCAAGCAAATTGGGAAATCCCAATATTCTTTGCCCGATCAGTTGAACCCGATGTTTCTGAAATATAAGTCCAGGACGCAGGCACCCCAGCTCCCACAGCAATTCCCGTAATTAAAAAGCCGGCCAAAAGCATTGGAAAATTAATTGAAAAAGCAATAATGGCAGTTCCTAGCATGTAAACTAACATGTCATAAGTGTAAATTACTTTTCGGCCAAACTTATCTGATAGATGCCCACCGATTAACGCTCCAATTGCTGAACCAAACGCGTTGGCACTTAACGCGCCTAAAAGCCCCACTTGGAAACTAGAAAGACCCAGTTCCTTTGTCCAAAATGTCAATCCACTGGCTCCAGCGACAATTGAGCCTGAATCTAAAAAATTCGTGATTGATACGGCAATGGTCGATTTCACCGATCCTTGTTCTTCACTCATTTCAATACCCCCTCAAATCATTTATATTTGCTTACATTCCGAATTGTAATCGTTTACAACGGGTGATAAAATATCCTAGTTCTTCATGAAAAGTATCATATTTACAGGAGGTATTCAGATGAATCCTAGAGCCTTGCACATGCTGTCACAAACTAATATAGTTGAGGAAAAACAGAAGATTAAGCGATCTTTTGTTGAAGACATGCCATCTTACGTTCTTCAAACTGGCGAATTAAGCGACGATAAAATTCAAATTCTAAATAACAATTTATTTAAGAATCGAGATGTTTACATTAGTCGCCACAATCGTTATGCTCCCTACCCCGCACACAGTCATACTTTTTTCGAAATGAATTACATGCTTCAAGGGCATGCTACTGAAATAGTTAACGATCAGCGAATTGAACTACAGACCGGTGATTTATTGCTTTTAGATATTGGCGCAAAGCACCAAATCGCTGCCCTAGGTGATCACGATATCTTGGTTAATATTCTTTTTAAACGACAAGTTATTAGCATTAATTTATTAAATGACATTCGTCGCAGTAATAGTATTTTGCACGAGTTTTTAATTGATCGAGCCATTGACGATGCAACTGGCACGAAAAATTTTTTATTATTTAAGCATAAATCCGGCCATGAAATTCCTAACGTTTTGGATAAAATTATCGAAGAATATTATTTAAAACGAGATTTTTCTAACTCAATCATTAAATCCTATCTACAAATTTTATTTGTACTTCTCGTCCGCCACTATCCCCTCGATATCGGCCAACATCCCACTAAACAACAAATTTTGGTCACTAAAATCCTTAAACAAATTGCCGAAAACTACCAAACAATTCGTCTTGATGATCTAGCACGTAAATACAAATATAGTAAAAATTATCTTGGAAACCTGTTTAAAGAAGTTACTGGAAAGACGTTCACTCAAGCAGTCACACAGCAACGTTTGATTCAAGCCCGTAACTTAATTTCTTCAACCAACCTACCCATTACCGAAATCATGCATCAAATTGGCATCACTAATAAGACCTTCTTTTATAAAAAGTACGAAGAGTTTTACCACGGGAAGCCAGGAGATGATCGTTAATTTAAATTTTTTGAAAAAATTTCTTCATCTAGTGCATTATTTTTCAGCTTTTTCTGAAACAAATTCACCGAATTTTCTCTTTGCAAACGCTTTCTTTTGTGAAATAATGAACCTGTTAAAACATAAAAGCACAAAGGAGATTTGTTAATATGAAAATTAAAGCAGCAGTTGTTGAAAAACAAAACGCAGATTTTACCATCAAAGACGATATTGAGTTAGCCCCCATGGGTGCGGGTGATATCCAAGTGCACATGGTTGCTAGTGGGATTTGTCACTCCGATGAAGCCTTGCGAGTTGGCGACGCAGTAATTGATTATCCAATTATTCTTGGCCATGAAGGTGCCGGAATTGTTGAAAAAGTTGGTCCAGAAGTTACCCAATTTAAACCCGGCGATCACGTAGTTTTAAGTTTCTACGCTTGTGGTAATTGTGATAATTGTTTGAAAGGCATCCCTACCCAATGCCGTAATTATGCTGCCAACAATCTTTCCGGTGTACGTCCCGATGGCTCCGATCATTTCACTGAAAATGGTGAACACGTTGCAGACATGTTTGATCAAAGCTCCTTCACCACCACCACCGTGGTTCGGGAACGCAACGCTGTTAAAGTTGATGACGAACTCGACCTTCGTAAATTAGGCCCGCTTGGTTGCGGATACGTTACTGGTTCAGGAACCGTGCTTAATACTCTCAAACCGCGGCCTGGTGATACGATTGCTGTTTTTGGTACCGGGGCGGTTGGACTGGCTGCCATGATGGCTGGTAAAATTTCTGGGTGCACTAAGGTAATCGGAATTGATATTGTGGATTCTCGGCTGGAATTAGCTAAAGACTTAGGCGCTACCGACGTGATTAATAGCCGTAACGTGGACGTGGTTGAAGAAGTTAAGAAACTCACGAATGGCCGCGGGGTGAACTGGGCCGTCGACACCACTGGAATCACCCAAGTGATGGAACAATCTATCCAAGTGCTCACCCAAGGCGGAACCACCGCAACCATTGCCGTTACGCCAAATCACATTGACCTAGACACTTGGAACGACCTTTGTGTAGATGACAAGAAGATTGTGGGGGTCAACATGGGGGACTCAATCCCACAAATCGACATTCCTCGTTTAATTGAATTTTACAAAGCTGGTATGTTTGACTTTGATAAAACCGAGAAATTTTTTAAGTTTGAAGATATCAAGGAAGCTAATGAAGCATCCCGTTCCGGAGAAGTTATTAAACCAGTCTTGATTATTGATCCTGACTACGTTCCAGGGAAATAACCTACTCAAAATTAAAGATCTCGAAAAAATGAGTTGAACAAAAGTCGGATAGTTTGGCTTTACTAAAGTCAACGCACCAAGGTAATTTTTTTTAAAAATTTTATCCTTAAAAAAGGAGTTCTCAGTTTTAAACTGAAAACTCCTTTTTAATGCTACAAAAAAACTTTTAATTACTTTAAATATTTTAATTCAGCTTTTCGCCGTGCCGCCACAGCATCATTGAATTCGTCGTAAGACTCATTTAAAACCATTTTGCCATTAACCATCATGCGGGCGACCCACTTGTTTCCAGAAGAGTTAAAGGAAACCCCTACCACACCTGATTGATTACGTGAACTAGTCACTACCGATTGAATTGGATTGCCATTTGGATCCCGAAAAGCGTCCTTAGCTCCCATTTGAGCAGATATCTTTCGGTTATTCTTTAAACGTTCGGCGGATTTCTCCTTTCGTAAGCATCCGCAACTCCTAACCTTGCCATGGCGGAGTAAATAGCTTTCTGCATCCACTTTTCGGCCACAATCACATTGACAAGCCCAATAATAATTACCTGAAGTACTTTTACGGTTGGTCCGTCCCGTCACCACTAGCCGTCCAAAGCGTTTTCCTGTTAAATCGTAGCGAACTTTTGTACAATACCCACAGCTTTTGGTATTGCCGGTTTTTAAATGTTGCAAATCAACATTAGTCACCCTTCCACAATCACACTGGCAATGCCACTGCAATTTACCAGTCTTAGGTGATCTAACTGGATACTGAGCTACAAGTTTTCCAAAACGTTTTCCAGTGATATCGATACGGATTCTCATCGTAATCCTCCCCAAATTTTGGTATCTTATTTTCTGTTTGAAAGTGTCTTTTTAGGGTACACCCTAAAAAGACATCGACTATCAACATGTATAATCATTAAATCGTAACTAACTTTTCAATTTATTGTACACCAAAACACTACTACTTACATAAAGTAAATCTTTGCAGGTGTTAATTTATGACATTTCAGATTTAATTCGGTAAATTAGCGTACGGCTAACACCTAATTTTCTTTTAATTGCCATAATGCTTTTTCCAGCTTCTAAGTTATCACGAATATCAAAATAAATCTTACGCCGGTTAGGATTTTTAACGTCTGGGCCATATAAAACGGGCCGTCCTTTGTATACCCCGCGTTTTTTTGCTAATTCAATTCCTTGTCGTTGACGAATTCGAATTCGTTGCCGTTCTGATTCTGCTTGAAACTTCTTGGTCTCGATAAAAATGTTTTGTAGAAAGTTTCGCATATTTTCATCATCAATGTCGTCAAAGGTTGGTAAATCCAGGATAATCAGTTTAGCTTCCCGTAAATAAACTTCCATAAAAATATGAGTTAAAAACTTATTATTTCTTCCTAGCCGTTCCATCTCTAATACATAAAGCTCGTCGCCAGGTTTTAAAACATCAAGAACTTTAGCAAGTTCGGGGCGTTCATTAATTGCTCCTGAAATCTTTTCTTTGTATATTCGATTAACCCCAACTTCTTTTAACCTGGCTAATTGTCGCGCAAGGTTTTGATCTTTTGAGCTAACTCTTGCATACCCCTATTTCACTTTTCTTCCTCCTTATTTTTGAACTTTTAGGGTGTACCATAAAAAAGCACTTCAACAAAATTGTTACCATTAACAATCGCTTTAAGTGTTGATGTAATCCCCTTCTTAACCTTATTATTGGTATCCAATTGGGTTGCTAAACCTTTTTATATTACCCGATTGCGGTACGATTAGCAAGATAATTGATTAATTAACCGATTCTTTTTAGAGCCTAATTATTTAAAATAACTAATCAACAATACCTTACAAAACTTAAATACGGTAAAATTTGTCTACTAAATCTAATTAGTTTCTCCTATAATTTTCTACCCTTGCTCAATTGAAGCGTTTTCATTAGAGTGGTAACATTAAAGTGTACAAAGTTACTAAAGCGTACCTGAGGAGGTCCTCGTAATGAAAGAAAACTTTGATTTTTTGATGCCAAGCGTAAACTTTTTTGGCGCAGGCGTAATTAATAAGATCGGTGAACGTGCAAAAATGGTGAATATGAAAAAGCCCCTATTAGTAACCGATCAATTCTTAGAAAAAATGGAGAACGGTCCTGTAGAGCAAACCATCAACTCACTTAAGGATGCTCAAGTAGATTTTGCGATTTACGACGGCGTTGAACCCAATCCTAAAGTAAGAAACATTAAGGAAGCTAAACAGGTTTACTTAGATAACCATTGTGACGGAATCATTACCGTTGGTGGCGGTTCTGCTCACGATACTGGCAAAGGAACTGGCATAATTTTAACGAACGGTGATGACATCACCAAGTTAGCGGGTATCGAAACTTTAGATAATCCGCTCCCCCCACTAATTGCCGTAAATACTACCGCGGGAACGGCTTCTGAATTAACTCGGCATTGTGTAATCACCAACGAAGAAACCCATTTAAAATTTGTCGTAGTTTCCTGGCGCAACGTTCCCCTAGTTTCGTTTAACGATCCAAAATTAATGCTTGGCGTACCACCAAAATTGACCGCCGCTACCGGGATGGACACCTTTGTACAGGCGATCGAACCCTACGTTTCGACTAACCATAATGATATTACGGATGGTCAATGCCTCCAAGCAATTCGCTTAGTTGAAGAGAGTTTACGTGAAGCAGTTGCTAATGGAGAAAATCTCGAAGCGCGGACAAAGATGGTTGAAGCTGAAATGCTCGGTGGAATGGCTTTTAATAACGCTGACCTTGGTTACGTACACGCCATGGCACACCAGCTTGGCGGACAATACGACGCTCCTCATGGGGTCTGTTGTGCTGTATTGCTTCCAATCGTGGAACGCTTTAACATTATTGCTTGCCCAGAACGGTTTGCCGATTTAGCGGTTGCGATGGGTGAAAATATCGACGGGCTTTCCGTTCGGGAAGCTGCTGATAAAGCAATTGATGCCATGCAACAACTTAACGACGACGTAGGCATCCCGCGGAGCATCAAGGATCTCGGCGCCGATCCTAAAGATTTCGAACTGATGGCTGAAAATGCGTTGAAAGATGGCAATGCTTTCTCCAACCCACGGAAAGCTACTAAAGAACAAATCGTCGCGTTATTCCAAGCTGCATATGACGCAAAATAATATATTAATTAAACGAAAAGACGAAGCTGAATTCAACTCGAATTCTAAACTTCGCCTTTTTAATTTGCCATCTAAAATTTATTTTTTTACGATCATTTCAATTGCTCGCGCAATCTTTTCACCCTGGGTTTCTTTATCATTCGCCGGATTTTCTAAACAATCTTTTAAATTTTCGGCAACCATGATGCCCTTAATTCGATCTACGCTGGACTTTACTGCATTTAATTGGGGAATAATTTCCGAACATTCTTTTCCATCCGTAATCATTTTTTGAATTCCTCGAATTTGCCCTTCCGCCCGCTTTAATCGATTTAAAATTTGTTGATTACACGTAGCCATTTAGTCAATATCTCCTTGCCAAGCATTCATTCCACCTTCAACATTGATTATATCAAACCCAAGCTGGTCCAAATAACCACAAGCATTAGCCGAACGCGCACCTGATTGACAAATGACGTAGTAAGTCTGATTTTTATCTAAACTTTTAGCTGTATCTTGTAAGGTGCTTAGTGGAAAGTTCTTTGCGGAAGGAACATGTCCCATCCCGAACTCAAAGCTTTCCCGCACATCAATTACGTTTACCTTCTTATTTTCAATTTTCTTCATTAAATCTTTTGCTTTAATACTTTTCAATCTGTTCAACTTCCTCTTTCATTATCGTTTTATACAACCCAAACGCTCCATCTAAATTTTCAACTTTAAATCCTTTTTGTCGTAAAATTCGTTCTCCAACGTAGCTTCGTAACCCGCTTTGGCAGTAAAGAACGTACTCCTGATGGGGATCCAAAAGATCAGTGTGCTCCCGTAATTGGTTTAAAGGTATGTTGGTTGCACCCTTAATCCGACCATCCCTTACAATTTCTTTTGGATCACGCAAATCAAGTAATTGTTTACCCTTTGCTAATTCGGCAGATAGCTCGTGCCATTGAATATTTTTACTTAATCCTTCAACCAGGTTGGTTGCAACGTAACCAGCCATATTAACAACGTCTTTTGCCGTGCCAAACGGCGGTGCATAAGTTAATTCTAGCTCTGGTAAATCAAATACCGAAAGATTCCCTTTGATTGCTGTCGCCAACACGTCAATTCGTTTATCGACACCGTTTGCACCAACTGCTTGCGCACCATAAATTTGCCCCGTCTTTCCGTCAAAAATCAGTTTGAGCCACATCGCCTGACTATTAGGATAGTAGGTCGCATGGTCCGTGCCGCTCACGTGAGCAACTAAGACGTTAGCAAATTCCTGTCGGGCCGTCTGCTCACTTAACCCGGTGGAAGCCGCACTCAAATTGAACGCTTGCACAATTGCCGTGCCAATACTGCCCCGATTTACGCGGCGTAAACCAGCTAATACATCTGCAACTTGCCGTCCTTGTCGATTTGCCGGAGAAGCTAACGGAATTAAAGTTGGTTCGTTTGTAATCTGCTGCTTAGTCACCGCTACGTCACCAACTGCATAAACATGCTTCACGCTCGTTTCATAATTTTCATCCACCATAATGCCCTTTTTCAAGCCTAACTGAAGTCCAGCATTTTCTGCGAGAGCACTATTGGGCTGAACTCCAACGGATAAGATTGTTAGGTCGGAGTTAATCTGAGTTCCGTCATCTAAAACAAGGCGAGTTCCATTACCCTTGATTTCAGCAACTGCCTTAGAAAGTTGGAGATCTACGTTATTTTTTAACAACTCTTCTTCCACAAAAGCTGCCATTTCAGCATCCAAGTTAGGCAAAACGTGGGTTGCTTTTTCTACCAAAGTAACGTGGATCCCCCGCTTATGTAAATTTTCAACCATTTCCACACCGATAAATCCCGCTCCTACTATCGTTGCGTTTTGTACTCCTTGCTCCAACTGGTTTAAAATCTCGTCCATATCGGGAATGTTCCTTAAGGTATGCACATTTTTAGCCTGCGCAAGCCCCTCAATTTGCGGAATAATTGCGCTAGCTCCGGTCGCTAATATTAATTCATCGTAACTTTCTTGGAAAACCTTCCCTCGATGCTGTACTTCCACTATTTTTTCTTGAGGGTGAATACTAATAACTTCGTGGTTAGGCCGTGCGTCAATTCTGAACCGGGCCCATAATGCTTCCGGACTTTGAACCATTAGTGACGTTCTTTCTGGAATCGTTCCTGAAAGGTGGTACGGCAATCCGCAATTGGCAAACGAGACGTACGGCCCCTTCTCAAAAACGATAATCTCAGCATCTTCTGCTAACCGGCGTAACCGGGTTGCTGCTGACATGCCGCCAGCAACCCCGCCAACAATAACTACTTTACTCATTTTATTTCCCCTTTCTTACCGGGCCATCCCATTGGTTCATTCCTCCACGAACGCTTTTAGCATCATAGCCTTGGTTACGCAAAAATTTAGCCGCCCGCTTACTGCGCATCCCCGATTGGCAAATCACATAAACGGGTTGATCTTTTCTGCCAGAAAATCGAGTAATTTTATCTAAGGGAACGTTCTTTGCGTAATTAATGTGTCCGCTCCGAAATTCAACAGGTGTACGTACGTCAATTAGTTCGAAATCCTCTTTACGTTCTGCAATTGCACTAATATTAATAGTATTATGTCCCCAAAATGGTAGTTTCATCCTTTAAAATACCTCCATGGGTATATTAAACTATATTGCTATTTTTAAGTCAAATTTAAGTTACTAAAAATCATTTACCTTTATACATTGCTAATATAAAAGAATTTAAATACCCATAATAGTATTATAGTTACATAAAAAAGACAAAATCACTATGGATTTCATCTTCTTAGATAAATAATCAACTTGTAATTACTTTGAATACATTTTTTAAATTAGGATAATCTTGTTCTTTTATAAAGACCCTACCTAACTACGAAAAATCGTAATTAGATAGGGTCTTCGATTTACAGAATTAGCTTATGATGTCTGAGTTATTTCTCAAAAGAGAAATTTTACATCACCACGCCTTTTCGCAAAATCAAATTGCCATACAGTGCTTTTTCGCCCGTCTGTACAATGGCAAAGCATTGGTGCGAATATTCGTAAAAGGCGGATCGTTCAATCTGTTTTACCGTATAATTTTTAAAGCTTTTTCCAATGCTATCCCGGTACTTCTCCCAAATCGGTGGAGTACCATTAGGAACGTTCTGATCTCCAGGTACAACTTGCATGAAAATTGCCTGGTAATCAGAATAGCTATCTAACGGCATCAATTTTAAAATTGAATCAAGTAATTCTGGAATCATTAAGCCATCTGCTCGAATAATTTTTTTGTTATTGGACACCGCAGGATAATTGGCATCCGCCAACAAGATTTCATCCCCGTGTCCCATTTCTATTAGCGTCTTTATTAGCTCCGGCGATAGATTTTTAGGTACTCGATTTAACATTCTCATTCCTTCTTTCTTGATTCCCAATAGGCTTCAATTTCTTCTAACGACCGCCCTTTAGTTTCTAAAACATACTTATGGATGTACCAAACCGAAAAGGCGGATAAAAATGCGAAGAAATAGAAAATATTTATGCCAACAATACTTAGGCAAATTGGGAAGATCAACGAGAAAATGGCATTTAAAAGATATTGAGTAAAGGTGATTACTCCCATCCCTAAAGCACGCGCTTTTAAAGGTAGGATTTCTGGAACATATGACCAAAACACCGGTCCAAGACCGAAACCGAACATAAACACGTACAGAAAAATCGAAATAACCGCGATAATTACGTTATCTGACCAAATACATAGCGCAATCGCTGGTAGGACTTGACCACCCAAACTGATTTCTAATAATTTTTTTCGTCCCAACTTGTCAATGAAGGGCAAAGAAACGAAGGTCGAGACTACTAAAGCAATTCCCACCCCAAAATCAGCGACGATGCTAGAATTTGCCATTCCTAAGTTATGAAAAATTTCCGGTGCGTAGTAAACGGCGGCATTAATTCCGGTAAAAACCTGAAAGATAGTTAAAATAATTAGTAACGTAAGGGCTGGCCGAAATGTGCCAAATAGTTCACTTAACCCCGCTTCTTTTGTTTTCAGACTATTTTGAATATCTTTAATTTCAGATTCCACTTCTGTACTGGTGAACCGGACTTTAGTCAAAACTTTTCGTGCTCGTTCAACTTTGCCATCCCGGATTAGCCACCGGGGACTTTGGGGACTCATTACCATCCCGATTGTCAGTATCAGGGCTGGCACCACCCCTAGTCCTAAAGTCCACCGCCAATCATCTTGGGGTAAATTGTATGCTCCAACCGCATAAGCAACCAGGATTCCCACGTTAACACTTAATTGGTAAAGTGAAGACATTAACCCTCGAATGTGAGCAGGTGCTAGCTCTGATAAATAAATCAGACCGTACATATTTGCAATTCCGGCCGCAATTCCTAAAACGAAACGTGCCATCATCAAGAAAACTGTTCCCGTCGCAATTGCACTTAGCAAGCTCCCCGCTAAGAATACTACCCCAGCGACAATCAAAACGTTGCGTCGTTCAATTTTCTTTTCTAACGCGGTAAATACGACGATTGAAGGCAACGCGCCGAAAAGAAGAAAGCTAACCACCAGCCCCTTTTGAACCGAATCCAATCCAAAAGCCGTAGTAATCGATGGTAACGCCAACGAAATAGCCCCTGAGTCATACCCGTAAAGTAACCCGGCAAATCCTCCTAAAATAGCAAATAGGTAAACAATCCCCTTCGTTTTTGGTTTAGTAGATAGATTTTCTTCCATAATTATTTTCCTTCCGTATTATTTGCAGCTAATATCCTCATAAATTGGGCATACTTCTGTTCTAAACCAGGAATTTCAGTTGGATTAAAATCTTGTACATCAACCGTATTTGCTAAAACATCTAGTTTAACCGGGTCAGTTATCTTACCGAAAACCTTTAATTGGGCGACTACATTTCCCAAAACACTGGCTTCGACTGGTCCGGTAACCACCTTGCGCTGTGTAAAATCTGCGGTTAGTTGAACTAATAACTGGTTTTGAATACCTCCGCCGAACATATGAACTTTTTGCAAGGTTGTTCCAGTAAGTTTTTCTAACTTTTCAATCACCTGTCGGTAGGAAAAAGCTAAACTTTCTAATACCACTCGGATCAACTGTCCCCGATTCTTCGGTAAAGTTTGATGGGTTTCTTTAAGAAAGGCTACAATCTTTTCTTCCATTTGCCCAGGTTCGGCAAAACGCACGTCTGCTAAGTCAATAAAGGAATTGATTGAGTACGCTTTTGCAGCTTCATCCTGCATCTTAGCAAAGCTTATCTCTGCACCCGTATACGCCCATTCTTTTTGTAGTTCTTGAATTACCCACAAGCCGGTAATGTTTTTTAACACCCGGTTAGAACCATCAAAACAACCTTCATTCGTCAACCCCATTTCAAAAGCCGCTTCGCTAATGATTGGCTGGTCATTTTGTAATCCCACAATCGACCATGTTCCGCAACTAATAAATGCGGTTTGTTTACGTTCCGCTTCGTTTAGTGGCAATGCCATTAAGGCTGCTGCTGTATCATGACCAACACCTGAAATAACCCGCATTTCAGCAGAAACCTTAATCTCTTCACTAATTGCTTGACGAATCGGGCCTAAATCGGCTCCCCCAATAACAACGTCTGCAAACCATTCTGCTGGAATTTCCAGCCTATTTAGAACTTTTGTATTCCAATTCTTAGTTCGCACGTCGAGGAGTCCCGTAGTACTGGCAATGGTAAATTCATTTTGTTTTATCCCGCTAAAAAAGTATTCAATCAAACTAGGCATCATTAACAACTGGTCAACCGTTCGTTTTAAAAAGGGGGCCCGTTGCAGGTCTGCGAAAACTTGCAGATTGGTATTGATCCGATCTGGAGCGTTTCCAGTCATCCTGAACAATTGCTTAGCTGGAAGTCTTTCTGCAAATTCTGCTTCATAAGGGGCCGTACGGCTATCCCGATAACAATGAGGAGCAAAAAGTACTTCTCCTTCCTTAGTCAACAAGCCATAATCGACGCCCCAAGTATCTACGCTCAAACTATCTAGATGTCCTAGGTCTCGCATTGTTAACGCTAAACCACGCTTTACTTCCTGAAAAATCTTTAAATAATCCCAATTAAGTCGGTCATTAATCTCGACGGGGTGATTGGAAAATCGGTACTGCTCCTTTAGTTTAATTTGTTTTCCATCGAACTGACCGGAAATTACGCGACCAGAACTTGCCCCTAAATCTACTGCAATTACATTCACTTTTTCCATATTTCATCACACGCTATTTATATAAAGGACCTAAAGTTTGACAAGCATTAAAGTCCGCTGCTTCTTGATTTTCCGTTCCAATCAGTGACCATACCCGTGGACGGAAAATCTTATCTTCGGACACGTTATGCATGTTAACTGGGATCCGCAACATGGATGCCAACGTAATTAAGTCTGCACCAATATGTCCATAACTGATTGCACCATGATTTGCTCCCCAGTTATCCATTACGTCATAAACACTCTTAAACGCTCCGTGCCCGGTTAAAATTGGCGCAAAGAATGTTGAAGGCCAGCCTTTATCAGTCCGTTCGTTAATCACGTTAAAGACTTGTTCAGGTAAATCAATTGCGTAACCTTCTGCAATTTGAAGAACTGGTCCTACACCCTTAACTAAATTAATCCGTGACATCGTTACGGGCATGCCTTGACTACCACCTTTAGTAAGGTAATTGCTAGAGAAGCCGCCACCCCGGAAGTAACCGATATTTGCAGGAATCCAACGTGTTTTTTCTAGACTACGTTTTGCTTCATCTTCGGTAACTTGCCAGAACGGTTTAATGGCAAGATTGCCATCCACTTTTTCCTCACCAGTCGCGTCCAAGGTTTGCGCGCCAGAGTTACTGAGATGAAGGAAACCATCTTTTCCTAATCCGGTTAACTCGGTTCCAGTAACCCGTTTGATTGCTTCGGGACTCCAGAAGGTCCGTACGTCGGCAAAAATTTGAGGTGTGTTAGTCAGTAAGTAGTTAAGCAACATCGAAGCTCCATTTAAGCTATCGTTCTCCGTTGCAAATACGTGTGGCGCATGGATGCCATTCCAGTCGAATTGAGAGTTCAAAAAGGCCTCCATGTAATCGCCGTTTGGAAAATGATCGGTCCATTGCCGTTGTCCTTGGAATCCCGCAGCAATTGCATTATGTCCGTCAGCTTCTTCAACAAATCCTTTTTCAGCTAACTTCGGGTTCCCTTCCATTAAGTCTCGAGCAATGATGGCCATCTTAACGCAATCGGCCAACTGTGCTTTCTTTTCTTTGTCTGTAAATCGATTAGGATCATCACTATTATATAGATCTGGTCCGATTGGAGTATGTTTTTCAGCCCATTTCATGGCTTTTTCAAACTCTTCCTTGTCATAAATTCCTTCATCCCAACGCCGAACTATTTCAGTCATGTCCACATATTCGTTTCGCATACCTAAATAGTTTTGGAAGAAATCGGCGTTAACCATTGAACCACCAATTCCCATTGCTACGTTACCAATCGATAAGTAAGATTTATTGCGCATAATGCCAACTGCAAGTATTCCTTTAGCAAAACGAATAAGCTTCTTGGCAACGTCATCTGGAATTGATTTATCATCAGCATCACAGACGTCCGCTCCGTAAATCCCAAAAGCAGGAATCCCTTTCTGCGCATGCGCTGCTAAAACTGCTGCTAAGTATACTGCCCCAGGACGTTCAGTTCCGTTAAATCCCCAAATCGCGTGAGGAATGTCAGCGGTCATGTCCATCGTTTCGCTTCCATAGCACCAGCAAGGGGTTACCGTGATGGTTCCACAAACATTTTCCTTATCAAATTTTTCTTTCGAAGCTGCTGCCTCTTTTACTCCCCCAATAGTTGAGTCAGAAATCACGGTTTTTACCGGCGTGCCATCAGGATAAAATAATTTTGATTCCAACAGTTCAGCAACCGCTTTAGCCATATCCATGGTTTGAGTCTCTAACGATTCCCGAATCCCCTTACGCCGTCCGTCGATAGTTGGACGAATTCCAATTTTGGGATAATTAATTTTTAACATGTCCTAACCTCCTAAAGTATTTAAACTGTTTGTTAAAAGAAATACATAATTTCTTTTCGTCCTCATAGTAACCGCTTCCATAAGCGTTTGGAAGGTGTTTCACGTCTTCTGAAAGTTCTTCATATTTTTTGCATCTTTTTGTTCAAAAGCATTCATCATTTTCATTCATTTAACAAAAAAACCGGGAACATCCCGGCCACAAAATTATTTAAATTTTTAATACAAAACCTCCACGTTTTTATGGGACCAAACCGCCATAATTTCTTCCGGTGGCTGTTGATCCATGATAATAACATCAAAGTCATTTACATCGCACAACCTGTAATATCCTTTCACGTTAAACTTTGAATGATCGCATAGCAAAATTTTCCTTTCAGCATTTTCCATCATTCTTCGTTTAACTCCCGATTGTTCTTCACTAGACATATAAACGTCATTAGCATTAATTGAAGAACACGATAAAAACACTAAGTCTGCTCGAAAATCACTAAAGAAATCTAGCGAAATATCGCCCAAAATTGAACCCGTCCCTGAGCGGAGTCGTCCGCCAGCAATGAAAGTTTTTACCGCCGGAATTTCATCCAATTTGATTGCCAATTTTAGGCTATTGGTAACTACCACTAAGTTGGTTAATCCTTCAAAAAAAGGAGCTAAAAAGGACGTAGTGCTGCTGGAATCCACAAAAATGGCCTCGTTGTCCCCTAAAAACGTACTTGCAATTTCAGCGATGTATTTTTTTGATTCACTATTTTCTTGTTGGCGAAATAAAAAGGACAACTCAATATTATCTGCCTTAACTAATTCGACCCGCCCAAATTTTCGGGTGACCTTCCCCATCTTTTCCAACGCAATTAGGTCTCGCCGAATTGTCGAATCACTAACAAAAAGTTCTTTTTGTAAATCTTTGATCCGCATAACCTTCTTTTTTTGTAGCAAATCTAAAATAGTCAAAAAACGTTCGTTCTTAAACATTGCTTTCCTCCTCGATTTTCATTATTTTATTGAAAATGAAGACTTTTGAAGCATTCTGAATGAAATTCCTCAATTATTTTGAAGGCATTTCATAAATCAAAGCCAGCCCTAATTTTCAATACATTTGTCAGTATAATGAGGCCATAGAGTGATTTAACACCTTGAAATTTAGGAGGAATTTAATTATGAAAATGATGTTTGAAGAGGAACGCATTGACTTAGCCCACACCGTACAAAAAATGTTTGATCGTAAAAATACCAACGTAGCAGGTGGCAACATGTCGATCAAAGTTTTTGACCAAAAAATGCACCCTTATATTATCATGACTCCCACCTTTATGTCAGAAACCTATTATTCCGAACTTCATGCTGCACAAATTTTGGTGATTGATGAAGAAACTGGTGAAAAAATTGACGGAGTTGGAGATGTTACTCGGGAAATTAACATGCATAAAGAAGCTTACAAAGCTCACCCAGGAATTCGATGTGTCTACCATTCCCACGCCGAAGAATCGATGTTTTGGGCTACTGCTGGTTTAGACATGCCTAACGTGACCGAAGCAACGCGGGAATTAGGACAAATTAAAGTATTACCCTTCGCCCCTGCCACTAGCCAAGCTTTAGCGGATATCGTATTCAAAAACCTTCAAGCAATTGGAGACAAGGCTATGGAAAACGTCTTTTTATTAAATAGTCACGGCGTAGTTATCACCACGACCGATTTGCACGTTGCTGCTCGTATTCTAGAAACTCTAGAATGGAACGCCAAAATAGCTTACCAACAAGCCCTCTTTATTAAACTTGGCCTGCTGTCTGATTACCGTTCCTGCGGAGCTAACTATAAGGAAGCCCTCCCTAGTGTTCCACCGATTGCCATGCCTGAGGTCCCAATAACTGCCATACCCGCAAAGTTCCCGTCCCACCCTCAACGGCCGGCAAACCTAATGTAACTTATCAATATTGTTGCATTGATAACAATATTTTGTTCACCACGCCGTTAAGTACCTTCCAACAAAAAAAGTTGGGGATTGATTTCTCCAACTTTTTTACTGTTACAAAATTCAAAATTTTATTTATCAAGAGCATTGGTAGCAGCTGAAATTAGTTGATTTTGCGGATCCAATGATAGTTCCCATAACATCAGCCCTCCTAGTCGCTGTTGTTGAACATACTTAACTTTACTTTCCATAGACTTTTCGTCATCAAAGGACCTGAATACTTGTTCATCAAAGTAATATGGCGCATTTGCTTTTTCATCCCAAAAATAGCATTGTGGTTTTTGAGCAATTAATTGACTAATTTTTTGGTAAGGAGTAGTTTGGGTCCCCTTTTCTTTAGCAAGCGCCCCTACTGGGGATGGGGCTTGTTGGTCAACTTCTCGCCAATCGCGGCTGTAAGCTGCACTGCCAATTACTATTTTATCTGTTGGAACTTGCTTAGCGATTAGATACTTAACCGTGGTATTGATACTAAGCTCACCTTCTATGGCATCGTAAGGAAATAGGTTAGTTTGGTGGCCCGTAATGTTAGTCCAACTTCCCCGTAAATCATAGGTCATTACGTTAAGGTAATCTAGGTACTCTGCTATGCTGAGTTTTTCGCCGTTTATCAAACTAGTTAATAAACTGGGATCTCCCGCTATTGCAGCAGAGATTTCATATTCATCACTACAACTTGCCAATTTTTCTCGCAACACCTTTAAAAAGGCATAAAAATTTTCTGCATCTTGAGTGCGAGATTTAATTCCTCCTAATGCAGAACCAGGATATTCCCAATCAAAGTCAACTCCATCTATGCCATATTGCTGTATAAAATTAATTATATTGGTTGCAAATTTATTTCGGCTATCTGCGTTTAAAACGGCATCTGAAAAACCTTCTGCGCCCCATCCACCAATGCTAATGTTAACCTTTAAATTTGGAAAATGTTGCTTTATTGTTGCAATTTGTTTAAAGTGGGCCCCTTTATCCACTAAATTAAGCCCCTCGATTTTCGCAAACGCATAGTTTATATGTGTTAACTTTTCTCCAGGAATTTGTTTAATTTTCCAATTTTGTCTTCCATGTAAATATCCCATTATTACCGTCACGTGAATCCCTCCGATTCCGTTAAAGAAAGCGATTGCAAAAATATTTTAATCCATTATACTACTCTTGAATCGATTCACATTTATTTTTTTCACTATTTTTGAAAAGAGGTGCAGCCCGTGCTTACCAAATACATTACCAAATGGTTAATCCCCGTAGCTACTAAAGTGTCCGAATCACGCCACTTAGTTGCCATCCGGGATGCCTTTATTGATATTATGCCAATCATTATGGTTAATTCGCTTTTCATTTTACTTAACTCGTTAGTTTTTACTAACGCAACTGTCGTAAAAGCTTTCCCCTATGCGACTAAGTTAGTAGACATTGGTACCATGGTAAACCAAGGAACTATGGGAATTATGACCATTCTAGTTTCATTTTTGATTGGTTACCGACTCACTAATTTTTACATTGCTAACGGCCGAATTGATTCTAAAGAAGTTAACCCGCTTCATGCCGGAATCTTGAGTTTAGCAACTACTTTAATCATGTTTCCTCTATACAATGACGTTATTCCCGTGGGGGCCACTAAGCCCGTCCAAGTCGCTGGTATTTATGCCCAAACGTTAACTTCTTCTGGAGGAATGTTTGTAGGAATTATCGCGGCTCTATTAAGTACCGAGCTACTAGTTTGGATTTCTAGTAAAAAGAAGTTTCAAATTAAGATGCCAGATTCAGTACCTCCCGCAGTTGCTCAATCTTTCAACACTTTAATCCCCGAATCATTAGTAATTATCTTATTTGCCATTCTAACTTTTACCTATACTCAAATTGCGGGGCAAAACGTACCACAATTAATTACCGACGTAATCTCCTTGCCTTTACAAGTTGCTTTGGAATCTCCACTAGGTCTCTTTGTAGTTCAAATTTTAACCCAAATCTTATGGTTCTTTGGATTACATGGGCAAAACATTGTTTCTTCCGTAACCTCTCCTTCGATGTTAGTTGCCATTCAACAAAATATCGACGCATTTAACGCTGGCCATGCCGTTCCTAACATTGTTACTAACCCTTGGATTGGCATGTATACATTATTGGGAGGAACCGGGGCAATTTTGCCTTTCTTAATCGCCATTTTCTGGGGTTCTAAGCGAAAAGACTACCGCAACGTTGCTAAACTTGGACTGCTGCCTAGTTTCTTTAATATTTCTGAGCCAATTATGTTTGGAATGCCCGTCGTAATGAATCCCTTTTTCGCAGTTCCGTTTTTATTTGTACCTATCATTAATTTAGCAATTGCCTATCCCTTAACTGCCTTAGGCCTTGTTGCTAAAAGCGTGGTAATTCCACCATGGACGTTACCGCCAATATTAACTGCTTGGGTAACCACTGCAGGAGACTTACCTGCCACCTTACTATCCGCATTTTTATTTATTTTAGATATTTTCTTGTATTTACCATTCGTTATTGCTAGCAACCGTAGCAAAAAAATTTAATGTAGGTTATATGAAATGAAAAAAATTCGTCAGGATATCGTTGAAAACCAAAAAACCGCTGTTGAAGAATACGCTTCGCTTACTAATTCCCAAAAGCAACAACTTCGCTGGTTTCAAGACCAGAAAATTGGGGTCATCTTTCATTGGGGACTTTATTCAGCAGCTGGAATCGTCGAATCATGGCAACTCTCGAAAGAAGATACCTGGGCTCGCAAAAAGCCTTGGAGAAAAGACCTTACCACCCTTCGCCATGATTATTGGAACTTAGCCAAAGCTTTTAACCCAGCTAAATTTGATCCCGAAAAATGGGCTACTGAAATTCAAAAGGCTGGCTTTCGTTACGCAATCTTTACCACTAAACACCATGACGGTTTCAATATGTACGCTACCCAGCAGTCTGATTTTAACGTAACTCATTACACTGGGAAGGACTTATTTCACGAATTTGCCAAAAGCTTGACTGCCCATAACGTTGCGGTAGGTGCCTATTATTCTAAAGCTGATTGGCATTGCCCTTATTATTGGACACCTGGATCCGACCCTCGCGGACGTTATGCCTCATATGATCCCCTTTCTAATCCGCAACTGTGGAAGAAATTTAACAACTTTGTTAAAAAACAATTATTGGAAATCACCCGAAATTACGGCAAAATTGATATTCTCTGGTTAGATGGTGGTTGGGTAAATAGCGAACACCATGAATTTTTAGATATGGACAGGATTGTCTCCCAAATCAAACAAACCCAGCCACAAATCCTAGTCGTTGACCGAACCATCGGTGGTAAATATGAAGATTACGTAACTCCTGAGCGCAAAATTCCGGATGTAATTCCGCATAAGGTTTGGGAAAGTAACCTTCCCTTAGCCAAAAACTGGGGTTACGTTCCTAATGACGTTTACAAAACATTTCCAGAAATCTTACATTATCTTGTAAAGATTGTTTCACTAGGTGGGAACGTCATCTTAGGTATTGGCCCTAAACCCGATGGCACTTTACCAACCCCTGCCTTGAAACTGATTCGCCAATTAGGAAAGTGGTTAGCAACTTACGGAGACGGCATATACGGAACTCGCGCCCTCCCCAACTTAAAACAAACCAACTGGTACTTTACCGCGAAAGACCATTTTCTTTACGCTTTTGCCGAAAAAAAATACTTTCGTCCTCAAGATTTACAATTAGGAATTTTTACGCCTCACGTGCTTAATCGCCAAGATCTATCCATGCAGAATCCAGATGACCCAATCCTTGGTTTAAAAATTACTATGGACAAAAATGTCACCGAACTGATTTAGATATAAAAAAGCGTTTGAACTCTTCATGTAGTGGCCCCCAAAAAGTTTAATTTTTTGGGGAGCAACACATCATTGTTAAGAGTTCTAAACGCTTTTTGTATTCTCATTTTAGTTATCTAACTTAAATACTTTCTCATTAAGTACACTGGTGTACAACTCCAAGCATGGCAATAGCTATTAACCATTGCACTACCATATGGGGAGTAACTTGGATCATTGGGATCAAATGCTTCCCAAAACGTGTCGGCACCTAATTCAATCATCTTCCCCCAGTAATCTTTCAATAGTTGAATTCCCGCATCCAACAATCCTGCTTCAAAAAGTGCTTGGGTTACGTGATGATACATATACGGAGTTGCAATCCCTTTAATTGGGAATAGTTTTTTAACTGCGTTGCTCATTAATTGGTGATTTTCTTCCGGAGTCATTACTTGAGCTAAAACCATCCAAACTTGACTAGCAATATTAATTTCATGATCAGGACCAGAAATAAATAATCCTCTTTCTTCGTTATAGAGGTTTTGCTTGGCATAATTTGTAATTTGGGCCAATTCTTTTTGGTAGTAATCAATCGTGTCCAATTTTTGAAGCCGTGATAAATGGATAAACTGTTTCAAAGCGTATATTATAATGGCAACTCCAGCCGTATCTTTATTAAATTCATTGGACCAATCCACAAAAACCGGGTAATCCTCATCAAAGACAATTTTGCCATTACTCTGAACCATATTTTTCATAACGTAATCAATTTGCTTTTTCGCCACTGGATATAAGTCTTCAAGTACTGTGTAATCATCCGTGTGTTGAAAATAATCATCTAAGATACTAACAAAAAACAAACTGTAGTCGAGCAAGAATGTGTCATCTGGCGTATAAGTTGGTTTAACAAATACGTTGGCAGGAATTCGCCCATCTTTGGCTGCCAATGCACCAAATAAATATAAACATCTCTTAATTAAGGTTTGGTTGTCATAGGTTTGATAATCCGCTAAAGCTTGTAAGCG
This sequence comes from Pediococcus acidilactici, assembly GCF_016127815.1. Lineage (NCBI taxonomy): Bacteria > Bacillati > Bacillota > Bacilli > Lactobacillales > Lactobacillaceae > Pediococcus > Pediococcus acidilactici. The sequence continues at coordinate 1,057,857 of NZ_CP066046.1, forward strand.
TAAGTCCCCGATCCAAAGCCGTCGATCTCGTTTAGGTCCGTCTTCAAAAACGTCTTGCATACAGTCCGCAAGCGTCTTCAGCCCCACCTGATCAATTTTTTGTAAAAGTTTATCATCAGTATAAAATGGGATTGGCGCTCCTTGTGCCGCACTTTCTGCAATTAAGGCTGGTTCAAAGAAACTAACTTGCCACTTAGGAGAAGTATCCACCACTTTAATTTCAACATAACGAAAACTGTAACGTCTTGGTAAGCACAAGTTGGCAGGCAATTCGTCCAAATGAACAGTTTCTTCTTGCATCCATGAACGGCTTAACCAGCCTTGATAATCTTGACTATCTTGGTTTAACTCAGTAGGCAGCTCGGCGAATTTCAATTTAAGCGTTAAGGGCGCATCCATTGGTGATCCGACTGATTTAATTCGAATTGTAAAGTGCCCAACGTAATGATTGCCAAAATCTAAAATCAACCGATCATCCCGGCCAAATTTCATTTGACTAAGCTGTGTAGTATCAGCCGCTTTTTTTGTTCCAACATTATCTAGTAAATTTTTATCGATCACCGTTTCAACTACCTGCACCGGAGTTACTACTCGTTTTGTTAATTCCGGAATGTTGTCATCTGCTTTTTTTAGTAACTGTTTGTCATGATTAAATTCTACATCATCATTAATTTGAAATGTAAATGCCATCGCCACTCACTCCTCAACGTTAATCTGGTACCTTTTTTGTAATCGAATCATTACCAATCCCGCAATTAGACATACGGCAACAATTCCAGCGAACCCAAACATAGTCATTCGGATGTGGCTTGGTAAAACTAAAGTAGGGGTAATGAATGCAAAAATCCCACATAAGAAACGGGAAAAGCCACTAATAAAACCTTGAACTGAAGCCCGGCTATCAATTGGGAATGACTCTTGGGTCCAAACCTTATACATAGCTTCGCCAGCAATGTTATTACCTAGGTTATAAAAACCAATGGCAATAACAATTGGCCACAATGCATGGCTGCTTAATGCTAAACCTAGCATGGCTAGTAGCTCGATAACTGAACCTACCACAAAAAATTTGTTACGGTACCGGCTACCTGCCACTGAGGCAAATGATATTGACGCAATTAAAGCCACTACATTTAATACTAATCCTGCTCCTGTAGCAAAACTTTGGCTCGCGTGTGCTTGTACCAAAGTAAAAGTTTGAAATTGTCCAAATGTATTCGCTAACAAATTCCAGCAACAATAAAAAATCATGATCCAAATAAAGAATAACCCATACTGGTGATTTTGGCGCAAAATTTTAAATAGCGAGCCAGATTCAGAAGTTCTTTGAGACTGCATTTGGTCAATCCGTTGATTGGCTTCACGATGAAATTCTTTAAAACGACCAGAAAAAGTGCGCCAAATAAAAGTGATGGCAGCACATACTGCTAAAATCGTAAAAACAATTCGTGCCCCAGTTGCCCCAGTCATTTTAGAAACTACAAAGGCACAACCATAAGAGAAAAACACCCCAATTTGCCAAAAAACTTGGGTGAAGGACACTAACCGAGCCGTTGCTTTGTCATCAGGAACATCATGAGAAATAATCGTTAAGCTAACTGGTAAATCCGCTCCAGAAGCTAATCCTGCAATAATCACTCCTGTTAATAAAAAGCCATAGCTGTTAGCTAACACACAAATTAGTGCACCTACCGCATAGCCTAAATTTAACCAGTTAAATGAACGGGTTAATCCCCAATTTTTGGTTAACCATCCGGCAACTAACGAACCAATTGCAATTGCAAAAGTTAATGCTCCTGAAATCACCCCAACTTGGGTGTTAGATAATGCTAACCCCTGTTGCCACACCGTAATTGTTGCTGATAATCCAACAATGATCCCCGAACCTAAAATTGAGCCGATTCCAGCTGCAATAGCTAGAGGACGGTATTTTTTCACTAAATTATCACTTTGATTTTGCATAAATCTCTCCTCCTTAACTATCCTCATTGTAAGCGCTTAAAATAAGTGCTACAATATCTCCAGTCCACCCGAATCCTTGCAAAACTACAGGTAGGATCATTAAAAAGGAGCAGCTAATGATAAATTTTATTACCTTGGATAAAAAAATACGTAGTCTAAATTATGTAGAGAACACTCAGCGAAAAAATCACGCTAATTACAATTATATGAAGCTCAATTTTAAGGAAAGCCCCATCCCTAAAATGCCAAAATACAATTTTTTTAAACATGGCGATTTAACCATTGTTAAAGGAAATCGTTTTTCTTACGTTCCCGCGCATACTCATGATTTCATCGAACTTAACTACATGTATTCAGGTAGTTGTATTCAATCGCTAAATAACGAGCAATTTGAGTTTACAGAAGGTCAACTACTTTTAATGGATAAGAATACTGTTCAAAAAATTGGCTATACTGGGGAAAATGACGTCATCATTAACATTTTGTTAAAAAACTCTCTAACTATCACTAAAATATTGGACTTACTTTCTGGTCAATCCAACGCCGTAACGGACTTTTTGCAAAATTGTAACTTAAAAACTACCAACCATAATTTCATGATTTTTGATTTACCTGCACAATCATTGTCGCGTAGTCTGATTATGGACTTATTATTCGCAGCCTTTGAATCTGCCCATAAAAATAATAACCAAGTGCTAAAATTGCTCTTTTCAACCTTGATTACGCAATTACCACCGTTAGTTAGCCATCACCATCTAAATTTTGCGGCAGACAACAATGCTGAATTATTGGCAATTTTAAAGTACATCGAACAGCATTATTCAACCACTAATTTGCAATATACAAGTAAACATTTTGGATACAACATGAATTATCTCAGTAATAAGATCAAAGCAGCGACTGGGCAAACGTTTAAAGAATTAATTGAACAACGCCGTCTATATGCAGCCCAAGAACTTTTATTTCAAACTAACCTATCGCTTGACCAAATTTCCTTGCGAATTGGTTATAAAAATCCTTCTTCCCTAAACCGATTGTTTAAAAAATATGTAAATACTACCCCCATTAACTATAAAAATGAATTGATTAAGAATCGCGATGATTTATATTGATTAACAAAAAGCGGTCGTCAGGATTACCCAAAATCCTAACGGCCACTTTAATTATTAAGAAAAATTAGTTGAAAGTTTTATTCAACCGCCCCTTAACACTTTTAGACGACTATATAACACCAAGCCTATCTTTTGAATCACAAATTTGGATCCATCTTAAAGGTTAGCTTCGATAATTCCGCACCCTGCTTGGTTAACTTAGCTAAAAGTTTCTTGGTTTCTTTATTATAATGTTGCGCAATAAGGTGATTTTGTTCAGTAAGATATTTTGTCAATTCTTTTCCCGACATCTTCTTAGCTACTTGGTCAACTTCTTCAATCTTGGTCCGTGCCCATTGCGACAACTCTTTTTGGTAATCCAAATCGTCCTGAATAAATTCAGCGTAGTGAGATTCCACTACCATTGCTAAAGTTTCATACAACCAGTATGCACTATCTAATGACATCTCTTCCGGTAATTCCCGGTAGGAAACGTCAGTATCATTAGCGTTGGTAAAGAATGGTACGTGTGGGCAAAAACTTGGTACGCCAAAGCCAATCCACTGAACTCCAGCCGCTTCATTTTCATGACTATTCCGCATTTGCAAAATATGTGAATTGGCTGTTCGAGATAAGGAAATTACCCGGTACGTCTTCCGATCGTGTTCGCTACCACTTCCTAATGGGTCGTACTTAGTTTCGTTATAGTGCGACTTCAGAATATATTGAATATCTTCAACCGAAATCTTTCGACTAGCTTTCCGAATAAACGGTAGATCTGGTGATTCAGGATCTTGTTCAATCTCCGGGTTTAAGTAACGTTGAGCAAACCAAACCCGAGGAGTATTGTAATGATGATCCTTTTCCGTATCCGTTCCAAAGATGTGCCGGAAATTCCAGCGATCTTCGTCAGGATTCAAACCATGCTTTTCGACAAATTCTTGAATACCATCCGCCCACATGTAATTGTCAGGATCATTGAAGTCAATGTCTTCAATCGCGATTTGGTTAGCAGCCACGGCATAGCAATCGTCCGGAATCCGAACGGCAACCCATTGATGGCCCGTAACAATCTCCATGTACCACACTTCGTCAGCATCATTAAATTGGACGCCATTACCTTCTGCTGAACCGTACTTTTTCACCAATTCGCCTAGGTAACGAACCCCATCCCGAGCAGAATTAATGAATGGTAATACTAACGTAGTCATGGAATCTTCTGCTAAACCATTTTTAACAAATGGATCGTACGCTAAAACTCGTTCGTTAGCGTAAACACTTTCCGTGGCACTTTCACCAACGTTTTTTTCGTTAAAACCGTCTTCTTCATTAGGCCCTTCGCTCTCATCAGCGTTAGGTGTTGAAGTATACCGATAGCCACTTTCAGGCAACGGTACAGTCAATCCGTTATATGGTGATTTATAAATTTCTTGTCGGCCGGAGACGGCTGGTTGAACCAAGAAGCGTTTTGGATGAATAGCTACTAACCGGTCTTCATTTCTGGAAATGTAGGTTGCACCATCGAGCGAAGCCTTTTTTCCAACCATTACTGAAGTACACGCTGACATTTCAATTCTATCTGTCATGATAAATCCTCCTTTTAAATTTCTTTAAACTCGTTCAATAATTTGTTCGTTAACCTCTAGCTGCTTCAAATACAATAATAATCGACTATACAAATAGTCATTGGCTTCCTCGAACTGTTCGCCTAAATTCTGACCAATCTCATACGCGCTGCGTTGCCCATCAATTTGTTGAAATACAAAACTACCGTATTCATCTAAATCTAGGTAAGTAAACTCTGGAATTTTAAAATGCAACTTTCGTAAAAATTGTTGAATCCAATGGTTTTGAGCACGAATAATGGTCACCTGTTTACCTTCAACTTTATAATTAACCCGCGGATTCTTCTTAAAAACTAATTCTTTTAGATCAGCATCCGTCAGTTTAGGTGACTTACTCACGTTCTTCAGCCTTCCCTTGATTTTCAGATTTTTTAATCATATACAACGGAATTACAATCGCTCCCGCCATAGCTGCTAGTAGTATTAATCCCATTGCGTTGCTTGCTAAAAAGCCACTTGGTGCACTATTACCCAACAATCCGGTAACGTGGAAAATAATTCCAACAAGGCCGATGATTGAACCACCGGCAATTAGTCCAGAAGAAAGGCTGACGCCGCTTTGTACCCGTTTGTCACGTAACTCTTTGTCTTTAGTAGTCTTATTGATCAAAAGTTTTAATAATGCCCCTACTAAAATAATTGAAGTAGTTGAAATTGGTAAGTAAAAACCTAACGCAACCGTCATAATTGGTAAGTCTAGCATCCAGAAAACTAACGCCATTACAATCCCGACAATGATCATAATCCATGGTAAATCTCCAGACATGATGCCAGACGTTAAAGTTGCAATTAAGTTAGCCTGTGGCAGTCCAAATGGCGGGTTAGAACCCGTGATCCGCAATTGTGGTTCCAAAAGTACCGTAGTTCCAATTACGGTGAGCACCCCCACAAAGCCAGCAATCATGTAGTACTTCATCATTTCCTTGTTTGAGCCGCCAATCATGTAGTTAACTTTTTGGGTTTGCATATATCCGCCACCGACTGAAACCGTAGTAACGATAAATACCCCAAACAAAAGCAAAATTTCTGTGTAATTTTTGGTAGTCCAGCCCATCAATACGAAGGCCAAAGTCATGATTACTAGCGATGCAATGGTCATCCCTGACACTGGTTCGTTAGAACAACCAATCGTCCCGGCTAGTCGTGCAGAAACAATTACAAACAACAACGATAAAATTAGCGTTAAGACCCCGCCAAGCAAGGCAACGATAACCGATCCCGAAATGATAAAGCCAGCAACAAAAATGGCGATTACCGATGCTAATAAGGCAATTAACCCCAAAGCATTTTTATCTTCAGTAGTACTATTCCGCGCATTAAGTACTTTTTTGATTGAAGTCCAAATTACTGGTATCAATTTAACTGCACCAATAATTCCGCCGCAAAGCATCATTCCTGCGCCAATATACTTAACATACGAGCCTGCAACATCGTCAACGCTCATTTGGGAGATGCTCAGCGCAGCATCATTCCAAACGTGTGCACCGCTTCCTGCCATTTGTGCAAAGTAACTAACTAAAGGCACCACGGCAAAGTTTGACAGGATTGACCCCGCAAACATGGTCATTGCAACTTCTAAACCAACCACAAAACCAATTCCGGCTAGCATAGGATTAACTTCTGTCGACATCTTCCATCGATAAAACGAGTTCCCGGTGAAAGTGATCATGCTATTTACCCAACCAAAAACTTGAGAAGTAAATAAAGTAATTAAGCCCCCGATTCCAAAACCTACCCCTAGGAATTTTAATGAATCTCCACCGCTTTCCGAAGCGACTAACGCTTCGGTAATCGCCATGGATTCTGGGTAAGCAAGGCGCCCATGTTCCTCAACAATCAGATAATTTTGAACTAATGATGCGCTCCCAATGGCAAACATTACTGCCAAAGCACCAACCATTACCCCAGTGAAAAAATTAACGTGTCCGCCAATCAAGATAATTGCTGGAAGGACGTAAATCATCCCACTCGCAACGGCTTCTCCACCACTAGACATTCCTTGCAAAATATTTTTGCCAAGAATCCCCCTTTTCTTAGCAAAAAGACTTACTAAACCCGAACCAATGATTGACCCAGGAATCCCAGCTGCTACCGTTAGTCCAGCTTTCATCCCCGAGTATGCTGTTGACGCTCCAAAGATTACGGCTAAAATAATTCCCATAATCAAAATAGCAATACTTCCGCCATGCCCCTTTTTAGTAACGTAAGGAACGTACTTGCTCTTACCATTACCACCATAATCTTTCTTAGAAACATTTTGTGCCATCCAATTCAATCCCTTTCTTTAACAACCACTAATACCTAACTTTTGTGAATCAATTATCATATGTTTAATAATAGCGCTTCCACCTATTCTTATCAAGTAGCGCTACTGCCTAACCATTGTCTACTAAAAAAGGCAGAAATCCTCCCTGACTGGGATAGTTTTCTGCCATTTCAAACACAAAATTATTTTTCACTCTTAAAATTTTCTGGATACTTATTTTTTAAATAATAGTAGAAAATAACCCCTACTGCGGTAGCTACAATCCCAATCGCTGTCGTAGTAAATTGTGTGAAGAGCGTGTTAACCAAAATGAAAACTCCTCCTACAAGAGCAATTGCCGGAATTACTGGATAAAGTGGGACCTTATACGGTCGATTTGCATTTGGTGTCCGTTTTCTCAAAACAAATACCGCCACAAAAGCCATGCAGTAGAAGAACCAAATTACGAAAATTAGCATATTGGTAATTGCATCAAATTGACCAGAAAGCATCATTAAGCAAGCAATCAAGTATTGGATAACTCCAGCTGCCCAAGGTACCCCCGCTTCATTTAATTTAGCAAAAACATCTCCGAATGGTAGTTTATGTTCTTTACCCATTACGTAAGGAATTCTCATTCCTGTCATAGTGTATCCATTGAGTCCACCATACACTGAAATCAAGATACCGATTGTAACAAATTTACCGCCGATACCGCCAAAAATAACCTTTGCAACGTCAGAAGCAATGTTCAAATTTCCAGCAACGTGATTAACTGGAGCAATGTAGAGGAATACGGCATTAACTAACAGGTAAACCACCATAATCAGTCCGATGCCAAGAGCAATCGCTTTAGGTAGATCCTTACGCGGATTTTTCATTTCACCGGCAATGTTACCAACGTGAATCCATCCATCATAAGCAAACATGGTCGCTAATAATCCATTCCCTAAAGCTGTCCAAAATGCGCGATGTGGGCCAGCTACAACTGGGAATAGTGAGAAGTTAACCGAACTACTATGGAAAAATCCTAACAAAACAATTACGGCTAACGGGATCAGCTTAACTACTAAAGCTACCGATGTTACCCAACCACCAAATTTTGCGCTAATGCAGTTAACTAACAATAATGAAAGTGCAGTAATGATTGCTACAGGAACTATCCATGTTTGCGAAAGATTAAATAAGTTCGTGAACTGGGTTCCAAACGCAATCGCAATGGCCGCTACGTTAGCAGGAAAATAAATAATTGCTTGTGCCCAACCTGCTAAAAATCCCCAAAAGTGACCATAAGTATGTTCAATGTAACGAGTCAGCCCCCCAGTTTCAGGGAACATCGCCGCTAGCTCAGCACCAGTCAACCCAGCGCAAATACTAATTAGTCCACCCAATAGCCACGCGAAAAGGGCCATTGAGACCGTCCCAGTATATTCGGTTACCGCGGCTGCCTTAAAGAATACGCCGGTACCAATAACCGTTCCCATAACCGTTGCTAACGCCGGGAAAAAACCAATTGTCTTTTTTAGAGATGTACTATTATCATTCATTGATAATCACTCCTCATTGTTCCAATTTTAATTATTTTAAAAAAGGGACGCTGCAATTCATGCAGCATCCCTTAGATTTTCAATCTGCAATTGCTTGCCTAATCATTCTATCCAATCCCAACTTTGTGTGTATCAACTGGGGAGAAGAAGTGATCAATAATTTGTGAAACACGTTGAAGGTCAACGTTACCACCGGATACTAGGGCAACGACTTTCTTACCTTCGATCCATTTCTTATCAATCTTGCCTGCTTCAAGTGCAGCAGTTGGTAATGCGCCAGCACCTTCTGCAACAATCTTGGTGCGTTGCATCAAGTCCTTCATTGCCTTAGAAATTTCTTCTTCACTAACTAGAACAATTTCGTCAACTAACTTAGAAACAATTCCGTAAGTGATATCCCCAGGAACAGCTACATCAGTGCCGTCAGCAAGTGTAAAGTCATCGTGATGCTTTACAATCTTACCAGCATCTACTGAAGCTTTCATTCCGTGAACGTTTTCGGATTGAACCCCAACTACGTGAATGGAAGGGTTGATTGACTTAACTGCTGTGGCAATTCCTGAAATCAACCCACCACCACCAACTGGTACAATGATGGTTTCTACATCAACCAAGTCTTCAAGAATTTCTAGACCGATGGTTCCTTGACCAGCACAAACGAGGGAATCGTTAAATGGATCAACGATAGTCTTTCCTTCTTTTTCAGCTCTTTCATGCATCCAGTCGTGAGCATCATCGAAAGTTGCTCCGTGAATATCAACTTCAGCCCCGTATCCGCGAGTTGCATCACGCTTCATTTGAGGAGCTTCGTCCGGCATTACAACCGTGGTGTCAATTCCAGAAAGTTTACCAGTTAAAGCAACTCCTTGCGCATGGTTCCCAGCTGAAGCTGTAATTACTCCATGCTTTTTTTCTTCATCAGACAAGTGGTTAATTTTATTATTAGCTCCTCTGAATTTGAATGAACCAGTAAGTTGCATATTTTCAAGTTTTAGATATACATCCGCATGAGCAACATTGTTACTTAAAAACATTGACTGAACTAATGGCGTCCGACGTGCGTATTTACCAATTACTTTACGCGCTTCTTCAATTTGATCTAAGTTTAATAAATCGTAGGTTTGAGCAACTACTTCATTTCTTGGTTCGTTATTTTTCATGATTTTCACCTCATAATTTAAACGCAAATTTAAAAGTTCGAACGCCTATTTATACATCTAGTTCAGTGTAAGGAAGGTCTAATGAATCTGCAAGACCCTTGTTAGTTACCTTACCTTCGTAGAGGTTGACCCCAGATGCTAAAGCTTTATCTTCCTTGATTGCTCCTTCAATTCCCTTATCGGCAATTTCCAAAATATAATCAAGGTTACCAGCTGCTAACGCCATCGTAGCAGTCCGTGGAACGGCACCAGGTTGGTTTGGTACAGCGTAGTGGATTACTCCATCCTTAATGAAGACAGGGTCATCAATAGTGGTTGGGTGATCAATGGTTTCTACTGTTCCACCTTGATCGATTGCAATATCAGCGATTACAGAGCCCTTCTTCATGCTTTTTACCATGTATTCTTTAACCAACTTCGGTGGCTTGGAACCTGGGATTAAAATTGTGGATACAAAAATATCAGCATCTTTAATTTCTTTTGCAAGATTTTCTTCGTTTGATTTAACTACGCGAACGTCTTTACCCTTATATTGTTCTTCCAATTGAGCAATCCGGTCGTCGTTTAACTCAATAATTACTACTGAGCATCCTAAACCTAAAGCAGTGTCTGCAGCGCCTGTCGCGGCGTTACCACCACCGAAAATCACTACATGTCCAGCAGGGATAACTCCTGGAATTCCAGAAACTAAAATACCTTCCCCTTGATGTTGTGCTTCAAGGTAATAAGCTCCCATGATTACTGAACGACGTCCCGCAATTTGGCTCATTGGTGCTAACAACTCTAATTTACCATCCTTAACGATGGTTTCACCACCGATTGCAGTAACTCCGGCCTTCATCATTGCTTCAACAGTTGGTTTGGAAGATGCAAGGTGTTGGAATCCCCAAATAATTTTACCTTTATCAAAGTATTGGTATTCTTCAGCATCAGGTTCTTTAACCTTAATGCACAATTCTGCTTTCCATGCATCTTCATGAGAAACGATCTTCCCACCAGCTTTTTCAAATTCTTCGTTAGAAAAGCCTGCACCGATTCCGGCATCCTTTTCAACTAAGACTTCATTACCGGCATCAACCATCTTTTGAACATTTTCCGGCGTGGCCGCTACACGACCTTCCCCTTCTTTTTGTTCTTTAATAACAGCAATTTGCATAAAGACACTTCCTTGTGATTTATTTAACTACACGTATATTATTGCACACTTTACTCAAAGAAGTAAAGCGGTTGCATAATTAAAATCCAATTAATTTATTTAGATTTAATTATAAAAATATTATTAAAAATTTTAAATATTACGAAAAAACGTTGAGATAACAATATATTAAATCTAATTCAATTCAAATTTTTGTCTAGTTACGATACTCATATTATTAGAAAAAAATAAAACAATGGATTCACATTCACAAAAAGTAAGTCTTTAATTAAGCTCCTAATCACATAATGTTGACTTCTTTTCCTAACTTATTTTTCTGCCCTTCTTTTTAACCCTTTATCGAATCATAATAAAAGAACCGATCAATCAAATTGATCAGTTCTTTTAGAAATATTTATCTTAGTAAACAATTATTTGATATTAACGTATGTCAATCCAAACATGTTGCTGAGGTCTTGTAATTGTTCAGCATCCACGTTGAAGGAAAGTACGGTATGATGGCCACCACCAAGTGTGAGCCAGCCTTCAGCACCCTTCTTCCAACCTTGTTTTGGAGTCCAGAGTTGTTTAGCAACTGGAAGATGTGGTGTTTCTTTTTCAGGCTTGTTGCCTTGAACATCGTAAGACATGAGCTTGAATTCATCACCGTAGTCAGCCATTGTAACGTCAACCGCGTCGCCTTCCATACCAGTGAAGACAAAGCGTGCAGGGTCATCCTTGCCACCAATGTCAAGCGGGTGAACTTCGACCCGTGGCGTGTCACTAGCTAACGTTGGGTCAACTTCTAGCATGTGTGAGCCAAGGATTGCTTCGTGTCCCTTACGAAGGTCAAGGGTGTAATCTTCCATGAAGGCAGTGTGTTGGTTATGCGCAATGATCTTCATTAAGCGATCCAAAGCAGCGGTCTTCCAGTCCCCTTCACCAGCGAAGCCATAGCCTTCAGCCATCAACATTTGAACAGCCAATCCTGGAAGTTGTTCCAAACCAGCTAAGTCTTCAAAGTTAGTTGTGAATGCGGTGTATCCGCGATCGTCCATGAATTTCTTCAATGCAAAGTATTCACGAATTTGGTACTTAGTATTGTGTTCGAATTTTTCTGAAGAATTTTCTCCTTCAACGAAGTTGTATTCCTTCTTCATTTCTTCGTACTTATTGTTGATGTCGTCTTCAGCAACGGCGTTAACTTCTTCAACTAAGTCCGCAACTCCCCAGTAATCGACGGTCCAGCCAAATTTAATTTGCGCTTCAATCTTGTCACCGTCAGTAACCGCTACGTTACGCATCTTGTCAGCAAAGGTTACTACCTTGATACCAAATGATTCATTGTAGCCAACGGATGCGTCCATCCATTTAGCGATTTGTTTTTGAATGTCTTCATCACCCCAGTAACCAGTGATGATCTTGTTGTTCTTACGCAAGCGTGCATTAATAAATGCATATTCACGGTCACCATGGGCAGATTGATTTAAGTTCATGTAGTCAAAATCAATGGTGTCATATGGAATGTGGTTCAAGAATTGGGTTGCTAAGTGAAGCAATGGTTTTTGCAATAACTTAGTACCGCGGATCCAGTTTTTAGCTGGTGAGAAGGTGTGCATCCAGGTAATTACCCCGGCAACTTTGTCGTTATAGTTAGCATCCTTCATTACTTGAGTGATGTTTTCAGCAGTAGTTGCTACCAACTTGAATTTAACTGGATAAGGTAAGTTCTTGGATTCATTTAACTTATCAACGATTTCGCGAGCGTCCTTTTCTACTGAACGAAGGGTTTCTTCACCATATAGGAATTGACTACCTGTAATAAACCAAAATTCATAATCTTGCATTTTTTTCATGTTAAAGCGCTCCTTTTCTAATTAAAAATATTTTTATTTTCTTTGTGCGTGTTCTTTAGATTTGGCATTATTTTGCCCATAATAAGCATTCTTCCCGTGTTTACGATAGTAGTGCTTATCTAATAAGTATTGAGGAACTTCGATATTCCGCCGGGTCATTTGTAAAGCGTGATAGTCGATTTCAGCAGCGACTTCCAATACTTTAGCGTTGTAAACCGCTTTGTCCGGTGTGGCACCCCAGGTAAATGGTCCGTGTTGGCTAACCAATACAGCAGGAACCGCATTGTGGTCCAAATTCCGTTCCTTAAATTCTCGAACGATTACCTTACCGGTATTTTCTTCGTAGGCTTCTTCAATCTCTTGTTTAGTTAAGGCCGGAGTTACCGGTACGTCACCGTAGAATGTGTCAGCATGGGTCGTACTTAAAGCTGGCACGTCAATTTCGGCCGCTGCAAACGATACCGCCCATGGAGAATGGGTATGCACGATTCCTCCAATGTCCGGAAATTCGTTATATAAAACGGTGTGGGTCGGTGTATCGCTAGAAGGATTCATATCCCCTTCAACAACCTCACCCTTTAAATTAACTACCACCATATCTTCGGGTTTCATTTCTTCGTACGAAACTCCCGAAGGTTTAATAACAAATAATCCCTTTTCGCGGTCGATCCCGGAGACGTTCCCCCAGGTAAACGTAACTAAATCCAGCTTGGGTAGCTGCATATTAGCTTCGTAGACTTCCTGTTTAAGTTTTTCTAGCATCAAATCTCCCCTTCTTAAATTACTTCACCGGCGCGTGCTTCAACTGGCAAACCAGCTTCGTAGTGCTTAGTAAATTCATTGTAAGCAGCCACTCCCTCTGGCTCAGGACTAAGCGTCATGCTTTCTGGATTATTAAAGACGTTGTAGTCTAAATAATCACTTAAGCTTTGTCCTTGATTATCGGCAGCGTACATTGCCAAAATTGCCATTCCCCAAGGTCCGCCTTCACCAGCATTACTCATTACGGTAATTGGGGTGTTGAGGGCGTCTGATAGAACTTGCTGTGCAATTACGGCTGTCCGGAACAACCCGCCTTGTGCGATCATTACGTCGGTTTTAATATTTTCTTCCTTGCTCAAAATATCCATGCCGATTTTTAGTGGCGCAAATGCAGAATAAAGCTGGGTTTGCATGAAGTTTGGCAAGTTAAAGTGGCTGTCTGGCTTCCGGACAAACAATGGCCGGCCCGCCTTGATATTGGTGATATTTTCACCAGACTGGTAACTGTAGTTGACCAATCCGCCAAGGTCGTGATCCGCCTTAGCCGCCTCTAAGAACAGTGCTTCGTACAACTTATCCGGCGTCAAATTAATCCCTAGTCGAGTCGCAAATTCGTTAAAAATTTGGGCCCAGGCGTTAATATCTGAGGAACAGTTGTTAACGTGAACCATGGCTACTGCAGCCCCGTCTGGCGTCATCACTACGTCAATATCCCGGTGCACTGATTTCAATGGTTTTTCTAATACAACCATTGAGAAAGCAGAAGTACCAACCGAAATATTTCCGGTCCGTTTGCGGACACTATTAGTCCCGACCATTCCGGTTCCAGCATCCCCTTCTGGTGGTGCCATCAAACTACCTGCTTGCAAATTTCCCGTAATATCTAGTAGCTTAGCGCCCTGCGCGGATAATTGCCCCGCGTTTTCGCCAGCCTTTTTAACGCTTGGCAAGACGTGCTTGATGTCCCAGCTAAATGGTTTAACTTCAGGCAAGTTAGCAAAAGTTGCTAACATATTTTCTGAATAATCCCCCGTCTGTTCATCAATTGGAAATACTCCAGAAGCATCCCCAACTCCTAATACCTTTTCACCTGATAATTTCCAGTGTACGTAACCGGCCAAGGTAGTAACAAAATCCAAGTTTTCAACGTGGTCTTCACCATTTAAGATAGCTTGATAAAGGTGAGCAATTGTCCAACGCTGAGGGATGTTGAAGTTAAAGGCTTCAGTTAGTTTGGCTGCCGACTCTTCGGTGATGTTATTCCGCCACGTCCGGAACGGCACTAATAGGTCACCGCTTTGGTCAAAAGCCAAGTAGCCGTGCATCATTGCACTAATTCCAATCGACTTAATTTTGGTCAACGGTTTGTGATACTTACTTTTGACTTCGGCCGCCATTTTTGAATAACTGGTTTGAATTCCCTTCCAAACGTCTTCAAGCGAATACGTCCAAATGTTGTCTTTGTATTGGTTTTCCCAAACAAAACTACCAGAAGCAATCGTCTTATAGTCGTTAGTGATCAAAACCGTTTTAATCCGGGTAGAACCTAACTCAATTCCAAGGGCGACGTTTCCTTGTTCAATTTGGTTTGATATTTCTACAATATTCATTTTCAAAATCTCCAAATTCTTATTTTCTAAGTCCCTGTTCTTCAATTTCTTCTAGACTGTGACCCTTTGTTTCGGGTACCCGAGTTCTGATAAACAATACACCTAATAAACAAATGATTCCGAAGATTGCAAACACTGCTTCTTGCGGCATGTTTGCCGTCATAATTGGGAATAATAAACCAACTAAGAATGAACCGATCCAGTTGAATGATGATGCAACCCCGGATGCTTTACCACGAATGGCTAACGGGAAGATTTCCCCAACAATTACCCAAGTAAGTGGTGCCCAGGTAAAGGAGTAAAACGCTACGTAAATACATAAGAAGACTACGATCATCATCGGATTCATATCTTTAATAAACATGTTTAAGATTGCTGGGAGGATAAAGGATAGTCCCATAATGGTGCCACCCATTGTCAAAAGTGTCCGTCGTTTGAATTTATCGGCAATCCATAAGAATACTAACGAGCCCAGTACCAAGATAACCCCTTGAATAATCGGCCACATTAATGCTGAACTAGCAGCATTCCCGGTAGCTTTTTCAACAATCAATGGAATGTAATAGAAAATCGCGTTAGCACCTTGGAATTGTTGGAAA
Source organism: Pediococcus acidilactici (assembly GCF_016127815.1). Classification (NCBI taxonomy): domain Bacteria; kingdom Bacillati; phylum Bacillota; class Bacilli; order Lactobacillales; family Lactobacillaceae; genus Pediococcus; species Pediococcus acidilactici. The sequence goes on from NZ_CP066046.1 coordinate 1,073,449, forward strand.
GCAGCCACCCCGACTCCGGCAATTACTAGGTAACGATATTTACCATTTAGCAATTGTGCAAAGGAAGATTTTTCGTTGGCACTTGCTTCTTCTGCGGCAGTCTCTTGAATCGTTTTCAATTCAGGTTCTACTTCCGCTTCGTTACGGATGTAAGTTAGCGTCCGCCGTGCACCTTCAACATCGTTGCTCTTAACTAAGAAACGAGGTGATTCTGGTAAACGCAAAACTCCAAAGTAAAGGATGATTGCGGGAACCGCAGCCAATCCAAGCATCAAACGCCATGCCATTGTTTCAGGCAAATCTTTAAGTAAGAAATCAACAATGTAAGATAACAGCATCCCAGAAACAATCATGGTTTGGTTGATTCCGGATAGGCGGCCCCGCAAACGAGCAGGAGCCATCTCAGACATGTACGCTGGTACCAGCGCTGAGGCTGCCCCTACCGCTAGTCCTAAGAAGATCCGAACAATTATCAGATAAATTTGACCATCGTGCGGCGATAATGCGGATAATAGCGAACCAATTACGAAAATTAATGATGAAATCAAAATCATTTTCCGCCGACCTAGCCGATCTGATAAGTTACCAGCTAAAGCGCCTCCAAAAATAGCTCCAAACATTACTGCACTAGTAATCCAACCGATTACACCGGCGTCACCATATAAATTCCAATCGTGTTGTAAGAACGGGAGTGCCCCGGTCATTACCCCAATGTCATAACCAAACAAAATTCCTCCAAATGAACCGAAGAAGTAAATAAATCCACTTGGAATTTTCTTTTCCTTGCCCATGCTATTCCTCCTTAAACCGTTTCCATTTCTTTGAAAACGTATTCATTAACTTGCTTTCATCTTAGAATATTTATACGGACAAGTCAACATGAATTTTTAAAATTTATTAGCATAAATTTATCTTATGGACACTAAAAAAGAGGTGTAATACCAAAGATTGGTACTACACCTCTAAATTTATCTAATCAATTGACTGTTACGATAGTTCCTTAATTGACTCTCGGTAGATAATTTCAGGTTCGTAAATTTTATTTTGAATATCCGTCTTTCCATCAATCATGTCAAAAATCATCTTGGCTGCGTCCCGCCCTAATTTTTCTTTCGGGTGTTCTACAGAACTTAGCTGTGGAGACATATACTTTGATAGCTTATAGTTATCAAAGCCAAAGATGGAAATGTCATCCGGCATACGTAAGCCTAAGGACCGCACTAGTGCCATCACCTGAATGGCAATTTGGTCATGGTAACAAATAATCGCAGTTGGCCGTTCATTTGGCGAGCGGCTCAGAATTTGTTCGATTTTCGTAAATACCGACCGCATGTTATCCGAAGTTTGGTACATCACAATTTCACTTTGATAAACTAAGTCTTGGTGTTCCTTATAGGCCTTAATAAAACCATTCATTCGGTGAACGCCTTGTTGGTCATCAACTTTAAAAACGCCTAAAATCTTTTGATGTCCCATACTAATCAATTTATTAGTAATGATTTTCTCTGCCCGGGTATCAGCCATTTCCGCGTATGGGAAATCTAATTCAGGGTAATGCGCGTTAATAAACACGGTAGGCAGTTTCGACTCTTTAATTTTCTCATACAAATCACGATTAGGGTTGCCTAAAGCGCTCTGGGTGGGCTCGACAATCAAACCTGATAAATTACTATCCATCATTTTTTGGACGCTCTTTCTTTCTCGAGCAGGATCATTTTGCGTATTACTAATGAGGATTGAATAACCACGTGAGGAAATCAACCGGTCAATGCCCGTAATAATGTACGGAAAGATATACTCCGCAATGTGGGTGGTGATGACGCCAATCACCTTATTTTCTACCTTTTGGTTTACGTATTTCTGCCAGTCGTCGACAAACATTCCCCCGCCTTGCACCCGGTAGATGTAGTGATCATTTTCTAAATCGCCAACCGCGCGTCGGATTGTATAACGACTCACGTCATATTTTTCCATTAATTCTGATTCAGTTGGCAATTTATCGTTAATTGAATAACTCCCCGATAAAATTTCTTCCTTTAAATCTTGTTTAACCAGTTCGTACTTCTTTTCGATGATTGCTCCTCCTCTACTACAGCAAATTTATTATACGATAAGTAAAATGTTATCACTTATTTTTAAATGATAAATCTCTAATACCGATTCTTTTTTAATTCTATGCATTCGTCGTTAAAATCATTGACATTTATCCGGACAAATTTTAGGATTAAGAATAATGATAACGGTTTCAAACATGGAGGTACATAAATATGCACATTGATATACTTAAGTTCGATCAATTTCGCGGCCACCAGGTCGAAAAAATTCGCTTAACTAATGACCACGATGTTTCCGTTGGGGTGCTCACCATGGGAGCCATTCTAAATGAATTTTCGGTCCCCCAAGCTGATGGCCGAAAAAATCTCGTACTTAGTTTTGACCAAACTAAAAAGTATTACGATAACCCCTTTTACATTGGAATGGCAATCGGTCGAACCGCGGGACGCATTAAGGACGGAACCATGCCGTTAGCAAAAGGGGCGGTTCATTTACCACCAAACGAAAATAATAATACTCACCACGGCGGTCCCCACGGTTTCTTTGATTACCTCTGGGACTACCATCTGCAAAAGGGTGAAGACTTTTTGTCCGTCACCTTTACTCATCAAATCAAAGAAAGCGACGACGGCTATCCAGGAAACATTGCTGTTGCCATTACGTTTAAACTCACTAACGACGACCAAGTTATCATTACTTATCAAGGAACTGCTGATCAACCAACGCTTTTCAACCCAACTTGTCATGCATACTTTAACTTAAGCAATCGTGACCATGTATTGAACCACCAGTTGACGATTGCTAGTGCACAGTATTTAGCCGTTGATCAGCAAAAGGTCCCCACGGGGGAGTTTCTTGCCACCGCAAATACAGCCTACGATTTCCGTCAACCGGTAAAGCTACAAGACGCCATTGCCGCCTTGCAGAGCACCCCAGAAAAAGGCCTCGATGACATTTTTAAAATTAACGAAAACGCCGCTCCCATCGCGAAACTACAAGACTTAGATAGTAAAGATGCTCTCGAAATTTATTCTAAACGTAATGGTCTAGTGGTTTACACCGCTAACGCTCTCGACAATACCTTAAGCTTTACTAGGGGACCGGGGCGGCCTCAAATGGGGATCGCTATGGAAGCTCAAACTCTGCCAGACACCCATAACCATCCCGGTTTTGGCGATATCACTTTATCAGCTAACGAACCCCAGTCCTACACCATCACTTATCGCTATTTAAAAGGTAATTAATTTTTGAACCACAAATTCCCGTAGTTATTAGATTTTTTTCTAATAATTACGGGTTTTTATTTACCAAATAAAGATTTTACATTCTATTCATTAAAATGGGTAACAATTTGATTGGCAAAAACCAGTCTCTTCCCACTATACAGGAGCCTCTTTAAAAAGCAAGCGTTTTCTTAGCCTCGAAGCCAGCTCGTTTCATTTCCAATAAACACGAACTATAAAAACAAAAATAACGTTAAAAGTTCTTTTATTGCTAATTATAACGTGTTAAACTCAAAACATAGTTAAGATCCAGGAAGGAGTGCTTTGAATGAAACGATCCGTCGATGATTATTCATCCCTTTGGCAGCGCCTTAAAAATGAAAAGAAAATTTACCTAATTAGTTTGATACTAGTGTTAATTGCCGATGGGATTGGCGAGGTCACCCTTAAAATTGGCAACGGAGTGATTATTTTCTTCCCCGTTTTCTACGCAATTATTTTAGGAATTATGCTCGGTCCTCAGGTTTTAAAATTAATCCGGCCTGCCGAAACTACGGCTGCTGGAAAACTTGTTTTAGTTGGGATCTGTCCCTTCATCGTTAAACTTGGCATTACCGCGGGAGCTAATCTTCATTTAATTTTAAACGCCGGTCCCGCCCTGTTGCTACACGGTTTTGGGAGTCTCCTTGGTCCAATTTTGGCTCTTCCGATTGCGATGTTACTTGGCCTACATCGCGAAACCATCGGGGCTTGTAGCTCCTTAAACCGTGAATACCACTTAGCCGTGATTAATAACGCGTACGGTGCGGAATCTGCTGAAAGTAACGGCAGCTTAGCCCTTTACATCGTTGGCGGCATGATTGGAGCAATTTACTTTGGCATCATGGCTTCCTTAATTGCCAGTACCGGTTGGTTTAGCCCTCAAGCACTCGGAATGGCTTCCGGAGTTGGCGCCGGAATCTTCATGGCAAGTGCAAGTGCTAGTTTAGCCAACGCCTTCCCTGCCCACGCCGCAATAATTACCACAATGGCTTCAGCTAGTAACACAATTGCTGGAATTACCGGAATTTACATCACCATGTGGCTTGCCCTCCCCCTGACCGAAAAGTATTACGACCTACTTTGTAAAATTTTCCGTTTACAAACTCAACGTCATCTTAAATTGAACCGAGGTTAAAGCATGCGTTATCGAGAATGGACTTTTCTATTAATTGTATGTGGGATTGGTACTGGATTAGCCAATTGGATTGGTTACGGTATCTCATTCCAAAAAAGCCTTAACGGCATCTTTGCATTGACCGTGATCACGCTTTTAGCGGTGCTTTGCGTAAAATACCTACCCCTTAAGCTTCCGCTAATTGCCTACTGTTCAATTTTAGGACTATTGGGAGCGGCGCCCTTTTCGCCCGTTCACGCGTGGCTAATTAGCAGTGCAAACGCCATTGAATTTGCAGCCCCCTTTACCATCGTGGGTTCCTTTGCCGGAATCGCCATTAGTGACCAGTTGCAGCGTTTTGTTAGCCAGGGCTGGAAATACGTTATCGTTGGAATTCTAGTTATGACCGGAACTTTCTTAGGTTCTTGTTTATGGGACTCCTTCACGTTGGGCTTAACCAAATTACTTTAGCGAGGTTCTTATTAACGATGTCTGATATTCTAATCAAAAATGCCACCATTTTAAAACAAGCTGGACAAATTAATACCAAGCAATCGATTTTGATTCATGACGGTCATATCCAACAGGTGGGTGATTTTCCCTGTCCTATTAAATTCACGGGTGAGATTGTCGACGGAGCCGACCGCCTTTATCTTCCCGGATTAATTGACAGCCACTTACATACTGGACAGCAACTTTTGCGGGGACGCGTACTTGATGCTAAACCAGTAATTTGGACCCGGATTATGCTACCTTTCGAAAGTCAACTAACCGCGTCCCAGATGAAACTAAGTGCAGAATTAGCTGCTTTAGAAATGATCACTGGCGGAACCACCGGTTTTGTAGAAGCTGGCAGCTACCACATGGAAAGTGCTGCAGAAGTTTACGCTCGTAGTGGTTTGCGTGGCGCGTTGACTGCCTCCACCATGGACGATCCCCAGCTACCAGCGTCAATTAAAATGAGCGCCCGCGAAGCCGTCGCCCAAACCGCCCAACTATATCAGCAATTCCATCACCAAGGTCGTTTACAAGTTTACTACTCGCTACGGGCCCTCACCGCTTGTTCCGATGAATTAATTGACCTTACTGCTGAGGCTGCTCAAACACACCATACTTTTTTAACCGCGCACATGAACGAATACCCCTCCGAAATACTCAACATTATTCAACGAACCGGATTACGGCCCTTCGAATGGTTAGCTAAGCGTCACTTACTTAGTAACCATTTTTTAGGTGCCCATAGCCTCTTCCTATCTAACCACGAAAAGGAACTCATTAAAAAATACCGGGTTAAACTCTGTCACTGCCCGTTTAGTAACGCTGGGAAAGGAATCCCCGTCACCCCCGAGTTACTTCAAAATCAAATTTCCGTTGGGTTAGGAACTGATGGCGCCGCTCACGGTGGTTTAAGCCTTTGGAACGAAATTAAAATTTTTCGCTCCCTAATGGTCGCTACCCACGGCCTTCGATTACGGCAACCTAACGTCATGCCCGCTGCTCAAATTTTTCGAATGCTCTTAGAAGGTGGCGCCGCCGCATTAAACCACGCTGGTCAGTTAGGTAAAATTCAACCCGGTTATAAAGCCGACTTAATTGCAATTGACCTTAATCAGCCCCACCTTTACCCTTCCGGCAACTGGCAAAATACCCTGTTAGAGTGTGTCAACGCTAACGATGTCACGGATACGATGGTTGACGGACAGTTCTTGATGCGAAATCGGCAAGTACTCACCCTCGATCAAGAACGCATTATCGCCGAAGCTCGCAATTACGCGTGCCACCATTGAATTACATACTATTCCAATACAAAAAGAGGTTGGAAAAAAACTAAAAAATCCTTTTCAAGGATGAAAAGGTCCTTGAAAAGTTGTTTTGATATTTTGATTTCAATAAAGCTAAAGCGTGTACTAAAAGTCAGTTTGTTCCCCTTAACCAAAAATTGACCATTATGCCAAATTCAGGCATAATGATCAATTTTCAGTTAATACTCGCAAACTATCCGACTTTTTACCCACTCTCTTTTTCAATTAATTTTTAAGAAAGTTGTTTAGCCGCCTTTTTGCCCGCTCTGATTTTTAAAATAGCAATAATCAAAACGGAAACCGCGGTACCCGTTAAAATTGCGATAATAAACAATCCTAAATTATTAGTTGCCCCAAGCACACCGACAATTGGGCCGCCATGAGGAACCGCGTCTGTAATCTTAAAAATCATCCCGGTGGCGCCGGCAACTGCTGAACCGATGATGATTCCCGGAAATACTTGTCCTGGCCGGGTCGTTGCCAGTGGAATAGCCCCTTCCGTAATGCCAATCAACGCCATTAACATGGCAGAAATTCCCGCCGACCGTTCTTCTTCATTGACGTTTAGATCTGGGCGAATTAAGGTCGCAAGTCCCGAAGAAAGTGGTGGAACCGAAACTGAACAAGCCACGGCACCCATAATCATGGGATTCCCTGCGGTAATTGATGCTACCCCAAACAGGAAGGCTACCTTGTTAATTGGACCACCCATGTCAATCGCTACCATCGCGCCCAAAATCAATCCAAGTAATACCGAAGTTGACGGGCTCGCCGATAGCGTATCAAGCATGTTTTGCAGTAACGTCATCAACGCAGAAATTGGACCACCCAATAGGTAAATAAACGCTGCCGAAATTATCGCGGTACCTAAAAGCGGAATCACAAAAATTGGCATGACGGACCGCAAGTTTTTCGGGATTGGCCAGGAGTTCATCCATTTAACTAAGTATCCCGCTGCAAAACCAACTAGAATGGCTCCTAAGAATCCGGTTCCCGCCTTGGTTCCCAAAATATCTGGTGAATTGGCAACCATGGCACCAATCATGGCGGGGGCTAACGCAGCCCGCCCCGCAATTGCATGAGCTGTAAATCCTGCAAGAATTGGAATCATTAAGGTGAAGCCTAAGGTTCCGATTTGATTCATTGAACTCCAAATGGTCCCGGGAGTAACCACCATTCCGGCATTGGCAGTTGGATGGCCACCTAAAGCAATTGAAAGGGCGATGAACAATCCGCCGACAACTACGAACGGAATCATGTGCGAAACCCCGTTTAACAACTGTTTGATTGCTGGATTTTGCCCCTTGGCATTGTCCGTAGTTTGCGTTGAGGCTGCCGAAGTTTTTCCGGCGTAGTATACCGGAGCGTTGGTAACTTTCTCAACTAGCGCTGCCGAATCCTTAATGGCCGCCGAAGTTTTGCTGAATAAAACCTTTTTCCCGTTAAATCGTTCCATCCCGTCAATTGCTACGTCAACCGCTAAGATTACGTAATCGGCAGCGTCAATTTCGGCCTGGGTTAACGGATTTTCGGTTCCCGAAGCGCCCTGCGTTTCGACCTTAGCCTCGTATCCAGCTGCTTCGGCCGCTGCCTTTAACTTTTCGGCCGCCATGTACGTATGGGCAATTCCCACCGGACACTTGGTTACGCCAACAATTTTTTTCATTTTACTACCTTCTTTCCATAAACGTTTATTCTGCTAAAGCTTGTTGAACCTGTTTGGTAAGTTGTGCAGCATCGTGCGCGGACCGACGAAGCCCTTCTGCATAATCATGATCGACTAATTTACGAGCCAACTTGGAAAGCAACCGCAAATGAACTTGATCTGCCTTAGTGGGTACGATTAACGCAATCGCAAGTGAAACCGGTTGTTCATCAATCGCCGCCCACTCAACTGGGTCAGCGTACGTTAAAATTCCCACTACCGGAGCTTCTAACCCAGAAACCTTTGCATGGGGAATCGCAATTCCATCCCCGAATCCTGTCGAACTTTCCGCCTCCCGGTTAACAAAACTGGTATACAATTCTTTACCATCAATCGACCACTGGTTCGCTAATAGTTCGGCCGTAGTCGCTAACGCCGCCTCTTTTTGCGGTGCTACCTTCACGTCAATAAAAGCTGCGCATTTTACATCTGAATCCATTACTCAATCTCCCTCTTTCTGTATAAATTTTTGAATATGTTCCATCGCTTTGGAGACCGTCGCTACTTGAGCCAATTGCTGACAAAAAGCTGTGTTTTCGACCATCCGATTTAAAATTTTATAAACTTCCCGACTTGCGGCAACCTGTTCACGCGTGAGGGCCAAAAAGATAACCACGTACACCGTGTTCCCCAACCACTGCACTCCTTGCGGCACTAACCATAGCGCGATGGCTGATTTTTGCACGTAATTAGGCGCAATGTGGGGGATTGCAACTGCATTAAGCGCGGTTGACGCCATCTTTTCGCGTTCCACCAGCATTTCCAAAATTTTAGGATTATTTACCAAGATGTTTTGTTTAGTGAGTGAGCCCACAATTTCTTCGAGTACCGTTACGTAACTCTTTTTCACTGAATCGATTTGAATTAGCTGCGTATCCAACAAATTGAAAAATGAATTTGAATGATTGTTTTTAGTTAGGCTAATAATTGCATGATTGATTTGTTGGATATCCTCGGGGGGTAGAAGCGGGCTAACTAAGATTACCGGTTGTTTCAGTCCATAAATGGGAATCGTACTAACCACCATTTTTTCTGCTAAATTAGTCTTCATCACCGTTGCCAAGTCTAAAATCCGGGTAACTTTCAAACTGTTATTGAAACGCTCCTCCAATCGTTGCGCCAGCAATTGCGATGCTCCGACCCCAGCAGAACTGACCACCACCGTTTCAATTGGAGCATGCAGGTGGCAACGTTCAAAAAAGGCTTCAAAATGGAGGGCTAAATACCCTAATTCTGCGTCGTGAAGTTGAACTGAGTACTGGGTTTCAATTGCCTCCCCTAACTGGATTGCCACATCAAAAGCAATCGGTAAGTTCATTTTGATTTCATCCGTATACGGGTTATCAATCACAATGCCCTTCTTTAAACGGTCGACCGCGGTCGCCAAGTGAATCGCTAAATCCCGTAGCAGTACTTCATCAGGCTCTAATTCTGCTAATTTATCCAGTAAAAACTGATAATACTGTTTTTCAGTTTGGGCTACGTCAGAAGTTTGGTAACTATTTTTTTGACGGGCAACAATTACTTCAAGGTACCGGTTCACCCTTTGAAGTCCCGTAGCAGAAAAATTAATAGTCCGCTGTTTTTTAATGGCGTTTAGCAATTGGCTAGTTTCGGGGAGGAGATCCGGGCCCAAACTTTCTACGTCGTTGGTTATTTTGTCATCCGTATTAATGATTAAATGAATCGCTAAAGACTGAAGATCGTAGTCGGTTAATTCTAAGCGACTGGTCACCATAAAATCCGTAATTCCGGCCAAGACTGCTTGGACAAGGTCGGCAGGAAAAAAATTTAGTAAATAATCCGGCAATTTAAGGGTGGAAGCAATTTGTCCATTAGCGTCCTGGATCACGGAAATATTTTGGCCCCAATACGTTTTTAAAATTTTTGCCATTAACCGCTCGCGTTGTTCGCCAGAAGCCCGAATGGCAATTCCATTCGCTCCCCGCTTGATCTTGACGTGGTACTCATTAAAGAATTCCCGAATCTGCTTGAAATCACTTTCCAAAGTGCTTCGGCTAACGTATAGGTCATCGGCCAGCTCGTTTAGCGTATAGCTTCGGTCCGCATCCAGCAATTTGATTAGTAGATAGCGAATCCGCGCTTCCTTCGAAGTAAAACCGCTATGTAACTTTAACGCCGCTAAGAAATCTTGTTTATTGCGCAACTGTCCGTTTAAATAAATTCCCACGTTTGGCTTTCTTGTTAACTTCAAGTTAAAGGGCTGAGCGTCATTTTCGATAATATCTAGGTAATTTGCAATACTTCTTTTCGACAACTTGGTCGCTTTAGCGATTTGTTCGTAATGGACCACTCCGTGATGAATTAAAAATTCGACAATTTCCGCTTCCCGATCATGCATTATTTCGGTTCACCTCCTTTCAATATGTACTATACGTGCTTATCGTCTCGCGGAAAACGTTTTCTATTGCATGATTAATGTTGCAACTTCTGTAAAGGACTTATTTTTGTATAGGAACTAAAAAGTACTTCTCAAGAATTTTCACTTTCTTGAGAAGTACTCATGGTTAGCCGCTTTTAAAACACAAAAAATTTATCGCCAGCGTTAAACCCCTTTAATAGCTATTCACTTAAAAAATCCACCAACTTAGCATAGGTTTCCTGGGCTTCTTTATTACTAAAGTCAAATTGATACTCGTGATTCAACTTGGCGGTTTTCTTCGGATAACTCACTTTAGTCACCTGTCCGTTATGGTCGCTAATTGCCTTAGCAGTGGCATTCATTTGCTTTGTAAAGGTATTCGTGTTGCCATCAGTCAAAAAAATCTTCGGCGCCCAATCTTTAACGTTGCTGATAATTGATAAGTCACGAATGGACTTCTTTTTTTCAAAATGCTTGTCGGCAAAATACGCCCAGCCGCATTTAGCATATAGGAAGCTAGATGTACGGTCACTAACCTGGGTAAACTTTTGGGGTTCTAGTAATCCCGATAGCGACACAAACTTTTTAACTTGCTGACTTTTTAAAACCGGCTGCACTTGATCCATTTTACGAATCTTTTTATTTTGCAAAGCTAAAACATATTCACTGCTTATTTGCGCCCCAGCTGAATCTCCGCCAATGGTGACATTGGACCAATCAATTTGTTTTCCGTATTTTTGCTTGGTTGCCTGAACGGCTTGGTTGAGCTGTCTAACTGGTGTCGCATGATGCCTTTCTGGTGCAAGAGCGTAGTTAATATTCACCACGACTTGATTAGTATCCGCGCTTAAAAGTTTTAGATAATCCTGACAATCGCGTTTATCCCCGCCGACATAGGCACCGCCATGCATCCAGAAAAGCACGGGCCTTTTACTAGCATGGGGCGGTAAATACACGTCCATGACACTCTTGCTCAAGTGCTTTCCGTACTTAACGTTTTTTTGCACCGTTAGCCCAGCCGTTTTTTGCTTGAACTTTTTGGGCCGGGGGTACACTTGATGTTTTTTGGATGTATCAAATTGTTGCCGGGTTAATAAACTGATTGGTCGGGGCGTTAACGCGTTAATTAGCATTGCTCCGCCAATTAATAAAATTACCAAAGCTGGTATTATGATTAACAATCGTTTTATCCATCGCATAATTAGTATCTTCCATTTTCACTAGGATTATTCTCTTAAACGTCGTTATTGATCACCGCAACTAATTCATCCCGCATTTGCTTAAAATCGTTCGTAGTTTGCCTAAACAATTTTGGCGCTGCACAATGACTATCTTCCATCCATTTCTGAGGAGCTGTTTCTTCCAAAAAATGTTCTAGGATCGCCGTGGTCCGTTTTTCATCCGTAGCCTTTGCAGACTTGATTAAACTAAAGTCCTCGACCGCCCGTTCCAACTGCTTATAGCGCAACGACAATAATAAATGCCCATTTTCTCCTGGGTACACCAAACAATTATCCCCGATCGGCAACGAACTGGTGTTGTAACGAATATCCTCGCGGGCGTTGCTTGGCCAGCAGTTAAATGCCCACCGCAGTAAGCCATTTACCGGTAAAAATGCTGTCAACGTACCTTGCAACCGGGTTTCCAATAACGGGCTGTGCAAAAAGGTATTGGGATGGTCTGGGTAATTGCAAATATAGTACTGGACTTCCCCAGGATGGCTGGCTTGCAATTGACTGCCGAATTGGCTAGTACAATAAAACGAAGTTGCCAAGGTATCTACTAGCGGAGCTAATTCGTTTAGGATCGGTTCCTTATCAAAAGCAACCTTAACCTTGAGATCTGGCACCATCTGTTTCAACGCAGATAATGCGTCCTTAAATTCTTTTAACTGTGCTTGTTTGGGCTCGTCTGCAATTAGCCGAGCTTTCTCCCAAACTTGCAAATCTTTTAGATGATCGCAAAGTGCTTTAACGTAGTTCGTTAAATCCGCTACGTTATCGATAAATTGCATCGTTTCGGTAGTTTCGTTTAGGTAACGAACCACTAAATTTTCTGGATAATCTTTAATGGTTACCTGTGGAAAGAATGGTGGCTTCCAAACTCCTAGTAGGCCAAAAATTTCAATCTCTTGGTCAATCCCCCATTTAGCAAAGCTAGCGAGGTAACGATCCAAAATGGTAAAGTCACATTTCAACTTACCTGTGAAATCTTTACTAACCTGGACCATTGAATATTCGTATAGGTTTGCGGGGTAGTCCTTGACAATGTAGTTAAACCATCCCTTCCAAGGAATTTCACCAGCAATCACCGTTACTGTTTTTTGTCCAATTTGCGCTAGTTTTTCGGCCATTTCATCAATTACCGCAAAGTGCTGGTCGCCCCACATGGGTACGTGGAACGTACGGGCTAAATTAGAGGGCTGCTGCCAGACGTCAAGGTGAAAATCCTTCGTTGGTTCGGGTGTTAGTGCAAAATCAGCCACCATAATTTGGACCTCTTTTTCGGCCACCAAAACTTCTGCTCCAGTTAAACTAGTTTTGTAAATTTTGATTTTCACAGGGTAGTTACCCGTTTTTACCGTTTGACTAACCGGAATTTCTACATAAATCGGGGCCCACTGGTTTCCTGGATAGGTATGACTGGCCTCGCTTAAAAGTTTATCGGCATAGGCGACGTCATCCTTCCCCAAATAGTATTCCACAAAATTAGTTGTCAAAGGCAACTCAGTTTCAAACGCAACCCGGTACATCGGAGTTTCCAAATCGTCTGGAATTGAAAACTGGGTGCCTAACGTATAGTGATTGCGGTGTCCGTCGTTAAGCAACAGCATAAATGCTGCCTTACTGTTTTTGAAACTGTGCACTTGTGCAATGGACGGCGGAAGCGGTTGGTTAAGCGCGGTCGTTGGCCGCCAACTTTCGTCGGTGATGATACTTTTCATTATTAATTTGCTCCTTCCCCCATCGTTAATTTACTTTGTAGTTGTTGCAGAATCGTTGCATTAAAAATTTGCGGCGCCACCTCGTGAAGTTCCGTAAGGTTAAACTTACGAACGATTTTATACCGGCTACGATCTTGCCAAACTGGAAAATACTCTAAGAGAATTTTTTTATTAGCTACGTTACGCATTAGTTCGCCGACCGGCATGGCTAAAACATCCGGATACTCCGCCGGCTTAGACGTCTTCTGCCAATTAATTTCCATCCACTCGCAGCATAAGTCAAACCACTGGGCAAACCGCGGGTCATTTTTTCCCACTGCCGGAGTCCCCAACGAAAGCCCATGCTTACCTTCTTGAAAAATGTGGGCCTCAAACAAAACGTCGTGCTCCTCTAAAGCTCGCAGATATAGCAACGAATTTTCCACCGGTACCACATTATCTTGAAAGGTGGTAAATAAAAAGGTTGGCGGAGTCGTTGCGGTAACTTGCTGGTCTAAGGAAGGGGCTTGCACCCGCATTACCTCGGCAAACGAATCTAAAATTGCCGGATAGCCTAAAACACATAGGCTGGGCTTTTCGCTTAGCATTGTCGACATCGCCGCCGCTAAATGCCCACCTGCAGAAAAGCCCACTACCGCAATTTTATCCACCTCAATTGCAGCGTTTGAAGCAATTTGTTTAATTTGCTGTAAAGCCAGTTGACCATCATTCAAAGCTGCTTGAAAATCGCGAAATTCTCCCACGTGATAACGTAATACCGCGGCATGGTAGCCTTTTGCCAAAAAAGCTAAGGCCACCGGTTCAGCTTCCCGTTCACTACAAAAATTGTAACCGCCTCCCGGAATTATTAAAATTAGCGGCCGGGGAGCACTTAAATCCATTTGTAAATACACCGTCATTCCCGTATTGGCTGACTCGTCAAATACGTAATTACTTTTTTTGATAATCGGAACCCCCTTCCTTAAACTAGTCAACTATTCCGTTATGTTCAATTACCCGTTGGTACCAATTAAAGCTATCCTTTTTATAACGCGCTAAATCTTTAAGCTCGTCGTCGGTCCGGTTAACGTAAATAAAACCGTAACGTTTCTGCATCCCTTCGTGCGTGCTAATTAAATCAATTGCACTCCAAGGACAATATCCGATCACTTCAACGCCGTCTTGGATAGCTAATTCCATTTGTTGGATGTGCTGTTTTAGATAATCAATTCGATACTGATCATGAATTTGATGGTCTTCCGTAAGTTCATCATGCGCGCCGATTCCATTTTCGGTAATTAACACTGGCAAATGGTAGCGGGAGTAGATTTCGTTCAGGGTAAACCGGAATCCTTGAGGATCGATTGGCCACCCAAATTCAGTCAATGGTAAATGTTCGTTGGTGACCGTTTGGAAAAATCCTGGAATCCCAAACCCCGATTGTTGGTCAATTTTATTTTCTTTAGCAAAGTATGCCGCAACCGTCATGGTGTTGTAGTAGTTAAAGGCAATGTAGTCGCACGTCCCCGCCGCTAAAATTTCCCGGTCGGTTTCCGTAACCACTGGCGCAGCTCCAATACTTTCTAAAATATGCCAAGCATTGTGGTTGTAGCGTCCGTAAACTGCCACGTCTAAGAACAACCAGTTGCGTAACGCACTCATGTTAAGCGCTGCCAACTGGTCCGCTGGACGGTCAGAAGCAGCATAGACACTAGCAATGTTGGGTGCCGGCCCAATTTTTCCTGGATAACCTTGTTCATGATAGTGTTTGGTTACTAATGCTTGAGCAACGAGCATGTGATGATTTTCCTGGAATTTTTCACGCATGCTTTTTTGGCTAGTCCCAATTACCGAACCAGCAAGTGCCATTACGTTTTGCTCGTTTATCGTCTGCCAGTACTTAACGTCTTGGCCAAAGTTTTCAAATAAGACGTCGCAGTAGTCCGCGAATTGCTGAATGGTCTCCCGATTTTCCCATCCGCCAGCTTGGTCAATTTCCGCAGGTAAATCAAAATGAAATACCGTAACAATTGGTTCAATCTGATTTCCCTTAAGCAAATTAATTAGGTTACGGTAAAATTTAATGCCTTCTGGATTCACTTTACCATTAGGCATGACCCGGCTCCACGCGATTGAAAAGCGGTAGGCCTTTAGCCCTAATTCTTTAAAAAGCTTTACGTCTTCAGCAAACCGGTGATAGTGGTCCACCGCGACCTTGAAATCAGTGGTTCCCGCTGGAATGTCCTTTACATCTTGAACGGAAGGTCCCTTTCCATCGGCGTTCCACCCGCCTTCAACTTGATAAGCACTGGTGGAAGCTCCCCACAAGAAATTTTCTGGAAATGTTTTAGCCATAATTAATTACCTCCGCAGCCCCAATTAAGTTGGCATTCGCCTTAAAAAAAGCGTCCGTGATGTCAATTTGCTTAACCGTCTTCTTAATAATTGGGGATGTATTTAAAATTTGTTGGTACGCTTCCTGAACCTTTTCGATTAATAGGGGCTGACTGCTAATGCCGCCACCGATGACGATTTTGTCTAAGTCTAGTACAGTTTGTAAATTGAAACAAATTTGTGCGACCCCAAAGCAATAGTCCGCAAAACGTTGGTTAGCGTCCGCGTTAGCTTGCTGGTTCAACCGGGCAAATACGGTAGCTCCGTCAGCTTCGGTGTTTAAAATGCTTGCTAGATCTTCCACTAGGTTAACGGCGGATAAGCCAATTCCAACAAACGAGTCGCCTGATTGAACGCGCCGATCCCGCATCATGAAACTTAATTCGCCTGCTTGGTGATGGCTACCTTTATACAAGGAGCCATTCAAACAAATTCCTAATCCAACCCCGGTTCCTAAAATGAGTGCGGCCCCATTACGAATTTCCCGCAAGTTACCCCTGCGCATTTCACCTAAGGTTGCCGCCTTAGCGTCATTTTCGATTGTGACCGGTAACCCAGACATTTTGTTCACAACCGTCTTTAGATTAATCTGGTCAAGATATGGGATTGCCCCGCCAAACCGGACGGTTCCATCATTTTCAACGGTGCCCGGAACGGCAACCGCAATTAATTCAAAATCATCTACCGTCCGGTACCGTTTGATAAGGTCTTCAAGTAATATTTTAAAATCTAAATAGGTGTTGGGGGTCGAAAATTTTTGGCGGTCACTAACCGTACCGTCGGCTACAATCCCCGCTTTAACGCTGGATCCCCCAATATCAATACTTAACTTTTTCATTTGTTTTCCCCACGTTTGTACACTATTCAGTAACTGCTTCCGCTTCTTTTTCCGCTGCAGTTTCAGTCTGTTCTTTTTTAGCGAGTTCCATTTCTAAGCGGTATTCTTTGTTGTCAGCAACCTTAATGAATGGGTACCACATTAAAATTCCAATTGCCATACAAATTACCATTAGGATGGTGTAGTTTAAGCCCCCTGAAAACGGCATCTTAACGAAAGTTGGCGTAGTCCATGGGAGTAGCGACATCGTTGGGTTAAGTGAAATTGGTAAAATAGTGGTCGTTAAGCCCCAGGTTACAAAGCCCGCAATTAATTGCGTAAATACTTGCGGAATAAAGAAGAGCGGGTTCAAAATAATTGGCATCCCAAACATAATCGGTTCTGAAATATTAAACAGTGATGGAATAAATGCTAATTTACCTAATTGCTTCATCTTAGTTGACTTACTGCGAATCATTACAAAGGTAACTAAGCCCATGAATCCCGCTGCGTACATTCCCATGTAAATTACGGAAGGTAACAAGTATGGTAATTTTTGGCCATGTTGGAAAGCAGTGATGTTACCAACGATCATGGTCATGCTAACTGCGCCTAAAGGTCCTTGTAAAACAGCGTTGTGGATTCCAAAGAACCAGAAAATTGCTAAGAGTTCCATTATCAAGATAATTGAAAGCGGACTAGCAACTAATGAATTTAACGGAGCATTGATTGCGTCAACGAAGAATTGGAAGATAGTTCCCGAAGGAGTCAAACCAAACAATACCCGGACAATGAATACTAGTACGAAGATGATGGTAACCACGAACACTGGAGATAAAGATTGGGTAACCATTGGCGGAACGCTTTCTGGAAGCTTGATCATCAAGTTCTTTTTGGAAAGAGCTGCGTAAAGTCGAGTGATTACCAATGCTAAAATCATTCCAATAAATAGTCCCTGTCCGCCTAAATAATCAAGTTTTAATGCTCCAATTGCTTGGCTAGTCGTGTGGCCGCTCTTCATTACCGTGGTGGTAACCGATTGCGGCATTAACATGATGAAACTGGCTAACGAAATTAATGAAGCATTCCGTTCGTTAGTTTTCAATTGCTTCGCGTAAGAAAAGGCTAAACTATACACTACGTATAGCGAGAAAACTCCGGTAGCCCCGTTAGTAATCGCTTCGACATGTTGGAAAATTCCAATCTTAGTTAAAAATTGAGTCCAACCTGGAACCGGAAAGTTTCCGATAATGGTGATTAACGCAATTCCCAACGTAATTGGACTGGTCCGAATAAACCCTTCCATTAACGCTGCTAGAATTTTATTTTTTTGTAATCTTTCTGAGATTGGCAATAATTTGTCATTTAAAAATTTCTCTAAATTGTTCATTTTTGATACTCCTTTACCTAATTTTAATTTAGTTTCAAGTTAATTTCTGAGGTTTCCCCTAAAATATCGAGTTGGAACTGGTACTCAATGTGCTCGAGATGTTTTTCACCCTGGTTGTCAAAGTATGCTAATTCTGCCACCGGTATTTCGACATCAATTACTTGCTTACCAGCTCCCGTAAACTGAACCTTAACGGCCTTAACTAACCGTTTGATTGGTTGGACAATCTCCGCCGGGAATTGCTTGAGATAAATCTGAACCACCGTCGCTGCGGCTCGGTCACTTAAATTTTCCACTTCAAATTTGCCCTTTAAAGTCGTTGTAGCTTGGTGCAATTCTCGCCAACGTCCCGTGAACCTTGCATAACTAAGTCCGCTGCCAAATGGGTACAATGGCTCGTTACTTTCATCAATGTATTTGGAAACGAACCGGCCCGAATGGTTGCTTTCCCCCAGCGGACGGCCGGTCGGGGTGCGAGCTTGATAAATTGGCAATTGTCCTTCACTCCGTGGAAAAGTCATTGATAACCGCGCTGAAGGGCTTGCCTTACCAGATAGTAAATTAGCAATTCCGGTTCCACCCATAATTCCAGGGAACCAAACCAATAACAAACTATCAAAGTACGGTTCTACATCAGTTAACACTAGTGGCCGACCGGTATAAACGATGCCCACAATCGGTTTCCCCTGCTTAGCAACTGCTTGAATAAGTCGCTTTTGCTTAACCGGCAGGGTCAAATGTGCTTTAGCTGCACCTTCTCCACTTTCTAAAAAGTTTTCTCCAATGGTCAAGACCACTACGTCCGCCGCGGCTGCCTGTTTTTCAGCTTGTTGTAAGAGTAAGTTTTCGTCCTCAATTGGGCCATTAACCATTTCAATCCCTTGTTTTAAGGGTCCAAAAGGCTTATAAGAATCAAACAAGTTATATCCTCGACTAAACGATAACTGTGCGGGATTAAATTCTGCTTGTAGTCCCTCTTTTAAAGGAACTACGTCGGTAGATTTACCGCTTACTGAAGCCCAGAAGCCCAGGGTAAGTTTGCTTTCCCCATACGGACCAATCACGGCGATTTTTTGGTCTTGTCGGAGTGGTAAAGCGCTTTTATTTTTCAATAAAACGCTGCTTTCCTCAACCAATTGGGCAGCTAAAGCTCGATCTTCCTCAGCAAGAATCTTACCAGTGGCTGGCTCATCCAATCCACGAAAAGGATTTTCAAATAGTCCCAACTTATTCTTTAAAACTAGGATTCGCCAAACTGCCTCATCCAATAATTGACGCATCTTAGGATTTTTAAGCACCTTCGGTAATCCATTGGCATAAACCGCCGTCATCATATCCAAGTCTACTCCCGCACGCAACGCTTTTTGAGCGGCTTCTTGGGAATTGGCTGCGTAGCCGTGATTTACTAATTCTGCAATTGCAGAGTAATCTGCGTCCAACACTCCTTCAAACCCAAATCGATCTCGAAGAACTTCCCGATTTAACCACCGGTTCCCAGTTGCTGGTACGCCATTTAAAAGGTTGAAGGCAGTCATTACTAATTGAGTTTTTGCTTCAATTGCGGCTTGGTATGGTTGCAAATACTCATTATAGAGTTTTTGGTAAGACAACTCCACCGCATTGTACTCGCGACCGCTTTCTGGAGCACCGTAGGCCGCAAAATGCTTGATGCAAGCTGCAACGTGGTTACGGGTAATTTTTCCGTCAGCCAAGTCCCCTTGGTACCCGCGGACGACGTGTCGTCCAAATTCTTTGGCAGTGTATACATCTTCTCCAGGTGATTCCATTACTCGTCCCCAACGCGGATCGCGCACCAAATCGAGCATGGGCGAAAAAACTACGTGAAGACCATTTTGGTAACTTTCTTTTGCAGTTACCGCTGCCGCTCGTTGAATTAAATCAAAATTATACGAGCCTGCTTGCGCTAACGGCATTGGAAAAATCGTTCGAAATCCATAAATAATATCTGACATGAATAATAGCGGTATCCGATGACGGCTCTTTTCCAATACTTCCGTTTGCAATTTTTTCAACTTGCGATGGTCGTTAACGTTATAAATTGACCCGATTTCATAATAATTAAAATCAGCTGGTAATCCTAAATCCGTTTTTGGTCCAGTACTCATCACCCCACTTTCCACAAAAAGGTCTCCATTCAATTGAACAGTCTGACTGACCTTCTCTGCATCACTTAAATCATTAAACAATTTTCTTAACTTTATTTCTTCCAAGTAACTCCCCCCTCTTTGAGTAATCGCTTTCAATTCTCTTACAATTGCAGTATAAAATATTTAACTCTTAAAATATATCAAGAAAATAGTGTTTATAACAAAAACGTTCAAAAACCAAAAACTATGTTTCCACGCTCTTCAAATATTCATTTTATTTACTAAAAAATACCTGCTGTTAGCGATAGTTACCACCTACCACTAACTACAGGTATTTTTTTAAACTTGTATTTTTTTCTAACCGTTGAACGAATAACTCTTCTTAACTTTAAAGTCGACGATTATTCTTCATCGTGACGTTTACGCTTCTTACCAAGACCGAAGAGTCCAAGTAATCCACCAATCAAGCCAACTGTACCAGCTGCAAGAGCACTAGCGTTATCTTCCTCACCAGTTTGTGGTAAGCGTTCTGCGCTATTTGTTCCGCCATTCGAACTATTTGTGCCGTTGCCACCATTACCTTGGGTAAGGTCGACACTACCGTCACCTTGGCCGTTGCCTGGTTGATATCCAGTATCCACTAGGCTAGCTCCGCCGTTGCCGGTATTGCCATTGCCGCCGTTAGTACCGTTACCTGTGCCGTTGCCAGCACCGCCATTCCAGGTTCCATCACCTGAGCCATTCGAACCATTGCCTTGGTCAGTTCCGTGATTATTTCCAGAACCGTCATTCGAGTTGTCGCCAGCCCCATTGTTGGAACCGCCGTTATTCGAATCAGAACCTGAGCCATTGTTCGAGCCGCCGTTATCGGAGTCAGAGCCAGAACCGTTGTTGGATCCGTCGTTATTCGAATCAGAGTTCGATCCATTGTTAGATCCGTTATCGGAGTCATCGTTGTTCGAGTTAGAATCTGAGCCGTCTCCTGAATGATGGTTGTGGTTATCCGTTGAATCAGAACCGGAACCGTTGTTATCAGAATCGGAGTTGGAACCGTTGTTGTTCGAGTCCGAATTTGATCCGCTGTTCGAGCCGCTATCATTCTTATCGGATGCAGACTGTGATTCACTCTCTTGCTTGTCAGACGTGGACTTCGATTCGCTTTCTTGCTTGTCAGATGCTGACTTCGATTCGCTTTCTTGCTTATCAGACGTCGACTTCGATTCACTTTCTTGTTTATCAGATGTCGAACGTGATTCACTAGCGATATCTCGTGAGTCTGACTTAGAAGCTGAATCGGAAATCGAAGCTGACTTCGATGCTGAATCGGAATCAGATGCTGATCTCGAAAGCGAGTCCGAACCAGAAGCCGAAATCGAGCTAGAGCCAGAGGTCGACTTCGAGATTGAATCTGAGCCAGAGGTTGACTTCGAGATTGAATCTGAGCCAGAGGTTGACTTCGAGATTGAATCCGAACCAGAGGTTGACTTCGAAATTGAGTCAGAGCCAGAAGCCGAAACTGAACTAGAGCCAGAAGTTGACTTAGAAATCGAGTCCGAACCAGAAGCCGAAACTGAACTAGAACCGGACGTCGACTTAGAAATCGAGTCCGAACCAGAGGTTGACTTCGAGATTGAATCCGAGCCAGAGGCTGATCTAGACATCGAGTCGGAATCAGAAGTTGATTTCGAGATTGAGTCCGAGCCAGAAGTTGACTTCGAAATCGAATCGGAGCCAGAGGCTGATCTAGACGATGAGTCCGAACTAGAACCAGAGGTCGAAATCGAATCCGAGCCGGAAGTTGACTTCGAAATCGAGTCTGAACCAGAGGTTGACTTCGAGATTGAATCGGAACCAGAAGCTGATCTAGACGACGAGTCCGAACTAGATGTTGACTTCGAGATTGAATCCGAGCCAGAAGCTGAAATCGAGCCAGAACCAGAGGTTGACTTAGAAATCGAGTCCGAACCAGAAGCTGATCTAGACAACGAGTCCGAACCAGACGTTGACTTCGAAATTGAGTCAGAACCAGAAGTTGACTTAGAAATCGAATCCGAACCAGAAGCTGACTTCGAAAGCGAGTCCGAATCTGAGCTAGAGGTCGAGATTGATTCGGAACCAGAGGTCGACTTCGAGATCGAATCGGAGCCGGAACCGGAGATTGAATCCGAGCCCGAGGTTGACTTCGAAAGCGAGTCCGAACCGGAAGTCGAGAGTGATTCGGAACCAGAAGTCGACTTCGAAATTGAATCAGAGCCGGAACCAGAGATTGAATCCGAACCGGACGTTGACTTCGAAATTGAATCCGAACCAGAAGCTGACTTCGAAAGCGAGTCCGAACCGGAAGTCGACTTCGAAATTGAATCGGAGCCGGAAGTCGAGAGTGATTCGGAGCCAGAGCCAGACGTCGACTTCGAAATTGAGTCAGAGCCGGAGGCCGAAATTGATTCGGAGCCGGAAGTTGACTTCGAGATCGAATCCGAACCAGAATCAGACTTCGAAAGCGAGTCCGAACCGGAAGTTGACTTCGAAATTGAGTCGGAGCCGGACGTCGAGAGCGATTCGGAACCAGAACCAGATGTCGACTTCGAAATGGAGTCAGAGCCGGAAGTTGAAATCGATTCGGAACCAGAGGTCGACTTCGAAATGGAATCCGAACCAGATGCTGAAATCGAATCCGAACCGGAGGTTGACTTCGAGATTGAATCAGAACCAGAATCGGACTTCGAAAGCGAGTCAGATCCAGATGTGGACTTCGAAATCGAATCCGAACCAGAGCCGGAAGTTGAAATCGATTCGGAACCAGACGTCGACTTCGAAATTGAGTCGGAACCGGAAGCCGAGATCGATTCAGAGCCAGAAGTCGACTTCGAAATTGAATCCGAGCCAGATGCCGAAATTGAATCCGAACCAGACGTTGACTTAGAAATTGAATCAGAACCAGAGTCGGACTTCGAAAGCGAGTCGGAACCAGACGTCGACTTCGAAATTGAATCGGAACCAGAGCCAGAAGTCGAGATTGATTCGGAGCCAGAAGTTGACTTAGAAATCGAATCCGAGCCAGAAGCTGAAACCGAGTCAGAGCCGGAACCAGAGATTGACTTCGAGATTGAATCCGAACCAGAAGTCGAGATTGATTCGGAGCCAGAAGTTGACTTAGAAATCGAGTCAGAGCCAGAAGCTGAAACAGAATCAGAACCGGAACCAGAAGTTGACTTAGAAATCGAATCAGAACCGGAGGTCGAGATTGATTCGGAACCAGACGTCGACTTCGAAATTGAATCCGAGCCAGATGCCGAAATTGAATCCGAGCCGGAAGTCGACTTCGAGATCGAATCAGAACCAGAATCGGACTTCGAAAGCGAGTCAGATCCAGATGTGGACTTCGAAATCGAATCCGAACCAGAGCCGGAGGTTGAAATCGATTCGGAACCAGACGTCGACTTCGAAATTGAGTCCGAACCGGAGCCCGAAATTGATTCGGAACCGGAAGTCGACTTCGAGATTGAATCAGAACCGGAGGCCGAAATCGAATCCGAGCCGGAAGTTGACTTCGAGATCGAATCCGAACCAGAATCGGACTTCGAAAGCGAGTCCGAACCTGAAGTTGACTTAGAAATCGAGTCCGAACCGGAGCCGGAGGTCGAAATCGATTCGGAACCGGAAGTTGACTTAGAAATCGAATCGGAGCCAGAAGCTGAAACCGAATCCGAACCAGAACCAGAGATTGACTTCGAAATTGAGTCAGAGCCGGAGCCCGAAATTGAGTCGGAACCTGACGTTGACTTCGAAATTGAGTCAGAGCCGGAGGCCGAGATTGATTCTGAGCCTGACGTTGACTTCGAAATTGAATCCGAACCAGAAGCCGAAATCGAATCGGAACCGGAAGTCGACTTCGAGATTGAATCAGAACCAGAATCGGACTTCGAAAGCGAGTCCGAACCGGATGTTGACTTCGAAAGCGAGTCGGAACCAGAGCCGGAGGTCGAGATTGACTCGGAACCAGAGGTTGACTTAGAAATCGAATCAGAACCGGAGCCCGAAATTGAGTCGGAGCCGGAACCAGAGATTGACTTCGAAATTGAGTCAGATCCGGAAGTCGAGAGTGATTCGGAACCCGAAGTTGACTTCGAAATTGAATCAGAGCCGGATGCCGAAATTGAATCCGAACCAGAGGTCGACTTAGAAATCGAATCGGAACCGGAGGTCGAAATTGATTCGGAGCCCGAAGTTGACTTAGAAATCGAATCAGAACCAGAGGCCGAGATCGAATCGGAGCCCGAAGTTGACTTCGAGATCGAATCAGAACCAGAATCAGACTTCGAAAGCGAGTCGGAACCGGAAGTCGACTTCGAAATTGAGTCCGAACCAGAGCCGGAGGTTGAAATCGATTCAGAACCTGACGTCGACTTCGAAATTGAATCAGAGCCGGATGCTGAAACCGAATCGGAGCCGGAACCAGAAGTCGACTTCGAAATTGAATCGGAACCGGAAGTCGAGATTGATTCGGAGCCCGAAGTTGACTTCGAGATTGAATCAGAACCAGAGGCCGAAATCGAATCCGAACCAGAAGTTGACTTAGAAATCGAATCCGAACCAGAATCAGACTTCGAAAGCGAGTCTGAACCAGAAGTTGACCTAGAAATCGAGTCTGAACCAGAGCCAGAAGTCGAGATTGATTCGGAACCAGAGGTTGACTTAGAAATCGAATCAGAACCGGAAGCTGAAACCGAATCGGAGCCAGAACCAGAGATTGACTTAGAAATTGAGTCAGAACCGGAACCAGAGATTGAGTCAGAACCAGAGGTCGACTTCGAGATTGAGTCAGAACCGGACGTCGAGAGTGATTCGGAGCCCGAAGTTGACTTCGAAATTGAATCAGAGCCGGAAGCTGAAATTGAGTCGGAGCCCGAAGTTGACTTCGAAATTGAATCAGAGCCGGAGGCCGAAATTGAATCCGAACCGGAAGTTGACTTAGAAATCGAATCGGAACCAGAATCGGACTTCGAAAGCGAGTCCGAACCCGATGTTGACTTAGAAAGTGAATCTGAGCCAGAGGTCGAGAGTGATTCAGAACCCGAAGTTGACTTCGAAGTTGAATCAGAACCGGAAGTTGAATCAGAACCGGAAGTCGAAACCGAATCGGAACCGGAAGTCGAGAGTGATTCGGAACCCGAAGTTGACTTCGAAATTGAGTCAGAACCAGAAGTCGAGAGCGATTCGGAACCAGAGGTCGACTTCGAGATGGAATCAGAGCCGGAAGCTGAAACCGAATCAGAACCGGAACCAGAGGTTGACTTCGAAATCGAATCCGAACCGGAGGCCGAAATTGAATCTGAACCAGAAGTTGACTTCGAAATTGAGTCAGAACCGGATGTTGAAATTGAATCCGAACCAGAAGTTGACTTCGAAATTGAGTCAGAACCGGAAGTCGAGAGTGATTCGGAACCCGAAGTTGACTTCGAAATTGAATCCGAACCGGAGGTTGAAATCGAATCCGAACCAGAAGTTGACTTCGAAATTGAGTCAGAACCGGAGGCCGAAATCGAATCCGAACCCGAGGTCGACTTCGAGATGGAATCAGAGCCGGAAGCTGAAACCGAATCAGAACCGGAACCAGAGGTTGACTTCGAAATCGAATCCGAACCGGACGTTGACTTCGAGATGGAATCAGAACCGGAGCCCGAAATTGAATCGGAACCAGAGGTGGAGATTGATTCAGAACCAGAAGTTGACTTCGAAATTGAGTCAGAGCCGGAGGTCGACTTCGAGATGGAATCAGAACCTGAAGCCGAAATCGAATCCGAACCGGACGTTGACTTCGAAATTGAGTCAGAGCCGGATGCTGAGATCGAATCCGAACCGGAAGTCGATACTGAGTCGGAACCAGAAGTCGAGAGTGATTCAGAACCGGACGTTGACTTCGATACTGAATCCGAACCGGAAGTCGAGAGTGATTCGGAGCCGGACGTTGACTTCGATACCGAATCAGAGCCGGAAGTCGATACTGAGTCCGAACCGGAAGTCGAGATTGATTCAGAACCGGACGTTGACTTCGATACTGAATCCGAACCGGAAGTCGAGAGTGATTCGGAGCCGGACGTTGACTTCGATACCGAATCAGAGCCGGAAGTCGATACTGAGTCCGAACCGGAAGTCGAGATTGATTCGGAGCCAGACGTTGACTTCGATACCGAATCAGAGCCGGAAGTCGATACTGAGTCGGAGCCAGACGTCGAGAGTGATTCCGAACCGGACGTTGACTTCGATACCGAATCTGAACCAGAGGTCGATACTGAGTCGGAGCCAGACGTCGAGAGTGATTCCGAACCGGACGTTGACTTCGATACCGAATCTGAACCAGAAGTCGAGATCGATTCAGAACCAGACGTTGACTTCGAGACAGAATCAGAGCCGGAGCCCGAAACTGAATCTGAGCCAGAAGTCGAGATCGATTCAGAACCAGACGTTGACTTCGAAATTGAGTCAGAACCGGAACCCGAAACTGAATCTGAGCCAGAAGTTGAGATCGATTCGGAACCAGATGTTGACTTCGAGATTGAATCAGAACCGGAGCCCGAAACTGAGTCGGAACCAGAGGTGGAGATTGATTCGGAACCGGACGTTGACTTCGAAATCGAATCAGAACCGGAGCCCGAAATTGAATCAAAGCCTGATGTCGACTTCGAAACCGAATCAGACGTTGACTTCGAGATCGAATCGGAACCGGAAGTCGAAATTGATTCAGAACCGGACGTTGACTTCGATACCGAATCAGAGCCGGAAGTCGATACTGAGTCCGAACCGGACGTCGAGAGTGATTCAGAACCAGACGTTGACTTCGAAATTGAGTCGGATCCAGATGCTGAGATCGAGTCGGATCCAGAGGTCGAGACCGAATCAGAACCGGAAGTCGAGATCGATTCGGAACCAGACGTTGACTTCGAAATTGAGTCAGAGCCGGAGCCTGAAACTGAGTCGGAACCAGAGGTGGAGATTGATTCGGAACCAGAAGTCGATTTCGAAATTGAGTCGGAACCAGATGCTGAGATCGAGTCGGAACCAGAAGTCGAGATTGATTCCGAACCGGACGTCGACTTCGAAATTGAGTCGGAGCCGGAGCCCGAAACTGAATCTGAGCCAGAAGTCGAGATTGATTCCGAACCGGACGTCGACTTCGAAATTGAGTCGGAGCCGGAGCCCGAAATTGAGTCTGAACCAGAAGTTGAAATTGATTCGGAACCAGACGTTGACTTCGATACCGAATCAGAGCCGGAAGTCGATACTGAGTCTGAGCCAGACGTCGAGATTGATTCGGAACCAGACGTTGACTTCGAAATTGAATCAGAACCGGAACCCGAAACTGAATCTGAGCCAGAAGTCGAGATTGATTCCGAACCGGACGTCGACTTCGAAATTGAGTCGGAGCCGGAGCCCGAAACTGAGTCTGAACCAGAAGTCGAGATTGATTCGGAACCGGACGTTGACTTCGAAATTGAATCAGAACCGGAACCCGAAACTGAATCTGACCCGGAAGTCGAGATCGATTCGGAACCAGACGTTGACTTCGAAACTGAGTCGGAACCAGATGCTGAGATCGAATCGGAACCAGAGGTCGAGATTGAGTCTGAACCAGAAGTCGAAATTGATTCAGAATCTGATGTTGACTTAGAAATCGAATCAGAACCGGAAGTCGATACTGAGTCTGAACCAGATGTCGAAACCGAGTCCGAGCCAGAAGTTGACTTAGAAATCGAGTCAGAGTCAGAGGCTGAGATCGAGTTAAAGCCAGACGTGGACTTCGAGACCGAATCAGAACCGGATGCCGACTCGGAATCAGATGTTGACGCTGCTTCAGAATCGGATATCGATGATGACTCGGAATCTGACATCGATGCTGACTCAGAGCCCGAATCATCAACCACCGTTAAAGTTGCATCTCGTTCAACGCTTGCGAGACTTTTCGGATCAAAATATTCTAAATGTACCGTGTAAGTTCCCGCTACGTCCCAATTCACATCATCAAAATTAGCTTGGACATCTGCAGGATCCCCAGGGCTTCCGTCTGAATTCGTTACTGAAACAACAAAATCTGCGGCCGTTAAATGTGGGTCCCCTACATGAGTTTCTTCGTCGTGAACCACTAAGTCAATTTTATTTTCTTGATGAAGGTATACATACCGCAATACAATATTACCTTCATCTTTATCATAGTGAGACCCCCTATTTATTGCATCAATAAATTCTTGAGCGCTATGAAATGGGCCAAAATATTTAACAAGCTCCATCCATTGACTTAATGACATTTCTACATTTTCTATATATAAAGTTGACTGATCAAGATCTAAAACATAATTAGGATCATTAAATTCTGGAGGAGTTAGATCTAATTGTTCCCCTGAATGATGATCAGATTCTTCCGGATCTAACAAGTTATTGCCGTCTTCATCAGTATGTAAAACCGTCTGATGAAAGACATCATTTTTAGTATCCGTTACTTCTTTAGACGTACTATGCTTATTTTTTATATTATTATTACTGGCACTTTGACTTTCTGAAATTGATAATGAGACGCTTATAGAATTTTGATATTTAGCTTCAGTACTATTTGAATTATCTTTTTTTTCCAATGAACTGCTTTTAGAATCACTATTTTCAGAATTGCTATTTAGCACTTTTGATTTACTGTCTGTTTGGCTAATATCCTTGCTATCCACTCTCGAATTTTTTGTAGTGTTCGCCTTTGCTGAGTTATTCGCACAGGTCTGGCTTGTAGATGCCGAACCTTCTTTACTGTTTGGGCTGACTGCTGTTGAGTCTTTCATCTCTGATTTTGGAATAACCGCACTTGTTTTCGTTGCTAACACTGCGTCTTCGTTCTTGAAATTCTTAGTTATTGCCCTTTTCTCGGCAGCGCTTACAGTATTAGTTGAACCCGCCCCTAGAAGACCAGTAACTAATCCTATCCCGGCAAATAGCCATTGCTTGCCGTCTTTGTACATTTTATAACGCTTTTTTTCGTTGACATTCCATAGTTTATTTCTGGACATCAGTTTCTCCTTATATATATATCAAACGCACAATTACCTACTTACAAGTAAAAAATTATTATTATTCATTTTTTTGCTAATAAAGCGCATCCAAATAAAATATCACTTCAACACTTAATAACCGAGTTAATCATTCCACACATACACTATATACCTTCTTCAGTGTTTAAGATACCTTTGTTCAGCATTCTTTCGTGCAATTACTGCATCCGTAAAGTCTTCGAATGCCTCGTTTAGTTTGAACTCTCCTTTATACATCATCCTCGCTCGCCAACGTTGCACACTTTTATCAAAAGAAACTCCAACTATTCCACTTTTATTTCGTTTGCCCACGTAAATCATTTTCACCGGGTTACCAAGCTTATCTTTAAGACCTTTAGGGTTTCCAATAAACCTTTTAGTGTTGCGATTTTGACGAATTCGTTGTGCCGAGGCTTCCCTTCTTAAACAACCACAACTTCGAACAATCCCGTGCCTAAGTGAATAACTATCCACCTCGACGGTATCTCCACATTTACATTTACATAACCAAATCAAGTTTTTATTAGCCCCTCGCCGTGAAACGGTCTCTAGAACTTTGAGCCGGCCAAAACTTTTACCGGTTAAATCGATTTTCCTTGAAATATTCAGCCACTCCTCCACTAAAAATTTGATAAACTAGCTCCTTAGGGTAAACCCTAAAAAGACATTGCCTTCATTTTTTAACGTGTATTATTAATACTTTATCTGACGCTCATTTTACGTTTGATTTTGTTTAAAAAAGTGGATTATAAACGTGAATTTTGTATTCTTTGGAAAACTTGATACCAGTTAAACCGGCGAATTAAGCCTACTTTTAAAGTTTATCCGATAGATAAATAATTACGTAAAAGGGGTATACAACTCGTTATTAATAGGGTAAACTTTTCTACATGGTGTAACTCGTAGGCGTTGCTAATGAATATGCTTACGCTCAATTTATCTGTCTTTTTAGGGTTTACCCTAAAAAGACATTTTTGCCGCAAAATCGCCTTCTTTTTTGATTTTGTAAAAAAATATACAATATACGTAAAACATAGGGTATTCTTTACGAAATTATTATTTGACCATAGAAAAAAGCTCAGGCCATGCAAGTATGCATGGTCTGAGCTTTAATAATTTCTATATTCATAAAGGGAGTGTTTCTTAATTACACTCATTATTGTCTAACATTTGCTTTAAATTCAGCAGAATTGACCAAACACTTTAAAATTTTTAATTTTAGCTATGAATGAATAAACCAAAATTACTAACCTAGCCAACGTATTTCTCAATTGCCTTATCAATATTTTCCCGTACTTGGGTAACTCGATCCATTTCGCTTTCTTCGACGTGTGGTAATGGATAACGGGCGCGGCCCACGGCAACCCCTCTTTGCGCCAGAATTAACTTCATTACGTCGTAAAGATTTCCTTTAAATGAAGTTAATTGTGAAATTAGATCATTGATGCATAACTGAATTTCCAACGCCTTATCTAATTCGCCTTCTCGAACACAGCGGTCAGCTTCTAAAAGTAACTCTGGATAAACGCCGTACGTTCCGCCAATTCCAGCATCTGCGCCCATTACCCGACCGCCAACGAACTGTTCATCAGGGCCGTTAAAAATGATATTTTCTTTTGGAGTACGCAATTTCCACATATTGATGTCCATTACCGGCATGGATGAATTCTTAACCCCGATCACCTGTTCCTTAGCCATCATCTTCTTAAATAGTTTCTCAGACAATGCGTATCCAGTTGTTTGAGGAATGTTATAAATGATGAAATCAAGGTTGGTTGCCTCCATAATACTTGTCCAGTATGCTTCGATTGCGGGCTCTGGCAGTACAAAGTAGATTGGTGGGATAGCTGCCAACGCATCCACGCCCAATTGTTCCGCGTGTTTAGCTAATTCAATGCTATCCCGAGTTGATGGTGCCGCAACGTGGGCTATAATTGTCATTTGTCCGCCGACTGCTTTCATTACGTTTTCCAAAACTAGCTTCCGTTCTTCCACCGTTTGGTAAATACATTCTCCCGAAGATCCGCCGACGTAGAGTCCCTTCACTCCCTTGGCTAAATAATACTTGGCAAGCTTTTGCACCCGTTCCGGACTAACATTACCTTCGTCATCGTAACATGCGTAAAATGCAGGGATAATTCCTTTATATTTATCAAGATTTTTTGTCATTTCAATTACTCCTTTTAATTTTTGAGATTAACTTTTTGATCAATCGTTTTAAACGTCAACCCGGTAATGTCATGTTGATGACCCGGTTTGAGGAAACTAAATATATATCCTAAAATCATCGCACCTAGGAAGCCCACTACACTAACAAAAAGGGCGTTGATTCCGTGAGTTTGGATAAAGTAGCAGATTGCCGTAGTGACGATCATGCCGAGGGTTGCTCCAAAGCCGTTTGCCCGTTGACTGACGATACCTAGAGCAAAGATTCCGGCAATCGGCACCCCAAAGAGTCCAAACAACGAAAGGTACGTATCGATCATGTCCGAACTGTGTAACTTAATCAACACTAGCGTCACTAGCAAGCCAAAAATTCCGCAAATCAAGATACTTAGCCGTGTAATCCGCATACTCATCCGGTCGCTCTTGTCCTTCATGAACCGCTTTTGAATATCAGTTACCAAACAAGCCGCGGTACTATTTAAACTCGAAGCAATCGTAGCTTGCGAAGCCGCAAAGATGGCCGCAATAATCAACCCGGCAACTCCCGCTGGAATTTCAGTTAATACAAAATATGGCACCAATGCAGAAGTGTTAAATCCGGTTGGTAAACTACCACCGTGTTGGTAAAAACTGTAAATTACGGTCCCCATCCCGTAAAATAGCGGAATGGTAATTAATGACAACAGTGCGTTGGTCCAAATTGACTTAGCAATGTGCTTATTGTCAGTCGAAGTGGTGTACCGTTGAACTACGTCTTGACTGGCCGTGTATTGGTACAAAGTGTTGAAAATCTGTCCTAATAGGATGATTGGCACCGTTGACTTAGTAACGCTCCATACAAAATCAGCCTTAGTTAGAATTTTCCCTTTATTGACGGCATCTTGCGCAACGGTTTGCAATCCGCCGTGGGTTCCGTGAACCGCAAAGAAAATAATTAAAACCGCGCCTACTAATAGGAGGATTCCTTGAATTACGTCGCTCCAAATTACCCCTTCCATTCCGCCATGGTATGTATAAATGATACACAGGATGGTGATTAAAGAAGCGATTAGGTACGGGTTAATGTTGATAATGGATTGCAGTGCCACGGTCGGTAAATAAATTACAATTGCAATCCGCCCAATGTGAAATAACACAAACAAAATGCTGCTAAACACCCGTAAAAACGGGTTAAACCGAAACTCCAAATATTCGTAAGCCGTGGTCACCCGCAACTTTGAAAAGAATGGAATGTAGTACTTAATTAATACCGGAGTAATCAAAAAAATGGCTAAATTTCCAAAGGCATAAGCCCAGTTGGTCAAAAACGATTTTTCTGGAGTTGACATGTAGGTGATCGCACTTAAAGTTGTCGCGAAAATACTAAATCCGACCGCCCATGCCGGTACGTTACTAGTACTAGCCTTAAAGAACTCTTCCGAATTTTTTGAACTCTTCTTACTGAAACTTAAACCAATTACTAACATAATGATTAAATAAGCAATTAAAACCAGCCAATTTAAAACACCGAATCCTTGTTTAACCATATTACGCAGTACCTACTTTCTACGAATTCCAAATTAAATGATTTTCACGTAGTTTAAGTAGCGGCATTATCAGCCAGTAAGCCTGATTCCTTCAGAATTAACGACCAATCTTTTCAAAAATTGCAATAAAAAATGCCACAAAAACTCGCACTACATGATGTGGTAGTGTGAAACCTTTGCGGCAGTTGAATTCGCATTAATAACTATTACAGATAGAGATTATAAACTGTTCCCTGTTAATTGTAAACCCTTTCAAAGAATTAAATTTACTTTTTGAATTTCTTCGTCTAATTCTTCATCAGTAGTAACTCCGTATTCCAAAAATACCGGCACTTCAGAATTTAAAGCTTGCACCATGGATTGCCAATTAGTTGCTCCCTCACCCAGACGGACCGTGGTTAAATCGGTAATATCTTTCAAATGAAACACGGTAATCCACTTCTTTAAAGAATCAAAAGCACTTTGCGGATCTTCTTTTATCCAATACCAGTTTCCCGAGTCAAACGTATAACCTAACTCAGGAACCAACGCCAACAATTTAATCAAGTTATCTTTAAAAAGTTCTAATTGCCCATCCTGGTTTGGTTGATTTTCCACCGTTACCACTCCAGAATACGTGCGGAGTGCTTTTTGCAATTTCGCTAGACTTGAAGCGGGTGTATTTTGGCAGTCACCCAAACTAATTTTTAATCCTTGAATTTGGAATTCGTTTGCCACGACTAAATAGTCAAAAATATTTTCGTTTAATTGTCCTTCTGTAAATAAGGCTTCGGGAATCGAATAGTAAAATTGCCAATCGTTTTCCTTACACAATCGCTGAATTGTAGCTAACTCTAGATCACGGTGATCTTCTTGAAAAAATTCACCCCGGACTTCAATTGCGGCAATTGGCTTTCCAATTAACTGCTTTAGGCATTCGCTTTGACTACGTCCATTTTCAAGCTGGTTTAAAAATACTGCGGTATTAATCGATACTTTTTTCATTTACCTTCTCCTTATTTTTCTTCAAGAACGGCACAATTGCTCCAATTAATTGCGCTTGGTTACCTTGTTGCGCAATTTTTAGCGTGGTTCGGTTAAAATCTGGGGGTAATAATGCAGGTAATTGCTTGTTAAACAGATCAATCAAATATTGACCCTGTGCAGAAACCGCCCCGCCAATTATGATGTAGTCCGGATCAAATAAAATAACCACTTCAGCGATTCCCCTAGCCACTTCGTTAGCCCACCGTTCAATAATTGATTCGTAAGTTGCTTGACCCTGTTTAGCTTTTTCAAAGGCATCAATTACCGTTACACCCTTATCGGCTAGTTGGCGTTCCAAAACTAACGTTGAAGCCCGTTGTTCATAATTGGTATTCGTTTGCGGATCAAATAACGTATATCCAACTGAATTGCCCTGTCCATGCGCTCCACTGATAATTTTTCCATTACGATAATGCGCTCCACCGATTCCAGTACCTAACGCCATGCAGTACACATCTTGATTCACTAATTGTCCCGTAAAAACCTCGCCTAGTAAAGCCGCGTCGACATCATTAACTACGCTGACCGGTAAGTTAGCCTGCGCAGTCAAACTAGTTTTAATGGGCGTACCAATATAATCCGGAATGGTTGGACCTGCGTATTGAATACTGCCGTCCCGGCCCACAATTCCCGCCGTACTGACCCCAATTCCAGCAAGTTCGAACCTTTCTTGAATAGTTTGACTTATCTGCAGCAAGGTTTTTAAAATATGTCCGTTTCGATTTTGTTCTGTATTAACCTTCCCTATATCCGTAAAATTTAATTGTTCATCAATTGTTTTTATTATTTAAAATGCTACAAATGGCTTTATATAGTCATTTTCGAAAAATAAAAAACCATAAAAAGCAATAAAAAAACGTGGGTATGTCCCCAAGATGTCCCCACAGTCCCCAATTAAAAAAGAGGTAACTTCATCTAAAAATAGACAATAAAAAACCGTTCGATTAATTTCGAACGGCTTTTTATTTTGAATCAGTAGATCCTGTATAAGTAAATGTCAATTGGTAATGCTAATCTGTATTCGACCAAATAGTTAGCAAAAGTCGCTCAGTTATTTGATTGGTAATCCTTTTAAATTTGTTCTACAATTAATCTCGTATTTTATTCTGTATTTTTAGGATTTTCCCTTGACTATATAAACCTGCCTTTTAGATATCAAAATAAAATACACAAACAAAAAATCACGCAGCCTATTCATAGACTGGTGATTCCCTGGCAAGCCTGATATTCTTTGGAGGAACCTAGCTTGCAACTTCATTGTAATACTTTAATCGTATTAAGAAAAGTCCACTTAACCATTAATCGGTTGTGTGACTTTTTTTATTTTAAGTTATTTTTTTACCTAAAATAATTGGTGAGATTAATATTTTTGATATTAGACACCAGTGATGTCGTTTTGATATAAAAAAAGGAGAACTTAATTCAAGAGCCTACTCCCCTTTAACCCTTAAACTAATCCTCCTACTAATGATTATCCTACACTCAAATACACTTTAAAACAACCTATCCAGACAACAAAAAAGCCCCTATCCGAAGATAGAGGCTAAATAATTTAATTAAATCCGTCATCCAGTCTAACTAGGTCAATTAGTTTATTAACACTCATCATCATTTGGTATGAGCTTAAATACATTTTTTCTTGATATGGATAGATCGGTTCAAAACCGATTTGTTCATAAAAATCGTACGCGCCATTTAAAGCTTCTAAAAATATACAAGAAAATCCTATTCCATGATCGTAATTTGACTTAACTAAATCTAGAAAAAGATGATACATCATAGCTGTACCCACTCTTTGATTTTGATATTCTTTATCTACAGCGAAATAATTCAAGTTTACGCTTGGAAATTCCTCCATTGTTTCCCTAGTGGTGGGTATTTCGATTCTCTTTAAGTCTATTTTAGAAGTTTTTATAGAAACTATTCCAGCAGCAATAGTATAAAAACCTACTACATCTTCAGTTATCTCATCATAATAAATTGTAGTCGCTGCAATATTCTTTTCATCAAATTCAAGTGCTTCGTTTTTAAAAAAATCATCAATTAGCTTGTTACCACTATCAAATTTTTTTACAGAATCAGATAAAATAAAAGAAGACATTCTACATGCCTTCACTTTTGCTTTATTAATGTCTTTCATTACTTAATCCTGAAAGGAATATTTTCAAATCCTCTACGGATTCTATCATTATTCCTAGCTTCTTGTCGCCTTTTATTTTCGTTTGGAGTGATAATATTTGTCAGCCTTAAAAGCTCTTTGTGGTTAGCAGCATCAATCTTATGATTAAATACCAAGTCAGCCATAATATCCCCTCCTTACTCCTCGTCCATTGCTATATGTCATTATAAAAATATACCAATTAAAAAGTCAACAGTTTAATCTGAGCCCGAAACATACCAAAACAATTAATTAGTAGTCATTTTACATTCTAATTCTTTTTTAAAGGGCTTAGAACTAAAAATAGGGGTCAATACGCCCACAACCTATATATTAGAAATAAATATACCAATTTTATTTTTGATTTAAATTGTTGTTAACAAAAAAACCTATCCAGTATTTAAACTGAATAGGCTTTTTTACTTCCTGTTGTTACGTTTAAAAATTACTATGGTCGTTAATACTAATTTGCAGTCGATCGAGCGGCTCACCAAGCATGCCAGCCCAGCTGTCGTAACCAGCAACGGAACCATTATCAGCACACACGCCTAGCCAACCTGCTCGATTTGCTGTTTGCGTGCGGTAATAAGCTTGTTGGTAAGGCTCGCCAGATGGCGTTGTGTAATACATTTGAACTCCGTCGATGGTGTGGCCCTTAATACCAGCAACACCGTTGACTGTGTCGTTCTTGTTTGCTTTAGTTACCCACGGAAGCCAGCCATCCTCAATCGTATGGACACGGTACTTAATTGAACCGCGGTTTACTTTGATGTACAGCAAATCGTTTGCTTGATAAGGTGCCCCAGCATAGCCGTTGCTACCTGATCCGAAGTTTTTAACATCCGGGTACCAACTGCCTCCTCTTTGATGAAGCGCGTAGGTTACATCTACCTGCTTTTTATCAGTCGGCTTGGTAGGTTTACTTGGTTTAATTGTATTATCAGTATCAGAATCCTTCGTATCAATTCCGTATTTTACATCGTGGGCAAATTGAGACTTACTAATTCCGTGGCTCGCTAGATAGCCGTAAGGGTCGGTGTGATCTCCCCAAACGTTATTAGTAACCCAGAGATGTGACTTAACGCCACGCCATGAAGAATCATCTACAGTAGTCGGAATTCCGTATTTGATAGCGCTGGAACGTAGTAAGTTAACGTACGTCACGTAGTCCTTACGGAACTCTGCTTGATCATACGTCTGTGCCAGTTCAATTTGCACCGGAGCATTTGCATTAGCCCAGCTACCAGCGCCCCACGCTTGATAGCCTTCGGCGCCGACGCGGTAAATCTTACCACCATCGCCAACGATGTATTGAACGTACGCACCGTTGCTATACCAC
Source organism: Pediococcus acidilactici (assembly GCF_016127815.1). Taxonomy (NCBI): domain Bacteria; kingdom Bacillati; phylum Bacillota; class Bacilli; order Lactobacillales; family Lactobacillaceae; genus Pediococcus; species Pediococcus acidilactici. Next base: position 1,110,688 of record NZ_CP066046.1, read on the forward strand.
GTACGTTTTTCAAAAATAGCGTTGTTGACAGCTGGAGCATAAGTACCAGTGGCGTGCGCAATAATTACGTTATTGCTGGTACGTAATGATGAGCCTTCACTAGCGCTTAAAGCATAGTCATTGTTAATCGTTGCAGCGCTCACCTGTTGATTCAGTCCAACAAAAAAGGCCGCTGCTCCAGCGACCAATCCAGCAATTAATTTATTTTTTAGCTTCATTGTCAGCCTTACCTCCTTCAGTATCAACAGCCGTAACGTCACTAACCACTCCCAGCATTCCTAGGATTGTTAATACTGTGTTAATAATGCCTACAATATTTTGCCAGTCGATTGGATAATTGTAGCCAAAGGCTATCATGAATTGCTGAATCAACACAATTCCTAGACTAATCAATCCTGCCCATAGCTTTCCATCGTGCCAATTGATGTTTTTTACTTTTTCCATTAGTAACTTCCTCCCATTATTTTGTCATGCAAGTCCTTAATTCGTTCATGATGCCTATCTAATCTTCGGTCATGTTCGTCCGCTCGTTTATCTAGTTTTGCGATATCACTCCTTAACTCGCTTAGATTATTATTAAGCATCTTAAAATTCTTGTTTAAATCTTTTATATCTTCCTGAAATGGACCAAAAACGACGTACTTAAAAAGCAGGCTAACCATGCCTGCCATAAAAATAACTACAGTTGTAATAGATGCCCATTCCCCCCAAGACAGTCCCAACAGCGTATGCAACCTTACACCTTCTTCCCCTTAATTTTTCAAAATAAAAAACGCCTATAATCTAGGCGTTTATAATTGGTCACCATAGTTTTTAATCCAGCTTAGTTTTCCATCCTCTGAAATTGACGCTTGCCAGATACTGCCATCCGGTGACTTTAATTTTAGATTTTTGAAAGAACCATTCAGTTTCTTAGCCTGTACTTTTAACCCTGATTCATCAGCTTTTCGGTAGATGATATCACCCTCTAGAGTTAGCTTACCAGTGCCATCTAAGGTAGCATTAACCTCGTTATGTTGATAGCCCTTAACATAAGGCAATTGTAGCGGTACTGATTGGTTAACTGGGAGATGCTTAACATCGATTGTGCTAAGTCCAACTGGCGTCTGTATTACTAATGTGTTCACTGATGCTTCTAGATTAGCAATTGTAAATTGCGGTGCACTAGTGGCATGGAGCGTGTTAGTACCGACCGTAATATCAGCACTAACTCCGTCTGCGTTCCAATAAGCATATTTAGTCGTGCCATCTTTAATATATTTAGCGATAAAGCTTCGATGTTCACCTACATCAGCCCAGACCCATGAATCAAAATAGTAACCCTTTAATTCTTTTAGCACATTTTTAACCGCCGTCCCGGTAGGCGTGATGTTCTTGTTCAGGTCAAAATATTGGTATTGCTTAAATACATATAAGTAACCCAAAATGAAGTTGTACATCATCGGTGCTCCAAGAGCATCATGGATTATCATTTGTCGAACTGTTAGTGCTGCTGATTCGTCTTCAGAAACTAGTCCCTGCCAATTGTTCTCTTGATCATTGCCAGCGTGCTCGACAGCGAAACCAAACTCGGTCATCGCAAATTTATCACCGTCGTAGCTGCTTGTTTCTAGCGGATTTAATAACTGATTTTCTGGAACGTTGTTACCCTTGGTTCCGATATTTTTGGTATAAGAATGACGCGCATAAGCACCACTATCAATTAGTCCTTCTTTGATTAAAGGCACACCGTAGATAGGATCTAATACAGCTTCCACAAAGGTGGCTGTTGGGTCATATTGCTTAATTACCGCCTTAAGTTTGTTATCCCATTCAATCGCTTTGCGGTAGCCCTCCATGTTGTTCTGGCCGTACCAGTCACTACTATCAGGCTCGTTAATGCCCTCGTAGATAATCCCCTTACCAGCGTTACGGATAACGAATTCAGTCATGATTCTCAAATAGCGTTCCGAATCAACCTTAATCTCAGCTTCAGTTAAAGCATTATTTTGACTTCCTTGAGCAATGACCATCACGCTTATTCCGCGTTTTAATGCTTTATCAACGAGGTACTGAACAACCGTAACAAATTCAGAATTGTAATCATCGACATGGGTAAAGGGTGTCTCAATGTGTTGATAACCCATCTCCTCCACTAAATCAAGTTCATTGTCAATGTAACTCTTGTAGTTGTCTAAAGTAACTGTCTTCTGGACTGCTGAACCGTGATGATGAGCAAAGATACCGACCTTCTCGTCGAATGGCTTGTGTGGATTAAAGAAGTAATCCTGTGACATTTGCATCTAATCACCTCCTATTGCTTATTAAACGTTACATTGCCATCGTTGTCGATAATTTCGCGCCAGACTGTGCCATCTGCGGATTGAATCAACAAATAATCGAACGCTCCAACCACATTATTAGATAACACGGTGGGTTCTGCATTAAGTGTCCAATTATAAGCATGTGGGTCTGTTGGTGGCATATCGTCAGTCGAATAGGCAATTCCTACGTAGGTTAAATTGTAATTTGTAGTGCTGAAATTGGTTGAACCGTCCATACTATCAGCCCAAGCCAAGAACGGTGTCAAGCCGTTTTCACCATCTTTACCGTCCTTACCATCAATCCCATTACGGCCATCCTTACCGTCTTCGCCGTCCAGACCATCGCGGCCATCACGACCATCTTTACCTGGATCACCCTTATCTCCCTTTAAGCCTTGAGCTTTTAGTTCCGCTACCTTATCATCAACGGCTTTGAGGATTGAATCTAACGTTACCTGTGGCACGAGCGAATCAATGGTCTTAACTAGGTCTGGTGAGACGTCAAGCGTAATATAGCCAGCTGTTGGATACTTAGCTACATTCCCATTTTCGTCCTTGACATTAATTTCTAAGAAATAAGATCCAGCGGGTAATCCATTTAAAACTGTATTACCTAGATCGATAATTACATTCGGGTTATCGACTTCTGGCACAATCAATCCAATAAACCCGTCGTCATTTGCGACTGAAATATCAACTGTCTTGTTATCCAAATTAGTAATATCTAAATCGTCATATAGATTAATCCTATAAGTAGCCGCCGTATCATTTTCCTTCGTCAGGGTTTTATTTAAAACTTTAACAAATCTCATAACTTCCTCCTCTAATCATTAGCAATATAAGTTAAAGTGGCATATAAATGTATACCTTTGTCTGTTGATGGATTCGTCACCCAATGCACAATTAGGACGTCATCCATAATTGATAGAGCAGCTGATGCACCGTTGTAAATGAAACTATATTCACCGGGATAATTAGGCCCCGCGGAGCCCTTCCACGGCAATTTCAATAATTGGTTACCATTGTTAAGCTTATTTCCTTCGTAATAACCAGTAACAGCTTGGATAATTAATTGGACCACTCCATTGCGTTTTCTAATTTTTGCAGTACCCGCAGCTCCTGGCAAAAAGTTTTTGGAAATGTCCATCCAACCCGTGTCATCATCAGTTTTGTGAGCAATCTTAGCTGTATCTGCTTCAGAAGCCATGTCAGCTTTTTCAGCAGACGTGATTGTTCCGTTAATTGTTTTTTCAAAAGTGTTATTTCCTGTAAATTGATTATCGGCGCCTAACGTTGCTACTGCATTCTTATTGATTAAGTCTGTGTAGACTGCTAAGGCATCTTTTAAGGATAGGAACGATCTATTCTGTGCATTGATAGAATCGCTTAAGTCATCAATTCTATCGCGCATTTCGTCGATAAAATTATCGATTTGATCGATATAATCTTGACTACCGTTAGACGTGATAATCATATTGTTTTCTAGCACTCTGAACGTTAAGGGCACTGAACTAATTAAAACTCCACTGGAATCCGTAATCGCTAAATAAGCCTCTTCAAAATCACCCGTCGCTTGGTAAAATTCAGGCGGAATATACATACTAAATAATCCTTTGGATGCAGAAATCAAATCAGCAATGCCCGTAACTTGTTTAATCTTGCCCTCGGAATCCTTAGCGCGAATAAAAGCATCCTGCCCGGTTAGGTCATGATTTTTCATTCCATCTTTCAGAGCAAAAAAAACTTTTCTACCACTATCACCTAAGCGACCGTTAAGCCGGTCAACTACGGTCACGTCTGTGGTACTTAACAAAGTGTTGATGACAACATAACGTCCCTTTTCTTCCGCTTTAACTTTCATTAGAATCCTCCAATCCTTGTTCCTCAATAATATTATTAACGACTTCTAAACTCCTATTAATTTCGGCTTCTTGTCGCGATATATATTGCCGTACGGCTGTTATCTCTAGGCTGTTAAACTCGATTTTTTGCGGGACACTAATTTCAGTGTCTGAAATTGTTTTCCCAAGTCCCATTTTCTTCATGCCTGAGATTAAAGCCGATACCCCGTCTATCGTCTTACCGTAGGCATCAACTAATTGTTGCCTAAAATCTACATCAAAGTATCCAGCGTTAAAAACTGGCGTGTCTAACACTGGTATGTCTGTATCGTAATTAGCGTTGATTACGCTTGATACTTTATTGGCTTTGTTTGTGATTTCTGGGAAATGAGTCTCGAATTTAATCAAATCTTCCCTTTTAAGAAGTTCGTCGATTAGTTCGAACCCTTGTGCGATTGATTCGCGCATATCTTTGCCATATTTAGTTGTGCGAATTTTCTTAGCAACTTCCGCAATATTATTCGGTATGCTAGACGTCTCAACATTGTCTTTATACACTTCAGTCATTATCCATTTGCTCCTTCCAACCTTCTTAATCTTGCATCTAAGTTTGCGATTGTTTGCCTATACTCATCCAGCGTTTTCTTGGTTGATTCGTCATCTTCTTTTACAGTTTTCAGGTCTGTTTCAGCGTTAGTCAATCGTTCATCGGCTTTTTGGTTAAAATCCTGAATACCTTCTACATCCTTCTGCAACTGTGGCACGTTGGTATTGCCAAGTTGGTCGTAGATTGTCTGCAATTGACTGCTAGAGTTACCCGCACCGCCACGCATAGCCGAAACATCACCAGAGATAGTTGTCACCGTGCTTGCCAGCTTAGAAACTACTTTGGAAATGTTCCGGTTTTCATTCTGGTAATCGGTCAACTTCGGCGTCTTATCACCAATTGTTAGTGTGGACTTGAACGGATTGGTAATGTCAATCTCCTTACTAACAACCGTCAGTAACTGCGTATCAGCTACGTACGGGTTGATGAATAAATACCTGTCGTAGACTTTAAAGTGATCGTAGTCCGGCAACTCTAGTGCCGAGATGTTCCACGAATTCGTCGACGCTTTCTGATTATTAATCCAAGCCTTAGCCTTGCTTAGCAACTCGTTCGGGTCCTTGACGTCATCCCACGTGACAGTACCATTAATGACTCCAAATTCTTTTTGAAAATCAGGAATATTAAGGTAGTCTTTCCCGTCATTGACTGGCGCAATGGTGTAACGAACGCCAGACTTAATCGTGCCACCCTTTTGGTCACCCGATTCTTGTTCTGGAATATTTCCGCCGAAACGATAGAGATACCAGTACCATTCACCGTTCCACCCCTGTGAATTCCGTTTCCACCAAGCAGCTAAATTCTCATCACCCGATTTACCGTGCTCGAACATGTCGGCGCCACCTTGGTCATAACCATTGCTCCAACCTTGCGCGCACTCTAATAACGTATCCGCGTCTTTCATTACTGCGGTATGGCTTGGTTTGTCGCCTTTTTTGCCCAAAATAAAAACATCGCCAGTTTGCAATGCTGGGAGCGTCTTAGTGTTGCCCTCGTAATGCAGTGCATAGCCATGTTTTTTCAAAAATCCGTGCAACGTGTCGGTTGTGTAGAGCGTTCTATCAGTTTCATGTACTGCCAGCTCTAGAAAATAACTTACAAACGATGAACAATCGCCGTGTGCTTGATTAGACAAGATGTCCGCGCGGAGGTAGTTGGTCTCATATTTTAAATGTGAAGACTTTGCCGCTTCGAACAGCTTTACCCCAGCTTCAATGTCAAGTGCTTGCTTAGCTAACGGCGAATCGGCAACTACCCGCTTAGCCCGCAACATTATTCTCCTTTTTGATCCAAAAATTAACGGCTCCGGGTCAATCCATGTACCATTATTAGTAAACGAGTGTGCAACTGCGTAGTTGAAGTCCTTTTTTGTCACACCAACATGAAGGTGATTGGTTGTCCGTCTGCCGACTACTTGGCCAGTCTTAACGTAATCTCCAATCTTAACCTTGATGTTGCTACTACTGCCGAATGCTTCCTGATAGACCACATTGTAGCCATCATCGGAATGGGTGACGAAGTAGTATGCCAATCCACCCATGTAGCCCTTATGCGTTACTCTACCGCCATGGACGGCGTGGACGTCGGTGCCGGGATACTTAGCCGTCCCAAAGTCTAAGCCGTCATGGAAGCCATTTTGTCGGAATTCTCCTCCAGGGTGAACGCCGAAAAGTTGTCCGCTTTCGAATGCTACGTGTCCGACAGAAGGGAACGGAGACCCCCAATTACCACCTCCGCTAGCAACAATTTCAACTGGTAATTTATCATAACGACGCTTACCGGTGGGCCCCCATCCACCAGTATGGACATCACTAGCCCAATTGGAATCATTGAACATCGCCAACAGTTGGTGGAAGCCTTTGAGAATATCGGTATAGCCTTCGATAGCGTACGCCTTAAAAGTCGTGTCAATGAATTGCAGTAGTCCCTTGCTTGGGTGCCCAGCTGCAGCGTTAGAATCCCAGTTATTAACCACTGTCTCGCTACCACCGGACTCATGTTGAATAACATTTTTGATAGTAGCAACTTGGGCGTTGGTCACCTTAGTGTTCATACATTGTGCCGCAAACTTAATCGCTGGCCCCCAGTCACCATTAACAGCATGCATTGGACCGCTTAACTTAGTCCCATCGTCCGAACTATCATCATTCTTTTTATCCGGGTTCTGGGTCTCGATCTGTGCACCTAGCGGAATCAATCTAGTAATTACCTTAGACGGGTCAATCGTAACGCTTGCCGATTGCATGTTTTCGGTAATGCGAATTGGTGTGTCGTTGTTATGGTCCTTGCCCGGTGCCTTAAGGTAATCCAGGTAGTTCTTACCGTCCTTATATTCAGTAATCAAAAAGCCACCAACGGAATCCGTTAGTAGCTTCTTAATGGTTTCTTGGGTTGTGGCATAGTCAATTGTTCGGAGTGCGTTATCCTTGCTATTATCAACCGTTACAGTTCTTAGATTGAACTGCTTATAAGCCGGTACTTGAGTATTGTGCTCCTCAATAACCTTCTCCAGAAATTGCTTAGGCGTTGCGTTTCTAACTTCTAAAAAGCGCTGAACGCTGTCGATTAGGTAGCTTGAAATGTCTTCAAACACATAGGTCTGCAGAAATTGTCCGGAATCTTTCATCTCTCGCGTAGGCTTTAACGCTCGCCCCCGAAAGATAAGCTTATCATCGTCGTAGACCTCAACGTGCGTGTGCATTGGTCTCACATTGCCGAAGAGAGGGTTATCTTGATTGATGGTTAGCGATAAATCGTTAACATCGGACTGCTTAAGATTTAGCTTGCCTTCACTAACCGATTCGTTAACAGCGGGATCGTGGATAACAAAGCCCGCTGTATCAGTCGGCTCATTGTAAGCAATAATTCTATACATTACAGCAGTTCCTCCCTTCTAAATTTGAACCATATTGTTCCATTGCCATCAAGTATGATTTTGTTAACTCCGACTTGAATTGGGATCGACGACTTTTCATCGGTCTTCTCGTCGAGGGTTTTCGTGCCAAACGAGCCTTTAATAGTAACTTTGCCAGTCACCTCAAAGTTACTCATCACCTTATGCGATCCTATATTTTCTAACTGGATATCTTGCTTTCCGTTAACATTAAATTTGACGGGTTGCCAAATCCAGTGATCGAAATAGACGTCATCCCAAACGTCTGCACCTTCGAGGTTGTTAGTGAACGCAAATGGATAGCAATCGAATACTACCGTGACGTTCAATAATCCTTTCTCTGAATCGTCGTCAGCTTCCACACTCTTACACTTACCAATCCAGTAATAGACTTCCTCGTGTGTGTCAATTAACGCTTGCCGTCCTAATGGCATTAGTTGGCGCTTGATATCTTGCTCAACGCCTTTTCGATCGTGATAGACCCCGATTGGGATAACTAACTTGTACGTGATTTCACGGTTTTCAAAGAACCGTTCATTCTGATACATTGAAAAATCGTAGACGCCTTGCATGTATGGCACACTCTCGGTGATCTCTTTTTCTTCTGGCGTAGGCGCAGTTCGTTCGACTAAAAAAAGCCCTGCTTTTCGGCTATCAAAATCACCGAATGCAAAGCCTTCCTCTGGAATATCGTTAAATGTATCTCTAAGCGTAGGTTGTAAGTCTCTGAACCGATATTGCATTAGCGCCCCCACCTTTCGTTTAAGTCAGCATGATTACCGAGTGCCGAATCCGTACGTGTATAAGTCCTACCAACTAGGGCATCACCGTCAAGATAGATAGCTTGTTGCTTGTTAGCTATTTTTCTCAAAAGCAAGTTGTTTTGTTGTCCTACAGTCGAATCCTGTAAGGCAACCGTGCCACTAAAGTTGGCACCAAAGGTGTTCGATGATAGTGACTGAACTCTACGGAGACTATTGTTCATGTTTGAAGCATCAATCGAAGGCATCGTAAACTGCATGCTATCAGCTACCTGTCCTGCCATTGCAGTAACGTTGCTCTGTACATTGCTGAACTGCTTCATCAATCCTTCATTGAATCCAAGCATGATAGATTTACCAGCAGGGATTAATAACCGTCTATCGTAACTAATTGGCCCTTTATGCTGTTTAATCCAGCTGGCAATACCACTTACGAAACTCTGTACAGCACCATAAGCGGATTTCATACCATTCAGAAAACCATTAATAATAGATTGACCGGCACCAAATAATGAAATGCCACTAATTCCGTCTTTAACAGCGTTGGCATTTTTAGTACCAGAATTTCTAGACCCGGTCAGTCCATCCAAAATACCTTTAACGAAAATTCCAATAAGCTTGGTTCCTGATGCAAGTACTTGTCCTAGAGCATTACCAACACCATAGACGAATTTCTCAACAGCTTGAACAGCGACACTAGCAAGCCTAGGCATTGCATTAGCTATTCCTAAAATAAACTTAGCCAGCAAATTAATACCTGCATCGATAATCCTGCCTAAGTTATTTGCGATCCCGTTAATAAAAGCAACAATTACATTAACTGCTGCCGTTATTATGTTAGGGAGATTTTGCGCAATTCCATTTAAAAACGCAACGATCAAATTGGAACCTGCAGTAATTAGTTGTGGTAGGTATGTGGTAATCGTGTTCAAGATTCCGATTATCAATTGTGCAAACGCCTCTGTTATTTGCGGAGCGTACGTCACAATTGCATTAATTAACGCCATTAATAGCGTCATGAAAGTTTGGATAATTTGAGGTGTCAGGGTAACGATCACATTAAGGATTGTTTCTCCTAATGTGATAAATGCTTGTCCAATTAATGGTACATTAGTAATTACCGCATTAAGGATCCCGCTTAACAATGCACTCATGCCAGCACCGATAGCTCCCATCATTGGGATTACTAGTCCAATGTTGTTACCAAGCAAGATAAAAGCATTAACTAGTGCCGTGACACCTTTGCTAGCTAGGACTAACCCGGCTCCCATCGCAAGGATACCGGCTCCAAAAAGTGCAACACCGGCACCTGCAGCTACTACCGCAGCACCGAACGCGATTAATCCCACAGCGTTAGCTGTCAACACTGGTCCGAGCAGAGCGAAAACACCAGCCAACACGGCGACTGTTGCGCCAAACGCTACTAAGGCAACCACGCCGTCCATGCCTTGCTTAGCCAATTGCGCAATCGCAAGTACCAACACAGCCAGGCTAGCAATCACCAACGCGAATCCTGCCGCAATCTCAAGTGCAGCGAATCCCATTGCGATCATCTGTCCAGCACTTTTTTCAGCATTCTTTCCAACTGCTTTTTCACCAACAGCAGCACCTTCGGAAGTAGCACCTACAGCAGTGTTTCCGGTTGCTACGCCAAATAGCTTAGCGACTAAGCCAACTACTGCCTTACCTATCGAGTAGAAGCCCTTAGCAAGCTTTCCGACTGCCGATGCCACTTTTACTGTCGCAATTAACAAACCTCCAAAAATAACTAATGCAGGTCCTAAGACTGGAGATAGTCCAACAAAACCACGAATAACTTTCGCAATCCATGAATTAGAAGTTGTCGCCCACGTAATAGTATTATTGATCATGTCAATCATGGCACCGACAACGCCGTTTTTGCTATCCATAGCCTTGTTTCGTAAAGCTTCCCAGTTACCGCCTATTTGCTCAATTTTAGAGCCAACATTTTTCTGCATTTCTGATGCTTGCGTACTTAAAGTTTTTGATGCCGCCGCGGCACTATAAGATCCGTTTTGAATTTCTTGAAACATGCCGTCCCACGACTTGGTAACAGAGCCTGATTTATCATTAATTGAATCAAGTAACGGTCCAATTGCTTGCATTCCGGCAGTACCAAACATTGCTTTAAGATTTTTTTGCTTTTCAGACGATGTCATCCCGTCCATTGACTTGCTAATTTCTTGAAGGATTGTAGGGAATGGCTTCATATTTCCTTGGGCATCAGTAAAGCTAATCCCCAAATTCTGCATAGCCGCCTTAGCAATCTTACTTGGCGCCTGCATCTGCAGAATCGCATGGTTCAAATCTTGAGAAGCTTGAGCCGCACTATAACCACGGTTAGTTAATAACCCAATGGCTGTAGATGTGGTCTGCAAACTCATGTCAGACGCTTTTGCAGTACCACCAATCGTTGCTAATGCTTGTTGCATGTCCTCGATTGACGCATTACTTGCATTCGCAGTTAATGTTAATGCCGCCGCGGCTTGCTTTGGCGATTCTAGGCTATCGCCCCAAATGTTCATTGCATTCTGCACAACCCCCGCGGTCTGGATTAAATCAGAACCAGCCGCAGTTGATGCTTCGGCAATGGCTGGGAACTGCTCTTTAATCTGTCCGACATCCGCTCCTGCTTGAGCCATCTCAATCATGGCGTCCGCTGAATCTTGCGCTGATAAAGGCAGATCAGCACCCATCTTATTAGCAACATCCGCTAATCCTGAAATGTCTTTTGACGTTCCACCAGCAGTTACAGCTGCCTTATTTAGGGAAGCTTGGAAGTCACCGAAGGACTTAACAGAGCTAACACCTAGAGCAGTGGTCGCCCCGCCAATAACAGCCATTGACTTACCAACCCCGCTAGTAACGGCGCCAACCTTAGACGAGAAGGAAGCAGTCTGATCAGCGGCCTTTGCCATGGTTGCACTAAAATTTTTATCAATTGCGCTTAATATCGCCGTTACATTATAACTTTCCGCCATTCTGCTTCCTCCTTTCCTTAATCTTTTGGTAAGCGGCATAGCGCTCCGCAATCATGCGGCTACGTTCTTGCTTTTCAATTCGTTTAGAAGGCAGCCCTTCGAATTGATGTCTAATCTCACTGATTTCAGCTTCAGCGTCGTATAACTTATCGAGTTGGTCGTACTTCGGATGCGGATTGCTTTTACTCTTAGGTGTTTGGACCATCTGATTAAAAAAGGCTTGCAATGCTAAATTGGTACGTTCTTCTACTTTACGAAGCTGGTAAGCTTCTAAGCGCAAGTAATACTCGCTGATCGTCATACGCTCAATTTCTTGGATAGAAGTAAAGCCTAGATAAGCTAACGAAAATAGAATGATTTCGCGATATTCTTCATCGCTTGATCTTTTTCGTTTGCCATCTAGGCTTTCATGTTTTTTAATGCCAACTTAACTGCGTTAGCCTTTTTAAGTTCTTTGTTAACTTCTTTGAATAGTCCTTCAATATCAGTGTCTGGATTATCAATAAAATCATAGATTGATTCGAGGCTTGCCCGTGGTGAATTAGGGAAGGTCGCACAGTATAGGACTTGAGCCAGTACTGCTGTATCGTAGGCTTGTAAAGCTGGAATACTCTTTGTCAATCCAAAGCCCAACGAAATTCCATCGCGTTTAACTCCGATTACATTATCAAGTTCATTTACGAAACGTACTCCAAAATTCAATTCTTGTTTTTGCTTTCCAATTGTAATTTCCATGTCTTATTACTCCTTTAATTGCCGCCCCCGTAGGTATTGTTCATTTAATTGGCGACTAAATTTGTTTACTCGGCTGTAACTTTTGTCCCATCATCTGTTGGTGAAGCCGTAACATTGGTTGCTACTTCTGGTTTAGTTTCGGCATTAACTGTGAACGCTGGCACATCGACCTTATCCGATTCGTTAGTACCGTCGCTCCAAGCAATCTGATAATCACCTTCTGCAACAGCTGTACCGGCTTCTAGTCCTGTGATTGCGACCGTTGTTGCTCCAACCTCGCCTTCAAATTTCTTAGTACCAGACTTGTCATAGATAACCAAATGTTGATTAGTTCTATCTGCCATAATATGGCCTCCTTTTTAAAGTGCGTTTACAATAGCCCCGCTATTAGTGGGTGTACTAGAAACTCCCACCGGGGCTTCTATTTTGACGGTGATGCGTCTGGTACGTTTGTCCCAGCGTCCGCATCTTCCCATGGAGTTCCGCCGTTACTTTCAGTGCCATCATCGCCTTCTGTGACCTGATCCAGACCACGGAAGATATAATCCAATTCAGCTTGTTGGTCAGCAGACAACGTTAACCAGCCCCGTTGTGGGACTCCTTGGATTGCGAACGATACGTCACGTTCAGACTTATCACCAGCATCATTAGAGTTGTCATCTTCGGAGACTACTCCGCGCATGTACCACGCATAGTACTTACCATCTTTGTTTTTACGTTTCCGATTAACACCCCAGATTTCCATTACTTCATTGTTCATGATCGAATCAATTAGTTGGTCAGCAATCTTCGAAGTGTTATTAATGAAGTCGATTTCCACGTCCGTTTCCAACGAAGAACTAGTTTGGAATCCTCCATCTTTTGTGTCTTCCGTGTCGGCATCTCGCTTGAAGTCAATCTCAAACGAAGTTTGCCCAGGGATTAACTGCGCTGCTTCCGTTTTGGCATTGGATAGCTTACGAACGTAACCGACAACATCGTCACCGGAGAACTTAAGCACGCTATCATTTTTGGTTTCTGGCATTTATTCTTCCTTCCTTTCTATTGAATCTGTAGTTCAACCGTTACAATTCCATGCAATAAGGTTGAATTAGGTACGCTGGTGTCAATCAAAGTGCGGGTTGATTGTTGTTGAGCTTGCCCGTAATACGAGTAGTTTTCTGTATTGATATGACCAACAGAGGCATAAAAAAAGCGCTCAACCATATCTGTAATGGTTAAACGCTGTTTCGGTATGCCCCAACAATCAATGGTTAGCACGATTGATCCAGTCAATTCTGTTTTGGTGTTATTTTTGTTATCTTCGACGCTACTCATTACGACGAACGGATATTTGACCTTGTCAGGTGGCAAGTAGTCGTATGTGTCGTATCCCATTTTCCGGGAAAGCATGAAGTAGCGATCGTAGACGTCTTGTGCTGGTGATTTTCTGATATTAACCACCTACCTTACTAAATTATGCAAATCGCTTAAAAATAGTGGCCGTTCCTTTCGCCAAGCCGGACCCATGTATGGTTGAGCAGCCATAAAACGAGTACCAAATTCTTGGTATCCTGAGTATTCTGCAGAAGAAATAACTGCTCCTGCCATTCCGCCTTTTAGCAATTGCGAACTAATGCCACGTTTTAGATTACCCGTATCAACTGGCGCCAATTCTTGAGCTTTGCTCTCCATGTTTGCAGTATGGGATTTAACAATAGCTTTAACTGCACCTTTTTGAGCTTTTTGCTTCAATTTTCTAATTAAAAGGTCTTGACCTTTGACTGAAAAATTATAGTTACTCATTCTGCGTTTTCCCCACGATATAACCCATTATCTTAAGCGGATGTACTCCTGTCTGGAGCTTGTAGTACGTTTCTCCATCATTGACAGTCAACAAGTCCCAGTTGCTGTTAAACGGCTCTACCAAACGGACGACCAACCTATCTACGCCGATGTCGCCAAATAATTGTTGTGAGCGGTCAACGCCTAGATGTGTGACGTTAGCAATTACTTCACCAACCATAACTGGCTCTCCGCTAGGATTACTTGGATCGTAATGGTCATTTGATTTGTAGAATTGAACTCTGTCCGTGAATCGCATCTCATCACTTCCCTTGATAGCCTGAAATGAAGCTAACCTTACCTAACGATGTAGGCTTATCTTCTTGATCAGCTAACCAATCGACGATGTCATCTTTGAAATCGTCGAAATCATCACTGTTAAATGTGATTGATTCACCTTCTTGGGAATAGTTAGCCATTCCTTCATTTTTAAGGCGATTGAAACGCCGTACAGCCACTTCTAACAAGATGTAGTTGAGTTCATCGGGGACAGTCTCGCTTGCTTTCCTATGGAGCTTAATTTTTAATGATGCCGACGTATTATCAAGGATTAACTGTAGTAATTCATCTTTGCTAACATCGTCTTTCTTCAGCATCAGTAGCTTTTTAAGATTCTTCAAATCTTCTGTTTCAGCCATTTGACAACCTCCTAGGCGGCGTCAGTAATCGTTACAGCTACTGTTGCTTTAAATTCACCGCTCGTAAACGTGATGGTTGCTGTACCAGCCTTAACGCCGGTAATTGTGAATGTGCCATCACTCTTCTTAGCGACCGTTGCAATGGTTTCGTCACTTGATGTAGCAGTTGTTGCTTTAACTACAGCGTCAGCATCATTTGCGTCTACTGGATCACTAGTGATGGTAATGTCTTTAGCGTCCCCCACCTTTTCGGACAACGTTTTTTGACTAGCGGTAATCCCACTAGCAGGTGGGTTTACGCTTTTGGGGCCGAGTAGATAAGGTTTTTATCGTAGTAAACGTAAGCTGTGTAATGCTCATCGGCGGTCATGATGGTTGTCTTACGAGTAATGTCTCGGTCAGTTTCAACTTGCACACCACGCTTCATGATTAACTTGAGAGCTGGCTTAGTTGGATCTACCTTGATAAATACTGCTTCGCCTTCTTTTAACTTTTTAGAACGCACAATTTGAACACCTAATACGTCAAGGTATGTGCCGTTGATTAATTGGTTGGCGCCCACTTCTGAACCAAGCTTTTGTGTCATAGCATCTTTACGAACCTTAGCCGCATCCTTAGGGCTCATAATTGCCACTACTACCTTGTCATCTTCATCATCAAAGATATCAAGCGCGGCTTGAATGCCATCAACCGTTGGATCGAACGTGATTGTTTGAGTTGCTGTCTTAGCAGCTGCCAATACGTCGTCATCAACCTTATTGGCAAGCGATAAGCCTAATTGACGAGTAGATTCACCGAGTGGGTCTCCATACCCTGAAAGTACTGCTTCATCAGTAATAGAAGTCCCTTTAGCAGCCTTCTTAATGGTTGCTTCTTGCGTTTCTGTCCCTAATTTATCAAGCGGAATAGCTTCGCCTTCACCAATATCTTGTGCATCTCCAATGTAGGTAAACTTAGGAAACTTTAATGTAGTCCCTGGTTGACCTTGTAGAGTAGTATCTACATTTGCTAATGGTGAAAAGCGAAGTGCCTTCTGTAATTCATAGGACACAATCGGTGCTAATACCTCTGGGTTTGTTAAATCTGCAATTTTTGTTGGGGCTGTATCTGCCATTATTTAATTCCTCCTGTTAATTTATTAAACTTGTCGGGATCGTTTGCAAGGAGTTGAACCTTTTCAGCCAATGTCATTTGATCAAAATCTTTTGTCGAAACCTTAGCTGATTTCTTGCCACTGATTCGTGGTGTCGATCCTTTCATAAACTCTTTTCTAGTATCTTCCTTAATGTTATTAATCAAGCCTGTCAACGCCTTTACGTTTTCGTAAATAGCGTCATTATCAGTACCATTGCCTACAACCATGTTAAGGACGTCATCACTCACTACTAAGCCTTGGTCTTTAAAGACTGCATTAGTTTCATTAATAGCTTTAGTACGAGCAATTTCAGCTTTTAACTTAGCAATCTCATTATCCTTTTCGGTTTCTTCCTTTGACTTTTTATCGTCGGAAGCGAGCTCCTTAATTGATTTTCGTCCGGACTTTAAATCATCAAGTAGTTGAGATTGTTCCTCATACTTCTGTTTCAAGTCATGGTTTTCAGCTGTTTTAGAATCTAGACGCTTCTTGAGCTTATCAACGGTTTTATCGCCATCAATATTCTCGTTTTTGCCATTTTCTTCTTCGTTTTCCTCTTGTTGTCCTTGAACATCTTCCGAGCTAGCTTCGGTATCTGTACTAGGGTCAAGATTATCATTAGTAGCATCGCCACTATCATCTGATTGTTCAGCGAAGAATTGTAAGTTCATTGGTAATTTTTCTTCTAGTTCCATAACAATTTCTCCTTTGCTCGCATTTAAAGCCTTGGGAGGCTACTCAGTTGTTCTTTTAGCTCTGCAAACAGGAAAAAGAGCATAAAAATAGCGGTGACCGTGATTAGTCATCGCACACGTCCCCATGTCTCTCTTGTAATTTCTGAAATTCTCTTTTGAATCTCATTATCAGATTTGCATTCGTTAAATTGATCTATCACTGCCACACATACGCCAATATATTGGTCAGGATTTTCAAAACCAGCTTGTCTAATATAGCTTCTAATAAGCTTAATTTTTTCAACATTATCCATCGACAAAAAATCTTTAAAATCCATATTGCATTCTCCTATTCTTTGTCATGCCACGCTGAAATACTACATCTGCAATTAGGGTGTGCTGGTAAATCTGGTACATCATCAGTCGAATAGACACCTTCATCAGTAGAAGCAATCTCACGGCACACTTTACAAGCAGACGGTTCTGCATGCCATTTGCACGACTTGATATGGTACTTCTTAAAGCTTCGTAACTGTGCCTGTGTCTGTACCCTAGCTGATTCAGTCCGTGCTAGTCGTTCGGTTACGTATCTGGCGTTGTTGACCTCTGCTTTGAGATAAGGCTTCAAATCTCTGGCAATCACCTTAGGATTCAATCCTTGTACCATCTGTTTAGTTAGCAGTTGGTCTAATTTAGCTTTAAAAATGTCGCTATTAGCCCATAAACGTTCACTAAAATTAGCATTACCTGTAGACGCCATTACAATGCTAGACGTTTCAGCCACTTTAACTGCTCCAGCTGAATCGGATAAGATACCAGCCTGCCGTTTTAACTCGTCTACATACTCATCGTTAAGTCGGTCAGTCATTGCACTGTAAATATCCATGTTAGTGTCAATCATTTCTAAACCTATCTGGGCTTTGAGCATCTCTAAACGATTAATGCGCATTGTAGCATTGTACAAGCGTAATCGAGTGTTGACTTCGTCTGAAAAGTCGGCATATTCCACTTTGCCTTTCCTTTTGAAGATATCTCTCGCTTTTGCTACCAGCTTCTTGGCTTGGTTAGAAAATGCCTTAACATCTTCTTGAGCAACTTTCTTCCGCGCTTCGGCAAGCGTGTAGCCTTCCCGCTTAGCATACCGGGTGTACTGCTCGCTGATGTCCTTGTTAATGCCATCTAGCAACGTGTCGTAATGCTCCTGGAGAAACCTATCGAAGTCTTTATCAGTTTTGATGTTGGATTCAATCCACTTGCGTTCCTCTGCCTCGCGCTTCTGCCAGTATTGCCTAGTCTTCTTGTTCAGTTGTTTCTGGCTCATTACCTACACCAGCTTTCTGTTGGTCGGTTAGATTACTGGTTGCGTCCAGCGAATTCTTGATATTCTCCGCCTGTTCCTTTTGCATCCGTGTAATCTCGTCCTTAGCATCATCAACGAACGGCAATGTAGAGAGCTGTGTTTCCTTACTTACAATGCCCTCAAGTGACTTCGCTGTATTAGCCGCATCCGCCATGTTAACTGGTAGATTGCGGTTAAATTGAAAACTAAGGTTCTGCCACTCATCCGCTTTACTTTCTTGGAGTACTGTGCCAGCGCTAAATATAAGCTTGTAGAGTTTGCGTAACGATTGTGTAAACTTTCGTTCCTTGTTCATAGCCAAGTTCTTCATAGGTAAAAGCTTGTACTCCAGCGCTACTCCCGAACTGTTGCCAGCAAAAGATTCATCGTTCATATTTGCCACCATACTAATCTGATAGATCATATTGGTTAGCCGGTCGAGTAGGTGCTCTTGCATTGCGTCGCCGTCTGGCTTGTCAAGAAACCCAATCTTAGCATCAACAGAAGCCGCATCACCCGAATAGATAATTTGGTTGCCTTCTAAATCAAACAACGGCTTACCGTCCTTATCTTCTGGTAGCTCCGCCCCGAACACGTACATATATGTGTTGTCGAAGTATTCGTTTTGGTTAGCCTTCTGACTTAACGTATTATCTAGCGCATTGATTAGCGTTTCGACGTTGTCAATGATGCCCTGCCGTTCTTCATTCTGGAAGAACTCAACTGCAGGTACTGCCTTGTAAGGATTAACCTTGCCGTCTTTCATCTTGAACGAATCCGTTAGGTCATAGATAGCTTCGTCGGTGATAACTGTGCCGTGCAGTTCATTGTTGATGTAATAGTAGTTGACGAATGCGAGCGGGTTCATATCGACCGTGTCATCGTAGATAATGAACGCTGAAATCGGGCTGGCATACTGAACACACGTTTCGCTATCCTCATTCTGATACAAAAAAGCAATCGAACGACCATAGATGTCTACCTGACGGCTAATCTCTGATAGCTTGTCTTGTAGCGAGTTAGTGTCATTCCATTGCTTCAATTTCGCGTTGTCAGTTTCATCATCCAATGTAATCTTTGGGGGATTACCGATGAAAAAGCCATTGAATGTTTCAACAATATAGTGCGCCATATTACCAACTAACCGATTGTCCGGTCGATTGCCACGGTGTGTATCCTTATGCAGAATGTCGTGGTCTCCGATGTACTCTTTGCGTAGCTCCTTATAATGGTTAGCAATGTACATATGCTGAATGATAAAGCTCTCAACGGCTTCACCAGTTAGCTCTTTGTCGGCTGGATACACCAATGAATTGTTGTCTGTCACATACACATCTTCACTTAAGCTTTGAATTGCGATCACCTCCTAAATGTAATTGTTTCTGATTACTTTAACTTCTTTGCGTCTGATTACCATGTAGACGAAGTACCGCATTGCGTCCATGGCGTGGTCGTGTTCCTTGACTACCTTATCTTCACCGCGGTTCGACGCTTTCTCGTCCCAGACGTATGAAGCAAGTTCTTTGAAGACATTCTTCAAGTTCGGCGTAAACTTAATCAGACCATTGTTCATCGCTGATTGCGTCTCGCGTATCCCATTCAGCACGTCATTATCAGCACGGATAATACGGTAATGCCTGCTTCTTAACACGGCAATAAATGATGCTGCCGAAGGGTCAATAATAACCTTTGCATTTAACTCACCAACAAAATTATCCAAGTCATCGGCATACTGGTCATCGGTTTTTTGACGCGAGCTGTGCCGTCCGTCATAGTAATATTCTTTTAAACAATACCAAACGCCATCATAAAAACCCCACAGCAAGAATACTGTAGGGTTTTGGGTACCATAATCAATCGACACATAGTATTTAGTACACCGTTCTGGTGGCTTATCAACGACCATTGTGTCGCGATTAAAGTTGTCGTAGATAACGCCTTCGGACATTACCCACAAGCCTAAGATGTAGCGTTGGTAAAACACGCCTGAATAATTCCGCTTGTAACGGTCGATAACATCTTCGCTAAGCGAGGGGTTGTCCTCCATTCGGAAATGAATCCGCAACGCCCGCTTACCTTTTAGGTCATCAATCCAATTCATTTTAAACCAGTGATAGGGGCCTTCCGGGTTCATGTTAAACCAATATTTACCACCAGACACAGACACACGAGCCGTTGCTTGGTTAACAAATGATTGTGGCATCAATGCCACTTCGTCAAAAAAGAAACCTGCAGCAGTCAACCCTTGTACCAGGTCTTGGCTAGCTTCGTCTTTTCCACCGAAAATAAAAAAGTAATTGGCCTTACCGTTCTTGACAACTTCAAACATGTTATCAGTACGATGGTCAATTACTTTGTATCCTCTGCCTGCGAGCATCTGTTTTAATGGGCGTAGTACATTACGTCTAAACGAACCAATGGTTTTGCCCGCCATGCCTAACTGTTGACCGTCAAACGTATGCATCGCCCACATGACGTAAGATAGCGACATAATGACCGTCTTACCCGCACGAACCGAGCCATCACAAATTATGGCTTCATTATCCTTGGTGCTAGGATTAACCCACCAGGTCAACACTTGCAATTGCTTTTTCGAAAATTGAGTGAAATGGAACACGTTAGTCTTAAGCTTCATTATCATCACCCCAAACGTTTCTAGCACTGTTCTTCAAAGCTCTAATAAACCCATCGTTATCATCTGCACCGGATTCTGGTTCAAGTTCCTTAGCCCGTGCTTCGGCTATATCAGCTTCGGCGGTGATCTTACGAATCTGCTGTTCAAGTAGCTTGTCGTTATCAGGATAACGTTTAAGGATTTCCTTAGCAGCGCTAATCTTAGTCTTAACATCAGCAGGCACCTTCACTGTGCTTACATCATACTGTGTGGTGACTACCTTCGTTTCAAGTTCTTTCCCTCTAACTACATTAGTAAGGAACTCTAAAGCTTCCTGTGCGTCCATAATGCGGTCTGATTCAATCTCTCGCATCTTTTTATCAATGTACGCTTTAATATTAGGTTTTATTAGGTTTTCACTTGCAATCGTTGGCGCTGTCTTCTTGCTATAACCAGCATCAATTGCCGATTGAGTAGCATTGCCAGTCTTGATATAATTGTCTGCAAACTTCTTTTGTTTAGCTGTTAGTTTCATTACATATCACCACACCTCCTTTAAGTAAAATAAAAAGTCACACAACAATTAAGTTATGTGACCTTAGCGTTATAACTATGAGATGGTAAGGATTTGCACCTTACATATACTGGATTTTGTACTCTCCTACATGTTCTTGGCTTCTCTCAACCTTAGCTTCGGATAGCGTCTACCTTATTCCGCCACATCTCACTGGTAGTTGTCCCCGATGGCATCCGAGTAGGACTTATGCCAGCCTTTAATATATCCCAAAACGATATATCACTGGACTTCCTTTGTATTTATATTTCCGTAGCTACCAACTACGTCAAATACACCAGTAATAAGACAGCAAGGAATCGAACCCTGCGACAAATGTAACATGCCTTTCCTTGATTGAATTTGTTGAAACGGAAGTTCGCCGAACCATCTGCCTTACATCTTTCGATACTACCAATATAACGGATACTAACTCCAAAAGTACTCAAGTTTTACTCCAAATTTACTCCAGATTTACTCCACTTTTTTTATTTTACAAAAGCTTGGCACTCCAGCCTTTCAGCTACATCTAACAGTGCCGCTTCATGCCAATTAAAATAAGTGGTCGATGACATGTTGTAATACCTGTCAGGCAATCGTTGCATTAACACGTCCATGTAGTAGCCGTGGTCTTCCTCGTAGCCTTCACAATAGACAATTTTAAGTAATTCACGGTAATGATACTTTCTGCAACTGTTGATTGCCCAATCTACCCATTTACAGAACACTTTGCCTTTTTCGGCATTAATCATTCTCTGCTCAACATATTCTGGAGCTGGTGCCGTTGCACTTGGTGCCCCATCACCAAAGCTGGCGGTAACTTTCGGGTTAACCGGAGCATTGATGTAAGCTTTGTACTTACGGTATTTAGACAATATTTTTCTTGCGTTATACTTGGTCTGTTCTCTATCTAATTCTGGTAATAATGCCATGCCCCGTCACTCCTGTTATAATAATGTTGTTGAGATTATTAGATCGAGGGCACGTCTGCGGAGTGCTCTTTTTATTAACATCATTCATCTATGTTAATTTACCCGTTACTCTAGTTTTTTGCCACAAAATGGGCAATATTTAATTCTCAAGCTATCAACAACTGCATTTTCTTTTTTGAAAATAACTTTATAGCCACGGTCATCAAGGACAATACGTGACGAAAATCCGTTCCCAACGTCCTTTGCTTCCCCCTTATGGTACTGACATAAGTATTGGGTCCATCTTTCCAATATTCGTTTTACCTTGTTTTCAAAATTAGCGTAAACATATCTTACCTTCATTTTTGACCTCCTCTAAAACAACTTTATAAACCTTGCCACCAATTGATTCTGCCGTTTCTTTCGCCTTGTTGTAATCTAGGTAGCAAGCTTCTCTTGCAATGCTTGTCATTCTGTAATACGGATTACCGAGCAAGTCATTACCGACCTCATATACATATAGATTCCCCAGTTTAACTACATATGCATTTTTCATTTTTGCTTTCTCACTTACTTTCCCTTACCATTGTTCCGCAATTAATTTAGCCACTATTATTACGGTAGGGAACCACCACAGCGCCATAAACAATGAAAACCAAGGCTCTCCACAATAAATAATAACTGCCGCTGGTGCTATTCCAAAATTGATTACTGCTAAATCAACTAAGACAAATATCTTAATTACCTCTTTTAACACCGACTTATTCCACCTCTTCGTACGTCTTTCTGAAAATGTCGTCAGCAATGGCCCAATGCTCACCCTCAACGCCTGTAGCAATCCAATCTCCGATCCATAGTTCCATTAAGCCCTCCTTGGTATCAATAAGATATTCATGAATACCAGCTGACCATACTCTTTCTATTAGATGATATTTGTCCATCATCTCTTTTGAGCCGTCGAACTGTTCAGCCTTGATGGTTGCTGTTTTACGGTATTCTTTTAACATTATTCGCCCTCCGTTTTATTGCTTGGTAGACTTTTAATTTTAATTAGGGCTTCCACAGCTTTTTCCCAGGTCAAATGGCCAAGTACATCGTTAGTAATTGGTGTACCGTATTCTAAATCGCCCTCTGGGTTAACACTAAAATCTAACACAGCTAAATCCAAACCATAACTACCCGGAGCGTATATCAGGCTTGCACCATAATCATTAGGAAATCTATATTTGTTTTGTAATCCCACAGTCATACGGCTTTTGGGGATTTCATATTTTGAAAATTCATTTAATTTTGTAATCGGATTTATTTCAGTCATTTACTATTCCTCCGTTTTTCTACTGGTTTTCTGCTGGCTTTTGGTCACAAACACCATTCTCTTTATTATTTTCAATCGTAAAACCTTCAAACCAAGCACGCACAAACGTTAATAAATGTTCGTCTCCCCTTGCTAAATAAGCCGCAGCCACCGGATTGTTTTCCTTATATGCTGTTACGTGATCAATAGCATATTGTAAGGAACGAGATGATGATTTACAGTAATCTAACCAGTCTGCTACATGTTTTGACAACTGTACTTTTTCCCTTTTTACCGTTTCATCCTCATACATAACTAATGCAGAAACAAAAGGAAAATCTAAGGGATCATATCCGTTCACAGTGTACTTAATATCAATTACCTTTTTATCTTCAATGAATTCATTAATTTGGTCTGTTAGACTCTTCTCACAATTTACGGAATTGTTGTATAATTCTCTAACTTTCATTAGTCTTCTACCCCCTCGAACTCAAGCAATCCAGCGTTATGATAGGATTCGTATTCTGGCCAGTTATCTTTTAGCCACTTTTTAGTGAATTCTGTCTTAAAACCGTTCGTTCCGGTTGGTCCGGCCAGCTCAAACGATTTAGTGCACATACGACATCGAAGGACATTCTTTTTACCCGGTCCTATTCCCTTTACCCTAACTCGATATTTAGGATCTTTCTTAACCTCGTATCCATTGGTACAAGCTTCAACAAATGTTTTGATGTTCTTAGGCCTATCCTCTAACCAATGAGCCGTTTGGCTACCTTCTTTCTCCACATCAGTCTCTGCGCACATACCGCTCATGATTGAGTTTAAAATAATATAGGGATCATTAAATTGATTAACATCCCGCATCCATTCTAAATACTTTGCTACATATTCTGGGATTTTTACCTTTCCAGACTCATTTAACAATGGATACATACCTTGTACGCCTTCTAAAGCTTCAGAGAATCCCTTTGAAAAGTCGTCGTGTGGGTTGAGTCTGAGCATTCTCTTTGAACGTAGATAATTCCGCTCGATTCCTTTTTTAAATGTTTTGATATTCATTATTAATTTCCTCCTTTAATCAAATAAGCAATCCCGCTAATCCAAGTTTGTGAAATGATCGCTGCTATAAAGATTGCTACGCCAATCAGCCCACTATGCACCACATGCCCGATTAATGTTGCCGGCAACAGCCAAAATACACATGAGAAATACCACAACATGAACATAATTAGATTTCCTCCGGTTCAAATTCAATGTCGATGCCTACCTTAGCCATACCAACCGCAATCTCTTTGGCTTCTTTTAACGCCGCTTCTTTTTCAGCAAACAGCTTGGCTTCTTCTTTCGGTGCTGTCCATGACACTTGGTTCATGTAGCCTTTATCGTCCTTATTCTTCAATATGTAGAACTTGTGCTGTTCAACTTCGAAGTTAACCTGCTCACCGATCGGACTAATCGCAGCGTGTAAGATGTCCGCTTTCTGTTTTGCTTGCTTCCATTTTCTAAATACCGTGGCATCTTCAATACCCACATATTGGTGGACTTGATTTCCTAGCCTACGATAATATCTATTAGTTCCTGTGAGCTTAATCAAATACATCTTTTTCAATCTCCTTTTCAAATTGCTTTTTTCGCCAATGTTCCTGTTCGTCGACTACTGCTTTTTCAATGCGTTTTAAACCATCAATCGTATAGTCATTGCCATAGATTTCTCTAACAATTTCCTCTGCCGTCATAACTCCTCAACCTCCATTTCAATTACTAGCTTAATCGCTTGCGGACACCTTCTTTTTACATAGCTTGTACCAGTGACTGGTAACGTTAGATCTTTTCATGCCTAATTTTTCGGCAATTTCATCAAACTTTGTGCCCTTGTTTCTTTCGGCAATTAGAAGCGCGTCTTCCTTTTTAGTCCATTTTTTCGGCGTATTTTTGCTTTTGCTTTTGTCGATTTTAATTCCGAGTTCCCTTAGGTCTGAATAGATTGTCTGAACTTCAACGCCTAGTTTCCATGCAATGTCAGCATAACTAAGGCTTGTGTCAAGCATTTCTGGAAGCAGGCTCTGCCGGGCTACCTTCATCTTGTGCTTCATCACGCTAACCTCACCAATGTACTTACGCTTTTTAATTTTTGAGATGCTCAATCCACGAGCTTTACGAAAACCTTCGTAGTCGCCACAATCCAATAGCTCTTGTTCAATATCGGCTTGCTTAACAGGTGCACCAACCTTCACATAACGCATCGGTTCAGGCATGTCCATGTAAACGCTATCCTTACGATCATCCTCATATTTTGTGTAGGTCTTAAGCATCCACTTATGTAGGTCTGACTTATGTTCGCTTTCTCCATAAACCTCTTTGCTGTTGACTCCGATTAATTGCCACATTAGTCTAACAACTCCTTTTGTCCTTCTGCTTCTTGTGGCTCGTCTGTATTTAATCCCATTTGCTTAGGCGTAATCTTAACTAACACATCGTCACCTGCGGTATTACTTAATTGATTTGCTACTTCAAGAAAATCAGTATCTTCTACAGTCAATAAAACTTGTGCTCCATTTTTATCTAGAGTTACCTTCTTCATGTTTGCTGAAAATTCAAAACTGTTATCTTTCATTATTTTTCCTCCAAATCTAAATCTGCTGGCATGACCAACATTTCAACATGCGGATCTTCTGAGTAATACTTGTTAGTTTTAGTGCTAACTATTTGCGCGTCATCGACCCATAGGAGCCCCGTACAGGCGTCCGTTACTGCTTTAAAGTAATTATCTATGTCACCTTTAACAACGGGTCTATGGAAGCCTAAGAGCCTCATTTCACGTTCTTTTTTTGATAGGCTTTTCTGAATCGGTCGGTAAATTGAAAGTTGCACGTGCACTGCGTAATCTACCGGGTCACCGTGATACTGATTCTTAACCGCCGCAGCCACTTTTTTCTTGTATTCTCTCGACTTGGGCGGGTCATAGCTTCGGACGAATCCCCCACGTCCACTAAATCTAGGTCGTCCTTGTGGGACTGGCTCCCCCGGTACTTCTATTCTTATCAACTCGCTAAAGCCCCCTCTCGTGCTCTCTTAGCCATTTCATCTAATAACTCGTAGTATTTATAGGTAGCCTTCTCAACTGCCGTCATACGGCTTAAATCGCCCTTATATTGAGTAATCATTACATCCATAAACTTGTCTCCTCCGCCGTCTTCAAAAAACATAAAGCCTTGACGCTTTTCAACCTCGGCACAATCAATAGCATCCCACACAGCCTTCCAGCGTTGTTCTTCGGTTTGGTTGATATATTGATTCAAAATTCTGTTACCACAGTCGGCTTCTTCTCGTCTCATCAGAATCTTCTTCCGCTTATTGAATGCTGCCGCTCGTTTTAGAAACAGCTTGACCGCTTTAGATTCTTTATAGCCGTTCTCTTTCATAATCGCTTGATACTCGCGGTAGTCCATGTAAGCCACTAGATTGCCACCTCTTTGAAAGTCATCTCTTCGCCAATAAAGGTAAAGTTAATATCCGCTAGCTCTCCTTCACGGTTTTTACGAATGGATAACTGCACAACGTGATCATCGTTGACTGATTCTGGTCGATGAAGGAATGCGACTACGTTAGAATCTTGTTCAATACTTCCCGATTCTCGTAAGTCGGATAGCACTGGTGTCTTATCGTTCCGATTTTCAATTCCACGAGATAATTGGGATAGGGCTACGATTGGGATGTTGAACTCGTTAGTTAGTCGCTTAAGCTCTCGTGTTACCTCGCCAACCTCGATGTAGCGTTCTTTAACGTTTGGAACTTTGACTAGCCCAATGTAATCAATAATTGCCATATACTTGCCTTGCTTTGCCCTAGACGCGTTTTTTCGAATCGTCTGGACTATTTCACCTAACGTTTCTAAACCGTCGTATACGCGCAATTTAGACGCTAATAATTGACTTGTAGACTGGTTAACCAACTTTTTAAGGATGCCATTTAGTTTGTCTGCGTTGGATCGCAATGTACTGCTTGAAACCCCGGTCATTCGAGACACGAAACGATTAAGCATTTCCTGTTTATTCATTTCAAGCGTGAAGAAATCGACTTCAACTTCTTTGTCATTTTTCATAGCTTGATAAGCTAGGTTTACAGAGAACGCTGTTTTACCTGTAGAAGGTCTAGCACCAATCGTTAACAGCATTGAGCCGTAGAGTCCTCCACCAAGTGACTTATCAAGTTGCGTAAACGTCTTAATTCCGCGTGGTTTGGGATGAGTTAAGGCGTCTGCTAACTCGGCAGCTGCTTCATCAAGTTTTCCGTCGTCTGTAGCTTCTAGCGTTTGATTCTTAGCTAAAATCTCCCGGATTTTTTCTTCATTTTCCGAAAATGGATTAGCTTGGTAATCTTTAATAGCTGAGCTTAGTTCACGTTTGTAAGCTAACTTCCTCATTAAACTAATGTCATTGTTAAGTTGGCTAACTGCTGGTGCTTCGTCCACAATCTGCTTAAATGTCCGAAAGTCCATGGCTTTTTTAGTCAATTGATTGTACTTACCATAAACATCTAATATGTCGTGGCCGGTTGTCTCTTTGATTGCTTTATAGATTAGTCGGTAGTCTTCGTAACCGAACCATTCTTCATTAAGTGCAACGGCTCCCACCTTTTCCGGGTGGTTCAGGAGGGAGCCAATTACTCCCCGTTCAATATCAGTGTTCATTTAATTTCTCCCTTGCTCGTTCTTCGATTTTTTTTAAGTGATTAGCCCTTTCGGCTTCAATCTCTTCAATGCTTTTACCTGCACGTTGACCATCGCTAGTAGTTGTAGTTGAAATGTTGCTACTCTTCGAATATCCATTTGCTTCGTTAAGATAATTACCAAAATGACTTGGTGCAAATATCGTTGTGATTCTTAGGTATGGATTCATCTTTGGATCGTCTTTCCATTGTTTGCTTTTGAACTCAACAACTTTGGCCAATTCAGATTTGGAATATCCTTCATTGATTCTTGCCCTTATGATTTTTCGATTGGATTCAACGTTTTTAAATCTCTTACCAGTCTTCTGATTGAACCATTCAATAAACTTCCCATAATCAACTTTTTCTTTCTGGTCGGACTTATTGTCCGACATATTATTGTTAGTCTCTGTAGTAGTCTCTGGTAGTCTATGGTATTGGTTGGGACTCTCAGTCCCATTCAGAAGGGGACTCTCAGTCCCACTCGTAGGGACTGCCAGTCCCTTTGGTTTTCCCAAATTGTCCAACGCTTCGTAATTAATTCTGTACCATTTGGTCTTATCGAAAACAGCTTTGTTATACACTCCAGTAATTAGCAAACCTTTTCTTTCTAAATCTTTTAAATAGCGTTGGATAGTTTTTTCCGAAATCCACGGAAACTGTTCATGCCAGTTAGAGACACTGTTATAGACCCATCTATAGCCGTCTTTAACTTTGTTAGATTTACTACACCAATAATGTATCTGCTGTAGCATGATTGCCTTATCAACGTTATCTAGTTCAACCGCCAACGACGGTAATACCTGCAGTGGTGGCTCACTGATTAGTAAATTGTTCATTTTGCTCACCCCTATAGTTTCCTTTAATTCCTAATCGTTTCAAATCTTCGACACTTAACTTGATGCCATCAACTGGCACGTGATATTTAGCGGCAAACTTAGCTGGCGTAATGCTTTCGATTTCACCATGATGCACTCTGCAAAGCGGTAGTACATGCCGTTTTGAATGGTCAACCTTGTTTCGGTTCGTTCGCCCGACCACGTCGACGTGGTGAATGTCAGCGTGTTCCCCACAAATCAGACAGACCCGATGTCTACAGCATTGATAAATGAAATAATGCTCTTCGCGTGGAAGTAGCTCATAGCCTTTCTTAAACGGCACATGCCACTCGAACATGAAATCGATAACTAGGTCTAGTAATGTGTTAGCATCGCTCACAGACGATTCTGTGGTGTCTGATAAGCTAATAGACTTACCTGCGGTATAAAACTCGTACTGGGTATAGAACATCGATTTTAAAAATTCACTCGGCACTACGAAATACGTTTCAATATCATGGAGTAGGGCGAAAAATAACCGTCGCTGTTGTACTCGTGCTTTCCGCGGGTCTGCTACCTCGAAATCAACGTAGAACTCGCCTTGACTGCCACTGACTGTCTCTAAATGATCTTGATTCAGTGGTATATCAAGATGAATTATCAAATCTCTGCCTCGTTGTTCCGCTCTAGCTCTTTGCATTTACATCACCTTAGAAAGGCAAACTATCGTCACCAATATCAATTGACTGCCCGCCATTAGCGAATGGATCTCCTGGCGTTGATGCTTGCCGTGCGTTATTTTGCTGGTTGCCTTTTGGCTTCGAATCTAACAACGAGAAGTTATCCGCTACAACCTCAGTTACATAAACTCGTTGTCCTTGTTGGTTTTCGTATGAACGGGTCTGAATCCGCCCTTCAATACCTACCAACGAACCTTTTTGTGTATACTTAGCGAAGTTTTCTGCTGCCTTACGCCACATTACGCAGTTAATGAAATCTGCTTCACGTTCACCCTGTGAGTTGGTAAACTGTCGGTTAACTGCCACGGTAAAACTAGCTACCGCATCACCTTTAGCTGTGTGGCGAAGCTCAACATCTTTAGTTAAACGTCCTATTAGTATTGTTCGATTAATCATGGTGTCCCTCCTGTATTTTGCTGACGTGGTCCAGTTGCTTGGTTACAAGTACGATCATCTGGTTAGCTGTCTCGTAATTTAAGTCATTGATATGGGCAACGTGCGCCTTACTTAGATACGCCGATTTAACTACGGTCTCTGGCTTACCAGTGGCAGTCGCCATTGTCTTGAATAATGCCGTTAGTGTTTCGTTTTGTTCGCTAGAAATTGGGTCAGGTTGTTTTTTGCTTTCAACATTTTTTTGAAACGAATCGGGATCCATATCGTCGGTGGCGATGTTGAAAAACTTGAGTAAGAAGTACTTTTCGCCGTATGTCAGTGCCTTACCGACGCCCTTTTCACCGGCGGTATCAACACCTTGCGCATACCATGGGCATTCAATTGTTTCTTCGGGATTATCAGTGTTGACCCACGTCATCGTCATAATTAATTCGGTAAAGTACACCACCGCGCCCTTCTTGTTCGAACTCGTCATTACATTTTTGCTCGTAATTCGAGGAATCAGCAGCACGCCTTCTTGATCCATTAATTCGTGGATCTGTCCCAATACGTCCGATGACCCGGCATAGCTGTATTGCGTTGAACGTTGCGATTTCTGCACATACTTTGCGCTAGCATGGATTGTCTGTAGTTTTTGGTACAATGTTTTAGGTTTAACCTCTTCTTTTGGTTCTGCTTTAGTCGTTGTCATTTAGTCCACCGCCTTAACTGATAACTTGTCTGGTTTTTGTCGTGCTACATAAGGGATTAGCGCTCCAGTTTCTGTGTCGACTAGTTGCCCGTTTTTTGATGGAACAAATCGACCTTCGGCAACCATGCGTTTAATTGCTGATAAGTTAGGCTCTTGTTTTACTAACGCTTCATCAATTCCAGAAAGTGACTGCACAATCTCTTTAGGCTTCGCATTGTTTGCTTTCGTGACTTGCCACCATGTTGGTTTGCTAGGATTGCTTTCGGTTCGAACATAGCGCCAAGTAGCGGTTTGTAGTTCTCTACCCTGAAATAAGTTAAGTTCCTCTTGCTCCACCGTGCTAATCTGGTCGCGAAGTTCGTCAATTTGAATGTTGATCCCTTCTTTATCGTGCTTTAATTTGCGCAATTTACGATCTAACTTGCTTCGTTTAGCTTCTAATTCGTCAATCTTCATTAGGTTCATCCCTTTCAAATAAAGCTTCGGTTTCTTTGTTTTCACGTTCTGTTTCCCAAGCTCTTTCTAAGCTTGCGCTTAACTGCTGATTGTTCATGTGTTATACTCCAATTGTTAAATTTATTTCTTTGCTCCAGTATTGTCGTTACCAATGAAGATGCTCTAATTATTATCTCGTCTATAGTTTTCAGCATCTTCGTATTCAACCGAGTGCTCCTCGCTACCGCAAATAGCGTCGAGTACTTTTTTAATTGGTTGATTAAAAACAAAAGGTTCGTAGCTATCACCAGTAAAAACATGTGTTTCATTTGGATTGTATTCAACCACTGCATTAATCCTATCTGTGTTGATGTACTTGCTATGATCAACTCGTACTAACTTCATTATTTCTCACCTCCTTACTCGAAAAATGAATTAAATCCAAAACGACCAAACATGTAGAACATCCCTGCTATTACCAACACTGCTATTGCGATTCTCATTACAATCCCTCCACCCATTTGTTTACTTTCGGCTTAATGTAATATGTTCGATTGAGATAAGACGGACTAATTACAGCCTCGTCTAGCCCACCGTATTCAACTGCCTTGTCTACCGTTGCCACTGAAAATCCTAGATATTCAGCAACCGTTTTTCGATCCATGAGCAACGGAAACTTATCGTCGCTCAAACGTTCCTTGTCCGCCATCTTTATCACCTCCTATCTAGTTGCTCCACCTTTTTTGATACTGTTGCATGACTTTGCGTCTCTCATAACTACTCTCCTAACGTTGTTTGCCCCGCTGGCACTTTACTCATCTCTTTAATGATTTGTACCGTTGCGGTAGATGGTTGCCAGTTATTGATGAATTCATTGGCTTTATCAAAGTCCTTTTGACGAAGTTGCGAACGTGTCTTAACGCCTGTGACCTCATTAATTCCTCGGTTGATATCTTTGTACAGTTTGCTACGTTGTGGAGCTGATAGAGCCAAGCCGTGCATATCAATGTATTCATAGACCTTTCTACTAATTCGTTTTGAAATATATGCATATTCCGTTGGATCTAGTCGCTGGTTATTCTTTAAGTAATCAACGTCGCTGTCGATTCGGTCTACTTTCTTATTGGTCTCTTCTGTGGCTTCAAACATCAATCTCAATACTTCCATTGGTGTTTTTGGTAATTGGATACGTTCTGCCTTAATGGTTTCTTCCATCTGGTTGAAAGCTTCAATGTATTTAATTTTGAATTTCAATGCCTTTTTACCGGTGAATCCCATCGCTAATAATGTGAATCCATCTCTATTCATGAAATAAATTCGACGGTCACGTCCGTATAAATCTGGTTCTGTACCTTCCGAAAACATCTCCTCAAAATTGAGGATATCTTTTTTTAGATTTTCGATATCTCTTAAAATATTGTCGTGTCGTTTTCCGAAAACTTCTGCTACTTGTAAGCTAGTTGTTACTGCTTGTTGGTCTTTCATAATTACTAAATCGTTCATTTTGTTTCCTCCTACTTGTGATACATCTTCAAAATTAAGATCAAATTAGCTGTATTAATTATCAAAGTTGCTCCTGTTATCAATGTCGTGAAGTTCTGCATAACCTTTCCTCCTAGATTCCAAATTCTTGGATGATTTTTAAAATCAGCTCATTAGGCTTCTTACCAGTCTTTCGGCCGTTCAAAACTTCGCCGAGATATTGCTTTGAAATCCCAAACACCTTTGCCATGCTTTCTCTCTCAATGTCATTTTCTTCAAGATACTTTTTAACCAATTCACGTCCATTTAACGTTTCCGGCATATTTACACCTCCTAAAACATTTTGGTAAGCAGATTAGTAAACTTTTTATTTAAAATGTATTGCTTATTTTATGCAAATGTTTTAATATCAATGTATAGCAAATAAGCGACACCGCGGTACTTGTTGCGTTGGGGAACGTGAAACCGTGATTCGTTTAGCTACAAATTAGATTACTGTTTTGCTTACTGATTAGCTTACAAGGAATACTTTAAACTATTTGCATAAAAATGTCAACTGTTTTTATACATTTATTTTAATGTATTTCTTTAGAATGGAGATAAATGCCGTCATGATAGTATTTGAGAGAATTAAAGAACTTGCCCAAAAACAAGGCAAGTCTATAAATGATGTTGAAAACGAACTTGGATATTCGCAAAATACGCTCTATCGTCTTAAACGAAGTAATCCAAGCGCAAAAAAATTAAAGGAAATTGCCGACTATTTTAAAGTGTCTACTGATTACTTACTAGGTAGAACTGACGATCCTAACTTGGATAGCTCTGATATGACCGAAAATCAAAAATTAATAGCCTACTCTATCGACCCTGATGTTTCTGATGAAGAGCGAGAGGCCATTATTAACATGGTTAAAGAAGCAATGAAATTCAGAAGAAGATTATAGTAGGACGTGATTTTATGGCTAGAACAGAATTAGAAATGATCGAAGATAGACATCCCGAATTAAAGTTTTGGGGGATTGAGGTTGATAGTCCTTCTTATCATGGTCATATCGAGGGTAACGATGTCTACATCAACACATTGCATGATTACATCGACTGGTTAAAGACTGCTCTGCACGAAACAGCCCACTTTGAAAACGACTCAGGTGATTTATCTAAAATTAATCATAGAAAAGCACTAGTTGCTGAGGGGTGGGCTACATACGAAGCCAAAAAGAATCTTAAAGAATTAATAAAATAATATTATCGACCAACAAACCTGATTGTCGTTAAAAGCTGTGTATTTGGGAGGATTAATTTATGAACAATTTTTTTACATTACTTTTGATACTGGCTCTGATTGCTATTTGGTATTTTATTAAGAAAAAGCCGGATAAAAAATACAGAAATATATCAATAGCTATTGCTATCATTTCTTTTTTAGGCTATGGAGTTTCTGATCGAAATAATACAACCACAACTGGTACTTCTTCAAAAACAGAAATAGCCTCTTCAAGTAAAAAAGAACATCAATCTTCAACAGATAAACAAAGGGATCATAAAGCAAAATCATCTAGTAAAACTGATAAATCCACAAAAGCAAATAAACCTAAAATATACAAAGGGTACACACCTGTAAATCAAAAGTTGGATTTAACCAACCTATCAAAAGCAAGCGATGAAACAATTATAGATAACGGAATAGACGTTTCAGTTACTGGAACCGTTGTTAGTGTAGGTATAATTAATAAAGATTTATATCAATTACTTATTTCGGTCCCTACTTCTGATCAATTATTTTTTGCTTCACCATCAAGACGTGAAGTCAACGGTACTATACATATTGGAGACAAAATTACAGTATACGGGTTATTAAACGGCCACGGAGAAGTTACAGAAAGTTCGGTTAAATCTGGAACTAGTAAATCATTCATAGGCAAAAAGACAACAATAATTATGGATGATCATGTTGTAATTAATTAACCCCAACGTCTAAAAAAAATAATTGACATTAAAAGCTGAACATATTTTTAGGAGGAGTTTCAGAAAATGAAAAAATCACTAACATTGGGAGTAGTACTTATATCATCAATTATATTAGCCGCTTGTGGGAACAAGAACTCGGATGTGGCTACTAATCATTCTAGCAGCTCATCAAAAGTGGAAAAAGCCACATCAAAAAAGACTGACCCATCTAAGCGTAAATGGACGTACAAAAATAATATTTTTGATGCGGGGATTGAAACTTATAAATTTACTAAAACTGAAATCCGTGATTCTGCTACCGAAGGTAAAAAAGTGTTGGTCATGTATTGCGATATAACTAACAACTCTAAAAAAGAACAAGACCCGTCTAATATCTACATGGTTGTTCACGCCTACCAAAAAACAGGCACAGCTGATAAGAATTTAAGTGTAGGAATGAATGCATACGATGACAACGGCAATGATCCACTGCAAAAATATAATGACGGTCTACAAGACAAATTATTAGCAGGCAAAACTACGCACGCAGCTATTATGTTTACTCTGGTTAATGACAATGATGTTACTGTTACATTCCAAAACCCAGAATTTAAGACTATTGGTAAGAAAGTTATCTCAGTTAAAGGACTAGGTGCATCTACTTCATCTAGTTCATCGAATGCATCAAGTGCGTCATCACAAGCAGCTCAAGCAAGTACTTCACAGAAAAGCAAACCTAGTGCTGCCCAAAGTTCTGCAACTGCCAATAGTCAAAAGCAGAATCAAGTTGCTGCTTCATTCAATCCTAATCAATCATTGACTGATTTTGTAAATGAACATGGCATGTCACCGGCAGCTTATAAGATGCAACATGACGGCATGTCCGAAAAAGAAGCTCTAGATTCAACTCCGCGCGGCATGAAAAGTTCCGGAGAAATTCAAATGCAAAACGAGTTAAACAAACAACAATAAATAAAAAAGCCGTATCCCCTTCCCGCCAAGAAATTGGATACGACTCAATCAACTGAACTACTCGAGGGGCAGCCCCTCTTCGTTTGTCTATTTTAGCATGTTGGACTGCCTCCAGAAAAGAGAACGGAGGTTCGCGTTATGGCGTCATTTGAAAAACGTGGAAAGAAATATAGAGCTGTTGTATCAGTAATGGATAACGGCGTACGTAGAAAGGTTTCAAAGACCTTCCCCACCAAAAAGGAAGCGACTGAGTGGGCTACCATTATGGAAGCCGATAAATTTCAAAACAAAAAAATTATTGCCTCTTCAATGACCTTTGCAGATTGGTTTAAGATGTGGATGGAAAATTATAAGAAGAGCGAAGTTAGAGAATCTACTTACGCTGCTTATAAAAGTGATTACAACGTAATTTTAAAATATTTTGGAAATACTACTTTAGCCGAATTAACATATCCATTGCTTCAATCTACATTGGACAAAATTGGAAAAAAGAAAAAGCAAGGATCTGTTGCAAATTTAGTAATTAAGATCCGTGCATCATTGAAAGAAGCGAAATATGAACAGTATATTAAATCCGACATTTATTCAAGATTAAAACCACATGGTATCCGAGTTGATAAAAAGGCTAATGTTTTATCTGCTACAGAGTTTGAAAAACTACAAAATTATCTTTATCAAAATTACCAAAATAATTTAGTGAACGGCGCTATTCTAGTTGCCCTTGAAACCGGAATGAGAATTGGCGAAATACTTGCCCTTAATTCGAAAGACGTTTCCGCTGCTTTTCAAACAATCGTTATAAACAAATCATTATCTCATGCCACTAGTAAGATAACACCTCCTAAAAATAAGCACTCAATCCGGACAATAAAAATAACTAAAGAATTAGCCAATGTAATTGAATCTTATGGATATCATGAACATAGAATATTCAATGTATCTTCAGATACAATTCGAAGGAACTTAGATGAAATTATTGAACTACTAAATCTAACTCCTATCACTACACACGGTTTAAGGCACTCACACGCCTCTTATTTGTTGTATAGAGGTATATCAATTAATTATGTTTCCGCACGCTTAGGACATGCTAATGTCTCGATTACTCAAAGGGTATATGCTCATATGCTCAAGGAAGAAAAACAAAGAGAGCAAGAAAGAGCAATGGAAATCTTATCAATGTCCCCAAATGTCCCCAAAAGAAGCCAAACCCCTTGATAAATCAAGGGTTACAAAACAATAAATAATTGTTCATCAATTACCGCGTATTTGATGGTGGTGCCACCAACGTCAAACGCCAAAAACTTTTTACTCATCTCGGGTTCCTCCAATTTAACCAGCATTCATGATAACGATTTCATATTACCATCCGTTTATTATTTTCACAATCTAAAAAAACAAAAATATTTTTTGTTACCGTCACAACAACGTTTTTTCGCCAAAATGAAAAAAATTACCGGATTTGGTTATTGCAATATTTTTTAACTCGAGTTATATTTACTGCGGCGGTTGAATTAGCAATTAACTATTACAAATTAATTTTTATTTCAGACCCTAGATTAAGTAGCGTTGTTTTTAAGAAATCAAATTTGATAAAAGTGAAGTGTCAGTATATGAAAAATAGATTTTTAGACGCTGTCAAAGGACAGTTAATCGTTTCTTGTCAGGCTTTACCAGATGAACCGCTCCACAGTTCCTTTATCATGGCTCGGATGGCACGGGCGGCTAAAATGGCCGGCGCAGCTGGTATTAGAGCAAATTCGGTAGTAGATATTCAAGCAATCCAAGACGAAACTGGTTTACCAATGATCGGAATCGCTAAAACCGACTACCCGGATTCTCCAGTATTCATCACCCCCACCATGAAAGAAATGCGGGCAGTTGCAGCTACCGGCGTTGAAGTAGTGGCTTGTCAAGTTACGGGACAACCTCGTCCGCACGACGAAAAGATTGCTGACATCGTCAAGCAATTTCGAGCTGAATTTCCCGACACCCTTTTGATGGCCGATACTGACATTATGGAAAATGCTCTCATGGCAGATGAATTAGGTTTTGACATTATTGGTACCACGATGCGCGGTTACACCCCCGCTTCAAAAGGATTAAACATTGCCGACGATGACTTTGCTTATCTCAAAGAACTCTTGCAAAAAGTTCACCATCCGGTGGTTGCTGAAGGAAAAATTGATACTCCAGCAAAGCTGAAACGGTGCATTGAATTAGGTTGTCATTCAGTAGTGGTTGGTGGCGCAATTACGCGACCGCTCGAAATTGCAAGTCGGTTTATTGACGCAATCAAATAATTACCAAAACTTGAAACGTGGCTAAAATTTAGGCGAAAGTGACCCTTAACTAAACGTTCCGGTTATTTTTAAATGGCTGGGAAAAAAATAAAGAAATGCTTTTCAAGGATGAAAAAATTGTTTTGACTTCAATAGCGGCAAAATACGTACCAAAAGCTAAAAGGCTTCCCGAGAACCCACAATTCTTAGGAAGTCTTTTTTAGTTTCCCGACTACTTTCGTCATTCCCGGATAAAAGCGTATAATTAAGGCTATTAGCATAGACCAATGAGGAGGTTCTCAATGAATATTCTTGAGGCGGTAGAACAAAAATATCCTTCGTTATCCAGGCAAGAGCGTAAAATTGCGTTAAAAGTAATCCAGCACCCTTCCCAGGTAAAAAAAATGAGCATCGGCATCCTCGCCAAAAAAGCTGAAGTTAGTACCGCGACGGTGACCCGGTTCGTTAAAAAAATGGGTTGCCAAGATTTTAGTGAATTTAAATTAGGCTTGGCAGAAGCAACGTCTACAATTACTGAGGACGTCGGCAATGCCCCGCTACCTGATCAGGTAACTAATTTTTATAACCAAATGATCACCGGAACCTGGAAAAAAATTAACCAAACTGCTTTAGACGAAGCCGTGCAATTAATCAAAAACGCCCCCCGAATTTTTGTGTTCGGCCTAGGTAGCTCGGGTTACAACGCCCAAGAACTATCCCAGCGGCTCCTGCGCATGGGGATCAACGCCTTTGCCCCAGCCGATAGTCATACGATGTACATCACCAGCAGTATTATGCAAAGTGACGATTTAGTAATCGTGCTTTCAGTTTCTGGAAACTCAGCGGAAGTCAACGAAGCTACTAAGCTAGCTAAAGAACACCAGCTCAAAGTTATTGCGATTACTGCTTTTGATGACAGCCCCCTAGCTACGATGAGCGATTGCAAACTATTTGTCCAGTACAGCGATTTTGTGGATAACACCCGCTTTATTAACTCCCAATTAGGGATTGTCTACGTAATTGACGTCTTGTCGACCATGCTGCTACACGACCCAGACTACAAGCAACATTACCAACAAACCGTAGAAGCAATTTTAAGTCGCAAATTGCGTTAATTAATTCATAACCACAAAAAAGGTAAGGAATTGAATTCGTAAATGAATTCTAGTTCCTTACCTTTTTAAATTTCAGCTAATTTTAATTTTGGCTAACCGTCATACTTCGGTCTACGCGGGAACGACCGGTCGTATAATCAAACCGCACTCCCGGTTGAACGTTCCAAATGAAAACGTTGAAGTTAAGGCTACCGTCCGTCGAAATTGCTTCCGAATGGTAGCCGATTGGCATCAAATCGTTGCCTTTAAATACCGTAGAAACCCGGTAAATCACCCGTTTGTTTTTCGCCAAAGCATCGCGTACCCGTTCTTCAAAAATCTGCATAGTTTGTTGGTTACTGAAGGCGGTCTGCGTAGCTAAGTTCTTGGGGTTGTCTAAGGAGCCTAATTTCCGAGGATTGAAGTTACCATTTTGGTCAAACTTGCCAGTTACCGAATAGGCTAATAAGTGGCCCCGGTTTTGAATTTCAACGCTACGTCCGTTGATTCGAACCCGTTTTTGATGCCAACCGGTAGGATTCCAAGTTTGGCTAGTCCGGGTACTTGATTTTACTAAATTAGCCCGGCTTAGGTATCCGGTTGCCTGAGTCGTCCGGTTCAAACGATCCAAATTACCATAATCAATCCGGTTGGTCTTCCAATCTTTCGGGTTTAACGTACTCCGGTTATGGTTGACATATATGTAAGCTGGATCCCCTGATTTAAACGTTAATTGCGACAACTGGCTGTCAGTCACGCTTTTCGTGGTCTGGGTATTTTGGGGCATTACTTGGTTAAGCAAGTTGTTCGTTACTTGATGAACGTCGTTACCTTTTAGAAACATCCCCAAAATGGCCACAATTAAAATTAACCACCAGTTATTAGAACTTCTTCTTTTCTTTCGTTTACTCATAATTCCCCCATTAATTTTAAAAACAAAAAAAGTTGGGGTTGGACACCTTAATCTTCCAGCCTCAACTTATTTTATTAAATTACTTTTTGGATTACTTTCTGAGCTTCAAGGCCAGCTCAATCGAACGATCCACCAGTACTGATTGGGAATCAACTACTGGATAAGAATGGTCGTGCGCCATTTCTTGAGCGTAAGAAAGTTCCGTGCAACCTAAGATAACTACTTGGGCGCCCCGTTCTTCCGTCATTAGCCGTAAAATCTGGTAGAACAATTGGGCATCCACTTTATTTTGGGCCTTAATATCTTCAAAAATTAACTTGCTTGTTAAGTCTTGAATTTCAGGAGTTGGCTTAACAACTTCGTAGCCTTCCGCAATTAATTCCCGATCGTAAATTCCATCCGTCGTGGTTCCCGGGGTGCCAATAATGCCAATCCGTTTAGCA
The DNA here is from genome assembly GCF_016127815.1 of Pediococcus acidilactici. Classification (NCBI taxonomy): domain Bacteria; kingdom Bacillati; phylum Bacillota; class Bacilli; order Lactobacillales; family Lactobacillaceae; genus Pediococcus; species Pediococcus acidilactici. The sequence continues at coordinate 1,150,732 of NZ_CP066046.1, forward strand.
GCTGGAAACTCTTTTTTAATTTGCTTAACCGTTTCACGCGGCATGTGCACGATTGGAATTTCAGTCGCCTTTTGCAAATCATCATAAAAATAATGAGCCGTGTTGCAAGCAATCACAAAAAAGGCTGGATTTAACCGGCTCTGTTGTTGAATATCTTCCAACAAGTCGGGATACGGGTTGGGCTGCGAGTGGTCCATTAAATAAGTGGAGCGATCCGGAACCGTAGCATGATTAACTAAAATGTAGTTTAAGTAATCTTGGTCCCGGTGCGCCGGCGTGCGGGCGTTCAACAACCGGATGTAGCTTTCGGTTGCGGGCGTGCCCATTCCCCCAATAATTGTGAAAAAGTCCTTCATTCCACTTACCCCTTATTTTCTTTAAAATACTTTCGGAAATTCTTGACGTAGTTATGGTTCATCCACCAAATTAAAAGACTGCGTTTGAAATTCATGTCTTCGTCATAAACGGCGGTAAATCCGTATTGATCGCGGTTAATCAAATCAAGTGCCGCCTTTTTTTCTTCATTATCCTTAGCATATTTCTTGAAGACCTTAACTGGCACACCTAGCCAAAGTTTCCGGTTTTCAATGACGTCGTTAGCATAAACCGGCTCCATATCTGCCAAAGTGTTGTTAACATAATCGTCAACCACCCAACGGGCCAAATTATATCCATTTAAGGTAACAAAGAAGCTACTCCGCCCTTGGCGAATGTTAATTTCAAATAGCTTGAACTTGCCATCACGGTGGTCATACTTCATATCAAAGTTTGCGTACCCAACGTAGTCAATACTTTCCAAGAATTTTTTAACGGTGTCGTAAATTTCTTGGTTAAATTCGGGCAAAATGGCCACGTAATTACCAATTGCGGATGGTGCCGGGTCTTCTAGCAACGGATGACCTAAACACATCATCTTTACCTGGTGATTTTGGTCAACGTAGGCGTTGAGCACCCGCATGTTACTATCGTCCCCCGGAATGAAATCTTGCAAAATCAAATCGGAAGTGTAGCCATTGTCGTAAATTTTAGCAATCACGTCGTCTAACTCGGCTTGGGACTGAATCCGGAAAGCTTTCTTCCGCCCTTCAAAATGAATATCCAACCATTCAACACTGTCGGCCGGTTTCAAAGCTACTGGGAAACCAAATGGTGAAGTGAACGTTTCACCACTTTCGTATTGGGCTTTCGTGATGAACTTGGTTGCCGGGTAAGGCAGATTATATTGATCACAAATTGAATAAAAACGTTCCTTATTGTTCAACTGTTTCAATAGGTCGTAATCAATGTATGGGCAAACAAAGGTCTGCGAAAGTTCTTCTTTATGCTTAGAAATTAATTCCGCGTAACCATCGCCCATTCCTAATAAGATTACTTTTTCATCCGAATCTTGGTACTTTTTAGCAATTTTCCGCATTGATTCGATAAATACCGGATCTTCAGAAAAACCAGGAATAATTTCAACGTTCACAATGTTAGTAAACCGGGTCGGTGCTAGCGTAGCACTAGCATAGGCCTGTACCCGTCTCCCCGTGATTTCATAAAAAGCACGGGTCATTCCGTAGGCGTTAAAGTCACTCCCTAAAAGAATTGGTGTAAAGTTGTTTACTGGTCTTTCCATTAACTGATTCCCCTTTTCACTTCTTGTGCAACGCCCATATCCGTTGGCCAAGGCGTGTCAACTCCCCGTACTTTTTGGTACGGATCTTCACCCTTCCCAGCTAGCACGACGATGTCATGAGGGCCGCTTTCTACAATTGCTTGGCGGATTGCTTCGCGCCGATCCAGCACTTGGTGAACTTCGACCGTTCCAGGTTCAATATGGGCCATAATTTGGGCAATGATGTCTTGTGGATCTTCAAATCCCGGATCATCCGTCGTTAAGTAAGCTACGTCAGCTTGTTCACTAAGGGCTTTTCCAAAGCCAGCCCGGCGTGAAATCCCCTTATCACCAGGACTTCCAACTACCACGATGGCCTTTCCGTCGTGATACTGGTGTTTAACAAATTTGAGTAACGCCCGTAAGCTCGCGTAGTTGTGCGCATAATCAACGAAAACGACGCCGTGTCCTGGAATTGCTAAATATTCCATCCGTCCTGGAATTACAATTTCACTTAACGGTTTTAATGCCGTGTCGCGGTCCGCACCCGCAAGTGCAGCCGCAATAATGGCGGCCGTCGCATTACTTTGGTTATAATCCCCAGCTACATTTAAGTCGTATTCTCCCGTAATTGCTAAAGCCGGCTTGGTGGAACTGGTAGCCGCAATCGTAAACCGATTATTAATTAAATCATCTTCCGCATTTTTGATGGTATAATCCACCCCACCATTGGCAGGATCTGCACTAAATAAGTAAATCTGCTTCGGATCCGTAGTAGCTTTTGCAGCTCCATATACGTCCTCAAAGCGATTAGTATCCGCATCAATAATGCACCTTTTAGAGTTCACCATCAACTGTAATTTGCAGTGGAGGTAATCTTCAAAATCTTTATGCTCATTGCGCCCAATGTGATCCGGCGTAATGTTGAGAAAAATTCCACAATCGTATTTCAAACCATAAACCCGGTCACGTAAGTACGCTTGTGACGATACTTCCATGACAAGGTACTTCATCCCATTATCCACGGCCTGACGCATATCGTGGAATAAATCCATCGATTCTGGCGTCGTTAAGTCTGACTTGAACTGATCCTCCGGTCGGGGACCTACAATCCGGTCAATGGTTGAAAACAGCGCCACTTGTTGCGGATACTGCTGGTTCAAAATTGCGTGGGCAAAGTACGCTGAACTAGTCTTCCCCTTCGTTCCGGTAATCCCAATGATAAACAAGTCATTTTGCGGAAATTCGTAGTAAGTAGCCGAAAGAACCGCCATGGCTCTCGTAACGTTGGTTACAATGATTGCAGTCATGCCGGTTCCTTCAGGATATTCGCGTTCCGCTACGTACGTGGTGGCCCCAGCTTCTCGAGCGGCTTTCAAATATGCTGGTTCAAAGTTTCCCTTACAAAAGAACATATCTCCAGGTCTTACTTTTCGTGAATCATAGGTAATTCCTGAATTGACAGTCGTCGTTGATGATTCAATTTTTTTCAATAGGTGATGTTCCGCAAGTACAGTTCTTACGGTACCTAATTCTAACTTCATCTGCTCATCCCCAACTAACTATTCTTGCGTTTTGTGTACTAATTCCACGGTCTTCGCAGTGGTATCTTCTGGGAAGTAAACTTCATACCAGAGGATGAACGTGTAAATCGTGAAGATCTTTTGCATACTGGATTTACCGTTAACGTGTTCTTCTAAGATGTGCATTAATGCTTCTGGTTTGAAGAACTTCTTCGCAACGTCTGAATTAAAGGCTTCTTCGATCCGCTTACGGTACTTATCTTCCTTAATCCAGTTGGCAATTGGGGATGGGAAGCCAAGTTTTTCCTTCTTTGCAACCCGTTCTGGTAGTTCAGCTTCAGCTGCTCGACGAAGGGAAACCTTGGTTTCATCCTTGTGAATCCGAGTCTTAATTGGCATGGTTGCGGCAAACTTAGCTACTTCCCGGTCAACTAACGGAGTCCGGACTTCAAGCGAGTTCGCCATGCTCATCCGGTCAGCCTTATGCAAGATATCAAATGGTAACCAAGTATTGATATCGAAATATTGCATTTGGGTCATTTCGTCCTTACCGCGCACCTCGTCAAAGATGTGTTGGGTGTAGGCACCTGAATCAACGTTGAGTTCAGGTTTAGCTAAGATTTCACTACGTTCTTGTTGGTTAAAGACGTAGTTAACCCGGTAGTAGCGTTCACTTAATGGTTGTGCCCCCCGCATTAAGAAGCGCCGACCGTGGAAACGTGGTAATCCTGAAACCATCTTAGCCAAGCCCGTCCGAATAAATTGCGGAACTAGTTTTTGATAGCGTTCGAAGGTGAAAGCTTCTAGGTAAGTGTTGTAACCACCAAAGAATTCATCGGCACCTTCCCCAGATAAGGCAACCTTAACGTTTTCCCGGGTTCCCTTGGAAAGGTAGAACAGTTGCATTGCCGATGGGTTAGATAGTGGTTCATCCATGTAGTACATGATGGTTGGTAAGATATCGAAGTAATCGTCGCCATCCATGTACAACGGCGTATTCTTTTGGTGAATTTCCTTCGCAAATTCGGTAGAGTAGCTCAATTCACTGTATTTGGAATCTTTAAACCCTAGCGAGAACGATTGAATTGGTTTCAATTTAGCGGCTTCCGCTAAAACATAACTTGAATCAATTCCGCTGGAAAGGAAGCTTCCCACTTCTACGTCGGCAATCATGTGAGCATCTACCGAATCCTTAACAATTTGCCGAATCTTTTTCGCATCGTCTTCCACCGTTTGGTTTTCGTCAATGTGATCGTAATTGAATTTGAAATAAGTGTGCGTTTCCGTCTTACCATTCTTGTGTAAGAAGTAAGTTCCTGGTAGCAACTTATAAACGTTGCGGAACATGGTTTCTTTTGACGGAATGAATTCAAAACTTAAGTGAATTGGCAACAATTCTTCGTTGAATTCCTTTTTAAAGTTTGGGTGATCCAAAAAGGCCTTGATTTCAGAAGCCCATAGGAAAGCATCCCCGTCATCATAGTAGTAAAGGGGTTTGATCCCAAAATGATCGCGCGCACCAAAAACTTCTTGCTTTTCAGCATCATAAATTACAAAAGCAAACATTCCGCGGAGCTTTTGTAAAAGTTCGGGGCCCCAAGCATCGTAACCATGGATCAATACTTCGGAGTCTACGTCGGTTTTGAACTCATAACCCAAGTCCTTTAGTTCTTGTCGAACCGTCTTGTAGTTATAAATTTCGCCGTTAAAGGTCAATACTTTAGTTTTAGTGTTATTTTGCATTGGTTGACGTCCGTGGGCGAGGTCGATAATTGATAACCGCCGAAAACCCATCGAAACGTGTTCATCTTGAAAATAAGCTTCATCATCCGGACCACGGTGTTTGATCCGGTCCGCCATTGATTTAATTGTGTCTTTATTGACATTAGTTTGGTTAACGTACCCAACAAATCCGCACATTTTGCAATCCCCTTTTATTCTTCAATCTGTCTATGTACTTATTTCCCTGTTTTTACATACACTTAATTTAAAAATGCCCGCATATGGGCGAAATATCATGTTTTCATCATATTCCAGTAATATATAACATTTTAGCAAAAATTGCATACCAATACTACTATCGTTAACTTTTCTTAACCGACTGCCCGGCTTTCTCCGGCACTTTCTTTGTCGCTTGAATTTTTAGTCAAAAAAATAAAGTGCTTTAGCCAGCTTCTACATCGACCAAAACACTTTAATTTAAATTATTTTGCACAAATTTTGTACATCCGTCACTTTAACACCTACCAATAAGGCTTATCTATGCCCGGAACAAGATTCGAACTTGCACATAGTTGCCTATACAGCGACCTGAACGCTGCGCGTCTGCCAATTCCGCCATCCGGGCTCAACAAATTAATTTTACACTAAACAACTATAAAAGTGAATAACTGATTTAAATCAATGAGGGATTATCATTTAATAAGTTTTAAATTATTTTCAACGTGTATATCATTAACAGTTCCAATCACTTTTCATGTATAATACAAATAAGCAAAAAAATAAGGTAGGTAATTGCTTATGGGGGAAATCCATCTTAACTGCATTGTCCGTTGCCGGTGTTCCACGGACTTAAAGCAGCCTTTTGTGGGGAAAGTTATCAAAATGGATGACGATGAGGCCGTTGTAACGATCCTTGAATATGATCCTTGCGAACGCTATGTGGCGTACGAAATCAACTACACTACTCGGGTAAAGCCGTGTGATTTACGCCCCGTGTCCATTAAAGTACACCGCTCGAAGTCAAACTAAATTTGACTCTTGCAAAATTAAAAAGTGAGGCCCATTTCGTTCTTTACGAAATCACCTCACTTTTTAACATTTTATCGGGTTCATTACTTTTACGAGTAGTCACCAATCAATTAACTGTTACTTATCAACTACTACTACCGTCCCGTAAGCATGTACCACCAAAAATTTAGGTGCACCGTTTAGTTCCACCACTTCACTGTTATACTTTAAGCCAATGATGCCATCACCACCACTCAACTCCGCTTTTTTCTTAATTTTCTCCTTGGATTCGTCAAACAATTGATCAAACATATTGTACTTATCAATATCTTCTGAAGACAGCATCAAACTAGCCGTTGCTTCAACCACGTCTTTAATTGTGTAACCAGCATTGATACCTGTTGTGGTAATAAACATTATTGTTCCTCCCGTTTTTTCGCAGCTTCTTTTTTTTGCTCTTCCACAAATTTTTTCATTCGTAATCTAACTTCGATTATGGTGGTAGTAATCATTGAAAATAAGAATCCAACTACCCAACTAATAACCAGTGGTGCGCCACTTAAATGAAAAAACTCGGTTGCAACAACTAAAATTACCGCCACCGCTAACGGCAACGTAATTCTTAATGACTTCATTTTTTTCTCTCCTTGCGTTGTTTACCATCGGTTAGATGCTTGGAAAAGTATTGTACATACCAGGATAAAATTATCCCGACAATCACAATGATAATTAATTTGTTCGTTTGGCTCAAATCAGATAACCAAGTTAAGACCATGATTATCGTTGACAGAATCAACAAAATCAAAGAAGTTCGATAATACGTTTTTTTCGGCATTTTAATCCCCCAAAATAAATTGATGAATGGCTTCCGCAACTCCGCTAGTGAAATCACCTTGGGTAACGTGCTTAGCCACCCGGCGAGCATCCGCAGTAGCATTCGCCACCACAACTGGCAAACCTACCTGGCTTAGCATGGCGATGTCGTTGTTATTATCCCCTAAAGCCATGATTTCATCTTTTTGAATTCCTAACCGTTTTGCTAATGCTAAGGTAGCCTTTCCCTTGTCTACGCCCCCAAGGTTAAATTCTGTATATCGATTTGAAGAAAAGGTGGCGTTCAAATCAAAGTCTACCTGGCCTAACACTTCCTTACGGATTGCTTCCCGCTTTTTTGGATCGTGGTTCATAGTAATAATTTTAACGATGGGTTGGCCCGCCAACGGTTCTAACGTTTTGTACGGGTACTCCTCAACCTTAACGCCTCGCCCGGTCATGTACGCAGTATCCTCAGGATCGGGATTGTATACGTAAACGTGGTTCAAAGTGTAAATGTGGGTAGCGTAGTCTAACCGTTGTTTGACCACGTCAAAAATTTGAGTTGCCTGAGTTGCCGACAATGCGTTAACTTGAAGTACTCGGCAATCTTTATTTTCCACAATCGCTCCGCCATTATAAGAAATTACGTATTCGTCCGGTTGATCGCGCAATCCCAATTGCTCTAGTAATGGCTGAACTGATTGAAATCCGCGTCCCGTGTTAGGCACAAATTTTACTCCTAATGCAGTAGCTTTTTTGATTGCTTGAATATTAACCTCTGAAACGCCAGTGGGGCCCACTAACGTTTCGTCTAAATCACTAACGACTAATTTTATCATAGTTTATCCTTCAATCCATTCGTTTACTTTAGACGCATAAGCATCTAAATAATATTATTTTTGGTTTTGTAGTGCCGCCTTGTCAGCTAATTTTAGTCGGCAGATCTAAGTTAGCTGAGTTGTTTGAGTTTGGCTCTTGAATGCTTAGCCTAAACGGGCTCCTGAACCCAATCTCTTCCGGCTAACCTAATTACGTGATCAATTGCCAAGAGCGCGATTAATCCAGGTTCTATGCCACCTAGTCAAAACGGGCAAAAAGCCTTAGCCTTCTCCGGTTAACCAAGCATGAAGACGAATCTCAAACCCAGATTCATCTTCATGCTCAGTTAATCCTCAAAGACTGCCCAAGGCTTTTCGCCCTCTCCATCATATCCCACCTTGGTAGCGCTTTTCAAACCTTTCTTTAATGGTCGACGGGGTTTATTTTTTACCCGGATCAAAACCAGCAAGCAGTTTTTTTATCAAAATTCAAGGTTGTTTTGCCCCGAAATTCTTTATACAATATGTTGTGGCTATCTGGAAATTTAGGAATATTTAGTACTAGATTTCGGCGGCAAAAAACAAAAAGAGGGGCATTTTATGGTGATAATTACAGCAGGAATGATCGGCGTTGGTAAGACTACTTTGACGGGAAAAATTGCTGAATATTACGGGACACAGGCTTTTTATGAACCGGTTGGCGATAATCCAGTTTTACCGCTCTATTATTCAGACCCAAAAAGTTACGGATTTCTACTCCAAATTTACTTTTTGAACAAACGTTTTCAAATGATTAAGAAGGCGTTGGCTGATGACAATAACGTCTTGGATCGCTCAATTTACGAAGACGCCTTGTTTACTCGCGAAAATAACAAGGAAGGTAACATTACCGACACTGAATTCGAAGTCTACATGAACCTTCTTGATAACATGATGAACGAGTTGCAAGAGCTCCCTAAAAAAGCACCCGATTTAATGGTCTACGCAGAAACCGACTTTGACACCATCCTCTACCGGATCCGTAAGCGCGGTCGTGACTACGAACAATTCGACAATAATCCAGAATTAGAGTCTTACTACTACAAAATGTGGTCAGCTTATAAAGAATGGTATGAAGAATACGATGCAAGTCCTAAGATGAAGATTGATTTACAAAAATATGATTTATCAAACGACGACAACACCAAAATCATTCTTAGTCAAATCGACCGTAAACTAAAAGAAATCCGGGTTGAGGAACCTGTTCATAAGGCAATTTAGTTTAAGTAACCATCTTAATGTATACCATTATTACGTAAAACATTTTATTCAGTTACTAACCAAATTTCCATCAAAAGCTAGAAAGGCATCTAAACTAATTTAGAGCGCTTTTCTAGCTTTTATTTTTACTTCCAAGCATGTGAAATAATTCCTATACCATTTCGCAATCACTTATTGTAAACGCTACCAAATGTGCTTATAATTTAATTGTACTAAAAATCAAAGGAGGAATCACCATGTCTAAACCACGCACCCGCTGGTACACTACCGTTAGCATAGTCGTTATGTTTCTGTTTTCCCTCACCGTCACTTCGGCCAAGGCCCAATCCAACCCCGCCGATCTAGACGGTCAATCTGCCACCACCATTACCAAACAACTCAAAAATCACCAATACGATGAGCAAGCGTTAATGCAGTATACATATCAAAAAATTAACCAGCAAAATCCCAGTCTCAACAACGTCATTTACCAAAATCCTTCCGACGCACTAAAACAACTGCAGTCCCTACAAAAAACTGATCGGCAACAGCCTTTTTACGGCGTCCCGCTTTTAATCAAGGGGTTGGGACAAGCATATCAAGGTTATCCCAACACCGATGGACTGCCTTTCTTAAAAAAGGAAACTTATCCCACCACCAAAGTATTCGTCAAAAAATTGCAAAAAATGGGTTTCGTGATCCTTGGAGAAACTAACTATCCAGAAATGGGCTTAATTAACATCACCAATTCTAATTTAAACGGGGTCGCCCACAACCCATGGAATTTACTATTTAATACCGGCGGTTCTTCCGGTGGTGCAACGGCAAGCGTAGCCGCTAACGAAGTTCCGATTGCGACTGGAAACGATGCCGGTGGCTCTCTACGAATTCCAGCTTCCTGGTCGGGTGTAATTGGTTTGAAACCCACTCAAGGATTGATCGTTGGTGACTCAACCACTCCTTCAGTCGTTAACTTCGCGGACACTCGGGATATCACCGATACCCAAACCCTTTTAAAGGGACTCACGAACCCCAAACAAGCCCAAATGTTACAAAAAGTTCCTAAGAATTTGAAAGATTTAACAATTGCTTACTCACTAAAATCTCCGGTAGGAACTCCGGTTAGTCAAGACGCTATCAATGCGGTACAACAATCGGTCAATTTCTTACGGCAACAAGGATTTAAAGTCGTCCAAAAAGATAGTCCGGTTGACGGAGTAAAAATGATGCAGACCTACTATTTAGGCGCACTTGAAGACGGAGCCAACGCCAGTGAAAAATTAGGCCGACCACTGACTAGTCAAGACGTTAAGGATAAGCTCGTCAGTCCCATGACTTACGCCCTTTACGAAGCAAGTCAGAAAGCTCCTAAGTCTACTACCAATACTTTCATGAAGGAATTAGCTCTCGTTCATCGCCAAATGACTGCGTTCCACAAGCAGTATCCAATTTACTTAACTCCAACAACGGCCACTACTGCGCCACTGAATAGCGATCCAGCTTACCTTCCTAAGTACGTTGATCAAATGATGAATATTAAGGATCTGCCTTTCCAGCAACAAATGCAGTTGATTTACGATTCCTGGCTCCATGGCTTAACTAAGACGCCGTTTACTCAATTAGCTAACCTTGCTGGGGAACCCGCACTCAGTTTGCCAACCTACGTGAGCCCGTCCGGTTTACCATTAGGTGTGCAGTTACAAGGCAGCCAAGGCAGTGATGCCACGTTGCTTGCAATTGGGAAGATTTTTGAAAAGGAACATCAATTTAAATTCTTAAACGCTAACTACCCAACTAGTGATGCGTCATCACAGCAAACCACCACCACTACTAAATCTTCCAATGCTAACTCACTGAAACAGTTGCCTCAAACCGATGAGACCTCAGTAGATTGGCCAATCTACATGGGGCTGATTCTATTAGGGAGTGGAATTATGGTTGGCTACCGGATTTACCGTCCCCGTCGTTAAGTTGATTTTTAAAATTGAATTTTAATGGCTTAGCAGCGAAATTAATGTTCGCTGCTTTTTGCTATGTATAGGGTATTTAACATTCTTAATTTCAATATCTATCGTGATTTAAAGCATACTAAAAAGCAGCGGCGGAAAATCGCTTTTCCATCCCCTGCTTTAATAATTTACTTAATTATTTTTTACAATGACCACGTCTGGTGCAGCATTTTCCACTACGTAGCTAGCAGTAGAACCCAAGATTACTTGAGCAACCGTGCCCATCCCCGTAGCACCTAACACGATCAAATCAACGTCATATTCTTTAGGTAGCGTGTAACTTAACATTGATTTAGGACTCCCCTGTTTAAAGACCACTTCAATGTCTTCTGCAGGCAACCCCTGTTGTTGGGCATCTTGCTTTAATTTTTCGAGGGTGGTTTTCCATTGATCTAACGTATCTTGTAAATCAATTCCTGTTTCAATAACGCCAAAGCCTAATGAAACACTTGCGGTGTTAGCATGTTGCTTTTTCATCACACTTGCAATAATCAGTTTTGCATGGTTTGACTTAGCAATCTCCACCGCTCGATTAAATGCAGCCATTGATTCTGGAGAGCCATCGTAGCCGAATAAAATTTTCTTATAATCCATAATACACACCAACCTTTCAAAGTCTATTATACCAATTTAGCGCTTTCAGCATAGTTTTTTATTTGAGTTTTCCCGAATTATTTATTAAAGACTTTGCGTTATACTAAAACCACGAGGTGATCAAAATGCTTAAAATCAATCGACAAACTTTAAAAAGCCACTGGCCCGTGCGCCAAAAACAGAGCCATAAGGGCACTTATGGTCATTTATTATTAATTGCTGGAAACGCACAATACGGCGGGGCGGGAATTTTAGCCGCCTCCGCTGCCGTTTACGCTGGGGGCGGCTTAGTAACCTTAGCAACCGCTAAAAATAATTTTACCGCGGTCCGCGCAACTTTAGCAGAAATCATGTTGATCGATTTTACCGACTTTGATCAACTTAGCCAATCCTTAGCAAACGCAACTGGCGTCGTGATTGGTCCTGGTTTGGGCACTGATTCTACTAGTCTGGCCGTCCTTAATTTCACCCTGGCCCATATTGCCGAAGGAGTACCGTTAATTATTGACGGATCGGCAATCGATTTAGTAGCCCAACACGATTTGCAAGTTTCCCACCACCCGACAATTTACACGCCTCACCAAATGGAATGGCAACGCCTATCGGGAATTAAAATCGCGGACCAGTCGGTGGAGCGAAACCAAGCCGTGGTAGATCAATTAAACGCCGCCGTCGTTTTGAAGCATTACCACACCGAAATTTACGCGCCCGCCGCGCCGGTTGCCCAAATAATGGCTGGCAACCCCGGGATGGCAACTGGGGGCTCGGGCGATTCCTTAACCGGTATTTTGCTTGCCTTAATTGCTCAAGCTAACTCGGTAAATGAAGGGGTTCGCTTGGGAACTTTCTTGCATAGTTATACGGCGGACCTCATTTACGAACATGAAGCAGTCGTGCTACCCCATCGGTTAATTCGCCGGCTACCTGCCGTTTTAAAACAGCTAACCCAACCATAAGTTTTGCTAAATAAAAATACCAGTGGTCAGGAATCTCTACGCACCCTTTCCAACAATTTTCTCAATTAGTTGGTTTTGCGTTTCGTACCTAACCACTGGTATTTTATTATTCTGTTTTTAATTTTTCAATTTCTTCATCGCTTAGTTCCCGATAGGTTCCCGGTAGCAAGCCTTCTTCTAACTGTAGCGGTCCAAAACTAATTCGTTTTAGGCTAACAACCCGCTCGCCAAGACTGCCAACCATCCGTCGCACCTGATGATACTTACCTTCCTTCAAGGTCACGTGAACGAGGGTTTGCTCATCCAGCGCGGAATAATTTAGGATGGTCAAGTCGGCCGGCTTTAATTGGGTACCGTCTTTCAAAACCATTCCGTCGGCAAACTGCTTAACTGCCGGATCGGTAATTTGGCCGGTCACCACGGCTTCGTACGTCTTTTGAACGTGCCGTTCGGGCGCTAACAGTTGGTGGGCTAAGGGGCCATTGTTGGTAATCAATAATAACCCTTCGGTATCCTTATCAAGGCGGCCTACTGGGAAGAGATCCTTCCGAAAATCAACTTTATTAAATAAATCCATCACCGTCTTTTGCTTGCGGTCTTCCGTGGCAGTCACCACACCAAGGGGTTTATTCATCATAAAGTAGAAGTACTGCTGATAAGTAATCACCTGTTCTCCCAAACGAACTTGGTCAACCACGGGGTCAACCTTCACCCGTCCAGATTTAGCCACCACGTCATTAACAAAAACAGCCCTTTCCTTAATTAATTTCCGAATCTGACTTCGAGTACCTACATTCATATCGTGCAAAAACTTATCAACTCGCACAGGATCCCCCCTACTTAATTTTAAGCATTCTTCGTAAGCCCGCAGCACGTCCGCCGATAATTTCATCAGCTAAGCGACTTTTAAGGACACAAACTACGTAAAAGAGCCCGCCTAACGTAGCCGCCACTAAAATCACGATCAGTGCTTGAACCTTATTAGTCGGATTCATCACTAGATACAACCCGTTGGTCACTACAAACGCAATGAAAAAGGTCCCAAAAGAATAAGTAATAATTTTCCCGATAAAGCCATTGATCTTATCATAATCTAACCCGTATTCACGGTTAATATGGCGTAAGATTAACCAGTTAACTACGGCAAATCCAATTGCGGTCGAAATTAGCGAACCCACTGCCGAGAAAATGGCTACCATCGGAAATTGGAAAATAAATTTAACGAGCATCCCCACCACAAAATACTTCACAGCTAGGACGTTTTCGCCAATTCCTTGCATCACGGCAGAAATTACCGTAAACAATCCCAAGACGATTGCCACGTAGGAGTTGAACTGCAAAATTGCGGTACCTACGTCGCTGAGATGGTAAAACAAAGTGTAGGCCGGTTGGGCAACTGCTGCCATCCCTAAGGCGGACGGAATCATCAAAAAGGCAAATAGTAAAATTGAGTCCGCCACTTGTCGGCTAATTTCCGCCCGGTCCCCCCGGGTCTTGGCTTCCGATAAAATCGGCACTGACGTAACCGCTAGTGCAGATGCCAACGAAATTACAATCATTACTAATTTGTTAGCGTTAAAGGCGAAAATCGCAAACATATTATTTAAAACGGTGGCCGAATAATCACTGACCGACCGCATAATCCGAAAGAAAGTGTATTGGTCAATCAACTGAAAAATTGTGATTGCTGAACCAATAATAATAAACGGAACTGCTTGCGCGATAATTTCTTTGTACAAACTAGTAGTCGATATTGCCAGGCCGTTCACACTATGTTGGGATAAATACCTTAGTCGCCTGCGATACTTAACAAAGTACCCAATCAACACCAGTAAACCGCCCAAGGCACCAATAAAGGCGGCAAACGTGGATTGGGCCACTCCATAAACCCAGTCACCATGGTTTTTGTACATAATTAAGTACGCAGTTACCAACATATAGGCCACCCGCGCTAGTTGCTCAATAAATTGAGAAACCGCCGACGGCCCCATTTCTTGGTATCCCTGGAAAAATCCCCGGGTTAAACTCATCGTGGGAATTACCAAAACGGCCCAAGCTAAGGCGTGGAGCACGGTAGTTACGTTTGGATCCCCGTCGTTTAAAAAGGGTGCTCCAAAGAACAAAATTGCCGCACAAACTACCCCCGTTCCTACCGATAGTAGTAACCCCCGCTTATACAAACGCTGACCTAACGCAAACTCGTTAATGGCGTTATAGTGGGCGACCTGTTTGGAAATTGCGGATGGGATTCCGGCAATTGCCGCGATCAAAAAGAAGCTATAGATATTATAGCCCTTGGTATACAGGGCGTTTGCTTGATCACTATAAACTCCAAACCAAATTACCCACGGGATAATATAAATCGCACCTAAAATTCGCGAAAAAATACTGCCCGCTGTCATCCAAGCCGACCCTTCCAGCATCTTAGCTTTGGAAGAAGAATTACCACTATTCTCCCTTAACGGTTGCGAGCCTAAGTATTGTGATTCCGCGGTATCAAATTCAGATGGTTTATCCATTTTAAAACCTACTTTCACTAGTCAATCTACATTATTTTAATACACTTAGCGACCCCCGACAATTAAATTTCAAAGACAATTACCTTTTGAATAGGAATACAAATCGATCATAGATTTGAAAACTAGTTTTTCTTTAATCGCCAGACTTTTTTAAAAAGACTTTTCAACTAAAAAGGGGTTAGAATCCACCCTGAATTCTAACCCCTAATTTAGTTTTTAACTACGTCGCGAATATAGCTTCGTTTCACACTAAACTTTATTTTGCAACGATGTTAACGATCTTATTCGGGATGACGATCACCTTTTTGATGTCTTTTTCCGCAGTCCATTGTTGGATGCGTTCATCCGCTAAAGCAATTTTTTCTAATTCAGCTTGGTCAAGGTCCTTTTCAACCTCTACCTTACTCCGTACTTTTCCGTTAACTTGTAGAATCACTTGCACGGTGTCTTGTACTAACTTACTTTCATCATAAGTTGGCCAAGTTTCGTAAGTGATGGTTTCGTCATGACCCATGATTTGCCAAATTTCTTCGGCAACGTGTGGAATGATTGGCGAGAGTAACTTCACAAGGTCTTCCATGTATACCATTGGTAATGCGTCCGCCTTGTATGCTTCGTTAACGAAGACCATCATTTGCGAAATGGCAGTGTTAAAGCGCATGTTTTCGTAGTCTTCCGTAACCTTCTTAACCGTTTGGTTGTAAATCAAGTCTAACTTGTGGTCGTTAATCATCGTGATCCGGTCTCGCAAATGATTATTATCGTCAATCATTAGCCGCCAAACCCGCTCGATCCACTTCCGACTACCATTCAAGCCTTCTTCACTCCAAGCCACGGATTCGGTCAACGGACCCATGAACATTTCGTAGAGCCGGAGAGTATCTGCACCAAACCGTTCTACGATGTCGTCCGGGTTAACTACGTTGCCTTTGGACTTAGACATTTTTTCGTGGTTGCTTCCCAAGATCATCCCTTGGTTAACTAGTTTTTGGAACGGTTCCTTAGTTGGCACTACTCCAAGATCATAAAGAACCTTGTGCCAGAACCGCGCGTATAGCAAGTGAAGCACCGCGTGTTCTGCACCACCAACGTACAAGTCTACCGGTAACCATTCCTTGAGCAGATCTTCGTCGGCAATCTTGTTTTGGTTCTTAGGATCCACGTAGCGTAAGAAGTACCAGGAACTCCCTGCCCATTGTGGCATGGTGTTGGTTTCCCGCCGGCCTTTCCGTCCATTTTCGTCAACCACGTTCAACCAATCCTCTAAGTTAGCGAGTGGACTTTCACCCGTACCAGAAGGTTTGATATTGTCCGTAGCAGGTAACCGTAACGGAAGTTCATCTTCAGGAACTAGCGTAGTTTCGCCGTCTTCCCAATGAATTACCGGAATTGGTTCGCCCCAGTAACGTTGGCGAGAGAAGACCCAGTCGCGCAACCGGTAGTTAACCTTTTTATGACCAGCTCCGTGTTCTTCTAACCAATCCAACATTTTATCAATAGCTTCTTGCTTGTTTAAACCATCTAAGAAACCAGAATTAATGTGTGGGCCATCGCCAGTATAAGCTTCTTCATCAAGGTTGCCGCCTTCAATAACCGGCACAATGTCAATCTTGAACTTTTTAGCAAATTCGTAATCGCGAGGGTCGTGAGCCGGAACCGCCATCACCGCTCCGGTACCGTACGAAGCCAATACGTAATCCGCAATCCAAATTGGGATTTTCTTGCCGTTAACGGGGTTAACTGCGTAACTACCAGTGAAGACTCCGGTCTTGTCCTTATTCAAATCGGTCCGTTCCAAGTCTGACTTAGTCGCGACCGCTTGCTTGTATTCTTCAACCGCTGCCTTGCTTTCAAGGGTGGTCAATTGGTCAACTAGCGGATGTTCTGGCGAAATAACTAAGTACGTTGCCCCATACAAAGTGTCGGCACGGGTGGTAAAGATTTCGATCTTTTGGTCACTATCTTCCACATCAAAGAAAACGCTGGCCCCAATCGAACGACCAATCCAATTCTTTTGCATTTCCTTAATGCTGTCAGGCCAATCTACTAAATCTAAGTCATCGATCAACCGGTCTGCGTAAGCAGTGATTTTTAAAATCCATTGTTTCATTGGCTTCCGGTAAACTGGGAAACCACCGCGTTCAGTCTTTCCGTTCACCACTTCTTCGTTAGCCACAACCGTACCACCCATTAAGTCGGGCGCCCAGTTAACCAACGTTTCTTTTTCGTAAGCCAACCCTTTTTTGTAGAGTTGTTCAAAAATCCATTGGGTCCACTTGTAATATTCGGGATCGGTCGTGTTAACTTCCCGTGACCAATCGTATGAAAAACCTAGGGACTGGATTTGACGTTTAAAGTTCTTAATATTGTGCGCAGTAAAGTCCTTCGGGTTGTTCCCCGTCTTCATTGCGTATTGTTCGGCAGGTAATCCAAAGGCATCCCACCCCATTGGATGTAATACCTTGTATCCTTGCATCCGCTTCATCCGGGACATAATATCTGTAGCAGTATAGCCTTCAGGATGGCCCACGTGCAGTCCTTGCCCAGATGGGTATGGGAACATATCTAAAGCATAGTACTTCGGCTTTTGTTCACTTTCAACCGTTTTAAAAGTCTCGTGTTTTTGCCAATAGCGTTGCCACTTAGGTTCAATTTCTTTATGATTGTAAGCCATATTTTCCTCCATTAATTATTTACTGGTTGCTTCCGGATTAATTTAACCGTGTTTGGTAGCCATTGCTAGATGAATTGGCGAATTTTTTAAAATAAAAAAGCCTAAAGACTCTCAAAAAGAATCTTTAGGACGAAAATTTCCGCGGTACCACCTAGTTTTGCTAACGCACACTCAAATCCATAACGCGGAACACGCCATCCCCTACTTAAAGTTCAAGGACAGATTTACAAAGACGAGTTCACTAAAGTTACTCCGGATTCGCACCAACCATCCGTTCTCTGACAGTAAACTTTTAGCTACTACTTCTTTAACCAGTAATATTTAGATAGCATTATCATAACAGTAACCACCAACGATTACAACTAGATATGGTAAAATTAATCTTAATTGTTAAAGGAGAATGAAATGCGATTTAAAAAGTTTGGTTGGTTAATTTTAAACTGGTTACCCCTGCTAGGCCTGCTGACCTTAGTTATCTCGGTCAGTAACCGTTGGAATTGGGTACATACATACGACCGTTATCTACAAAAAATCATTCACGGCTGGCAAAGTCCGGGGCTAACCCCGCTGGTCAAAATTTATACCCAATTGGGGAACGCAAAGCCCTTCATTTTTATCAGCATCGTGATCTTAGGAATGCTGCTATGGCGGGGATATGACCGCTTAGCCGCCTTCTTCCTTGCAAACGTGGTGCTCGGCAACGCGATCAACCACCTGATTAAGCTTTGGATTCGGCGTCCCCGCCCACATTTTCGTTTAATCACGATTGGGGGGTACAGTTTTCCCAGCGGGCATTCAGTGGCGGCAATGCTGCTATTTGGCAGTTTAATTTTCATCACTACCCAAACGGTCCGCTCCCCTAAATGGCGGATTAGCTGGATCTTAACCTGCATAATCCTGATGCTCCTTCTGGGATTATCACGCGTCTACCTAAACGTCCACTATCCCAGCGACGTTACGGCTGGACTACTACTGGATTTGGTAATCTTGCAAACCACCCACTGGATATTTTATCGAAAGAAGGAATCCCAACATGCTTGATAACGCAATGCAGTACAGCCATCGGTTGTTGGCAGAGGTCGTACAACCTGGTGACCACGTTGTTGACGCAACCATGGGCAACGGTCATGACACCCTTTTCTTGGCCAATTTAGTACAATCACAAGGACGAGTGTTCAGTTTTGACATCCAAGCAGCGGCCCTATCCGCGACGGAAGCACGGTTAGAAAAGCAGTTGCCTGATCACCAACACGTGCAACTAATCCAAGATAGTCACGACCAATTAGCACAATACGTGGATACCCCGATTTCCGGTGCCGTTTTTAACCTCGGCTACCTGCCTGGTGGTAACAAGCAAATCATCACCCATTCGGCGTCTACCATTGCGGCAGTACAACAATGCCTGCAACTATTAAAAGTTGGTGGTCGGGTCGTTCTAGTTTGTTATTACGGCCATCCCGGAGGTGCCGCTGAATTAGCTAAATTGCTTGAGTTTACTGCAAATTTAGATCAACACCAATTTACCTGTTTACGCTACGAATTCATTAACCAAGTCCATCAACCGCCAATCCTATTGGCAATTGAACGTCGAAAATAATTCTTTATATAAAAATGGGAAAGCATCCCTTCTGCAACTTTAATATCGTTGCTAGAAGTGGAGGACTTTCCCATTTTTGTTATTTATTTTTTTGAGTACGCGGCCGACTAAACGCATTAATTACGATTGCAACAATAATCAAAATGAAACCGCAAATGTAGATATTGTGTAACGCGCTGTATAAAATGTCGCGCAACGTCGGTAATAAATCAGCCGGTAGCTGTTTAGCAGTTTGTGGATTAATTACCTGATTCATCATCGTCATGTTAATCCGAGGATGGTGGGCAATGCCCATGTTGATCGTGCCGTTCATAATGATGCCAAATACGGACATCATGATGGTCTGACCCAACGTTTTTGCCAAGGTATTAAACGAGGTCGCCACCCCGATTCGATCCTTCGAAACTAGTTGCTGGGAGATTACCAAAGTCGATGTAATCGTAATCCCAAACCCAACTCCTAAAATGGCTGCGATAAAGAAGAAGGCGACGAACGGTGTCGAAGCAGGAATTACTGCTAATAAGAAGCTTCCGATTGCTAAGATAGTTAAGCTGATTCGCAAAATTTGGTTAGCCTTTAGTTTAACTAGCATCTTGCCAGCTAAAAAGGAACCAAAGATCCATAACACGGAGCTAGGCGTTACCGCAAATCCAGCTAACGAAGCGGGTAATCCCAAAATCCCCTGCGTCCAAGTTGGTAAATAGACTTCAAATCCGATCAACAATCCCGATACTAGCATGGTCGCAACGTTTTGAATAACAAACGTCCGGTCGTTGAACAAGTCAAGGAAAATAATCGGATCTTCCGCACGTCGTTCCTGCCGAATAAAGAGCGCGCCAGCCACCACGAAGATGATAAATGACAATCCCAAAATTAATTTAGAAGCGGTGCTTTCTCCTAACAACTGGAAGCCGTACATTAAGCCCAATAGCGACAACATTAGCCATACGCTGCCCCAATAGTCGATCTTTTTGCGGTGAACGCTAACTTCTTCTTTCAGGTAAAGCTGGATTAGGATAATTGTAATAATCCCAATTGGCACGTTAATAAAGAAAATCCAGTGCCAACTAAGGTTATCAACGATAAAGCCCCCTAATAGCGGAGCAATGATTGAGGCAATTCCCCAAGCAGAACCGTTAAGTCCCATTACCTTCGCGCGCTTTTCCAAAGAATAAATATCCGCGATAATCGTGTTGGAAACTGGCATAATTGAACCGGCCCCAATTCCCTGTAAAGCTCGCCAAATAATTAGCGTAGTCATCGAGTGGGCTAACCCACTTAACATTGAACCGATTAAAAAAATGATAATCCCGATTATAAAAACGCGTTTGCGTCCAAAAATATCAGATAATTTTCCGTAGATGGGGGTAAAAATTGCGTTCGTCAATAAGAAGATTGAAATTACCCAATTCATCAAATTAACTCCGTGCAAGTCCCCCACAATGGTTGGCATCGCGGTTGAAACGATCGTTCCTTCAATTGCCGACATAAAGGTGGCAACAAAAATCGCAACCGTGACCAACGCAACGTTTGTTTGCTTTTTCTTCATCATAACCTCACGTTTAAAATGTTCATTTTTATTTATAGTAATAATATAAAACAAGGCTGGGAAAAATTCCCAGCCTCTCCACAAATTTTTGTGCACCCTTTTAAACGATTACTTTAAAGAAACGCCATTTTAAAGTCCGTGATGCACCGGGTTTTTTCCCGTTTAAATTATTGATTTATTTTTGGAAAAATGCTTTTAACTCAGCAACCTTATCAGTCTTTTCCCATGGAAGATCCACGTCGGTCCGCCCAAAATGACCGTAAGCAGCCGTTTGCTTATAAATTGGCCGTTTTAAGTCAAGCATTTCAATAATGCCGGCTGGACGAAGGTCGAAGATTTGCCGTACTGCCTTAGTAAGGGCTTCTTCAGAAACTTTACCAGTTCCAAACGTGTCCACCATTACTGAAACAGGTTCAGCAACCCCGATGGCGTAAGCAATTTGAACTTCCGCCTTCTTAGCTAAGCCAGCTGCCACAATATTTTTAGCAATGTAACGAGCAGCGTAACTTGCAGAACGGTCTACCTTGGTTGCGTCCTTTCCAGAGAAAGCGCCCCCGCCATGGTGAGCTGCCCCACCATAGGTATCAACGATGATTTTACGACCGGTTAATCCGGCGTCTCCTTGGGGACCACCAATTACGAAGCGACCGGTAGGGTTAATGTAGAAGTTAGTCTTTTCATCGAGCAGTTCAGCTGGAATAACTTCCTTAATAACTTTTTCAATAACGTCTTTGCGAATTTGCTCTAAAGTTACGTCAGGATCGTGTTGGGTACTTAACACGACCGTGTCAACCCGCACTGGTTGATCATTGTCGTCGTATTCAACGGTAACTTCGGCCTTGGCATCGGGACGAAGATAACTAATGACCTGTTCTTTACGTAACTTAGCAATCCGTTGCATCAAATGATGGCTAAGCATGATTGGCAACGGCATTAATTCCTTAGTTTCGTCAGTAGCGTAACCAAACATGAGTCCTTGGTCACCGGCACCAATCCGGTTAAGCCGGTCTTCGTGTCCTTCGCGTGTTTCAAGCGAATCGTCCACCCCTTGGGCAATATCTGGCGATTGTTCATCAATGGCAACGATTACCGCACAGTTTTCGCCGTCAAAGCCATATTCGCCACCAACGTAGCCAATGTCCTTAATCGTTTTCCGAACGACCTTTTGGATATCAATGTAAGCAGTCGTGGAGATTTCACCAACCACCACTACCAAACCCGTGGTTACGGTCGTTTCACAAGCAACCCGAGCATCTGGATCATTTTTCAATAGTTCGTCTAAAATTGCATCACTAATTTGATCCGCAATTTTATCTGGATGTCCTTCAGAAACGGATTCTGAAGTAAATAAATGTCTTTCTGACATGTTAATTCCCCCTAAATTAATTTCGGTTACAAGGATCTTTTGGATATCGAATCCTATCGGGAACACTAGTAACTTATTAAGTTTAGCATAATCGTTCTTTCTTTTAAAGTTAGGTTGACGCTTCATCTAGTTTTGGATACGATTGAACACAGAGAAGATAAGGAGTTTTTCATGAATAAGATAAAAATACCTAAAATTAATTATCACGTTGACCGGAAAAGCTATTTACCAGCGATTTTGGCGGTTATCCTAACCAGCACCATTTGGTATTTTAGCGGTCATTTTAGTTCGGAGCCTTTCAAACATAATTTAACGGTCCAAATCATCTTTTTCTTAGCAAGCTTTATGGCTAATTTCATTACTTTTGACCAATTAACGAATAAAACCAATTTGCGACTAATTGCTCCACTAGCCGTAATTCCAGTTGCGTTCTTTATCATTTTATTAGTCAGTAAGGAGCGTTACGTTTCTCTTCTAGGGTTGCTAACTTTGGTACCGTTTGTCTCCGTTTTTTTACCTTTTCAAGGCAAAAACGGCGTAGGACTAATTAGTTTTGCGTTTAGCATTAGCGTTTTAAGTCCGATTGCCTTTTTCTATATTCGTAACGCATTTGTTAGCAGCATGTTTTTGAAAACTTGCTTATTATTGTGCTTAGTTTTTTTGATGATTCTATTCTCTGTTTTCGTGGCACATCCCGAACAGTTTATCTATCTTGAAATTGGGCTGCTGGTGGTCATCACCATTTTCGGCTTTGTACTATTTAAACAATGGAGCGCGGTACTTTATCCAATGATTGGCATATTGGGTTGGTATCTTCCCCGGGTTAAGCTTCCCCGCAATTTTATTTTGCTAGTTTTAATCATTTTAATCTGTGTCACCTTTTTATTTACGGCCGGTCATTAATTAATTAGCCATTAGTAATCAGTATTCTGGTTGCTAATGGTTTTTTATTGTTTAAGATAACTTGTTTATGTGAAAGGCTCACCTTCCTATATAAAGTATTGCAACGTGCAATTGATAGATATAGTAAAGCAACTGGGATTAATCGCCGTGTTTTCGATTATTAATCCTAGTTCTTTCATATCTCACTTGGAACTTTTCTACAATACAAAAAAGCCATCCGTTTAATAAACGAATGGCTTTTGCTTAAGTCTCTTTCAAAGACGGTCCTAACGAGACTCGAACTCGTGATCTCCTGCGTGACAGGCAGGCGTCCTAACCAACTAGACCATAGGACCAATTAATTGCGGGAGCAGGATTTGAACCTACGACCTTCGGGTTATGAGCCCGACGAGCTACCAGACTGCTCCATCCCGCGATAATATTAATATAAATATGACAAAAAATGACCCGTACGGGATTCGAACCCATGTTACTGCCGTGAAAGGGCAGTGTCTTAACCACTTGACCAACGGGTCATACTTATAATAAGAACTAACGGAGAAGGAGGGATTCGAACCCTCGCGCCGCTTGCGCGACCTACACCCTTAGCAGGGGCGCCTCTTCAGCCACTTGAGTACTTCTCCAAATGGGCCTAAATGGACTCGAACCATCGACCTCACGCTTATCAGGCGTGCGCTCTAACCAGCTGAGCTATAGGCCCATACTTAAAGCGGGTGACGAGAATCGAACTCGCGACAACAGCTTGGAAGGCTGTGGTTTTACCACTAAACTACACCCGCAAAATAAATATTAAATTTTCAATGGCGCGGGACAGAATCGAACTGCCGACACATGGAGCTTCAATCCATTGCTCTACCGACTGAGCTACCGAGCCATTACGGTCCTAACGAGACTCGAACTCGTGATCTCCTGCGTGACAGGCAGGCGTCCTAACCAACTAGACCATAGGACCATAATTGCGGGAGCAGGATTTGAACCTACGACCTTCGGGTTATGAGCCCGACGAGCTACCAGACTGCTCCATCCCGCGATAATTAAAAAGGAGGATGAGAGATTCGAACTCTCGCGTGGTTTGACCCACCTGACGGTTTTCAAGACCGTTCCCTTCAGCCAGACTTGGGTAATCCTCCATAATACAAATATACGTTTCACTGCCCTTACTAACAAAAATGCTAGATGGACCTTGTAGGACTCGAACCTACGACCGAACGGTTATGAGCCGTTTGCTCTAACCAACTGAGCTAAAGGTCCAAGTTCGTATATTAACCCTATCGCGGCGGAGGGGATCGAACCCCCGACCTCCCGGGTATGAACCGGACGCTCTAGCCAGCTGAGCTACACCGCGATCTATTTAATTAATAAATGTTTATCAACATTTAATCGGGAAGACAGGATTCGAACCTGCGACCCCCTGGTCCCAAACCAGGTGCTCTACCAAGCTGAGCTACTTCCCGTTTAAAACAATGCACCCAGTAGGAGTCGAACCTACAACCTTCTGATTCGTAGTCAGACACTCTATCCAGTTGCGCTATGGGTGCAATACAAATGCCGAGGACCGGGATCGAACCGGTACGGTCATCACTGACCGCAGGATTTTAAGTCCTGTGCGTCTGCCAATTCCGCCACCCCGGCATTTTATAAAAGTAGTAAATACTTACTACGAAGCGGAAGACGGGATTCGAACCCGCGACCCCCACCATGGCAAGGTGATGTTCTACCACTGAACTACTTCCGCATGATCGATATGCCGACTAGAGGATTCGAACCTCCGACCCTCTGTTTACAAGACAGATGCTCTGCCAACTGAGCTAAGTCGGCATTACCTTTATATAATGCCATATATTCAATTATATGTCACAGCACTTTTAGTGCTATGAGCCGTGACAGGCTCGAACTGTCGACCCTCTGATTAAAAGTCAGATGCTCTACCAACTGAGCTAACGGCTCAAGATAATGGAGGATACAGGGCTCGAACCTGTGACCTCCTGCTTGTAAGGCAGATGCTCTCCCAACTGAGCTAATCCTCCATAATTAGCATGGCAACGTCCTACCCTCGCAGGGGGCGATCCCCCAACTACTCTTGGCGTTAAGAAGCTTGACTTCTGTGTTCGACATGGGAACAGGTATATCCTTCTCACTATCGTCACCACACTCTGTGCTAACTTACGTTATCACTTGAGAAAACTTTTGTCCTCTCAAAACTGAATAATATCTACATTTCTTTCGAGTTACTTGCCACGTTCTACTTGGTTAAGTCCTCGACCGATTAGTACTAGTCCGCTCCATGTATCGCTACACTTCCACTTCTAGCCTATCTACCTGATCATCTCTCAGGGGTCTTACTTGCCCGAAGGCAATGGGAAATCTCATCTTGAGGCGAGTTTCACACTTAGATGCTTTCAGCGTTTATCTCATCCACACATAGCTACCCAGCGATGCTCCTGGCGGAACAACTGGTACACCAGCGGTGTGTCCATCCCGGTCCTCTCGTACTAAGGACAGCTCCTCTCAAATTTCCTACGCCCGCGACGGATAGGGACCGAACTGTCTCACGACGTTCTGAACCCAGCTCGCGTACCGCTTTAATGGGCGAACAGCCCAACCCTTGGGACCGACTACAGCCCCAGGATGCGATGAGCCGACATCGAGGTGCCAAACCTCCCCGTCGATGTGAACTCTTGGGGAGATAAGCCTGTTATCCCCAGGGTAGCTTTTATCCGTTGAGCGATGGCCCTTCCATACGGAACCACCGGATCACTAAGCCCGACTTTCGTCCCTGCTCGACCTGTCTGTCTCGCAGTCAAGCTCCCTTCTGCCTTTACACTCTGCGAATGATTTCCAACCATTCTGAGGGAACCTTTGGGCGCCTCCGTTACCTTTTAGGAGGCGACCGCCCCAGTCAAACTGCCCACCAGACACTGTCTCCCGCCACGATTAGTGGCGCGGGTTAGAGGGTTCATACAACGAGGGTAGTATCCCACTTGCGCCTCCTCCGAAACTAGCGTTCCGGATTCTACGGCTCCTACCTATCCTGTACAAGCTGTACAAACACTCAATATCAAGTTACAGTAAAGCTCCATGGGGTCTTTCCGTCCTGTCGCGGGTAACCCGCATCTTCACGGGTATTATAATTTCACCGAGTCTCTCGTTGAGACAGTGCCCAGATCGTTACGCCTTTCGTGCGGGTCGGAACTTACCCGACAAGGAATTTCGCTACCTTAGGACCGTTATAGTTACGGCCGCCGTTTACTGGGGCTTCAGTTCAAAGCTTCGCTTACGCTAACTCATCCCCTTAACCTTCCAGCACCGGGCAGGCGTCAGCCCCTATACGTCATCTTACGATTTTGCAGAAACCTGTGTTTTTGATAAACAGTCGCCTGGGCCTTTTCACTGCGGCTGATCTTGCGATCAGCACCCCTTCTCCCGAAGTTACGGGTCATTTTGCCGAGTTCCTTAACGAGAGTTCTCTCGCTCACCTTAGGATACTCTCCTCGACTACCTGTGTCGGTTTGCGGTACGGGTAGTTAAACTCTAACTAGAAGCTTTTCTCGGCAGCGTGACGTCAGGAACTTCGTTACTTAAATTTCACTCCCCATCACCGCTTGTCCTTAAGAAATCAAGCATTTGACTCGACTTCAGACTTACGGCTTGGACACCCACTTCCAATCGGGTGCATTCCTTAGCCTCCTGCGTCCCTCCATTGTTCAAACAAGTTTAACTAGTACAGGAATCTCAACCTGTTATCCATCGCCTACGCCTCTCGGCCTCGGCTTAGGTCCCGACTAACCCTGGGAGGACGAGCCTTCCCCAGGAAACCTTAGTCATACGGTGGATAGGATTCTCACCTATCTTTCGCTACTCATACCGGCATTCTCACTTCTAAGCGCTCCAACAGTCCTCACGGTCTGCCTTCGTCGCCCTTAGAACGCTCTCCTATCACGCCACCTAATGGTGGCATCCACAGTCTCGGTAATATGTTTAAGCCCCGGTACATTTTCGGCGCAGGATCACTCGACTAGTGAGCTATTACGCACTCTTTAAATGGTGGCTGCTTCTGAGCCAACATCCTAGTTGTCTATGCAACTCCACATCCTTTTCCACTTAACATATATTTAGGGACCTTAACTGGTGGTCTGGGCTGTTCCCCTTTCGACGATGGATCTTATCACTCACCGTCTGACTCCCGGACATAAATCGATGGCATTCGGAGTTTATCTGAATTCGGTAACCCATGACGGGCCCCTAGTCCAAACAGTGGCTCTACCTCCACGATCCTAATTCCGAGGCTAGCCCTAAAGCTATTTCGGAGAGAACCAGCTATCTCCAAGTTCGTTTGGAATTTCACCGCTACCCACACCTCATCTCAGCACTTTTCAACGTACACGAGTTCGGTCCTCCAGTGCGTTTTACCGCACCTTCAACCTGGACATGGGTAGGTCACTTGGTTTCGGGTCTACATCCGCATACTAATTCGCCCTCTTCAGACTCGCTTTCGCTTCGGCTCCGTCTCTTCAACTTAACCTGGCATACGAACGTAACTCGCCGGTTCATTCTACAAAAGGCACGCCATCACCCATTAACGGGCTCTGACTTCTTGTAGGCACATGGTTTCAAGAACTATTTCACTCCCCTTCCGGGGTGCTTTTCACCTTTCCCTCACGGTACTGGTTCACTATCGGTCACTAGGTAGTATTTAGCCTTGGGAGATGGTCCTCCCGGATTCCGACGGAATTTCACGTGCTCCGCCGTACTCAGGATCCTGAACTGAGGGAGTTTGATTTAACTTACGGGGCTGTCACCCTCTCTGGCTGGCCTTCCCAGGCCCTTCAGCTATCAAGCTCTTTGGTAACTCAAATGTTCAGTCCTACAACCCCAAGAAGCAAGCTTCTTGGTTTGGGCTGTTCCCGTTTCGCTCGCCGCTACTCAGGGAATCGAATTTTCTTTCTGTTCCTGTGGGTACTGAGATGTTTCAGTTCCCCACGTTTACCTTCACACATCCTATGAATTCAGATGCGGATAATAGTCGATTAAAACTATTGGGTTGCCCCATTCGGAAATCCCCGGATCAAAGCTTACTTACAGCTCCCCGAGGCATATCGGTGTTAGTCCCGTCCTTCATCGGCTCCTAGTACCAAGGCATCCACCATGCGCCCTTCCTAACTTAACCTAACTTTACCTACGGTAAAGCGATTAATTGAGTATTGCGATTATTTTGAACTAATCTTGTTTAACTCTTTAAAATTACGCGGTTTTCTCTCGGTTTAATTATGATTAATTAAAATTAGAAAATTATAGATATTATTCAGTTTTCAAAGAACAAAAGTAGAACAACTAACGTTGTTCAATGGAGAATAGCGGGATCGAACCGCTGACCTCCTGCGTGCAAGGCAGGCGCTCTCCCAGCTGAGCTAATTCCCCATGTATGGGCCTAAATGGACTCGAACCATCGACCTCACGCTTATCAGGCGTGCGCTCTAACCAGCTGAGCTATAGGCCCGATACGCATGTGTTTTGAGAGTAGACCTCTCAAAACTAAACAAAACTTTGACTCGTGTGCGGTTCCGTATTATTCCTTAGAAAGGAGGTGATCCAGCCGCAGGTTCTCCTACGGCTACCTTGTTACGACTTCACCCTAATCATCTGTCCCACCTTAGACGGCTAGCTCCTAAAAGGTTACCCCACCGGCTTTGGGTGTTACAAACTCTCATGGTGTGACGGCGGTGTGTACAAGGCCCGGGAACGTATTCACCGCGGCATGCTGATCCGCGATTACTAGCGATTCCGACTTCGTGTAGGCGAGTTGCAGCCTACAGTCCGAACTGAGAATGGTTTTAAGAGATTAGCTAAACCTCGCGGTTTCGCGACTCGTTGTACCATCCATTGTAGCACGTGTGTAGCCCAGGTCATAAGGGGCATGATGATTTGACGTCGTCCCCACCTTCCTCCGGTTTGTCACCGGCAGTCTCACTAGAGTGCCCAACTGAATGCTGGCAACTAGTAATAAGGGTTGCGCTCGTTGCGGGACTTAACCCAACATCTCACGACACGAGCTGACGACAACCATGCACCACCTGTCATTCTGTCCCCGAAGGGAACGCCTAATCTCTTAGGTTGGCAGAAGATGTCAAGACCTGGTAAGGTTCTTCGCGTAGCTTCGAATTAAACCACATGCTCCACCGCTTGTGCGGGCCCCCGTCAATTCTTTTGAGTTTCAACCTTGCGGTCGTACTCCCCAGGCGGATTACTTAATGCGTTAGCTGCAGCACTGAAGGGCGGAAACCCTCCAACACTTAGTAATCATCGTTTACGGCATGGACTACCAGGGTATCTAATCCTGTTCGCTACCCATGCTTTCGAGCCTCAGCGTCAGTTACAGACCAGACAGCCGCCTTCGCCACTGGTGTTCTTCCATATATCTACGCATTTCACCGCTACACATGGAGTTCCACTGTCCTCTTCTGCACTCAAGTCTCCCAGTTTCCAATGCACTTCTTCGGTTGAGCCGAAGGCTTTCACATTAGACTTAAAAGACCGCCTGCGCTCGCTTTACGCCCAATAAATCCGGATAACGCTTGCCACCTACGTATTACCGCGGCTGCTGGCACGTAGTTAGCCGTGGCTTTCTGGTTAAATACCGTCACTGGGTGAACAGTTACTCTCACCCACGTTCTTCTTTAACAACAGAGCTTTACGAGCCGAAACCCTTCTTCACTCACGCGGCGTTGCTCCATCAGACTTGCGTCCATTGTGGAAGATTCCCTACTGCTGCCTCCCGTAGGAGTCTGGGCCGTGTCTCAGTCCCAATGTGGCCGATTACCCTCTCAGGTCGGCTACGCATCATCGCCTTGGTGAGCCGTTACCTCACCAACTAGCTAATGCGCCGCGGGTCCATCCAGAAGTGATAGCAGAGCCATCTTTTAAAAGAAAACCAGGCGGTTTTCTCTGTTATACGGTATTAGCATCTGTTTCCAGGTGTTATCCCCTGCTTCTGGGCAGGTTACCCACGTGTTACTCACCCGTCCGCCACTCACTTCGTGTTAAAATCTCATTCAGTGCAAGCACGTCATAATCAATTAACGGAAGTTCGTTCGACTTGCATGTATTAGGCACGCCGCCAGCGTTCATCCTGAGCCAAGATCAAACTCTCATATTAAAATGATGAGTCTTTTTCAAGCTCATTAATTGTTTGTTTTTGCGAATTGACTTCGCATGTTTGTTCTCACTAAATCAATTTGATTTGCGAGTCCTCACACGATCGTTTGTCAAAATTTTGTTCAGTTTTCAAAGGTCTACCAGCGTTGTCGTACCAACGTTTATAACGTTTTTGACAACTATTTAAATATATCATCATGAGAATCAATTGTCAACAACTTTTTTTAAATTGTTTTAATTTGAAATCTCACTAACTGGCGAAAAACACCAGCTCATATATCTTAACATCAAGCATCAAAATCTGTCAACAACTTTTTTTGAATTAAGATTTTTTTAAATCGCTCAATGCCTTGGTGCACCCTTATCGAAGAGCACTTAAATATAGTATCAAGATTACTAAATCAGGTCAAGGCTTTTTTTAAAAAAAATAAAAAAACGAGCTTATTCGCTCGTTTTTTTAGGTGCTATCCGATTAATCCGATTTGGTTTTATTACCGTTGCAAACATTCCCGCAAACATTCCAAAATAGTAAGTGAGTAAACGCCAAATTATCATGGCTAAAACCAGCTTGCTACTATTATCTACAAATTGGGCAAAGATAACACTAAATCCATACTCCGCCCCTCCTGCACCTCCAGGAATGGGAAATAGTGAAATTACCATGAAGATCAGCACGTGCAAGCACGTCACCATAATCAGATGCACGTGAGTCTTTCCTAACGCTAATAGGATGAAATATGGAATTAGATAATAAAACAGTAGTTGCAAAAAGGTTAATAACGCTACCTTGGCTAATAACCGCCATTGCGACTTCATCCGTACGCTTTCTAAGTAGAAAGTATCTACCTTTGCATCAATCGACGTCTTCCACCTTAAATAACGCTCTGGTTTAGTGAATCGTTTAATCGGAATAAAGATAAGGTCAAACATTTTCTTGGTAAAGTTATGCCAGTACATAATCATCAATAACCCGATAATTACTGCTAAATGAATCAAAAAACCAAATAGCACAAACCAAGAAAGAAATTTAATCTTATCTTCCAAATACTGGAAGCCAATCAACAGGCTAAAAATAAAGTTCAATACAACCATTGATTGAAAAACCACGAACTTCATTAATAGTACTGAACTAGCTCGGCCGCCTTCAATACCACTCTGCATTAAAGCCACTAACTGAGCTGGCTGTCCCCCGGAAGAAAACGGCGTCAGTCCATTAAAGAGCTGCTCAATCAATGGAATTCGAATTGCATCTTTCCAAGACAGTCGGTCACCATTACTTTCTACCAATACTTTAGTTGCAACGGCTTCGAAGCCTAGATACAAGATAATACATAATAGGGCCACCAAAAGCCAGCCCACGTTTAGATTCAAAATATCATGCGAGACTTGGTGCAAATTAACCCCACGCAACGAATAGCCAAAAATTACCAATCCGGCCAAAATCATCACGACAAGGACAATCTTGTTTTTCCTTGTAATAATGATTCCCCCCTATTTAAGCAAAGATGAATAATATTTTAGCCAAATCTCTGCTAAATGATCTTCTGAATATTCTGCCGAAGCTTGGTCTGCACGCTGCTGATAATCCCTCAGTTGTGCCGGATTTTTGACTAACGCACTCAATTTTTGATCCATTTCAGCGTAATTGTCCGCCGCAATGTAATATCCCTTAATAATTGAATGATACAAGTCTAAATCACGTAACATCACCGGGGTTCCGCAACTGAAGGCCTCGAGAACCGACATCGGAAACAGTTCATTATAAGAAGGCAATAAAAATAAGTCCGCGGCATTATAGTATTCCACTAACTTATTCCGATCCACAATTCCAGTAAATTTTAAGTTTGCTGGAGGATTATCAACCACCTTTTTTAAATCAGCATACCCATCCGTTAACCTACCAAACGAAAATCCGCCTGCCCAGACAAAGTACATCTCTGGGTGTTGTTGAGCAAGCTTGATAAAATCCTTTACGCCTTTTCGTTCTTGCACTTGACCAATTCCTAGGATGGTAAAACGGTTTTGCACACCTAGTCGTTCCCTAACTTGGCGGCGCTGTTCGGCATCATACTGGTAAAACTCGTCCTTCCGAACAAAATTAGGTATGTAAGTAATAATTTCCCGTTTAATTCCGTACTTAACTAACTGATCAATAAAAGTTGGGTTCACTACTACAATCTGATCCATTCGTTTATAGAACGCGATAATGTATTTATAGAATAACCAACGAAAGGGTTGTGGAATCTTAAGACTCCCCTCGATAGTTTCTGGGAGAAAATGGACGTATCCCACCTTTACGCCCCGCTTTTTAGTAAAAGTGGACGCGAAAAATTGGGGATCAATCGTATGGTAATGACTGATATCCGCTTGCGTATAACGATTAATTGATAAATCAATTTCTTTAGGAAAATGCGTCTTCAGCAAACGAATCAATTCTTCATACGCACTACCAACTCCCTGTCCCTTAACCTTACTGGCGGACGAAAACATGTTCACCTTAATTGGCATAACCTAACTAACCCCTAACGTTAAACAAAATTATTCCAGTTCAGACTCTTTCTTTGAGCCATGTTCTAAATCGGCATGAGCGCTGATTGCACTATTATAGTAATCTACAATCCGCTTCCCAAAATAATCCGCGGAAATTTCATAGAGCTTCTTTTCCCGAGGACGTGGATCATTAAATTCATCCGGATGTTCAATATACCGCTTAATTGCTTGCACGAGCTGCGCTTCGGTATCAAAAACCTTCCCTAACGAAGGATCATCTAGCAACTCATCCGTATACGGCCCCGATTTGGCCACCACTTTTAAATGCGAAGCCATCGCTTCAATATATGTTAACCCCTGCGATTCCGAATCAGAAGCCGAAACAAATAGGTCGGCCGCTTGATAATAACGGTAAACTTGATCATTATTAATTTCGCCCGTAAATTTAACGTGCTTTTCCAAGCCTAAATCATGGACCTGGTTTTCCAGGCTAGTCCGCGCAGGACCATCCCCCACTATCAACAACTGGGCATCCGGAACTTCCTTTAAGATTGCGGGGAAGCAATCAATCACTTCTTGGATATTCTTTTCGTACGCCAAGCGACTTAAGGATAGCAAAACTGGTGTCTTTGCATCATACCCTAATGCTTCACGACATTGTTGGGGATTGCTATCTTTTTGGTACTGCTCCAAATTAACCCCCGTTGGAATGATGCGCGTGGGAACTTGAATCCCGTAACGTTGAATTGTTCGCTGCACCCGTTCGCTTGGAGCAACAATTCCGTCAATGTGATAACAAAACGCCCGCGTCATCTGCTTAACGTGGTACGGCTTGAGTAATTTCCCGTTGGCCACATAGTGTAAATAATCCTCATACATCGTGTGGTACGTATGGATTACCGGGATTTTCAAAGCTTTAGCAACAAACTTTCCCATCCAACCTAAGGAAAACTCCGTCTGGGTGTGGACAATATCAAGGTTAAGTTCCTTAGCAATCTGAGTAGCACGAATAAACCCACTGATTGCAATTCGACGGTCGGTAAATGACACAAACGGAATGCTAGTAAAACGAAATACGTTCCGTTCATAGACGTTTGTATCAACTTTCGGATCCGTCGTCGTGAAAATATAAACTTGATGTCCCTGTTTTTCTAACTGATCACGCAGCGTTTTAATTGACGTTGCTACCCCACTAACTTGTGGAAAATAGGTGTCAGTAAACAGTCCAATATTCACAGCGAATCTCCCTCTTTGTCCTAATTAAACTACTTTCTCTAATTATATTGGTTTAAAATGCGATATGCAAACAGCTGCCTCTACCTTATAAAAAACGTAAAACTAGTTGGTTGAATTGGGCGGGCTCTTCTGCCATCGGAATGTGGCCAACGTTTGGCATTACCTCCACTTGAATACGGGAATTGAGCTGTTTAAGTGCATCCCCCATCTGGGGATTAAAGAACGGACTCTTTTCCCCTAAGATAAACAATACTGGTTTTGTGGCTGCTCGCAAAACCGGACGCCAATCCTTTCTCGCGTGTCCTTTCACTAAAGAACGGTTTTTAGGCTGTGAAAAAGGATATTTAGAATCAATGGCCTTAGAATTCTTATAAACGTACCCCTCAATTCGGCGGTAAGCTGGCCGTAAAATAGGCTCGCTCATCAGTTGTTCAAAGTTAGCTTCGCTTAAATTTTTAAAACCGTAATGCCATTGATCATCGTTCATCATTCTAGGCGATTGATCAACGAAGATAGCCTTGCTAACAAAATCCCAGCCCCGGATCGATAAAATATTCCATAAAACAGCGGCCCCCATCGAATTGCCAATTCCAATTGGTTCTTTAATCTCTAAGGCATCCACTAATTGAAGTACTTCGTCAGCCAAATCGCCAATCTTCAAATCATAGTCAACCCGGTCCGAACGACCATGGTTAAGGTAGTCCAACCGAATCACCCGGTAACCATGTTGTAAGAAGAAATTAACTTGTCCCGACCAAATTTCCGTGTTTCCACCAAAGCCCGTTAAAAACAGGATGGGGATCCCTTCTCCTTGGTCTTCGTAATAGATGGTTTCTCCAGTTTTTAGTATAAATTCCATACGTCGCTCCTTATATAAAACAAAAAGGAACCGCGACCCAATGGTCAACGGTTCCCAGTTAACTTATTCAGCTTACTTGTTATTAACAGTTTCTTCAACTAACTTAATTACATCTTCGTTAGTTTCCGCTTCTGTGATAGCCTTTTCAGCTAACTTCTTCATATCGTCCGTGCTTAGCTTCTTCATCAATGAACGAGTCTTCAAAATTGAAGTAGCACTCATTGAGAATTCATCCAAACCAAGACCCATTAGAATTGGTACAGCGATTTGATCGCCAGCCATTTCACCACACATCCCGGTCCACTTGCCTTCCGCATGGGAAGCATCGATCGTTTGCTTAATCAAACGAAGCAGTGATGGGTTGTATGGTTGATAAAGATATGAAACCTTTTCGTTACCACGGTCTGCAGCAAATGAGTATTGAATCAAATCATTTGTACCGATACTGAAGAAATCAACATACTTAGCGAGCTTATCAGCGATCATTGCAGCTGCTGGGATTTCCATCATCATTCCGACTTGGATTTCACCAACCTTAGTACCTGCATCGATCATTTTTTGACGCTCGTCGTCGTAAATTGCCCGAGCCTTCTTGAATTCAGCTACCGTAGCAATCATTGGGAACATAATTGCTAGCTTACCGTATGCTGAAGCACGAAGAAGAGCCCGTAATTGGGTCCGGAACAAATCCGTGCGGTCTAAACTAATCCGGATTGCCCGGTAGCCTAAGAACGGATTCATTTCTTCAGGTAATGGTAAGTAAGGAAGGTCCTTATCTCCACCAATATCCATAGTCCGAACTACAACTTGCTTACCATTCATTCCTTCAACAACTTTTTTGTAAGCTTCAAATTGTTGATCTTCAGAAGGTAATTCAGAAGCATTCATGTACAAGAATTCAGAACGGAATAAACCAACTGCTTCACCGCCGTTATCCAGAACACCTTGTAAGTCATCTGGAGTACCAACGTTAGCAGCTAAGTCAAAGTGAACGCCGTCTTTAGAAACGGTCCGTTCATTCTTTAACTTTTCCCATTCAGCTTTTTGAGCTTTGAAATCTGCACTCTTTTGTTCGTATTCTTTGATTTCATCATCGGAAGGATTGATTAGCGCATCCCCAGTTAAACCATCGACAATCATCATATCGCCTTGCTTAACGCTAGTAGTAGCCTTTTCAGAACCCACTACCGCAGGAATTTCCAAGGTCCGCGACATAATGGCCGAATGTGAAGTCCGTCCACCAATATCAGTGATGAAACCTTTAACGTAACGACGATCCAATTGGGCCGTGTCACTAGGTGTTAAATCGTGAGCAACAATGATGACTTCGGAGTCGATCAAAGCTGGATTTGGCAATTCAACACCAAGTAAGTGACTCATCAACCGTTTAGTAACGTCACGAATATCTGCAGCCCGTTCTTGCATGTAAGCATTGTCGGTCATTGCTTCAAACATCGCGATGAAATTGTCAGTCACTTCTTTTGTAGCTTCTTCAGCGTTGATGGTATCATTTTTGATCTTATCTTCAATGTTACCAATCAACTCTGGATCTGAAAGAATCGTTAGATGAGCTTCAAAAACTTCTGCTTCTTCAGCTCCAAGATTTTCAGCAGCTTTAGCTTTAATAAGGGTTAGTTCCTTTTTAGACTGTTCTAAAGCATCATGGAGACGATTAATTTCAGCATCGACATCCGTAATAGTCTTCTTTTCGAAAGAAAGATCGGGATCCACCATTAAGTAAGCTTTAGCGATGGCAATTCCATCACTAGCTGCTATACCCTTTAATGTCCCAGTCATTATTCGGAAAGGCCTTCTTTCTTCATTGTGTCTTCAAGTGCAGCGATTGCGTCAGCTTCGTCGTCACCGTCAGCAGAGATTGTAACGTCTGCGCCTTGGCCAACACCAAGTGACATTACACCCATGATTGACTTCAAGTTAACAGACTTGTCCTTGTATGTTAATTGAATGTCCGAGTTGAACTTGCTTGCTGCTTGTACCAACAATGTTGCTGGACGAGCATGAATACCTGTTTCTGCAATTACATGAAAGTCGCGTTTTTCCATAATATATTTCTCTCCTTAGTAACACTAAATTTTGCTATAAATGAAGTTGCTTGTCGCGTCATCCATTTACAAGCCTTTGACAAGATAATATCAATTTACGAGCCTTAAAGCAAGCCCTTACATAAAACAAAAATCAACTACCTTATTGTTTTTTGTTATTCTCGTAGCGGTAAGTAATTGTTCCGCCACGCTGGGCTTCACCGATCAGCTGCTTGCGTTCCGGAAAATCCATAAAAACCGGTTGGAAGTCTTGAAACTCTTCAGCAGTGATCGTTAACTCATCGAGTACCCCATCTTTTAAATCATTTAAAAGCTTCAAATAATCACGCATTTTAACACCTCATTTAGCTTATTTATTCTATACCTTTATACTAATTTTTACAATACTGGCGCCTCCACAATAACTTTTTCCAATTTTGAATCAAACTCCTTGCACAATTTAAAAGAGCGTGTATAATTTAGTTATGGTCAATATTGGTCAAACTTTTTTGACGTAATGGCTGATTAGTTTCTTTCATAACTTCATTATAGAAGGGAGACAGCACATGCTTTGTCAAAATTGTCATAAGAACGAAGCAACCATTCATCTATATACTAACGTGAATGGTCGAAGGACAGAGGTTAACCTTTGTCAAAATTGCTATCAACTTTTGAAGAACCAACAACTTAATAACAATAATGGAAATGGAGGTGCGCGTATGGCACAAGATCCATTTGGATTTGGTAACTTAGACGACATTTTCCGTGCAATGCAAGGTGGCAACGTAAGTCGTCCGGAAGATATGTACGGACAACAAGTTCCCCCTACTCAAGCAGGCCGCGGCGGTGGAAACAACCCTAACGGCGGTAACGGAAGCTCTCTTCTAGGCCAATACGGTTTAAACTTAACAGATTTAGCAAAACAAGGAAAGATCGACCCCGTGATCGGTCGTGATAAAGAAATTGAACGCGTTATTGAAATTTTGAATCGACGGACCAAGAACAACCCGGTTTTAATTGGTGAAGCCGGAGTTGGTAAAACTGCGGTAGTTGAAGGTCTGGCACAACGGATTGTGGAAGGCTCAGTACCACAAAAATTATTGAATAAGCAAATTATTCGTTTGGACGTCGTTTCATTAGTTCAAGGCACCGGAATTCGTGGTCAATTCGAACAACGGATGCAGGAATTAATGAAGGAAGTTCAAAATAATCCGGACTTAATCGTCTTCATTGATGAAATTCACGAAATTGTAGGTGCCGGAAATGCGGAAGGCGGCATGGACGCCGGAAACGTTTTGAAGCCTGCCCTTGCACGGGGTGACTTCCAACTGGTCGGAGCCACCACTTTGAAAGAGTTCCGGGACATTGAAAAGGATGCGGCGCTTGCTCGCCGGTTGCAACCCGTTCAAGTCGACGAACCTAGTGAAGAAGAAGCAATCAAGATTTTGAAAGGTATCCAAAAGAAGTACGAAGATTACCACCACGTTCACTACACTGACGACGCGATCGTGGCGGCGGTTAAGTTGTCTAAACGGTATATTCAAGACCGGTACTTGCCAGATAAGGCAATCGACCTTCTTGATGAAGCCGGCTCAAAGAAGAACTTAACCATCAACGTAGCGGATCCGGAAACCATTCAAAAGAAAATTGACGAAGCCGAAGCTGAAAAGAAGAAGGCTCTGGAATCGGAAGACTACGAAAAAGCAGCCTACTACCGTGACCAAGTTTCTAAGTTAGAAAAGAACAAGGATGGCGCAACTAATAAGGAAGATGAACCAACCATTACCGCAGAGGATATGGAAAAGATCATCGAATCAAAGACGGACATTCCGGTCGGCGACTTGCAAAAACAAGAGCAAGAACAGTTGCAAAACCTTGCTAGCAACTTAAAAGCGCATGTTATTGGTCAAGACGAAGCAGTTGATAAGATTTCTCGAGCAATTCGGCGAAACCGGATCGGACTTAACGGAACCGGACGGCCAATCGGTTCGTTCCTCTTCGTTGGTCCTACCGGAGTTGGTAAGACTGAATTGGCTAAACAATTAGCTGATCAACTCTTTGGTTCCAAAGATGCCATGATTCGTTTTGACATGAGTGAATATATGGAGCCACATTCAATATCTAAATTGATCGGTTCGCCTCCAGGGTACGTGGGCTACGAAGAAGCTGGCCAATTAACCGAACAAGTTCGGCGGCACCCTTACAGCTTGATTTTGCTTGATGAAGTAGAAAAAGCTCATCCAGACGTGATGCACATGTTCTTACAAATTCTTGACGACGGTCGTTTGACTGATTCACAAGGTCGGACGGTCAGCTTCAAGGATACGATCATCATCATGACTTCTAATGCTGGATCAGGCGACGTTGAAGCCGACGTTGGTTTCGGTGCGGCAATGCAAGGTAAGACCCATTCCGTACTCGACAAACTTGGCAACTACTTCAAGCCTGAATTCCTTAACCGGTTTGACGACATCGTTGAATTCCACGCGTTGACTAAGGATAACCTAATGCAAATCGTGGACTTGATGATTGCCGACGTTAACAAGATGCTAGCAACCCAAGGCTTGCACGTGAACGTTACCAAACCAGTGGAAGAACGCCTTGTCGAACTTGGATACGATCCTAAGATGGGTGCTCGGCCATTGCGGCGGGTCATCCAAGAGCAAATTGAAGATCGGATCGCGGACTTCTACCTCGATCACCCAAGTGAAAAACAATTAATTGCTCGCATCAAGGACGACAAGATTGAAGTTGCCCCTGACGACAAAAAATAATTTCTGATTAGTTTCTTTTAAAAATGGGACCAGGATTTCATTGCTGAAATTCTGGCCCCGTTTTTTTGTTCTGTTTGGTGGGCTTTTGAGTCGCTGCGTAGCCGAAACGTGCTCTGGAACCTAGCTTTTTCCGGTTAACCAAATTAAGGCGCCGATTGCCTAAACCGCAATCAACGCCTTAACTTCGTTAATCCTCAAAAGCTGCCCAGGTTTCAGAGCACTCTTATAATATATCCCCATTAAAAATCGAATTCTTCACAATTACGTAGTCGACCTTTCTAATCGATTCCAAATCGCGTCCTCCCGCATATGAAATCGCCGACTGCAAATCTTCTCGCATTGCCTTCAACGTATCCGCTAAATGTCCGCGTTGATGAATCCAAATCTTCTTTCCTTCGACGTTTTTCGCCTCTCCCTTTTGGTATTGAGAAGCACTACCGAAGTATTCCTTATAGGTGACACCATCTTCCACCTTGGTTTCCCCTGGTGATTCGATATGTCCTGCAAATAACGAACCAATCATCACCATGGTTGCCCCAAAGCGAATTGATTTTGCAATGTCCCCGTGGTTCCGGATTCCGCCATCGGCAATCAGTGGCTTACGAGCAACTTTTGCACACCAACGTAAAGCTGATAGCTGCCAGCCGCCGGTTCCAAAGCCAGTCTTTAACTTAGTAATGCAGACCTTTCCTGGTCCAATTCCAATTTTAGTTGCGTCCGCGCCGGCACTTTCTAGTTCACGAACCCCTTCAGGAGTCCCGACGTTTCCAGCAATCACGAAACTTTCTGGTAATTTTTCTTTAATGTAATGAATCATGTCAATTACAGTTTGCGCATGCCCGTGGGCCACGTCAATCGTAATGTAGTCAGGGACTAAATTCTTAGCAGCTAATTCGTCAATAAAGTCGTATTCGCCGTCTTTAACACCCACACTAATAGAAGAAATCAATCCTTTAGCCTTCATTTTTTTGACAAAAGCTAACCGAGTTTCTGGTTCAAAACGGTGCATGATGTAAAAATAGCCATCTGCCGCTAACTTTTCCGCAATTTCTTCGTTGATAATGGTCTGCATATTAGCCGGCACTACCGGTAGCTTAAACGTATGTTTTCCCAATTCAACTGTTGGATCACATTCACTACGGCTGCGAACAACACACTTAGCTGGAATTAGTTGAATGTCTTCATAATCAAATACTTTCATTCTGGTCCCCTCGAATTGATTAAATTAATGGCCAATCGCCACCAAGCAATAATATACACTAACTTTATCAACAAAACAAGTTTAAAAAGTTCGTTTTCTCACCTAATAAATCGTTAATATATTTCTTATCATCTAATGATAATGTCATTATGCGAATTATTCACCATTTCTCCCGTGATTCTAGTGTAATTGATCCGTAAACAAAAAAGCACCCAACTTTTAAATCGTTGGATGCTTCTTGAAAGGCATTTGGTTGGCACTTTCTTTCGAAATCCCTTTGTCCGCAATGCTTCAAGCCATATAACAATGTCCCCGGCGAGAATCGAACTCGCAACCTATCGCTTAGGAGGCGATTGCTCTATCCAGTTGAGCCACGGAGACCTAACAATTTAGTATTGCATGAATTTTAAATTCTGTAAAGTTGTCCTGTCAGATTAGTAGCGCCATTCCTAAAAGGCATCCCTTATTCAGTCCCTAGACAACTAAAAAAACCGTCCCCAGTAATTATTAGATTTTTGTCTAACAAATATGGACGGTTCGTGATTTCTGAAACCTCGTTCAGAACAATGCTCGAATTTGAAAATTTTTCAAGCTGGTGTAACCTAGTATTTCAAAAAATTATCTAGGAAGCTTTGCCTTTTCAATGTTTTTCTTATCCAAGTCTTCGTACTTAATCCCCGTTACACTTTCCATGCCTTCGCGTGTAACGATTAATTGCTTACCAAATTTCCGAATTGTGCCCGTTGGGAAGCGTTCTGGATACTTGTTGTAGATTGTTCGTACGTAATCCTTTTGCTTGCCCCACATTAGGCTTGCTTCACGACTTCCGATTAATTCATCTGTGTTAAGGTCAATTTTTAAATTTTTTGACATACTCATTCCTCTTTTCTCTGCATTCAAATTCGCAAAATATCTTGTTATCTAAATGGTAAATCTTGTTTACACTTATATTAGCAAAAAAACTGTCGTATGGCTTGTAATAGGCTCAAACTTAATCTTTTTTAAAATACTAGCTACTCCCCCCTATGTATCACAAGATAATAAACAAAAACGGGCATACTGTATTTTACCACAAAGAAAAAGATCAAGAACAATAAATATAATAAAAAACTCCAAACCGGCTCTTTTTACCCGATTTGGAGTTCCTAGAGGAGGCTTAAGCTTTTTTAGTTGCTTCACTCATCCGTACTACAACCCGACCATGTAAATCGTGCAATTCCTCTGAACGTGAATTAGCAACGCTGGCTGGGTCAATTTCGATTAAAATTGAGTTTTCATAGACTTTTCCAACGGTTCCTGCAAAACCAGTTGGTAGAAGATCAGTTTTCTTCACCGTAACTTCATCGCCTACATCAAATGGTTTCTTTTCGTCAACTTTTTCCTTATCCGCCATTATTATCTCCTTTAATTCCCTGCATTAATGTTTTCACTCTCTACCTGACTATTACTTACGTTAGCAGCTCCATTAGCTGATAACGCCGCAGTTCCGGTTTCGGCGTGCTTCAAGCCGAGGCCTTTTCTTATGAAATCAGTCACCCGTTGTAACTCGGTGTGGGAAACAATTTCCATCGATTGTCCATTGACCATTTGACCACTGCCTTGAGCATGGGTTTCTTCAATGTTCTTCGATGCGGCCCGGTAATTCTTTGCCAAGTCCACTAGGTTACCAAACGTAAAGTCGGTCTGGGTTTCGTTAGCAATCGAATCGATAAAATCTTTGTTAAGCAATGCTGAAACCGAACTGCTCTTGCCAAGGATAGCAGTTAACACTGCCCTTTGTCTAGTCTGACGCCCGTAATCGTTTTGCGGGTCGTCGTAACGCATCCGGGAGTAAGCCAGCGCCTTCTTCCCGTCCATGTGAGTCTTGACACCCTTTTTAAAGGTATAACCATCATACGTAAAGCTGAGCGTTGGAGTAATATCAACTCCACCAACTTCGTCAACGACCTTTTGCATGCCGCCCATGTTAACTAAGACGTAGTAATCAATCGGAATGTTGAAAACCGATTGTACCGCGCGAATCGCAGTTCCTGCCTTACCAAACGCGTAAGCAGCGTTAATTTTAGACGGCGACTTTTCTTCGTATCCTGGAATGGTAACCCCTAAATCCCGCGGGATGCTAGTAATCGTCGTTTTATTTGTCTTTGGATTAATCGTAACCACCATCATACTATCGGTCCGTCCCTTATACGAACGACCGAGTGCTCCGGTATCCGTTCCCATTAATAGGATCGAAATTGGCTTTTTATTAGCAACTAAATCGGCGGTATTCCGTTGTTTTTTAATACCTGCACTACTGTAGGTACTATCAACCGCATTTTTGACGTTCTGGTACTTGCGCACCCCATAGAATATTCCACCAAGCAAAATAACTGCTATAACAATTAAAATAGTATTGCGCACCGTGTGCGACGCTCTTCTACGTTCTCTACGCATAAAATTATACCCACCTTTCAACAGTGACTATATTACACTATTTCAGGCCCTTTTTAACTAAAAAATTGATAATTAAGCAAAACTAAATAATATTTAATTTGATTTCTTTGCGCGGGGCTTCCCCTTCCGTTTCAAATGCTTCTTCTTCCCTTTTTTCTTAGGCTTTGAGGAAGCAACGGAGCTCACCTTAGTTGCTGCTTTACGAGTTTTAACATCCCGCAAAGGATCTTTTTGTGGCGCTTCTTCGGTAACTGGCGCAGACACTTGTTTTTCGTCCGCCGCTTGTTCGGCAACTTGCCGAGCTTTAGTAGCGGTCATTATCTGGCGGTTAGCAATTGCCAATTTTTCTGCCGGTTGGTCCAGCTCTCGCAAGATCTTCTTTAAGTTTCGGATGTCGTGGTCATCGCCCAGGCTAATCACAAAGC
Organism: Pediococcus acidilactici; assembly: GCF_016127815.1. NCBI lineage: Bacteria > Bacillati > Bacillota > Bacilli > Lactobacillales > Lactobacillaceae > Pediococcus > Pediococcus acidilactici. Next base: position 1,194,237 of record NZ_CP066046.1, read on the forward strand.
CCGCCTGGCCCATGCGTCCGGTCCGTCCAACCCGATGAGTGTAGGTAGTGGCGTCCCGCGGAATGTCGTAGTTAATTACGGCCGGGAGGTTTTCAATGTCCAATCCCCGAGCCGCAACGTCGGTAACCATTAATAAGGAAAGTTCCTTCTTCTTAAACCGGCGCATTGCGGCAGCCCGATCAATTTGTACCTGGTGTCCCGCAATTTTGCCGACCTTAACGCCTTCGTGCTTCAAAAGGGCGGTAATTTTTTCCATCGTCGCTACGTGGTTAAAGAATACCAACCCTTGGAACTTCTTTACCCGACTTAATTGGCGTAAAATTTGTGGTTTGTTCTTCGGTGAAGCAGTTAGCCAACCGTGTTGCACCGCCCCCCGGGTCTGGTCTTCAGCCCGGACGTCAATTACTTGCGGCGTTACGCCAAACCAGGTTTGCAAATCATCTATTGCAAGGTCGTTAGTGGCTGAAAAGAAGCTCAATTGAACGTCACTCGGTAATTGATCTTCAATCTGACGAACGTCTTCGAGAGCTTCCCCCGTCAAAATTTCGTCAGCTTCGTCAATTACTAAACTCTGAATTTCCTTCACCTTGAGGCGGCGCTCATTAATTAAGGTAAGCACTCGTCCAGGGGTTCCCACGATAATCTCGGGTTTCTTCTTTTTTAACCGTTCAATCTGTCGTTGCACGTTCGCTCCGCCGGTGATTGAGGTAGTCTTCAAGTTAATTAAACTTGCCCACTCGCGAAAAACGTCCGTAGTTTGGATCGCCAATTCTTGGGAAGGCGCCAATACTAGCAATTGCGGACCGTTGCCTGGAATCACTTTTTCCAGTAATGGCAAAGCAAACGCTAAGGTTTTCCCAGAACCGGTTGGGGAAAGTCCTAAGACAGTTTCCCCCGCCCGGAGCGGTTCGGCAACCCGTTCTTGAATTAAGGTTGGTTGCTTAAAGCCCTTTTCTTGAAAATGTTGTTGAAATAAATCGTTCATGAAAGTTTAATCCTCTTCTTTTTCATTGGTAAAGTATATCTTACCATTTTGCCGAAGGTTATAGAGCAATTTATTGACGTTTCGACTCAAAGTTAGCCATTCTTGGTAATCCTTTTGGTTCTGCGGATCATCCGGATCGTTAATTACCCGCGCAAAGTCAGTTGCTTCAGCAATCATCGGATTTTCGTCTGGAGTGGTGCTGATCAATTCCTTGTCTCCGGACGCATTCAAATATTCAACCCGGTTTAATTCAGCCGCGTTGTCCATAATAATGGTATCTTTCAAACCGTAAATTTCTGAGCCAATTTCTGAATTGACGTTCTTTCCAACGTTTAGAACCACGTCGTATTCTGGGTAACGTAAAATTGCGACGCCCTTACCATCGGCGCCAGTGCGCAATTTTTGATTGAAGTAAGCCACTTCGTCTGGCATTCCAAACCAAACCATCGCGTCGTATGCAAGGTAAACTCCGAGGTCTTGCAGCGCGCCTCCGGCAAATTTCAACGAGAAGATGTTTGGTTCGTTGCCGGATAGATAACTATCAAACCGACTAGAATACTTCGCGTAAGTTAGCGTTGCACCCTGGATTTCGTCCATTTCGGCAATCTTTTGGGTGATTGCTTTGAAATTAGGTTCGTGAATATGCCGAGCTGCTTCGAATAGTTTAGCTTGCGGGTGCGCCTTTAAAATTTTGTCTAATGCCATCCATTCGGTAGGATTGGCAACGATGGGCTTTTCCACTACCGCTACCTTATCAGCTTCCAAAACTTGTTTAGCTTGAGCGAAGTGCAAGCTGTTAGGTGAGGCAATGTAAACAGCATCAACTTCGTCATCGTTAACCAAATCGGCAATTTGGTCGTAGAACTTAGTTGCCCCGTTCTTATCCCCAAACTCGTGTGCCTTTTCGAGAGTCCGTGAATAAACCGCTGTCAATTTCCATTCTTTGCTAGCATGGGCAGCATCCACATACTGCTGGGTAATCCAATTAGTTCCAATAATTCCAAATTTAATCATGCTGTTTTCCTCCTTTAAATTTCTAACTCTATTCTACCTTAATTGAGGTAAGTTATTCAGCGTAGAATTGCAAAAATGTTTTCTCGACTGGTAAATTCGTAAAGAATTTTTGGTTGCCACAGATATTTAACCACGGAAAAATCACCGCCCTTGATAAGCGCTTTCATTAATCGTTGCGGGGTGCAATATTACAAAACGATTTCGATTACTTCAATTTTTTAACAAGTGCTAAAAACTAAGCCGTTTTACTACTTCGCCTACCCAAATAATGTTATATTTAAGTGGACAATAAAGAGAAGGAGTATGGGCGTATGAACTGGCAAAAAACAGCACTTGGTGACCTTTTTTCATTAATTCGTTTCGATTCTAAAAAAACCGATAAAACTGAAGAAACCGTCAGTCCGTTTTTCTTTGCCGGGACCTGGTTATATCACGAGCCCAATACTAATCGAGAACACGAATTAAAAATTTTACCTAACTACGACGTTTACCTGGATGGAAAATTATTGAAAACGGTGGTCGAAGATTTGGATAGTTACCGAATCACCTTCATTGACCGTTTTGGCTACCACCTCGTGGTTAAAGCCAATGAATACCGCCCAATCAGCGTTTACGATGAAGCTAACAATGAAACTTACGCAATCGTTGATGCAGAAAAAGAGCCTGAAAATCGTCCCGAAAAAGAGGATTGATTTTCAGGCTCTTTTTCATTTACTGAAAGTTGCCCATCATCTAGTACTTCTGCCATTCCTGACGTCCGCCGTTAAAATATGAAACTGGCAATTCAATTTCCCGGCGGTCGGTCTTCAGCGTCCGCTGATCATCGTATTCCACAAATTCTACGTGCCGGTCGGCCTTTTGAACTTTCTCGGCTTCCAACCAAAACCGGCTTTGTTTAACGTATTTGGGATATAGTCGTTGCCGAATTTCCGGAGTAGTCTTGATTACGACCGGTTGTCCATAATAATTAGCTAACCGCCGGACTAAATCGGCTAAGATGGGGCCCTGCTTCTTCCAATCCACCTTCTCCGCCGTATCTTCACCGTAGTAGCTCACCCGGATTACCACCGGGAGCTGCCCGGTATTACTTTTCACTTTGCGACTAATATATTGAAGCTGCTTTACCGCACTTCTTTCAAAACTAAAGTTATGCACCACCCCGACCTTAAGGTTAGTTGCACGTAACCGGTCGTAGTTCGTGTTAAACGAATCATCAAAGTACGTGGCGCCTGTCGTCGCATTTAAATAGACAAATTTTACTTTTTGCTTAGCCAAATCTTGAAAATTGATGATCCCATCTGCTTGATCAATCACGCATCCGCGGATTGAATATGGTGAAAGGGTCTGCTGTTCTTGCTGTTGGACGTGCCAAAAGATTCCCCAGCCTCCCGCAATTAGTAACGCCAACGCGACTACGATGGAAAAAATCAATCGGCGTTGACGTTTAATGGCTGCCTTAGCAAACCGGGGACGCTGAGCCGCGCGCAGATTTTGTTTCATCGTGCCGCCTCCTCATTGTTGAATATTGTACACTTATCCCCTATAATATTCGAATTATCATTAAAAATATTTTCAGAAAACACGAACGTTTCTGGCAACGTTCGTTCAGGGGGTTTTTATGAATAATTCAAAACCAAAGCAGCTGCAAAAAAACATCGGTTTATTTGCAGCTTTTTCAACCGTAATGGGCACGGTAATCGGCGCGGGGGTCTTCTTTAAAGTAGCCAGCGTCACCGCCAGTACCCAATCCGCGGGGCTTAGTTTACTAGCTTGGCTAGCGGGAGGAATCTTGACCATTTGTGGCGGGTTAACCAGTGCCGAACTTGCCGCAGCCATCCCGGTGACCGGAGGCGCGATTAAGTATCTTGAAGCCAGTTACGGCAAACTGACCGGCTTTTTAATGGGCTGGGCACAAACCTTGATTTATTTTCCGGCTAACATCGCCGCCCTTTCGATCATCTTTAGTACCCAATTAATCAATTTATTGCACTTATCCAATGGGCTTTTGGTGCCCATCGCCATGCTTTGTGGCGCGTCGGTCACCGGAGTCAACCTGCTGGGCGCTAAGTACGGGGCGCGATTACAATCGGTCGCCCTCATTGCTAAGTTAATCCCGCTGATCGTGATCGTAATTTGGGGACTGGGTTCCAGTAGTCCGGTACACCTCAGCCTGCTACCAGCAAACAGTCACTTTTCCCAAACCTTAACCGGATTTAGCGGCGGCTTGCTAGCCACCCTATTTGCTTACGATGGTTGGTTAGGAATTGGAGCAATTGCCGGCGAAATGAAAAATCCCAAACGCGACTTACCTTTAGCAATTGGCTTGGGGCTCACCGGAATTATGGTGGTCTACTTAGTGATTAATTTCATCTTCTTGCGGACCCTGCCAATCCACGAACTTGCTGGCAACCTTAACGCCGCCTCCGTGGCAGCCACCCACCTGCTAGGTAATTTGGGCGGTAAACTAGTTACCATTGGAATTTTGATTTCCGTATACGGCGCACTGAATGGATACACAATGACTGGAATTCGGGTGCCTTACGCAATGGCTTTAGAAAATTCGCTGCCATTCAGTCGGGCTTTAAAACGGCTTTCCCGCACCAGCGTGCCGTACGTAGCCGGATTACTACAATTAGTAATCGCCCTTTTGATGATTAGTGTCGGTTCCTTTGACTTATTAACCGACATGTTAATTTTCGTAATGTGGATTTTTAACGTTTTAATCTTTTACGCGGTGATTAAATTGCGCCGCACCCAACCTGAATTAGAACGGCCATACCGGGTGCCGCTTTATCCGTTATTGCCAATTGTGGCGATCCTCGGCGGGACTTTCGTATTGGTCATGACCATCATCAACCAACCGGTTCTAGCAATTACCGGAATTATTATAACTTTGTTAGGAATCCCCGTATTTCTTGCGACCAATCGCGCTAATCGTTAAGATAAATGCATAACTAAATTAGGAGGCTAACTAATGTTTATTATCAAGTACATCCCCTTTCTTGGCCTCGCGTTAATCATTTTGATCGGCTGTTTGATTGCTTACGAGCGGCGCCCTTCGTTAGACCGGGCCGTAGTTTTCGGTAGTTTAGCCGTGTACTTAGTTTGTGTAGCGTGGCTCTTATTTACCCCGGGACAATACTTCTTTGACCCGTACGCGTATTACGCTCGCTATTTCTATTGGCATCACGCTAAAATTATCTACTACCCTTCGGCATTGCGCTCGATGGGTTCGTACATGAACATCGTAATGACGATTCCAGCCGGCGTTTATCTCGGAATTTTATTCCACCGGCACCTAAACTGGCTGACTGTCATTCTTTGCGCAGGCCTAGTCGGAATTTTCAACGAAGGTAACCAACTAATTTTGGACATGATCATTAACATCCAACGTACCGTGGACATTACCGACGTTCTCACTAACGCGGCTGGAGTGGTAATTGGCTACCTTGCCTTTTACTGCTTGGTTCGTCCGTGGTTGAAGAATACTAGCTTTGCCTAATTGCTCGATACCAAAAAGAGCGTGGAACAAAAGTTGGTAGTTTGCAAGCACTAAAAAAAAGAGCGTTATGCCTAAATTTGGCATAACGCTCTTTTTTTGGTTAAGCGAAATAAAATAACTTTTGGCGCACGTTCCGACTTTATTAAAGTCAAAACGCCAAAATAATTTTTAGTTTTTTCTCAGCTTCTTTTATTATGCCGTCGCCGACTTCGGCGCAATCTTCGCCCGGTTCAAGAGTACCGAACTCGTAACTACGGATAGTGAACTAAACGCCATTGCTAAGCCTGCTAATTCCGGACTAAGGATAATTCCAGCGAGGTAGAAAACACCGGCCGCCACTGGAATGCCCAAAACATTGTAAATGAACGCCCAGAAGAGGTTTAACTTAATCCGGTTAAAGGTCTTGCGGCTCAATTCCAATGCTTTTGCAACGTCGCGCAAATCGTTTTTCACTAGCACAATGCCACCGGATTCGATTGCAATGTCGGTTCCAGAACCCATTGCGATTCCTACATCTGCGGTACTCAATGCGGGAGCGTCATTGATACCATCCCCAACGAAGGCAACCTTACCGGCCTTTTGGAAATTCTTTACCCGTTCGGCCTTATCCCGTGGAAGGACTTCGGCAATTACCGTGTCGATTCCGACCTGTCGCGCAATCGCCTTCGCCACCACGTGGTTATCCCCGGTTAGCATGACCGGTTGTAACCCTTGGGCCTTTAATTCGGCAATGGCTGCCTTAGAAGTGGGCTTGGGTGCGTCTTGAATGGCAATTAAGCCGATCACCTGGTTATCTAGCGCCACCACGACCACCGTTTTCGCCGCTTTTTGTAAATCCATCATCGCATCTTGCCACTGCTCATCGATGGCAAGGTCGTCCAATAACTTTTCGTTCCCTACTAAGGCAGTTTTGCCGTTTAGCTGCGCTTTTACCCCTTTGCCTTCCACGGCCGTAAAGTTAGTGACCGTCGCCGGGGCGATGTCCGCTTTTTGCGCCGCCTTAGTGATTGCGGTTGCTAAGGGATGTTCGGAAGATTGTTCGAGGCTAGCTGCCACCCGTAAAACCTGGTCACGGTCGCCAACCACGTCGGTCACTTCTGGAGTTCCGTTAGTAACCGTGCCGGTCTTATCAAAGATGATGGTTTTAACTTCGTTGACCTTTTCCAGAACTTCACCGTTTTTGATTAAAATTCCCATCTTAGCACCCCGGCCAGTACCGACCATTAACGCCGTGGGGGTAGCCAAACCAAGGGCACATGGACACGCAATCACCACGACCGAAACCGCAAAGATTAACGCGTGTGCTAGCGTAGCCCCGAGGAAGACGTACCATACTAAGAAAGTCGCGATTGCCAAAATCAAGACCACCGGCACGAAAATATCGGAAACCCGGTCGGTCAAATTCTGGATTGGAGCATGGCTATTTTGGGCCTTTTTCACCAATTCAACAATTTGCGCCAACATGGTGTCGTTGCCAACTTTGCTAGCTTTAAAGACGAAGGTTCCGGTGTTATTAATCGTCGAGCCAATCACGTGATCGCCAGCCTTTTTAGTTACCGGCATGCTTTCCCCCGTCACCATTGATTCGTCAATCGTTGAGGAACCCGATTCAATCACTCCGTCAACGGCAATTTTTTCGCCTGGCCGTACCCGAATCTGGTCGCCCACGGTCACTTCGCTGAGCGGCACCTTGACGTACTTTCCGTCGCGGAGCACTTCGGCTTCCTTAGCTTGCAAATTAACCAGCTTTTCGACCGCTTCCGAAGCATTGTTCCGCATTTTTTCTTCAAAAAACTGGCCCAATAAGACGAAGGTGGTGACGAATGCTGCACTTTCAAAGAAGACCGCTTGGCCGGTAATCATCGCGTAAATACTGTAGAAGTACGCCGTCGCGGTCCCAATTGCCACCAGCGTATCCATGTTGGAATGGTGTTTTTTAAACGAAGCCCACGCACTTTGCGCAAATGGGCGCGCGGACAACGCCATTACCACGGTGGTTAAGGCTAACATCGTCCAGTGGCCACCGGGAAGCATGAATCCCCACGGTTTCAAGATCATTTCGACCAACATTGGCAACGAAAAAATTAACGAAATCCAAAAACGAGTTGTAATTTTCATTACTCAATCACCACTTTTCCGCTAAACATGTCCATTCCACAACTAAACGAGAATTCTCCCGCGTTGTCCGTATTGATGGTGACCGACTTGGTTTCGTCAAGCGGTAACTGTTCTGCAAATCCTAGTTGCGAAGAATGCACCACGTCCAAACAGCCTTGTGGACTGGTCCGCCGAAAGTTAATTTGTGCAGGGACCCCCTTTTGAAAATGCACTTCGGCCGGTTGATAACCACCGGCGACCGTAACGTTAACGACTTGCGTTTGCTCTTTCATTTAAATGACCTCCCTTAGCTATTTAACTTCGACTTTGCCATGGAACATATCCATTCCGCATGCCCACGGATATTCGCCAGCCTTGCTGGTATCGATTTTGATTGGCACGGTTTGGTTTTGTGGTAAGGCTTGGTTAATCCCAAAGTCCGCGAAAACCACCCGGTCCAAACAGCTTGACGGATCCTTCCGGGTAAAGTTTAGAACTGCCGGAACGCCCTTTTTCAAGACAATCTTTTCGGGAGAGTAACCTCCGTTAACCTCCACATCGACCGTCTGGGTATCGCCAGTAACTTCCGCCACTTCCGATTGGGCTTCGTGTTTACCGAAGAACCACCAAACGATAAAACCAATTAGCGCTAATCCTACTATTAAAACAATCAATCTCGTCATCATCTAATCCCCCTCTTTCATGGTGCAAGTTTCGTCACAATCCGTTTCTGGAAGACAATTGCATTCCACCTTTGCTGGCGCGGTGGTTGCTTTTTGTTGCAATAACTCCTGTAAATTGCTAATATCCTGCTTACTTAAGGTAGTCTGGGCAACTAAATTGGTGATTACCTGCCCCTTCTTCATGTTGCACATGTGGTCAAAGAGCTCGGTAGTCGTCGCCTCCATCGCCTGTTTTTCGGCAATGGTGGGATGGTAAATAAACTTCCGACCCAGCCGTTCGGTACGCAACGCGCCCTTGGCCACTAACCGGCGTAATAGCGTTTTGATGGTGGAAGCCGTCCACTTTTTTGATTGCTGCATCAAGTGGACAATTTCCGTGCTTTTCGCCTCACCGAGCGTCCAAACGATCCGCATAATTTCCCATTCGGCACCGCTAAGTTCCGTTGCGGTATTTTCCATCGTGGCATTCCTCCCTTTTACGTTTACATTTGTAACCTTCATGATTAGTATAAAAGGCAGGTTTACATTTGTCAACGTAAAAGCTCCTTTCTTCTCATGACCCGCTATAGTATTCTATTAAAGGGGAAAATTTAACAACTGGAGGAGCTTTTATGCCAAAGTACCTAAAATGGGGATTAATCATCCTCTTTTTTCCAATTTCATTGAGTTATTATGCCTACCGGTGGAGTAAAGACCACCTTTGGGCAAAAAGTAATTATCCGCGAGTCTTTTCGGGATTGACCGTCTGGGCAATTTGGCTGATGCTTTTAGTGATCGCCCAAAGTACATCCTTTGCCAATGCCGTATCATTACTAGGATTTGCTGGATTGATTTCGTTTGTAATTGCCCTAATTATTGATTTATTTCATAAGAAATCAGCCCGGCCCGCAATTGTTCCCGTAATCTTGAGTGCAGTTTTATTTGTGGGGGCAGCGCAGTTTATCCCGGATACGGAGTCTAGTTCATCCGCTGCTCAAGTAGAAAGCACCCACGTGGTCCATAAGGTGGCGCGCAGTGACCAAAAAGATTACCAAGCCGCTAAGGCAAAGCACGCCGCACTCGTTGCCCAACTAAAAAAGGTTAAGCACGAGAACGCAACCTTAGCTAGCGAGAAAGCGGAGGCCACCACCGCAATCGCCACTTCCAAAGCCAAGCGCGAAGAAGCTTCCTCACGCTCGGCCGCGGCAAGCAAAGCAGCCGCAGCCCGCGCCGAGAGTGAAAGTAAGGCAGCCGCGGCCTCATCTAAAAAGGCGGCCCAAGCACAACAAAAAGCGGCCGCTGCCCAACAAAGTCGCCAGGCCGCTCGGCAACAATCCGCAGCGCAAGCAAATGATGACGAAGGCGATACATACACCGGAACCGCCCAGGACATTATTGGTAACGTTAATTCCCACATTTACCACGTCCCTGGGCAAGCTGGTTACCACATGAATTCAGCTAACGCAGTTCACTTCCATTCCGAAGCGGAAGCCCAAGCTGCAGGTTATCGAAAGGCGTTGAGATAATGAAATTAAAGGCAAAATTACTATTAGTAGTCGTGCCATTTTTGATGGGGAGCGTGGTTTACCACCCTACTCCAACGGTTCAAGCAAAGACCGTGGTGAAGTACACCCACCCGCACCGCAAAGCCACCCGTAAACTTCAGAAGGAAAACCGGGAGCTGAAGCAAAAGATTGCAAAAGCACAGGCTAAAAATGACCGGCTCACCAAACAACTAAACCACAAGAAGAAACAACTTCATCAATCGGCGGCTGCCAAACAAACCGATACTGCTAACCTAGCCAAGCTAAATTATGCTGGGCAACAAGAAGTCATCGTTAACCACAATCAGCCGAAGTTTTCCAAGGCTGATCTAGCTATCGACAAAGGGGCTTGGCAACGTTACGGCAACCTTGACCACCTCAACCGGGTGACGGCTGCCAATGCCATGCTAAACCAATCCTTGATGCCCACCGCCAAACGCGAACCGTTAACCGTAAACCCCACCGGTTGGCACAATAAGCGGATTGCTTCGGGATGGTTATATAATCGCAGTCACTTAATTGGCTACCAATTAACCGGCCAAAACAATAACTTAAAAAACCTAATGACCGGAACCCGTTCATTGAATTCGCCAGAAATGCTCGCCCATGAAATGGACATCGCCTACTACCTAAAACAGGACCCTAAACACTACGTTCGTTACCGCGTCACCCCCATTTTCAACGGCGACGACTTATTAGCCCGCGGCGTCCAAATGGAAGCCCAATCCATCGACGACAACGACATCCATTTCAACGTCTTCATCTTCAACGTTCAAGACGGCGTGAAGTTGAATTACGCGGACGGGACTAGTTCGGTGGAGAAATAAGAAAAATCCAGATTGCTTAGGAAAGGTTGTTCCTGAGAATCTGGATTTTTTAAATATTCAATTTATCACAATAAGTAACAGCCCCTATTCAAACATAGCAGCCACACTCATTAAGGTGTGGCTGCTTTTTTGTAACAATCACAAATCAATCTCTATTTATTCCATTAAATTTATCAATAAATAACAAGGTAATGGTTATGCTTATCTGGAATAATATGTTATGTATATAGGGGGGAGAACAATGACTAGTCCAGAAAAGTTGAATCAGAAAGTAAAAATATTAAAACGTGATTGCGAATTTTTAAATATTGATGAAAAGAACATGCCTCGTGATGGCAGAGAAATCGACTTCAAAGATATTGAAAAAGTTCGTCCCAAAGTTAAAAGTATAACGAATAAATTAATGAATAATCACGCTGACTTGATGAACAAATTAGAACACCTATGATTGTTTTAAACGATCATAGCAAAATATTTTTATGCGCAAATATATCTCAGCGTCTGCTTACACCATCCCAAAAGTACATTCTTTTAAACGATAACAAGCGTACTACTATAATATTTACTCTTGCTTTTCTGAAATTAAATAGGTACGTGCTAGATTCCATAGCTGTTGAAAGTAAAAGATTATGTTGATTATAACAATCAATACCACAACCAAAAAGCACTTTCAACCCCTTGTAGAGTAATTAGAAACCACCATTCAAACGAAACTTGATAATAAAAAACGGTTACCTTTCAGTACTAGTTAATAGCAAACTTATAAAAAGTAAAAAATTCATATTTTTATTTTAAGCTAGATCCCTATAAACATTTAATTAAAAATAAACCACCCTGTTCAGATAATCATCACTATAAAATAGTTACATAATTACAACCTCGTGTTTTATTTTAATCACAAATAAATTCTGCATTGTCATCTAATAATTTATAAAGCTCTCTAATTTCATCATGTCTTCTCTTTACCTTGTCGATATTTCTTTTTTGACAGAACGTACATGCTAGAATTCTTTTTGCTCGTGATATAGCAACAAAAAAGGCCCTTATATCTTCATCTCGTTGTTTTTTAAAGTTCCAAAAACCTTGGTCTTCTAATCCTACAAAATAAACTGCTTCATACTCCAATCCTTTACTCTTATGAATTGTCATGATAGAAATTGTATTTTTTCCTTTGAAGTTATCAATTATATCCTGCCAGTTTGTAGCATTATCTTTGGTTTTTATAATTAGATCACAAAAATTTTCAAGCTGTCTATCAAGATAAGACTTATTTCTATATTCTGGAAAAGCTTCTTGTATACTTTCAGTCTTAAAATAACTCATAATTTCATTTTTTATTTTTTTGACTTGTTCTGAATCTAAAGCACCAGTAAGTTTTTTTTTGAAACTTTTTAAAAAAAGATTTAACGATTTTAAGCACTCTCCAAACTGCCGATCATTTTCACTTGTTGTAATTTGCTTGATTTTACACACTATATCAATGTATTCTTGCCATTCTTTCGATTCCAAAGTATTATCCGCTGCTGAAATAGTTTTTAATATTAAATCAACTACGGGCTCCTTGAGTAAACTTTGATATGGATCTTCAACTCTAATTTGAACATCCTTTTCTTCCAAGTAATTTTTTAAGCACTTTGTATATACGTCTGGTTTTTGTTTACACAAAATAACAATATCTTCAGGCCGTAATCCTTTCGATAATCTTTTTAATATATCATCACCTACTAATTGAGCCTCATTTTCTTCGCTCGTAGATTTGAATAATTTTATCTCCCCGTCTTCTTTTCCCCATTTTTCTGAAGTTCTAATATTTTCAATACCTTCTTCTAATAAAAAGCAAACTGATTCTTGCAATTTAACTAATGCGGGTGCTGAGCGATGATTCATTTTCAAAGACAACTCGTTAGCTGAAAAGTCCCTTTTAAAATCTTTAAATATTGTTTTAAGAGCGCCAGCCCAGCCCATAATCCTCTGCTTTGTATCACCTACGGCTGTTATAACCGTAGTAGTATCTTTAAAGCATTCGGTTATTAACTCGTATTGAAGTGCTGTTGTATCTTGAAACTCATCTAAAAAAACAAATGGGTATGCATTTTGTATTAAACGTTTAATATTAGGATTCGTTTGAAGTAGGAAAATAGCGAGCTGGTTGATCATTTTAAATGTTAAGTTCGGTTTTAAATTTTCTGTTCCTTTTAGAGAAAGTTGCCATACTCCATCGGGTTCTTCTTCTAAAGTTGGCTTTTTTATTTTGTCAAAAAAATTATTTATTGTTGTTCTTGAATATTTATATACTGGTTTTTCTATATTTTTATAAATTGTTTCCTTTATTTCTGAATCTTCTATTGTATATCCTTTTGGCGGTCGCCATTTTAGTGGAATTGCCATTATAAATTGATCTACTAATCTTTTAGAAAAACTATCAAAAGTTATGGAATCTAGCCGTATATTATTTTTCTTTTCAGTACGCTCTTTCACTCGCTCTTTTAAATTACTTGCTGCATCTCTTTTGAAGCTTATTGCTAAGATTCTATATGGGTTTTGACATTTTCCAGTTTCAAGTAGGTAACTTGCTCTTTGTGCTAACATTTCAGTTTTTCCGGCGCCAGGACCAGCTAATATAAGAGTATTTTCTTCTGAAAATACAGCCTTTTTAGCATTTTTTTCTAATTTTATTCCATTTCGAGGGTTCCACACTTCTTTTATCATTTTTCATTTTCACCTTCTAGTAAGTATTCTGCTTTAACAAGTAACCGTTCTATTACTTTTGGCATGTTAGTATTTAAAGTTTCATCATCAATACTTGATAGTGCCAATATATGTGTAGAAGGTTTTCCTCTTCCTAAAAAGAAGTAATTGTACCAAATCATTAATTCACGTTCCTCTTGATTATATGATTCACCAGTACCACCATCTTTTTTTAATGTTTCTGCTACTGCGTCCTCTATCTTTTTCACAAAATCTTCTTCTAAAGATTTTGTATTCTTTTTAGGAACCTTAACATTTTTACCTTGTTTGTTTTTATATCTAGGTCCCTCATCATCATTAAGTAATCCTTTATAAAAGCCCCCATAAGCTTTTAGCATCATGAAGTCAATATCTAGTGGTGCAGAAAAGAAAATGTTTTTATTTTCTAGAGCATCTATTGCTTCCTTTAAATCTTTTTCACTACTTACAACTTTTTGGCCTTCAAATACTGATAATTTTTCATTTAGCTCTTCATCATTTTCTTTTAACTTCTTTAATTCTTTAATGACGTACTTAATACGTTGCCAATCGCCACCTTTTCTTTCTTTATCCAAGTCTAAAAGCGTTATATATGGTATTCCTAACTGATTTAGCAATCGCCATAAATGATTAACAAATCTACCCCCAAGCGGGACAACAGAGATTCCAGCTTCATCTAAATTTTTATTTTTAGCCTCAAAAAATCGAGGCAAAATGATTTCTTCACTATCTCCTTCACCTAAAACCACAAGTTGTGCAAAATATAGCTCTGGATATGTCTGGACTGCTCTTTTAATATATTTATATGCTTCGTCTTCTTTGTTTGGCAACGATAACTTATGAACTTCTGTATATTTTTCTCTAGATTTTATTCTAAAATGACGAATTTTTAGTGGGTCTACTCGTTTTACAATTGCCGGTGAATGAGATGTGAGCAGTACTTGAGCATTTTTTAATTTAGCAATTTCGAGCAACCTGTTCATTAGTTTTCCTAATAGATGTGGTGAAATGTGATTTTCGGGTTCCTCAATTGCAACCATCGTTAACAATGGAGGAGTATCGTTTATAATCGGATCATTTTCTGCTTCTAAATCAATAAGTTCATTTTCAATTTCAAGAGCCGTTTTCACGGTTGATATATAAAATAAAGAACGTGATCCATCTCCCATTTCATCAATTTGATAATTATGTTCTACGTTCGAAGAATTAAAAACAATTTGCGTCTGTTTACTCATCGCTACTAGATCAGTCGGTGAAATTTCTAATTTTGCTCCGCCATATCTTTCATCAGGACAAAACTCGTCCCAAATTTTACGTACTTTATCATTAATTAATGCCATACCACGTTCACTTAGGAAATCATTATTTAGCCTTTTGTTTTCGTTATTAATTTTTTCTTTTGTCTGCTCTGCCCACACTACATTTTTTATTAAACTTGATAATAAGCTATGAGAACTATCTTTTAGTATACGTGTTGGATTTCTGACTGCAGGCACATAAATCATTCTTAAACTATTAAGTTGCAAACGTGAAGCAATGGTTGAATTATTTTCTCTATCAACATAGTAAGTATTATAGTCAACTGTCCCGCTTGCACCACCTTCAGATGTCCAACTAGCTTCAAGTCGAATATGAAGATACGGTTCATCTTCTGGGCTATTAATTGTCATATTTTTCAAAAAAATAGCCGCTGCACGTCCATCATTTTCAAGTTTTTCTGTACTAATCCCAAAAATAACATCTATACTTAAATCCCGATTTGTTGTCTGCTCGTTTTCTTCTTGGGGTGACACAAAGAAGTCAGTTGCTTCAATAATTCTATCTTTTGGATTAGTTGAAAAAATTTTATTTAGTGCTTGTAAAGTAGTTGTTTTTCCGGTTCCATTATTTCCGATAAAAGTATTAAAGTCGTCAATGTTAATTTCTGTTTTTTTACCAAATGATCGAAAGCCTTCTATAATCACTTTTTTTAAATAAATTGGTTTTTCCATCGTAAATCTCCTAAATCAGTATTTATTTTGATAATGTAAGTTTATCACCAATTCACCTTATCGTAACTGAATTAAAAACTAAACAATGCATACTAAATAATAAAATCTTCATAAAATCACACAACATTACGTCTAGCTAAAAAGGTTTAGTTCACAAAGTGAACTAAACCTTTTTAAATACTTCTAGGAAAATTTAAGTTGTTAGAACGTACTAAAACTATTTGCTTATTTAAACAAATCGGGATGTGTACAATTTCGTTATCAAACTCATATTAATAAAAATCATCCGCTAGTTATAAAATCGACAATCCTGATTCCTCAATATCCCGTTGGAAACCTTTAACCGTATCCACTGAAATTTCTAAAGCTGCTTTACCCGTTTTACTTAACTTCGTAATTAAAGCTGGTGGCACCGTAATAATATCCACCCCCATTTGTTGTGCTTCAAATACGTTGTACACTTCTCGCGTACTTGCCCATAACAAGGATGCTTCTGGGTGAGACTTCGTAATTTCTACACTGCTTTCAATCAAATGATGCGGATCAATTCCAGCGTCAGCTACCCGTCCCACAAAAATGGAAATTAAGTTGTGGGTGCCTGGTGCTAAATTACGCTCGGCAACTTCAACCTGTTCTACCGTGGTGATTGCCGTAATGTTTAAGTTAATATGCGCTGCCGATAGCTCTTTAATCACGTCCGCAGTGGATTCTCCGGTTGTAGTAATAATCGGTACTTTTACATACACTCGGGGACCTAAATCATGTAAGATTTGAGCTTCCCGCAACATTTCTTGCGGTTCGTTACTAAAAACTTCGAAAGAAAACTCCTGCTCTGGAAATTCTGCCACCGCTTGGCGGGCAAAAGCTAAATAATCAGTCACTCCCGCTTGTTTTAATAGCGAGGGGTTCGTAGTAAAACCCTTAACGAACGCCTGCTGACTAGCAGCTCGCATTTTCTCAATTTCCGCGCCGTCTTCATAAACCTTAATAGTTAAATCATTTACATCCATCATTTCACTTCCGCCTCTGCTAATTTTGCTTTAAATCGTTCCACAATGTTATCTACCGTGAAGCCTGCTTGTTGAACTACTTTCGTGCCGTTCCCGCTTGCCCCAAAGTGATCAATTCCGATTACCGCGCTCGCCACTGTGGCTAAACCATTGCGACTGCCCATTTCAAGTCCTAGCTTTACCTTCACGTTTGGTGGAAGAACTTGAGCTTGATAATCCGGACTTTGAGCTTGGAAAAGCTCGACGCTCGGCATGGAAACTACTGCCACGTTCAATTTTTCTTGGGCGAGTTTTTGTTGTGCCTGTAGAGCTAAGGCGACTTCTGAACCCGTTGCAACCAAGATTCCGTCCGGATTGGCGGTGGCAGCTGGCGAAAGTGTATAGCCGCCGAAGGCCACTTTATCAGCCTGCGTTTGCACTAATAATGGCACTTTTTGGCGGGTCAACACTAGTACCGTTGGCTGATCAGTAATTTGGCCAATCTTTTGCCAAGCGCCCAGTACTTCGTGCGCATCGGCTGGGCGAATCACCGTCACGTTAGGAATGGATCGTAATCCGGCTAGCTGTTCAATCGGCTCATGAGTTGGTCCGTCTTCGCCGACCGCAATCGAGTCGTGCGTGAAAATGTATACTGCTGGAATCTGCTGGATCGCCGCTAAGCGAATCGCTGCTTTGAGATAATCACTAAAGACAAAGAACGTGCTCCCAAACGCCCGGGTGTTGCCATGTAAGTTAATCCCGTTAACCGCAGTTGCCATACCAAATTCGCGCACTCCGAAATAAACGTTGCGTTGTTCGGGATGCAACGCATCAAACGCCTTCGAATCATCAAGGCGAGTATTATTTGAAGAATACAAATCTGCTGAGCCGCCCCATAATTGCACGTTCTGGTCGGCAACCTGTTGCATAATTTTAGAATTGCTCGTTCGAGTTGCCATGGGCTCCTGCCATGCCGGGTCATCTAAATTAAGCTTGGTCGTATCTAAGCGCGCATCTTGAAATTGGCGGTAAACTTCTGGAAACTCTGTTTGATATTCTTGGAACATCGTTTGCCAGGCTTGGTAGGCCGTTTGCTTTTTAGCTACCTGTTCTTGATAATGTTGGTAAATTTCTGGGGCAATCTCAAACGGCGCCGCTTGCCAATGATAAAATTGGCGCATCGCTGCCAAATTAGCCTTTCCTAAGGCATTTCCATGTACCTTATTCGTCCCGCTTTCCGGGGTACCATATCCGATTATCGTTTTAACTTCAATCAAGGTTGGTCGGTCGCTAGTTTGGGCTTGCTGTAACGCTTGTTGCAACCCAGCCAGATCATTGCCGTCGGTAACTTTTTGGTAATTCCAGTTAGCAGCTTTAAAACGCTGTGCGACGTTTTCGTTGGCACTTAAACTCAAAGGTCCATCAAGCGAAACGTCATTAGAATCGTACAAAACAATTAATTTATTGAGCTGTTTTTGGCCTGCAATGTTAATAGCTTCCTGACTAACCCCTTCCATTAGATCCCCATCACCAACTAAAGCATACGTGAAGTGGTTGAAAACTGGGTAACCTGGGCGATTAGCCAACGCTGCTAAGTGGCGTTCTGCCATTGCCATCCCGACTGCCATCCCTAAGCCTTGGCCTAACGGGCCGGTGGTGGCATCTACACCGGCCGTCATCCCATATTCCGGATGTCCTGGAGTTCTAGAACCGAGCTGCCGGAACTTTTTCAATTCAGTTAGCGGTAAATCAAAGCCATTCAAATGCAATAAACTATAAAGCATTGCCGATCCATGGCCCGCGCTTAGAATAAAGCGATCCCGATTAATCCATTTTGGATCTTGTGGGTTAAATTGTAAGAACTTCTCCCATAATGTATACGCCATGGGTGCCGCATCAATCGGCAAACCTGGGTGTCCGCTTTGCGCCTTTTCAATCATGTCTGCGCTTAGAAAACGAATTGCGTTAACCGCATCAATATCTTTTTTAGTAAATCTCATTCTCCAATCTCCCGTCTAATCATAATAAAGACTTGTTAGTTGTTTCTTCATAATCTTTAACCATTTGATCCCAAGCCTCTTCGATATTAGAACTCAAGCCAAACAGTCCACTGCGTCCCACAATATAGATATCCGGTCCTGCTTCATCAATAACTTTAAAATGTTCCCGGTTTGATGAACCATCCATTTCGATTAAGTATTGGTACCCGTATTCTTCTCTTAATTTCTTTAACGTTTTTATTTTTTCCAAAGTCGAAACTAAAAATCGTTGTCCTGCAAACCCTGGATCTACTGTCATGATGGTGACTTTATCCAGTAAATCAATGTATGGCTCAATGACTGTTATTGGTGTTTCTGGATTTAGAACTACCCCTGCTTTTAAACCAGCACTGTGAATTTGATCAATTAATCGAAAAGCTAGACCATCTAAGGTTTCTACATGCATACATATATAATCACTTTTGATACCGATCAGTTGTTTAACCCAAAAAGACGGATTAGTTACCATTAAATGAGCCGATAAAGGTAATTTACTAATTTTCCGTACCTCTTCCATAAACCATGGTGATAACGTAATGTTAGGTACATAATGTCCGTCCATAATATCAATATGATAAGAATCAACTTTAGTGTTCAAAAACGTAATCTGTTCTTTAAATTTATCTAAGTCCATCGTCATTAATGATGGTGAAAATCTAGCTTTTTTCATTTCTACCCCTTGCTTATTAATTAATTTCCAAATCGTCTAAACTGATATCTTCCTCAACATTATCGTTAGCCTTTTCGACCTTCCCATCTTTTTTGATAATTGCATAAACTAAACCAGTTACAAAAATATTAACGAGTAATGATGCTAACCCTGCTAAAGGTTGCGACATAGTTGGAAGCATTAAAAATCCACCGAATGGGACTGTAGCATCCGCGCCTAAAACTAACGTAGTTGCTCCACCACACATACCACCAATAGCGGCGGCTACAATTCCTCGTACTAAATCATTCATTACAATTGGTATTGATCCTTCTACGATGTTTACAACTCCCATAGGTACCGCAGATTTAAGTGTTTCCACTTCTTCTTGTGTGTATATGTTTTTCTTTAACATTTTGGCGATTAAAAAAGCTAACCCAAATCCAATTGGAGTTGCAGTGTTTACTAATTGCAAAGCTGTTACTGGTCCATTAATTCCTTGTGCCTGAAGAGTTAATACGAATGCAAATACCGTCTTATTAATTGGTCCACCAAAATCAACAATACTTAAAACCCCAATCGCTGCACCAAAAATCAAATTAGATGTTGAACCTAAACCTTTTAGCAAATCTGTTAACCATCCTGTGAACCAAGCAACTGGGGTTCCAATGATATAAATCATGATTAAACCACTTAGAAGAGAAGCTAAAAATGGAATAATTAAAGTCGGCATGAGCCCTTTAGCCCAGTTAGGTACCTTTACGTGCTGCATGATTAAAACTGCAAAGAGCCCCGCAATGTAACCGCCTACAATTCCGCCAATAAAGCCAGCTCCAATAGTATTAGCAGCCAATCCAGTTACAAATCCTGGAGCAATACCTGGTTTTCCAGCAATTGAAAAAGCAATTCCTGTTGATATAATTACCGGTAACATGCCAAGTGCTTTTCCACCCATGGTTGCTAAGGCTTGCCAAAAATTAAAATTACCAATTACTAATGCATCTTGTGCTTTACCGCCTAATGCCATTCCAATCGCGATAATGAAACCTGCTCCACAAACAATGGGAATCATATAGGAAATTGCAGTTAATAGGTGTTCTTTTAAATTCATTTTCTTGGTTAATTCTTTCATGGATTTCTTCTCCTTAAATTAATCAATGCGAACTACTTTGCTAATTCGCCCAATTTTTCAATTAACTTATTTGGCGATTTGATAGCTACTTCAGTTGAAACTTTAACAACCTTTTTACCTTTAAATCGTTCTTCACCAGCTATTTTCACGTCTACGGCCAAAATTACTATATCTGCTTTATTGATTTCTTCAGGCGTTAATTCATTTTCAATACCAATAGTGCCCTGAGTTTCAATTTTTGCTTCAAACCCAGCTTTTTTTGCAGCCTCTTCAATCTTTTGTTGTGCGATATAAGTGTGTGCAATTCCTACAGTACAAGCTGCCACCCCTACAATTTTCATATCTAAAGTTCTCCCTTCATAACTTTAATCTTCAAAAGCCATTACTACATCTTTTGCATTATTAGATTTTAGTAATTTCTTTATTACTTCACTTTTTCCTAATTTCTTTGCAAATAAAGACAGCATTTTTAAATGTTCTCTTGCCCCTTCATGATCATCGCTTACCGCAAAAAGAATAATTACCTTAACTCCATGATCATCTAAGGTTTCCCATTGAATCTCGTCGTCCAGAATGCCAATTGCTACCCCGATTTTTGCGACATCGCTACTTTTTCCATGAGGGATTGCAACGTACTCACCAATACCAGTGGAACCTTGAGTCTCCCTTATATAAACGTCCTTAAGATATCCGTCAATGTTTTTTAGATAACCGTTATTGAAGAGGATTGTAGCCAGCTTTTTTAACGCTTCTGCTTTATCCTTTACTTTTAGATGCGTTGCAATTGTCTTCTTATCAATTACTGTATTAATTCCTAAATCCATCATTATTCATCCTTTTACCCGCTAATTATTTTTTCAATCAATTCCCTATCGCCTAAGTAAAGAGACTTCTTTACCTCGTCCTTAATAAAACTTTTTAAGATTTTAGATATTTGTTTGGCTGCTGGAAGAGTAATGTCTTCTCGTAAACAGCAAAAAATAAAATATTGTGCTGCTGAACTTCCGTCCCATAGTTCTACTGCATCTTCTAAAGAAACAAATATTACTACGTTTTTAACGAAAATATTACTTTGAGCATGCGGAGCCGCAATCAAATCGTCAATCATAGTACTTCCCAGATTTTCTCGTTGGTTAAGTTCTCTAAATAAATCTTGCCGTTCACTAATTAGGTGATTTTCTTCTAAAAACTTAGCGACTTCTTCAAAAAGCTCTTCTTTACTGTGACTATTTAAATTCCAAATTGCATAACTATCTACTAAACTTTCCACTGTATGTTCCTCACCGCTTTTTTAACGTTATCTTCATCTTCTTTTGTAAGCATGGCGCTAACAACCACCACAGGTATGTCTACCTGTGAAGATGATCGAATAGTAGAAATAATTAACCTTGTCTCTGGATGTTTTTTTAGTGCCATTGCTAAATTAAAACTCGAAATAGTCTCAACAATTTTCAAATCAGGAAATTTCTTTTCAACTTTTACTCTTAGTAATTCAGAGGTTCCCACCCCGGTCGCACACATTATCAAGGTCGGTATTTGTGGACTCTCTTCTTCAAGCGCCATTGCAAAATATAAAGTAAGAAACCCTATTTCATTTTCATCTATTTGAGGAACTTTCAACCTATCCGTTATTAATTGAGTTGCCTGTTTTATATAATTAAACATTTCGCCGTATTCAATTCGAATCTGTACTAATAAGCTGTTATTAATTTTGATTCCATTCTCCAATCGATTAAGCATTGGTCTAACATGTTCCATTAATCGATTATGAAAACTAGAATCGGTAAATTTTTTGCCACTTATGTTTTCAACAGTTTCGATTAAATAATTAGTAAAATTAATCGTCTTACCATCGTTTCGAATATTTTGGGCTACTCCCGGCAAGCGCGAGGAAATTAAATATTCATATAGATAGTAAGCTTCGTTTCGTGATAACTTTTTATGCACATAGTGCTCAATATTTTGGATAACTTCTTCAGAAACTATTTTCAATAAGTTTGTAGGCTCAATTTTTCTGAAATATTCGCTAATTTCTTTGGACGATTCCGCCACTTGTCGCTTGCCCTGGTTTCTCGTACGGTCAACTAAAATGTACATATGCGTAAATAGATTTACATTATATGGGTAAGGGATTGTACTTTTTATTCTGCTTTCAATTAAATCAATCTGCTTAAATACAAACCGAACATCATATTTCCTCGTAAAATTGTCATTTTTGAGAATTTGTTTTAAATCAATGACATCTCGGTCATCAGTTAAATCCTTAATTGCTTGTCGAATATTAAATTCTGCTCCAGAAACGCTAAGATATTCATTTGATCGATGCACCTCAAGATTGTATTTATTTAACACATGTTTAATAAATTTTTCGTCACTAATTTTCGATGAGTCACTAATATAATATTTATCGAACAACGTCTTTATCCGCACTTTAGCTGGAGCTTCTTTTAGCAACACTTTCATAATTTGATTACGCCGTTGAATTGGTAGTTCATCATTTATAGAATTTGGCTTTTTTCCTTCGTCAGTACTTATATATTTTGAATAATCAAGTTTGTATCCTTGTCCTCGTTCTGATAAAATAAGCGGCCCATTTCGATAATTTTTATTAATTGCGTTGATTGTTCGATAAACTGTCTTAAGGGAAACATCCAGCTTTTTTGCTAATTTTTCAGCTGATACGTAGTTTTCTTGATTCATCAATAAATAGATGATGCGCTTGCCCCTCTTATCCGTAACATTCCCTCCCTTCAACTTATATATTAAAACGCTTTCATTTTTATACACACAGACTTATGACCATTGCAATGGTCACTAAACTATTACGACTAATTTTTTTGGATAAATTGTGCATACTAAAAAGCCCTCAATCTATATAATTGACGGCTTTTATTAAACCTATTCAGTAAATTTAACCTGTCCTACTTAAAATACTGCTGCGACGACGTTTGGTCATCACCTAAAACATTGTGGTGCAACATGTAAAATACCCCTGAAGACCAAGAGAAGTTTGACGAATTCAAACCGTCTCCATTTAATGGGTTATAGTTTTCACGAATTGGTCCGCTTCCCGTTAATCCTTCGGCGTGGTCGAATAGCTTTTCGGTTTGCTTAAGTGCCTCAGAATTGTAGTTATAATTCTGTAACCCTTCGATACCAAACATCGCTTGATCCAGCCAAACTGGTCCTCTCCAATATTGGGTTGCAGTGAATTTTTTGTTATCCCGCGAAGTAGTTGGGAAAGGCATGTACGTGTTAAACATCTTTTTATTCATCAATACTTGTTTTACCTGAGCTGCTTGATCAGTCGTTGCAACCCTTGCCCAAAGCGGAATCAACCCTTCAGGACCCTTCCCTCGATTTGAAAGCAACAGAGTCGATCCATCTTTGTTACTTTGTAAGTCGTAGAAGAACCCGGTTTTCTTATCAAACATTTTAGATTGAATCTTATTTTGTAATTGTGAGGCTTCAGCGGTATATTTTTCAGCATCGGCGGTATATCCGAGTTCGTTAGCAATCGCCGCTAAAAATCCCTTATCAGCGTACAAGTAAGAATTCAAGTCAACGGACTCTTGGTTAACTGAATATCCAACAACCTTACCCTTGCTGTCCTTATCTGGATAAACTTTAACACCTTTATCAGCCTTGCCCACTCCAGTAGCATCAAACCTTACCGCATTGTCCATTCCAGATTCCCATGCGGAAGCAAGAATTACTTCTTCTTTATTAACAACTTTCTGATTGTGCTTATTCTTCTTGTAATGCAATGGATCGACCGTTGCGCCATATTCAACTAAACCGTCCTTATTGTAATCCCTATTGGAGTACCACCAATCATGGTAGGCAACCAACTTAGGATACATTTCCTTCAAAAAAGCTTTATCCTGATTTGATTTATAAACCTGCCAAACTGCCCATGAAGCTAATGGTGGCTTAGAATTACGTTCATTCCAGTTAATTCCATCCCCACCGCGTTCCTTATTCTTGTTGTAGAAGATGGCATCGGGAATCATCCCGGCATCTTGCGGACGCACCTTATCTTTTTTAGTAATTTGGTAATCGAATAACGCCTTAATTGAACTTTCCGCTAACTCTGGGTCAAACTCTGCCACGGCAGCGGCATGTTTCCATGAATCCCATGCCCATAAGCCTTCGAACCATTGGTCAGACATCGAAGGAACGATTCCATCATGTTTTAATTCTCCAGCTGGGCTTATCCAATTGGTTACTAAAGTTTCCATTCCTTTAACTGCTGCCCGATCATACTTGGCTTTGTTAGCAACTTCCTTCTTACTTTTATCATTCTCCGTTGCCTTAGTGATATAGTTATTCCAACGATTTTCGTTTTGTTGGAAGAGGGTATCTACATTTGCAAAATCATTATTGGCCTTTGCTACTTCAGCATCCGCCTCTTTTTTTGTAAAGGTATAAGACTGGGTAGATTCTAAGGTTTGACTTTCGCCTGGTTTAACGGTAAGAGTTTTATTTAAACTACTCTTGTATTTGTCACCCTTGATACTAGTTTTAACTGGCGCGCTGTAAACCACGTTAAACTGATTACCAGCAGTGGTCATATAATAGTTATCGTTTCTAACCTTCGAAAATTTGACCTTTACCCCGTTAGTTCCTTTCACTAACTGCTGTTTAAAATTAACCGTTTTCTTTTCCCGGGTCTTTAACTTATTGATAATGTCTCCCGTCCAGTACGCTTTTAAACTTAGATTAGTCTTGCCAGTATTTTGAATGTTTGTTCTAACCATTGCCGTGCGGCTATCAGTAAAAATCAGATCCAAAGTGACCGTCATATTTTTAAACTTATAAACCTGGTTCAAACGACCTGGATAATAGTTAAAACTTCTCTTAGCGTCCGCAAAGTTAAATTCTTTATTCGTTTTTGCGTTGATAATATGTAGCTTAGAAATTTGGTGCGACAAATTGACTGGATATTCTTCAGCAATGATCATGGGTCCCGGGAAACCACCATACGTCGAAGATACCCCTTCTTTTGGCAAATAATAAGCATGCCAAGCACCTTGATCCGAAAAAGATGAATACTTATTGGTAGATACTTTCTTATTCTTTGAATAGAAATTTGCAGTCGGATTGCCACTTATATCTAAGACATTTTTGTAATCTTCTACCGTGTCAGCTTTAACAAAATATCTGTTTTCGCTTAGTAAAATTCCGATACTTAGCCCACAGACTACGCCTAAAAGGCATTTTTTTATAAGACTAGAATTAATCATGTGTTACCCCTTCCCGTAAAAATATCAATATCTCTCAAAAAAATTGGAAACATAAACTTTTTTAATAACAGCATATTTATCTCCACTTGCAATTAGAATGGCGATACATTACCACATTAACTTTAATTTTTTATGTTTTAAAACATACTGTTTGTCAGCTATAACAGTATCATTAAAGCGCATACATTTGAATGATTTTTTTGATAATTAGGTTAATTACTTTTAGTGAAATTTCATGAAAATAAATACGTGATTTGGTAAATATATCCACTGCAACAAAAAAAGTCGTCAATCAGGGTGATTGACGACTTTTTCTTGTTAGATAAATATATTTCATAGATCAATAGACATGTTACCATTTATTAGTTAAGTTAACAAGGGTTATTAGCTACACATGTATTTTAATGCGCTATTATTTTCTATTAGCATTTTAATTGTTTAAATACTTCACTAAGATTCCAATTAAATTTGAAAAAACTATCATCTTTTCTTTAAAATGCTTTTGGCTTCTTTTAAAATATCTGTTCTTAAAATATATAGCATTCCTAGATAAGTTATAGCACCTATTATGACTTCTATTCCTAGTGCTCCCCATGAGTAATTTAATTTTTTATTTATAAAAAATACAACCACAAACATTAAAAATCCTGCAAACAAATATTTTCCAAAATCATGAAATAATTTTTTATAACTAATTTGTTTCCTAATAGCAAAAAGTTGATATCCGCTTACCGTCATCTCTGAACAGACTGTAGCAATACTTGCTCCAAAAGCTCCTAGGCACAAAATCAAAGGAATATTTATCACAATATTTACTATAGCTCCTAAAACTACAGAAACTGTATAACTCTTATTTTGCTTTGTAGGTAACAAATACTGCACACCTATAGCACTGCCCCAAGCAATTATTGGTATGACTATTGATTCTACTTGCATAAGTGGAATCACAGCAATAAATTTTTTTGAAAAAAACAAGGGTACAAATTTACTTGTGACTGCAATCATTCCAAACATCATCGGAATTGACAGCGCTGATACGAATGAAAAGCTACTATATAATGATTCTTTTGTTTTCTGTATATCGCCTCGCATATATGCATTTGCTACATGGGGCAACATTACTGTACCTGTAGCGGTAACAACCGCCAATACTAATTTTATTACCTTATCAGATTGATCAAAAAATCCCGCTGCCACAACCGTATCCAGAGTTCCCAACATGGTTTTATTTACTACTAAGTAAATTTGAATGGCAACTTGCGGAATAAATAAAGCTATAGATGGGCTAAAATGCTTTATTATATTAAGTGATTTAAAATCAAGTTTTCCAATATAACGTTTTAAATTAGGAAATAAAGTCAGATTTCCAAATAACAATGATAGTGACAGAATGAGTATATACGTAAACAAATCATTAAAATCTTTTACAAAAGTAAATATGCAGAACAGTGATATTATCTTTATTACTAAATTTCTAAGTACTGTTACAGCAAAATTTTCGACACCCATAAAGAACCACGATATATCAAAAGCTGCTGCAATGATAGAAATCGATTGTGCTATATAATATGATCTATATTCTTTTGTTAAAAATAAAAAAGCTACAAAGAATATATACGCAACGGTTATCGTAATAATTCTCAGAAAGAATATTTCATAAAAAGTCTTTGTAATTTCTTTTTTATTGTCTCTGACAAAAGCAATTTGTCTGTTACCATAAATATTTATCCCAATACTACCAGCGAGAATAAAATATTGAATAATTGAATTAGTATATGAATTAATCCCCACGCCTTGGGGTCCTAAAGCTCTTGAAAGGTATGGTGTAGTAACCAAAGGAACTAAAAGAACAAATATTTGGTAGAAGGCGTTGTACAAATAGTTCTTAACAACTTTCATTTAATCAATCCTCACTAATCCACGTTTTCCAAAAACTTAGAAAGTGCCTCTTTCCAATCGATAACTTTAAAACCAGTACCCTTAGTTTTACTTAAATCCATAACTGAATGCTTTGGTCGGTAAGCCTTTTGAGGGTATTCTGCCGATGTTACTGGTGATACTTCTACTTCAGTATCTTTTAAAATTTCTTTTGCAAATTCAAACCACGAACATTCACCATCGTTAGATAATTGATAGAGTCCATACGCAATGTTATTTTGAACTGCATATAGCATAAACTCTGCTAGGGTTCTTGTCCAGGTTGGACGCCCAACCTGATCGTTAACTACGGTAAGCTTGTCATGCGTCTTAGCCAAATTTAACATCGTGAATACAAAGTTTTTGCCATATTGTCCAAATACCCAAGAGGTCCGAATAATATAGTACTTACTCATTGTTTCAGCAACTATTTTTTCCCCTTCATACTTAGTACGACCGTATTCGTTTTTTGGATTTGGTTGGTCATCTTCCGTATACATTCCACCATTATTACCATCAAAAACATAATCTGTACTAATATAAATTAAAGTTGCTCCAACCTTTTCGGCAGCTTCTGCTACATTCTTGGTTCCGTCAACATTAACTTTTTGATTAATTGATTTTCCAGGTTCTTCTTCAGCAGCATCTACTGCAGTAAACGCTGCACAATGAAATACGTATTTTGGAGTGTTTTCTTCAAAATAATTCATTACAACGTCACGATTGGTAATATCTAATTCTTTAGCATCTGTAGCTGTGTATTTAATATCCTTTTCGTCGAATAAATTTCTTAATTCCGTACCTAGCTGTCCATTTGCACCAATTACTAGATTTTCCATGTTAACCTCCAAAAAAAGTAGGCATACGCCTACTATATTAATTTAAATTTATTATTGTCCGTTAGCAGCATATTTCTTTTCCACAGCTGCTTTCTCATCTTTCCACCAATCTTCGTGGTTCTTATACCATTCAATTGTGTGACGCAATCCATCTTCGAAATTCGTATATTTAGGTTTCCAACCTAATTCTTCACGTAACTTGGTTGAATCGATTGCATACCTTAAGTCATGTCCTGGACGATCTTTAACTTGTTCGTATGCATCTTTTGGTTGTCCCATTTCTTGTAAAATTAACTCAAGTACTTCTTTATTATTCTTTTCGCCATCTGCACCAATTAGGTAAGTCTCGCCAATTTTACCTTTTGTTAAAATTGTCCAAACTGCCCGAGAATGATCGTTAGTATGAATCCAATCACGCACATTTTTTCCTGTACCATATAATTTAGGCTTAATACCACTCAAAATATTAGTGATCTGGCGAGGAATAAATTTTTCAATATGTTGATAAGGACCATAGTTATTAGAGCAATTGGAAATTGTTGCTTTTAACCCAAAAGATCTTACCCAAGCTCTAACTAATAAGTCAGAACTGGCTTTTGATGAAGAATAAGGACTACTTGGTTTGTATCTAGATTCTGGAGTAAACTTTTCCCCTTCACCTTCACCATGTCCGGGGAGATCCTCACGCAATGGTAAATCTCCATAAACTTCATCTGTAGAAACATGGTGGAAACGAACTCCATATTTCCGACAAGCTTCTATTAAAGTATAAGTACCAACGATATTTGTTTGGATGAATGGACTAGGATCAATTAGTGAGTTATCATTGTGGCTTTCAGCGGCGTAATGAACAACCGCGTCCACATCTTTAACTAGTTTATCAACTAGTTCTGCATCCGCAATATCCCCCACCACTAATTCAACACGCTCTTCTGGCAATCCCGCTAAGTTAGCGCGGTTCCCAGCATACGTCAACTTATCTAGTACAGTAACGTGCACTTCCGGATGATTTTCGACTACATAATGGACAAAGTTAGAACCGATGAACCCAGCACCACCGGTAACAATAATATTCTTCATTCTCAGCACTCCTTAAATTTCACCGTAAACAAAAGGATTATCTTTTTCAAATTCTGCAAATGTTGGTTGAGCTGCATCTTTTTCAGAAGTAATTGCCATGTCAAAATCAATTGGCCAGTTAATACCTAACTCTGGATCCTTGAATGAAATTCCACCATCTGCTTCAGCATTGTAGTAATTATCGCATTTGTATAAAAAGTTTACGTTGTCAGTAAGGGTAACAAAGCCATGCGCAAAGCCCTTTGGAACTAGTAGCTGACGATGGTTGCTTTCTGAAATAATGTAACCTTCCCATTGTTTGTATGTAGGGGAGCCCTTCCGTACGTCAACAATCACGTCAAGAACAGCTCCGGTAACAACCCGAATTAATTTAGTTTGAGCAGCCTTCCCGCGTTGAAAATGTAATCCACGTAAAACACCTGCTTGTGCAGAAAGCGATTGGTTGTCTTGAACAAAGTCAAAATCAATTCCAGCATCCTTGAAATCACGATCTGAATATGTTTCAGTAAAGAAACCACGATGATCGCCGAAAACAGCTGGCTCGATAATCTTTACATCTTGTAGATTTGTTGTCGTTACTTTTAATTTTCCCATAGCTTATTTCTTACCCCTCAATCAATCTTAATAAATACTTACCATAGTCATTTTTCTTTAAGGGTTGCGCTAACTTAAATACTTGCTCCCGATCGATATATCCCATTCGATAAGCAATCTCTTCAAGACACGCGACCTTTAAGTTTTGTTGTTTTTGAATTGTGGCAATGAAACTTGATGCTTCTAACAATGAGTCATGGGTTCCCGTGTCTAGCCATGCGTAGCCTCGTCCCATAACTTGCACATCTAAGTTTCCCCTTTTCAAATATGTATCATTAATATCTGAAATTTCTAGTTCTCCACGATCAGAAGGTTTTATTTGCTTAGCAATTTCAACCACATCATTATCGTAGAAATATAAGCCAGTTACAGCAAAATTACTTTTTGGATGCTTTGGCTTTTCAACAATGGAAACTGCGTGACCATCGTCATCAAAATCAACAACCCCAAAACGCTCTGGATCTTTAACTTGATATCCGAAAACTGTTGCTCCAGACGTCTTTTCACTTGCTTCTTGTAAAAGCTTTGAAAGTCCAGCACCATAAAAAATGTTATCGCCTAAAACCAAAGCAACGGAATCATTACCAATAAAATCTTCGCCTAAAATAAATGCTTCCGCTAAACCGTTAGGTTGTTCTTGAATCTTATATTGGATATTAATTCCAAGTTGTGAGCCATCACCAAATAAAACTTTAAATTGATCGATGAAATCCGGTGTAGAAATCAACAGAATATCCTTAATTCCAGCAAGCATTAGCACCGATAGTGGATAATAAATCATTGGTTTATCATAAATTGGCACTAACTGCTTACTTGTCGCTTTAGTTATCGGGTATAACCTTGTACCCGAACCGCCAGCTAAAATTATTCCTTTCACGAAAATTCCTCCTCCGTTTTAAGCTCTATGCAGTACCCTTAACAAAAAATTATCTATGCGGTTAACCAATCTATAGAACATTTTATAACTCTTTGATATACCGTAGTAATTAGATAATAAGTATAATCTACTACTATCGTTAATTTTTTTAAATTTCAATTTCGGTAATTCTGTAGACCCTCTGCCTATATGCTTAAAATTATAATCAGTTAATAAATAATTTTGTTTGTTTATTCGTTTTAATCTTACAAAGAGAATTTCTTCTTCATAATACAAGAATGTATTGCTATCGAAATAACCAACCTTTTTAAAAGTAGTTTGTCTAATTCCAAAAAATGCGCCCATAACAATATCAACAGGTATTATATTTCTGCTATTTCTATACATACCACCTTCTCTAACACCCATCTTTAAGGATATCCATCTAAAAATCCAGGAATTAAACATAAAACCTGTTACTGGAGTTAAATGGTGCCAAGCAGATTTTAAAGTTCCATTTATTTTCGTCGTGACGGCGCCTGTATCAAAATTTTCCTGAATAAATTTATGTACAGCATTTACTGCATTTAAATCTGGAAAAGAATCTGGATTGACTACGTAGATTATATTGTTCTTTGACACCCCATATAGTTTTTCGATCAATCTGAAGCCAAAGTTATTTCCACTCGCATAACCTAAGTTAGCATTAGTTTGCCCAACAGAAACTCTTTCTTCATCAATGTAATTTTGTTTTAAGACTTCAAAAGAGTCATTAGCAGACATATTGTCTACAAGTACTATCCTATCCATTCCATTCTGTATAAGATTATCCACACATTCTATACTTTGTTTATAATTATTAAAATTTAGAACAACAGCAATTTTCATCTTTTAAAAATTCTCCATTATAAACTCTTCAGTAGTTATCTTGCTATTTACTGTAGGAACCCATTCTTTCTTATAAGTCAATTTAAAAAAATAATTTTTTTTATTTTCTATAATTTTTTTTATTTGTTCATTTACTGGTTTATTCCACAATTGCATACCTACCATTCCATAAGGGTTGATTATTGGCATATCTTCCCACCAAGTACTTAGTTGTGCAATATTATTTTTTCCTGCAAAGTAAGCTTTAAAATTAGCAAAGTAATCAAATTTTATTACTTTATCAAGCAATATCTTTTCTGTAATTTCTAAAGCAAACTCGTAAAAAGTAGCTCCCTTTTTTCCAACTAAAAAACTGTTATTAAATCCTTCTACAAAAGGAATGGCGATATATTCACTCTTTTTATCAGTAACGTCGTAAATTTTATTCCATACTAGTAATTTCGGGTTCCAAATCTTATTGTCCAAAGGCTTAATCATAAAATGGGTCGCGTCTTGCCAAATACCACCATAATCTCTTAAAAGTTTCATTCGAATGTAGTCTGTAAAGTGAGCAGGCTTAATGTTTCCCTTTTTAAATTCAGAATAGATTTTAGGATTAACTTCAATGTATTCATGTATATTTTTTAATGTAATAACTTTAACTTCATAGCCATTTGAATTCTTCTTTAAAGACTCTATACACTTCTTTACTATCTGTGGCATATCATTGAACCCCTGTAACCAAGCTGTCCATATTATTTTTTCTTCCGGAACTTCCCCCTCATGCCAAGTCATATTTTCATATTTCTTATAGATATCCTCATACTCTTGAAAGATATATTTTTCGACCATTTTATCTGTGATAGTCGTTAACTTACGTGCCATTTTCCCAAGAGATAAAAATTTTTTGTTTGTTTTGATGAAAAACTTTTTCAAAAATAATGCACATAACTTTATTAAAATAAACTTATTTCCTTCAATAACTCCAAAACAATCATAAATATTGCATAATCTAGACACGCCTGTTTCCTCCATGAAAATCTACTTCCAACGTACCATCCGATATACTATCCATTAAAACAAGTAGCAATGGTAAGTATAAAATCCTCTGTGGATCAAACAGTGACGTACTAATCCAACTGCCAAATATTAAAACGAATACAACTAAAAACAAATATTTCGAATGTGACTTAATAAAAAGGCTAACAGTCGTCACAAAATATACAAGTATATTAAAAACCCCTAGCCAACCATATTGTGCAATTAATCCAATCATACCAACATCATCATAATTATACGAATAAACGTTACCGATAATATCTACATGTTTATTATGCACAAGATTTGGAAAAACATCATCCCTAGCAAAACCTATAGAAAACCATTTATGCAGTGATATGTTTTGTAAATAATATCTCATCGCTTCTTGGCGAATTGACAAAGAAATTCCACGAGAAGAATTACCAAAGATAATATTGATAATAAATTTGACCATAAAATACAACACCGGAATAGTTAAAATACCTAGAGTTAATATTACGAGGTCTCTTCCAAAATGCCTATTTATGAACCAAAGGATAAATAACAATAAAACTAGCATAGTCATAACTATGTACGATCTAGTTTGACCCACTAAGAAAATAAAAGCAACGTATACTCCAATATACAATGTATACTTCCAACGATTAAACAGGTTCAACCCGGATACAATTGAGAATATTATTAGTAACAAAGCAACAAATATAAAGTCAGAAGACGATGGCATTCTAGTAAAACCTAATTTTACAAATCTCATAGAGGTTGCAGTATTATAGTCATTATTGCTCATAAAAAAGATAACTTTGCCAAATTTAGATATGAAAATAGATTGAAAGATTTTGATTAATGAAAGTATAAAAGCAAAATTTGTAAAAATCTTCATCAAATTAATCCATGACTCTTTAGAAGAAATTGCTTCTGAAAATGGAAAATACAATACTATTAATAAAAAATAATAGCTAACAAAAAAAGTCTTAATTACAGGTTGCCCATAAGTGGAAACCGTAGCCAATAATACAGCTAACCAAGATATCAGAAATAAAGCAACAAATAAGAAATAATTTTTTTTGCGCCTAAAATCAATACCATAGGCAATACTTCTAATGAATATATATATAAAGGCTACTACTAATAATAGTTTTTTCTGCGAATATGACGTGAAACTGGCTAAAAAACTTGTTTGTGTATTTATTAAATCAAAAAAATTAATTTGCAAAAGCAACATAAACGTAATAAAAAACTTGTCAAGTGTCCTCACTCTAATCTCCCTTTTCAAAAGATGATTTTAACGGATATTTCACATTAAAAACATCTATTAACCCCTTTGATATTTTTCCGAAAAGTGCCTCATCTATCTTAGAATCATCGTTTAAAACTATCATTTTATGCTTACTTTTTTTTACATCAAGTAAAGCTTTTCTGTAGTCGTCTTTCAAATCATATATTTTTCCTACTCGTGGGCTTCTGATAGAAAAATCACCTTGTACCAAAGAATAATATCTGACCAACCATATTGAAATATCGTTTTTATTTCTAAAACGATCATTCATAGTTTTGGTGTAAGCCTCATTATTTTCTTCTATAACATTCTTCATGTTTGACTTTAAAAAAGAGTATGGATAATGTAAATCAAAGAATCGTGTGAATTTAGGCCAGAAAAAAAGCAACATCGTATAAATATTTAACTCTAAATTAATGGGATTAATAAATTTAAAAAATTGTTTTCTCATGACTTTCTTTTTGTCAAATTCCTGATTGATAATGCGCATGTTGTTAGTATGTATATAATCAAAATCATATAGTGGTTGGATAGCATTTAACCCTGCTGTATCTTTAGGCAACCCACTTTTCGAGAAGAAATCGGTAGGCTTAACAGGCTTATTTAAAAACATATCATCATTAAAATATACAAAATGTTCTTCTAAATTTTTTATTTTATATAAGTTAAGTTCGATAGCATTAGAGTTAAAAACAGGTCTATATTGCTCATTAATAATTTCACTATGGTCAATAACCGTAATCTTAGAATTTTTATCTTCTAACCAACTTGGTTTCTGACTATCTGTTACTAAATATATGTGATTTACCCACGGTGCATTCTGTTCTACTGCTCTAAACCAGTATTTAAAGATACCGTAGTCTCTAAACCTAGCATTTTTTACATCTAAAGTATCGTCATCTTTATACTTTATATATTTTTTTAACCACTTTGGATCT
This sequence comes from Pediococcus acidilactici, assembly GCF_016127815.1. Lineage (NCBI taxonomy): Bacteria > Bacillati > Bacillota > Bacilli > Lactobacillales > Lactobacillaceae > Pediococcus > Pediococcus acidilactici. The sequence continues at coordinate 1,229,049 of NZ_CP066046.1, forward strand.
TGACCATTGACCCATGACACAACAAAATCAATCTTAAAATCCATTACCATAATTTCCAACCCCACTTATTAAAGTAAATATACATACTTTTTAGCATTTGCTTAATCCCTTTAATTGACTTCCTATTTTGTCTTTGCCACTCATGATAAACAACTGCATCAGGAAAAAAAACAACATCTGATACTTCATTAACTTTTTTTGTAATATCACTATCTTCCATGTAGAGAAAGTACTTCTCATCAAACCCCTTAATCTCTTTAAAGATTTGAGTTCTAAACATCATAAAAGATCCCGGAACATTATCTGCATGGTGAATTTTTGAATATCCATCAGGTAAGTTCACAAAATATTGCTTGCGTTTTTTAAAAAAGGGACCTCCAATAAACCTTAGTGCCATATCTAAAAGTGTAGACTCTTTTTTTAATAGATGCTGAATGCTGCCATCTGGATACTTAATTAACGGAGAAAGAAGCCCATACTTCTCATTATTTTCCATAAAGTCGATCATTACATTAATTTCATTTTTACTGCGTATTGTTATATCAGGATTTAAAACAAAGTGAAAATCGCTATTAATCTTATCTAATACTAAATTATGCCCAGCCCCAAAACCTTTGTTTTTGGTAGGGAGGATTGTAAAAATTTGTTTGTTATTTTTAGAAATTTCTAATAATTTTTTTGATAAATCGACGTTATCTGGAGAATTATTCACTAAAAAAAGTTTTACTTCTTCTATATCCGTAGTAACCTCAAAAAAATTACTTACCAATTTTTTAATTTCTGTTACATCATTGTTATATAGCACAATAGATGCTGAAATTTTAACCAATGTCTTCCCTACTTTCTTAATACGCACCATTTGGCTTAAAAACTATTAGTACTGTTCTAAGAAGAATATTCAAATCCAAAAAAACACCACTATTTTGTATATAATTCAGATCTAGCTCAACCATTCCATCAAAATCCACATCATTTCGACCACTAACTTGCCATAAGCCTGTACAACCAGGTTTTACGGCTAGCCGTTGACGATCGTATTCTGAATATTCCGCAACTTCCCGTTCCAGCGGTGGACGCGGGCCAACTAAGGTCATGTCACCAACCAAAACGTTCCATAATTGTGGGAGTTCATCCAAACTATGTTTGCGCGTGAACCTCCCCACCTTAGTAATCCGGGGATCGTGTTTCATCTTGAACATGGCCCCATCGACCTCATTTTTTTCAAGTAAATCTTCAAGCTTTTTATCAGCATCGACGATCATTGATCTAAATTTATACATTTTAAAAGGCCGCTGACCTTTTCCCAATCTTATTTGTGAATAAAAAATTGGTCCCCGATCTTCGGCCTTAATTGCTAGGCTAATTATTAAAAATAATGGGGATAACAAAATTAAACCTGCACCACTTGCAATGATGTCTATTGCTCGCTTAAAAAAATGATAAATAAAACGTCGATTTTGATATTGCTCATCAATCACAATTTTTTTATTTTCTGTCATTTTAATCTCCATTTTAGAACAACCAGAACCTCTTTTTCTTTCTTTTTTTAACTTCCGATACGTGCAGGATATCGTCCGTAGCAATCGAGTCCCCATTTACGATTGCCTTTGCGTTGTAGTTAAAACTTGTTGCCTTTCTTTCAGTAGTTTTCTTCGTTAACTTATTAAATGCGTCCCGCATTAAGAACCGCCGTCCCTTAAAATTATGGGCGTCGGACGCAAAGATAAAACCTAAGTTAGCGTCAATGAAGCGTTGCGTCAGCTCTTCGACGTGATTGCCAAACACGCCCAGGTAGCTGCTACTGGTCAATTGCGATAAGCAACCCATTTCGATGAAATCGTATAACCGATCCGGATTTTTTTGAAATCCGTGATTTCGTTCAGGATGGGCCAGCACCGGAGTGATACCCCGGGCAATTAGCTCAAAGACCATATCTTCTGCGTACTCTGGAATTCCGCTGTGCGGAAATTCGAGCAACAGATACTTACCCGCTTCATCCATAAATAAGATGTCGTCTTGGTCAATTGCGTCTAACAATTCACCAGTCAAATGCACTTCTTGCCCGGGAAAAACCGTCAACGGAATTCCCGCTTTGTCTAATTCAGCTTGAAAAGCATTTGTTTTAGCAATAACGTCTTTTTTATGATTGGTGTACATTCCGTCCATGTGATGCGGCGTTAATAAAATGTGTGAAATTCCTTGTTTAACCGCTTCGCGCGCCATGTCGAGCGCCATCGGTAGGTCTTTCGCGCCGTCGTCAACCCCTGGCAGAATGTGACAATGTAAATCAATTAAACCCATGATTACTTATCATCCGTTCCATAATAACCACCATAGTAGCCACCGTAATAGCCACCATAGTAACCCGTTGATTTTTCAGCAGATGCACGGTTCAAAATGGCACCCAAAATGTTTGCCTGAACCGTTTCGAGCATTTGTTTAGCATGCCGAACGCCCGCTTTATCCGCGATTCCTTGAGGCACTACTAAAACAGTCCCGTCCGCACGTGCAGCCAAAACTTGTGCGTCGGTAACCGTATTGACGGGCGGTGCATCGATAATAACCAAGTCAAACTTGGTGGTGAGCACCCCTAGAAGGTTAACCATCTTAGATGAACCTAAAAGTTCGGATGGGTTAGGTGGAATTGGACCACTAGGCATTACGGAAAGATTTTCTACTACCGTACTGTGAATTGCGTCATCCAAGCTACCAGTGCCAGCCAATAGGTTACTTAAACCAACCGCGTTGCTAGTCCGGAAAGTCCGGTGCACGGTTGGGCGGCGCATATCCGCGTCAACGATTAGAACACTTTTGCCTTGGTCAGCCCAAGTTACCGCCACGTTGTTGCTGACGGTCGACTTTCCTTCAGATGGTGCCGAAGAGGTAAAGACGATCGATTTTAATTGCTTATCCACTGACGAGAATTGGATGTTCGTCCGCACCGTCCGGAATTGTTCAGCAATTGTGGAAGTAGGATCATTATAAGTAATCAATCCGACTCCATTTTTTAGACTTTCATTATCTAGCTTTGGTTTCTTCTTAAAAAACATGCTTATCACCTAGACCCTTCTGCGCATTCTAGTTTCGCCATCATCACGGTTATTGCCACCAATCTTAGGCGCAATCTTTCGACGAATTTCGTTCTCGTCAATTTCGCTAATAATCCCAAGCCCCTTCAAACCGAGTTCCTCAGTAAGGAATTCTTCTGAAGTAACCGTCCGGTCGCTAAATTCACGTAAGAACGCCAATCCAACTCCGAGCAAGAAACCAATTACGATTCCAGCTGCGATATTAAGTTTTGTCCGTGGACTAACTGGGTCATCGTCTGGAGTAGCTTTAGAAACAATCGAAACGTTGTTGATGCTCATGATCTTTACAACCTTACGCTTGAAGACCTTAGCAGTTTCGTTTGCCATCTTAGCTGCCGTATTCGGGTTAGTGCTTTTGGCATTAATCGAGAAAACTTGGGAGTTTTGTTGACTACTGATTGAAATGGAGCTCTTTAGGTTATCAACGCCGCTCTTGTAACCCGGAAGACCGGTTAATTTTTCGTCCGCCTCACGTAGAACCGTTGGACTAGTAATAATATCTTTATATGTATTAATCATCTGCACATCGGCTTGGGTTTGTTGTAATTGTGCGCCCGCCATGTCATCCGACAGCTTCCGATTAACCAAGATTTGAGTAGTTGCGCTGTACTTAGGCGTCATCACAAAGAACGTCATTAGCGCAGCCAATAAAGTAATAATAAACGTGCTAGCAAAAATTAATCCAATATGTTTTCGAAGTATGGCTAAGATTTGGCCAATACTAATCTGTTGTGTTTCTGCAGTTTCCATGAAATCCTCCGAAAGTTATCTTAAGTAGTCAAACATATTTGTTGAAATTGATGCGAGATTATCTTCCCCATTAACGTAATTACTAAATAGGAAGGTTCCCGTTTGGTCCTTCAAGTTCCATTCCACACGGTTACGCCCGCCTGCAATTGATTGGGCAAGGCTTAGTGAGTTTCCATCAACTGAAAAGCCCGCTGCGTGGTCGCCCTTAGCATCCTTGAAAACTTTGTCCAAGGTTGCAGGAGCAACGTAATCACTATTGAAGAGATAATTGAAGAGCTGCGCCATGTCGCTAGGCGAACTAACTAGCTGATCTTTACCAAGGCGGTTGATTGCCTTAGTGTCCAAGTCGTCCAACGAAACCTTCGTGCCATTGAGCGAATCGCCACTCTCGTAGTAGTCAACCGTCTTATTCTTCAAACCAAACGTGGTCTGATCAAGTTCGAGCTGATCCAGCAAGTCTTGAATGACCGACCGATAACTTTGGCCGGTCGCCTTTTGAATAATTGCTGCTTGTAAAATAGTGTTAACTCTTGAATCCGAATATGTACCTTCACTTGCTGAATCGTACGCAGCGTCCGCGTTGACCTTCTTAATCAAGTCCTTTGCCGAGCCGGTCGCCGAAAAGTCAGCGGCTGACAGCCCCGAAGTCTGATTCATGACTTCCTTAACGGTGATTAAGTCCGCACCGGCAACGTCCTTATCGTACTTCGACAGCTTGTCGTTTAACTTCACCTTGCCAGTGTCAATCAAGTGCATGATGACCGCGTTATTGACCACGTCTTGTATTTTCCCCATCACAAAACGACTATCTCGCGTCATCGTAATTTTATTTGCGTGGTTGCCGTAGCCACGCGAACTAACGAGAATTTTCTTACCTGTATTTAATGCTGCTGAACCATTATACTCGCCGTTGTTTAAAATCGAATCGAGGTTAGAGCTCTTCGATACTTTAAGCAAATCGGACGAAGATGATGTGGTACCTGAACTACTTGCGGAGTCGGATTTTGACCCCGTGTACTTTTCGATAAAGTGCGTAGCTAGAGAATCCTTATTGACTAAGGTCAACCCAAAGCCCGCGCCCGCAAAGACGACTAAAGACCCTACTGTAACCCCTAACCACGTTAGCGTTTTTTTCATACAGTATCTCTCCATTTTCAATAAGTCACAATTTAATCTATCATTTAACAGGGTAAGTTTCAACTGAATCGCACCCAGTCGGGTACAATGTCACTTAATTTACTTGGTTTTGTAACTCCGTTGTAATCTTTTGTAACAAAAATAAAGTGCGCAGTTGTCGTCTTAAACTAGTTCACTTGGCACCTCGCAACCTACTCCCTAAGCTAGTTTAGACAACGATAGCCATTATACACAAAAAACGACTGGAAGAACATATCCAGTCGTTTATCAATTGCGCAAAAACCCCTCTAAATCAAGGGTTAAGTCTCTTAGAATTTTCTTGCTAACTACTCGTTTTCATCCGTTTGCTTCCCATAAATCGAGCGCAAGCCGTTTAAGTCCTCTTCACTTAAGCCTTGCTGTCCCCGGTCAATCGGATACATGATTGAGGTCAAGCTTTGGCTGTGATCTAACCCTAACGCATGCCCCAGTTCGTGAAGCGCAACTGATTGAGAAATCGAGCGGTTATAATAAATGTTTAGTTTCGCCGAGGCGTGGTTAGCAATCCGGCTAACGACCCCCTGTTGTTCAATCACGTCGGGGCCGCCCACCCCTAGCTCAATAGTCCGGTCTTGGTTTTCTGGCATGGCCTTTTGGTAAACACCGAGCGTCACGTGGTTTAGCCAGTTGTGCATTGGTCCGGGTTCCAGATCCACAATTCCCGTTTGGTTGTACTGCTTGATTGCTTGTTGAAAGACCTTCTGAACGTTTTCTGGCGTATTCGGCGCGAAACTGTAGTAATAGGTCTTCGACAAATTCTTTCCCTTCACTACCGACTCAACCGGAGTTGCTTTTCCGCTCGCCTGGTCCGCCTTAGTCGCTTTATTCTGGTTAAAGTTCCAGTTGGAATCAATCACCGAATCTAAGCTGGTCGCCACTTTATTAATTCCCGTACGGAAGGTTTGCTGAACGCCGGCAGGAATTGTCACCACGTCGCTTTTAATCAACCACGCCGCAATCCCGAAAATCAAAAGCCATCCCCAAAATGTTCTAAAACGCAAAAAGCATCCTCCTAGCGCGATTAGTTTAAGTTAAATAACGCATCGCTTTCCAATCCGATTGAAGATTTTTACCTTCTTGTATTTTAAAACGATTTAGGTCCTAACTAACCAAAAATTGCCTCACCTTTATAAAAAACTAAGCTTCTTGGTAATTTTGCAATACTTTGAGGAACTGTTCGCCATACTTGGCTAATTTATTTTCCCCAATTCCCTTAACGTCTAACATTTCATCCAACGTTTCCGGAAGCACCGCACACATGTCGCGGAGGGTTTTATCAGAAAAGATTACAAATGGCGGAACGTGTTGTTCTTCGGCTAAATCACGCCGCAACTGACGCAACTCTTCAAACAAGGCGTCGTTAGTTGGCAATGATTTTTCGGCTCTGACCGCCACTTTGCGGGTTACCCGCTGCTTACCACGCAAAATATCTAGTCCGGCCGCAGTATTTTTCAAGACGGGATACTGGCCGCCTTCCATCGCGATTATTCCCGAAGCAACTAGGTAATCGATCAACTCGGTAACCTGCTTTTTGGTCTTTTGCTTCATTAGACCGTACGTCGATAACTTTTCAAAATGAAACTGCTTGACGCGCTGGTTTTGCGAACCGGTCAATACGAGTGCCACCATTTCTTTTCCAAACCGCTCGCCCATTCGGTGCATGCACGACAAAACTTGTTGAGTTTCAATGGTGATGTCTTGTGCTTCGCGAGTGTCTAAACAGTTCCCGCAGTATCCACAATCCGGACCATCTTCGTGGAAATAATTTAAAATGTAGCGTTGCAAACACATCTGAGTGTTGCCGTACTGACTCATTGCCTGGAGCTTCTGGTATTCGACTTCCTTACTTTCCTCATCCCGTTCCGAGCTTTCAATGTAATAATGTTGAATTTGCACATCCCGTAACTTATATAGCAGGATTGCTTCACTAGGCAGGCCATCCCGACCGGCGCGCCCCGCTTCTTGGTAGTACGCTTCAATGCTGCCAGGAATCTGGTCATGGATGACAAAACGGACGTTACTCTTGTCAATTCCCATCCCAAACGCGTTGGTGGCAATCATCACCGGCACCCGGTCGAAAAGGAAGTCCTCTTGGTTTTGGCGTCGCTCTGCCTTACTAAGTTGTCCGTGATACATCGTCACGTTGAACTTTTTCTTAGTTAAAATTCGATGAAGGCGTTCCACTTCCTTAACCGTGCTGGCGTAGATGATTCCGGACTGGTCCTGGTTTAACTTGAGGTAGTCCATTAAGAAGCGGTCGCTATCCTGGTTCTTAACCACTTTAAACGCCAAGTTTTCGCGCGCAAAGCCAGTTTGAACCTGTTCGGTAATTCCTAAACGTTCCTTGATGTCCGTGGCCACCCGCGGAGTCGCCGTTGCCGTCAGTGCAATAATCGTCGGTCGAGTTGGCAAATGTTGCACTAGGTCGGTTAGGTTTAGGTAACTGGGCCGAAAATCATGGCCCCATTGTGAAATACAGTGGGCCTCGTCAATTGCCAATAGATCGATCGGTAAGGAAGCCAGCTGGTCAAAGTAGTCGGAATCTAACCGTTCTGGCGAAATGTACAACAATTTCACCTGTCGATTACGTGCGGCCGCAAAGCGTTCGTTAATTTCCATGTAATCTAACGTACTATTAATGAAGGTTGCGGAAATGCCGTTGTCCACCAAGGTATCGACCTGATCCTTCATTAGCGAAATGAGCGGTGAAACCACGAGGGTCAATCCCGATTGCATGAGGGCCGGAATTTGGTAGCAAAGCGACTTGCCGCCCCCGGTGGGCATGATTGCCAAGACGTTTTGCCGGTGAAGCACGGCGTCAATGACGCGCGCTTGCCCCGGCCGAAAGGTATCGTAGCCAAAGTTAGATTTTAAAACGGTTTGTGGATCCATCGAATGCCTCTTTCTTTTTGTTGATAGTAGTTAAGTATAGTATGAAAGATGAGAGAGTGAAAGCCCTCGGGTAAGGATCGAGGATTAACGTAAACCAGCCATTAATCGTGAGTTTGGCGATTGATGGCTGGTTTGGGTTAACCGCAGAGCCTTGAGGGCTGAAACTCGTTTTCGTTTGAGAGAACGGAAGCCCCTGGGTAGCTTGTGAGGATTAGCAGAAGCTAGTGATTAAGCACGGGCTTAGTGCTTGATTACTGGCTTTGGCTAACCGGAATAAGCTAGGGGCTGGAGTTCATTTTAAATTAGAGAACGGCAGCCACTGGGTAATCTTTGAGGATTAGTTTAATTTTGGAATTAATCGCGGGTTGGGCGGTTGATTCCAAAATTGGACTAACCGGAGAAGATTGGTGGCTGGAGTTCATTTTGGCTATGCCACAGAGAACGCCCCCACCAAAAAAGCGGAAATCCGCAACGCATGATTTCCGCCTTCATTTTGAAGTATGCTAGTTTTAAAGTCTTTTTATTTCCACCGATACTTCCAATCCTTTTGCGAATACGCCTGTTCCCAGAAATCATACTCTAATTCACAACTACGCAAAAAGCGGTGGGTAATTTCTTCTTTGCGCTGGGCACTTAATTTAGGCGCGGCCTCGTCCAGCATCGCAAATAACTGGGTAACCGAATCGTCGCCAGCACCTTCTTCGTCGCCTTGGTAGAATTCAATCCACGGCAAGAAGGGGTTGTCAGGTGCGGCGTTTTCCACAATCGCTTGACTGATTTCATTGTACGTCCACGGGCACGGCAACACGACCGCTGCAATGTCTAACAAATCTCCTTCGCGAACCGCCGTGAATAAATGCTCCGTGTACAACGCAGTTAATGGCCGGGGTTCAGCGTGCTGGTGCTCGGCTAATTCAATGCCGGCGATGTCGCATAAAATCTGGTGGGCCGCTGACTCATCCGCAAGTGAATATTGAATTTGTTCGCTGAAAAAACGCATCCGTTCCTTGGTTTGACTTTTTACCAACGCTCCAGCAAAAACCTTCGCAAAGGCGTTCAAAAAGCAGGTGTCCTGCTCCACGTAAACCGCTAAGGCTGCGCTTGGAACTTTGCCCGCCTGAATCCCCTGCACAAACGGATGCTGTTGAATGTCGTGTAAAATTGGCTGGGCAGCTTGCTTTATTTCTTCGGAGAACATGCTGCACCTCCTGCTTGGGCGACCGTGGCTTTAATTCCAGCAATTTGCTGGGCAGGATCAGTCATTTGAATAAACATGCTGATGGCCGCAATTCCAGCCACGCCAGTTGCCACCGTTTCAGCAACCCGCTCCAGCGTGATTCCACCTATCGCAACGACCGGAAAGTTACTCATCTGGACTAATTCACGTAATTTATCCACTCCTAGGGCATTCCCAGCATCGGCTTTGGAGTTAGTTTCGTAGACGGTTCCGGTTCCCAAGTAGTCTACGCCGTTCAACTGGTTGGCAGCGGTGATTTGCGCCGCGGTATTGCACGAAAGCCCCACGATCATTTGGTCGCCGACGCGTTCTAAGACCGAGGTAATCCGTTCGTCTTTTTGACCGACGTGAATCCCCTCCGCCCCCACGGCCAACGCTAAGTCTACGTCGTCATCAATAAACAGCGGAATCTGGTATTTTTGGGTAATCTGTTGACAAGCCCGGGCTAGTTCAACTACTTCGTCACGACTAGCGGTTTTCACCGCCCCCTTGTTACGAAACTGAAAGGCAGTGGCTCCGGATTGCACGATTCGTTCCACCGTCGGTAAAAAGTCCGCCTTGCTAGCCACGTCCTGGGTACCGGCAATAAAGTAGGCTTGTAGCATTGTTGGATTAAATTTCATTTTCAACCTCCCGATATGCCCAATGGTTTAACGGGCCGTGCCCGTGTCCCACCTGAATTCCGTCACTAATCGCGGCGTTAATAAAGGCTTTGCCAATTTGTAGGGCTTGTTTTAAAGATTTCCCCTTCGCGATTTCCGACACGATTACTGACGAAATCGTGTCGCCAGTGCCGTGGGTGTTGCTGGTTTCGTAACGGGGGCTAGCTAACTCTAACTCGCTACCGTCCGCGAACAGAACGTAATCGCGACTTTCTGCTGAATCACTAAAATGACCACCCTTAATCAAGACGTTTTGTGCGCCCAGTTCCTGCAACCGGGCAGCAGCCACTTTGGCATCTGCGTTATTTTTAATTGGCATCCCCGCTAATTTTTCAGCTTCAGGGAGGTTCGGGGTAATTAGGTAAGCCAGTGGCAACAACCGGGTCCGCACCGCTTCAATGGCTTCGTCGCTCAGTAGTTTCGCACCGCCCTTTGCAATCATCACCGGATCCACCACTAAAGGTCCAAAATCATACTTTTGATAGTTTTCCACAACCGCGTCAACAACTGCCGAATTAGCCAACATCCCCGTTTTTGCAGCTTTAATATCTAAATCTTCGGCCAACGCCGCAAACTGATGGTCGATAATGTGGCGTGGCATCACCGCCACGTCGGTCACCCCCAGCGTATTTTGAGCGGTCACCGCGACCACCACGCAGGTTCCAAAAACCCGGCGTTCCTGCATCGTTTTCAAATCCGCTTGGATTCCAGCTCCGCCGCCGCTATCCGTTCCGGCAATCGTTAAAACTTGCGCTGGCTTTTTTGTATCCATGTTAATCATTCCTCAACTTTCATTCTTTCTTCAACTTGGACAACCGTGATGTTTGCCAATTCATCCATCAGCCCGTTCAAAAAACTCCCTGGCAAATACTGGTCGTGCAATTTTTCGGCAATCCGTTCACCGGCGCACGACAAGGTCAAACTTGCGTTAATTGCCGCCTGCAACGGCGTTGGTCCGATCGCACAAAATGCGGCTGCTAAACTCGAAAGTAAATCTCCCGAGCCCACCACCGCCGGCAAAAGCCGGGTTTGGTTGTGAATCTCGACCACCCGGGTTCCGTCACTAACGTAGTCGGTTGCCCCACTCGCAATCACCACGTTATGGTACTTTTGTGCGCAAGCTTTCACCACTTGATGTGCATCCCCGTCGCCGTTTCCCGCGTCAATTCCACGAGTTTGCCAATCAATCCCAGCTAATACGGCAATCTCGCCTAAATTACCACGAATTATGTCGAAGTGATACTTTTTCAACAACCGGAAGTTTAATTGCTGGCGGTACTGGGTTGCTCCGACCGCTACCGGATCCAAAACGAGCGGTTTTTGTTGGTCGTTCGCCGCTTGGCACAGCGTTTCGATGTCTGCCCAGCCTTCTCGACGTACCGCTCCAAGGTTAATAGTCACCGCGGACGCCAAGCGGACCAGTTCTTCGGCTTCGCTTTCCTCTTCACTCATAATTGGGGAAGCCCCCACCGCGTTTAACCCGTTTGCCACTAAAAACGGGGTCACAAAATTGGCGTAGTTAACTACCACCGGGTTAACCTCTCGAATTCGCTTAATTCCTTGTAAATCCATTTGATCAGCTCCTCATTCATATCTCCACCAAGCGATGTACCGAAGGCGGTCTCTACCAGCGAACCATCGCTGCAGATTGACGACCGCGTTTACTAACATCCTCCATCGGCAACCAACAAAAAAACCACCCTTGAGAAGGATGGTTTTCGCCCAATAAACACTTTCCTTCGCAAGTATCAACTTACAGGTTCAAAGGGATCACGCTGCACAAGCGCATCTCAGTTCTTCTAAGAACACCCCTAGTGTAGATATTATTTTATTTGAATATGAATTCGGTTTCATAATACGCCTTTTAACCCCCTTACACAAGTCCGTGAGCATATAAATTCACTTTTAAGGGCGACCCCTGCTAAAATAAAGATGTACCAAAAATATTCAAAGGGGGATAATATTTATGGATAAAGACAGAATGGAAAACACTAAGGACAAAGTTGCAGGTAAAGTACACGAAGGTGCTGGTAAATTAACTGGCGACAAGAAGGAAGAAAGCAAAGGCAAAGCACAAAACATGGCGGGCAAAGTTAAAGACAAACTTGCTGACGTAAAGGATTCCGCTGCCGGCGCAATGGAAGAATTAAAAGACAAGTTAGACAAGAAAGACGATAAAGATCACGAATAATTAAAAAACCGCAAATTGCGGTTTTTTGTTTGGCCTAATCACGTATCTGGAAACTAACTAAAAACAGTTCTACATCCTGAGTCTTCATTCATTTCAATTTTCTACATACATTTTAATGAAGCTTTTTTTTAGTGGTGCTCAAGCCCGCCGAATAAAAAACGGTTAAAAACATTTAGGACTTTAGCATCAACCGCACTAAGAAAACTGGTTTATTTCAACATAACTAAAACCCCACCAATCATCTAAACCATGATTAATGGGGTTTTATTAATGCTCACAAACTATCCGACTTTGGTCCCACTGTTTGTAACTTCTTCCGTGAATTATTGAATATTAACATCTGAAACTTGGTAAAAGGCATTTGCCGTATTAGCAATATTCCATACGCTTAGGATCACGTGGTATCCCTTTTGGTCCGGAATGTTAATTTTGTGCGTTACTTCGGTTCCTGGGGTTGCCCCGTGGTCGTCAAAACTAGCAATTTTCTTGAAATCACTGAATTTTAACGGTTTATTCGGGTCCCAGCCTGGTTTGGTAATGTAGTAATCCCACGTACTGGTACTGTGTGGAGCGGTTAGGTGCCAGGTAATATCAAAGGCACCACTCTTAATCGGCGTCTTGTACCAACGATCGGCAGTTTGCTCGTCTAATTGAGAAAACTTAGCAAGCCCCGCGCTCGCAATTTTACCATCGATAAAGGTATTTTTCGGCGCTTCGATACTTTGCGGTTCGTACATTACTGGTCCAATATTTTCGTTCAATGGTTTACCAGGAAACTCGCTACTTCCTAAATAAGCCCGGCCTCCAGGATTAGTAACGTATCCGTGCGCGGAAGCCTTGATAACGCTAAAACCTAATACAACAATTACAACACTAACAGCTACTAAAATATAATGTAAAATTCGGTTCCTCGACTTTACCATAACACATCCCTCCTTATGTCTATAAGATAACATGGTGGAAAATTGCGTTCCACAAAAACGCTTACACAAATAAAAATATCGGTAATCGTTGATGGTCTGCGTAGGTGGTGCCGGTCAGACTCGTTGCCCGGTGCAATGATGCTCTTTAAAAATCTTTTCCAGGGTAAAAGGAACTTCAAATCCCTTATATTGCACTCTCGACACGCTTTTATAAAGCCAAATTCACCATCTTAGTTGACACATCTTATGCAATCTCCACAATTGACTGCTCATAAATCAAGCCACAAAAAAACTGGGTAACCAAAACTTGGTAAACGACCTCGTTTTGGTTGCCCAGTGAAAATTAAAATTTAACTGATTTTTAGTTATTTCCATATTGTCCGCGCTGATGACGATTTCGTTTGGCCAAGTCGGGATAGCTTTGAAATAGCTTGCGCAACTCAGCTTGGAGTTCGGGATCGTTGCGCTTACGCCCGTGTCCCCGGTATTTCTTCATAATTTCGCGTTGTTTCTTCCTTAACTCATGTAAATCAACATTATTCGCACTCAAGAACTGATTCTGTTCGGCTTCCGGAAGTTCCGTAACGTCTTGGAAGTCCGTATAATCGTGCCGGGTGACCATAAACGAAAAGACCGGAATTGCCAAGTAGATAACTACGGCCCACTTCGGATAGAAATAGGCTAACACTAAAATTAACACGCTCGCGAAGCCAAGAAAGTTGTTGTGGTTATCATAAATCTTATGGAAAATCCGTCTCATTTCGTGGTGGCTAGTGTACTTTTGCTTGATAACTTCATAGCTGAGCCACATAAACAGGATGCTGACAATCATGGTCAACACCCCGTACGCCATTACGGTAGTCCGATTAGTGTCATAAATAATGACTTTGGTAAAAATTGGCGTCAGACTTAAGAACGCCAAAAAGGTAAACTCCTTAACGAAAACGCGGTCGTTCATGGTATCACTATCCTTGAACAACATGGCGTGTTGGTACCAAATGTTGGCTACGAAACAAAAACTAATGAAGAAAATACCAATGCTTTTCCCAAATTGTAAATATTCACTTAACGCATCGTGTTGCGGTAACGGCAGCTCCAACACCATGATGGTGATGATAATGGCGATTACCGCATCACTAAACGCATCCATTCGTTCCTTCAACTTTTTCAATTGCTCTTTTCATCCCTATTCCACGTGCTTGCCATCGATGATCACCACGTCGATGTGCTTTGCCACGCGATTTTTTTCTGGAGGCAGTTCCATGTAGTCTCCGTACATCCGGGTTAAAATTTTATCATAATGCTTGGGGATGGCAACCTCAAGATTTTCAAACTTATGCTTGGTTAACTCGGTGAGTTCCCGCTGGCTCAAAACCTCTTTATCGTAGGCGTATTGGGAAGCATAGTTCTTATAATGGTGGAACGGTTCATGATTATACAACCGCATGATGTTTTCTCGCCGTTCCTTCAGCTTTGCGACACTCATGAAGAGGTCCAAGCTCTTATCCTTAGGATCCTTACGAAACGGCGTCTTGATGACGTTATACCCTAGGCGCAGTAAGATTGCCGTATCCGCGATTTTGAACCGGTTATAAACCGCTTGGCGAATTTCAGGTTGGCGAGGAACCTTATCAAACGGAAAAATATCGATAAAGATTCCCTTCCGCGCGTCGTTGACGTTATTTTTCTCTTCAATATAAGTATTGGTATCTAAAATCTTCATATAACTAAACGCAAAATTAGGATCCGTATCCGCAGTTTGCATAAAGTAATGGGTATGTTGGAACTCAACCGGCGCCACGGTTGCAAATTTATCATAATTTTCCCGGGTCATCCCCAAGTCGACATCGTCGTCCCACGGAATAAATCCATCATGTCGAATCGCGCCCAGCAACGTACCGCCAATTAACATATATTCAATATCATACTTATCGCAAATGGCCGTAACCACTTGCAACATCTGCAACTGCACCCGATGCAGTTCTTCAATTTGACTCATGGCGTCCCTTCCTTTCATCTTCTAGAATAATTGTTACATTTAAGGATTGGTTAAGCAATAGGCAAAGAAGTTTGATTTTTTTGGGGAATGTAATATGATAATGGCAGACGGGAGGGAGTTTTTATGAAACCAACACAAAACAATCTTTTAGGTTATCTATTGAAGAATTTACAGAATTCAGAATTAGTTGAACGCCTTTTACGCAACTTGCAGGGCCAACAATTGGCTTACCGCCCCATTCCGATTGAAAATAACAAGAAACGTCGGTAAAATAGAACGTATGTTATAATATCTATGTAACATGATTTCGGGGTCGTTATGGATTCGACAGGTATGGGTCGAACTGTAACTGCATTTCGTAGGTTACGTCTACGTAAAAACGTTCAGTTTAATTATAACTGCAAAAAATAATAACAATTCTTACGCTTTAGCTGCCTAAACAGTAGCTTAGCGTGATCCGCCTAGTCTCGTCCACGGGCTAGTAACGGGTCTCAAAAAGAGTGGACTTGCGCTTAAGGATTGGCCTGGATGCTTAAGAAGAGGATTTACAGACTAGCGTTTTAATGAGGCCCTGACATACGGCAGCTTAATTCGCGAATTTAAATAGTATGGATATGAATGTAGAGGTTACAGTGGCGACATGCTTGGACGCGGGTTCGACTCCCGCCGACTCCATTTTTGCTATTCCTTCCCGTTGTATACAGCGTTAAAACGTTGATATGACGGGATTTTTTTGTACTTCTAAATATTCATGTTTTGCTTAAAATTGCACAGAATTGACCTAAAACTTAGCCAAAAGCTTAGCCAATTTTTTTGGTACTTATTCCTATTATGGCAAGGTTTAAAGCACTTATTTTTTACAAAAAATTCTATAAAGCTTAGCCAATTTTAGTTATTTGGCCTCAACGTAATCTTCAAATCTCTGCAAAGCTGCTACATTCTGTTGTTCTGTCGTATGAGTGTACACGTCGAGCGTAACGCTACTGTCTGCTCTTGAGTGTCCCAATCTCTGTTGAGTCTCCTTAAGACCTACTCCAGACTGATACAGTAGTGAGGCGTGTGTGTGCCTAAACCCGTGAATTGAGATGTGCTTGAGTCCCGTGGCTTTAATAGCTTTATTAAGCCATTTGGTGGGGGTATTCATGGAGCGAAAATGATTTCTATTGCTTGCGAATACCAACTGACTAGTATTGTTAGTATTGAACCCCATCCCCAGAAAAGTCTCACGTTGAATACCCTTCCATTGCCTGAGGTATCGCATGGTACTGTCATCCAAGTCGATTGTACGGCGTCCAGCCCTACTCTTTGGGGGTTGCACGATTAACTTACCACCTAACCCTTGCGTAAGAGTCTTGTTAACCCGTAACGTGTTGCCTTCAAAGTCGATATCCTTCCACGTTAGCGCCAGTAATTCCCCTTTCCTGATACCTGAATAAGCCAATAATCTGAACATGGTGAATTGTTCTACGTCCCTTTTGGGGGTCATATAGTCGAAAAAGGTATTCAGTTCGTCTCTAGTCCAAAAGTTTTCTAGCTTCTCTCCTGCCTGTTCCTGTACTCGTGGCATTGTTACCAGCGTGCAAGGATTTCGACTCACATATTCAGCTCTAAGAGCGTAATCAAAAACCATAGAGGCGTAATTTAGCCATTTTTTATAAGACTTTGCTTGCAGAAACCACCTGTTAACAACCTTCTGGCATTCATTGGGTGTGATTTGGTCAATAAGCATGTCGCCAAAAGCAGGCAGTACATGAATATTAATAATCCGTTGGGTCTTCTCTAGCGTTGACTCACGTACGGTTAAGCGGTACTGTTCCATCCATTCTGTGCAAACATCCCTGAAAAAGCGTCTCTCATCCTCCTGTAGTCCTCTTTTTTCGATTTCCAATTCTAATCTACTCAATACGATGGAGGCCTCTTTCCTCGTCTTAAAGCCACGTCTTCTCGTGGTCTTTTGGCGTCCCGTTAGAGGATCAACCCCTGCATATACTTGAAATTCATATCTAATTTTTCCTGTTTTTGTTGTGTATTTTTTAATTTTTGCCATTTTTATTTTCGCTCCTGTGTTGCTTGCGAGGCTCACATTTTTTGAAAATATTGGGATGACCTCCCGTGTTGCAGAGCCAGACCCGCAACAGCTACATGTTACATTTAAATCTTTATTTAGGCAACTCAAAACATAAATTTAAGAGATTTCACAATTTGTTTGTGAGATTTCTTTTTTATACATATTATCTGCAGAGGCATAGAAATGTATCTGATTGATATTTTTTGTATTTTCTTGGCATTTTCTCGTTTTTTTTATACATATATAGACATGGGGATATTTTTTTTAATTTTTTTACTCGAACCGACCAGTTTTTCACTATGTTATCTATGTAAGAGATTAAATGAAATTGCATTAAATTGATATTTTTTTAGTAAAAACCATTATTTTCACCCCATATTAGGAGTGTAAGGAAAAAAATTAAAAATTATTCTGTAATTTGTTTGTGAGATTTAAGTGTCTTATACATATTAACTATGTACAAGACCATTTATGTTTTAATTCCATCGAATTGCATAGAATTGATAATTAATTTTAAAAACTTGGCAAAATCCCTCATTTTTATACATATTAAGAAGTGTGAGGGGGAGCAATCATACATAGCCATATATTTAGATGGCTTAAAAAATAATTGGAGGATATACACATATGGAATTAACTCAGATAACTGAAAATAAGGAACTGATGAAACAACTAGCCATCATGTTCAACCCTACCCCTCGATATATGAACAAGAAAGAGGCATGTAAATATATGGGGGTCTGCTATAGAACTCTCCAGAAAGCTATTGCCGAGGGACTGCCTTCCGTTCTAATTGGAGGTGTACTCCGCTTCGACCGCCTAACAATTGACGAATATTTAAAAAATAACCAGATTTAAATAAAAAAATACGCTTGCGAGGCTTATTGTACACAGAATCACTGAACTAAATAAAATGAATATTTTATACCAAATAAACACCCTACAAACGTTGATATGACGGCATTTTTGAATTTTAAAGCTATCAAAATGCTAAGTAATTGGAGGAATTACTATGAATAACGAACGAGAACACTTCACGGGAGCAGTCATAGGTTTTAATATATACACAAATGCTAACGACACTAAGCAAAGACCTGTAATCTATCTCAGAAATGTAAGTGGTTCTAAACATCATTTTGATTTTGCACATCTAACTTACACTAAGGATATGCGGGATAACATCGGAATGTTAAAAAAATATGATTGGATAGAGTTTGATGCCCGTATTAAGCAAGTTAATCACACCATCCCCCTAAAGCCAGAGTTGTTAAACCCGACTAAGACAGGACTTTTGAGACCTTCACGTAGTTGTAAACCTATCTCAGAAGGCAAAACATTTAACATGATTAATAACTATTTAAAATATCGTACGGCATAGACATAATAATTAGATAGCTTCAGGAGTTATTCATATGCGGGCTTTGCATGTGGATAACATAACTAATAGTAGTTATATATTAGAGTCGTGAATCACTACGGTATTAATTAATGATAATGATGTAGTCCCAAATTAGGATTACATGTTAATTATTCTAGTAATTATTAAGTTAGCTACTAGTTGTCTTGGACTTTTCATTTTGAAACCCACAAAATGAAAAGATTCTTCAAATTCCATTCTGGAATTGTGCCCCATGACTATAAATCCTTGACGGTAAAATAGTCAATCACTTTATATATAAGAAACGACTAAATTACCGTGAAGCAATTATATATATTTAATATAGATAAATTGACTTAAATTAATTAAAAAATGGTACAGGTCTTATATAAGGTATCTAGCAAATTTTAACGAAAAAAACAAAATAGAGGTGTGTGTATGAGCAATGGAACCGTGAAGATGTTCTTATGCGTAGGCAACGCAGGAACTGGAAAAACAACGGCAATAAATGATGTACTAAGAAATATTGATGATAATGATGTATTTCTGACTACACCTAACAAAACAGCCAGTAGCAGATTGCAAGGTAGTATTAAACGTGTAAATAAGTTATTAAAGGTAAGGGTTAACTTTGGTAGTTATAGCACTAATAAAGCAAGTAATATAATTATTGATGAATTTGGGAAGATGGCGAGCATTACCTTTGAATCCTTACTAATGCATGTTAATAACCAAAAAGAATCAGGACAAGATGTAAATATTTATTGCTATGGAGATAGCCACCAGCAACCAGCAATCAATAAATCAGGTGCTTTGGATGCACTCTGGATGAAAAATGAACACAATAAACAAATATTTGATGATAATGATGACAAGAATTTTAATGGTCTAATGAAACAACTATATAAGAATATAAAAGATGGTACATTTCTTGATGTAGTTGATGACTGGAAAATTTATATTGATAGCATTCAGGTTAGAGTATTGAGAAAAAACTATAGAATGGATGCCGTTACTAGTTGGAATGCTAAAGATTTTAATGAAGAATTTTATCAGGAATTAAGAAGTGAACATTCATTTAACCATAATTATCAAATGCACCTAAAGCAATGTTTTAATGATGGGTGGATGATAATAAGCCCTGATTACAAAAGAATCAGAGAAGCCAACGATAAGTTAGAAGATGGAAATATAATTCCAATTGAAGACTTTCCCTTTGTCTCACCAAAAAAGAAAGACTCTGAAATCTATCTCAATCCCTTTAATAAATATTTAGAAAGATTGAAAAATACTATCCCAGATATTCCAACTATTGATAAAGAATCAGTTGATCCTGACTATTGGAATTTCATGTGTGGAAGTGTAACAGATAACATACAAGGTATGGAATTTGATAAAGTATGTTTCTATATGGGAAACCGACCAATTCCCCCCCAAAGTCATGATTTTTATACAATTAATAACCTTCATACTGGATTAACCAGAGGCAAGAAAGATTGGATGTATATAGGAAAATTAAGTTATTTTGACCAATTATTAAGTACGCCTCGTAGAGATGCATGGGAACAATTAGAATTAGATAATAATAATAGAGCACTGGAAGAAGTTGTGAAGAATGTAACAAAAGAATATTTTGGAGACCCTAACATTAATCCATATAGTGACTATAAGGAAATTATGAATAAGTGGAATATTAAAAAAGGTGTTTGGAGTAAATCAACTTTTGCAATTGAATTGAAGAAGAAAATTAAAAAAGATAAATTAGATATTCCACTGTATTTGGATTGGGCTACGAATAGTACTAATAAATCTAAACAAGTTGGTAACTCTTTAGGCGGTAAAAATAAGACTGGTAAAGGTAAGAACCAAAGTATATACAATAATTTATCAAATGAATTAAAGCAACAATTACCGAAAGATAGAAGCGATAGAACTATTACAAGCAAGGATTTTTCAAAAAAGTATGGAATGACAAAAGAGCAATCCAGAAAATTAAATAATTAATTGCTAATGGTGGCAGATTTTTAACCACCATACATACAGCCTAATTCGGTAAATTGCCGAGTCAGATTTTTGCCACTTTTGGCAGAACAATATACTTAACCGTGTAAAATATTTTTAACAAGAAAAGTCGATGTGGTACCTTGTGTATATATTTGAGGTTGCGAGGCATTAACAGAATTTTCATCTTTTTTCTAAATCACCCCCCGCCCTATTAAATAGGCATTTCCATCGATATTAATTTTTAAAAAATCATATTTCTATGTTTTAGTTTGCCTCAATCTTCCTACACCTATCCAACTATATAGATATTCATTATTGTGTATAAACATTCAATATATGCATAAAAAAGTCCTAGCGATCAGCTAGAGCCACATATATTTTTTATTTCGTTTTTTATTTTAATTTTGAGATTGCAAAAGTCTTGACCTCCCACCACAAGCGAGCAACTAGGCACAAGCATAAACGCATCATCTATATACATATCATGTATATCAGCAACACAACATACCAACTATAAGGTGAGCACATAAGTAACTAGGTATAGACACCAAGGCAAACCACAAGCAATGACGGAGCCACCAGCGACAGCATAGGACAGACAGCCGAGCCACTCAAGAACACTAAGACTATAGACCACAAGTACATGACACAAGACACACACGTACGACACCACACACAAGCATAGACACATATATAGTAACCACTCATACAGTAGCCATATAAGACACATAGGAGAGCGTAAAATATCTTGTGTAAATACATAAAAGATTTCTGAATTGTATAGAAATAGGGAATGCCTTTCCTTATGATATTTAGTAATCACAGAAAACATCACAGGAGGCATTCCCCATGAATGAACTTACCACAGAAATTATCGCTGCACTAGCCCAAAAGCAAGATTTGGACGAAGTTTTTCGTCACCACCTCGAAATTGCGATTAACCAGCTGCTTCAAACCGAATTGGCAGAGTTTTGAGGTTACGAACCCTACTCATACGCTGGGATTAACACTGGTAATAACCGCAACGGCAGTTATGAGCACTCGTTTGATACGAAGTACGGCCAACTTAACTTAACCATTCCTCGAGATCGCAATGGCCGGTTTGAAAATCATACCTTGCCAGCCTACGGTCGGCATAGTGATAATTTAGAAACAACGGTCATTCAGTTGTATGCCAAGGGAATTACCACTGCTGAAATTGCCGAACTCATTGAGAAAATGTACGGTGTTCACTACTCCAAAGCCACGGTTTCCAACATGACTAAAGCCGTCAATGAACAGGTTCAAGCTTTCCAGCAACGTCGACTGGCTTCACAATATGCGGCCATCTTCTTAGATGCCACTTACTTGCCATTAAAGCGGGATACCGTTCAAAAAGAAGCCGTTCATCTTGCGATTGGCATTCGTCCAGATGGTACGAAAGAAGTGCTGAACTACCAAGTGGCGCCAACGGTATCGACTGGCATCTGGACTGAACTGCTGGGAACCTTGATCAAGCAGGGCGTTAAAGATGTGCTGTTGTTTGTGGCCGATGGGTTAGTTGGTTTGGATGAAGGCTTGAATCGGCATTTCCCTAAAGCCAAACGACAACGTTGCCTGGTTCATGTTGGGCGGAATCTGATGAACAAAGTTCGCGTAAAAGACCGCAAGGCCGTGATCAGTGACTTTAAACAAGTTCATCGGGCCGCCAACCGTAAAGCAGCCGAACTGAAACTGAATGAGTTCGCCAACAACTGGCATCAGACCTATCCCAAATTAATCAAAGATCTGCTTAAAATGCCGAATTTACTCACTTTCATGGACTTTCTACCAGCTATCCGGCAATCACTATACTCCGCTAACCTGATTGAGAACTTTAATAAGCATCTCAAGCGCACCACCCACCACAAAGAACAATTTCCAACGGAAGATTCACTGGATCGCTTACTGGTTTTTCAGTTTAATGTCTATAACGAGAAGTCTCTGAAGCGGATCCACCGAGGGTTCAAAGGACTCCAGGACACCTTGGAAGCATCATTTATTTAAGTTAGATACATATTATATGTACGAAGGCATTTCATTTACACAAGATTCTTGACGCTACCAGTATAGTCCCTAGTCTGATAATATTTGTTGTATTTTTCTGTATTTAGTTATTCGATGATATCGAGGCTAATATGTCAGCCTTCCAATCAGCGTCGAAATCAGTTTCGATTATTGGTTTATATGAAGTATCTACGGCATCCCAAATAACCTTTTCGTTTACACCTTTATCATGTAACCATTTAATCAACGTATCAATTGTCAGAGGATATATGGTTGCACGAACAGAGCGATGTTGGACAGCGGTTTCCTCTAAATCGGTTGCAGCCACAGAACGCCAAATATTTTTGGTGTTCTTATCAACAGCGTCAGTAATGAAATATGTTTGAACCGGAACAGTGCGACTAGCAGAAAGATTGACGGTATGCCTAAGTACTGGTTCCCACTCCCCACGTTTAATGGCATTCTTATCCATCAGTGTTACTTCAAGAAATAAAGTATGATCCTTGTATTCTATTATAATGTCACCAGAATTTTCATCTTGCTTCTTCTTTTGTCCTCCTGCTTGTGCCACAGGTAATCCTTCTGAACCCAGCGTAAGGTTCATTGACTCTCGCAAACTATACTTTTCCTCTGAAATGTAACACCAGGCAACCGCAATTTGAAAGACTGGTCCATCTGATTGAACCCAATGACACATTGATCGTCATAAAGTTAGATCGTTTTGCTCGTAGTACTAGAGAAGCATTGAACTTAATTGATGACTTATTGAAAGAAAAAATAATGATTAAGGTTTTAAATTTAGGAACGATAGATAACACCCCAATTGAGCGTATGATTGTCAGAACTTTGCTATCGGTCGCGGAGGTGGAGCGTGATATGATTATCGAGCGTATGCAAGCCGGTAAAATATTTGCAAGGCAACACAATCCCAACTATAAGGAGGGTATACCCAAAAGAAAAGAAGATAGCTGGAATATGGCTATCTTTGAATATTCTAACTCTCATACTGTGAAGGAAGCCGCTGAAGCTATTAAATTATTGAAAGGAATCAGCCTTTTAAAAAGTCAACAAAGCACTTCTGCTTTAAATCATATTAGGGTATCACAAATACTTTACAAATATTTTTTGCGTCGCAACCAAAACCAGCAAATTAGGCTTAGTATAACAGAGATAATCAGCACAGCAAAAACACCATAAGAAGATTTTTCAAACGGGACATGGACATTGATTCCCCAAAAGCCAAAAATAATCGCTGGAATAGTCAAAACGATTGATATCTCTGTTAGAGTTTTCATAATCATGTTAAGCTGATACGAAATCATATTGGTTATCATATCTTCCAAATCATCCAAATATTGGCTATAACCTAAAATAATTCTATCCATTGTGTCGCTTGTATCGTATATCCCACCAATTATTTTTTTGGTGGTAAAATCAATATCATTAATAGTTGTGGATTTTTTTTAATGAAATCCAGCGCTTTGTGATTAGCGCCGTAGGTTGTTGACAAAGCTATCATGTATTTTTGAAGAGTCAATAAATCACCAAACGTTGGTCTGAGTGAACCGGACGTTGATATTTCTGAGTCTAAATCATCAATTTTTTCCTTGACTCCACGAAGATGGTTAAGCATCACATGGAAATCTTTTTGTATGATCTTTAAAAGTACTTCCTCTATGAAATTATTGACATCACGTAAAACCATATTGGATAAGAGTTCGGGAATGAATTTTAATTTTTGTTTTGTAAAAATTATCAACTTATTTTTAAATACCAAGAAAACAATAGATGTCGTCAGATTATGTAGATGCCCACCTTCATGTACCTCGGGAAACAAAAAACTTACGAGCAAACTTTTTTCATCGTTCCGATCTATCATCGTGTCATATGCAACTTGATCATCAAACGTTAGTATATTGCCTATTTCAAGGTCATATTTATGTTCAAAAGATTCGATATATTCTCGTTCGTCACCATAAACATAAACAACGGAAGAATTTTTGATATTTGATTCTGACGAAACTAATAATGTATCTTTTGTTAAAGAATAAGTTTTCAGCATTGTAATCCTCCTGCTTTATATTTTTCTCAAAAATAAATGCGTAATTGTTGTGAAATAAATACGTTATCAGTTTTAAAAACATTTTGTCTTATGTATGATAACCTGCCAAAAATTTTATCTCACACATTATCTAGACAATCTTGTCCCCAGCTTCTAATGTATTATCTAATTTATAATTATAGACCCTAATTTAAGGAATGTTTTGGTAACCACCTAGGATCATAGTTAACTCATAGCAAAACTCCTGGTATTTTACTTAGAAGTCGATAAATTAATTGGACTGCTTTATGGTGGTAAGTTATGACGTATTTTAACACCTTTAATTATAAGGCACAAAAAAGCGACACAATTGTTAAGTTATGACGTAGTTTATATATTCATTTAGCGGACATTAACCCATTTATTAATAAAAACTGGACTTAGAATGCGTTTCTCAAACGTCAAAACATGAAAAAACGCCTATTTCTAGGCGCTTTTTACGATTATTGTTGTAAAGTTTGTTGAGCTTTTTTAGCTCTTGGCTTTTTCAAATCTGGATTATCCTTTGCACCTGAAGATGGAAAGGGGACTGCTTCTTCTGCTTATGGTGGTCTAGGCCTGGCTTTAGGTAATAACGGATTTAACGTTATCGGTGCTTTGTTCCTTAGCCAGGTTCGACTAGGATTTATAGTCTTTGGTATATTCACATTTGCTGGCGTATTAATTACAACTTTGATTGTCCATGAGCCTTCTAATTTAGATGAAACCTCAACTAAAAAGAAAGAAAAGTTTTCTTTAAAAAATGTAAAGTTAATTTTTCCTTCTTGGCAAATTGGCGCGACTACTACCTAGCTCTTATAGGAAAAATGTTTCAGGGAGTTGGAAACTTTGCAATTACAGGATACATTTTATATATAATGACCGACTTTCTTCATCGTGGTAATCAAACTCAATCTTCTATCCAACTTGTTAACATGATTATGCTTATTTTTGGCATTTTGATGGGATTAGTCGCTGGGCCACTATCTAATAAATTTAAAATACTGAAATTACCAGTAGGTCTCTCAACTATCTTATTAGCAATTGCAGGTCTCTCCCTGTTCTTCTTAAGAAATAATACTGGTATTATTCTTTACGCCTTAGCTGCCGGTTTAGGAATGGGCTTATGGAACGCACTTGATAATTTATTAAACTTAAAAGTTATCCCCGATCAAAATCGTGTTGCATTTTTCTTAGGTGTTTACAACTTAGGTAATACAATTACACAAGCTATCGCACCCGTTTTAGCCGCTGCCGTCATAAGTCTTTTTGGTTATTCTGGAATTTTTATTGTTTCATTTATTTTTTCCTTGATTGGTGGTATTTCAATGCTATCGATTAAATCATTAAAACGTTAGTAAGATATTTTTTAGCAATCCTTATTTAAAGTTAAGGATGGCTTTTTGTTCTCTTCAGTTGCAATCGCTTGCAACTCGCACCTATCTTCTGCTATGCTCGTGCCAACAATGGTAATTGTTTATTCACCTAAATTTAGGATGGAGGTAATTAAATGACTGAAAGTTATCAATTTGATGTTTTGTACTTAGGCGCGGGGCATGGTGCCTTCGACGGGGCGGTTCCACTAGCTAATAGTGGTAAAAAAGTCGCCATTATCGAAGCGGACAAAATCGGGGGAACTTGTCCAAACCGTGGATGCAACGCGAAAATTACGCTGGACAACCCGGTTCAACTTTTACGCCACCAAGAACGCCTTGATGGCATTGTAAATGGTGACTTAAAGCTGGATTGGACTGCCAATGTAGAACATGAACACGAAGTCATCGACGGCTTGCCGGACATGATTACTGGTTTACTCGACTCTGTTGACATCGAAATTATTCACGGTCGTGGAAAATTTGTTGATGCTCACACCATCGAAGTGGATCAACAGCGCTACACCGCTGACAAAATCGTGATTGCAACGGGGCTACGTCCCCACCATCTAGATGTTATGGGCTCAGAACTTACGCATGACAGTACCGATTTTATGAGCCTCAAACAGCTTCCTGAAAATATCGTAATTATTGGCGCGGGCTATATCGGCATGGAATTTGCCACGATTGCCAATGCTGCCGGCGCGAACGTCACTGTACTTTTACGCCATAATCGGGCGTTGCGCAAATTTAATCAAGATTACGTAAAACAAGTCATTGCCGACCTCGAAAAACGAGGGGTGAAGTTCATTTACAACGCTCAGGTGGATCGTTTTGAGGAAGACGGTTCTCATTTTACCGTGTCTTATAACGATCACGAAACCCTCACCACCGACTGGATTTTGGATGCTACCGGACGAATTCCTAACATCGAAAACATCGGATTAGACGAAGTAGGCGTTAGTTACAATGCTAACGGGATCGAAGTTAACGATCATCTTCAAACTAACATTGATAACATCTATGCTTCTGGTGATGTGCTTGATAAAGAACAGCCTAAGCTCACCCCGACTGCGATCTTTGAATCTAGTTATTTAACCCAACTTTTCACAGGAAAGACTACTGACGCAATCAACTATCCGCCCATCCCAACCATTGTCTTTACCTCACCACAAATCGCACAGGTTGGTATGAGCGTCGAAGAAGCTCAGCAAAATCCTGATTACACCATTAAAACTAATCATCTTCCTGACGGATGGTTCCGCCAAGTTGATAAGGAAACAATTGGTGATAACACCTTGATTTACGATCAAGACCATCATCTTGTAGGAGCAGCTGAAGTTAGTGAACATGCTGCCGATGCAATTAACGTTTTATTACCAGCAATTGAGTTTCAATATACAGCTGAACAACTAGGCCGCATCGTACCTCTCTTCCCTACTTTGGGAGCGGACGTCTGGTCACAGATTTAAAAAAACGCTGAGCCTCTTTTAAGGAGACTCGGCTTTTTTTTATTATTTAGTAAATTCAGCAATTGCATCATCAATATGTTGCCGTACTACCTCAACATGATCCATTTCATCATCTTCTACATGTGGTAAAGGATTACGTGCTCGTCCTACACTTACCCCACGTTTAGCTAAGATTAACTTCATCACATCATATAAATTACCTTTAAATGATGTCAATTCTGAAATTAAATCATTAATTTTAAGTTGAATTTGAAGAGCTTTTTCAAGGTCATCCTCACGAACGCACCGATCCGCTTCCATTAACAATTCTGGATAAACACCATAAGTTCCACCTATACCTGCATCGGCCCCCATTACGCGTCCACCTACAAATTGTTCATCTGGCCCATTGAAAACAATATTATCTTTACCAGCACGTAATTTCCACATATTGATATCCATTACTGGCATGGATGAATTCTTAACCCCAATAACTTGTTCTTTTGCCATCATACGTTTAAATAAGTTTTCTGATAGTGCATAACCGGTTGTTTGCGGAATATTATATATAATGAAATCTAAATTAGTTACTTCCATCATGCTTGTCCAATATGCTTCAATTGCGTGTTCAGGTAATCCAAAGTAAATTGGTGGGATTGCAGCAAGGGCATCCACTCCAATACTTTCAGCATGCTTTGCTAACTCGCTTTGAATCTCATTTCATGTTTTACGTTCTTATCCCTTTCTATATTTTATATTGGTGCTATTGAAAAGCCAATTAAGGCGTTTATTTTTGTGTTTCAGCCATTTTTATAGATTAAACGGATAATTAGTCGTTTTAACTATAAAATTGCTTATATGGCATTTTATAGCTTTTAACGACTATTTACATTTTTTGCATTTCTAATTAATTCAGATACTCCGTCCCTAAGTCCATTGATAAATTATTCTTCGCTATCTGGTTTGTTGAGTGTTCAAGCTTGTATTCACGTTGTAGTTTAGAACTACCGTAATTTTCAAACATATTTTTCATAGTGATATATAAATAGTTCTCGTAATTTTTAATCTGTTTATCGTCGCTTCGCAAAGCATTAAAATACCGACGCAAGGTTTGTGTGATCTTGGTTTGTAATTCTGGTTCATGATCTAAGATAAAAAATAGATGATGATCTTTGTGTAAATCTTGGACATCTCGTCTAGCATTTAGAATAATCCCAATAG
This sequence comes from Pediococcus acidilactici, assembly GCF_016127815.1. Lineage (NCBI taxonomy): Bacteria > Bacillati > Bacillota > Bacilli > Lactobacillales > Lactobacillaceae > Pediococcus > Pediococcus acidilactici. The sequence goes on from NZ_CP066046.1 coordinate 1,257,568, forward strand.
TTTTTTTAATGATTTTAGGATTATTATTTGCCCATAGACTAATTAGTCGTATTGTTTCTGGTTCAAATGGAATAGGGTTATTATCTTCTTCTGTCAAAAATTCTTTTGCATGTTGTACTAGGTCTTGATTTTGTTTTTCAATTTGAGCATTTGAAAAATTAGCAGTGGAAAAATCTAGCTGTGCAGTCTCTTTATAGTATCTATTAGTATCTAAGTTATTATATTCTTCTTGATTAACTGCAGAATTTGCAGTTCCGCTTGTACCAAGGGTTTCAGCCGTTTTATTAGAAAAATCAGGCATTTTATAAACATCGGTTGCTGTAAGATGGAGTTGTCCTAAATAAAGCCGATTAGGCAAATTCTTTTTTGCTTTGGATCAAACCCCACACTTTCTTGTCGTAACAATCCAAATTCTTCTAATTGCTTTTTAATAGAAATTACTTTGTGTTCTGAACAATTAAGTAATTCTTTTAGTTCTAAATTGGTAAATATAAAAAACACTTTATTATTTTCAGGTACTGTACCCTGTCAAGTTTGCACTTTAAATAATAAAAATTAGTTGGCCTTGCCAAAGCGATATTCTGCTGCGGTAAGGTCATTTCTTTTCGCTGAGATAAATTTCTCGGTAAAATATGTAATGCCTTCTTTGACTTGTTGTTTTAGTTCTACCAACGTTTGAGCTTTAGGAAGATGAGCTATCCAAATTGCTTTGAAATCAGCCCACCAGTGCTCGATTACCGCATTATCTGCCGGTGTTCCCGGAGCTGAGTAGCTATGCTGTGCATTGTTAATCACTAAATACTGGTTGAATGCTTTTGAGGTATATGCTGCTCCACGGTCAGTATGGATAAGCGGAGCTAATGCTCCTTCATTTACTCGTGCCCTTTCAAATGCTTTAATAGCCCCTTCCGCGGTTTCAGTAGGTGTAATTAACCAACTTACTGGATACTGGCCATATAGATCTAATACCACATGCAGTCGAACCTTATTAAGCCGTACTCCATATGTTATTTCTGTGGTATCCGTAACCCAAACTTGATTAGCTGCTGTCTGATTGAATTGTCGCTTGAGGATGTTTTCAGCTTCATAAGCTTGCTGAGTCTGGATACGCTTGCGAGTCGGCTGACGATAGTCAGCCTTGATTCCATGTTCCTTCATTATTCGAATGATACGTTTCTTATTCACATTGTAAGAAATTTGTTGGCTCAAATTGATTAACCTAGTCATCTTGTCATAGCCAACACTTTGCTTATGCTCATTCTCTAACTGCTTAATTAATTGAAAAATCTCTGACTCTTCGATTTCGCGCTTACTTGGCTTATGTTTGAGCCATTTATAGTAAGCCTGCCTTGTTATTCCAGCTGCTTTGGTTAATTCACTAACTGAGTAGCCTTCGACTATCATTTCCTGAATCGCTTGATATCGTCCGGTCGTTTCACCTCCCGATTTTGTATTTCGGTAGATTGCAAATTTAATTCGAATTTTTGGACAAATTTGTCAGCATAACCTGATACGGTGTTTGCCAGTCGAGTATTTTAAGCGGTCGCTGGTTAATTTGGAGTAACGTCGTCGTTAAATCTTGAGCACTAATGTGCTCAAAACGAGTCCCTTTAGGATAAAAATAACGTAAATTCCGATTAAAGCGTTCATTACTACCACGTTCAGCTGGAGTATAAGCGTGGCAGTAATAGGTCTTAATACCATATTGTGATTCAAGTGATACTAGCCCACTAAACTCAGTGCCACGGTCCACAGTAAAGCTGTGCACCGGACCATTAAAAGTGGTTAGGAACTTAGTTAGTGCTTCATTAACAGTCGCTGTCGTCCGATCTTTTAACCGGTATGCCCAAAGGAACCGTGATTTGCGATCGATTAAAGTTAATAAAACTGCCTTACTATGCCCACGAGGACCAACGACTGTATCTAGTTCAAAGTCGCCGATGCGCTTACGTTGATTAATCATCATGGGACGCTGTTCAATTGATCGCCCCAAAGATTGATTATATTTGGATCGTTGGTCAACGTTACGCCGTTGGCGTACGCCATGTTCAGGTAGATCATTCAAGGAGAAACCAATTCTCCCCTGATTTAGCCAATTATAAATAGATTTAGTAGCTAGTTTAAATTCGTGAGCAATCATTCCTGGTGACCAGCTTAGACGTAAATGGTTGAGAATTTTTTGCTTTAACTCATCGCTCAGCTTAGTTTTCCGACCACATCGTGATCGCTTGTATTCGGCATCTGTTTATGCTAATTCAGCCTGATAAGGTTGACATCGAGATAATTCATAAAAAATTGTTGACGGTGATCGGTTCAGCCGAACGCCCATTTGGATATTGGACAGCCCTAGTTCACAAAAGGTTTCGATTTTAATTCGTTCGGAATAGGTTATACTAGACAAAAGATCAGCTCCTAAAAGATGGGTTTGTGGTAAACACCATTTTAAAGGAAGCTGATCTTTTTTGTCCGAACAGCGTTCGGATTAATTTTACAATCTACTATTATACAGACGGAGAATAGCGTTTGCAAATATTTTGATTTCCTTATCAAAACTATTGCATATTACTTTACTTAATTTTGAATAAATTTATATAATGGGCATATAAATCAAAAAAGGGGTGTATGAATTTGAAAAAAATTAATATCTTATTGGCAGCGGACCGTAATTATGCTGACCCACTATGCATTACCATTAAAACTGCTTTAGAAACCTTAAATTCAGCAACCCGGGCCCATTTCATTGTTTTAACTAACAACCTTGGTGACCAAACCCGGGCACTGTTAGACAAATTGATGCATAATTTTCATACCATTGAGTATTTAAATCTTGACGACGAACGTTTTGATTTTTGCCCAACGAACCAACACATCAATAAAACCGCATATTTTCGAATCATCGCCCCTAAGCTACTAGCTTCACGGCAGATTGATCGACTAATTTACTTAGACGTTGACGTTTTGATTCGAAAGGACCTAACCGAACTTGCCGAAAGTAATTTAAATGGTAATACCGTGGGTGCGGTTATTGATACGGGACAGGCTTTTGCATTGCATCGCCTAGGTGTCGATCCCGTGGTTGCCGCAAGTAATCTATATTTCAATTCCGGAATCATGGTGATCGATGTTGCCCGGTGGAACGCCCATCGAATCACAGAAAAAACTTTGGCATTTATTAGAAATCATGCCGACCGAATTATTTTCCACGACCAAGACGCGCTTAACGCCGTGTTAGCTGGGGAAGTTCAATTTCTTCATCCAAAATGGAATTTACAAAACTCGATTATTTTCAGAAAACATCGGCCAATCAACCAGGGGTACGCTGAACTAATCGACGAAGCCATTAAGGAACCTAGCATTGTTCATTTCACTACTCATGAAAAACCGTGGAAGGACCTCACCGTCCATCCTTATTTAGATGAGTATCACGAAGAACTTGGTGAATTGGAAATGCATCGTGGAGTGATTAACGTTATCTCAGCGGCAAACTCGGCCTTTATTCAACCGCTTGCCACATCTTATATTTCGATTTTAGAAAATGATCCAGAACACCAATACAATTTCTTCTTGTTACCCGATCACCTGACTGATCGCGACATGATGTTATTGGGAAGCATCATTGCCCGGTATGACAACGCGACGATTAAAATTGTAGAAGTTAACGAAGAATTACTAGCTAACGCGGTAGAAAGCGACCGAATCGTCAAAACGGCCTACTACCGCATCCTAGCTCCCGCATTGTTGCCATCCATCAACCGGGCAATCTACCTCGACTGCGACATCATTGCCAACACAAGTTTGCATGAATTATGGCAAACCAACTTAGAGGGCAACGTAATTGCTGCCGTAGAGGATGCTGGATTCCACGACCGGTTGGAAAAAATGGGAATCACTAAGGAAAATGAAAAGTACTTTAATTCGGGAATGATGTTAATTGACCTTGTCCGTTGGCGGGCGAAGTCAATCACCCAAAAAGTGTTAGATTACATCAACCAAAACCCCGAAAAATTACGTTTCCACGATCAGGACGCGTTGAACGCCATCCTTTACAACGATTGGCTACACTTGCATCCCCAATGGAACGCCCAGTCCAACATTGTAATGGAAACCATTTTTCCACCGCGGACCGAATTGTTGGAACCTTACGCAGAAACACGTGAAGATCCTAAGTTAATTCATTTCTGCGGACACGTAAAGCCTTGGCACGAGAATTGTGAAAATCCTTACGCCGAGGTGTACCTGAAGTATCACGAAATGGTTAGCAACCAAGGTGAGAAGGTTCGCGGATAAGCTCAGTCAGGTTGGTTACCAACTTAACCACTAGCTTTTTCAAAACTTATTTTATTGCTAACCATTTAAAGTACCTTAAAAGTGGTAATCCTCCTAATCCGATTATCCACTAAAAAATAGGGGCTAGAGATTAAAAATCTCTGGTCCCTATTTGGTGCGTTAATGTTGAATTTTAAGGGCTCTAAGTCAACAAGTGTTGCTGAAGGCAATTGAAGAAAATCAATTCATTCACGAATTGGTTTTCTTTTTTAGTTTTAAATATAAATTCAATATATATACGATCTCTCAAGTGCTGCCAATTTCTATATCCATAAGCCGTGCGTTGAATTTGTTTAATTTTACGAATAGTGCCTTCAATACGACCATTTAATAATGGTGAATATAGAGCATATACGATTGATTTAACGCGTGTTTTAAAAGTATTAAGTAGTGTACGAAGATATGGAGTAGTGGTCTTGGTTCTAAGCAGTTGTAACAATTTTTCTTTATCTTGATGCCGAATGGCATCAGCGATGGATTGAACAGCAAAGTAGACTTCAGAAAAATCTGAATTAGTACTAATACCCTCGGAAACAACTTGTTCAGAAGTTAAACGGTAGATTGCAAATTTAATCCGAATTTTTGGACAAATTTGTCAGCATAACCTGATACGGTGTTTGCCAGTCGAGTATTTTAAGCGGTCGCTGGTTAATTTGGAGTAACGTCGTCGTTAAATCTTGAGCACTAATGTGCTCAAAACGAGTCCCTTTAAGATAAAAATAACGTAAATTCCGATTAAAGCGTTCATTACTACCACGTTCAGCTGGAGTATAAGCATGGCAGTAATAGGTCTTAATACCATATTGTGATTTAAGTGATACTAGCCCACTAAACTCAGTGCCACGGTCCACAGTAAAGCTGTGCACCGGACCATTAAAAGTGGTTAGGAACTTAGTTAGTGCTTCATTAACAGTCGCTGTCGTCCGATCTTTTAACCGGTATGCCCAAAGGAACCGTGATTTGCGATCGATTAAAGTTAATAAAACTGCCTTACTATGCCCACGAGGACCAACGACTGTATCTAGTTCAAAATCGCCGATGCGATTACGTTGATTAATCATCATGGGACGCTGTTCAATTGATCGCCCCAAAGATTGATTATATTTGGATCGTTGGTCAACGTTACGCCGTTGGCGTACGCCATGTTCAGGTAGATCATTCAAGGAGAAACCAATTCTCCCCTGATTTAGCCAATTATAAATAGATTTAATAGCTAGTTTAAATTCGTGAGCAATCATTCCTGGTGACCAGCTTAGACGTAAATGGTTGAGAATTTTTTGCTTTAACTCATCGCTCAGCTTAGTTTTCCGACCACATCGTGATCGCTTGTATTCGGCATCTGTTTATGCTAATTCAGCCTGATAAGGTTGACATCGAGATAATTCATAAAAAATTGTTGACGGTGATCGGTTCAGCCGAACGCCCATTTGGATATTGGACAGCCCTAGTTCACAAAAGGTTTCGATTTTAATTCGTTTGGAATAGGTTATACTAGACAAAAGATCAGCTCCTAAAAGATGGGTTTGTGGTAAACACCATTTTAAAGGAAGCTGATCCTTTTTGTCCGAACAGCGTTCGGATTAATTTTACAATCTACCAATTAGGAGAATAAAAATCGTGAAAATCAAATTTCTTACTAAAAAATTTTTTAGAACGAGACTATCTGAATTTATCTCTGTTCAAACTGATAACTTTTTGAGAAAATTAAAGCCGAGACCGTTTTTTACAGAATATATCGAGCAAGTTTTCAGAAAGAACGTTGAACCTAACTTTAGCCAAAATTGCTTGACTTTATCGGTTTTAACGGACACTCATGAAAAAGCTGTTTCCAGTTCATCGTACTATGGTCTCAACGGTGTAAGGCATATTATTGAAGCCAATAAGGCTTGCGATTCATTGCCAGTGGATTACAATATTCATTTAGGCGATTTGATCGACGGTAGTGATAAGCCAGAGATCAGTCGAGGATTGTTACAATTCACGATGGAAAATTACCAAAATAGCCAGCGTCCTTTTTATGTGCTGGAAGGTAATCACGATGAAAATGATAAGTATGATGAACACAAATTTATTACTTCAGCCTCATTTAGACGTGACGACTACTATAATTTGGTAACGAAACATGATTTCGAACAACCTGAGATCAAACGCTTGAGTCTCGGTTCCAAAGTTGCTTGGATCGATAAAGGGGATATTCGAGTAATTTTCTTGAATACGAGCGATATTCCCTATATCCTAAATGGCGGGACCAAGAAGTACGACTTCAAAAAAGTCCGTGGTATCCGCGAGCAACAGATCGAAGATTTAATATCTATTTTAGAAAAGACAATTGATAAGCATGTCGTAGTTTTTGGTCATGCTAATTTGATCAGTCAAAGTGGTCGTTCAGCTTTGAACTTCAACGGTGACTTAGTTCAGAAGATTTTTACTAGCTTTAATAATAAGGATTCTGGACAACTTAAAAATGAATTATCCGATGATTTTGGAGTTAATGTTCGCTATAACTTTACTGATACCGGTATTTCGACCATATCGAATTACATTTGTGGACACATGCATTATGAAAAGTACTACAAAGTTAATGGGATTAATCATATAATATTAAATTGTTCGGCCTTAATGGGTAAAAAACATGGCCTAACGACTGATTATAATAAAAAATGGGATCGCCGATATAATGAGATTTCCGAATTAGCTGGATATTTCATTAATATCAATCCCGACAAAATGTTGCTCCAAATATTTGGATATGGTGCAGCAACCAGATTCGTAAGTTTTGAAATTTAAGGAGAATTAATATTTGCGGTATCGTCGGTTTCGTAGACAAGAAGATTGCTGACAAAAAGCCAGTTATAGAAGCTATGATGGATACGATCAAACATCGTGGTCCAAATAGTTCGGGGGAATTAGTTAATGAGGATACGGCGCTAGGATTTCGTCGATTGAGTATCATTGATATCAACAGTGGTATGCAACCTATTTACAATGAAGATAAATCAAAAGCAGTAATTTTTAACGGAGAAATTTATAACTACCCCGCTTATCTTGAGTTTCGTCGTTTAAAGCATAGCACTAGGGAGGCTTAGATGCCTTTTTTTGTTATCAAAAAGGGCCTAGTACTTTTGGAATGGAAATACTTTCCAACACCAAAAATTCTAGACCCAATTAAATTGGGGCCTCGCAAGCATATTTTTTTATAAAACATAGCCAAAAGCTTAGCCAATTTTTGAATTAGCTATGTAAACTTTGGTATATCAACGTTTGTGAGCAGTCGGGTACAAAACCCGCCGACTCCATAAGATAGAAAAAGCAAGAATGCTGATTAGGATGATATCAGCGTTCTTGCTTTTTTGATTGGTGGAAAACTTTTTGTACGGGAGCCACTTTAAGATGCCCCAAATAACACCTCAAAATGTTCAATCCCCTTTAATCCAAAATCGGCAGCTATCCCTATTCAGGAGATAACTGCCGATTTCTAGTTAATACTCATAATTTTAACGCGTTCGGTTGCGCTTTATTCACTTACAATCAACAATGATTTAATCGCTTTGCGTTGGTCCATAGCTTCATAGGCAGCTTGAACATCGTCTAGCTTGAAGCGTTGGGTAAATACCTTACCAGGATTGATTTTACCGTCCAAAACTGCTTGTAGTAGTCCGTTGCGATCGTGCGTAGTAACTGCCGCAATCCCGCCTCGTAAGCCAATATTACGTCTAAACAACGCGTTGGTATCCATTTCAGGATTTTGCGGAATCCCAACCCGGCCCACAATTGCGCCAGGACGGCCAACTTTAGTGGCGGTATCTACCGACTGTTCAGTACCCACACATTCTAAAACGGCGTCCGCTCCGTGGTTGTCAGTGATTTCCATTACTTTAGCTACGGCTTCGTCGCCCCGTTCTTCAACAATATCAGTCGCGCCAAATTCAAGGGCTAACTTTTGTCGATCAGCGTGCCGGCTCATTGCGATGATGCGTTTTGCTCCGCGCAATTTTGCCGAAATCACCCCACACAATCCAACGGCACCGTCTCCCATAACCACCACCGTATCTTCAGGTTTCACTTCGGCGGTGAAGGCCGCGTGGTAGCCCGTGGCCATAACGTCAGACAGGGTTAAGAAGTTATTCAACATTTCGTCAGAATAATCGGCTGGTTGGCCCGGAATCTTCACCAGCCCCCAGTTAGCGTTAGCATAACGAACGTATTCACACTGGTAGGCGTTATTACCTGGTTCGCGATTATAACAATCACCATCAAAACCAGCTAAACATGCGGGACAGTGCCCACAACCGTGCGTAAACGGGACGATAACAAAGTCTTCCACCGAAACGTTATGTACGTCGCTACCCACTTCTTCCACAATCCCAATTGCTTCGTGGCCTACTGCCGAACCATGCTCGTGTTCTGAAATCCCCCTAAAAAACCATAGATCTGAGCCACAAACACACGCTCTAAGCACTTTGATTACGGCGTCAGTTGGCTTCTTCAAAGTTGGCTTTTCAATTTCTTGGACTTCTACTTTGCCTGGTTCCATAAATACGGTTGCTTTCATGACGGTTCTCCTTTGTTGTTAACTATTTTCCTGTATTATAACGCAAATGAGTGTAAAAAAGAGCGCGGGACAAAAGTCGGGTAGTTTGCGAGCATTAACTGAAAATTGCCCATCATGCCTGAATTGGGCATAATGGGCAATTTTTGGTTACGCGGAACTCATGAACTTTCCACTTATTATCCCACGTTAATAACAATCTTCCCCCGCGCATGGTTCGTTTGGCTACGTCCGTGTGCGGCTCGGAGACCATCTTCCGTAAGTGGGAACGTGCTATCAATGATCACTTTAACTTCGCCCTTTGCTACTAAATCACCTAGTTCGGCTAACTGTTTACCATTGGGTTGGAGCCACCAGGCCGTTGCTGAAGGCTGCGCTTCTTGTTGCTGTTGGGTAGGATGTCCCGCAATCGTCACTAACTTACCAGTTGGTTTCAAGATTGCTAAGCCCTCATCCAAAGCATCGATTGTGTCAAAAACGGCGTCGTAATCCTGAAGGACGTCTTCGATCTTGTGCTCATGGTAATCGATCACTTCATCAGCCCCTAAGCCCTTCAAAAATTCTGTGTTTTTAGCACTGGCAGTAGTGGCCACGTAAGCACCTAAATGTTTGGCAATTTGGATCGCAAAAATACCCACGCCGCCGGCTCCGGCTTGAATTAAAACTTTGTCGCCCTTTTGCACCTTTAAACGGTCTACGATTACCTGCCATGCGGTTAGCCCCGCCAATGGGATTGCCGCTGCTTCTTCAAACGAAACGTTGGCTGGCTTCAACGCTAGTTTATCTTCCTTAACCGCCGCGTATTCTGCGTAGGTTCCCTTCGTTCCGTCTTCATAGATGTCAGGACGGGCGAATACTTCGTCGCCGACTTTAAAATCCTTAACGTCCTTACCAACTTTGGTAATCACGCCCGAAAGGTCCCATCCCAAAACCACTGGAAATTGCCAATCGTACATTTGCTTCAAAAGCCCCATACGCGCTTTCCAGTCAATTGGGTTAATGCTAGTATTCTTGATCTTAACTAAAACTTCGTCGTCCGCAATTTGCGGAATCGCTAATTCCTCTTCGTGAAGTTGGTTAACGTCCCCGTATTCTCTAATCGTAATTGCTTTCATCGTCATTCCTCCTCAGCGAGTGTAACTTATTTTTTTAGGTATGTTTTACATTGTACCTCTTGTAAAAAGTAAGTTGTATAAAAAATGCTCATTTTCCTCATTCCTAATTCATAAAGTCCTCGTTGTTAGGCCTTCAGAAGCGTTAAATATTTTAAAGAGCTAGTTTTGCCTTCTGTAAATTCTTCAAGTTTAGCCTACGAATACGTTATATTTTCCGTTAAACAATCTTCCAAAAAATGCAATCGACATCCCGTGGCGGTTAGTCCTTCTATTTTAAAAAATATCATTTAGCATTGCTCCTCCAGCCCGCACCAATAATTTTTGGACATATTTGTCGTATTTTTAAAAGTAGATTTTTACATTAGAAAGTAGTAATCTTTTCCAGTAATAAAGGGAAAGGTGTGATAAAGATATGCTTTCAGAAAATCAAGAATATTTAAAAATTTTAGCCGATTTAATTAAAATCAAGTCCGTTAATGACCACGAATTAGAGGTCGCGGAATATCTAAAAGATTTATTCCAGAAAAATGATATTCACTCAGAGATTCTCCCGATTAAGGGCCAACGTGCTAATTTAGTTGCTGAAATCGGTAGTGGTGCTCCCGTCCTCGCCGTTTCGGGGCACATGGACGTTGTCGATCCCGGAAATTTAGCAGCTTGGGATAGCGATCCATTTACGATGACCGAAAAAGATGGCAAGCTCTTTGGTAGAGGAATTACGGATATGAAGGCTGGTTTAGCAGCTTTAGTAATTGCCATGATTGAATTGAAAAAACAAGGCTTGCCTAAAAAAGGCACCATCCGCTTGCTTGCAACTGCCGGAGAAGAAGTTGGTGAAGAAGGTTCCGCAGCCTTTTACCGTGACCACTATATGGAAGACGCGGACGGTTTGCTAATCGCCGAACCTTCCTCAACTTACGGCACTACTTCCGAACAAAAGGGCTCTTTTGATATTAAATTTACTTCTAAAGGTACTTCTGTGCATAGTTCGACACCTGAAAAGGGCTATAACGCCCTAGTTCCTTTGATGCAACTACTAAATGAAGCTAACGAATATTTTGAAACAATCCCTGCTGGAGAAATGGGCCCGGTAAGATTCAACATTGATGTTTTAAATGGTGGAAATCAGATTAATTCCATCCCTGATTTAGCTACGGCCTTAATCAATGTTCGAACCATTCCAGAATATGATAATGACCAAGTAGCTAAGAAGATTGAATCATTGGTTAAAACTTATAATGACGCCGGCGCACAAATTAGCACGGAAATAATTATGAATGAGTTCCCGATTGCAACGAGTCCTTCAAACCAATTAGTTAAAACTATTCAATCCATCGGTAAGGAATACGCTGGACGTGAGATTGTCGTAGCTGCTAGCCCCGGGATTACCGATGCTTCTAACTTAGCAAAGGATAAACCAAACGATTTTCCTTTTGCGGTATACGGCCCTGGTGACGGCTCACAACATCAAGTAAATGAAAGTTTACCTAAAAAGATGTACCTTGATTTCATTGAAATCTACCAAAAATTGTTTATGGAATTCCTTGAAAAATAATATCATTTGCAGTTGGAGCCCCGTTTAGTTTCCAAATAAAAAAGTTCTAATCGCCAAGCGGTTAGAACTTTTTTATTATCATCCTATTCTTCATCTAGCGCATCCTTAAACCGCGCCTTCAATTTATCCTCACTATAATTAAGCAACGTTTCTGGGGCGATATCAAATTTACTACTAATAATTAATAGTTGGTCCAAAACGTCGGCAAGTTCTTCCGTAAGGTTGTCGCGCAACTGCTCCGCGTTGGGTTGCGGTTCTCCAGGATGGTCCCGGCCAATTTTGATGGCCCGAATTGCTCGTGACAACTCCCCCACTTCTTCAGTTAAAAAATTAAGGCGCACAAACGGGGAAAGCTGATACCAATTCCGTTTTTGATAAAAATTAACTAGCCATTCTTGATGTTGATTAACTCGCAAAATCCTGCCTCCTAAAAAATGTTGCATCTAGCATAGCATAATTTTGATTGGGGTGTGGTGGGTTAGGGAATGGATTTCATAGTAAAAATCTAATTCTATGATTAGATTCCCAGTTCCCTTTTCAACGCTTCGCTAGCAACCCGCGATACGTTAATATTCTGTTCTTTAGCCATTTCGTTCAAGTATTCTGGAACGGTAATCGTCTTTTTAACGGTTTTAGAATTCTTTTTTAGCCATTTGCTCATATCAACGGTAATGTAAACTAACCGATCATTTTTATTTAACTTCCAATTACTTGGATCTTGGACCTTAGGATAGGATTTTTCGCCATCTAACATGGTTCCAATGGCATCTTCCGCCCAGCAAACCGCGTCTTCGAACGTATCTCCCTGAGTCACCATTCCCTATATGTTAAGAAGTGACTACATAATAATGACCTTCATGGTTATATTCGCTTATAATTACTGGGTAAATTAACTTTCTTTTCACGAGTACACATTGGATGTGCTAATGAATCACTTAAGTTTTACCATTTGCTTACCCGCTTTTTAGCACATCCTACTCCTTTCATCGCCTTTATCATACGTATTTTATCCTTATAAGTAAATTGTTTCTGGTGCCGGTTAGACAACTTCAAAATAAACGATTATTTTTGTAACTAAGTTAACAATTTCCTAGTGTTAAAATGAAGTGAAATCAGTTATATATAAACAATAACCATCACTCATCAAATGAGTCACCAACTTTAACCAATCAAAATAAGGAGCACCCTCATGAACCAGCAAATTGAACTCATCCAACGTTACTTCAACATGTGGAAAAATAAAAAGCTAATTGATTTAGCACAAATTTTCACTCCAGCTGTGCATTACGTGGAATGCTATGGAGCGGAGTACGTTGGCATTCAAGAGATTCAGCGGTGGATAACTCATAAATTCAAGGTACAAACCGTGACTTGCTGGGACATTAAAAATATCTATCATGATGGCGCTACTTATATCGTAGAATGGATGTTTGCTTGCGTTGATCATGGAAAGAATTTCAAGTTTGACGGTGTTTCCTTAATCACCTTTAAAGATTTACAAATTGCCGAAATCAAGGAATTTGAAAGCAAACATTCTCATTACCGTCCTTATCAATAAATAAAAGGGCTGTGACAAAAGGCTCTAAATAAAAAACGGTCCATGAAGTGAAACTTCCTCATGAATCGTTTTTATTTTGGCGTTTTGACTTCAATAGAGCCAAAACGTGTGTCAAAAGTCAGTTGGTTCCGCTTAACCAAAAATCACCAAACTTGGCATTTCCCCACCTAACCCATATAATTAAAAAACAATCATTGCATTGAAAACGTTTAACAAGGAGGACGACCATGCATTTAGTTCAAGCATTTTTACTTTCATTCACCGCATTTTTTGCAATTATGAACCCCTTTGCTAACTTGCCAATGTTCGTCAGTTTGACTGCTGATAACAGCCGCAAGGAAATCAACGCGATTGCCCGGCTGGCTTTTATCGTGGCGACCGTCATCGTAGTGTTGTTTGCCTTTCTCGGAAATTACATCTTCACCATTTTTGGCATCAACCTTGCTGCACTCCGCATCATGGGCGGGATCATTTTAGGATTGATTGGTTACCACATGATTCAAGGTAACGTTTCGCCGATCCAGCACAATCCCGAAAAATCCGTTAAGGATTCCGTCAACAGTAGTAACACCAACGTCGCGATTTCCCCGCTAGCCATGCCAATTTTGGCCGGCCCCGGAACCATTGCCACCACCATGAACTTGGCTAGTGGAACCAACCCCTTCATCGTTGTGGCCGCGTTCGTTGTTTTAGCAATCATTGCTTACTTCATTTTTATCTACGGTGAACAAATCATGGACAAGCTGGGCAACAACATCATGAATGTGATCACCAAGTTAATGGGGCTGATTTTAGCAACCATCGGCGTCAAAATGCTGATTGTAGGTGTGCAAGCCGCCTTCCATCTTTAAAATAAAACGCACCCCTAAAGTCGGCTAGTTCGTGAGCATTAACAAGGAATCGGTGGTTATGCATGAACATGGTTACCAATTACCTATTAAGCGGCGCAAACTGACTTTGGGAGCACGTTTTGGCTCTATTATTTAAAAATGTTTTCCACTTTAATTTATTATCAATCGTTTAAGAACGGCGAATTAACGCCGTTCTTTTTATTGGGCAAAATTTTGCATAACGTTCGCAAATTTCACAGCTTTAGCCGATACTGCCCTCCATCTGAAACTTAATCAACCGATCTAATTCCACAGCGTATTCCATTGGTAATTGCTTGGTGAAGGGCTCCAAAAATCCCATAATGATTAATTGAGAGGCGGTTGCTTCGTCTAATCCCCGACTTTTCAAGTAGTACAATTGGGCTTCAGAGATTTTCGAAACGTGGGCCTCGTGTTCAATCGTGCCGTCGCTCGTTTCAATGTCGTTAACTGGGAAAGTATCGCTGGCACTGTCTTGATCCATCAAAATCGTATCACACTCAACGTGGGACTTAGCCCGTTTGGCCGCCTTAGTGTACTTAATCAATCCCCGGTAGTCCGCCCGACCGCCGTTATGGCAGATTGCTTTTGAAACAATCGTGCTATGGGTGTTCGGTGCTAAATGGATCATCTTGGCGCCGGTATCCTGGTGCATGTTGGCACCCGCCGCCGCAATCGACAGCATTGAACCGGTGGCGCCCGCGCCCGTTAGGTAAATGCTGGGGTATTTCATGGTGACCTTTGAGCCTAAATTGCCGTCGACCCATTCCATGGTGCTATTTGCTTCGGCCTGGGCCCGCTTGGTTTCTAAGCTGTACACGTTCGTTGACCAATTTTGAATCGTTGTGTAGCGACAATAGGCATCCTTTTTAACGAACACTTCTACAACCGCGGCGTGCAGACTATCCTCCGCGTAATTCGGCGCGGTGCATCCCTCGACGTAGTTAACACTGCCACCTTCGTCGACGATAATTAGGGTTCGTTCAAACTGGCCCATCCGACCCGCGTTAATCCGGAAGTAGCTTTGGATCGGCACGTCGGCATGCACATTTTTCGGCACGTATAGAAAAGTTCCACCCGACCAAACGGCGGTATTCAATGCGGCAAACTTATTATCGTTTGCGGCAATTAATTTACCAAAGTACTGTCGGACTAGTTCCGGATGCTGTTTCAAAGCTGAATCAGTATCCATAAAAATGATTCCCTGACTTTCTAAATCCTGTTTGAGGTTGTGGTAAACCGCTTCGGATTCATACTGTGCCGCCGAACCGGCTAAGTACTTTCGTTCGGCTTCTGGAACCCCAATTCGTTCAAAGGTAGTCTTGATTTCGTCGGGCACGTCCTCCCAGTTGCGAGCAATGTGATCCGTTGCCCGCTGGAAATATTTAATTTCGTTCAGATCAATCTCACTAAGGTCTGGTCCAAAGCTCGGCATGGGCATGGATTGGTAAATTTGGTAGGCCTGTAACCGCAAGTCTAGCATCCATTGGGGCTCGTGCTTCGCCCGTGAAATGGCTTGGATGGTTTCCTCGTTAATTCCGACCCCGGTTGAAAAGACCGGCTGGACGTCATCCATCGGTCCCCATTCGTCCTTAAAATTTCCTGGTTGCGTTGGACTGACTTCATCCATCAAAAACTTCTCCCTTCTCCTTTAAACCTTCTGCAAGCGCGTGCCATGCTAAGGTACCGCACCGCACCCGCGTTGGAAACTGATGCAGACTAGCAAAAGCCGCTAAATCCCCCAGCTGATCGGAATCACAATCCTTTTGTAACACTAAATTTTGGAAATTTTCCCAGAGTTGGTGGGCATCCGCTAAGGTGCGGCCGTTTAATTGCGCAACCATCATACTTGCCGATGCCATGCTGATCACACAGCCCGCCCCCGTGAAACCCAGTTGCTGGATCCGTTGTGCGTCAACTTCGGCATAAACCGTAATCTCGTCGCCACATTCGGGATTGCGCAACGCCCCGACACAATTTGCGTGGGGTACTTTTCCGTAGCCTATCGGGTTCTTAGCGTGATTTAAAATAATTTTTTGGTATAACTCTTGTAAATTGTTCATGATAAAATCCGCCCCACTTGTTCTACCGCGTCCACTAAGCGTTGCAGATCAGCAATCTGATTTTCGAAGGTAAAGCTCGCCCGCACGACGCTACTAACGTTCAAAGCTTGCATTAATGGTTCCGCACACAGGTGTCCGGCGCGCACGGCCACTCCCGAAGCATCTAAAATCGTGGCCACGTCATGGGCGTGGTGTTTGCCAACGTTAAAGCTAACCACTCCCACCCGTTGTTGATAATCTAACGGGCCGTAAATTTTAACCTCCGGCACTTCCTGGAGTTCGGTAAGTAAAAACTGCATTAAGCGTGCTTCATGTTTTTGAATAGCGGCAAAGTCCTGTTTTTCTAGATACTTCACGGCCGCTCCTAGCCCTAGTACGCCAGCAACGTTGGGGGTCCCCGCTTCTAAACGGATTGGTAAAGGCTGAAAAGTTGCCGAAGTTGGCGTAACCAAGTCGACCATTTCGCCACCAAAACGGACCGGTTCCATCTCCTCT
Source organism: Pediococcus acidilactici (assembly GCF_016127815.1). Lineage (NCBI taxonomy): Bacteria > Bacillati > Bacillota > Bacilli > Lactobacillales > Lactobacillaceae > Pediococcus > Pediococcus acidilactici. The sequence continues at coordinate 1,274,098 of NZ_CP066046.1, forward strand.
AACCGAGCTAGCTTGCCATAAAGCACCCCAATCCCTGTGGGGCCAAACATTTTATGCCCGGAGAACGCGAGAAAATCGGCATCCATGGCGATAACGTCAATTGGCAAATGGGCGACCGCTTGGGCAGCGTCCACCACTAAGATTCCGTCATACTGATGAACTAGTTGGGCAACCTTTGCCACGTCAACCACCGTCCCCAACACGTTAGAAACCATCGTGAGCGAAACTACCTTGGTATGCGTATTGACAAGCTCTGCTAATTGAACATAATCCAGGTTACCTTGCGAATCCATTCCCACCATTCGCAAGCGCGCCCCAGTTTGGGCAGCCACCCGTTGCCAAGGCACTAGGTTAGAATGGTGTTCGAGTACACTGACGATAATTTCGTCCCCCGGCTGCAACCGCGGCTGTGCATAGCCGAAGGCAACCTGGTTTAACGCGTCGGTAGTCCCGCTGGTAAAAACGACCGACTCTGGTTGAGGAGCATGCAGCCACTGGGCGATTTGTTCGCGAACCGCTTCATAAGCGCTGGTGACCCGGCCCGCAAGCTGATAAATCCCCCGATGGACGTTAACCTTGTTAAACCGGTGATACTCGTCAATTACCGCTAAAACTTCCTCTGGCATGGGGGTGGTCGCCGCGTTATCTAAATATGTTAAGCCTTGGTAATCCGTCATCTTAGCCAACCTCCCCGTTGCGCAAACGCCAAATCGGTTCCATAAAGTTATCAATTAAAATTTGCTTTGCCGTCGCCATCGGCAGTCCCCGACTTTGTAAGTAGTAAAGTTCATCTTCGTCATACTGGCCGACACTAGCGGCGTGGCCGGCTCGGACGTCGTTTTCGTCAATCACTAAGACCGGGTTAACGCTGCCCTTAGCATGCGGTTCTACGGTCATTAACCGACTTTCCTGGTCCGCGTCCGCATCACTGGCCCCGTGATCAATTTGGCCAATGCTCGTAAAGTTGACCCGGGAATTTTCGTACAAAACTCCCCGCATGTTGATTCGGCTAAAAGTATGTTGGCCCAAATGCTTAATTTGACCACGGATGCCCACCCAGTCATCTTGGTAGCCGTAACGCGCCAAGTTAAGGGTTGCCCGACTGCCGGTTCCAGCAAGCGTTACGTTTAAATCACCCAACAGCTGGCCCTTAGTTTGTGGCCACAAGGACCAATCGAGGTTAGCATCCCGAGCACTCACAAAATCACCTAGCAATAAACTTCGGGTAGCCTGATGGCTTTGCGTGTCGGTGATGAGTGTCAAATTGCTTTCGTCCGCTAAAGTTCCCCCAATCAAACAGTTGGATTGGGGCACTTCTCCTGCTAAATCTAGCGTTAACTTCGTGGTCAGCCGACTATGGTCCCCTAAATCAAACCAAACTGTCCATTCCACGGGAAAAGCTGACTCCGTTCGCAAGGTTAAGTTTAGCGTTGGCGAAATTTCCGCGTGGTCCGGCAAACTGATTACCACACCTTGGAGTTGGTCTTGCAAGTGTTGTTGCACAAATTGGTTGTTCGTGGAAGCTAGTAATTGGGGCAGCCCGGATAGTTCCGCTGTCGCACCATTAATGCGCCGGACCGTACCTCCCGCTGCATTAATGGCTTGCAAAGCTTCCGCGTTGGCCTCCCAGTCCCAAGCGGCGCTGGAAGAATCCGTCAAGGTAAAAACTGCGGGGTCATACCGAATTCCTAAAATTCGGGGATAACTTGCGGTCGTCGTTTTATTCAAGGGAATCGCCATGGCAGGTTTCACTTCCTAACGTTTCCTCTAATTCAGCGTAGCCAGTCTTTTCCAGATCCGTAGCTAGTTCGGGGCCGCCGCTTTTAACAATCCGGCCGTCCATCATGATGTGCACCACGTCAGGCACCACGTAATTCAACAGGCGCTGGTAGTGCGTAACCATCAAGCAGCTAAAGGTGGTACTGCGCATTGCGTTGATCCCCTTTGCCACAATTTTGAGGGCGTCAATATCTAATCCGGAATCAATTTCATCTAAAATAGCCATCTCGGGTCGTAACATCATCATTTGCAGGATTTCGTTACGCTTTTTTTCACCACCGGAAAAATCGGCGTTAAGCCCCCGGTCAGCATATTCCGGATTAATTTCTAAAAATTCCATGTTCGCTTTAAGCTGTTTTAAAAAGGGCAGTACGGCAACCGGTTGGCCTTGGTTACGCGCATTCAACGCTGCGTGAATGAAGTCGGCGTTGGAAATTCCCGCGACCTCCATCGGATACTGCATCGCTAAAAAGACTCCCGCCCGGGCCCGTTCGTCCACGCTCATTTCCGTGATGTCTTGCCCGTCTAACCAAATTTGGCCATCTACAATCTCGTAGAGCGGATTTCCCATAATCGTTTCCGAAAGCGTTGACTTCCCAGTCCCGTTAGGTCCCATCAATGCGTGAATTTCTCCCGGATTAATTTGTAAATTAACCCCGTTTAAAATGCGCTCATCACCCGCATTGACCTTTAAATTTTTAATTTCTAACTTACTCATCAAATTCTCCTACCTTAACGAAGCAATTTATCCCAAATGACGACTTGGTTTGCGGCTAACGATTTAGGCACGTCGATAATTCGTTGGTTGGAACTTCCCCGAAATTGAAGCGTCAAATCTTTTTTAGCTTCTAAAAACCGGCCATCCACCAAAATATCTAGTTCACTTAACAATTCCAATTTATCGTAAGATTCCTGCATCAATTCGTCCCAGGTGTAACCGGTCCACGACCAAATGTCCTTGTCGTGCCCAAATTCTTGGCGCACCCGCCGGACTAGCCGCAAGCAAAACTGCGTGTTTAAGAAGGGTTCTCCGCCTAACAAGGTCAGCCCCTGTACGTAACTTTGCCCCATGTCTTCGATAATTTGGTCTTCTAATTCCTGCGAATAGGGGCGTCCATAATGGAAATTTTGCGCCGCCTTGTTGTAGCATCCCGGACAGTTGAATAAACAACCCGAAACGTACAAGCTGCAGCGAATACCTTCCCCGTCAACCATGTTAAACGGCTTATAGTCGGCAATGTATTCTAAACTGCGGTCCTTCGCCAGCCATTCTTGCGGCTGGGGATTTCTCGGTGACCGTACTCGTCGTTGTCTAACCACGTTTTCACCCCTATTCCATATTTTTAACCCGTGATGAAATTTCTTTGTGCCGTCCGTGAACCATTGGCCGAATCATTGGGTTTCCTAAGTAACCACAAGTCCGTTTAACCACGTCACAAGTTTTGGGGTCACGGTTCCCACATTGCGGGCATTCAAAACCGCGGGCCGTGGGTTTAAAGTCGCCGTCAAAACCACATTTATAGCAGTGGTCGATCGAAGCATTCGTCCCTAAATAGCCCACGTGGTCATAAGCCCAGGTCCAAACTGCTTCTAAAGCAGCCGGATTTTGTTTTAAATTCGGGTACTCACAGTAGTGAATAAAGCCACCGGCCGCGTACTTCGGGTACTCCTCTTCAAAAGTAAGTTTTTCAAACGGAGTCGGATTTTTCCGGACGTCGTAATGGAAACTGTTAGTGTAGTATTCCTTGTCGGTAATGTCCTTGATCTTGCCGAATTTTTCAATATCATCCTCACAGAAGGTATCCGTCAGGGATTCGGCTGGCGTGGAGTAAACGCTGAAATGATAACCGTACTCTTTTTCCCAAGCTAGGCACTGTTCGTACAGGTACTTCACGATTGAAACCGTGAAATCGTGGGCCTCCTGATTATCTTCCCAATCTGGACCGAAAAAGGCAGTTCCCACTTCGTACAATCCAATGTAACCTAACGATATGGTCGCCCGCCGGTGGTTAAACAGTTGGTCCACGTCGTCACCATCTTTGAGGCGGACCCCAAAGGCACCGTGCTTATACAAAATCGGTGCATTTTGTGGTTGGGTATCCCGGCAACGTTTAATCCGGAAGAGTAAGGCTTTTTTCGCCAACGCCACCCGGTCTTCCATAATCTCCCAGAAGACTTCCCGATCACCCTGGGCTTCAATCGCAATCCGTGGCAAGTTGACGGTTACGACCCCTAAATTCATTCGGCCGCTATTAACTTCTTCGCCATCAGCGTTCTTCCAAGCTTGTAAGAAGCTCCGGCAACCCATGGGCGCCTTAAAGTTTCCGGTTAATTCCACAATTTTGTCGTACATTAAAACGTCGGGATACATCCGTTTAGTTGCGCACTCTACGGCCAACTGTTTGATATCGTAGTTGGGATCTTCCGGATTTAAATTTATTCCGCGCTTAATTGAAAAGACCAACTTCGGGAAAATTGCGGTCCGGTGCTGCTTACCGAGTCCCTTAATGCGAACTTTTAAAATTGCCTTTTGAATTTCCCGTTCGATCCACGAAGTTCCCAGACCAAATCCCACCGTGGTAAACGGCGTTTGTCCGTTGGATGAAAACAGCGTGTTAACTTCGTACTCTAACGCTTGCATTGCGTCGTAAATATCTTTCTTGGTTTTTTCCTTAGCAAAGGCCTCCCGTTGTTCGGGGAGCACCCATTTTTCGGCTTCCTTCAAGTGCTTTTCGTAATTTAATTTTGCGTAAGGCGCCAACATTTCATCCGTCCGGTCTGACGAACACCCTCCGTATTGGCTCGATGCGACGTTCGCAATAATCTGCGACATTTGGGCGGTTGCAGTTTGAATCGACTTAGGCGACTCTACTTCCGCGTTTCCAATCTTAAAACCATTCGCTAGCATACTCTTGAAGTCAATCAAGCAGCAGTTGGTCATTGAAGTTAGCGGTGAATAGTCCAAGTCATGAAAATGAATATCGCCGCGCAAGTGAGCCTTTGCTACGGTCTGTGGCATCATCGTTAATCCAAATGATTTGCCGACCATTCCGGCCGTTAAGTCCCGACGGGTGCTGAAAATATTACTGTCCTTATTAGCATTTTCGTGAACTACCGTATCCCTTCCATCAAATAACTGGCTTAATTTATTTTGCGGGTCAATCGCGGCCTGCCACTTGGCTTCATCGGCTTGCCGATATTCAGCATATTTTTCCCACAAGTCGTCCCGTTGATAATCATGGAGGATCGCTTTGAAGACTGCCCGAATTTGTTCTACCGTTAGCGGCGACGCCATTTGCGTTAACTGTTCTAAAATTGCTTGCGTAATATTTTGCCGTTCAACATCGTCCGTGGTTAATTGATCAACCACTAGCGCGATTTTATAGGGATAAAATTGCATCCTTTCCCCATCTGCTTTAACTACTTGTTTTTGACGTAATTCAGTCCAAGCGTCGGTTGCGATTGCTTGCGAATTGATCATTTTAACCACCCGTCCTTTTCTAATTTTTTATTCCAATCTCGTTCAATTCTCGCTATAATAAACAGCGTTATTATTTTCTGTTTATTTAAAGCTGTTTGATATTCGAAACTGGCTTGATTGGTTTCTCTTCACATCATAGATTACTCCGATTTTGCAAAAAGATAAAGGTTGAAAACACAAGATGTATGTGCTTAACGAACGATCAACCACTATATATGGTGTATGTAACGCATTTTAAAATAACAATCAAAAACCTGGTCATCGCAGTTTAGTTGCGGACCAGGTTTTTAGATTTGATTGATTTCTCATTACTACCGGCTAAAAATATTTTGTTTTACTGAACTTAATTAATGCTAAAGTGCGCGCCAAGAATCAGTTTGTTTTTCCATATTAACCACTTACCCCGAATACTAAACCACTTGTCCCTTGTCCCCATACAAACCTTTACTAGCTCCTTTATACTAATTCCAACCAAAGGAGATGACTTTATGAACACACTAATCGTTAAAAATCTAACTAAAAAATATCCCCACCAAATTGCCGTAAACCAAATTGACTTAAAAATTAAGGCTGGAGAATTCGTCGCTTTTCTTGGACCCAATGGTGCTGGAAAAACAACCACAATCAATATGTTAATTGGTTTAATTTCACCAACCAGTGGTTCCATTGAATTGGCGGGGTTGCATCCCGCAGACTCCGACTACCGAAAAAAGATTGGCGTAGTTTTTCAAAATAGCCTACTGGATAAAAAAATGTCCGTTCGGCAAAATATTCGAAGTCGGGCAAATATGTATTCCCAAACCTCTTCGAGCTGGCTCCAATTCTTGTTTAAACATTTCCACTTAAATAATCTTTTAAAACAACCCTACGGCACCCTTTCAGGCGGGCAGCGTCGGCGAGTCGACATCGTTCGCGCCCTAGTAAACCAACCGGAAGTTTTGTTCTTGGATGAACCGTCAACTGGATTGGACATTCAGACTCGCAATACCATTTGGCAAGCCATTCATAAGCTTCAACAGACCACCAAAATGACCGTGATTTTAACCACCCATTACTTAGAGGAAACGGAACAAGCTGATTACGTATACGTAATTGATCGCGGACAAATCATCGCTGACGATACTGTCACTAATTTAAAGCTTCAGTACGCGCAATACTCACTGACCTTAATTCCGAATAATCGTCTTGCTTTACAACAAGCTCTATTGAAAAATAACAGTTCATTTTCAAACGTTGCTACCGGTTTTGAATTACACGTTGCTAGTATTGACGAAATCCTCCAGATCGTTGGCCAGTACCGTGCCTTACTAACCGCTTTTGAATGTCGGCAAGGCAACATGAACGATATTTTCCTCGCACTCACCGGAAAGGAAGTTAATTAAAATGTGGTCACTAACTAAACGAAACTTATACCTTTTCTTCAGCAGTCCAAGCACCATATTTTTTTCACTCCTTGGTGCGTTAATCGCGTTTGTCCTCTACACTGTCTTTTTAAGGGATAACATTGATAGCGCCCTTATGCTTAAAAATTATAATTTACTTCTTGATCCTTGGGTGATTGGGGGAATCCTAACCGTCACCACCATTACAACCACCCTCACGGCATTTTCGCAAATGATCATTGACCGTGGAACGAAAACTTTGGCAGATTTTTTAATCACCCCGGTTGCCTACTTTAAGATTCAGTTTAGTTATATAATTAGTGCAATTACCATCAGCATCGTGATGCAATTCGGTATGCTAGCAATCATGTACACTTATTTTTCGATAACTGACCAACTGCGTTTTCCCTTTGAACAATTAGTCCCGTTATTCTTACTGATTATCTTAAGCAGCTTAGTTTGGACCGCCTTTTCTCAATTTATTCTCAGCTTTGTCACGCGCATTGAGACCTTAGGACGGTTAGGGACCATCATCGGAACCATGAGTGGCTTTCTCGCGGGAGTCTATTTACCAAGCGGAATGTTACCTGATTCAGCACAACGCTTCATTAACCTAATTCCCGCAATTTATAACGCAGCTTTATTTCGTAACCTGCTGATGAAAAAGCCTTTAAGCCAAACCTTTAACAGTGTTCAGGCTCGACACATTTTTGAAAAAAGCATGGGCGTTCGCATTAATATAAACGGACCATTAACTGGTTCAACCATGGTAATAATTTTATTTGCCAGTTTCTTAGGATTCAGCTTATTATCCTTATTACTTAGCAAACGGAGCCGGAATTTTATTACTAAACAAATCTAACCAGCCTCGGAAAGAAGGGGTTAAATTGAAAATCTCGTTTAACCAAGATACCTCGTTAGCTACCGACGAAATCATGGTTTCAATTAAAGCTGCACATTTAAATACTAAAGTTACAAGGTTATTAGAACTGTTGGATCAATTGGATAAACAAAAAGAAACTTTACCGATTGTTATCGATGACCAAGTCAACCTAATTCCTTGTTACCAAATTGTTGCTCTTGAGGTCTTAGGCGAACAAGTAACGATCCACACTATTACCCAAGATTACCAGCTACACGGCCAGCTAAAAAACGTGCTTGCTAAGCTTGATGCAACTAAGTTTGTTCGAATTAGTCGAAGCGCCGCCCTTAACTTGGATTATCTAAAACTACTTGAACCCTCTTTTTCCGGTAATATGGTTGCTCGCATGCAAAATAATCTAAAACTAATCATTAGCCGAAAATATCTGCCCGACTTAAAACACCATTTAGGATTGTGAGGTATCCAATTATGAACGCGATAAAAAAGTTTTTGCGGTACATTGTCTACCACGTGATGGCCGGTTCGACCTTTTATTTAGCAACCATTGCATGCGGGTTTACCACAATTAGTCCTACTCCTCAACACGCCTTGCAGCTCTTCTTGATGTTTGCTCTAATTGGACTTCTAACAATTACCCTTACCGAACTACAAAGTCATCAATTTTTAAAAATCCCCTTTTTAGGCAAAATTTTTCTTCACTTTGTGGGTACTTTTCTAATTATTGCCGGAACTTCATTTGTTTTTAACTGGCACTTTGCCGCTCCTAGTATTGTAGCTAGCTTCATCTGGGGGTACTTGATTATCTATCCTGTTGTTTGGTTAGCCCTTTACTTCTACTGGTGGTTAACGGCTAGAAAGATTAACGTTTCCCTGCGTTCCCGCCAAGCAAATTTCCATTCTTCAAATAACCATTCAAACTAGTATTTCACAAAAAAACTGGTCCAAATAGGCTTACCCTCCTATTTGAACCAGTTTTATTAATCCATTATTAAATTGAGTAGCGTGCTAAACCTATTGTGCCGTGTATCCGCCGTCCACCACAAATTCGGAGCCAGTCGAGAAGGAGGATTCATCGGAAGCTAGGTACAACACCATGTTGGCAATTTCTTCCGCGGTGCCTAGGCGGCCAACTGGGTGTAGTTTCTCCAAGTCCGCCCGCATTTCAGGATACGCATCCACCATTGGGGTGTGGGCGTATCCCGGATGTACCGAATTAATCCGGATTGGATAATGTTTCTCCGCACAGTACAAGGCTGCTGATTTAGTAAGTAAACGCACCCCACCTTTTGAGGCGTTATACGCGTACAGGTTAGAAATCCCAATCAGGCCCGCTATCGAAGCCATGTTGATAATCGAACCACCCTTTTCCTTCATGTGTCGAATGCCATACTTCACTCCTAACATGATGCCGTCCAGGTTAACCGACAAAATCTTGTGCCATTCGTCAAGTTCAATATTTTCAGCATCGTCAAAGGCTAAAATTCCCGCATTATTAACCAAAATATCCACTTTTTCGAATTTATCAATTGCCGTCCTAAAAATGGGTTCCCAATTGTCTTCCACCGCAACGTCTTGTTTGACGAAAACGGCCTTATCTTCGCCAATTTCCTGCAAGGCTTCACTTGCGCCAGCAACATCAACGTCTGTGATCACCACTTTTGCACCTTCTCGAACAAAAAGTTTGGCACAGGCTAACCCAAAACCTTTTACTCCACCAGTAATAATCGCAACTTTTCCGTCTAGTCTACTCATTTCATTGGCCTCCTAAACCTATTTTATTCGGCGCATTCCCTATCAACTTAAGCATAAACCTACCAGTACCAATTTGCAATCATTTTCACAAATCATCCTATTACCCCTGTTATTTTTTCGGTTGGGTCCCTTGTCATATCTAACGTTAAGAATAACGTGACCTTACCAATCTGTTCCCATAATTTTTAGGTAGACCATTTGCAGCCAAGTAACCGCTTTACAAGCCGATTACAAAATGCTACGATTGCTTCATAGTAAAAACTTAAAAACAACAATGCTGGGGTGCCGTTTTGGCTGAGATAATACCCATTGAACCTGGTCTAATTAGTATTAGCGTAGGGAGATATTGGATAATAACAGCCAGTTTTTCGTTGCCGAAAAGCTGGCTATTTTTCTGGCTTCTTGTTTCTAAGTAAATTTATTAATTTACTGAGGAGGTTTTTTAGTTATGAATACTAAAAAAGCAAACTGGAATTACTCGTTACGAGACGTAGTCTTTATTGTGTTAATCGCGATTTTTTGTGGGGTGATTTTTTTCGCCACTAATTTATCGTATAGTTTTCTAACGGCGGGGTTGGCCGCAATTGGTCTCGGTCCGCTAGCTAATGACCTGTTACTTGGCCTATGGATGATTGCCGGTCCTTTAGGCATCATGCTCACCCGCAAAATTGGATCCAGTATCATCGCGGAAACTCTGGGTGGTCTGGTTGAAATGCTCCTAGGCGGTCAGTTTGGCGCTGGTGCAATTCTTTCCGGGCTCATTCAAGGAATTGGGAGCGAGCTTGGTTTCACCTTCACTGGCTACCGCCATTACGACAAACTGGCCTTATTTTTGTCGACCGTCACTAGCACCATCATTACCTTCGGCTGGAGCCTTGCCCAAGAAGGCTATGCCGCTTACCGTCCAAGCTTTCTAATCGTTTTGTTTATCGCTCGGTTTATTTCAATTGGTTTCTTCTGTGGCGTTTTAGTTGCCTGGATCAACCGGCTGGTAGAGCGTTCGGGCATTATGCGGCGGAAGTAGGCATCCAATTATGGAAAAAGTCACAATTAACAATTTAACTTTCAAATATCGGCAGGCAACTCAGCCGATTCTCAAACAACTTAACTTTCACCTAACGGCTGGTAGTTTCAACGTTTTGTACGGTCCGTCTGGTGGCGGAAAGTCCACTCTGCTACGGATTATCGCAGGACTGTACCCTCACTTTGCGGGAACAATTATCCAAGGAACCATCAAATTGGAAGGGAAGGACGTTACCGCCTGGCAACCCGCAGAGCTGACCCAAAAATTGGCGTTGCTCTTTCAAAATCCACGAGAACAATTTGCCATGGACCAAGTCGAAAAGGAATTCATCTTCACCTTGGAAAACTTGGCTATTCCCGCTGATGAAATTGACGATTTAATTACCCAAGCGCTTAGTCAAGTGGGGATTGCTCACTTGCGTCACCGGCAACTCGCCACCCTTTCTGGCGGAGAACTGCAAAAAGTCGCCCTCGCGATTACTCTGGCAACCGGCAGTGACTTAATTTTACTTGATGAGCCATTTGCCAACGTTGACCTAAAATCTCGCAAAGCCCTCATCAAGCTTTTAAAAAAGCTGCAGGCACAAGAAGGCAAGACGATTTTAATTGCCGACCACGATCTCAACGACTATGCGGAAATTTGCGATCACTTATACCAGCTTGATCACCAACAAGTTAGCTTAATTACCGATCCACAACCGATTTTTGCACGTTACCAGTTAACCACCCGCACGGCGTTCCCGATTCCTAACGCAAACGCCGCTGCAATCCTAAAGTTACAAGATTTTGGGATTGAAAACGGGGGCCGGTATCTACTTCAGGCCGTCCAAACGTCCTTCCCCAAGCAACACTTAATTTTGCTTACTGGTGAAAACGGCTCGGGAAAGTCGACGTTATTCGAAGCAATTGCCCGACTTCATCCCTATCAGGGCAAACTTTTTTACGATAATCGGCCGCTTTCTCAGTTCAACGCGCGAACTTGGGCCAAAACTGCTACGGTGGTCTTTCAAGATTCTGAAATGCAATTTCTTAAAATGACCGTCACGGAAGAAATCGACCTAAGCTTACAGCATGCCCGGGCACCCCAATATTGGACTGCCGACCGTATCCAGGACTGGCTGGAACGTCTTAATTTAGCGAAGTTACAAGAACAGATTGTTTATCAACTTTCGGGCGGGCAAAAGAAAAAGCTCCAAATCTTAACCATGTTAATTTTAGGCAACCCGCTCGTTTTGCTTGATGAACCTTTGGCCGGCTTGGATTTAGCTTCCGTAAGGGTGGTTATGCAATTAATTCAAAAAGCTGCCCAAGTACAAAAACAAACCATTGTGATGATCAGTCACCAATTGACGGGACTGCCAGAATTTTTTGACTATCATTTGGCATTGACCGATCACCAGCTTATTTATCAGGAGGAGCTAAATGGATTCATCAGTTAAATTCATTTTAATTCTGGCAATTAGTTTTGAAATTGCCTTTGTTAAAAGTGTTCCCGTTAACCTAGTGATTATCATTGGCGGATTAGCCTACTTGCTTTGGAAACGAATTGCGGTGCGCAAACTGGGACTGCTTTTGGTGATCCCGCTGCTTCCTGCCGTAGCAACTTGGATTTCGTTTTATTTAAACGGGACCGGCAACGCGGTGCGGACCGCTTGGACAATGGCTACCCGGGTTTACGCCTACATTGTTTTGGGTGGAGCATTTTCTTTTACCGCGACCGTCGAAAGTCTGTTAGGTTCCCTGGAACAAAATTGGCATTTACCTACCAAATTCGTTTACGGATCGTTAGGCGCCTTTTACTTCATCCCCCGGGTAAAGACGGCCGTTCAACAAATTAAAACCGCAGCCATGCTGCGTGGTGAAGTTTTACACGTCTGGTCCCCCACAATCTTTTTTAAGGCGATTTTACTATCGCTGCGTTGGTCGGATAACTTGGCAATTGCCATGCATTCCCACGGTTTTAGCGAAAATCAGCCGCGCACCCATTACCAAACTTACGCCATTCCCCGATGGAACTGGGGCGTTGCCGCGGGAACTTTTTTAGCTTTACAAGTACTGGTTTGGTATTTTAGATAGTAAATCGGGTGTTGGGCCTTTAGTAAAGCCCAACGTGCACCAAAAATTAGTTTGTTCCGCTTAACCAAAAATAGACCATTATGCCTGAATTTGGCATAATGGTCTATTTTCAGTTAACGCTCAGAAATTACCCGACTTTTGTTTCCCGCATTTATTTTTATCTAGTCTTTTTCCACTTTTCCTGGCCAAGCTAGCATTCCGCCGACCACGTTGGTTACATCAAAGCCCTGGACTTCGAGTACCCCGCACGCGTTTGCTGAACGTCTTCCCGAACGGCAGATCACGTAGTATGGAGTTGCTTGGTCTAATTCGGCTAAGCGATTAGGTAGTTGGCTCAAGGGAAAATTACGCGCCCCCACCGCGTGCCCAGCCGCAAATTCGTCTGGCTCCCGCACGTCCAATAAAACGGCGGTAGTTAGCGGATATTTTTGGTAAAAATCTTCCATTGCAATTGTTTTAACCATTGCTTAACGCTCCTCATGTTAGTTTAAATTGTATATTGACCATGATAGCATTCCCTTTTCTAACTGAATAGTGATTGCCTATTTAGCTAATCGTGCTACCATTACAGTAAAAATCAATTGGAGGACAAGCACATGTTGAAAACTTGTACCACTATTTTAGTCGGTAAAAACGCTAGCCTGACGGGTTCCACCATCATTGCCCGTAACGAAGACGGTGCCGATGATTCTAATGCCCAACGGTTCGTGGTCGTTAACCCCGAAGATCAGCCCCAACCCTATCATTCTGTCCATAGTGATTTAACGATTCCCCTTCCCGACAATCCGCTCCGCTACACCGCCACGCCCGATGCCGATCCCACATATGGCATTTGGGGTGCTGGCGGCATCAACAGTAAAAACACGGCGATGACCGCTACCGAAACCATTACTACTAACGCCCGGGTACTTAGCGTGGATCCGTTAGTCGAAAAGGGACTTGGCGAAGAGGATTTTCTTACGCTAGTTTTGCCGTACATCGAGTCTGCCAAGGCGGGCGTCTTGCGCTTAGGTAAACTTTTAGAAGAATACGGTACTTACGAATCCAACGGAATTGCCTTCGCCGACCGCGAAGAAATTTGGTATATGGAAACCATCGGAGGCCATCATTGGGTTGCAATCCGAATTCCCGACGATGCCTATGCAATTGCGCCAAACCGCTGGAACATCACCGATTTTGACTTTAATTCAGCTAATTGCCTAGCCTCTGCGGATCTCCCGGAATTCATTGCCAAAAATCAACTTAATCCGGATCACGAAGGCCTTAATTTACGGCACATTTTTGGTAGTGCCACGATTAAAGACCGGTACTACAATAACCCCCGGGCTTGGTACGTCCACCAATTTTTGGACGATAATTTTGTTGGGGAGCCTACCGACCAAGATTTACCTTTCATTAATCGTGCAACCAAGAAAATTTCTGTGGAAGATTTGAAGTTTCTTTTGAGCTCACACTATCAAGAAACGCCCTACGATCCTTATGGCGAAACGGTGCCCGAGAAACGTTTTCGGCCAATCGGCATCAATCGCAATCTAGAAACTCACATTCTAGAGTTACGCAACCAAGTTCCCGATGAAATCGCGGGAATTCATTGGCTGGCCTTTGGTCCCAACACGTTTAACGCCATGGTGCCGTTTTATAGTAACGTCGCGGATACTCCGGCTTGCTACCGCGATACTCCCACGGTAGTGAATACCAACTACATGTACTGGATTAGCCGGGTGCTTGCTTTAATTGGAGACGGAAATTTTGCCCTCTACCAAGATTTACAGGAAAACTTTGCCCAAACGGTACTCCAAAACGTGCTAAGAATGCAAAAAGAAACGGATCACCAAGCCACCCTCACGGAAAAAATTTTAACGTCCGCTAACCAGGCAATGGCCGATTTCACCTTAGCCCAGGCTACTAAACTGCTTAACGATGCAATCAACATCGGTTCCCGCAATATGAGGTTGCGGTTTTCGTTGGGGGATTAGGATGCCACCCTTGTGCAGCCACTAAATATTCAAAAAAGCCTTGAATCCGTCATCGTCTGACTAAATTCAAGGCTTTTTGCTTACTATTAACGTTTTGAATTAGAAGCTAGCGTTACCCGGGGTCCGTGGGAATGGGATAACGTCGCGGATGTTTTCCACACCAGTAACGTACATCAATAATCTTTCGAAACCAATTCCAAATCCGGAGTGTTCCGTTTCCCCATATTTTCTTAATTCAAGGTACCACTTGTATTCTTCAGGATCCAAGTTAAATTCCTTAATCTTTTCGTTCAACTTAGCTAGTCGTTCTTCACGTTGGCTACCACCAATCAATTCGCCAATGCCAGGTACTAATAAGTCCACTGCGGCAACCGTCTTGTGGTCTTCGTTTTCCCGCATGTAGAAGGCTTTGATGTCGCGTGGGTAATCCGTGATGAACACTGGCTTTTGGTAAACTTTTTCGCTCAAGTATCTTTCGTGTTCAGTTTGGAGATCAATTCCCCATTCAACTTTGTTTTCGAATTCTTGGTCAGCAGCTAACAACTTGTCGATTGCTTCCGTATAAGTAATTTGGGCAAAATCGGCGTCGCGAGTTGCTTCCAAACGAGCCCGTAATTCTTGGTCCACGTTTTGGTTCAAGAAGTCGATTTCATCAGAAGCATTTTCCAAAAGATAGTTGATCACGTACTTCAACATGTCTTCGGAAACGTTAATCACGTCTTGCAAGTTAGCAAACGCCATTTCTGGTTCAACCATCCAGAATTCAGCGGCATGCCGCGTAGTGTGTGAATCTTCCGCACGGAAAGCCGGACCAAAAGTATAAACATCCCGGAAAGCCAACGCAAATGCTTCCGCGTTCAATTGACCACTAACCGTTAAGTTAGTTGGTTGCTTGAAGAAGTCCTTAGTAGAATCAACCTTGCCTTCTTCGTTCTTTGGAACGTTGTTAAGGTCTAAAGTAGTCACCTTAAACATTTCACCGGCACCTTCCGTATCACTAGAAGTGATCAACGGAGTGTTAACGTAGACAAAGTTATTCTTTTGGAGGAATTCGTGGATGGCAAAGGCTGCCAACGAACGAATCCGGAAAACTGCGTAAAAAGTATTGGTCCGCGGACGCAAATGTGCTTGTTCACGTAAGAATTCTGGTGTGTGGTGTTTCTTTTGAAGCGGGTAGTCACTGTCTGAGTTACCTAAAACTTCAATTTCAGTTGCGTGAATTTCAAACGGTTGTTTAGCTTTCGGAGTGTCCACTACCGTTCCGACTACTTTTAAGGTAGTGTAAATGGGAGCTTTCTTAATTTCTTCGTAGTTCTCCAACCCATTTTCCATGATTACCTGCACATTTTTAATGCAGGAACCGTCGTTAATTTCCAAAAAGCTAATTTTCTTGGAAGAACGGAGCGTCTTTAGCCAACCCGTTACTTCTACTGCTACATCTTCATCATGCGTTGCTTGCGCATAAAGTGATTTAACCAACGTATTTTCCATTAAAAATCCCTCCATTGTCTTCGTAAAAAGTCCGCCAATAAAAAAGTCTTCCATCCCGTAACAGGGACGAAAGACTTCGCGGTACCACCCAAAATTCGTTTAAAAATAAACATCTCTAAAAGCACATCTAAAATATGCTCTCCAAACGATAACGTATCGGTCACGTCTAGACTTACTGGACGCTTAATCGTTCAGCCTAGAAACAAAGAAGATGTTTTTCTTAAAAGAATAACTTCTTGAGCTTCCACCATCCTCAATTCGCTTTAAGTTACGGGCTTAAAATACTTGTTCTTCTTACGGTTTTTGATTATATTCAATTAGCTAGCTTCAAGATTAGCATAGAAAATTATTTTTGTAAATTGGGATTTCGTTGTTTTCACGCCTTTAGTATGCTATTCTATGCTCAAATATTTTCCCGAAACGGAGTATTATATTATGGTTAGTTTCGTATTGCTTTTGGCGATCTGTCTCATCCTGGCGACCGTTTACGTAACCTGGCTTAAAAATGACCGAAATCTCCACCTCGATTGGCATTCGCCACTCTTAATCCCCAAAGTATTTGGCTTTGGGGTGACCTTTAACCCGAATAATTTCTTTGGATTAAGCATGATTATCATCATTATTTTGTTAATTTTATTGCCTTTAATCCAATCACTCCATCTTTTTTAAAACTCATCGACCCTATAAAATCAAGTTTGCTTTTATAGGGTTATTTTGCCTTTGTGTATAGCAACAATCCCCCAAAAATATTAAGCTACGCATAAGGTAAGCAACGCCCAATCGTTTCAGTTCCTTTACTATGATTTCTGATGTTATCATACGTTACGAACATCAAGAATTTATTTTACAGTTATGTTCTGGGGGGATAATAACTATGCTATATAAAGATTTAAATGGAAAAGTCGCCGTGATTACTGGCGGCTCAAAAGGAATCGGCAGCGCGATTGCCGAACGCTTTGGGCAAGAAGGTATGCACGTCGTTATTAATTACAACTCTGATAAAGATGGCGCCAACGCCGTGCGGGATCAAATTAACGCAGCCGGCGGTGAAGGCGTGGTCGTGCAAGCTGACGTATCAACCGAAGACGGCGTTAAGCGCCTAGTCGACACGGCCGTCGATCAATTTGGCGACCTAGACGTTTGGGTCAACAACGCGGGGATGGAAAATCAACAACCGACTGCGGAATTATCGTTTGAAAGCTGGAAACGAGTGCTCGACGTCAACCTAAACGGCGTGTTTTTAGGTTCAAAAGCGGCCATTAATTATTTTCTTTCGCATGATAAGCCCGGAAACATTATCAACATGTCTTCCGTTCATGAGAAAATTCCGTGGCCAACTTTTGCACACTACGCTGCTAGCAAAGGCGGCGTAAAACTGTTCAACGAAACAATTGCGATGGAATACGCCGACCGGCACATCCGGGTAAACGCAATTGGCCCTGGCGCGATCAATACGCCCATCAACGCTAAAAAATTTGCGGATCCTGAACAGTTAAAAACCACTACCAGCATGATTCCCATGCAACGAATTGGCGATCCTGAAGAGGTTGCGGCCGCGGCGGCATGGTTAGCTTCCGCTGAATCAAGTTACGTCACCGGAATTACCCTCTTCGTTGATGGCGGGATGACACTTTATCCATCCTTCCAAGGCGGTAAAGGTTAATTAAAAGAGGTATTAAAATAACAGCACTGAGAGTTTGCAAACTTCTCAGTGCTGTTTTGGTGACGACGTTTTTTAAGGACCCCAAATCGGTAGTTACGCCCAATTTAGGCACAACTACCGATTTTGGGTTAGTGCTCGCAAGCCACCCGAATTTTCCCACGTCCGCCTACTTGTAAACCTGTTTTTCGGATTATTCGATGTGATTTTTTAGCCAGGCTAAATGGGATGCTTCCCTTTCAACCGCCCGAGACAAAATTAAGTAATGTCCGTAATTTTCCTCAATCGCGGATGGTTCTTCAAACAGTAATTTTTGCCGTTGCTTTAAGTGGGCCACTTTTTGTTCGTGAAGGTCCGCCGCCTGTTTTAAAATTTGCTGTAAAAGTGGATCATGTCGGTCAGCGATAAAGTACATTTTAAGTGACGTCAGTTCATCATTTTTGGCCGTAATCGGGGTAGCGAGCCATTCCCGCAAATCCGTTTGGCCCTTCTTAGTTATTGCGTAGTTAATGACTTTCCGATTTTGTTCATCGTCAACCACTTCAATTTGGCCTTCGTCCGTCATTCGTTGTAATTCAGGATACAACTGGCTGTGCGAAACCGTCCAGAACTCGCTAATTTCATTCTTAAATTCCGCAATCATATCTTTTCCAGACATAACCCCATTTTTATTTAACAATCCTAAAACAATGTACGGTAAAACTCGTGGTCGTGGCATGCGAACTCCTCCAAAAATTAATTACTTGTTAATTCGCTTGTAGTTTTCATCAAAATACTTTCCGTTGCGAATGTCGCTGGTAATGCCATCGTATGGTTCTTCAGAAATAACGTCTTCGTTATTTTGTCCAGCATCACCCATGTAACTAATTTTAGCAAATTCTGGAACAACTAGTTTAGGATAAGTTTCGTATTTTTCACGAGATTCTTCCATTAAATCAATGTGTTCATTTTGGAAAGTAACCGTGATTTCAGGATGTTCTTCAACCCACTTAGGGAAGAAAATGGTTCCGTGCAACTTACCTTCGTTTGGCATGAAGTCTAGCGCCACATCCGTTCCGGTCGGTTCCGTCCAAGTAATCTTATAAACACCTTCCGTCAACATTACGATGTCGGCTTCTTGGTCCTTAACCCAGCGGCCGGCAACCATTCCCCCATGAATTCGATAATCTACCGTATGGTCATTTTTAGCGTACCATTCGTATTCCCAACCATTATCGTATGTGTAAATAAAGTGCGTTCCTAAAAAGTCTTCTAAAGTTTTAAATTGTTTTTCCATTATTACTTCACCTGCTTTTGAATGTTATGCCGTTATCGACAAAAGTGATTATATGACGTTATCGACATAAAAGTCAACAATGGATTTTCTAAAAATTTAGCTAGCTCACTTTCAAGGTTTTCTTTAAGGTACGCATGACATCTTTCCAAAATAAAATAGGGACCTTCAGCTAAATACTGAAGATCCCTATTTTTAATTAGTAACCAAACTATTACCTCAATTCCCGAAGAATTTTTTTAAAATTCCTCGTCACCTTGTGCAACCATGGTGTATTGGAAAATTCCTTTTTGGCCCGCGCTTAAAAGTTCCTTAACCAAATCAGCTTTATCGAATTGGGTCCGGTAAACAAATAGCTGTAACAACATTGGAATATTCGTCCCCGTAATGATTTTTAAATCAGGAAAATCTTTGGTCAACGTCACTAGCGTGTTAAACGGTGTGCCCCCTTTTAAATCAGTTAAGCAAATCGGAGATCCATCTAATTCCGCAATTTCTTTTTTTAACTGGGCTTTGAAATCCGCTAAATCTTGCCCCATTTTGAAATCTATGGCCGCACATTTTTCTTGCTTACCACAGATCATTTCAGCCGAATCCCGCATTGCGGTGGCTGATTTTCCATGCATGCATATTAATACTGATGTCATTAGTTGAACTCCACTTCTAGTAATCTAAAGCTCGATAGTAGCGCCGAATATCCATTGGATGACGATTGATATGTTCAATATTTACATCAATACGGTTGTTAATTGCATGGAAGACAAATGGTGACAGGGTGCCCCGGAATTTTTCTGAAAATCCTGGTAAATCATAGTCTTTAGTATCAATAATTGTGTAATTTCCACAAATTTCGGGTAGGAATTTAGCAACTCGCTCACTAAGCGAACGTTGGCTATCTTCCCCAACATAAACTGTAACTGGCGTATCTCGGTCAACTACTTCAAACATTCCGTGGAAAAATTCAGCAGCTTCAATGGCACGAGTCCGAATCCAATGTTGTTCTTCCCAGTAACACATTGCGTATGAGTAAGTTGCGCCCCATTGGTTACCAGCTCCAACAAAGTAATGAATGTCGTCATCATGATGTTGTTGCGCAAATTCTTGAGCAAATTTGTCCGCACCTTCTTCAATATTCGCAATATCTTCAGCAAAGTGTTGATCCATTTCACTATAGAATTCTTCATATTCCGGGAATTCACCTTTAAGATACATTAAACGATCCGCAACCATGAAGAATTTAAGCTGCTCATTTTCTGGATAAGAAATACAATGGGTTACTAAACTTGCCAAATCAGCTTCAGCCCTATCAATAAAACCTAGAATAGTCGCTCCCGCTGCTTTAATTTGTTTTACCGCGTCAACCACTTCCTTAGTATTACCAGTAACTGAAGAAGTGATTACTAAAGTTTGGTCAGTAATTCGGCGATTCCCGGTCGTTAGGTATTCAGCTGCATTTTGGTAAAATGTTTCAATTCCCGATTTTTCTTTCATATGAACTACTGCTTGCATTGAGGATGCATAGGTACCACCAATCCCTAACCAGCAAACGTTACGATATCCTTGATCAGCAATCTGGTCTATTAATTGATTGATTTCACTCCGTAATTTAAGTGCACCTTGCATACCTGCGACTAATTGTTGTTTGTTAAATTTTCTCATGATGTTCTCTCCTTTATTGTTTAATTAGATTTTAGAAGCTGTAATTTGATCAAAATCTGGATAAGCCGAATGTTCTAAATCAACTCCCTTAATTTTGGAAAGTCGATAGGCCATTAAATGGATTGGCACGGTTAAAAATAATGCCGCCAGTAGTTCATCAGTTGCTATTTCAAAAGCTAAATCTCCGGTTGTCAAAGTACTCAAATTAACTTGGTTCGCATAAATTGTGTAAACATGGTTGACATGTTGTTTTAAGAATTTCCTTAATAACTGTGCACGATCCGCTAATTTACCATTCGGCTCTATGAAAACTATTATGTCTTCAGCGTGAAGTCCTAAATATGGACCATGCATATATTCTTCAAGTTCTTTTCCCCAAGCATTATTCCGTACTGCTTCAGTAAATTTGGTTTCTCCTTCACGAGCGACACCGTAAGCTGCACCATAACCAATAAAAGTAATTCTTTGTGCATTACTAAAGTCATCCACATGCTTTTCAACCCACTGATCGCCTTGTTTAATAACTTGTGGCAATTTTTTCGTGATTTCTTGAATAAGTTGCCAATACTTTTCATCCTCTTCAGCCGATATTTTCCCTAATTTTTTCGAAAGCACTAGCGCAATTAAGATTAAATCTAAAATAGTCACACTATATCCTGCACTGACGTATGGCATTTCTTCCACCGGCATTCCCATTTCAAGAACCCGGTTGCTAACTCGTGCCAATGGGCTATCTTTTTCACTAGTTAAGGCGACGACCATTTTTTGATTCTTTTGCAACCGTTCAACTAGCTTAACTACTGAATAACTATGCCCCCCTTGAGAAATTGCTAAACAAAGGGTGTCGTTTTCAATATTCATTAAATAATTTTCTGATATTGAAGGTTCTTCAACTTGAATAGGCATTCCTAGAATTTTGCTCATCAGTGGTAATGCACCAAAGGCCGCATTTGAACTAGAGCCCGTTGCATATATCATTACTCGCTTAAACTTACTTAAGTCCCACTGATTAAGCGGTTTCAAAAATAACTTTTCAACATTATCAAGAACTTGTTGATACAGCTTTGGTTCCAAATGCACATAATCATTAATCGATTTCACTATCTTGCTCCTCTCTATTTACTAACCAAGTAATCCACTCCAAGCACCAAAAATTCCGATTGCCGCAATCAATAACAAAATGTACTGTGCTTTCCATCCTTTTTTATCAAGCCAAAAAATAAATAGCGTAAATAATAACGGCAATATTCCTGGTACGATGCCATCAAAAATCTTTTGTACGGAAGTGGCATCCGCCCCTGTCCCAATTTTCATTGGCATTTTCAAAGTTACCATTGTAGCAACCATGGCTCCAACCACCCCGAGGCCTAAAACAGAAGCACCATACGTTAACTTATCCATCAATCCCGTTTTTTGCACTCGGTCAATAAATGACGCTCCAATGTTATACCCAATAAACAAGCCATAATATCGTGCAATGATTGCTGGAATGTTAAAAATCAGAAGAAAGAGTAACGGTCCTAATATATTTCCCTGGAAAGCTAACGAGGTTCCGATCCCGGTAGCAATAACTCTTAGAGTGCCCCAGAAAAATGAATCTCCAATCCCGCTTAACGGTCCCATCAAAGCAATTTTAATGTTATTAATGGAATCTTCATCAAAGTCGTCATTTAACGCATTTTGTTCTTCCATTGCGATCGAAATGCCTAGCGGAAAAGTACTTAACCATGGAGTAACGTTGAAAAATTCCAAGTGTCGCTTAAACGAACTTTTTAACTTGTCTTCTCTGTTTTGATAAATTTTCTTAAGAGCTGGAGTCATCGCATAAGAATATCCTAAGTTAGATTGTCGTTCGTAATTCCAAGCCCATTCCATGGTAAACGACCGCCAAAAGGTTGCCATTAGATCTTTTTTCGTAAGTAACTTAGAACTCTTCATCTTCATAATCGATTCCTCCATTTTGCCCACTATTCGTAGTTGAATTTCCACCTACAGCTGCTGGTTCAGCATGAAATTTATCTTTAAATGCTGAGTAACCCGTTAAAATCAAAGCTAAACATGCTCCGAAAATTGCGACGCCGGTAACTGGAATCTTCATATATACAGCCAGTGCAAACCCTAAAATAAAGAACGTAATGTTGTTTTTGTTGACCATCATCTTTAAAAGTAACGCAAAACCGTAAGCCGGTAGGAGCCCCGTTGCAATACCTAAACCATTAATAATGAACTGTGGAATTACCGCTAAGAATGATTTAATTACCGGGCTACCCAGCAAATAGGAAACTCCTACAACTAATCCAATTGGTAAGTTAATTGAGAAAAATCCTCCAAGAAGATTCATTCGATCGAGTCCCTTGCTATTGCCTTGTTCCGCGTAATGATCTGCTTTATGCACAAAGTACGGCAAAATAAAGATAAAGCACAGATTTTTAATTACCAGCACTAACGAAGCAATTGGGATTCCTAACGTTAAAGCAACCGCCGTACTTTTACCAGCTCCGATTGCAAATGCCGTTCCTAATACGCTTCCTGAAATAATTTCTGGTGGAATCGATGCTCCGATTGAAAAGGAACCTACAAAAGCTAGTTCTAGAGTTGCTCCCATAATAATTCCTTGTTGCACATTACCCATGATTAGACCAGCTAACGTACACATTACTAACGGACGGGAAAGCATGGACGAACCTAAGAAATACTCTCCGTTCCCCAACATAGCAATCAAGGCTAGCAGTAAGGCTGTTAAATAGGCACTCATTTTTACACCTCCATAATTAATCTATTTTTTTGAATTCTTGCCGCTCTTCGCTAGGAACTTGTTGGATATAAACGTCTACACCACGTTGTTGTAGTTGAGTTAATTGTGCTCCCTCATCGTTAGTCAAATTAATTGTCTTAGAATAATTAATTGTTCCTTCGCGTGGCTTTGTACCTCCTAAGTTAAGCTCCCCAATCTTTCCGTCGGTTTCTTGAATTAGTTTGCTAGCGTCGGCAACTGATTCCACAACCACTAGCATTTTATATTTATCAGTGACGCCTGAATTAATTGCTTTAATGCTGTCTTCAATTGATTTCATCACTAACTTTGCATTATCTGGTTTCGCCAATCGAATTGCCGATTTACGAAAATCATCGCTAGCAACGGCATCATTAGCCACCAAGATAGTGTTTGCTCCCAAACTGTTAAACCAAGAAACCGCTACTTGACCATGTAATAATCGATGATCTACTCTAACAAGTTTTATCATTTTAAATTCCCTCACTTTTAATCAAAGTCTATTGAATATTTAGTATCTAAAGCGCTCTGTAATTTATATTCAATGGCAACTACTCGTGCCCGATCGTCTAAAAAGGTATTAGTTATTTTAAAAACTGGAAAGTCAGTTGCCACTTCTAACTGTTTATAATCTTCATCGGTAGCTTCCGTTAATTGAAAATCTTGGTAAACATCCTGGACACTCAGTTTGCCAGTGTTAACTGCTTCAATAATTGCGGTAACCTTCAATATCTCCGGATCAAAGCCGGGAAAATAATCCAGTGGCAAAATTAACTTTTCATACGTGCGTTCACCTTCGGAAAACACTAAAAAACTAAGATAATAAATCAATTCATTCTCTTTGATTCCAAAGATTTTTGAATAGTAAACCCCTGCCTTACGCAAGTAGCTTTCCTTAATCTGTGTTTTCTCAGGTTCTAGCCCAGTAGAAGTTTTAATAATTCCGGTCATATCCAAAATATTTTGCTTAGAAATTCCTGGGGCAACAAATAGTCCCACGCCTTTTTTACGCACAACTTGTTTTTCTTCAACTAGTTGCTCAACTGCCTTACGCACCGTTGTTCTACTAACTTGGTATATCTTTTGTAGCTCACCTTCATTCGGTAAAACTCCGCCCTTTTTGTATACCCCATTTTCAATTTTGCGTTTGATATCAGCGTAAATTTCTTTAAATAGTGTCATTTTATAAGTCCTCTTGATAATCAAAAATATTCTTTGCCTTGAAGTGGTACTTGAAGTTACTCCCAATAAGGTACTGCACCGTATGTTCAACTGGAACATCATTTTCTTCGTAGTTAAAACTGTCTACTTGATATAACGGTTTTCCCTCTTCCACTTGTAATGTGCGTCTTAAACTTTCGTCTGCTAACACACACGTGATGGTTTCATAGCCGTACGTGGGTTGAACCCCATAATTTTCTTTTAAGGCTTTATAAAGCGAATAGTTATTAAAATTAAAATCCACTAACTTCTCGAAACGCTTTGCATCTAGATATGCAATTTCAAATGAAAACGGCTGGTTTTTGTACAAACGAAGTCGCTTAAGCTCTAACGTTTGCTTAGTAGAACTTTTAAAAAAGCTTTCTAAACTATTTGGTGTATTAATTACTTTTGCGGAAAGCTGTTGAATTTGTTCATTTGATTCTCCTAATTCACTACTTAACGGGCGCATTCCTAGCAAATTAACATCTATTTTCTTGTTAACCCGAATTCCTTGACGATTTTTAACCCGAATATCACCTTCTTTTTGTAATCTCGCTAACGCATATTTGACAGCGTTACGACTTACTTGTAATTTCTCCGCTAATTCTCTTTGCGATGGCAATTGATCGCCATCCTTTAATTCCATAATCATTTCCCGAAGTAACTCTTCAATAACGGTTGATGGTGAAATATCTTTATACTCCATTGCAATACTCCCTTGGGACTTAAAATGCTTATTTTGTATTTATAAACTTGGTAAAAAGCTTATTTTTTAACAAGTCAAAGCATTCAAAGTAACATGTTAGTTTATTTTTGAGCCCACAGATAGTGTAAGCGCATTCAGATAATAAGTCAACATTTTTTCTAAAATAAAAAAAACAGTGTGGGCTCTTTCACCTCCACACTGCTTTTAAACTATTTAGTAATGAAAAAAATTCAAATTTTTGATTCTTCAAGTTCCATTTTGCTGGACCCTTAATTTCGTAAGTTATCTCTTTTTATTTGTTGTTTCAAGCACGCCTTACAACATTAATTCCCGCAACTGGTCATAAGAATGTGCCACCGCGGTTGGCTTGATTGGCGCATCCACCGCGATTTGTTGGGGATTATACCAAATGCTTTTGAGCCCGGCTTGATTGGCCCCTAAAATGTCGGATTGCAACCGGTCGCCCACCATTGCGGTATTCTGGAAACTCATATCCGCATATTTATGCTTAATTGGCGCAAAGAAGCGTTCATCAGGTTTAGCATAACCAACGTCTTCTGAAATAAAGCAGTCGGTAAAGTATTGGTCTAACTTGGAACCAGCGAGTCGACTCAACTGAGTCTTCTTAACCCCATTAGTTCCCACCATCAACCGAATTCCTGCCGATTTCAAATCCCGCAGTAATGCTTGCGCGCCTTCAAATTGGTAGTAGCTAGTTGCCAATCGCTGGCGGTATTCCCGTTCAGCAGCGACCCCATCGCCATCCACTCCGAGTGCCGCAAAGGTTTTCGAAAATCGGGTTTTCAACACTTGATCCCGAGGTGCACCTTGCTCGATTGCTTCCCAGACCTGCTGGTTAATTTTTGTGTAGGTTGCCAATCCAGTCGTCAAATCTTGCACGCCATATTTACGTAAGACTTCGGTAGCTTTGATACGTTCACCCTTCTTAAAATCCAGTAAAGTATCGTCTAAATCAAAAATCGCGTATTTTAACATTCCGGTACCCCTTAAATAATTTTTCATCTATCGTAACTTATCCTTTAACATTTAGCAAACAAACGTTTGTGTAAATACCTTAAATTTACTATAATTGTTGATGTTGTTGAAATTATTAAACGTAATTACGTTTAACGGGTTTATTATGAACGGATATAAGACATGGCTAAAGCAAAGAAATTCAAACGTCCCAGAATCTTTTCTAAATCTAACTTAACCGTAGTTGTTTTGGTAATTCTGGGCTTTCAAACTTACCCTAATTTTACCAATCAACAATTAGATATTCATTCAAATACTGATTCCTATGGCGAGGAAAACGCCTCCAATGAGGCCACCTTGATTGAAAATCAAATTGCGGATAGTTTTAACGGTCGCCTGCCTTTTCAAGTTAACTTTACGGACTCCCAGATTATCATTCGGGTCCCTAAGTTAAACTTGTTTGATTTCACCCAGCTTTACGCACCCAATATGGTCCATATTCTGAAGAAAATCCAGGGCGACACGCTTCCCCGTTCGCTGAAGAAAATTCGGCTAAGCGTCGGCGACCAAACCCAAGTCTTCTCAATCAGCGCAATTAAAGAGGCTAACTTTAGTACCGAAAAAATTAAGGAATTCAGCCAAGAACAATGGGGCCAAATTTCCAAACAAACCTACCAAGATTACTATCAAAACTACGTCCTCCCCAAAATCACCCGTAAGTAGTAAAAGTACGCGTGACGGACTTGAAAACTTTACTAAGTCCTAACCCAAAATGCTAAGAGCAGGACAAAAGTCGGGTAGTTTACAAGCATTAACAAAAAAATCGACCGTTGCCTAAATTGGCATAACGATCGATTTTTTGTTAAGCGGAGCAGCTGATTTCGTTGGCGCTTCAATAAAATCAAGCTCTCAAATCAACTTTTAGTATTATTAAATAGATAATTCTAACGGAACATGGTCCGGGTTGCTTTCAAAAGCACCTTTGGATTCTTCTCGTAGTGGTGCACTGGGGTCATTTTTTCTTCAGGAATTCCTAAGAAATGGTAGACTGCCCGTTGTGCCGCCCGGAACGAGTATTGTTCGGTAAAGACCATGTCAAATGGCATTTCTGCGAACTGGCTGACAAATGCCAAGTTTTTCGAATGCTTTGGCACTACTTCAGGACGGTCTCCAACAGCTCGCGTATTGAACAGTGCGCTAGCGTACGGCATGTAAACCGGAATTACGTTAACGATGCTATCCATAATTTCCTCTTCATGATAAACAACGCTATCCGTTGCTTGATCAACTTCTGCCAAATGACCTAGTAATTCTTGCAGCATTTCTTTTCCGGTCATTTCAATTACCGGTTTGTCCACATAATCCCCATTTTTACGTGGGAACATGAAGTAGCCCCAGAAGACCGTTTCGTTTTCCTTTTGAGCGTGAAAATGCGGCTGATGGTGAACCACGATGGATAACAAGTTATTACTATCTACCCAAGTATTTAAAGCATTCCCCGGTTCTTGTTGGGTAATCCGGCTAATTTGGTTTACCAAATAGTGGTTCTTCGTGGTTACCGTAAAGCTCATCCATTCACTTTGGGCACGGTCGTTAAAGAACTTGTCCGGATTTCCTAGATTATAGAAATGTTCGGTAGCTTGTTTCCATAATGCTGCGCTAGGAGCGTATTCCATATTTTCCTTAATTGGGGTGTTGAAATCACCAATCGATGAACTATCGGTAATCGCGCCGTTGATATCGAAAACGAGGTCATTTTCGTCAACCGGGATTGTGCCGGTTTGCTTATTTTCCCCTACGTCTTCGTACTCTAAGCCAGTAACGATGATATCATCGCGCAACGGAGTGTCCTTGAATTGGAAGGCGGTAATCTTACGGTTGTTGATAAAGGTAACCCCGTGATCGCTCAAGTACTTACGCATCGGTAGAATGATACTTTCGTATTGGTTATACGGCGTTCTGGTAACCCCTTCAAGGGTGTTAATCCGACTAAATTCCAGAATCATCCGGTTCATGTAACGCCGCAATTCCATTGCGGAGCTTTCCTTCTTAAACGCAAAGGTAGTTTCCCACATGTACCAGAAGTTAGTAGTGAAAATGTGCGGACTATCCTTAAACCATTCCGCGATGCTGACGTCGTTAAGCTTTGCTTCTTGGCTTTCAGGCATCATCATTAATTTGGTTAACAACTTCCGGTCTTGGTTATTAAATTGCATATGCGAATAGTCGTCCGCACCGCCATTATTCCGGATCCCGTTACGCTTATCCATTAGCCGGGCCACGTCATGGGTTGGATGAGCATGGTCAAAGTTTAAAATGTCATCCGTAACCGATTGCCCTGGGTGATCCAAAGACGGCACGCTCCGCAAAACGTCCCACAAGTTTTCATAGGTCTCTTCGTTAAGCATCCGACCGCCCTTGGCTAAAAAGCCCCGATCGTTAGATAGCCGTTGGTTGCCGTATTCCGTCTCGTAATCCGCAACCGCTGCCCCATCGTTAGCCCCGTGTTTATCGAGTCCGAACATGGTAATTTGATTACCGCTCCAACCACCATCACGAATCAAATATACGCCGGCAGCTAAATTTGCAACTCCTGTACCAATCATAAACGCTTTTCTCATCATCGATTCCCCCTTGTGGAAACAAACCTGATTATTCTTATATTTAAATTCAAGAATAGATTAACACGAAAAGCGAATTTTTGCGAGCGTTTACACTTGCGGATAAAAATTATTTTTTCTGGTACAAAAAAAGAACTGCGAAAACCAAAAAATACTTTCCCAGAATTAAGAAATTCCAGAAAAGCATTTGAATTACTTGAATTGTATAATGCAAAAACGGGCCTTAAAAGCCAAGTAATTATTCTTTATTAGCACTGATATGATTTTCGTGTAAAATCGCGTTGAAGTCCTTCATAATCCGGTCATCTTTTTGCCATTCTTCCCACGAAGTCATGTTTTCGTCGGGCATTTCGTAGCGTTCCCCGATGTATTTTTCATAATTAATTACATGTTGCGAATGCGATATGTTCAGCTGCATAATCCGCACTGATTTAATATAACCACGTTCGGCCGCTAGCTCAGCGCGACCATTCATCATCATGTTACCAATTTCAATGTATTTAGTACCATCCAAACGGGTAATCTCTTGAATCAAGGTGAATGTCTCATTACTCTTCATTCTCTCGCCTCCACTTATCTAGTATAAAGTGCGTTACCGACTCCTGTCTAGAATTATTATGGCACCAAAAAAGGATCCGGACTTGTACGAGTCGGATCCAGCATAAGAGAGAAAGAGAATTGATTGTGCAGGTAGGAGATGCGCCACTACCTTACAACCATATGTTAGCGCTTACACATAATAATGTCAACCTAAATTTCAAAAATATTCAAATTAAAATTCAGGCGACTTTGCACTGCTCTTCCTCCTATTCTACCGTGACACTCTTAGCTAAATTACGCGGTTGGTCAACGTTGTAACCCCGCTGCAAGCAAGCGTAGTAAGCCAATAATTGAGCAGCAATGACGCTAACCAACGGCATCAACATTTCATCAACGTCAGGAAGAATTACGTCATCCGTATTCTTGGCGAGGCTTTGGCTAGCGAAGGTGATTACCTGTGCTCCGCGTGAAATCACTTCTTCTAAATTGCTCCGGGTGTGATCGGCAGTTTTACCTTGGGTAATGATCCCGATAACCGGAGTCCCTTCTTCAATTAAGGCAATCGTGCCGTGCTTCAATTCGCCGGCTGCAAAACCTTCTGCTTGAATATAAGAGATTTCCTTAAGCTTAAGGGAAGCTTCTAGGGCTACCGCATAATCTAGCCCCCGGCCAATGTAAAAGGTGTTACGCGCCTTTAAAAGGGTGTCTTTGGCCAATTGTTCGATAGCTGCCTTTTCATCCACCACCGTTTGAATTGCGTTTGCCACCATGCTTAATTGTCCTGCAATGTCAAAATCAGTTGCCGCATTGATTTGCTTCATCCGTCCCATTGCTACCGCTAGAAGTGCTTCTACGGCAATTTGCGCGGTGTAGGCCTTGGTCGACGCTACCGCAATTTCCGGACCCGCTTCTAAGGTTGCCGAGAATTCTGCTTCGCGCGCCAACGTTGAGTTAGCCACGTTAGTAATCGTGAGGCTTGGCTTTTGCCATTCATCATTTACCCGGACTAAAACTTGCCGACTATCAGCAGTTTCACCACTTTGACTAAGGAAGATGAAGAAGGCATCTTTTTCAATAATTGGATCGTCGTAGGCAAATTCGGATGCTAGCACAACTTCCGTTGGCACCTTGGCAAAGCGTTCCAATAACTTCTTGCCCACTAAACCAGCATGATAACTAGTTCCCGCACCCACAATGTAAATTTTACCGGCTTGGTTTAATTTATCTAACATTGCTTTATCGAAACGAACTGCGCCTTTTGAATCAAGGTATTTTTCTTCGATGCGCCGGATTACGGCTGGTTGCTCGTCAATTTCTTTTAACATGTAGTATGGGTAAGTTCCCTTATCAGCATCGGACTGGTCAATGTCAACTTCAAAAGGATCCCGTTGAATTGCTTGACCATCTGCATCAAATAGCTCCACTTTGTCAGGGGTGATTTTAACCACGTCGCCATCGTGCAACTCCACAAACCGTTTCGTCACGTTGATCATTGCTAAAGCGTCGCTGCAAACTACGTTAAAGTCGTCGCCTACCCCAATTAATAACGGGCTCTTGTTCTTGGCTACAAAAAGGGTGTCCGGCATTTCCCGGTCCATTAAAACAAAGGCGTATGAAGAATCCTTCAACAAGCTTAAAGTTTTCTTGAAAGCGGCCATGGTCGATAAACCTTCTTTAGCGAAGTGGTCAACTAATTGAACCACTACTTCAGTATCGGTATCGCTTTGGAAAGGCACGTCTGCTAAATAAGTTTGTTTTAATTCCTTGAAGTTTTGAATCACTCCATTGTGCACGAGGTAAAACCGGTTGTCTGCCGAAAAATGCGGGTGCGCATTAGCCACGCTCGGAATACCGTGAGTTGCCCAGCGCGTGTGCCCAATTCCGGCACTGCCGTTCACGTCATCAGAAAGTTGATCTTCTAAGTTTTGAATCTTTCCTTGCGCTTTAACTAGGTAATCCTTGCCTTGACCATTATTTACGTAAATTCCCGCAGAATCATATCCCCGGTACTCCAATTTTTTCAAACCATTCACTAAAAGTTTGGTCGTATCTGCTCTACCTGTTACTCCAACAATTCCACACATAATCCCTGTTCTCCTAAATTCATCTATTTATTTTTATATAATTGGTATAATTAACGATTCTTAATATATTACCACTTAAGGCGATTGTCAAACATTATTTTTCGAAATTGGTATATATCAAATGCAGGAATAGGTATAGCACAAGGGATTAGACCCCCTTAAATTTTTTACCCCAAACTCATTTTATTAGACAATCAAAAACGGGCTAGAGATTTTCTCCGCCCGTTTCGTTTTTTTATTATTTAATTACAGCCGTTAATCAACGCCAACTTCACTCTTAACTACCGCAACAATCCGGTCAACGTATTGGTTAACCGCTTCTTCAGTAGGAGCTTCCGCCATCACCCGAAGTAAGTCTTCAGTTCCGGAAGGACGGACTAATACCCGGCCTTCGCCAGCCATTTCGTCTTCAACCTTTTTGATAATGTCCTTGATGGCTTGGTTTTCAAGCGCTAATTTCTTATCTTGAACCCGTACGTTAACTAACTTTTGAGGATACGTAGTTACTTCAGCAGCTAATTCGGAAAGTTTTTTACCAGTTTGCTTAACCACGTACATTAATTGGATAGCCGTAAGCATGCCATCCCCAGTAGTGTTGTGGTCTAAGAAAATGATGTGGCCGGATTGTTCCCCACCAAGGTTATAACCATCCTTCAACATTTCTTCCACCACGTAACGGTCACCAACTTGGGTTTTAACCGAATGCATGCCGTGTTTTTCTAACGCTTTGTACATTCCGAGGTTACTCATTACGGTCGTTACCACGGTGTCTTCCTTAAGACGACCCCGTTCACTTAGAAACTTACCGCAAATGTACATGATCTTATCACCGTCGACGATATTTCCCTTTTCGTCTACCGCAATACAACGGTCGCCGTCCCCATCAAAGGCAACTCCCATATCCGCGCCCTTTTCAACCACGAATTTTGCTAGAGCTTCTGGATGAGTCGAGCCGACTCCCGCATTGATGTTTAACCCATCGGGATTGGTTGCCATCGTTTCAAATTCAGTATTTAAGTCAGCAAAGATTTGGGAAACGTAGCCGCTAGTAGCACCGTTAGCAGCGTCCACCGCGATATGTAACCCTTCTAGGTCGTCGGGAATCGTTTGTTCCAAGAATGCCGTATAGTTTAACCCACCTTCAGGGTAATCCGTTACGGAACCAAGTCCCTTAGCCGATGGCCGGGGGAGGTTATCTTTTTCAGCATCTAAAAGAACTTCGATTTCAGCTTCTAATTCGTCAGATAGCTTGTAACCGTCCGAACCGAAGAATTTAATTCCATTATCCTCTACTGGATTGTGCGAAGCGGTAATCATCACTCCCGCGTCAGCTTCTTGCTTACGAACTAAGTAAGCAACCCCGGGCGTCGTAACGATTCCCATATCCATTACTTCGATCCCTACTGACAAAAGGCCCGAAATCAAGGCGTGTTTTAACAACTGGCCAGAAACTCGAGTATCTCGTGAAACCAGTACCCGGGGACGCTGATCAGCATCCTTGGCGTGCTTAGTTAATACGTATCCGCCAGTTCGCCCTAATTGGAAAGCTAGTTCTGGTGTCAACGTTTCGTTTGCGATTCCACGAACTCCATCTGTACCAAAATACTTCAATTTCATTATTGAAAATCTCCTTCTTTGCGACAAGACCTGTAGCCCGCCGTCAATCTCTTTTAACTCATTATCTAAATTATAAAATCAGCAATTTAATTAGCACAGCTCCCAAGCT
This sequence comes from Pediococcus acidilactici, assembly GCF_016127815.1. Lineage (NCBI taxonomy): Bacteria > Bacillati > Bacillota > Bacilli > Lactobacillales > Lactobacillaceae > Pediococcus > Pediococcus acidilactici. Next base: position 1,307,161 of record NZ_CP066046.1, read on the forward strand.
AGTTTTCACTTATGAATCACTGTTGGAGCTGCGGATTCCCGTCACTGCTAGTATCGTCAGCGGACGAACTCTCGTCACTACTTGCTGAACTCGAAGAACTTTCTTCACCACTCGATGAGGATGCGCTACTTGCTGATTTTTCCGAACTGCTAGAAGAGGACGTAGCTTGACTGCTTGCCTCACTAGATTCCTTGGCTTTTTCTGTTTTCGCCTTGGAAACTGGAATAGTGACATTTACCGATTGCGGAGTCAAGACTACATTTACAATGTTACCGTTTGAGTCCAAAGCTTGCAACACAGAACGCGCAGAAACATCCTCTGTCGTGTTGCTAGGGACGTTAACGTCGGCAACCACTTGGCTAATCCGGTCAATTTCTGATGCGGAGCCCGTTGCTTGAACCGTCGTTACCGAGGTTTTTACGTTCCCCATCGTATACCCTTCCTTAACCATGTTGGTATCGTAACGGTAGCGAATTTCAAATTTCTTCGTCTTCCGATGGGCAATTGTAATTTTTGATTTTTCTGGTTGGATTCGGTAACGAATATCCTTACCAAGCCCTTCCACTTGATATTTAACCGTATGCTTACCCGGTGCATAATCCTGCAATGCAAGGTACACCTTAAAATTACGGGTGTTGGTTAAGGTAGTAATCATTGCGCTGGAGCCGTTCAGCGTAATTTTAACGCGTTCTTGGTATCCACTAACTACGTACTTACTTGAATCCACATCTAAATCCACCGGCATCGTAATTGTAGCCGTCTTGGTGGACATCAACGCGGTTTTATTCTGGTTTGCATCGGTCCCCGAAACCCGCGTTGAAGTAAGGTGATCGGTCTTTACGTACGCAAAAAGCAAAAGGGCTAAGACTAACGCAATTAACCGATAGCTAAAATTTTTGGTAAAAAATTTTTTCATCTAGTGCCGCCCCCTTTTTCCCTTAAAGAAGGCCGAAATATTTTCCGTAACCGAAGTGAAGAACGGGGTGGGCCCTTCATCACTGGTAATTAATTGGGTCCGGAAATACCGTAAGTAAGATTCTTGCGACATATCCCGTAATAGTTCGCCGTCCTTCATAATAGAAACTTCTCCAGTTTCTTCTGAGACTACGATGGTCAATGCATCGGTAACTTCACTCATCCCGACCGCTGCACGGTGTCGAGTCCCAAGTTCCTTAGGAATTAAGTTGCTCTGTGACAAAGGCAAATAGGCAGCTGCCACGGCAATCTTACCGTTTTTAATAATCACCGCACCATCGTGTAACGGGGTGTTCGGGATAAAAATGTTGATTAACAACTCTCCCGAAACGTCCGCATCCAGGGGAATTCCGGTTTCAATATAGTCATCAAGCCCGGTTTCCATCTGAATTGAAATCAACGCTCCAATTCGGCGTTTAGCCATGTACTGAATCGCCTTATCCAACGCTTGAATCATTTTTTCTTCCGCTTCTTTTTGCGAATGGTTCTTTGCAAAAATCGACCCGCGACCTAAGTGTTCCAGTCCCCGGCGAATTTCCGGCTGAAAGATGATCACCATCGCAATTACTCCCCAATTGATGACCTGATTCATAATCCAGTAAACCGTGCTTAATCCGATATACCAGCTTCCCGCCATAATTATAATAATGACGATAATCCCACGAAATAACTGTACCGCTTTGGTTCCCCGCAGCAGCATAATCAATTCATAAATTACAAACCAAACCACGAGTACATCAATAATATTGATGACATCGCTCCAAGTTAACAACTGGGACCAATTTATGTTCATACCTGTCCCTCCAAATTCATATTCAGGGATAATTATACCAGAGAGAATATAAAGTGACCTCCTATTTGTTGCAGGGGGTTAATTTATCGCACATTCACGCTTCAAATGTGCCCAATTGCATTTTACCCGTTTGCCAAATTGGAGGTCACTTCGTTTAAATATTCAATTTATTTTTCTTCACCAATAATCCGGACTTCGGTTTCCAACTTAACCCCAAACTGTTTAAATACCGTGGCTTGTACGTGGTGAATCACGTCTAAGTAGTCAGTTGCCGTAGCATTCCCGATGTTAATGATGAATCCGGCGTGCTTTTTAGAAACTTGGGCGCCGCCAATCGTGAAGCCTTGCAAACCGGCTTCGTGAATTAACTTTCCGGTAAAGTAACCGGTGGGGCGTTTAAACACACTCCCGCACGATGGATATTCCAACGGCTGCTTGGAAGCACGGAGCCGGTTTAACTCATCCATCCGCGCCCGGATCTTAGTTTGATCACCAGGACGCAACTTAAATGATGCTGAAATTACCACATCGTGATAATCCTGCACGCTGCTGTGTCGGTACCCAAAATCCAATTCGTGGTTATTCAGCCGTTTAATTTGGCCATCTGGCGTTAACACTTCGGCACTTTCCACAATTTCACTAATTTCACCGCCATAAGCTCCGGCATTCATGAAAATCGCACCGCCTACTGAACCCGGAATTCCAGCAGCAAACTCAAAACCGGTCAATCCTGATTGGTAAGCTACTTCGGTGGCTTGAATTAAAGCTGCCCCCGCTTCCGCAATCACGGTATTGCCGTTAACTTGGATATTGTCCATCTTGGTTAAGATTAAAACTAGTCCGCGAATTCCTCCGTCACGCACAATCAAATTACTTGCATTTCCAATCACCGTTAGGGGCGTAGCGGTTTCCTTAGCCCAAATCATCAACTGCTTAGTTTCAGTCACCGACTTGGGAAATACTAGCAAATCCGCTGGTCCGCCCGTTTGTGTATTGGTGTATTTTGACAACGGTTCATCTTTGTAGACCTTAATTTCTGGAAATGCCGCGGTTATTGATTGATCCATCATACTTTCCCCTCTTACCTCATTTACATTGTGAATCCTCACGATTCATCGAAAATCTCTTCGCTTATTTTATCACTTTCATACTCTGGATTAAACGGTCACATAGCGTATGGGACTTAATCACCGAAGCCGGAGATACCGGGCTGGGACCGTCATTTTCCACCGCCCGCAAAAAAGCTTCAATTAACGGCGCAAATCCCCGGGTTACCAGCATTTTTTGCCAGTCTGGCGTACTTTGGATCGTCCGTTGCCCGTCGTGATCATGGGTTAACGTTTGTAAGTTTTCCACTCGGGCGACGCCGTGATCGCTAACTACCTCTGCTACTTCAGTATTCGCACCAGCGCGCAAATCAATTTGGGCCACGCCAGAAGCATCCCCGTTGGTTAGTTCGACCTCCGCCCAGACCAACTGACCATCCTGTTCTCGTAGGCGGCCATCCACGTATTCCACTTTTGATGATCCCATTAAAAACTGAACCAAATCAATTACGTGAATCATTAGGTCATAAACGGCAAACTGGGGACTTTGATTTTCCATCACCCGGGTCTTAGCTGCCCGAACTAAATGCGGGGTTCCCAATTGCCCGAACGCTTGGTGCAGTGGCGCAAACCGCCGATTAAATCCACAGGTTAATAACACGTGCTGCTCAGCAGCAATTTGGTAAAGTTCTTTCACCTCCGCCAAATTTTCTGAAATGGGTTTATCCACATAAACGTGAACCCCGTGTTGCAGAAACTTTTTGATAATCGCGTAATGGGTGGAGGTAGCGGTATGAATGAACACCGCCTGAACGTTTTCCTCAAACAAATCATCCATCCGGGTCGTCCCGTGTTGAAAACCGTACTTTTTCTGCAAATATTGCAATTTTTCGGCTTGCCGGCTGACTAAGTACCACTCGAAGCGATCTTGTAACTGACTATCTACCGGCAAATAAGCCTTTTGAGCGATGTTTCCCAATCCAATTACCCCAACTTTAATCATTGGAAAAACTCCTTTACGCACTAATCTTTATTCGTTAAACTTGACTTAAAATAATATAAGGACAGTGATATTTTTGAACTTTGTTGCCATTGATTTTGAAACTGCCGCGCCTGCGCGGGCAAGCGCTTGTTCAATCGCGCTGACGGTGGTTCAAAATGATCAAATCACCGACGAATTGTACTCTTTAATTAACCCGGAAACCAAATTTCATTGGCGGAACGTTCAAGTACACGGGATCCACGAAGCCGACGTCCAGGACGCGCCCACCTTTCCGGAGCTATGGCCAATTTTACAGCCGTTCTTTACTCCCGACCAACTTGTCGTGGCCCACAACGCCAACTTCGACAATAGCGTTTTAAAGAAGACGCTGGAGCGTTACGAACTTAACCGGCTGCCTTACCAAACTTTGGACACTTTGCGGACTTCCCGCAGCTTTTTCCCTAATTATCCTAACCACAAGCTCAACACGCTCTGTGATAATTTGGGGATTGAATTAGAGCACCACCACAACGCCTTAGACGATAGTTTGGCGTGCGCGAACATCTTGTTGTATGAGAAGAAGCAGTTCGGTGCGGACGCCATCAGTAGCTTTATTCGTAAAGTTAGCTAAGCTTACGTGCCATTCGTTTTAAACTACGACCCTGATCATCCTTGATCGGGGCTTTTTTAGTTGTAAAGCCCATCTTTTCGTATAGGTGGATGGCCGGCTCGTTATCCGTCAGGACGTCTAGCCAAATGGTCGATAAGGAGCTGTAATTTTTAGCCCAGTATAATGCTTCATCGACTAATAGGGTTCCAATCCCGTTGTGCCAATATTTTTCAAGCACGCCGACTCCCAACTCGGCCTGCCCCTTTTTAGCGTCCGTTTCCACAATCGTCAGCAAGCCGATTGGAGCATCCCCCAACTTTGCCAACAATAAAAAGTTAGTCGGACTTTGCTGAATTAACGCTAAATTTTGTTGAACCAGCTTGAGCTCCAGCTGATGGATGGTCGGGTCAAACTCAATTGAATCCGTCTCCGTTTCTAATTGGTCAATTAGCCCCACGATCGCTTGGGCGTCCTCGGGAGTTCCCTCCGTTAGGTAAACTTCATCTTCCCTATTGGCCATTGATTTCATCCTCAAGGAATTTTTCAAATTGCTGGTACCGTTCGCCGTTGGGTTCGATAGTTAGGAACCGCTGGGTATTATCGTGGTTCCGGTCCAATCCAATCTTCAAGTACTCTTCAGGCAAGTATTCCTTAATAAACTGGGCCCACTCAATAACGGTAACCCCATCGCTTTCAAAATATTCTTCTAAACCAATGTCATCAGCATTCCCATCTTCTAACCGGTACGCATCAATGTGATAAAGCGGCATCCGCCCGTCATGGTACTCGTGGATGATTGTGTAGGTGGGACTTTTTACGTAGCGTTTGATCCCTAAAGCTTGGGCAATGCCCTTCGTTAAGGTGGTCTTCCCTGCTCCGAGATCTCCGTCTAACACAACCACATCGTTTGGATGTAGAAGTTTACCAATCATTTTGCCAAATTCAATGGTCATTTCTTCGTTTCGTAATTGATAAGTTTGCATTTATTTTTCCTCTTCTACGTGTTCTGGTAGTTGCCAATCAATCGGCTTTTCCCCCATCGCTTCCAAAGCTGCGTTAGTTTTGGAAAACGGCTTGGAGCCAAAAAAGCCCCGGTATGCCGATAACGGACTGGGATGCGCAGATTGAATAATAATGTTTCGGGACTGGTCAATTAACTTAATCTTGTCACGCGCGGCCCGGCCCCACAAAATAAAGATCACCGGCTTTTCACGTTCCGACAACCGTTTAATCGCCGTGTCGGTTAGCCGTTCCCAGCCGTGACCTTGATGTGAAAAGGCCTGGCCGTTGCGGACCGTTAATACAGAGTTAAGCAACAGTACTCCTTGGTCCGCCCATTTCTTCAGGTATCCGTGTTGTACCGGTTTGACTCCTAAATCATCCTGTAATTCTTTGTAGATGTTTTGTAAAGACGGGGGCACCGGCACTCCCGGGCGCACCGAAAAACTTAGTCCGTGCGCTTGGTGAGGGCCATGATACGGATCCTGCCCTAAGATAACCACTTTAACCTCCGAAAACGGCGTCCATTCGAATGCTTGGAAAATGTGATACATATCGGGGTGGATATTTTGGGTTGCGTACTCCTGCTTTAAAAACTGGTGGAGATTTGCGTAATAATCCTTTTCAAATTCACTTTCTAAAACCTTCTGCCAATCGTTATGAATAATTGTTTTCATACCTCAATCTTCCTCGAACAATTTGTTACTTCCATTCTAACTGATTTCTGAAAAAAATGGCGGGGTTCATGTTAAAATTAGGATAAATATATGGATTGGATGTGCATAACATGATTTCAGTGATTGCTTCAGATATGGATGGAACGTTACTTAACGAAGAAATGCAAATTTCACCAGGTAATGCTGCGGCGATTAAAAAAGCGCAGGACGCCGGAGTTCATTTCGTCGTGGCAACGGGTCGCGAATATCGTGAAGCGAAACCCCTTTTAGAGACTTACGGGCTTTCCGTACCACTTATCACCCTCAACGGTGCCGCAATTTTTGACACCGAAGGCAAAATTCTTGATGAAGTGCCGATTACTAAGCCTAACGCGCAGTTAATCATGCACCAACTCGAGAAACGCGGACTTTACTATGAAATCACCACCAACCAAGGCGTGGTTTCCAACAGTCGGACCCGGCGGATCGAAACGGTCTCTCACCTTTTAGAGACCGTTAACCCAGATACGCCATTCAAACTAGCAGTGGCCATGTCTTCTGCCCGGGTAGAATTAATGAACATCCGGTACGTAGATAATTACCAAGTGCTCCTTGACGATCCGAAAATTCAAATTTTGAAGCTGGTTGCGTTTGGTCAAAACGGTCAAAAGGGATTACAACCCGTCCGGGAAGCTATTCAACAACAAGTTGACGTAGCAATTTCATCATCGTTTGAAAATAACATTGAAATCAACAGTCCCCGTGCGCAAAAGGGACTTGCTGTACAGAATTTTGCGGACCAACTTGGAATTCCGATGTCCCAAGTGATGACGATTGGTGATAACTTAAACGACGCTTCCATGTTGCGCGTCGCGGGCGTTAGCTATGCCATGGGCAATGCAATTCCGGAGATCAAGCGCTTGGCAAACCACCTCACCGTAACTAACAACGAGGATGGGGTTGGAAAAGCCATCCTGGAACAGCTTGCCGAAAATCAACAATAATTAAAAAGAGGCTAAGCCGATGCAGAGATTCTATCTAAAAAGTCAAGGGCTAGAAAATAAAGGTGCTACCACGGTTAGCGATGAAAACCATAATTCCAAATACCTTCTAGTTGGCAAATGGGGCATCAAACGCGATGCCCTTTCTGTTTACGATATGCAAGGCCAGCTCCGAGCTGAGCTTAAGCAAATCGCGGTAGGACTATTACCCAAGTTTAAATTGTTTTTAAATAACCACGAAGTTGGGACGGTGACGACTCCCGTAGGCTTCATTCGCGGGCTCTTGTACGTTCACAACCTTCGCTGGATTATTATTGGAGATACCGTTACCTGCCATTTTAAGGTTTTTCATGGCTTAACTAAAATTCTTGAAGTTAACCGCGTTCAAATCAACGGCAGTGCATATATTGAATTGAACGTTTTCGTAGAATCCAATACGCCACTGTTTATTTGTTTAGCGGCGATTCTCGACCGCTGGATTCAAAAACGCCCCCCGCTTCGGGAGCCTAAACTAGTTCGAACTTGGAAGATTGAGTCAGACACGGCTGGCTATAATAATTTTTCGAAGGAGAATTCTAATGCAAATCACTAAAGCCACTACTGAAGACATGCCCCAGGTTGTCGAGCTACTCAAAATCATTCTCGACGAAATGGAACTGCCTTTTTACTTGAAAAACGATCCTCAAGAAGTTACTAAACTATTCGTAGCAACCTTCCAAAGCCCCCTATACCAAGAGGCTGCCGACGTGGTTGTTGCTAAAATGGATAACCAAGTTGCGGGAGTCGCTTTTGGCTATCCAGGTGCTAACGAAGAGAAGTTAAAGGATGAATTTCAAAACCATTTTGACCAAGTTGCCCTCGCTCCTCAGCCCATTTACGAAGAAGCTGAAGCTGACGATGACGAATGGTACCTCGATTCGCTAGTAGTTAACCCTGATTTCCAAAATCACGGAATCGGTACTAAGTTACTCAATGCCCTTCCCGAATACGCGAAAGCTCGTGACTTAAAAATGGTCGGGCTACTGGTTGACGATTTGAATCCTGACGCAGAACGCCTTTACCGGCGAATTGGTTTCCAACTCGACCACCGGCAAATTGTTTCTGGTCACCACTACCAACACTTGAAAAAGGAAGTTTAACCTTCTCGAATTCTCATTAAAGTAATCGAAACCAAGGATAGGGGAAAGACTAAAACTCCCTTGTTAAAGTTAAAAATCGTTTTGGTGTGTTGCCTTTCATAGCAGCAAAAGCAGCTTGCATCACTCAACCTAAAATCGACTGTTATGCCTGAATTTGGCATAATAGTCGATTTTTAGTTTACTCATAAACTACCCGACTCTTATTCAGCCTCTTTTTCATCACCTTGCTAAGTAACTGTAGAAACCAAAAATAGCTGTGGATTATTCCCCTCGATGGAGGGAGTTATCCACAGCTATTTTTTATTATTCACTTATCAATAAACGTCGCCCGTTTAACGGTTCTTCAACGCGCGTTCAATTTCCCGTTGTTGGTCACGTTTCTTCAAAGTTTCTCGTTTATCGTATTCGTGCTTTCCTTTAGCAACCCCGATCAGCACCTTCGCAAAACCGTGCTTAAGGTAAACTTTTAAAGGCACAATCGTGATTCCTTTATTTTGGCTAGCTTCTTGTAACTTTTGAATTTCTTTTTTGTGCAACAAAAGCTTCCGATTTCGCAACGGATCGTGATTAAACTGATTACCTTGCAAGTATTCACTAATTTGCACGTTCACCAAAATTGCTTCACCATGGCGAATTTGCACAAACCCGTCTCTGAGGGTAATCCGGCGTTCCCGAACTGATTTAATTTCCGTGCCGGTTAACGCAATTCCCGCTTCCATCGTGCTTAAAATAGAATAATCATGGCGAGCCTTTTTATTTTGGGCTAAAGCTTGATCCTTTACCTGTGGTTTTTTAGCCATACGAAACCCTCCTCTTTATTTTTTGTGAGAAGTATTCTTAGAAAAGCGTTTGACGTTTTTATCTTTGTAGAATGGTTTGTTGTTGGAATTATTAGAACGTTGCCCGTTTTGTCGGCGATTTCGGTTACCATTCCGTTGACCGCCCTTGTTACGGTTAAAGGATTGGCGAGGTGGCAACTTAATTTCGCTAGTTGGCGTCTTTTCCGGATGCAACAACTCGAAGTCCACTTCAGCCTGGTCCTTTTCTACCCGCATTAACTTCACCGCAACTGGTAAGCCAATTTGGAAGGTCCGGTGGGTGTTACGGCCCACTAGCGCCATTTGATTTTCCACGTATTCGTAGTAATCATCCTTCATGGTACTAATATGGATTAAGCCTTCAATGGTGTTTTCCAATTCAACAAAAAGTCCGAACTTCATTACGGAACTAACCATGGCGTTAAATTGTTCACCAATGTGGTCGCCCATGTATTCAGCCTTCTTCATACTGTCAACATCGCGTTCCGTATCGATTGCCCGTCGTTCAAGTTGGGAAGTATGTTCCGCAATTTCCGGAATAATGTCCGCGTACTTTTCTTGAGCGTCTTTTCCAGTACCATCTTCCGCATAATGGCGAATCAACCGGTGCACAAACAAGTCGGGATACCGCCGAATTGGCGAAGTAAAGTGGGTATAGTACTTAGCTGCTAACCCAAAGTGACCTAATGACCTAGCATCGTACTTCGCTTGGCGCATGCTCCGCAATAACATAACCGAAATCATGGCTTCTTCACGGGTTCCCGCAACTTTTTTGAGGACGCTTTGCAACATCTTTGGTTTAAGATCCTTAGTGCTCCCCTTAACCACGTGGCCAAAGGTTGATAAGAATTCGAAGAAGGTTAACATCCGTTCGCTATCTGGGGTTTCATGGACCCGGTACAAGAATGGCACGTGGGCGTCGTAGTAATGCTCTGCCACCGTTTCATTAGCCGCCAACATAAAGGATTCGATCATCCGTTCTGAAGTTCCGCGTTCCCGCAACTTAATATCAATTGGGTGCCCATTTTCGTCGACAATGATTTGTGCTTCGTTATCGTCAAATTCAATGGCTCCGCGTTGTTTACGGCGCTTCAACAGCAACTTGTGCAACTTGCCCATCATTTCAAACATTGGCACTAAATCTTGGTAACGCTCGATGGTTTTCTTATCGCGTGCTTCCAAGATTTTGTTAACGTCGTTATAAGTCATCCGGGCGTTAGACTCAATGACACTTGGGTAGATTTTATGGCTTAACACTTCGCCATCCGGACTGATTTCCATTTCACAAGTCATCGCTAGCCGTTCCACGTTAGGGTTTAAGGAACAAATCCCGTTAGAAAGCTTCCGCGGTAACATTGGAATTACCCGGTCCGTCAAATAAACACTGGTACTGCGCCGGTATGCTTCCTTATCAAGCGGGGAGCCTTCCTTAACGTAGTGGGAAACGTCCGCGATGTTAACTAGCAAGCGGTAGTTACCGTTGTCTAACTTTTGTAAGCCAACTGCATCATCAAAGTCTTTTGAATCATCGCCGTCAATGGTAACCACTACTTCGTTAGTTAAGTCCACGCGACCTTGTTTTTCGGCTTCAGTAACGTGGTCTGGAATTTGAGCAATTTCTTCTTTAACGTCATCCGGAAATTCAGTTGGTAACTCATGTTGGTAAACAATTTCCAGAATGTCTACTCCCGGATCGTCGCGGTATCCAATCGTTTTTTCCGCAACCCCTGCAATTAACTTAGGGGCGTTGGGTTTTGGATACTGGGTAACCTGAGCAGTAATCACCGCTCCGTCTTCGGGGTGAATACCGCCTTCTAGCACGTCAAACTCGTAGTTAGACATCTTTTTATCTTTTAGATTAATGTGCCCGAGCACGTTATGAGCAGGGTCTGGAGCAAATTCAAACACCCCCACTGCTTGGGTGAGATGCCGTTTGGTAATTTTCTTAACAATTCCTTCCGGACCCCGGTCGTCACCTTTTTTAGACGGACGCACGATTTTTACATCGACTTCGTCCAAATTAAGCGCGTAGGCGGTGTGTTCTTCACTGATATAAATATCAGGAATTTCATCATCTTCTACCGCTACAAAACCAAAGCCGCGGTCATTTGCCCGAAAGGTTCCGTGAACGAGCAATTGGTTTTGGGGGCGGGCAATTTTAAACTTGTCATCCGCCGTGATTTCTACTTTATGGGACCGTTCCAACGAAGTTAATTCTTTGACCAATTCGTTGAATACGGACGCCTTTTCTAAACTAAGACCTTTAAACAATTCTTCCGCGGTGAATTTTTGTGTAGGCCGTCGCTCCAAATAATTAATGATTGAAGCTTGAAGTTTACTTGATTCCATTACTTACCTCTATAAATTCATAGTATTAAATAAAAAAGCTAAAGACAAAACCATGCTCGATTTTGTCTTTAGCCATTCCTAATCCGTCCCAAAAATGCCTTAGGACTTCGCTAAATGCAATTTTTTTGTTAGATACGATCGCTTTTAATGGGCCGATACGTAAACCATTGCAATGGTGATAGCAAAAAACAAGAAAAGCAAGACTGCCGTTACTCTTTGCATGAACGCTTCAAATCCACGTGACTTTTGCTTTGAGAATAGGTCACCAGCCCCACCTGTCAATGAAGACATCGCATTATCAGTCTTTGCCGGTTGCATCATAACCGCAATGATTATGACCACTGACAGAATCAATAGAATTGTCATCAAAAGTGAGTACACAAGATGACCTCCTTTGTATTCTAAATAAGTTCTAGTATTAATTTAACATACTTACGGGTGAATTCCAATTTAAACAATAAAAAAAGGATGGACAAAATGTCCATCCTTCTCTTAGATCACTCGAAATGAATTACTTGTTTGTAATATCTTCGCGTGCTTGTGCACTAAGGTTGTAGAATGAGTGGATACCCTTGTATTCTGCAACGCCTTCGAGTTGGTCTTCAATCCGCATTAATTGGTTGTACTTAGCAATGCGGTCTGTACGACTCATTGAACCAGTCTTAATTTGGCCAGCGTTTGTAGCAACAACCAAGTCAGCGATTGTTGTATCTTCTGTTTCACCTGAACGGTGAGATACGATAGCTGTGTAACCAGCTTCCTTAGCCATTTCGATAGCTTCCATTGTTTCTGTAAGTGTACCGATTTGGTTAACCTTGATAAGGATTGAGTTAGCAGCACCCATCTTGATACCTTTTGCAAGGTATTCAGTGTTTGTAACGAAGAAGTCGTCACCAACAAGTTGAACTTTCTTGCCAAGTTCTTTTGTGATGCTTGCCCAGTCTTCCCAGTTGTTTTCGTCAATTGGGTCTTCGATTGAAATGATTGGGTATTTGTTTACTAAGCCTTCAAGGTACTTAACGAATTCTTCAGTAGTGAATTCTTCACCAGTTGACCAGCGAAGCTTGTACTTCTTGTCATCGTCGTTCCAAAGTTCTGAAGCAGCAACGTCAACAGCGATTGCTACGTCTTTACCTGGCTTGTAACCAGCTTTTTCGATCGCTTTGATCAAGTATTGAAGAGGTTCTTCGTTGTTAGCAAAGTCAGGAGCGAAACCACCTTCGTCACCAACTGAAGTAGCTTTGCCGTCAGCAGCTAAAAGACTCTTCAATGCGTGGAATGTTTCTGAACCCATCCGGATAGCTTCCTTAACAGAAGGAGCACCAACAGGCATAATCATGAATTCTTGGAAGTCCACTTTGTTATCTGAGTGAGCACCACCGTTGATAACGTTCATCATTGGTGTAGGAAGAACGTGTGCGTTTGATCCGCCAATGTAGTTGTAAAGTGGAATTTGGAGTTCGTCAGCAGCAGCACGAGCAACCGCTAAAGAAACACCTAAGATAGCGTTAGCACCTAACTTACCTTTGTTAGGAGTACCGTCTAACTTGATCATTGCCTTGTCAATTGCGATTTGGTCAGTTACTTCAAAACCAACAATTTCCTTAGCAATTGGGCCGTTAACGTTAGCAACAGCCTTTTCAACACCCTTGCCTTCGTAACGGTTCTTGTCGCCGTCACGAAGTTCAACAGCTTCGTGTTCACCAGTTGAAGCACCTGAAGGAACGATTCCGCGACCAAAGCCGCCGTCTTCTGTGTAAACTTCAACTTCAACAGTTGGGTTACCACGTGAGTCTAAGACTTCGCGTGCATAAATATCAGTAATAAGTGACATTTTAATATCTCCTCACATTTTATAATCTGCTTATGCAGTTACCATTATATTATATTTCTAGAATTAAATTAACCCTGGTAGTTAACTAATTGTAGGAATGATTCTGGATCGAGTGAAGCACCACCAACAAGGCCACCATCGATGTCTTCTTTGCTCATCAATTCAGCGATGTTTGCAGGCTTAACACTACCACCATATTGGATACGAACTTTGTCAGCAACGGTTTGGTCGTATAACTTAGCAACCGTTTCACGGATTACGTGGCAAACTTCTTGTGCTTGGTCACTTGAAGCAGTCTTACCAGTACCGATTGCCCAGATTGGTTCGTAAGCAATTACGGTGTTAGCAACTTGTTCAGCAGACAAGTCTTTAAGAGCGTTAGTAACTTGGCCAGCAACCCATTCGTTAGTTTCGCCAGCTTCGCGTTGTTCAAGCGTTTCACCACAGCAGATAATTGGCTTCATGTTGTTCTTGAAGATTGCCTTAGCCTTCTTGTTGATGTCTTCGTCAGTTTCTTTGAAGTATTGACGACGTTCTGAGTGACCGATAACTACGTAGTTAACGCCCATTTCAGACAATGCTTTTGGACTAGTTTCACCAGTAAAAGCACCTTCATCTTCGAAGTAGCAGTTTTCAGCAGCAGTCTTTAGTTGTTCATCTTTAGAGAATTGTACTAAAGTGTTTAAATCAATTGCAGGAGCAGCGATTACTGATTCTACAACTGAAGCATCTGGTAATTTGCCCTTGATACCTTCCAAGAATTCTTGTGTTTCTTGGGGGTTCTTATTCATTTTCCAGTTTCCAGCAATAATTGGAGTACGCAAAATAAAACATCCTTTCTTAATCACAAAATATGTAACCGAACGGGATTAGCAATCCCTGTGGATTCCCGACCCCATTCAAGTTAATTATTTGTTAGAAATTGCAGCGATACCTGGAAGTTCTTTACCTTCAAGGTATTCAAGTGATGCGCCACCACCAGTTGAGATGTGTGTCAATTGGTCGCCAACGCCTAATTGCTTAACAGCGGCAGTTGAGTCACCACCACCAACGATGGTTGTTGCGTCTGATAGAGTTCCTAAGAACTTACCAACTTCAAGAGTACCCTTAGCGTAGTTGCTCATTTCGAATACACCCATTGGTCCGTTCCATACAACGGTCTTAGCGTCTTTAAGAACGTCCTTGAATTCAGCAACTGACTTAGGTCCAATATCAAGAGCCATGTAACCGTCAGGAATGTCACCTTCAACAACTTTGTGAGGAACATCGTTGTCAAATTTTTCAGCAACAACACTGTCTACAGGAAGAACGATCTTGTCGCCACCCTTAGCAAGGATTTCTTTAGCAACGTCAATCTTGTCAGCTTCAACAAGAGAGTTACCAATGCTCATGCCTTTTGCAGCGTAGAATGTGTATGTCATACCACCGCCGATGATAACTTTGTCAGCTTTGTCAAGTAAGTGGTCGATAACACCAATCTTGTCAGAAACCTTAGCACCACCTAAGATTGCAACGAATGGGCGCTTAGGATCGTCAACAGCTTCACCTAAGAACTTGATTTCCTTTTCCATTAAGAAACCAGCAGCAACTTTCTTGCCTTCTGCCTTCATTGCTGTAGCAACACCAACGTTTGATGCGTGTGAACGGTGTGCTGTACCAAATGCATCGTTAACGAACATGTCGCCAAGTGATGCCCAGTACTTACCTAATTCAGGATCGTTGCCACTTTCCTTCTTGCCGTCAAGGTCTTCGAAACGTGTGTTTTCGAATAACAATACGTCACCGTCGTTCAAGCCGTTAACTGCGTCTTCTAATTGTGCACCGCGAGTTACGGGAACAAAAGTAACTGGCTTGCCAAGCAAGTCTGAAAGACGTTGAGCAACTGGACGAAGAGTCAATTCTTTCTTGTCTTCTTCCTTCTTGATCCGACCTAAGTGAGAGAAGAGGATTGCCTTTCCACCATTTTCAATGATGTATTTGATGGTTGGTAGTGCGGCTACGATACGGTTATCGTCACCGATCACACCATTTTTAACTGGCACGTTGAAATCAACGCGCATCAAAACTTTCTTGCCTTTAACATCTAAATCTGAAACTGTTAATTTAGCCAAGATAATTCCTCCTTTTAAGTGAGCAATAAATTATTTTTTCTTAAAAAAAGAGACGGAGGAAGTGACCTCCCTCCGTCTCCAAGACCGATTAGACGGTTTGAAATCTACAAATATTTAAGAATTTAATCTTAAAGAGTAGCAAATTTCAATAAAGTACGTACCATTTGGCAAGTGAAGCCGTATTCGTTGTCGTACCAAGCAACAGTCTTAACTAATTGCTTGTCGCCAGCCTTTGTAACTTCTGTTTGTGTTGGGTCGAAGATTGAACCGTAAGTTGTACCAATGATGTCGCTTGATACTACTTCGTCTTCGTTCCAACCAAATGATTCGTTGCCTTCTGTATGCTTCTTGATTGCAGCATTAACTTCTTCAGCTGTAACATCCTTGTCAAGAATTGAAACAAGTTCTGTTAATGAACCGTCAACAACAGGAACACGTTGTGCATGTCCTTGTAATTTACCGTTCAATTCTGGGATAACAAGGCCGATAGCCTTAGCAGCACCAGTTGAGTGAGGAATTGTGTTAGCTGCAGCAGCACGTGCAGAACGGAAGTTTCCACCACGAACAGGGCCGTCAAGGATCATTTGTGTACTTGTGTAAGCATGGATTGTTGTCATTGTACCAACTTCAAGACCAAATTCTTTGTTCAAGAAGTATGCCATTGGTGCCAAGCAGTTTGTTGTACATGAACCAGCTGAAACGATGCGGTCGTCAGCAGTTAAAACATCATCGTTTACGTTGTAAACAACTGTCTTAAGGTCTGAACCAGCAGGAGCTGAGATCAATACACGTTTTGCACCAGCGTCTAAGTGAGCTTGTGACTTTTCTTTTGATGTGTAGAAACCTGTACATTCAAGTACGAAGTCTACGCCGTCTTCCTTAACCCAAGGAATGTTTTGAGCTTGAGGTTCTGCGTAAACGTGGTACTTCTTACCATCAACAACGATAGCGTCATCTGTTGCGCTAACTTCGCCAGGGAAAGTACCATGTGTTGAATCATATTTGAGCAAGTGTGCTAATAATGCAGGACTTGTCAAATCGTTGATAGCAACTACTTCGATATCATTTGACTTTGCACCCAATTCGTGGATACGACGGAATGCCAAACGACCGATACGTCCAAAACCATTAATACCAATCTTTACAGTCATACTAAGATTTCCTCCTTTAGGAATCTAAAAAAATAATTTATTTTAAAAAGTTCAGTCACAATTGGCCTCACTTTTTTAAAATCACGTTTGCGGCACCTTCATCAGTAATTAAAATTGTCTGATGCGGTGCAATTTTCATGTACGACTCAATCGCTTGAGCCTTGTCATGACCACCGGCCACGGCAAATACATGATTGAAATGCTGGACATCCTGTAATTGGAGTCCAATGCGATGAACCTGATATAAGATCCGACCTTCCTTATTATAGAAAGAGCCGAACGCTTCTCCCACGGCCCGCGCCTTCCGCAAATAACTCTTGATTTCGGAGTTAACTCCTCGTCTTTGAGCCATCGCATCTGCTCGGCCAATCCCGTGGATGGCAACCCCGGCATGCACGATTAGGTCCAACACCGGTCTCACCGTTGGTTCATTTAGTAGCGGGTGATATGTGCTTTCGCTGAGTTGTTCCGGAATATATAATGACTTAGCTTCCCCTGCGGTCTGCTTGGCCATCGTAGCGGCAACTGAATTAGCTTGCTTAGAAACTGATTCGCCAATGCCGCCCCTTCCAGGAACAAAAATCAACTGGCGGTGCTGTGAGAGCTCTGGTTTAAGCCTCGTCGCTACCGACGCCATCGTCGATCCGCCCATCACCACTATAGTATTATTACCCTCCGGCAATAATTTTGCAAGTGCGTCATTTAAGACAATTCCTAGTTGCTTGGAAACGACCGGGCTCTCCGCTTGATCACCGCGAACAATGAAGCACCGTTCGATATTTAACCGTTCCGCTAATTGCTTTTCTTGGCTAGTTAAGCCCAAGAATCTATTAGCCACCGGTTCCAATCCGTTCATAACCCGACGACCCTCATCCGATAGCGACATCCCCGCTGGCGAGGTCTTTAACAACCCTTGAGACTTTAACACGTCCGTCTGGGACCGTAAAACCCGCTCGCTTAGATGTAAGTGTTCGGATAAAACTCGTCTACCAACTGGAGCCAACAAGTCGATTGATTTTAAAATATCAAATCTTTGTAGAAACTCGCTGATTAAACCTGGGACAACAGACTCTAATAAATCCATTTCATTATCATCCATGTTATCTCCTATATGGGACTTTATTTGTCCAGCTGTGTCATAAAACGACCCAACAACTTAAAAATAAATGGCACACAACCATAAGAACTAATTCTTGTTGCATACCTCACTTACAAGTCAAATTATAACAAGCTCCCCATCATTTTGCAAATTTGCCTGCCTAAATATTCTATTTAATTTTAAGCTTATTTTTCCAGATAGCGTTTTCGTTTTGATGACGACGGGATTCCCAACGCTTCCCGATACTTAGCGACCGTTCTGCGGGAGATCGTGACCCCCTGCGCCTTTAACTGCTTTTCAATTTTAGCGTCTGAAATGGGCTTTTCCTTATCTTCTTGATCAATAATTGCCTTAATCTTTTGCTTGGCCGCATCGGCGGAGACGTCGCTAGTCTGGTTAACCGCATTGCTGAAGAAAGAACGTAATTCGAAGGTTCCAAAGGGCGTTGCAATATACTTGCCATTAACCGCACGAGAAACCGTCGATTCGTGTAAATGTAATTTGTTGGCCACGTCTCGTAGCATCAACGGACTTAATTCTTTACTCTTCTGAAGGAAAAAGTCTTGTTGTCGCTCAAAAATTATCTTGCCCACCCTTAAAATGGTATCTTGGCGTTGCGTCAAGCTTTTGGCAATCCAATCGTATTCGCGTTTTTTCTCATTTACGTAGCTGCTTACTTCATCGTCAGCCTTTTTACGTAATTGTTCAAAGTATTCCTGTGAAAAACTGACCCGTGGTCGCGAAGCTTTCGATTGGATTAGTCGGGGTTCGCCATTTTCCAACTTGAAAATTAAGTCTGGCGTAATGTATCCGCGATCTTGCTTACCAAAGCCCGCTCCTGGATTTGGGGTTAAAGTGCGCACGTAGTCGAAAACTTCTTGAACCTCAGCCAATGTAATGTCATATCGCTGAGCAATCTTTTCCCAATTACGGTCAACTAAGTCGTCAAACGACTCTTCTAAGACCATATAAGCAATCTCAGGCGAACCCTCGTCATTTTCAGTTTGGAGCATTAATGATTCTTGCAGAGTTCGGGCTCCGACCCCGGGCGGATCCAGTTGCTGCAAAAGCGTGACTGCATCCATGATGGCAATGTCATCAGCCTGCGTTTTTTGCTTAATTTCGTCTTCCGTGATTCGCAAATAACCATTTTGGTCAACGTAATCCAATAGGAAAAGAACCAACTTCCTTAGTGGCGTATCCCGCATAGTTAGATGGACTTGATCCAATAAATAATCAAATAATGATTGTTCCGTATCGCTAGCAATTTGATTCATAAAGGTCTCATGCGTGTCGGAATTTTTCGACACCTTGCTTAAAGGCCGTTCTTCAGCTACTTCAACGGTAATTAAGGGGTTGTCCATTTCTTTTTGTTTCAAGAAATTTTGCAACTCTTCAGCATTGTATTGCAGCATTTGAATTGACTGCTGTAGTGTTTGCGTCATTGCCAAACGCTGCACTTGCTTTTGCTGTTGCGTTTGGTTCTGCGTAAATCCTTGCTTCATTACCATAAAATTTTTCTCCATAATTCTATTATTTTTAGCTTGTTTTTTTTGCCAACATAATGTAAAATTTATTTTGTTAAGCGCCGTTAGTGTAATGGATAGCACGTGAGATTCCGGTTCTCAAGATCGGGGTTCGACTCCCCGATGGCGCATTTTTTTATATTCTGAAACGTAAAAGTACTGAGATTGCGAGTAATTGTCATCTTCAGTTCCCGATATCTGTTATTAGTAATTTGAATAATTGCTGATGACAGATATTTTTTTATAAACAACTTACCATTTTGATAAGTCCTTCTTTAACGTCGATTATATACTAGTAATAGCGCTTTATCCATGATAAACCCGTATTTAGTATTCCAGCGTAGGTTTTAACAAGTATTTTCATTTCTTCCCCCATCCTTTACTCCTTGTTGGTGCTAGATAGTACTTTTGAAGCATTAATTTTAATGAATGAGCAAAAACATTTGACCTTTTTTGACCAATGAGATAAACTAAAGCCATGGTTAGTAATTAATACTAAATCTTTATCCGAAAAGGAGGCTACTAAGTTATGAACTTGGTTCCAACCGTTATTGAACAATCATCACGTGGCGAACGTGCTTATGATATTTACTCACGACTATTAAAAGATCGGATTATTATGTTATCAGGTCCAATTGACGATGATTTGGCTAACTCAATCATTTCTCAATTACTATTCCTTGATGCACAAGACTCTGAAAAAGACATTTACCTTTACATCAACTCTCCAGGTGGCGTAGTTACTGCTGGATTGGCAATCTACGACACGATGAACTTCATTAAAGCTGACGTACAAACCATCGTAATGGGAATGGCTGCTTCGATGGCCAGTGTTTTAGCTTCTTCTGGTACAAAGGGCAAACGTTTTGCATTGCCTCATTCAGAAGTTATGATTCATCAACCTTCTGGTGGTGCTCAAGGTCAACAAACTGAAATTGAAATTGCCGCTGAACAAATTTTGAAGACTCGGAAAGAGTTAAATAAAATTTTGGCAGAAAATTCTGGTCAACCGCTAGAAAAAATCAACCTTGATACGGAACGGGATAACTACCTCTCTGCGCAAGACGCAGTTGATTATGGTTTGATCGACGGTATCATGGAAAAGAACGCAAGCCTTAAGTAAGCAATCTTACTGATACTTGCAAAGCAAAAGAGCTTGGAAATCAAAAACGATTTCCAAGCTCTTTTTTATCTATAGTTTAATTTCCTAAACCGCTAACCATCACTTTGTACCGAAATTCATACCATTCTTCGGCCATTCGGGCTTCCCCTTCAATTTCTTCTTCCAAAGCAGAGAAGCGCCGTTCTACATCGGTATTTGGGAAAATGTAATGTTCGGGATCTTCCTTACTCTTCATTTCTAGCCAACCCCAGAAATTATCTTCAATTAAATAGCCGCCACTGGACAGCGTCTTAATAATTGTACCCATTCGGCCGTCCCATAGCTGAACAAATTGATATTCTTTATACTTCACTTTTGCTCATCCCCCATCACTCACTTATTAAAGAAGAGACTGTAACATTACGTTCCAGCCTCTTCTGCTTATACACCTATATTAAATTTTATCTACAGAAATTACAACGAAATTGCTGAGTCCAAGCCATCTAATTTGTAGAATCCATAGTTATTAATGCAATTAACAATGCTGCTTACGTAAGTAGGTGCCGTTGCGTAACCGCCAGCTTTGATTGCTTTAACTGATTCAACGTAGTTGTGCGCATGGTTAGAAAATGCATTTGCGTATTGTGGACGTGATTCTAATTTCTTAGCGTAGTCCGCAATCGAATCCTTGAATGAATCGTATTTTCTGAACGCAGCTGAAATAGTTACTACCCGACCATTAATAACTTCTTGAGTATTCTTGGTATAGGTTGCACCATGCCACGTGCTGTCTGCCTTAATTCCAAAGAGGTTGTGTGCTTCTTGAGCCAAAGTTGAAGCACCATAAGCACTTTCTACAACGGCTTGTGCCATTGCAACGGAAGCGTATAAATGATTGTTTTGGCAAACGTTCATTACGTCTGCTGCAATGCTGTTAACAAAGTTAGTTTGAGCAGCCGTCCAGTTTTGGTTGGTAAAGTGGTAATTGCTACCGTTGTTGTGGTTATTATTGCTGTTGCTATTGTTATTATTGGATGAACCTGGAACGTATACGTCCCCCTTATTAATCCAACTAATAACCTTATCTAACAAGAGGCGGTTACCGTTCATTTGGATAACTTTGTAATTCTTACCCTTTACGCCGTAGTAGATGTTTTGGCCGGTTGCCCAACGTTTAGCAGACGGCTTGATGGTTACGTTTGTACCAACCCGGATCGTACCATCGTTATTATTAGCGTGGTTATTATTGTTGTTATTGTTATTTTGCGAACCGTTTGAACCAGGAAGGTGAACATCACCCTTGTTGATCCAGCTGATTACCTTATCCAACAATAGCCGGCTACCGTTCATTTGAATAACCGTGTAAGTCTTACCCTTTACACCGCTATAAATATTTTGACCAGTTGCCCAACGCTTAGCATTGTTATTGATGGTAACTTTTGAGCCAACGTGGATTGATTCTGTATTACCGTTATTATTGTGGTTATTGCCGTTATTATGGTTTTGGTTGCCAGAGTTATTGTTATTCGAGTTCGAACCGGGAACGTGAACGTCGCCCTTGTTAATCCAGCTAATTACCTTATCCAATAAAAGACGATTTCCGTTAGTTTGGATAACCTTGTAGCTCTTGCCCTTTACACCACTGTAGATGCTTTGACCAGTTGCCCAGTGGCTAGCATTGTTGTTAATGGTAACCACGGTACCAACCTTAATGTCCGCATTGTTAGTAGTGTGATTATTATTATGATTGTTTGACGAACCGGAATTAGAACCCGCCTTGTAAACATCACCGTCGTTAATCCAGCTGATTACTTGATCTAACAACAACTTGTGACCATTAGTTTGGATAATCTTGTAAGTATGCCCCTTAACCCCATTGTAAATGGATTGACCAGTTGCCCAGTGAGAAGCACTGTTCTTGATGGTAACCTTGTCGCCTACATGGTAGCTTTGGTTATTTTGGTTGCCATGGTTATTTGAAGAGTCATTTTGGTGGTTATTATTTTGGTTGTTTTGATTATCATTTTGATTATTGTTTTGGTTGTCGTTAGCAGCATCATTACCGAAACCATATGCCAAATCATGCGCAAACTGTTCCTTGGTAATTCCATGAGTACCTAAGTAACCGTATGGGTCAACGTGATTTCCCCAAACGTGTTCGGTAACCCAAACATGTGACTTAATTCCAGTGTATTCATCACTATCCAAAGTTGTTGGGATATTCCACTTCTTTGCGGAATCACGGAGTAAGTTAACGTAAGTTTGGTAGTCCTTCTTGAATTGGCTATCCGAGTAAGTTTGTGCTAATTCAACTTGAACGGGAGCATTTTCGTTAGCCCATTTACCAGCACCCCAAGCAACGTACCCTTCTTCTCCAACGGCGTATACCCGTCCGCCATCTCCAACGATGTATTGAACGTAGGTTTCACTACTATCCCATTCCCGTTTTTCGTAGATAGCAACGTCGCGAGCAGATGAGTATTGTCCAACGGCATGGGCAACGATAATTTTATTGTTAGTCTTTTGATCGCTACCTTCGTTATCAGCTAACCGATATGTATTATCAATCGTGTAGTCCTTCGATGAGTTATCGGTCTTCTTTTCTGCAGTTTTTTCCGCTTTAGCGTCTTTTTGGGCAGCTTCAGAAACCGCACTTGAATTAACCGAAGTTTTAGCTGCGGCAGAACTTGATTTCACATTAGCTGCTGAAGATACGGCTTCCTTAGCTGCGCTATCCTTAACGGCTGCTGAAGTAACCGTCTTGCTTGCTGCCGAGCTTGGAGCTGCAGAACTAGCTACACTAGTACTTACCTTTTTAGCTGCACTAGAAGCTGGGGCTGCTTTAACTGCATTAGCTGAAGCGGCTTCCTTAGCTGGTTTTACTGCTGAAGAAGTAGTTGCTTTGGTTTCAACTTTTGCTGCAGCAGAATGTTGGTCAGCCTTTGCAGCACTATCCGCGTTAACCTTAGCTGCAGATTGAGCAGCGCTAGAAGCTGGGGCTGCTGATTGTGCTGTAACGGCAGCTGAACTAGCTTTGACAGTCGCTGGCTTAGCTAACGTAACTTGCTTTTCGTTAACCGGAGCCGTTTTGGTCTGTTGATCAAGTTGACTTGCAGAATTAGTGTTAGCTTGCGCATCGCTATCCGCATGTGCTTTTTCAGCATTAGTATTGAGTGCTACCAAACCCAAACTAGCTGTAGCGATACTTGCGAATGCCCACTTCTTCCCTGACTTAAACATTTTGTAATGCTTTTTGATTTCCATATATTAACTACTCTCCTATATCCAAACCTTTTCGGCGTTGATTTATATATCCCCTTAAGGATAGCACATCTGTTTATTAAAACGTTTTACATTATAGTTACAAAGTCCGTAGTGTAGCGCTTTTGGCACATTTTACTTGCAAAATAAAAATACGCGAAGTTAACAGTATTCCTGTCCATCCCCACGTATTTTAGATAAATTTATATTCATTGGTCCTGTATTAACCAATGCAAAAGTTCTTAAGAAATATTTTTTATTGCGAAAAACTTTAAGCTCGCAACTTTTCTGCATACTGATTAATCTTTCTTAACCGGTGGTTAACCCCCGATTTAGAAATTGGCCCACCCGGCACTAGTTCGCCAAGCTCTTTCAAACTAACTTCCCGGTGCGCTAACCGTGTCTTCGCGATGTCGCGCAGCTTAGGCGGCAACTCGTCGAGTCCTACCACTTCATCAATGTACTGGATGTTATTAATCTGCTTCATCGAAGCGTTGGCAACTTTATTCATATTAGCATTTTCGCAATTTACCAACCGATTAACCGAATTACGCATATCCCGCATAATTCGAACATCTTCGAATTTTAACATTGAATTGGTTGCGCCAATTAGTTGAAGAAAATCTGCGATATGTTCGGCTTCCTTCAGGTAAACAATGTAGCCGCTTCGGCGCTCCGTTGTCCGGGCGTTGAGGTGGTACTGATTGATCCAATCCGCAATCATTTGATTATGGGCTTCGTAAAGCGAATAGATTTCCAAATGATAGCGACTAGTTTCGGGATTATTAACCGAACCTCCCGCTAAGAAGGCCCCCCTTAAATATGAGCGTAGCTCCGATTCAGTTGATAGGAGCCCCTCCGGAACGGTTTCGTTAATTTGAAAATCGTCTTTTAAAATTGATAAATCGTTAAGTAGTTGCTGAGCGCCCGTCCGCAAACGCACAATGTAAAGATTGTTTTTCTTCAGCTTCATCTTACGACGCACACTTAACTCTGCTTCTAAGTGGTAGAAGTTTTTTAGTAGCGAGTAAATCCGCCGTGCAATCGCCGGATTTTCCGTCTGAGTATTTAACACTAACTGCCGATTATTAATCCCAATTGAACCGTTCATCCGGATCAACGCCATCAATTCAGCCTTTGCGTTATGTTCGTGGACTTCCAAGCTAGTCAGCTCTTTTTTTACTTCACTGGCATAAGACACGACCACACCTCCTATGCTTGTTTCTTAATTGGGTTGCTACAGATGTGCATTAGCTCACCGACCACTTTTTCACCATCATGGAAAGCACCGCCGTCACGCAGTTTCAAAAAGTTATCCGAAATTACTCGTACCCCTTGCTCGCGGAGTCCTTTAAAATTATGAATTACTTGTTTGGAAACTTCGTCATAACGGTTGAAATCCATATACGATTCAGGAACTTTTTCGGTATTAACCAACACGGTATCCACAAAGTTTCGACCTAGATGTTGGTTTAAAACGCGGACGTGGTCGGCATCGGTAAAGCCGATTGTTTCGCCTTTTTGAGTCATAATGTTGCAAATGTAAACAATTTCCGCTTGGGTCGCTAAAACGGCCTTACGAATGTCTTCAATCATTAGGTTTGGCAAAATACTAGTGAATAAACTTCCCGGTCCTAGGATAATTTCGTCAGCTGCTTCAATAGCTTCTAAGGCTTCTGGAACGGCCCGCGGCTTTTTATGCTCACTCCAAGGATTGTTTTCGACCCAAACCTGTTTAACATCCTTGTGGGCCGCGGTAATTTCTGATTCACCTGCTAAGCTCGTGCCATCCGTAAACTTAGCGTGCAACACTAGTGGTTCAGCACTTGCCGGATAAATATGTCCTTCAATTTGAAGCATTTGCGATAATTCTCGGATTGCAGGGTCAATTCCGCCCCGCATTTCAGAAAGTGCGGCGATAATTAAATTACCAATCGCATGTCCGGCAAGAAAGTTATCTTCACTTTTAAAGCGGTATTGGAAAATGTCCTTGAGTTCGGGCGGCATGTCCGACAAAGCCACCATGACGTTCCGGATATCCCCCGGCGGAACCACGTTAACGTAGTCTCGAATGATTCCCGAAGAACCTCCGTCATCTGCCACCGTAACGATGGCGGTCACGTCTGCATTGCGTTTGTGTAGCTCGTTTAAGATAACTGGAAGGCCAGTCCCGCCCCCAATTACCACGATTTTAGGTCCCTTGATTTTACTCATGAGCGATTTACCGTTTCCTTTCGCTTATTTACATCTCGGTGAGAAATGTGAGTAACGTAGTGCTTAGCTAAATCATTTCCTAACCGCTCCGCAATCGCTACTGAACGATGTTGCCCACCGGTACAGCCAATCGCGATCGTCAAATTCGACTTTCCCTCTTGTTGGTACCCCGGCATAATATCCATCAGCAGCTTTAAATAAGCTTGGTAAAATTTTTCCGTAG
Organism: Pediococcus acidilactici; assembly: GCF_016127815.1. Taxonomy (NCBI): domain Bacteria; kingdom Bacillati; phylum Bacillota; class Bacilli; order Lactobacillales; family Lactobacillaceae; genus Pediococcus; species Pediococcus acidilactici. The sequence goes on from NZ_CP066046.1 coordinate 1,333,050, forward strand.
CCGGCTGGTTCATTACATAATCGTACACCGGTTGATCGGTTCCCACCTGATTTTTTAGTTCCGGCACGTAGTATGGGTTAGGCAAAAAACGCACGTCCATAGTGATGTCTGCGTCAATCGGTAACCCGTATTTGTAGCCAAACGAAACTACTTCAATATGGAATTTAGGAACCGTTTTGTTGGTTGAAAATTGGTTAAAAATTTTACTTCTTAATTCGCGAGGCGTTAAATTACTAGTGTCAATCACCAGCTGGGCCTCCGACTTGATTGGGGCAAGCAGTTCGCGTTCTTTGCGAATTCCGTCCGCTACCCGACCGTCCATCGCTAGCGGATGTGCCCGCCGAGTTTCCTTGTAACGCGCAATTAATTCCTCATTAGTAGCATCCAGGAACAAGATGTCACGATTAATTCCCGAAAGTGCTTGGGTATCGGTCAGCATCGTGATGACTTGTTCGTAAAATGCATCCGAACGTAAATCAACTGCTAAGGCAACTTTGGTGATGTTGCCATTTTCTTTAATTAATTCCCAAAATTTTGGTAACAGTGCTAACGGCATGTTATCAACGCAAAAGAAGCCCATGTCTTCGAAACTTTGCATTGCGACAGTTTTTCCGGCACCGCTCATTCCCGTTACCACTACCAATTTCAATGATTCGTTCATAATGATTCCCCCATTCCAAGGTAACAACTTCTCCAGTATAACACATCCGGGCGTGTCATTTTTTAAATGATACCACGAAAACTTGGCGACCACCAAAGGTCATCGCCAAAAATCCCCGCGGTACTACTAAAAAAGCGGAAATCTAACCAATCTAATGGTCTGATTTCCGCTTAATTTTTGATAAAATTACTTTTTCTGTAGCTTGCGATCTCGTTCTAAAACAGGTTTCAAATATTGACCCGTATAGCTTTCGGCCACTTCCGCAATTTCTTCGGGGGTTCCGGTAGCCACGATTTGTCCGCCACCGTCGCCGCCTTCTGGTCCTAAATCAATTAGGTGATCTGCTGTTTTAATAACGTCTAAATTATGTTCAATTACCAAAACAGTGTTGCCATTATCCACTAGGCGTTGTAAAACATCTAACAACCGCTTAATGTCATCAGTATGCAACCCGGTAGTTGGTTCGTCTAAAATATAGAAGTTTTTTCCGTTAGCTTTTTTATGCAATTCAGCAGCTAACTTTATCCGTTGCGCTTCGCCCCCAGAAAGGGTAGTTGCGGATTGCCCTAAATGCACGTATCCTAACCCAACGTCAATGATGGTTTGAAGCTTGCGGGCAATTTTAGGAATTGGCGCAAAGAACTTAGCGGCTTCTTCAACGGTCATATCCAAAACTTCCGCGATGTTCTTCCCCTTATATTTAACTTCTAAAGTTTCAGAATTGTACCGGGTGCCATGACATACTTCACAAGGAACGTAAACGTCTGGCAGGAAGTTCATTTCAATTTTCAGAATTCCGTCACCCTTACATGCTTCACAACGACCGCCCTTTACGTTAAAGCTAAAGCGGCCCTTTGTGTATCCACGTAGCTTAGCTTCGTTAGTTTGGGCAAACAGTCCGCGAATATCATCAAACACACTCGTGTAAGTTGCCGGATTACTCCGGGGAGTCCGTCCAATTGGGGTTTGGTCAATGTTAATAACCTTTTCAATGTTCTTGATTCCGCTAACCGACTTATACTTACCAGGCTTTTCCGAATTTCGGTTAAGTTTTTGTGCCAAAACTCGTTTCAACACCATGTTTACCAGGGTAGACTTACCGGATCCCGAAACTCCGGTAACGGCAATAAACTTTCCTAATGGGAACTTCACGTCAATGTTTTTCAAGTTGTTTTCTTGAACGCCCTTTAGTTGAATTGCCAAGCCGTTACCATCCCGCCGTTCAGTAGGGACCGGAATCGACTTCTTACCAGCTAAATATTGTCCGGTAAGCGATTTACGACTGCGTTCAACCTGTTTGGGAGTCCCCGCGGCCATTACTTCGCCACCATTTTCTCCGGCGCCTGGACCAATATCAATCAAATAGTCCGCTGCCCGCATGGTATCCTCGTCATGTTCTACGACAATCAAGGTGTTGCCGAGATCACGCATCTTTTTCAAGGAACTAATCAAGCGATCGTTATCCCGTTGATGCAACCCAATCGAAGGTTCGTCCAGGATATATAGTACTCCGGATAAGTTCGAACCAATTTGGGTAGCTAACCGAATCCGTTGCGCTTCGCCTCCGGAGAGGGTTCGTGCCGACCGACTTAAGGTCAGGTATTCCAACCCCACGTTCCGTAAGAAGTTCAACCGGTCCCGGATTTCCTTCAAAATTGGCGTTGCAATGACGGTGTCTTGTTCCGAAAAATTAAGTTTCTCAAAAAAGGCCGTACACCGGTCGATTGGTAATTCAGAAACCTCACCAATGTGTTGACCGGCAATCTTAACCGCCCGCGCCTTCCGATTAAGACGATAACCGTGACAAGTTTGACAAGTTAACTCCCGCATATATGACCGCATTTGGTCACGCGTGAAGTCACTGTTAGTTTCTTGATAACGGCGGTTGACATTATTAATGACCCCTTCAAATTCGGTATCAACATCCCGCACTCCTCCAAAGTCATTTTCGTAATGAAAATGGAATTGTTTTCCCTTGGATCCGTATAAAATTAGTTGCCGTGCATCCTTCGGTAGGTCCTTGAACGGCGTGTCCATATCGATCCCAAAACTTTCCGCCGCCTGTTCCAGTAATTTTGGATAATACTGGGAGCTAATTGGATTCCAAGGAGCCAAAGCCCCTTCCCGCAACGTTTTATCCTGATCAGGAACTACTAAGTCCATATCAACTTCCAGTTTAACCCCGAGCCCGTCACAATCTGGGCAGGCACCAAACGGAGCGTTAAATGAAAACAACCGGGGTTCCAACTCTCCCACCGTAAATCCACAAATTGGGCAAGCGTAGTGTTCCGAAAATAGAATGGGGTCTCCGCCAATCACATCGGCGGTCGCGTATCCTTTACTTAATCGTAAAGCCGCTTCAAATGAGTCAAAGAGTCGGGAATGAATCCCCTCCTTAACCACAATGCGGTCAATGACAACGTCGATGGAATGGGCCTTGCTCTTTTCTAATTCCGGAACTTCTTCAACATCCATGGTTTCACCATCAACCCGAACCCGCACAAAACCTTCCCGCTTGATGCTAGCAAACACCTTTTTATGTTGCCCTTTTTTAGCGCGCACGATTGGGGAGATAATTTGTACTTTAGTTCGTCCAGGAAGTTCCATAACCCGATCCACCATTTGTTCAACCGTTTGGCTAGTAATGATCGTCCCGTCGTTTGGACAGACGGGAGTTCCCACCCGCGCCCAGAGTAAGCGCAGGTAATCGTTAATTTCCGTAACGGTTCCCACCGTGGACCGGGGGTTCTTCGAAGTAGTTTTTTGGTCAATTGAAATTGCCGGGCTCAACCCGTCAATCGAATCTACGTCGGGTTTGTCCATCTGGCCTAAAAATTGCCGAGCGTATGCTGATAAACTTTCCACGTAACGACGCTGCCCCTCCGCGTATAGCGTATCGAAAGCAAGCGAACTCTTCCCTGAACCAGATAAACCAGTTACCACCACTAATTTATTTTTCGGAATGGTAACGTCAATATTTTTTAAGTTATGTGCTCGCGCACCGTGAATGATAATCTTATCATTTACCAAACGGAATTCCTCCTAATCAATCTGGGCTTTTAATTCCAATACCGTATCACGCAGATTAGCAGCCCTTTCGAAATCAAGTTCTTTAGCTGCCGCGCGCATTTGGTCTTCCAGACTTTCAATCATTTCTTTTTGGTCTTTACGATCCATATCCGCGAAGTCCACATCCAAAAAGTCGTCCTTTTCACCAGCGTCTTCCGTCTCCGTGGTAGCTGAGATTAGCGAACGGATATCTTTCTTAATCGTGTGCGGGGTAATCCCGTGTTCCTTATTGTATGCTTCCTGAATCGAGCGCCGCCGCGCGGTTTCGTCGATGGTTTCCTTCATAGATTGGGTAACGTGGTCGGCATACATAATTACGTGTCCGTGTTCGTTACGCGCCGCCCGTCCAGCCACCTGAATCATGGAACGGGTGTTACGTAAGAAGCCTTCCTTATCGGCATCTAAAATTGCCACCAGTGAAACTTCCGGAACGTCAATTCCTTCCCTAAGCAGGTTAATTCCGACCAAGACGTCGTACTTGCCCAGTCGTAAATCACGAATAATGCGGGTTCGCTCCAGCGTCTTTACGTCACTATGCAGGTAGGCCACTTTAATCCCCATATCCTTTAGATAATCGGTTAAGTCTTCGGCCATCTTCTTCGTCAAGGTAGTTACAAAGACCCGTTCGTCTTTTTCTACGCGTTGGTTAATTTCGCCAAGCAAATCATCCATTTGGCCCATAATTGGCCGCACTTCAATAGTCGGATCCAATAATCCCGTTGGCCGAATGATTTGTTGTACCACGTGGTCCGTCCTAGCCGTCTCGTAGTCCCCAGGAGTTGCTGACATATAAACCACTTGATGAACGTGTTTTTCAAACTCCTCAAGTTTCAACGGCCGGTTATCTAACGCACTTGGTAACCGGAACCCGTAGTCAATTAATTGTTGCTTCCGGGCCCGGTCCCCGTTGTACATCCCGCGAACTTGCGGCATGGTAACGTGGGATTCGTCAACTACCAATAGGAAGTCGTCTGGGAAGAAGTCCAGTAGCGTATACGGTGGTTCACCAGGTTTGCGACCGTCCATGTGCCGAGAATAGTTTTCAATTCCGTTGGTATAACCCATTTCTCGCAACATTTCGATATCGTAAGTGGTCCGTTGCTTCAGTCGTTGGGCTTCCAATAACTTACCCTGGCCTTCTAATTCTGCAAGCCGGTCCTTTAATTCCGCTTCAATTCCTTCGATAGCGTGTTCCATCCGGTCTTCGTTAGTCATAAAGTGGGTTGCCGGGAAAATGGTGATATGATCGCGGTCACCAATAATTTCTCCAGTTAAAGCGTCCATCTCACGCATCCGGTCAATCTCATCGCCAAAGAATTCCACCCGGATTGAGTGGGCTTCGTTAGCGGCCGGGAAGATTTCCACCACGTCGCCGTGCACTCGGAAACGTCCCCGTTGAAAATCAATGTCATTTCTTTCATATTGAATGTCGACTAATTCTCGGAGTAATTGATTACGGTCAATCTCTTGCCCCACGCGTAGTGATAAGGCTTGGTCGCGATATTCGCGCGGGTCCCCTAAACCAAAGATACTCGAAACTGAGGCCACCACAATCACGTCGTTCCGTTCCAATAGCGAGCTTGTCGCCGAATGCCGCAGCTCATCGATTTCGTCGTTAATGGACGAATCCTTTTCAATATAAGTGTCACTAGAAGGCACGTATGCTTCGGGTTGGTAATAGTCGTAATAACTAACAAAATACTCAACTGCGTTATTTGGGAAAAATTGTTTGAATTCACCATACAATTGTCCAGCGAGCGTCTTGTTATGTGATAAAATCAGCGTCGGCTTGTTGACCTGCTGAATTACGTTTGAAATGGTAAAAGTCTTTCCAGTTCCGGTCGCACCCAAAAGAATCTGTTCTTTTTCACCCTTCTGGATCCCATCAACTAGTTGTTTAATCGCCGTCGGTTGGTCTCCGGTAGGCTGGTACTTAGAAACTAGTTCGAACTGCCGATTTTCCTCGCGTTCAATCATTATTTTTCCCCCATTCACACAAAAAAACTGAGATGAACCCCGTTAGGTTCTGGCTCTCAGCCATTTGATTATTAACGTTTGAGTTACTGCCACTATTCTATCACACCGAACATACTTTCGCTATTTTTTTGCTATTGAATAATTGTGCGACTAATTTTTTCTAATTTTAGTTGGTCCGTAAACTCTTCATTTAACAATTCGGGTAAAACTTTTTCGAGGAAGTATTGCACACTCGGCATGTCCTTATATTTAACAATCGTGGTTAAGCTTTCCTTATAAATGTCGGTATAAACGTCTTCCGGATTTCCCTTTTGGATTTCACCAAACGATTCGTAAAGCAGGTCAATCTTATCCGCCACCGCTAAAATCTGGCCTTCGATCGTGTCATCCTTGCCCTCTGACAAACGCCGTTCGTAAGCAGCTTGGAATTCAGCAGGAATTTCATTTTTAATGAAATTATCCTTCATTGAATCTTCTACATTCGCCAGCATCTTCCGCAAGTCGGCCGTGGCATACTTAACCGGCGTCTTGATGTCGCCGATAAACCGTTCGTTATAGTCGTGATTAAGGGATTTTTCATAAAGTAAACGCCAATTAATTTGGTTTCCCGCATGTTCTTCCACGTCGCCTAAAAATTGAGCAATTTCCGCCACTTTGAAGGAATGTTCCGCAACCGAATGTTTTTGATACTTAAAAAATCCGGGTGCCCGGTAAATTGTTTCTAAATTACTTAAACTTTTAAAAAATTGATGCATCCCCATAAAAAATTCCCCCTAAATAAATTTAAATTGTTAACATACTATCACAAATAAACTGGAATGTGAAAGTTTTCCGCCGGGGAACAAACTTGGCTCAGCACCCCTTTTAAAACAGCTAGAAACTAAAAAAGATCCGGCCGTTAGCCGAATCTTTGCTTATCAAGTTATCAAATTGATGGATAAGTTTAAACGTGCTCCGGTACCCAGTTTTCTCCGGTTAACCAAATATCGGGACCAATCGCTCAAACTGCGATTAGTCCCGATATTCAGTTAATCCTCAAAATCTACCCGGGTCCCTGCGCACTCTAGTTTATCAACCCATCAATCGCCTTTTCATAGTTTTCGATCTTCTTCAAAGTTGCTTCTTCGCTTTCGCCTACCGCTCCGATATAGAACTTAATCTTTGGTTCCGTTCCGGATGGGCGGATCGCAATCCATGAGCCATCTGCCAACTTAAACTTCAAGACGTCCGCCTTTGGCAATTCGATTGGCGAAGTTTCGCCATTATCTGCATACTTAGTTTGACTTAAGAAGTCTTGGGTTTCAACCACCGCAACGTCGTCAAAATGGTCTGGGCGTTCTTCACGAACCTTTTCCATGATTGCTGCCATCTTCGCTTTACCATCCACACCAGGGAAGTCTTTTGAAATGGTTTTTTCTTCATGGTAGCCATACGTTGTGAAGAGGTTTTGTACCCCATCATAAAGGGTTTGACCCTTACTCCGGTAATAAGCGGCAATTTCCGCCAATAGTACAATCCCTTGAATGGCATCCTTATCCCGAACAAATGGCCGAACAAGGTAGCCGTAACTTTCTTCAAAGCCAAACATAAAGGTGTGTTCGTTGGTTTCTTCATAATGTTTGATTTGATCGGCAATGTACTTAAATCCGGTCAAAACGTCAATCATTTCTACGCCATGAGCTTCCGCAATCCGGGTTGCTAATTCACTAGAAACGATTGATTTTACGGCTGCAGCGTTCTTTGGTAAGTCTCCAGCTTCATCGTGGGCGGTTAAAATGTATTCTAACATTACCGCCGCAATTTGATTTCCGGTCAATAACTTGTAATCGCCATTTGGTAAACGAACGGCCGCTCCTAGTCGGTCTGCGTCGGGATCCGTCGCAATCAAGAGGTCTGCCTGTTGCTTTTTACCTAACTCAATCGCCAAATCAAAAGTTTGGGCAAATTCCGGGTTGGGGAATGGTGTTGTGCCAAATTCAGGATCCGCAATGGCTTGCTTTGGTACCATCGTGTAATCTTTGAAACCGGCATTTTCAAGGGCACGGCCGCCGACTACCTTTCCAGTTCCGTGAAGTGGCGAATAGATCAACTTCATATCTGCGCCATATTTTTTAATAAGGTCGTGGTTGATGGAAACCGTCTTTACTTGTGCAAGATATTTCTGGTCAATATCTTCGCCGATCAAGGTCATTAAGCCCTTTTCACGGAGTTGGCCTTGCGTCAAAGCTTTTACGCCAAAAATATCGGTGACCTTCCGAATGTATTCAGTAATCCGGTCCGATTCCATTGGTGGCATTTGCCCGCCATCCGGACCGTAAATTTTATACCCGTTATATTGCTTAGGGTTGTGGCTAGCCGTAATCATAATACCAGCGTAGGTATCGAGTTCACGAACCGTAAAAGAAAGTTCGGGAGTAGGCCGCATACTATCAAACACGAACGTTGGAATGTCGTGGTTGCCTAAAACACCCGCAGCTTCTAAAGCAAATTCTTGCGAATGGTAACGGGAGTCAAAACTAATTGCTACTCCCCGTTGCTTGTCTTCGGCATTTAGCGTGTCCATGAAGTTAGCTAAACCTTCCGTTGCTTGACGAACCGTGTAAATGTTCATCCGGTTGATTCCCGGACCCATTACTCCCCGCATTCCTGCAGTTCCAAATTCCATCGGTGCATAAAAAGCCTCTTTTAGCGCTTGTGGATCCTTTGCTAATTCTTTTAATTCTTGTTTTAAGTTAAAATCTAAATCGGCAAAATCTTGCCATTCTTTAACTGAATCTTCCCAGTTCATTAAAAAATTCCTCCTCGGTGTGAGTAACTTAATTTTTATTATACAATACGATTAGTCACTCAGAAAGCGTTTTACCCAAAAATCGCACTCTGCCATTACCTATAATTATAAAGTACAGCTAATCCATAAAAAAGTTTTTAATTATTAAACCACTCCAGTTCACCAAAAAAGCCTCCAGAAACCAAGGTTTTCCCTGGCTTCTGGAGGCTTCATAATTTTCTTAAATGATTAATGACTTCACACTTTTAGGATAACGATTGAATGTACTCGTAAGCTTGTTGTCCCGCCGTGCCACCTTCTCCAACTGCCGTAGCAACTTGGCGAAGGTTTTTCTTCCGTACGTCACCGACTGCAAAAATTCCCGGAACCTTGGTGTGCATTAGGTTGTCGGTTGGAATCCAGCCGTTTTCATCTAAAATGCCCAAGTCCTTAAACGGAGCGGTCATTGGCTTTACCCCAACGTAGATAAATACTCCCGCAGCTTCAATAAAAGAATCTTCACCAGTTTGGTTATTTTTAACCTTTACGCCGGTAACCTTATCATCGCCCACGATCTCGGTTACGTTGCTGTTCCAAATAAATTCCATCTTGGGGTTAGCAAACGCCCGGTCTTGGCTGATTTTTTGTGCCCGAAGTTGGTCCCGCCGGTGAATAACAGTAACTTTCGATGCCAATTGAGTTAGGTAAATACCTTCTTCAATCGCTGAGTCACCACCGCCGACCACGATCAAGTGCATTCCCTTAAAGAAAGCACCATCACATACCGCACAGTAGGAAACTCCCCGGCCACTAAAGTCTTCTTCACCAGGCACGCCCAGCTTCTTGTATTCTGAGCCGGTCCCAATGATGATGGCCTTGCCGATAAATTCTTCACCCATATCGGTCTTCACTAACTTAGTGGCTCCATCGTCACGAATTGATTCGACGCTTCCGTAAGCGTACTCTGCGCCAAATTGAGTGGAGCTTTCGTACATTTCTTTTGCTAAATCTGGTCCCAGGATGGACTTAAATCCCGGATAATTTTCGATGGCTGCCGTATTATTCATCTGGCCGCCATAAATCCCGCGATCAAGCATCAGCACCGACAAATTAGCACGCGATGCATACAAAGCCGCAGTCATTCCAGCCGGCCCCGCACCGATTACTATCACATCATATTGCTTTGCCATAATAATCCTCCATATCTGATAATGAATCCACTATACACTTACTTTTAATAACTGTCCATTATTCTGTATTATAATCACTAATTTAAAAATTGCATTTTTAATGCTTAGCAAGTTACCCAGCAACTTAGAAAATAAATAAGGGAGCCCGGGACCAAAAGTCCGAGTCTCCCCTAAATAGCTATGTTAATTTTTATTTGAGCGTTTTAGCCAATTCCTTGATGTAGGCCTTAAGTTCATCCTTTGTTTCTGGATGCTTCAAACCATATTCAATGTTGGTCTTTAAGAAACCAAATTTGTTACCCACGTCGTAACGGTCACCGTTAAATACTTTCGCAAACACCCGTTGCTTCTTGTTTAACGTATCGATTGCGTCGGTTAATTGGATTTCGTTACCTTCACCAGGTTTTTGGTTTTCGAGAATGTTAAAGATTTCTGGAGTAAGTACGTAACGACCAATGATCGCTAAGTTACTTGGTGCTTCATCAACTGCGGGTTTTTCCACAAACTTAGAAACGTTGTACAAGCCTTTTTCCACTTCTTCAGATGGATCAATAACCCCGTACTTCGAAACTTCTTCGTGAGGAACCGGTAAAACAGCTAATGTAGAAGCACCAGTATCTTCAAACGAATCAACCAGTTGCTTAGTTAGGGGAACCTTGTCTTCCATCAAATCGTCACCTAACATAACGACAAATGGTTCGTTACCAACGAATGTCTTCGCAGTTAAAACCGCGTCCCCTAAACCACGGGGATGACTTTGCCGCTTGAAGTACATGTTCAGACCGGTGGTTTCTTCAACCATCTTCAACATTTGCTTCTTGCCCTTTGCCTTTAAGTTAGCTTCCAATTCAGGAACCGCGTCAAAATGGTCTTCAATTGCCCGCTTACCTTTTCCGGTAATGATCAAAATATCTTCAATTCCAGACTTCCGTGCTTCTTCGACGATGTATTGAATCGTAGGCTTGTCCACGATTGGTAACATTTCCTTAGGCGAAGCCTTAGTTACTGGTAAGAATCGGGTTCCTAATCCCGCTGCTGGTATGATTGCTTTACGTACTTTTGTCATAAAAACTCAAACCTCCAAATATTTACTCTAATTCTGATTTTCCATCCCGGTGCATAAGGTCATCAATGACTTCTTTAACACCTTTATCATTATACAACACATCGTAGATGGCTTCAGTAATTGGCATCTCGATATGTTTTTGTTGGGCTAATTCGTAAGCTGCCTTGGTAGAAGGAATCCCTTCGATGACCATCCCCATCGTATCGATAACTTCTTGCAGCTGCATTCCTTGGCCAAGTTCGTTACCAGCCCGCCAGTTTCGAGAATGAACACTCGTAGCCGTAACAATCAAATCACCAACCCCGGATAAACCAATAAAGGTTAGCGGTTTAGCGCCAAAGGCAACCCCTAAACGAGATATTTCAGCTAATCCCCGGGTAATGAGGGCTGCTTTAGCATCGTCCCCGTATCCAAGGCCGTGTAAAGCACCCGCGCCAATCGCAATGACGTTCTTCAACGCCGCCCCCATCTCTACGCCGATGATGTCGTCATTGGTGTAAACGCGGAAATAGTGGTTCATAAATAATTTTTGGACCATTTCAGCACTTGCTAAATCAGTGCTTGCCGCCGTTACCAACGTCAAGTCTTGTTTAGCAACTTCTTCAGCATGACTTGGGCCAGACAAGACCACGATCGCCTTTCGGTACTGGCTTGGAATTTCTTCTTCCAATACTTCAGAAAGACGTTTGTGCGTTCCTAACTCAAGTCCCTTACTTGCATGAATAATCACTGGTTGTTGCTTTGTTTTTTCTAAAACGGCAACCATTTGTTGAGCAACTAAGCGCATTACCTTAGTAGGAACAACGAATAACACCGCATCAACGTCTTTCAACGCAAATTCTAGATCCGTCGTTGCTACTAAACGTTCATCATATTTGAAACCTGGCACGTAATGCTCGTTAGTGTGTTGGTCGTTAAGCTCTTGAGCTTGCGCCTCCATGTTTGTCCAAGCAACTACATCATTGCCATTTTGAACCAACATGTTTGCTAAAATACTGCCCCATGAACCGGCTCCTAACACTGCAACTTTTTTTGCCATTATTAATCCCCTTACAATCTATAAAATATAATTATTTAAAAATATGTACCCTCTCATTATCATATATAAAGGTACTTTACTCAAGGTCTTTTGGTGCGAACTGGTTTCCATCCAGGTAGTCGGGAACCGGATTTTGGACCCGCGTTCGGCGCCAAATCAACAGGCCAATCGCGCCCATAAATAACACTACCGACAACCATTGGGAGACCCGAATCCCCAATAACATAAGGCTATCCGTTCGCATTCCTTCCACGAAGAACCGTCCGAAAGAATACCAAATCACGTAGCTCAAAAAGATTTCACCTTGTTTAAAAAGTTTCGGTACGTGACGTAAACTCATTAACACAATAAAGCCTAAAATGTCCCATACGGATTCATACAGGAAGGTTGGTTGGCGAAACGCGCCGTTGATCCACATCTGCTGAATAATAAAGGGCGGCAGGTGCAAACTTTGCAGAAAAGCTAGGCTGGTCACCCGCCCAAAGGCTTCCTGATTCATAAAGTTACCCCACCGGCCAATTCCTTGAGCCATGATCAGCACCGGAGCAATGATATCCAACATCAACCAAACCGGAATCCAGTAGTATCGACAAAATAGGTAAACCACGATTCCCGCACCAATCAACGCACCGTAAATCGCAATTCCACCGTCCCAAACCCGAATGATTTCGGAAAGGTGGTTTTGGTAGTAACCCCATTCAAAAATCACGTAGTAGGCGCGAGCACTAATAATGGCCACCGGTAGCGACCATAAAATCAAATCATAGATGCGGTCGGGATCCACGCGCCGGCGTCGCGCTTCCCGAACCGCTAGAATGGTTGCCAGGACCACGGCAGAGGCAATGATAATTCCGTACCAGTGCACCTGGAGGCTCCCCCACGAAAATGCAATCGGATTTAAAGCTCCGATACTTAAATTCACTAAATCCACTTCCTATGCTTGTGAGTTATCTTTAATCAACGCGTTAAGGTTTTGGTCGAAAACCTTCGTAGCGTCGTAACCCATATTTTTAGCCCTAAAGTTCATTGCGGCGGCTTCGATGATGTCCCCGAGGTTCCGTCCAACACGAACCGGAATCGTAATTTTGGGGATGTCTAAATCAAAGAAATGCCGGGTTTGTTCACCATTCCCGAGCCGATCAAAATGGGTTTCTTTATCCCAATTTTGTAAGTGGACGATTAGGTTAATATCGGTACTGTTCTTAACCGAACTAGCCCCGAATAAATTCATCACGTCGATAATTCCGACTCCCCGGATCTCTAACAAATGCCGGAGAATTTGGGGAGCTTCCCCAATTAAGGTCTGTTCATCTTGTTGGTAAATATCGACCCGGTCATCCGCAATCAGCCGGTGCCCGCGTTTAATAAGGTCTAGAGCAGTTTCACTCTTCCCGATTCCGGAATCACCGGTGATCAGTACCCCTAGTCCGTAAATTTCCACAAGTTCACCGTGAACCGAATCTCGTTCAGCTAAACGGTCTTCTAGGTAGTTAGTCATGTTACTTAACAACCGGGAAGTCGGAAGGGTCGACGTTAAAATCGGCACTCCGTTATCCTTTGCCGCCTTAATTAACTCCTTAGGCACCGGAAGTCCCCGTGAAATTACGAAGGCGGGCGTTTGCTTATCTGCCATTTGGCTGTAGACAACCGTGCGATCCGCGCTCGTCATGCTATCCTTTGCGTACGAAATTTCGGTTTGGCCAAACAACTGAATTCGCTCGCGGGGGTAAAATTTAAAGTAATTGGTTAATTCTAATCCCGGCCGGGAAATGTCACTAACCGTAACCTGCTTTTTATCTAACAGGTCTTCCCCATAAAATACGTCGAGCCTAATTTTTTTAACTAATTCTGTAATTGAAACACTATCGGCCATTACGATGGGCCTCCTTTAATAACGATTGGAAAAATGATTCGAAATAATCATGTTACAAATCGACAAAATCACCGAGATCAACATCGTCATCCCGAATGACGAAAAATAGAAGTTAGCGGGACCAACCAGCGCCGACGTGAACGTCAGCATTAACGCGTTAATCACGATGCTGAAAAATCCTAAGGTCAATAACGTGATTGGTAGCGAAATAATTTGTAAAACTGGCCGCACGCTAGCATTTAAAATCGCCAAGACGAGGCTTGCCGCTAACGCAATCCAAATGTTAGAAACGTAGAAATTTCCGCTATTTTGGAAAAATCCCGTTAAAGCGACAAATAAAATTCCATTCACTAATACTCGTTGCCAAAAGCGCATTTGCATTCTCCTAATCTTTTATTCATCGACGTCGTGTACTTCGGCGTCCTTAATTTCTTTTCTTTGCCGTGATTGCTTTTGTCCGGGAGTTTTTCCCGAAAAGCCAGTCCAGTTGGCAAACTGCTGAAAGAATCCTGTATTTTGACTTGGCATGTACCAAGCTAAAATAAAGTATGGAATCAACAACAACCCGTGTGATAGTAAAATTAGTACTAACGCAATGATTCGGGTAAGGGACTTATCCCAGCCAAAATGCTCCGCAATGCCACCGCATACTCCAGCAACAAAACGGTCGTTAGACTTTGTAAACTTTGATTTGAAACCTGATTTCAAACATTTCACCTCTAAGCTTTTTAATTATCTGTAATTTTACAGCTTTTCACTTTCGATTAGCAAACTTTATCCCCATAAAAAGTACGGGTATTACCAAAATTTTAAATTAATCCCCTAAAAGGCAGCACATCTTATGTTATTTTCCATGATAAAAATAAAAAAGCGAGAGTGGGACAAAAGTCGGGTAGTTTGTGAGCATTAACCAAAAATTGACCATGATGCCAAATCCAGGCATCATGGTCAATTTTTGGTTAAGCGGAACAAACTAGCTTTTAGCACACGTTTTGGCTCTATTGAAGTCAAAACATCAAAACAACTTTTTAAGGACCTTTTTATCCTTGAAAAGCATTTTTTACTTTTTTCCCAGCCTCCACCCGTTTATTTTTAATTGTCCCCGGATAACTCCGTAATCTTTCCAGTCTGGTTGTACATGATCCACTCCACCACGTTAATTACGTGGTCGCCAATCCGTTCCAAATAGCTAGCAACCATTAAATATCCGGTCCCTCCAGTCACCACTTTGGCGTCGTGTTTCATTTTACTGGCAATGCTTTGCCGAATTTTTTTAAAACTGGTTTCGATTTGGTGGTTCGCATCGATAATTTCTTTTGCAAGCCGGCCGTCATCCTTAACGTAGGCGTCAATCGTTGCGTCAAGCATCCCCCGAATCAAATGGGTCATTTCAGCAATTTCTGCTTCAATTATTGCATCCCGCTGATGCCCCTTAATTCGGATCGTTTCCTTGGCAATCCCCACCGCGTGGTCGCCGATTCGTTCCAGTTCCGAACTCGCCTTTAAAACTACGATCACCTGTCGAAAATCATTAGCCACTGGTTGTTGCAGCGCCATCAAATTAATTGCCTGATCTTCTAACCGCACTTCGGCAACATTGACTTTTTCATCGTGTTCAATCACGGACTGAGCTAGCTCACGATCGTGGTCAATAAAAGATTTGGTTGCCTGATAAATTTGTTCCCCCACGTCCAGTCCCATTTCCGTGAACTGTTCTAATAGCCGCTTAAGCTCTTCCTTAAAAATTCCTTGCATACCAATTCCCCCTTAACCAAATTTACCGTTCAAGTAATCACTCGTTGCCGTCTGATCCGGATTTAAAAATAGTTTAGCAGTTGGCCCCGCTTCCACTAACTGCCCGTTTAAAAAGAACGCCGTCTGATCCGAAATTCGAGAGGCCTGTTGCATATTGTGGGTCACTACCGCTAATGTGTAATTTTCTTTCAAAGCCACCAAACTTTCTTCCACCTTCCCCGCCGAAATCGGGTCTAGCGCACTAGTTGGTTCATCTAAAAGAATAATTTCCGGTTGAACCGCTAACACCCGGGCAATGCAGATCCGCTGCTGCTGCCCGCCCGAAAAAGAAAGGGCGTTGCTTTTTAAATGATCTTTAGTTTCTTGCCAAACCGCGGCCTGTTTCAGACTCGTCTCCACCCGTTCCGCTAAAACTTGGGGGTCAGTGATTCCCGCAAGGCGGAGCCCGTAGGTGACGTTGTCATAAACCGAAAATGGAAAGGGGTTGGGTTGTTGGAAAACCATACCGACCCGCCGTCTTAAATCCGCTTCGTCAGTTTGAGCATCGTAAATGTCCTGCCCCGCAACCCGAATCGTTCCGGTCACCCGCACTTCTGGAATTAAATCGTTCATCCGGTTCAAACAACGTAAAAAGGTTGATTTGCCACTTCCCGACGGACCAATTAACGCCGTAATTTGGTTTTTTGGCAAGTTAAGGTTAATTCCGTGTAAAGCCTCCGTTTTCCCATAAGATAAGCGCACGTCTTCTGCAGTTACCACGTTATTACTCATTACCCTTCTCCTTTAACCAAAGTTTCCTGAAATATAGTCTTCCGTCAATTTTTCACGGGGATTGGTAAAAATATTCTTGGTTGTATCAAATTCTACAATCTTCCCTAAATGCATGAACGCCGTATAATCGCTTAATCGTGACGCCTGCTCCATGCTATGCGTAACGATGATGATCGTATACCGCTTTTTTAATTCTCGCAGCGTGGTTTCAATCTTAGCGGTCGACACCGGATCTAGCGCGCTGGCCGGCTCATCTAACAGTAGAATGTCGGGATTCATCGCCAACGCCCGGGCAATGCACAAGCGCTGTTGTTGTCCGCCCGAGAGTGCTAAGGCACTTGCATTTAAGCGGTCATGCACTTCATCCCACAGGGCAGCTTGTCGTAAACTCGTCTCGGTCACTTCAGCTAGTTGCGCGGAATCCCTTATCCCATGCTCGCGTAATGGAAAGGTGATGTTACGTTCGATTGACTTAGCAAACGGGTTGGGACGTTGAAAAACCATCCCGATCCGGCGCCGCATTTGGTAAATATCAACGTTATTCGTATTAATATCTAACCCCCGGTACGTAATGCTACCGGTTACTCGCGCAATGCCATCGTTCATCCGGTTCAAGCTGCGTAAGTAGGTCGACTTTCCCGATCCCGAGGCACCAATTAACGCTGTAATTGAATACCGGGGGAACTGTAGCGAGGCATCAAAAAGGGCTTGCTTTTCCCCATAGAATACCTGTAAATCGTGAGTTTCCAGTGCAATTTCACGGTTAGTTGGAAACCTTAGGATTGAACTTTCATTAACGTTGGTTTGCATTGCATTCATCCCCCTATCGGCTCGCAGTAATTCGCCGGTATACCCAGTTACCTAAGCGCCGAGCGCTGAAATTAAATATTAAAATTACGATAATCAAAACTGCAGAAGCTCCTGCAGATACCTGGCTAGCATCGGGCATGATTCCCTCCGTGTTAATCTTCCAAATGTGGACGGCAAGGGTTTCCGCCGGCCGGAAAATATTCAGTGGACTAGTGCTGCTAAGCGGGTTCCAATCGGCGTAATTTAAACTTGGTGCGCTTTGTCCCGCGGTAAAAATTAGTGCAGCGGCTTCCCCGAACACCCGTCCCGCACTCAGAATTACTCCGGTTAAAATCCCGGGTAAGGCAGCTGGTAGAATTACCTTGGTAATCGTGTGCCACCGGGAAATCCCCAACGCTAAACCTGCTTCTCGTTGTAAATCAGGCACCCCTGCCAAGGCATTTTCAATGCTACGGGTTAACAGTGGTAAATTGAATAGCGTTAGGGCAATTGCACCTGAAAGAATGGAAAATCCTAGTTGAAACTGCACCACGAAAAGTAAGAAGCCAAACAACCCGACCACTACCGAAGGCAACGAACTCAACACTTCAATCATGATTCGCATAATTTCGGTAATTTTATTTTGGGGCGCATACTCGTTTAAATAAATTGCTGCTCCTAACGCAATCGGTAAGGATAGTATCAGGGTTAGCACCAATAAATAAAATGAGTTAAACAATTGATCCCCAATGCCGCCTCCTGCACTAAAGGCGGCCGCCGAAGATGTCAGAAATCGCCACGATACGTGTGGTAATCCGGTCGCTAAGATAAAACCTAGCAACCCAATTAGGATTAAAACGACCAATCCCACCATTGCGTAAATTACCCCGGTTGCAATCCGGTCAATTCGTTTCGCCTTCATTTAAACGCCCCCTTTTTGCCAATCATCCGAATTAATAGGTTGAAAAATAGTGACATTATCAACAGTACCAGAGCTAAGGACCACAGGGCGTTGTTTGGTAAAGTGTCCAACACTGTATTCCCGATTCCAGTCGTTAAAACACTGGTCAACGTAGCCGCCGGAGTCAAAACATCTTTTGGCAAAACCGCTGCGTTTCCGATTACCATTTGTACCGCGAGTGCTTCGCCAAAGGCGCGGGCCATCCCAAAAATAATCGCCGTTAACAACCCGGGTAAGGAAGCACGCACCACTACTTTAGAAATTGTCTGCCAACGGGTTGCCCCTAACGCTAAGGAAGCTTCCCGATAGTGACGGGGAACTGCTTGTAAACTATCCACGTACATTGCGGTTACGGTTGGCAAAATCATTACCAATAACACCAGGGCGCCAGCTAAGATTCCAAAACCGGTTCCACCGAAAATACTACGGAGAGCGGGGACCACCACCGTTAAGCCGACGAACCCGTAAACTACCGATGGGATTCCCACTAGTAACTCAATTACCGCTTGAAGAAGGCCCCGACGTCGTTTGTTTGCAATTTCCACCATGAAGATGGCCGTTGCCATTGCCAAAGGCGCTGCCAAAAGTGCCGAGCCCAGGGTTACTGCAAAAGAACCGACAATCATCGGTAATGCACCCACTAACGGGGTCGGTTTAGCAGTCGGATTCCAGATTGTTTTGGTGAAAAAATCGCCTACACTGATTTTGTTTTCTGAAAAAGTTGCTAAGCCTTTGGAAGTGATCATGAATAAGATTGCTAGAACTACTAGCATAATTACTCCCACACAAATCCGGGCGATTAATTTGCCCAATTGATCTTGCCGCGCGGCTTGTGACTTTTGGGTTAATTCCTTTTGAATTTCATCAATCATTTTGCTCCCCCCTGATCGGAATCACTTTTCCGTCCATGGTCCGTTTCACTTGCATATCATGAATGGAAATGTATCCTAAATCACTCACTAAATTTTTTTGTACCGTCTGGGACGTCATGTACTTAAGGAAGTCTCGGGTTGCTGAGTTAGTTTTCAGCTGGGTGTACATGTGCTCATACGACCAAATTTTCCACCGGTTAGTTTGCACGTTTTCCGCGGTGGGTTGTACTCCGTCGATCGCGATTGGCTGTAACTGCTTATTGAAATATGAAAAGGACAGATAACTGATTGCCCCGGGAGTTGCCTGCACCACCTTTTGCACCGTTCCGTTAGCATCCTGTTCCTGAGCATTTACTGCGCCACCATGCGGTAAAACCGTTTGTTCAAACGTTTTCCGGATTCCGCTGCCTTGGGCCCGATTGATTATCACAATTTTTTCATCCGGGCCGCCCACCTGTTTCCAATTGGTGATTTTTCCCGTGAAAATTTTTTGTAACTCGGTCATGGACAAATTCTTAATTCCCACGTCTTTATTGACCACGGGTGCAATGCCGACTACCGCCACTTGGTGATCCTTTAATTGACTAGCTCGAATCCCATCTTGTTGCCCAGCATATACATCAGAGTTTCCGATTTGTACCGCTCCTTGTTGAACTTGACCAAGTCCGGTACCCGATCCGCCACCCTGCACGGTGATCTGTGCTTGCGGGTGAGTTACCTGATAATCTGCCGCCGCTTTTTCCACCAAGGGCTGCAACGCAGTCGAACCGACGATGGTTACTTTTTGGGTGGCGTCTTTATTCTGGCAACCCGCAAGTAACCCAATTCCCAAAATTAATCCGCAACTAAGCAGCAACTTAAGCCATTTATTCATTAGCGAACCTCCCGTTTTTCCTGTTCCTTACTTACATATTTAGCTTATGAAAGCTAGGTAAAGGTTCCATATGGGTAATGTAAAGATTATGTAAAGATGTCGAAACTAACGCCAAGATTAGCTAAGTTATCCACATCCCCATGAGCAAAAACTTACTTTTACATCGTCAAAGTCAACAAAAAAAGGCGTCGGAATTTTCCGACACCTTAATTGTGTAAATTATTATTTTAAACCCGGCGCTTAAACCGAACTACGACGGTGGTTCCACTATCGTCATCGTCCGATTCAATCCGAACGCTACCGCCCATATCCACGACGGCTTCCTTAACAATGGCTAACCCCAGGCCGGTTCCGCCCTTCACCGCATTGTTAACCCGGTAAAAGCGCTCGAAAACTCGTTCAGACTGATCTAACGGAATTCCGATTCCGGTATCACTAACTGACAATTCCCAACTATCGTGGTGCGAAGCGTATTCGACCTTAATCTTTCCACCATGGCGATTGTAACTAATCGCGTTAGTAATCAAATTCTTAGTGATTTGGAAAAGGTCGTTTTCTACCACGGTTTCCATGGCCGTTTCCGGAATTTTATTTTCCACCGTCAACTGCATTTCTTGTAAATTGTTTTGTAACATGTGAAATTGCTGTTCCACGTAAGCGTACAAGTTAACTTTCTTCCAGGTCTTTGGTTCATTTTTAACCTGGGACATGGTCAAAATATCATCCGCCAGGCGCACTAATTTGTCACTTTCCGACTTAATAATATTTAAAAAGTTATCCAGCGTTTCGGGATCGTCTTTGGCGCCCTCCAACAACGTTTCCGCAAATCCAGCAATTGAAGTGATGGGGGTCCGCAACTCATGAGAGGCGTTGTTAACAAAATCCTGTTCAATTCGTTTCGACCGTACGCTTTCAGTTACGTCGTAAAGCAACACGATAATTTCAAACTTGTGGTGCACTTTGGGACTGTAAACTACGTTAGTTTCAAAAATATAAGATTGCCCGCCGTCTTCCAGTTCGAGTGTTTTAGTGACGCTTTGGCGACTTTGGAAAACTTGGTCAACTAAGTTTCTGAGCTCCTGATTTCGCACGTCTAACGTGTAAGGGTGCGGAATATCGAGCGCCGTGATTCCTAACCGGTTAATGGCGTAAGTATTCGCCACCTGTAACTCCCGGTGTCGATTGATTACTAATACTCCCACCGGTAAGTTATCCATAATCGCTTTTAATTCATTTTGTTGGTTGGTCAACTCGTGAATTTGGTGACGCTCGTGTTTACTAATTTCATTAACGGCCTTAGATAATTTATAAAAGGGGTCGTCTGGATCCAGGTAAATTTTAGGAACCTTATTCCCTTTAATGGTCTCTTCCAGGTTAATTCGGAACTGGTGTTGCCGCTCAATGATGTTCTTTTGATTACTCCAAAAAACAATCACTTCAATCACGGTAATCAATAAAATTACCGCAATCATTAAGGTCATGTCGACCCGGGTGACCCGCGGGTTTTCCTTAACAATTAATTTATAAACCAGAAAGGCCATAAACGCGTTCCCAATCAAACTTGCTAGCCCAAACTGAATGGTTTTTCTAATGCCCTTCTTTTGTGAAGAACTCATAACCGAACCCCCTAATAGTTTTAATCAACCGTGGATGTTTTGGATCATCTTCCAGCTTGTCGCGTAAATGGCTGATGTGCATATCCACAATGCGCGTCTGCCCGCCATACTCGTATCCCCAAACCTGTTCGAGGATTTGATCCCGTGATAAAACTTGGTTACTATTTTGAAACAAAAACTTCAACAACCGAAATTCATTGGGTGTTAAAGCCACCGGTTGCCCATTTTTTTGTACCGTCAGCCGCTTAAAATCAATCGTAATTCCGGTAGCAGGTAATTCAGGGACAATTTCCTTTAAGTCGACCACCCGGTTAGTCCGCCGCAAAATAGCCTTAATCCGGGAAATTAATTCCTGTGGGCTAAACGGTTTGGTTAAGTAGTCGTCCGCCCCTAATTCTAGTCCTAAAATCTTATCCACTTCGCTAGATTTAGCCGTCAACATAATAATCGGAATTTGTTCATTGAACTTACGGATTTGTTTCGTAGCTTCGACCCCGTCCAACTGGGGCAGCATCAAGTCCATAATCACAAAATCGACCTTCCCGCGTTGCACTTCTTTAACAGCATCAACCCCGTTGTCTACGCTAATCACTTGATAATTAGCCTGTTTTAAATTGTACGTTAAGAGTGTAACGATTGCCGGTTCATCATCGACCACTAAAATTGTCATTGCCATGAAAAAATCTCCTATTTAGGATTACGTTTCTGCAACTTCCATTGTAAATAAGCGTTAATAAAGTCATCCAGATCGCCGTCCATCACACCTTGCACATTCGCAGTTTCTAAATTGGTCCGGTGATCCTTGACCATTGAATACGGATGAAAAACATAAGAGCGAATTTGGGATCCCCAACCGATTTCTAGCTGGGTTCCCTCTAACTTAGCCTTTTCTTCGGCCTTTTTCTGCTCTTCTAACTCGAACAACTTGGCCTTTAACATATTCATCGCGGTAACCCGGTTTTGCAATTGGGACCGTTCCGCTTGGCTAGCGACCACGATTCCGGTTGGCAAATGAGTAATCCGAACAGCCGAAGAAGTTTTGTTAATATGCTGCCCGCCGGCCCCGCTAGAGCGGTAAACGTCCACCCGTAAATCGTCTGGGTTAATGTTAACTTCTACCGAGTCGTCTAATTCTGGCATTACGTCTACCGAAGCAAACGAGGTGTGCCGCCGCCCGGCTGAATCGAAAGGCGATAACCGCACGAGGCGGTGAACCCCTTTTTCCGAACGTAGGTAGCCGTAGGCGTTATGGCCCATCACCCGTATTGTAACACTACTAATTCCGGCAACTTCGCCGGCTTGGTAATCTTCAATTTGGACCTTGAATTGGTGCTGTTCCGCCCAGCGGGTATACATCCGCAGTAACATCGAGCCCCAGTCTTGGGATTCGGTTCCGCCAGCTCCCGGATGAATTTCCAAAATGGCATTATTGGCATCGTACTTGCCATTCAGCAACAGCCCTAACCGGTAGTCACGCAACAGTTTGGCCGTTTGGGAAAGTTCGTCTTCAAACTCCGCCTGCACGTCGGGGTCCGCTTCCATTTCCAATAGTTCTAGGGTGACCTCTAAGTTTTCCACATGGTCAGTTAAATTTTTATAATTGTCGTATTTAGCTTTTAATACGTTAGTTTCGTTAATTATTTTTTGGGCTTTTTCCTGATCATTCCAGAAATCAGGTTCCGCCATCTTTGCCTCGTTAACACTGATGCTTTCGTTCAACGCATCTAAGTCAAAGAGACCTCCCGAAGTCAGCGACCTCTTTTTGCATATCTTCAATTTGATGTTTTGCGTCCGTTAGCTCCATTTCATCTACTCCTTTTTTCTTTTAACTAAAAAAACTGGGTCAGCTTTGCCGCCTCCCCAGTTTATATTATAAAGCTACTAACGTTCAAGGTTTTGTCGAATTTCCGACTTCATGAAGAGTCGGGTAGTTTCGTACTCAATGTCCGTAACCATTTCGTTGAACATCCGGTAGCCTTCTTGTTGGTATTCAACTAGTGGGTTTAATTGACCATAACCCCGTAGTCCAACTGATTGACGTAATTGATCCATCGCGTCAATGTGGTCGGTCCAGTGTTGGTCAACCACTCGTAAGATAACTACTTTTTCAAATTCGAGAATTTGTTCAGGCGCGTACAACGCATCTTCCTTTTGCTTGTACATCTGGTCTGCTAGCTGCTTCAAGTAATCCTTGATTTCGTTAGCCGACTTGCCTTCTAAGTCCTCAATGTTAATATCATTTTCGTTTACCAAGGTGGTCCGGGCAAATTCCACAATCGTATCTAGGTCGTAACTCTTCTTCGTCTTGGCCGTATGCGCGTCTACCACCCGGTCAATCGTCCGGTAAACCATCGGCATTAGCACATCTTTTAGACTGTGTTCTTCCATAATTACTTGTTGCCGTTCCGCGTAGATAACTTCCCGTTGCGCCCGCATTACGTCATCGTATTGTAAGACGTTCTTCCGCGCGTCGTAGTTGTTACCTTCAACCCGTTTTTGGGCAGATTCCACTTGGCGGCTAATCAAACGGCTTTGGATTACCGCGTCTTCATCCGCTACCTTCATCCGGGAAAGCAAGTCCTTAATTCGTTCAGAACCAAAGCGAATCATCAAGTCGTCTTCTAGTGAAAGGTAGAATTGCGACATCCCGACGTCACCTTGCCGTCCAGAACGTCCCCGCAACTGGTTGTCAATCCGCCGAGATTCGTGACGCTCGGTACCGATTACGGCTAACCCGCCGAGTTCGACTACACCAGGTCCCAATTTAATATCGGTTCCCCGTCCAGCCATGTTAGTCGCGATGGTTACGGCACCCTTTTGGCCCGCGTTAGCAACAATTTCAGCTTCGCGAGCGTGGTTTTTCGCGTTCAAAACTACGTGCGGAATCCGTTCACGGTCTAATAACCGGGATAGGTATTCGGAAGTTTCAACCGCCACGGTACCAACCAGCACCGGTTGTCCCTTAGTATGCAACTTTTTAATTTCCTTAACTACCGCTTTAAACTTACTTTCCAAAGTTGGGTATAGTAAATCAGGGCGGTCGTCCCGGACTACTGGCCGGTTAGTTGGTACACTAACCACTTCCATGTTATAAATTTCGCGGAATTCTTCCGCCTCCGTTTGCGCCGTCCCGGTCATCCCGGATAATTTCTTATACATCCGGAACAAGTTTTGGTAGGTAATGTTAGCCATGGTCTTGGAACCATCTTGAATTTCAACGTGTTCCTTAGCTTCAATTGCTTGGTGAAGACCGTCAGAAAAACGCCGGCCTTCCATGACCCGTCCGGTAAACGAATCAACAATTAGTACTTCACCATCATCAGAGACCACGTAGTCCTTATCCTTGGTCATGATGTAGTTGGCCCGAAGTGCTTGGTCAATGTGGTGATTCAAGGCGCTGTTTTCTACATCGTATAAATTATCCGTGTTGAAATACTTTTCACCACGTCGAATTCCGTTTTCGGTCAATGAAATTGACTTAGATTCCCAATCAATCGTGTAATCGCCATCGGTAAGAGTCTTCACGAAGCGGTCCGCACGTTGGTATAAGGTAACCGAGGGTTCAGTTTGTCCAGAAATAATCAACGGAGTCCGGGCTTCATCAATTAATACCGAGTCAACCTCATCAATTAACGCGAAGTTCAATGGTCGTTGTACCATATCTTCCTTGTACACAACCATGTTATCCCGCAAATAATCGAACCCGATTTCACTATTGGTGGAGTAGGTAATGTCACAATTGTAGGCTTCCCGTTTTTCGTCAGGGGACATTTCTGCCGTGTTAACCCCAACCGTCAAACCAAGCCACTTGTATAACTCACCCATTTCAGTAGAGTCCCGTTCCGCTAAGTATTCGTTAACGGTAACTACGTGAACCCCTTCGCCGCCTAGGGCGTTAAGGTACACTGGTAGTGTAGCGGTCAAAGTCTTTCCTTCACCAGTTTTCATTTCGGCAATATTTCCGCCATGAAGAACCATTCCACCAATTAATTGCACCCGAAAAGGGAATAGTCCCAACACGCGTTTGGCACCTTCCCGGGCAACCGCGAAGGCTTCAATTAAAATATCATCGAGGGTTTCCCCATTTTTTAAACGTTCCTTAAATTCTGGCGTTTTTGCCTTTAATTCTTCGTCACTTAATTGTGCCATTTCATCCTTAAGGGCATCAATTTTGTCGGCTTTTTTTCCTAGCCGTTTGATTTCACGGGCATCACTTTCAACCCATTTTTTTAAAATGTTTGCCATGTATAATTCCTTCCGTACTCTTCTAAATCGTGTCCACGATAAACTTGTCTAAGTTTATCATTTTTTTCTATATTATCAAAGTTCATCAAAAAAAGCTTAACAAACCATGTGTGGTCTATTAAGCAATCCTTATTTTTAACATTCACAATTATTCGTTAGCGGATTCAATTAAACCATAGCGACCGTCGTGACGCCGATAAACAATATCAACCGATCCTGTATCAGCGTCTTCGTAAATAAAGAAGTTATGGCCTAACATGTCCATCTGCAAGATTGCTTCTTCAGCCCCCATCGGCTTCAAGGATACTTGCTTAGTCCGCACAATATCAAATTCACTGGCCTCTTCTTCGTCTTCACGTGCGTCTTCTTGTGGGATTTCAACTCCCTTATAACCCGTTTCCCGTGATTTACGATTAATTTTAGTTTTGTATTTACGAATTTGTCGTTCTAATTTGTCCGTTACTAAATCCACGCTTGCGTACAAATCAGGCGATGTCTCTTCTGCTCGTAATACCAAGTATGGTAATGGTATGGTAACTTCTACTTTAGCTGTCCGATCTTGGTATACCTTCAAATTTACGTGTGCCTTTGGGTTAGCACCTTGATCAAAGTACTTTTCGATTTTACCAATTCTTTTTTCAACGTAATCTCGAATTGATTCTGTTACTTCAATATTTTCACCACGTACATTAAAATCAAGCATAAGACTCTCTCCTTTCAACTGTGAACAAAGTGCGTCCACGTGCAGAAATATAAGTTTTACTTCATGTATTTCTGTACACTTATATTATAAATGAAAACGCTATAATAAACAATTAATACACTCAAAAACTATCGGCAAAGCGTAATTGAACGAACTTGACGCGCACCATGCTTACTAAGCTCCCGTCCGGCTTGGCGAACGGTTACCCCAGTGGTGTAAATATCATCAATAATTACCCATTTGGCTCCGGCGACTTTATTGGGTTCAACAACCCGGAAAGGATTTTCACGTTGCAACCGTTCCCGACGGCTACGTTGAAACTGATGGCGGGCTTGTTCAGAGCGTTGGCTAATTAAAACGGGCTCAAATTCCAAACCTTCTATTAACCCCGCCACCTGATTAAATCCCCGTACCTTTATTGTACCTTGATCGACCGGAATTGGTACTAAATGTTCATCTTCTTTAACTAAACTTTGAATAAAATTGATAAAATCGTTGCAAAAAGCTTTACGCAACCAGTAGTCTCCCTGAAATTTATAACGCTGAAAAAATTCCTTCATGAACGCGTTGTATTGAAAAAGTGCTTGATTGTTAAATTGGTCATTCCATTTTTGGCAATCTGAGCATTGTAACTGGTTAGCTAGTCGTCCGCAGCTTACACAAACTTTACGCTCCTGCAAATTAACTAACTGGTTTCGACAGTTGTGACAAAGCAACTGCGGTTGCGCCCGTTGAAAGCTAAGGATAAAGGATAGGTCAACTCGTCTATTCAGCATTCGACTGCATAATAAACAGCGGTTCATTGCTTAAAGGCCTGCTGGTTCATAAATTTAATCTGGCGTTGGGCCCTTTTAATCCGGCGGGTTAACATTTGGCCGATAAATAAGACGGTTCCGGTTGGTCGTTTAGGACTGCGCCCGACCCTTCCAGCAATTTGTACGAGGGCAGCCATGGAAAAGATTTCATCATCCGCACCTAAAACTGCTACATCAATTCCCGGAAAGGTAACCCCGCGTTCCAAAATGGTGGTCGTAATTAAACCGGTAAGCTGACCTTCCCGCATTGCTGAAACCTTCTCAATCCGTTCCGGGTCTTCTGCGTACACCGTTGCTAAATCAAGCTCCGGGAATTGTTTTTGAATGGCCTGCAAAACTGAAGACAACTGGTCAATTCGCGGAACAAAGACTAAAAATTGCCGCTGTGTCTTTGCTTGAGCCATTAGAAATTGGCGCAGTCGTTCCGGAAGCCGCCGGCGGTGAATTAATTTTTGCCAATTGCACCCACTAACCATTTTAATTTCTGGTAGCGGGTGCCCGTGAAACCGGCGGGTTAAATAGCTAGTAGGCAACCGGTGGGACCGACTATCCTTTAACAATTGACCGTCTGGCGTGGCCGTCAAGTAAATGGTCGTACCGCACTCCTTACGCGCTTGGTGCGCCGCGTAGTGTAATGCTGGATTCATTGCAAAGGGAAACGAATCCACTTCGTCAATGATTAAAACGTCAAAGGCGTGGTAAAATCGAAGTAGCTGGTGCGTAGTGCATAAAACTAACTGTGTATACGTATAGGGAGTGGAAGTGCGCCCGTGTAATAATGCGATCGCAATTTCCGGAAACGCCGCTTGAATCCGGGGGTGCAGTTCTAAAACTACATCGATACGTGGAGAGGCAATTGCAACCCGGAGCGCTTTTTTTAACGCAAAGTTAATTCCCGGAAAAAGCATTTCGGTTTTTCCCGCCCCCGTAACGGCCCACAATAGCCGGTCCGTTTGCTGTTTAATTGACGAAATAATTTCGTTGGCGCAACGCTGTTGGTCCGGGGTTAGCTGCCCTTGCCATTTTAAATATGAACGGCCCACAGGAAAGTGATTCGGTTCAGGCAAGTTTCCTAACTTAACCAATGTGGACATTCGACCGAGATTTATACAGTGTCGACAATAATACTGCTGGTTGGGTAAGCTGCCCTCCTTTAATTTGGTAGTCGCTCCGCAGCGCTGACATTGGATCCGCCGTTTTTTTACGATAACGGCTGGAAAATAATTAACCGTTGGATCAGTAGCTTCCGCCTGATTAACCGGTACTAGCCGGCCGTAATATTTTTCTTTAACCTTTGCTTCCATACTATAAGATACTTAAAAAGGAGACCTTTTCTTGAAATTAATTTTATCCGTCAAAGAACCGGTTACCACTGAACAAGACATTAAGAAATCCCGTTTCATTAGCCGGATTATTCCGGTACAAACCGAAGAAGAAGCCCAAACTAAACTGCAAGATATCCGTGAAATCGAAGCTAAAGCTACCCATAATTGTTTTGCTTACGTGCTTGGAGACCACCAAGATATTCAACGAGCTTCGGACGATGGTGAACCTTCTGGCACGGCGGGCGCGCCCATCCTTGAAGTTTTAAAACGTGAAAATCTAACAAACGTTTTGGTAGTGGTCACCCGGTACTTCGGCGGCATCAAATTAGGCGCCGGCGGGTTGATCCGGGCTTACGGATCGAGTACTTCTCTTGCTGTGCAATCTGCTACCCTAATGGAATCGGTAGACCAAGAATTGCTAGCAATCACCATTGATTACCAAAATAACGATCAGTTAACCTACTACCTCGAACAACACCAAATTACCCAGGTGAATCACGAGTATACCACTCAGGTAATCACCACCGTAGCCGTCGACCAAGACCAAGTGGCCGATTTAAAGGCAGAACTAACCGGACTTTTTAGTGGCAACGTTAGCTTTAAAGATGGCGGACAACAACGCGTTCAAGTTCCGTACCAACCTCAGTAATTATTTAACAAAAAAGCATCACGCCTTACATAGTATCTCCAAAATCTAACTTTTAGGGATTACTACATCAGTCGTGATGCTTTTTTTGTTGGTGACGTTCACTACGCGAACGCACCCGATCTTTTAAAGTATCTTCTTCTTTAAATTCATTGCTAGCAGTTTTAGAAGTAGTGGTCCGAACTAATCGTTTAATCCAGCTCAGCATCGGGGTCCGATTTTCCCCTACTAGCCCGATTGCTTCCACAAACAACTCAATTCCCACTAAAATTCCGATTGTTAACAATACCGAGCCCCACAATGTAGAAAGCGGGTAGAGCAACGCGATAAAGGAAAAAATCATTGAAATACCATAAATTACCAACACGGTTTGTCGATGCGTCAATCCCATTTGCATCAAACGGTGGTGCAAATGGCGCTTATCAGCGTGCGCAATTGATTGTTTATTTAGCAGTCGTCTCAAAATGGCGTAAATTGTGTCGGTTAACGGCACTCCTAAAATCATTACCGGGATTAAGACGGAAATGAAGGTGGCGTTTTTCAATCCTGAAAGCGAAAAGACCGCAATCATAAATCCAATAAATAACGCCCCGGTATCCCCCAAATAAATGCGGGCCGGGAAGAAATTATATGGCAAAAAGCCCACTTCTGCAGCCACTAACGTAAAAATCATAATTACAATGTAAATATTAGTGGATGGTAAAAAGAACAATCCGGTAAACCCGGTCGTAAATAGCGCAATGATGGTGACCCCGGTAGCCAACCCGTCTAGACCGTCCAATAGGTTAATCGCGTTAGTAATCGCGGCAATCCAAATTAGGGTAATTGGTAACGAAAACCATCCCAAATGGACAATCCCAATAAACGGTAAAGTCAAGGTCGTCATTTGCACTTCCGCAAACCAATACACCGCTAAAGCCGCGAGCAAGATTCCAATCATTTTCTGCGAAGGTTTTAATTCAAAAATATCATCAATAATTCCGGTTAACATAATTATACATTCGCCGAAGAAGATTCCGTAAAATTGCGGGTTAGGAATTTGATTTCTTAGTAAGAAAAAAAGTGAGAAATTAAATGCCAAGAAGATTGCTAACCCGCCCATCGTCGGCATCGGCACTTTATTAACCCGCCGAGCGTTCGGCTTATCAACCGCTCCAATTTTAAAAGCAATTCTTCGGACAAATGGTGTTAAAATCGCCGAAATGATCATGGTTGCAAATAAACTGACAACTATTTCAAATCGCATAATTTGTCCTCTTTTATGTTCATAATAAGCTCATTATACCGAAATTTGCATGCCTTATACAGTAACTTCACCGAAAACTCACATAATTTAACGATAATTTTCATTTTAAAACGACAACGTTTCCACAGAAAAATAACATCTATTCACTTCAACGAAGTTTTTCCCGGAGTCTTTGCACAAAAAACGGGTTAAGGAAACTCACTTCCTTAACCCGTTTACTTTTATTTCAAATGATAATTATACGTGGAAACAATAATGTTTTCGCGTGAATTTAGTGCCGCCCGCAAACGTAAACCAGTTTGGTTATGCAAAATGTTTTGCCATGGCTTGCGCGGAACGAATTGCGGAACCAATACCGTCGTGGTGTAATTCCGTTCTGCCGCCCGTTTAGCAATTACGTCACAGAACCGAAGCGTCGGATTGGTAATCGAACGGTACGACGAGTGAATGTCGATAAACCGTACGTCCGGATATTCCGCTTTAAATTCCATCGCCGTCTTATGCTCTTTTTCTGGGTTAGCATCAAACGAAACGTGCATGGCGATTACGTAGTCCCCGATTGACCGAGCGTAGTTGATCGCACCAGAAGTTACTTGGGTAACGTTGCTAACCAACACAATTACGGTTGAACCGTCATAGTCGTGCAAGTTAACCTTGCCCTTTTCCACAACCCGCAGTTGGTCAGCGACTTCGTCATAGTGCTTACGAATCTTGTAGAACATCCGCAATAACAGTGGCATAACCACGAAGTATGGCCAAACGTTGCTAAAGTGTAGGAATAGCAAGCAAACTACTAAGACTGCCGATAGTAACGCTCCTAGTAAGTTAGCAGAAGCATTTATCCACCAATGAGCGCCGCCTTCTCGTTTCCAATGCACGATCATTCCGGATTGTGACAACGTGAACGGTACGAAAACCCCAATAGCATAAAGCGGGATTAAGAGACCGGTTTGTCCACCGAAAATCAAAATCAGCACGATTGCGCCCGCGGCTAACGAAATGATTCCGTTAGAGTAGCCGAGTCGGTCGCCCCGATCCATGTAAGCATGGGGCATGAACTTATCCTTGGCCAAATTGTAGGCCAACATTGGAAAGGCCGAGAACCCGGTGTTTGCGGCTACCGCCAAAATCAACGCGGTTGACAATTGTAGGATATAGTAGAAAATCCCGTGGCCGAAGACCGTAACCCCGATTTGGGAAAGCACGGTTTGCGAACTCATCGGCGTAATTCCGCTGTAGTAAGCTAAGAACGTGATTCCCGCGAAGAACGAAGCCAAAATCAACGACATGATTGCCAAAGTAGCTGCCGCATTTTTCCGCCGCGGTTTCTTGAAATTAGGCACCGCGTTACTAATCGCTTCTACCCCAGTTAGGGAAGATGATCCAGAAGATAACGCCCGCATGAAGAGCACGAAGGTCATTCCCGGCACGGTCGAGCCAATTGCTGCCGCCGCATGATAAGTAACTTGTCCGGTAACGATGTTATATAACCCTACAATAATCATTATCGAGATTACCACTACGAACAGGTAAACCGGGATGGTAAGGAAACTTGCCGATTCCCGCAACCCTCGCAAGTTCAGGGCCATAATTCCGA
Source organism: Pediococcus acidilactici (assembly GCF_016127815.1). Taxonomy (NCBI): domain Bacteria; kingdom Bacillati; phylum Bacillota; class Bacilli; order Lactobacillales; family Lactobacillaceae; genus Pediococcus; species Pediococcus acidilactici. Next base: position 1,364,907 of record NZ_CP066046.1, read on the forward strand.
GCACAATCAGCACCGCGATGGCCACGTGATACTTCTGTAACGCCGGGATTGCCGAGGTAATCGCTTCGGTTCCGGAAGTCACACTTACGGCCACCGTCAGCATGTAATCAACTAACAGCGACCCCCCGGCGACTAGCCCGGCCGAAGTCCCCCAGTTCTTGCTAGCAACTACGTAAGCACCGCCTCCCGAAGGATACGCCTTAATAATCTGACGATATGACACCGTAATTGCAAATAATAGCACTAACACGATTGCTGCGATCGGGATTGAATACCAAGTTGCCGCAGCTGATAAAACAATTAAAACCGAAAGAATTTCTTCGGTACCATATGCGATAGATGATAAAGCATCTGAAGATAGCAGAGCGAGCGCCTTAAATTTCGTTAACGCTTGGCCACTTTCGTCTAACGTCTTCAGTGGTTTACCAATTAAAATACGTTTCAAATACGAAAACATTTTTTACTCTCCGTTTTTAAAAATATGCAAGTGAAATTCTACTCCAAAACCAGTAAATTAGCTAGCATATTTTTGGATTCTCACTCATATACTGATAATAACAGAATTTAGGCAAATAAAACAAAATTCCTGATTAACTTTTAAAGAGATTTTGCGATAACCCTTTACCCCGGCATTTGGACACAAAAAAAGACGCGCAATGCGCGTCTTTTCCTGGATTATTCAGTTGCCTTCAGTGATTAATTGCGGGGATGGTTTACCATTTTCGGTAAGCATCTCCATCAGTCACGAAAGTTTGATTACATCATTCCGCCCATACCTGGGTTTGGAGCTGCTGGAGCTGCCGGCTTTTCTTCTGGTAAGTCAGCAACTACTGCTTCCGTTGTTAATAACAATGCGGATACACTAGCAGCGTTTTGAAGTGCTGAACGAGTAACCTTAGTTGGGTCAACGATACCAGCTTCAATCATATCAACCCATTCGTCAGTTGCAGCGTTGTAACCAACACCATCTTTTTGTGTCTTAAGTTTTGTAACGATGACGGAACCTTCTTCACCAGCGTTTTCAGCAATTTGGCGAACTGGTTCTTCAAGAGCACGACGAACGATGTTGATACCTGTTAATTCGTCGCCTTCTGCGTCAAGGTCTTCTAAGGAAGCAATCACGTTAACAAGTGCTGTACCACCACCAGGAACGAATCCTTCTTCAACAGCAGCACGAGTAGCGTTCAAAGCATCTTCGATACGGTACTTCTTTTCCTTCAATTCGGTTTCAGTAGCAGCACCAACCCGGATAACTGCAACCCCACCAGCTAACTTAGCAAGACGTTCTTGAAGTTTTTCCTTGTCAAAGTCAGAAGTTGTTTCACTGATTTGTTGCTTGATCATTGCAACCCGTTCAGCGATTTGTTCTTGGCTACCAGAACCTTCAACGATGGTTGTGTCGTCCTTAGTAACCGTAACCTTGTTTGCTTGACCTAATTGTTCGATTGTAACGTCCTTCAAGTTCAAGCCAAGATCGTCAGTGATAACTGTACCACCAGTTAAGATGGCAATATCTTCAAGTTGTTCCTTACGACGGTCACCAAAACCAGGTGCCTTAACAGCAACCACGTTGAAAGTACCACGCATCTTGTTCAATACCAAGGTTGGCAATGCTTCACCAGTGATGTCATCAGCAATGATCAAAAGTGAACGGCTTTGTTCAACCACTGATTGAAGTAATGGCAAGATGTCTTGAATGTTAGCAATCTTCTTGTCAGTAATTAAGATGTATGGGTTGTCGAGGTTAGCTTCCATCTTGTCGTTGTCAGTAACCATGTATTGTGACATGTAACCACGATCGAATTGCATACCTTCAACAACGTCGAGGGTTGTGTCAACTCCACGAGATTCTTCAATAGTGATAACTCCGTCGTTACCAACCTTTTCCATTGCATCCGCAATCAACTTACCAACTTCTGGGTTAGCAGAAGAAATTGAAGCGATTTGTGCGATGTCATCCTTTGTCTTTACTTCGTGTGACATGTTGTGCAATGCGGCAACTGCTTTTTCAGTAGCCTTTTCAATACCACGACGAATCCCAACTGGGTTAGCACCAGCAGTAACGTTCTTCATACCTTCGTTAACAATTGCTTGGGTAAGTACTGTCGCAGTTGTAGTACCGTCACCAGCAATGTCGTTTGTCTTAGAAGCAACTTCGGATACTAACTTAGCACCCATGTTTTCAAAGTGATCTTCTAATTCAATTGACTTAGCGATTGTTACACCATCGTTAGTGATTGTTGGTGAACCGTATGATTGTTCCAAAACAACGTTACGTCCCTTTGGTCCAATAGTCGACTTAACGGTATCTGCTAATTTGTCGACCCCTTTTAGCATCTTTGTGCGTGCATCTTCTGAAAACTTAATTTCTTTAGCCATGATCAACACTCCTTTAAATTAATTATTCAACAACTGCAACTAAGTCCTTTTCATGGACAACTAAATATTTTTGATCTTCGTATGTTACTTCTGTTCCTGCATATTTATCGTAAACTACTGTGTCGCCTACTTTAACGTTCATTGGTAACGTCTTTCCGTCATCTAAAACGCGACCGTTACCTACAGCGACAACTTTACCGGTTTGGGACTTTTCTTTAGCATTACTTGCCAGAACGATGCCTCCGACAGTTTGTTCTTCTTCGTCTTTAGCTTCTAAAATAACGCGATCTCCTAAAGGTTTTAACACGTGAATCCCTCCAAATTTCTGATAATTAAATGCATGATTTATTTAGCACTCGTTACACCTAAGTGCTAACTACACTGATAACTATATCATGTTTTTAATAGAATGCAAGTGTTTTTGACCAATATTAACCAATCAAATATAACAACCGTTCAAATATGCTATACTTACAGGAAATAAAGGAGTGTCATGATGAAAATTAGTAAAAGTTCTTTATTAACTTTAATCACTTATTTAGCAATTTTCTTGCTACCGAGCGTTATCAACCTTTTCGTTCGGTTGGGTGCATCATTTATTTGGGTGGAAACTATCGATTACCTAGTCGGAGCTGCCCTGCTGGTGGTTATTAACCTGAAAAATAGTGAAATCAACCAAATTGAAACTCGGCGAATCCCCTTCTTCCGAGCAATTGCGTGGGGGATCATCGGGACCGCGTTAGTGATCGTGCTCCAGTTTGTGGTTAGCTACGTCACTTTTATTCTGGGGCAAAACCCCGCTTCCGCCAATACGGCTACGTTAGTTACCCTAGCGAAAATCAACCCGTTTTTTGTGTTGGCAATCACCGTTGGGGCGCCCATTATGGAAGAGTTAGTTTTTCGGAAAGTTTTGTTTGGCAATTTAAGCACTCTATTTGGGATGCGCTCGAACTTAGGTTTGACGATCATGGCGATCATTTCCAGCTTAGCGTTCGCCTTTATGCATAACGACAGCCACATCTTTTTATACGCCGCGATTGGGCTGCTATTTTGCTGGCTGTACCATAAAACGGGACGCATCCAAACTTCAATGATTGCGCACATTTTGATGAACGGCCTGGTGGTATTGCCGCTAGTGATGTAGGAAATTTAAGACGGTCTGACTGGATTGGGATTCGGTTGGGCTGTTTTTTATTACTAAAAACAACAAGCTACTTAAAAGATGTCACGCTTAATCAAGTAGTTTGTTGTTTTGCTAGAGGAAATTTAAGGATTGCAATATCAAAATAAATAATCGTATCTATTTTTGATTATCCTTAGGGATTTGGCATCCTTTTGAAACTCTTTTGATTACAATGAGATTCTTTAAATGACTTTTTATAACCGTTTCATAAAGGTATAAAAAGTGATAAAAAATGTGGGACATTTCCAAAATACCTCTGCGGTTCCAATAAAAAAGAGGTAGTACCGACTAAAAATAGACAAAATAAAACCGTTCGATTGATTTCGAGCGGTTTTATTTTGCAAATCATCTAATTTCTGTACAACATGTTCAACTGTTTTTCCATTGAGCAGGCTAGAGATCTTATCAATCTAAAGGACAGAGAATCGAGGTCTTCGTTAGAAAACGTCAATTTCACCATCCTACTTTAGTAAATTTATTAGCGACAATATCAGAGCAACGATACTGATAGTCAAAGTTAAATATTGTAGCTTTCCTATGTTTTTCATTTTAATGCCTCCATTTTAAAATTGATGAACAGAAGAAAGGCGTATCGCCTCTTTTACCTATTTTTTAAGCATTGTGATGAGTTGTACAATAGCTGTAATCGTCTGAATGATTAGTGTCACTATTGTCATTTGCTTATTGCGATACCTTTTTTATTCTTCATCATCCAATTTTTATCACTTTCTTAACTTTATGCATTTACTATATCAATATAATTGGTATACTTTTACAAACTGAAAACCACCCGATCGTTTCGGGCGGATTTTATTTCCAACCACCACTAAAACATCGTCTTCGAGTAATGATGCTAAACCTATAAATTCATTTGGACCTTAGTAGTTTATCATCCTCCATGACTAGTAGTTTCATCAAAAATAGACAAAACAAAAAAATGTTCGATTATTTTTGAGCAGCTCTGTTTTACAAAAATATTTAATTCTTTTGCGACAAGTTACTATATCTTTTCCTAGGGAAGTGGAGATAGCTTTAAGATGCTTAAACGATAAGTTATCCAAGTCCTTATTAATTCCCCTTGTCATTATTGGCTAGGTAATATTATTATCTTTAGCAATCCTATAAGAATCTAGGTGCTTCTTTATTAAACTCACGATACACACCTACTTAAATAGATTTAAAATAGATAACACGATTGAAATTAACAGCAATACAATAACTATGTTAACTGCTTTTTCTCTTTTCATTTTTTTATTCCTCCGTTATAAAATATATATAGAGAGCGGCAAAAAAGATCTACGTCTCTTAATCCTATTTCTTAAAACTGTACCCGAGCCAATCTAGAGTTCTCATTATGGTTTGTATTACCGCCAGTAATATTGTTAACCTTTCATTCTTGTTTGGCTCTTTTTTATGACTTCCATTTAACTTTATTCCCCTTCTGAAAACTCCCTTAGATACCCAAACTAACCAGCCACGCTCTTAACCTTATTGATTTAACATCCTTCTGAAACGCCCATAGGTGTGATATAACCAACGGGTAAGATCTTAACCTTATTGATTTAACATCCTTCTGAAACTTTTTCAGTCATTCTTGCATAATCAATCTTGATCTTAACCTTATTGATTTAACATCCTTCTGAAACACTACCACCGGTGCTATCCCAAAATTGATTGATCTTAACCTTATTGATTTAACATCCTTCTGAAACACACGCCACGGAAGTTGACGACATTCCCGAGATCTTAACCTTATTGATTTAACATCCTTCTGAAACCGAACTTAATATTCGCTTCAACAATTTGAGGATCTTAACCTTATTGATTTAACATCCTTCTGAAACGGCGAATGGACATGGCCGTTTGAGAAGAAAGATCTTAACCTTATTGATTTAACATCCTTCTGAAACTACGTTTGAATAACAATGGGTCACCGTTATGATCTTAACCTTATTGATTTAACATCCTTCTGAAACCCGATTCTTAAAACATTGATTAATCAATCAGATCTTAACCTTATTGATTTAACATCCTTCTGAAACGGTAGGTTTGGGTGTTTTTCTCCGTTTTGTGATCTTAACCTTATTGATTTAACATCCTTCTGAAACAAGAATTGCTTTCCAACGTTTTTTATCTAGGATCTTAACCTTATTGATTTAACATCCTTCTGAAACGTTACTCAAAGCTTGCAGAATATTATTCTGGATCTTAACCTTATTGATTTAACATCCTTCTGAAACGGAAGCCTTGCGCAAAGCCGGGAAGAAGCCGATCTTAACCTTATTGATTTAACATCCTTCTGAAACGAATCTTCATCGGCCTTTATCGAAACCACGGATCTTAACCTTATTGATTTAACATCTTTCTGAAACAAATCCATGCGGAGTCGTTGCTCCGGATAAGATCTTAACCTTATTGATTTAACATCCTTCTGAAACCCAATACTGGTTACTACGTTGGTTTCAAGAGATCTTAACCTTATTGATTTAACATCCTTCTGAAACCGTTATTTTCTAACTAAAATTTCATCAATTACTGATGCCAATCAACAAAGTCATTGTCAATGTAGTAGAATTCGCTATTTCCATAGGCCTCCTGATTGCCTATTTCTGTGAATTCAATTAGTAAGAGTGCTTGATTCGTTTGACTTACTAGCTGGGTAAGTTCTTCAATTTGGGTCGCTGTCAAATAATGTGCAACATCAGTTAACACGACACACGAATTAATCGCGCACTCCTCGTGAATCTTCAAAATCGCTTCAATTATACCATATGGGTTACCCACGCTTAGCGGATCAAAGTGCACTCCACAATACTTCAATAACTTTTTCAAATCAAAATCATAATTGACGCTAATCGGTAAATCTAGCATAAATAATTGTTCAGCAACCGTATTAAATAGTTGGTTTACCTGATCATGAATTTGGTTACGTTGCTCATCCATCAACCCTTCGGCAAAAACCCGTTCAATCTTAGTTAAATACTTTTGAATAACTAAGTCCTGGGTTCCTACGTCGCCAATCCAATCGAAAACTTTACTAATTTCGAGTTCTTTGTAGTTTTCATCAAAAGCTAAAATCAATTCGTTACGTTCCTGCATACCATTTACTAAATCGGTATAAACCGTAGAATTATTGGTTCCCAAAACCGTAATTGCGTGAGGTTTAATTTCCACCGGTTCATGAGTTCGATACGTTAGTTTCATAGGATCACCGTCCGATCAGAGGTATTGCGCACGTCTTTTACCCGTTCACCAACCAAAAAATGCATGTCGTTATACTGCTTCTCAGTTAACGTAAGGGCCTGAATTGTGCCATTTTCGGGTAAATAAGTTTTGATGCGGTTTTCCATAAACGTCGCCGATTTTTTATTCACGCATACGCGAACATAAACAGAATATTGAATCATCAAAAAGCCTTCGTTAATTAGCGCTTTTCTAAATTGTCGGTACTGTTTTCTTTGTACCGCCGTCTCAACTGGTAAATCAAACATTATCATTAATCGCATTATTCGGTACCTCATCGCTTAACTCCATTTCAATCGTAAAACTATTAGCTTTCCCCGCTAAATACTTCAAACAATTCCGTACGTGATCAGTAATCACATTACGTAAAATCATCTTCTTGCCGTTGTACTTAAGTTCCAAACTCAAAAGTTCCACCAGCCCATACTTAATGTCAGGCGTAAGTTGATTAAATTTTTGATTTGCCACCCAGCAATCCACAACTGGCCGAAAGGGTTCCATCAAGTCTGAAGCCAAGTTAAACTGATTTTCCTCGCTATCATGATGAATCCCTAAATATGTAACGTAGCCATTCGCCACGATTTCTTGGTTTACGGCCGACAATAAAATTGAGTAACCATAGTTTAACGCCGCGTTAATTACCGAACCGTCCCTCCTCGTAAAACCGCTTTCAAACAATAACGGAAAATATTTGTGCGCTACCACCGCTTCCCGATTAGTTAAATCATTCAATTCCAATTTTTCCAATTCTGTTACTAGTTCATCGGTCGAATGTTCTAGTAAATTCAAAACGTTAATCTGATTGATGATTTTATTAGCCACTAACTTCGTCCACAATATTTGTTGTAACTGTAAGTCCCAGTTAACTTGCTCTCGCAGCAGCTGGGCGGTCCGGTTAGCGGGATAATAGCCGTAAATTTCGCTAATCGGTTCCCGCGCTTCATCGGTAAATACAATTTTGACGTTTTTCTTTGATAGCTCACTGATTAACGCCGTCGTAATTACCGCTTGCGTCGTTGAAATTAACAACAAACTAACGTCGTCAACCGGAATCTGATTAATTCCGTCATTGGTCTGCACAATCATCGCATGTGCCGAATACGACAATTTAGCGTGCTGAGTGATGATTACTGATCTCCATCCCATATTTTTAAAACCTCCTTGATTTTACCAGTGTACTGGTTTATATTAATGGTGTTGGGTAGCTCCCAACTTTTAACCTTATTGATTTAACATCCTGATTTGAAATCAAACAATGCACTTTGTGCGGAGTTTATCCATTTGTCCCAGCTATCTGGGCAATACATAGTGAAAGAGGAACCGACCCTTAATGGGACGGCTCCTCTTTTTTGATGCTCTCATTAAAGATCGCTTAATTTAATTTTATGTTCGAATAATCCTGATGGCGATTGATGAATTAGGGCTGTATTTTCTGATAATGTAAGCCCCCCAGTTTTAACCATTTTTCCAAAACTTTTAAGCCCTAGTTGTGGGATGTCTTGTGAAGTGCCGTTTGCATGAAGTGCAATCAATATCTGCTTCAACGTCTCCCGCTTGCCTTTAATAACTTTGCTTTTTTCTTTTGTATCTTCTACTGGTAAAGAAACAAACTTATCTCGACTTTCATTAAGCTTTTTTCTAAAACTTCTAATATCAAAAATACTGAACGAATCATTAACAATAGTTAGTATTTCATCAAAAGCATTAATAAGATCCTTTTCAGCATCTCCGTTATATTGCTTATTGTTTCGAATGGCTTTTAGAGTTTTCTCAGATAATACTAACTGCTTAGTGTTGTGTACATATTTGGAACTGCCAATTCTAAATTGCTTTGTGCCATCCTGCATTCTTTGATGATAATTAACTTTTGGAATAACAATTTCAAAATCGGCTTTAGTTTTTTTGCCACTATCTAAAAATTGCTGTTCAATAACTTCCTTTAATTTTTTTAGATATTCTTCATGCGCATTATTTTCATAAGCTTTCAACTTACTAGCATCGCGCATTGATATACCAACTACTTTGTACGTTTTTTTCTTGTCACTTAACCTAATAATGCTCATATATGCATCTTCATTCCCGCTATACCCACCGTAAAGTTTGGTAGGTCGGTCATTTTTAATTGGAATCATCGTTTTTGAAGCTTTGGCAGAGTATATCGTTTGATTAAACAACGCACCGTGTTTAGTGTAAGTTTCATGAGAAGTAAGCATAAATTTATAATCATAAACCTTCTTAATCTGCTTGATGGTCTCATTCGGTGCCACGTTTGACCACAAGATTTCACCAGTTTCAGGAGCAACCACTTTCTTGTCTCGCTCAATTTTTCCTAAAAAGTTAAAACGTTTATGTCCTATATCTTCCTTGTTACCAAACTTTTTAAAATTATCATAAACAAAGTATGGCCGTAATTTTGGATAACATTTATACAGATAGTTTCCAATAAAGATAGTTAAATAAGCGTCAAAGGCATGGTGGTAGTCGTTAACTTCCCGCACCTTAACCAAATCAAACATTTTCCGCATTTGAGAATTCATTTTCGCTGGAACTTCGATAATTTCGGTGTCCTTATCGTAAATCCCGTTTAAAATGTTAGCCGTCAGTTTGATAACTTGACTGGTTTCCACGAGTTGCCGGTTAATAAATCCCTTTTGGGCGTATTTACTGATATTATCCGGATCGGTAATTAAGTTATTATATTTTCGTTTGGAAATCATCCCGTTATCCAGCAAGTACCGCCAAAACGAACCCATTTTTTTGCCAAACATTTTAGCTGGTACGTTATCACTTTTTCCGTTGTTAACCGCTCGAATCGTCAATACCCGGTTGTCCAAACTATCATCCTTAATAAAGGATTGTGGCAAAATGTGGTCAACATCGTAATCGTTCAACCTATCTAGACTAATAGTGTCCCCAGTATAAACATCCCGGCCTAATTGGGTAAAGTACAGGTAGTACTTATCCGATAAAACGTGCTTATTTTCCTTAAATTCAGCTAGTTCGGCAGTTAACCCCGCGTCTACAACTTCTTCGGCACTTTCATAAAGTTTTTCCAAGGTCCGCAAACGGCTTTGCGTCCGTTGAGGGTTCGCCGCGGCTTCACGGGTAAACTCAATCGCAATTTTTTCAGGTGGGTTACCCACTGCTTTTTCAATATCTTGGACAACCTTCACCACTTGACGGATTGCCTTCTTATTTTGTGGTGAAGTGTACGCATCCCCCAAAATGTTTTCAATATTCTCCCAAACATTATCCGGGTCGTTGCCCTCAAATTGCTTTTCGTTGGCCTGTTGAATTAGTGCCGCAAATTCTGGGCGAGTTTGAATTTGCATGAAGTTTTCGGTCGAATGCCACATTTCGTCTAAAATTGAGTATCCTTCCGCGTTCTTTAGCCCAGTTAAGAGCTTCTTGGAAAGCCGGCCCCATCCTTTGTAACGTTTAGCCACCAGTTGTTGAATCTGCTTTTCAGATAGCCAACCCAGGGCTTGTAATTTTGCCTTGAAGATTCCCCGATCTTCAAAAATTGTCGACCATTCCACGATTTGTTCCAAATCCTCTTGGAATTGCGGATCGTTTACCCGCTCCCCAAACATATTTTTGAAATCAATATAAGTTGATAGACTTGATAAAAATTTCTTTGGATCGGCCAATCCGCCCACGGTAGGCGCGGTTGCAGCCTTCTTTTTGGTAACGTAGTAATTTTGGAGCGCTTTAATGGAAACCGTTTTTTGTTGCTTGAACAAGTCATTATAAATGTCTTGCTTATCCTTAAGCGATAAATGCCGCCCATTAATTTTCAAATTATTTAGCTCATTAAGCACCACAAATTTTTCGTAAATCATGCTTTCCGCAGGTAAGACATCTTCGCCAAAAAGATACGTATCTTTGGTAGTCATCCGCCGAATAAATCGGTTTGCGGATTCCATCCGGTCAACTTTTTCATCAAAATTCCATGGTGTAATTGGACCGGCAGCCTTCCGCTTCATCCACGCAAACACGTTTTCTTTATTTTGTGCTTGTTCTTCCGGCGTTACCAATGGGCCCACGTAGTACGGGATCTTAAAGGCAATCAATTCGTCTAGTTTGTAAGGAGCATCTTTACGGCGCTTAACGTTCGGATTCGGCTCCGCCAAAAACGGATAATATTTAGATTGCTTTTCGATAATTTGGTCGAGCTCCTGTTGATGCAGTTGGTGAGGGATTGCCCCATTTTGCCCAGTCCGTTGCTTAGGCATGAACTGGTCTAGCTGAATTAAACGTTTAATTTCTTTTGCTTCCGGCGAATCATCTAAGTTCTTTTCCACAGCCTTATAGAAATCATCTTTGTTCTGGGTCTTATCGTCCGTTTTACCGACGTAGGCCGTGTACGTTTCCTTCAGTGCTTTTGCTTTCTTGGCATCTGAATGATCCTCAATTACCTTTTTCAATAATTCTAAATGGTGACGGTGGTCTTTATATTTTTCAACCATCGCCGCGGACAACGAATTACCATCTTTTGTAATTTCATTTAATGAAAACCAGTTATGTAGTCTTTGCAAAAGATCAATAATTTCCAAACGATTTTCATCTAAATCACCCGTGAATTCTTCTAATTTATCATCCGCCCCCTCGTCGTTTAACTTCAAGGACCAATCCGCGTCCGTTTCAACTTGGAGGAGCACGTCAAGCTTAAACTTATAGTTCAAAATCGCATTAACAAACTGCGTAACGATTTTCTTGTTTTCACTCTGTAATGCCTTGTTGCTTGCGGGAAGCAGCATCATCTTCACTAGTTGTTTTTTCTTATCCATTTTATAGATAGTTGTGCTACTAAGAACTTCCTTAACATCCGCCACTTGTTCTAAATCAAAGGCCAGTTCATTGTCGGGAATAATCTCTTCATAAAGCTGGTTTAACCGGTCAAATAACGTATCAAGCTCAATATTTTCTACTTTAAACGACCGCATCGGCGTTCCGTTTAAGAAGTTTCCCCGATATTTAATAATGTGATGGACTGCTAAATAAATTTCCCGAATATCAAACTTCCGGTCTTTTTCCATCAATGCCTTTCGCAAATGGTAAATCGTGGGATATTCCTTGTAGAATTGATAATCTTTCCGTTCTGGGAATAAAAGTGAGCCTTGAAAAGACTTCTTTGGATCCAAATTTGACCGGTTCGATTCTTTTAACCGGGCCAAAAAGGTGGGGTCCACCTCGGCAAGGTGCGCATCAAAAATTCCGTTCAATAAATTGATCCGCCACCGGCGCCGGGATAATCTCCGCCGCGTAGTCCGAAAACCACGCCGATCCGCCGCCGTTTTGCCCTCTTCAAAGAGACGTACCCCAATTGCCGTCTTTCCTTTGACTCGAATGGGTTGGTTATTTTCGTCAACTGCCGCAAAGCCAATTGATGACGTCCCGATATCGAGACCAAGGTTATACTTTCTGTCACCCATATAAAATTCCTCCTCAACGTTATTAATCTCACTATATCGTTTTTCCCCCGATTACTCAACGCATTTTAAGCGGTTTCAACGTTATTAAATTAAACTTTTGCGTACCTTGCAGTTTTGCTTGAGTATGCTAGAATTAACTAAATTATTAGCACTAAATTCATCAATCCGGGGGAGGATTTTACCATGAAAAAAATTGCGTCAATCGCTATCTTAGCAGTCTTACCATTAACCTTGGCAAGTTGTGGCAACCATTCTACTTCTAACTCTGATACATCTTCTAATTCTAGCAAGACCGAAAAGGTGGCCAAGTCATCAAGTAAGTCGTCTGCTAGCAAGGACGCTAAATCAAGTTCAGATGATAAAGCAACTAGCTCATCAGCTAGCGCAAACTCTTCAAAAGACTCGACTAACTCTAACTCTAGCTCTAATTCTAATTCCGCTTCTTCTTCAACAAGTTCGGTTACCGACTCAAGTAGTTCTGCAGATAATCAAATGTCCCGCAGCGACTTAACGAAGGCAGAAAAGAAGAATGGCAACCGGCCCCTTGCTGACGAGAAAATTCAAAACGAACAAGCAGCAGTTGCCCTTCTAACCGAAAAATATGGTAATCAAAATTGGAAAGTGGCCTTTAGTTCCATTGGCAAGTCTTCACCAATTTATTTCCACATTACCTCCCCTAAGCACGGTTCTTACTACGTTTACGCAAATGGTGACGTGCAAAGCGCGGACGGGGACCTTTCCAACCACCAAATCGTTAACAAATAACTAACACCGCACTTTAGGCAAATTAAAAACGAGCGCATTGGCCAAAAGTCGGGCAGTTTGCAAACACTAACTAAAAAGCGACCATTATTATGTCTAAATTTGGCATAATAATGGTCGCTTTTAGGTTAAGCGGGACAAACTGGCTTTTGGTGTGAGTTGACTCTAGTAGAACCAACCCGCAAAAGGAACTTTCAGTTTTTTCGCAGTCTCTCGCTTTATTTATCACGTTACTTAATTGCTTGGGCTACCGCAGCTTGTACAGCATCCCTTTCTGTTTCAATTAGTGCGACTCGGGTTTCAATTACCTTAATATCCATCGTAATTTCCCGAGTTAATCCTGGAGTTGCTAGTTTTGGTTCAAAGAATGCTTTGAATTCGGCTAGGCGCGTCGGTGTTTGGAAAATCCCCGCAATCACCGTAATGTAGGTGGCAAATTCCATGTCACCGCCCACCGTGTCTTCTAGCCATTGCCATTCGTCACGAATCCAGTTCCATGCCGGGCCTTGTCCTTGAGGGTTAGCTAATACGCCACGGAACCACGCTCGCAAGTCTTGCGGCTTAATTACTTGCGCATTTTCAAACTGTTGAACTAGTTGTTGAATCAATGGTAAGGATGGTGTGGCCGTAAGCGCCTGGCAAAGGTCGCTCTTGTAGCTCGCATCGCTTGTCCGTTGATATTCTTTAAGCAACCGGGCAAAAAGCTCAGGGCTACCGAAATGTTCGACTTCATTCCGAATTACTAAGGAACGAATTGCGGCCGGTAGTTTTGGCAGCTGTGCTTCGTTTTCTTCAAATAGCTGATGGGCTTGTGCGGTAACTGCTGGATTTTCAGCGTACAAAGCCGCCTTCAATACCATCGGACGCATCAACTGGTCGTCGTTGGCTTCACCAGCCGCCGCTTGCCAGCCTAACCGTTGGGCCGGTGCTTGACTTAATTCACCAAAGAACTTCTTAAGTTGCTTTTCTGCTGAGCTTTGCGGAGCAACGAACTTCTTTAAATCATTTGCCACCCGGTATAACATCTCCGTTACGAGCGCAGAATCGGTTTTCGCAAATCGTGGTAATAAGGGCACAATCTCCGCGTAAGAAATTTGCTTGCCTTCCGCCAACAAACGCAGGTCTTGCAGTAGTTGAAGCTGGTCGGTCGCGGACAGTTGCTCCCAATCAGCTAAAATATCGTCTAATAACCGTTGGTCGTAGCGCACGATGAAATGCGAACTGTTGCCCACGTTCAACCGGAATGGTTGTTGGTTTCGATCCCGTAAGTCTTGGTGATTTCCTAAATTCAAGGTCTTCGTCTGTAGTAAGGCCGGAACCTCTGCATAGTTTCCATTCAACGGAATCTGCCATTGGCGTTGTTGAGCTTGCCCTTCACCAATGAAGAATTGTTGTTGTTCAAGTACCAGGTCACCATTTTCAACTTGGGCGGTCACCACTGGGTATCCCGGTTGATCTAGCCACGTATGCATGATGTCGCCAATTGGCATGTTCGCGGCTTCTCCGAGTGCTTGCCACAAATCGTTTCCGGTAGCATTTCCGTACTGGTGGCTTGCAAAGTACTTTTGCAGTCCTTGACGGAGAGCGTCGTCGCCAATCAAAGCGCGGACCATTACTAGCATCCGGGCTCCCTTTGCATAAACGATGGCTCCGTCAAAGAGGGCGTCAATTTCGGCCGGATCGTTAACTTGGACGTGCACGGATTGCACTCCGTCCGTGGCATCCCGTTGTAAAGCTGCGCCTGCTTCAGAATTTTGGAACAATTCCCAAATTTGCCACTCGGGTTCCAAAGCGTCAACGGCCACGTATTCCATCATGTTGGCAAAACTTTCGTTTAACCAAAGGTCGTCCCACCACTGCATGGTTACTAAGTCACCAAACCACTGGTGCGCTAATTCGTGAGCAATTACCGTGGCCACCACTTGTTTAGTGCGTAGAGTGGTGTTCTTTGGATCGAGCAAGAGGTAAGCTTCCCGGTAAGTTACCAAACCCCAGTTTTCCATTGCCCCGGCTGAAAAGTCTGGCAAGGCTAGTTGCCATGAATGCGGTAGTGGATACGGAGTTTGGTAGAAGTCTTCGTAAAATTCAATCGCTCGTTTGGCAATATCCAAAGCAAAATCTAACTCTTGTGGCTGATGAGCCTTGGTGGCAAAAACGCCCACTTGGACGCCGCTCTTAGTTTTAGTTTGCTTACTTTGCAAATCACCAAAGGCAAACGCGATTAAGTACGTAGACATTTTTACCGTACGTGCAAAATAGTGGTAACCATCCTCAACCTTAGTTTCTGGCATGTTGCTCAATACCACTTCGCCCGGATGCTCGTCGAACTTAATTGCTAAATCAAAGGTGGCCTTGGCTTCCGGTTCGTCCACGCACGGAAAGGCTTGCCGCGCAAAGGTGGTCTCAAACTGGGTGCCCACTAACTGCTTGGTTTCCCCATTCACTTCATAATATGACGGATAAATTCCCATCATCGTGTCGGTTAGCTTGGTGGTGTATTTGATTTCCAAAGTTACCGTTCCGGTGTGCGGTAATTTAACGTGAATTGCTTCCGCGGCTTGATCAACGGTAAAATCGCCTGCCGTACCATCTACCCGTAGTTCTTCGATTTGTAGATCCTTTTGGTGGATGTCAATTTGGGAACTTAACGCCTCCCCGGTAATGGTGGTCGTTCCCTTAATTTCCTTTGTTTCCCGACTAATTGCTAATTTAATTTGGTAATTAGTTGGGTGAAATTTAGTGTAAAATCGTTCAATATTCGCCATGCTGCTCCTCCTATTTTGCCCAGCGCTTATAAATCAACGCCCTTATCTTCTGGCAAATTCTTTAAATTAACCAAATGGTGGAAAAACACAAAGATTACGCAACCGAAAATTACTAGCAAAATAAATGCTAACTGGCTCCCCGCGCTTACGTTTTGCGCGTGGGTGTAGCCTGGGCGTTTAACCGATCCCATCAATAGCGCTAAGACAGTCGTTCCGATTGCTCCGGTAACCTGTTGTCCCGTATTATACAACGCGTTAGCATCGTTTTGAAATTCTTTGTCAATATGTTTTAGACCGTACGCGACCGAATTTCCAAACGCCATCGAGCGGCCAATCGCGAAAATTAAGTAAGCAATCGTGATTCCAACCACTCCTAATTGAGGTCCCCAGCACATTAAGCCAACCAACGCCAACGTAAACAAAAGGTCTCCGGTATACAAGGGCACTTTTCCGCCAAACCGATCCAACAGCCAGCCGTACAATGGTTGTCCAAACCCGTTAAACAAACTCCCCGGCAGTAAGATTAGCCCACCAACTAACGAAGTCGCTTGAAAAACATCCTGCACGTAATTAGGTAACAGGAAGTTAATCCCTACGTTTGCAAATTGCAGCATTATATATGGTAGAAAACTGTATAAAAAGGCCGGTTGCTTAAAAACTTGCAGTGAAAATAAAGCTTTCGTTGCGGTGTGCGAGCGTTTAACAAATAGTATAGTTAAGCCAATGCTGACGATCAGCAACCCTACAAAAGTACCCAATTGCATTTCTCCGAGGGCGTTCAATCCAACAATTAAACTAACTAACGCCATCCCCAACAAAAGAAACCGGGTCCAGTCAAACGCGTAGTGCTGGTCAGTAGGCGCGTACTGCTTGATGACTTTCATGCCAAGCAACATCAGCACTAACGCAACGGGTAAAGTTGACCAAAAAATCATTCGCCAACTATTAAAAGCAACTACCGCCCCGCCAAACGTGGGCCCGAGTGCCGGTGCAATTAAAATAATTAAATTTGCCATTCCAATGTAAGTCCCCAATTTATGCTGGGGCACTACGTCTAGAATGATGTTGACCATCAGGGGCGTGCATAGCCCCACACATCCTGCCTGAATTAACCGACCGGCTAACAAAACCCAAAAGTTAGTCGCGAGCCCACAAATCAAGTCACCGCTGCTAAATAAGATTGCCGCGGCGGTAAATAACTGCCGGTTAGTAAACCGACGTTTCATGTAAGCCGACGTTAACATTACTAAAGCAGCCATCAATAAGTATCCGGCGGTCACCCACTGAACCGTGTTGAGGGGGACGTGAAACTCCTTCATTAAAGCTGGGAAAGTTACGTTCATTGAGGTTTCCGTCAAAATTCCCATAAAGGACATCAACGCCACTACCGCCACCACAATCATCGGGTTGGTGTGCCGCGTATTTTGTGCTTCCATATTTTTCTTCCTCTCTCATTTTCATCAAACGTGCTTCTACCATAATGAAAATAATTCAGGAAAATGTCAAATCCGTAATGAAAATCCAGTTCGTTTTCACAAACAGAATATTTTACTCATAAAATATAAAACGCCAAGAATCACGTTAATGATTTCTTGGCGTACTGGGGGAAATTCTAGTTGGTTAAAATTTATACGTTAGCCAACGCTTGGTCGATTGCTTGACTACCGCTGCTCATCATAAATACTTTTTTAACAGTATTCGGATGTTTCAAAACGTCTGCTAGAACTTTTGCCACGTCTGGAATTGGGTTAGTCTTTTGTGGGAGCTCTTTTCCGATGTAAATTTGGCCGGTTCCCGCTTCTTCAGTCAAACTAGTTGGTTGAACAATGGTGTAATCCAAATCGGTGTCATGAACGAGGTAGTTGTCCGCAAAGAACTTGGCAGTTGTGTAATCCAAGAGGTCTGCCAAACCGCCCTCATGCCACTTACGTTCTGATTCCAATGTGTATAGTGAACTTAGCATGACGTAACGCTTAATGCCTAATTTTTCGGCCGCTTGCATAGTTTTAACCGCGCCCATCGCATCAGTTTGCAACAAGTCGGCGCCTCGCGAACCAGCAGTGAAGTAAACGGCGTCGCTCCCCTTCATTAAGTCGGCGATCGCGTCTACCCCGTCATGCAAATCGAGCTTTACCGCGTTCACGTGGTCCATCTCAACAACGTTTTCAGGATGCCGCGCTCCAGCAACCACTTCATTACTATCCGCAACTAAATTCTTAATTAAGGCGGTAGCAACCCGTCCAGAGCCGCCCGCAATAAATATCTTTGCCATTCTCCGTTCCTCCTATTAATTAGTCTTAATCTATATCTCTATGATAGCTAACTTTTTGTAAGCATTCAAGCAACTACACTTTGGTAACTTATTTTCATCGTAGTAATCATAAAAAGTTAGTTAATCAATACTGACGATATCATATTAGTTCATTTTTAATTGCCTCGTGTTTTAATCAACTATATAATTACACTTTTTTAAAAAATATATTAAAGGTTATTTTTGCGTCCCAACAGAAAGTTTAGGCAAAATGATATTCAAAGAACACGACATTAAACTGTTTCAAAGAATGGTTTCGGTTTATTGTTAAATCATTTTTATTCAACTATTTTTATATGCATATATCATTTGATATACTAACATTATAAAGCTGATGGATATCCTTTTGAAAGGAGCTGATTTTTGAAAAACATTCATTCCTACGTATTTTAGAATCCACTCGTATTAACTATTTACTTTTTGGAGGAGTTTAAATGAAGAAAAGTTACGCCTTAGTCGCATTACTTACCATTTCATTAATGTTGGGATCCTGCGGTAGCCAAGCTAAAACAACGCAATCATCTTCAGTAACTAGTAAAACTAACAAAGTCGCTAAACAATCGCGGTCAAGTAGTTCCACAACTACTAAAAAGACACAAAAGCATTCTACCCAGAACATTGCCGTCAAAACTCGGGATAAAGAGAAAATTGCGGTAATGCTTTTCCAAATGTGTTACCCCGATGATGACATCATGCAAGAAATCAATTTTGGAATTTGGCAAAATGATGGCGGAAACTTTGTTGGAAATGGTGGGCCCGCTTGCATTGTTTCATATCAAATTGAAGGTAACAACGTAAAATATTCTCGCAAGGCTAATAAACACTATCCCCCATTTAAAACCATTAGTTTAGCTGAATTAGAACAACGCTACTACTCTACACCCGCGCAGGTTAAGCAGGTCGATGACATCATCGTTAAAATTCACCAAGGCCAAAAAAGTCCCCAAAGTTTTGATAGTACCCACGGCAAGGTTCATCTGACTACCGACGCCGAAGCAATTGCTTACGCAACTAAAAAACAAGGTGATCAAGGCTGGACCGTCCATGTAAAAAACGTTGAAGGTAATAATACATATTGGTCTTTGGACAATGCCGATGGAAAAAACATTGGGTTAAAATCGGATGGTACTTTTGCTTCTGATACTGACGGAGACGGCAGCTATAACGTACCTGCGGGTTGGTAATCCTGCACATCTCAACTTAAGATATCCCACGTAAAAATACATAAAAGGAACGGAGAAATGATCAATGGATAAACTTAAAGAAACTTTGAACGGAAAAAATGGCAAGACTATCAAGCTTGTTGGAGTGATTGCTATAGTACTATGTGTATTTTTTGCATTTAAAACATTGAATAATCCTGCTCGGGACTTTAATGGGCATTCTTATTATGTTGTAACTGAAAGTGAAAAACCTGAAAGTTATGATGACGCTAAAAATGATAGTGAAGGCTACGTACGTTTCCATGATGATGGAACTACTAGTGGCTTCTTAGCCAGTGGAGACTGGAAAATTAAAGGACACAAATTGTATATTCACTTTGACTCAGAGGAGGAAGAATCTGAATCAGAGTCGGAAGATGATAGCTACTACATTGATCTTAGTGCTAAGACCAAAATCAATGGTCATGTTGCTTATCCAGAAAAAAGCTCAACTGGAGAAACAGGCGAGTGGTGGGTCCAAAATAAATAAAGAAGGAGTCTGAAAATGAAGAAAACTAAATTGATAAGTGTACTTGTTGGGGGAGCCTTAACCGTTGGTTTGGCAATCGGATTAGCCGGATGTGGTAATTCTAATAATGGTAATGGAAACCAAACAAGTAAGAGTACTTCAAATAAAAAAGTTGCTGAAAAGAAGACCTTTACAATTAAGGAAATGAATAAATACATTAAGTTTGTACCGAATAAGAATACTAAAGAGTTATATTCTGGCTTTAACACTGACAAAACATGGGGAAAAATTGTAGTTGATTCGCCATATAAGAACATTAATGGTACATTGGCTGAATTAAATGAAGATGAAATCCCACAAAACGGGGAAGTTACGTTGGAATCATTGGATTCTGATAGCATGCATAGTGATAGTTTTAGTAGTAACGTTAATGATTATTTTGATAATAAAGGCGTCAAAATTAATGATGGCAAAGAAAAAGATGTTGGCGGACAAGCTTTGTCCGTTAAGATAAATGATTTAAAAGACCCTGCTGAGTTAGACTGGCAAAGCTTTTTGAATCAATTTGATTATAGTGGGCACAAGCCTAATTTAGTTGCTATGCAACCTGATGGTAGAATTTCAGTGGCATATGTAGATAACACGGGACTTAATTATGGAGTATTTGAAGGTAATAAGCTGAAGGCTCACGATGGAAAATTAGAATCAGACCTCACCAAAGGTGATATTTCTGATATGAATTTCTCTTATGAGACTGACCATAGCGGGCAAAGCAACGAAAAACCAAAAGACCTAAATGACGCCATAGCTAAAATTACAGATACTAATTATAAGCAATCAGAATATCATGGGGTGCTACTATACAATGGTACAAATTTAAATTAAAAATAACTAAATAATTTTCCCTTAACGTCTAGCTCTATTACCTAATGTAAGTTCCAACTATCGTACTCATTAAACTTAAAATTTCTTACGAAATAAAAACAAAATGCACGCCGAGAAAAATTTTCTCGACGTGCATTTTATTTATTAATTAGACTAGTATTATTCCAACTTGTTTGGCAGGGAATTGGCAGGGAACCATATTTATTTTAATTAAATTTGATTTACTTATATACCCACAAATGCCTTTATAACGGCATTTGTGTGCCTGCTTTGCCCTTACCAATTATTCCCATTCCACAGTTGCCGGCGGCTTGGACGTAATGTCGTACACTACGCGGTTAACATGGTCAACTTCGTTTACGATTCGTACCGAAATCTTTTGGAGTACGTCCCATGGGATCCGCGCGAAGTCGGCGGTCATTCCGTCAATCGAGTTAACTGCACGAATTCCGACTGTGTAGTCGTAAGTCCGGCCGTCACCCATTACTCCAACGCTCCGAATTCCTGGCAAGACGGTGAAGTATTGCCAAATGTCACGATCTAAGCCAGCGTTCTTGATTTCTTCACGTAAAATCAAGTCACTATCGCG
The DNA here is from genome assembly GCF_016127815.1 of Pediococcus acidilactici. Lineage (NCBI taxonomy): Bacteria > Bacillati > Bacillota > Bacilli > Lactobacillales > Lactobacillaceae > Pediococcus > Pediococcus acidilactici. The sequence continues at coordinate 1,386,130 of NZ_CP066046.1, forward strand.
AACGATTTGCAATTTATCTTCGGTGATTTCACCTAGCACCCGAATTCCTAGACCAGGGCCAGGGAAAGGTTGACGCCAAACTAAATCTTCTGGCATTCCCAACTTTTCACCTAAGTCACGCGCTTCATCCTTGAACAAGGTCCGAAGCGGTTCGATTAGTTCAAAGTGCATGTCTTCTGGCAATCCACCCACGTTATGATGGGATTTGATGGTTTGCGCAGTATCCGTTCCACTTTCGATTACGTCAGTGTAAAGGGTACCTTGAGCTAAGAAATCAATTCCCTTAAGTTTTTGAGCTTCGTCATTGAAGACTTCGATAAATTCGTTACCGATGATCTTCCGTTTTTGTTCAGGATCAGTAACTCCGGCTAATTTGCTCAAGAAGCGGTCTTGTGCGTCAACCTTAATAATGTTCAAGCCAAATTTGCCTTCTAGGCTATCCATAACTTGCTTTGCTTCACCTTTACGTAACAAACCGTGATCCACAAAGATACATACTAATTGATCGCCAATTGCTTTGTTCAACAATACGCCGACAACGCTTGAGTCAACCCCGCCAGAAAGTCCTAAGAGTACTTTACGGTCGCCAACTTCTTCGCGAATCTTTTCCACTTGCATGTCAATGAAGTCGTTCATTGACCAATTTGCTTGAGCTTGACAAACATCAAAGGCAAAGTGCCTTAAAATATCGTTACCATATTGCGTATTCCGCACTTCCGCGTGGAATTGAACGCCGTAAAATTTCCGTTCGTCATCCGCCATGGAAGCGATTGGGCAATTTGCGCTAGTAGCTACCGTCTTAAAGCCGGCTGGAACTTCGCGAACCAAGTCACCGTGGCTCATCCAAACCGTTTGGGTAGCTGGCAAGCCTTTAAACAATGCCGCTTGGTCATCAGTTACGTTAATGTCTGCGTGGCCGTATTCCCGGTTATCCGCAGATTCAACCCGACCGCCCAAATTGTAGGCCATCAATTGCATTCCGTAACAAATTCCCAAAATTGGAATTCCTAGTTGATAAATTTCAGGATCAACTCGAAAAGCATCGTCATCATAAACACTGTTCGGTCCCCCGGAGAAAATAATTCCCTTAGGATTAATCTGCTTAATTTCTTCCGCAGTGATTTTATGAGAAAGAAGCTCTGAGTAAACCCCAAATTCACGGATTCTGCGCGTAATCAATTGGTTGTATTGACTACCAAAATCCAAAACAATGATTTTATCAAAATTTGATAAATCTGTGTTTGCCAAGTCCTTCACCTCATCTTTTCATTCTTATCCTCTATCATACAGGAAAATTGTGAAAAACCATAGCCCTATCACTTAGATAGTTTCACTGGAAGGGCTCTCACCGCCAGTTTTTGTGGAAAAATTCTCCCAGGCGGGCCGTTTTAGTTTCAGTAATCGCATGGCGTTAAAAATCACCACTAGGATACTAACTTCGTGGAAAAACATCCCGCTTGCCATATTTACCCAACCTAAACTAACTCCTAACATCAACAACGCCACCGTACCAACCGCAATTCCCACGTTTTCCATCATGTTACGCAGCGTTGTTTGAGCAATCTGCCGCGCAAAAACGACATTTTTAAAATCGGGATTAATCAGTACCACGTCCGAAGTTTCAATCGCGACGTCGGTGCCGCTCCCCATCGCGATTCCCACCGCCGCTTGGGCAATGGCGGGACTGTCGTTAATTCCGTCGCCAACGAATAGCACTGGTTGACCGCTTGCTTGGAGTTCTTTCAAAAACTGGGCCTTTTCGTTAGGCAACTGACCTGCTTTAACCTGGGTGATTCCCACGATATGTGCAACGGACTGGGCAACGTTTAGTTGATCACCAGTCACCATCCACTGATTCGTCACTCCGGTTTGGCGAAGTCGTTTAAGTGCGCTAGCTACGCCGGGCCGGACTTGGTCGGATAAGCCCATTGCCAACACTAAAGCACCATCTACGATCATTAAAATTACCGATTGCCCATTTTCCCGCAGTTTTTGTAAATCAGCAGTCTGTTTATTAGAAAGTTTTTGGGCACTTGGTTCTAAAATCCGCGGGCTTCCCAATTTCACCTGATGACCATGCCAAGTGGCGGTAACCCCGATTCCTTTAACGGTGGTGATTGCGATATCATGGTTTTGCACAGGCTGGCCCGTTCGTTGTTCATAAAATTCCACAACGGCTGCTGCCAAAGGGTGGTTAGTTTGTTTTTCTAATTGGGCCGCCACCGCTAGCCAATCTTGTTGTGAATACTGATAGAAGCTCTGGACGGTCGGTTTACCAGTGGTAATCGTCCCGGTTTTATCCATGAGGATGGTACGCACCTTGGCCAGTTGATCAATGACCTGACCGCCCTTAATCAAGATGCCGCTTTGCGCTCCCCGGCCAATCCCCGCGACGTTGGATACCGGTGTCCCAATTACTAACGCTCCCGGACACGCCAGCACCAAAATTGTAATCGCCAACCGGAAGTCTTGCGTAACTAACTGTGTTAAGAGTGCTAACACTAAAACCAGTGGCGTGTAGAACCGGGCAAACTGGTCAATAAAACGGCTTACTGGCGCCTGATTGTCTTGGGCTTCCTCCACGAGCTCAATTATTTTGCCAAACGTGGTTTCTTCCCCAACTTTTTGGGCTTCAACCACCATTTGTCCGTTTTCCACAATTGTACCTGTGTATACTTGATCCGTGGGAGTTTTATTAACCACCCGTGCTTCACCAGTAATGGCCGCTTCGTTGACGGCAGCCGTCCCGGTAACCACCCGCCCGTCAACCGGAACTTGGTCACCAATCCGCACTAATAACTGGTCGCCTACCTCAACGTCGTCAATTGCTACCGTGCGGGTTTGTCCTTCGCTCACTAAGAGTGCTTGTGTCGGTTGCATTTCCGTTAGGTTAGCCAACGCCCGGTGAGTCTGCTTTAAAGTGCGGCGCTCTAAGTAATTACCTAGGCCAAACAAAAAAGTGACCATCGCCGCTTCTTCTAGTTCCCCAATGATTAAAGCTCCTAGCACGGCAATGCTTACTAACAATTCAATGCTGGCCACCCGGGCGCGTAACGCAGCGATTGCTTTCAACAGGATCGGCATCCCCGCTACCAACGTTGCTATACCATACGCCATCCCAGCCACTTCTGGGGAACCCCCGCCATGTTGCAGCAGCCATCCCGTGGCGGTTAATAACGCAGCCACCCCGAGCAACGGGTTAGCAAACCTTGTGAACCAGCGTTGCATTTTAATCATCATCATCGTCTTCTTCCAAACCTTCGCGCGGTTCTTTTCCCAAACGGGCCTGTAATTTTTGTGAAGCCCGGTCAAATTGTCCGTTAAGCTCAATTAAGTAGCTTGCTAAGGGAAACTTACTTTCTTGGTTAGCCAACGCAATGGCGCGCTGAATAAACATCAAACTAGTTTGGCAATCTGCTACTAACCCCGCCAATATAGCTTCCGTCGAGTAATACTTAATCCGCGGATCTTCAGTAAGCATACTGTATTCGCTAAATTCTGCGGTGACGGAAGCGGGCTTTTCCCCTACCGCACGAAGCTGGTCGCCTAATTGCACGAAATCATGGTTTAACGTTGCCTGTAACTGTAGCAAATATTCCCGGTCGGCAAAGTAGCTTGGCCCCTTAACGTACCAAGCAGCTTGCACCAGTTTATTGGTCAACACGCGTAAATTTGCCAAAACATGGTCCGCCATCGCCCCCGCGGTTGGTTGGTGGTGGTCGATTTCAGCTTGCTTTTGCTCTGCTAAATAACGTTCTTCAATTGATTTTGCCATTATTCAGTAACCTCCTTGGTTTTCACGCTTTTTACCTGATATCCTAGTTCTTCAACGGTCCGTTTTAAATCCGCACTATCTAACCGATCATTAACGAGCGCCTTAACTTTGCTAGCGTTAAAAAGTACTTTAACGTTTTGGACCCCCGCCAATTTAGTGAGGGCACCCTGAATTTTCGTCATGCAACTTGGGCAAGTTAACGTATCTAATTGCAGAATAACCTTAGTCATTTTATATTTCCTCCTTGCTTTGATATATTAAGCATAGAAGTACCCGACCTTTTTGAAATTGACCTTGGTCAAGTTTTGACAAAAAAATTTGCACTTCGCTAATGAAACAAAGGAGAAATATAATGGCCACCCTCGTTGATGCGCACCATTGCGTGCCCTTAGTACCGATTTTTAAAAACTTAACCCCCGTTCAAAGCCAGCAAATTGAGGCAATCGTTCGCCATCGTCACGTCCCGGCCCAACAAATTCTTTATCAAGCCGGGGACGCAGTTGACGCCTTGACCATCGTTGCCAAGGGGCAAGTTAAGGTGGTTCGACCCGCAGAAAACGGTAAGGAACATCTGCTTTACCTGCTCCAAAGCGGTGACATCAACGGGGAAGCAGCCCTTTTCAACCAACTTGAGCACCATTCCACGGCGACAACTTTAACCCCGACCACCGTGTGCACGATTGCGCGGGCGGATTTTCAACAGCTTCTAACCCGCAATCCTCAAATTGCCGTGAACGTGATGAACACCCTGGGCAACCGGCTATTGTCACTCGAAGCTCAAGCCACCAAGACTAATACAGAATCGGTTGCTGAACGACTTGCCGATTACCTCGTCGAAACTTCTGCTAGTTTGCAAGCCAATCCTTTCACCCTGCCGCTCAAAAATAAGGACCTAGCCACCTTGTTAGGAACCACGCCGGAAACCATTAGCCGTTATCTAAAACGTTGGGAAAGCCACCATTTGATTAAAAAGCTTCCTGGACACCAGTTACAAATTCTCGATGCCGCCGGCTTAACGCTAATTGAATAAGTTGTTTTTAGTTATCCAATCACCAATTCATCAAACTAACGCTTCAGAGATGACGTTTTTAATTAAAATAAAAAAGGACCATTTCAGAATCTAAAAATTCCTGAAACGGTCCTTTAATTTAAAACACTAAAAACTAATTCATCTCACTCGATCAAGCTTGTTCAATTTTTTCTTTCCCGTTAAAAACATCTTCATTGAACATGTCACTTCGTTTGGCAGTTACCAATCCGGCTAGGATACTATCGTTAACGTTCACTAACGTCCGACCCATATCGATAATCGGATCAATTGCCAAAACAATTCCCATGATGCCAACCGGTAAATTCAACGTCCCTAAGACAATTAGGGCAGCAAAGGTCGCGCCGCCACCTGAGCCAGCCACCCCAAAGGATGAAATGGTGACGATAATAATCAACGTTAAAATAAATTTAACCGATACGATGTTGATTCCCACCACCGGAGCCGTGATCGACGCAATCATGGCTGGGTAAATTCCTGCACATCCGTTTTGTCCAATACTGAGTCCTAAACTAGCAGAAAAATCTGCGATGGCCTTATTAATCCCCAGTTGCTTAGTTTGTACTTCGACGTTCATTGGCAACGTTCCCGCGCTGTTACGCGAAGTAAACGCAAAGATCAGGGTTGGCCACACTTTTTTGTAGTACTCAATCGGGTTGGTATGCGTTAATAATAAAATTACGGTATGGACTACCAACACCAACAACAATGCCACGTAGACCGCTACAATAAAGTACGACAAACTTACGATAGTTTTAATGCTATTCACCGCAATTGTCTTTGCCATCAAAGAAAAGATTCCGTACGGAGTTAAATTGATGACGAGGCGAACCATTCTGGATATTAATTTATCTAGAATATCGGTGCCCCGTTCGAAGGCAAGTGCGTCGTTAGGATAGTGTTCTTTTAACCATATATACGCTAACCCAACAATCAGTGAAAAAATCACTACCGCAATCGTGCTGGTTGCCCGCGTTCCGGCAAGGTCTTCAAAAATGTTTTGTGGTAAGAAACTTACAATTTTTTGCGGAACCGTTAATTCCGATAATGCGTGTTGGTGTTGTTGTAAAAAGGCCAGATTGTCTTTAGAGGCGGTCCCCTTTACAAACGACGCTCCTTGCAAGTTAAAAGCGATCACGGTAATTACCCCAATAAATGCCGCAATTGCCGTAGTTGTTAATAACACCGTTAGCACGTTTCTCGCAATCTTCCCCAGATTCTTAGTGTCTCCTAGCTTGGTGAACGCGCTGATTAACGATATTACGATTAGCGGAATTACCAGCATTTGTAATAACGAAATGTAGCCATTCCCCACAATTCCAATCCAATCAACTGCGGTAGCAACAACTTTACTTGTTGATCCAAAAATTGCTTGAGTGATTGCTCCAAAACTTAATCCTAAAACCAAGCCAATCAAAACTAACTTATTGAAGCTCACGTTCTTTCGTTGTAATAAAGCTAAAACAAGCAGGATCACGCCAGCAATCCCCACGGTTACCCAAATCATCAAATCATTCATAAATCTTCATTCCCTCTTATTAATTATGGTATTACATGCATTTTTATCACTAACCATCATTAACAAGATTGACCACCACGATGTTTACCTAGTAGTTTAACTAATCTTTCATTCACCATAATTTTTCTTCCTAACTAAAAAGAGTTGGGATCTAAAGAGTTGGGATCTATTCAAATAGACCCCAACCCCTTTTGCACGTCAAAAAAATTGTATAGAAGGTGTGTTGATGATCAATATGAATTGCCCTTAAGATCCAAATAAGCTGGTTCGCTAACAAATAAGGGAATCCATAATTTGATCACTTATTCATTAGACTGATATCAAACAACAACACATCTTCATAATAGTTAACTCCTCGTGGTATTTTTAGTAAGTGTATCACCATCATTCCAAAAAGAAAAGCATTTAGTACTGCCTTATTTACTATCCGTACTTAATTAGCTTTCTCATTCGCTAACATAAGCCTTATCCATTGGTCGCATTAAGGCATTAGCAACTAGGCTAATCAGCCTTTCTTAGTCCAAGCCATCCTCTTGTTCTTCCGTACTTTTAGACAACTCAATTTATGTGCCTTAACTAAAAATCGACCAGTATGCCAAATTCAGGCACACTGATCGATTGGGGTTAAGTAAAACTAACTTTTTAGCGCACGTTTGGGCTCTATTAAAGCCAATCGCAACAAGTTAGCCTCCTAATTTTTTAAAACGACTTTTTCCTTCGTTTCTTACATAGAACGGCGCCTACACGCGCACTAAGATGTTGTCCATCACGTGCCCCTCCGTTTTGTGTAGAATCATATCGGCTCTAAAACGGGTTGGCAAAATGTATTCTTTTAAGTTTTTCAAATCGATATCGCGCCAAATTTTTTTAGCGTAGGCAAAGGCTTCTTCCCGTGGCATCTGAGCGTACTGGTAGTAATAATTGCTCGGATCGTGGAATGCCGTATCCAATAACACGCCGAACCGTTCCAAGAACCATTTTTCAATCAAGTCCGCTTCCGCATCCACGTAAATCGACCAATCGAAAAAGTCGCTAACGTAAATCGTTTCGTTAGCCGGTAATTGGAGTACGTTAATGCCTTCCACAATTAAAATATCTGGCTGATCAATTACGTCGTATTCATCCTTGATGACGTCATAAACTTGGTGTGAATATTTCGGCACCTTAATCTGTTTTTGCCCCGTTTTCACCGCGTTTAAAAAGTGGATTAGTTCCTTCATGTTGTAACTTTCAGGAAATCCTTTCCGACTCATTAAATGGCGCCGCTTTAATTCAGCATTAGGGTATAAAAAGCCATCCGTAGTAATCAACTGGGTCTTTAAATCGCTAAACCAGTTGCTTAACAGCACTTGCAATAGGCGCGCAGTGGTGCTTTTACCTACCGCTACGCTTCCCGAAATTCCTACAATAAACGGCGTTTTTTTAACCGGAATCTGTAAAAAGTCCAGTTTATCGCGGTTCCATTTTTCAAAATCAGCGTACTTCTTCTGCAATAACCGTACCAGCGGAACGTAAACGTCCTGGACGTCCTCTAAGGAAATCCGGTCGTTAAGCGCCTTAATGTCGGCTAATTGTTGCTGAGTCAGCGGTAATTCTGCTCGATTTGATAAATTTTGCCACGCGGTGCGGTCAAACGTGAAATATCCTTGTGCCTGCATGATTACTAAATCCTCGTCTTCGATTAATTCCTTAACTATTCCGATTCAGCGATGGACTGTTGAATATCTCGCACGTCACTAGCTTGATGCTTCATAAATTCGGAGTCCTTAATCGGTAAACTCAAGTCAATCCCGTCCAGAATCTGCCAGGAAAGTTTCACTTGATCGGCCTTAAAATCTAATAAATGACCGCCGAATTGGTGCTGATCGTCGATGAAATGCAAATGCATTCCGGCCACGCTCGCTCCGTGGAATAGTTTCGGACTATAGTATCCCACAACGGTTCCCTTAATGTTTTGTGCATCAAAGATCTGTTGCTTTGCAGCGGTCTCGCTCAACGTTGGGTAAGGGCGCTGTTGGCCTTTAACCACCCGGGTTTGCACTCGGGAGAAGAGTCCGCTAATTTTAATTGCCACAAATGTATTTTGGTATGACAATTCTTTAGCTAATGTCGCATCTACTTCGGCCATTTCGATTTCTGGTAAAACCACGTGTCCCTCAAAATCCGCTTGGTTAACGTCGGCAAAGGGTAACATGGCTTCGGGTTCCAAAATGCGAACACTCCCGTCAGCTAGGGCTTGGTAAGCAACCCCATCTAAAATAATGACTTCGCCATCAAGACCTTCCGCAGTCCCAATCCCAAAATCGCCGTGTTCTAATAATGCTTCGGCAGTCAAAGTTCCGCCGAAAAGTCCGTCTACTAACATTGCTAACGTGCCGTGTTGAAATAATTTTGCCATCTGCAATCCCCCCTTTTTTACAAATATTTTATAGTTGATCTGGTAGCAAGGATTTACCCAACTTAACGTTATCGCGATAATCAACCGGAATGTCGACCACTACCGGTCCCTTCGTTTGAAACGCTTCGTCCAGTTTCTTTCCTAGATCTGCTGGTCCATCAACTCGTAAACCCTTAGCACCATAACTTTCAGCCAGTTTAACAAAGTCAACCGGACCAAAGTTTACTCCCGCAGCTTTGCCGTATTTCAATTCTTCTTGGAACTTAACCATGTCATAGTGCCCATCGTTCCAGATAATGTGCACAATATCTAGATTTTCCCGAACGGCCGTTTCCAATTCTTGCGCGGAGAACAGGAAGCCTCCGTCCCCAGAAACGGAAACTGATTTGTGAGCCGGACGTAACAACGCCGCTGAAATTGCCCATGGCAAGGCAACTCCAAGGGTTTGCATTCCGTTACTAAATAAGAGGTGCCGTGGTTGATAACTTCTAAAGTGCCGCGCCATCCAAATATAGAAGCTTCCCACGTCAACTGAAACGGTCATTTCATCGTCGACCCGGTACTGTAGCGCTGAAATTAGTGATAACGGATGGATTCGTTGGGTATCCGATTCCGCTTCGGGCGGTAAGTCCTGTTGATTTTGTTGTTCGCGTAACTGCTCTAAGTACTGCTCTCCGTCGTTACTAATTTGGTAACCCGCGAGGTGCGGTGTTAAGAGGTTAATGGTTTGGGCAATGTCGCCCACTAGTTCCTTTTCAGGTTCAAAGTTGTGATCGATTTCGGATGGTGAATCATCAATTACGAGAATCTTGCCATCCCCTTCCGCATTCCAGTTCCGCGGTTCGTATTCGATGGCATCGTATCCGACCGTAATAACCAAATCACTGTGTTTCAACAACTTATCCCCAGGTTGGTTGCGGAAAAGTCCGACCCGCCCGTAGAAATGGTCTTCTAAATCATGGGAAATGATTCCCGCGCCTTGGAAAGTTTCCACAACTGGCAAATCAGATTCCTTAACTAACTGCCGTACCGCTTGGGTAACTTCTGGCGATGACGCCCGCATCCCTAGCAATAGTACGGGAAGTTGGGCGTTTTTAATGGCTTCCGCCAGTTTCTTAATTTCATCAGGGCTTGCTGGTCCTAAAATTGGCTTCTTCAAGGGTTGAATTGGCCGGGTGCTAACCGGTGCGTTTACCACGTCTTGTGGAAAACTCACAAAACTTGCCCCTTGTTTAGAAGATTCCGCAGCCCGGTAGGCATTTGCCAAAACTTCTGAAATGTTTTCTGGTTCCTGCACTTCCACACTGTACTTGGTAATTGGTTCAAACAAATCCGCGTTGCGCATGCTTTGGTGCGTTAGTCTCAAAAGGTCGTTACGGGGAACTTGTCCACCGATAGCTAATACCGGATCCCCTTCCGCCGTCGCGGTAACTAATCCGGTAGCTAAATTACCCACTCCGGGGCCGGAGGTGGTTAAAACCACCCCCGGTTTTCCGGTAATCCGGCCAACCGCTGCCGCCATAAAGGCCGCATTTTGTTCGTGCCGGGTAATAATTAACCGGGGCTTACGAGCCCGATTAGAATGCTCTAACTGTTCGAATAACAAGTCAATTTTGGCACCTGGAATCCCAAAAATATATTCCACATCATGGTTAATGAGACTGTCCAGAATCGAATCCGCTCCCGTGTAACTGCTTTGAATCATCTTTTTCCTCCTTAGGGGGTCTTGAAAGTGTTTACATAACTACTATATCAGAATTTCACTACCATGGATCGGGTAAATATTGCTTTTTGCACTCCTTGCAACTTGATCCCCATTATCCATCGTTTGCTGTGCATAATTTAATTAATTGTTTGGTATAACGACTCGGGGATTTTAGCAATTAACGGACTAAGTTGTCCCTTGGCTACTACTAATAAACGATGCATTGCCCGTGAACAAATGGTGTATAACAACTGTTCGTCGCGGTGACTTTGATAATTTTCCGCGTTGGCATCCCAAACAATCACGGAATCAAATTCCAGTCCCTTAGCTAGGAAGGATGGGACTACTAAAGTTCCTTCCACAAGTCGTTGATTTTCCGTGCGAATTAAAGTTACCTTTTCTCCAGCGGCCTGTAACTGCTCCGTGATTTGCTCACATTCTGCTAAACTACGACCAATAATTGCGGTAGTTTCGTGGTCTTGGCGATCCCGTTCTAACTGGGCTTGGACCGTCTTAAGCATGGTAGCTTGATCTTGAGTAACGGCAACCCGGGGTAACTCGCCTTGGCGGTTGAACGCTTCGATTGCTTCGCCCTCTTCTAAAATCTCCTTCGTGAAGTCCGTAATTGGTTGCGTCGAGCGGTACGACTTCGCCAACTGAACTACCTTAGTTTTTTCTGGATCAAACATGGTCGAAAGTTCTGCCAAAAGGGTTTTACTGGTTTCGTTTGCGTAAATTGATTGGTTCAAATCCCCTAGCAAAGTGAACTTAGCCTTCGGGAAGTTATACCGCAGATAAGCCAGTTGAAAGGCATTGTAATCTTGGATTTCATCGATAAACACGTAGCGCATCGAACGGTCACCCCGTTTACCAGTAATTAAATCATAGAGGTACAAGTACGCTGACGTATCCACCATCGTTAATTGCCGATTTTTAAGATTTTCCACTAGTTTTTCCACATGGGCCTGCCACTGTGCTTCGGTAACCCCGATTTTTTCTAACTTATACCACTTTGGCAAAGTCCGGAGCATGTGGACGTACTGCGCGTTAATACTCAAGAAGCGGTTCCGCATAATTGCGTTCCGAACCGGTTTTAACTCTTTAACCACAATTTGCCGAGCTAAAAACTTAAATTCTTCGTCATTGTCCTTGAATTCGCGAGGTTTATTCTTAAACAACTCGTGAATTTCTTCTTGGCTTAAGTTTTGCACCGCTTCTTCTACCCATTTCGTCCGTAGTTCGCTCCCAACCTTTTGGTTAAGCATGCGAATTAAGGTCTCTCGAGTTCCGTCGATCCGGTTACTTAAGCTATAAGTGTCGTTAAACGAATAGTAAATTTCCTTAATCTTTTCCCTGCTAGCGAACGGTTTTTCCTTGAACATGATATTTCTAAACCGCATGCCGCCCTTCCCAAGGTGCTGTGCATAACGGGTTAGGGCTTTAAAGAATTGTAAACTACCTTTAAATTGGTCGATTTTTCGTTCTGCGTCAGTAAGCTGCTTATCAAACCGTTGTTGTAAGTTTTCCACATCTAAGTTAGGAATCCGCCGCCGGGCAAATTGGTAATAGGTCATCTGCACCATGTTTTGTTCCCCTAATTCAGGTAACACTTGGTCCACATAGTCGTTAAACAACTGGTTTGGCGAGAACATAATCACTTGGCCTGCAGTCAGTTTTCCCCGATAACGGTATAACAAGAACGCAACTCGTTGTAAAATTGCCGCCGTTTTTCCTGAACCAGCCGCCCCTTGCACAAATAAAAGGTCCGCGGACGTGTTCCGGATAATTTGATTTTGTTCGCGTTGAATGGTGGAAACGATGCTCTTCATCTTTACGTCCGACTGTGAGCCTAAAGCGTTCAATAACATTTGATCGCCAATCGTTTCGTCAGTATCGTAAACCGAAATCAACTTACCGTCTTCAATCGTAAACTGGCGCTTTAACTTTAAATCTACGGATTGTTGCCCATCTGGGGTTGCGTACTCCACGTGGCCCATTTTGCCATCATAGTAAACACTTGAAATTGGCGCACGCCAATCGTAAATCAAAAAGTGGTCCGGAGTATCCGAAAACGAGCCCAGTCCGATGTAGATGGTCTCGTCATTTTTCTCGCCCTCTTCGTGGAAGTCAATCCGGGCGAAGTAAGGCCGTTTTTGCATTTGTTTAAGTGTTTTAATTCGTTTGGTTGCGTGTTGCCAACTATTCTCGCGCTCTTCGAGCAACTGTTGTTGTTGGCGAATCGAAATTGCCGTGTCCATCATTCCTGAATAACTGGAAGTGTTGATCCGGACATCGTTATAAAAATTATCTTGGATTGCTCCGCGATCATTTTCGGCATTCTTAGCATCTTTTTGGGCCTTATCCATAGCAATGTCTACCTTATCTAAGACCTCTGCTAAATGTTTTTCTTCATATTTAAAAATTTCGTCTGCCAATATGTTTCACCTCTCGGTTTTGTTAGACATAAATTTTACTCCTTTTTATGCGTTTTCACAAAGATTTAAGTCATTTTGGAAATTTAATTTATGATAGAATGGTTGAGGTTTTACAAAAAATAAGGAAGGACAGAAGCTGATGAAACAACTAAAGCTGTACTTTGTCCGTCATGGACAAACCATTTTTAATAAGTACAATCGGATGCAAGGCTGGTCCGACTCGCCCTTAACTGAAAAAGGGTACGCAGACGCCCACCAAGCTGGCGTCCGCTTAAGTGACACCAAGTTTGACGCGGTGTACGCTTCGGATACCACCCGAGCAATGAACACCGCCCGCGCCATTTTAGCTGAAAACAAGCATACTACCGCTGAAATCCTACCGAAAACCGAATTTCGGGAAGAATTTTACGGCTATTTCGAAGGCAACGATTCCGCCCAAACTTGGTTTGAAGTTTTGATGCCGATTTCTGGAAAACGTTCGTTCCACGAATTTCTCGAAGAACGCCCGATTGCAGAAACTAAAGATGCTATTAAAGCGGCAGATCCTTTCCACGATGCGGAAAACAACGCCGAATTTTGGGAAAGAATCAACCGTGGATTTAATGATTTGCTAGCGACCGCTAACGATGGCGATCAAATCCTCATCGTCAGCCACGGAACGACAATCCGTTCCATCGCAGCTAAAGCAGATCCTGAACTAGACATCACTTGGGGACCTAAAAATGGCAGCATTACCCGTTTTACCCTTGATGAAGATGGAATTCATTTAATCGAATATAACAATTAAGATAGTAGAATTGAGATTTAAAATTTACATAGGAGAGACGTAAGAATGGAAAATTCACCTTTAGATGCAAAAAAAAGGTACATTAGCTGGCCGGTCGTTGCTCTGATGGACTTTGTTACCGTAATTGGCTTTGACGATTTAATTTACAATTTTCATAACCAAGGTTTAGCAATTGTTTCTACCTGGGTTTTGATGATCCTGCTTTTTGTTTGGCCATATGAAATGATGGTTGGCCAACTAGGCGGAACTTTCAACGAAGACGGTGGCGGACTAGCTTCCTGGGTTCGCGCAACTAACGGGGACCTTGCCGGATACATCGTGGCCTTCTTCTACTGGATTGCGGGATTACCATACGTAGTCGACGTTGCTAACTCCGTGGTAGTTTCAATTAGTTGGTTAGTTAAGGGTAACGGGGACTTACAATCCTACATGCCCACAATTGCCTTTGCTCTCTTCACCGCGGTGGTCTTTTTAGTTTTCATTTGGTTCCAGCACTTTTTCCGCAACCGCTCGTTGGAGATTCTCAGTACTTTAGGCGGCGGGGCCATGTTTGTAATGACGATTCTTTTCGTGGTAATGACGGTTGCCGCCCTAATGCATGGTCGTCACATTGCTACCCAGCCCTTTAACGCGAGGGCCTTCATCCCTAAAATTGATGGACACTTCCTATCTACCTTTGGGTTATTAATTTTCGCGATTAACGGTGCCGAACTTGCCGCACCATACGTTAAGGAAATGAAAGACGGTAAACGGGACTTTCCGAAAGCCATGATGATGCTCCTATTAATGACGATTTTCCTCACCGTCTTTGGTTCGTTCTCGTTAGCAGTGTTCTTTAACGCTCACCACCTTCCTTACGATTTAAAGATGAACGGTTCCTACTACGCCTTCCAAGCGCTAGGAAAGGAATTTGGAATTGGGGATACCCTCATGTACATCTTTGCGGTGAGTCAAGCCCTTTACATGTTTGCCCAATTGGCGGTTATTTTAGACGCCAGCACCCGGATCTTCTTGTCTGACGTCGCAATGAAGTACTTGCCTAAATCACTAGGTAAACTAAATAGCGACGGTTTGCCAATCAACGGGTACTGGTTAACCACTGGAATCGTTTCGCTGGTACTCTTCCTCAGTAACTGGCTACCAAGTATTAACGATATGTTCAACTGGCTTTTGAACATCAACGGGATTGTTTCGCCGTTCGTAACTAGTTTTGTCTTCTTTGCCTTCATGCGCATTCGGCAAAAGAGTAAAGAATTCCACAGTGATTACGTCTTCATTAAAAACGACGTTCTTGCTTGGTTGGTGGGAGCATGGTGTTTTGTAATCACCATCGTATTTTCACTGTTAGGGGTTCGTCCAACCGACGCGACGCCAGGAACTGCTTTATACGACAAGGAATTAGCGTTGAACATCATCATTCCGGTAATTTTCATTGCCCTATCCGCGTTGCTTCCTTACATGGCGTGGGTAGAACGTAACCATTTGAAGAAGACTTCCCGGGCTTCCTACCCATTTGCAATCTTAACCTTCATTGTGGGCGCTTATCTAGTAATTAAGGGCCACTACAGTGCTGACGTTTGGTCTGGCGTGATTGCTTGGGGAATTATCGTGGTCGCTACCTTAGCGGTTTACTTCCTCTTCTTTAACATTTTTAGAAAATCATTTAAGAAAGCATAGATTCATGAAAACTGTTAACTATTACTTTGTACGGCACGGGCAAACCCTCTTCAATCGGTACCGCCATTTACAAGGTTGGTCTGATTCGCCGCTTACCGAAAAAGGAGTGCACGACGCCCAACAAGCAGGCGACTTCTTAGCGGACGTGGATTTTGCCCACGCTTACTGTTCGGATACTACCCGGGCAATTAAAACGGCCCGGTTCATCAACCAACGAAATCATCACCCGCTACCCGAAAAAACAATCGAACCAATCGCAGCTTTTCGGGAACAATTTTTTGGTTATTTCGAAGGTGCTAATTCGGTAGAAACTGAATTTAAACTTTATCAACAACATTCCACAATTGAACCAACCCTTAACGCCATGACCGCTTTACATGGCATTAAGGCAGCCATCGACGTGTGGAAAAACGTGGATCCGTTCCACGATGCCGAAAGCTATACGGAAATCACCACCCGTTTGCAACAAGGCTTGGATTACACCTTTGACCAAGCTAACGATGGTGATAACGTGTTAATAGTATCGCACGGAACTTTGATTCGAATTTTGACGTCCATGTTCAACCCGGAAATTGACGTGTCCCATAGCCCCCGCAACGGGAGTGTTACCAAATTAAAATTGAGGGACCAAGATGGAATGGTGGAATATTTTGGCAGAGTGTGGAAGTCCTCGGGGAGAGTTTGAGGATTAATCGAGGAATAGGCATAATTGTCCAAACAATTATGCCTATTTTTTGATTAACCGGAAGACTCTGAGGACTGGAACACGTTTCGACTGCAACATATAGAACCACACGCTCAACTAAAAAGTAGACCTAATTGTCGAGACAATTAGGTCTTTTTTTAGTTAACCGGAAAGGGTTGGGGCTGGAAACACATTTCGAATAGGTTGCATACCCAACTTTTGTCCCACTCTCATTTTCTTATTACGGCAGAGAAATTTACGCGGCTCACCCCGTAAAATGCTTATTTTTCTACCCCCGCCTAATCCATGATATAATTATATAAACGTTTTCAATAATTTGGAGGCCATTCTTATATGAACGAAGAAATCAATGAAGAACCAATTATTATTGCCGGTCTAGAACTTCCTGGCGTTAACCTGGATTACGCCATGGCAGAACTTAAGTCGTTAGCATCTGCTAACCACATGAGGGTGATGGACCAGCTTACCCAAAAATTAGAACGGCCTAATGCCGCAACCTATTTTGGAAAAGGAAAGATTGAAGAACTGACCCAAGTAGCTGCGGCTCGCGAAGTCGAAACCCTGGTGGTTAATGACGAATTAACCCCTAGTCAGCTTAGTAACTTAGAAAAGGAAACCCAGTTACGAGTCATCGACCGCACCGGTTTGATTTTAGAAATCTTTGCTAACCGGGCTCGTTCAAAAGAGGCCCGTCTCCAAGTTGAACTTGCCAAGTTGCAATATCAGCTTCCCCGTTTGCGGACTAGCGCTACCCAGCGACTTGACCAACAAACTGCCGGAAATACCGGCGGTGGATTTACTAACCGGGGTGCTGGTGAAACTAAGCTAGAATTAAACCGGCGGACGATCCGCAATCGAATCAACCACATCAACCAGGAACTTAAGGAAATGTCCACTTCGGCCAACGTGCAACGCCAGCGTCGGGATAAAAAGGACATTCCTAGCGTAGCCTTGGTTGGGTACACCAATACTGGAAAGTCGACCACGATGAATGGTTTAATCAGTATGTACGGTCGCAATGAAGACAAGCAAGTTTTCGAAAAAGACATGCTGTTTGCCACCTTGGACACTAGTGTGCGCAAACTAACCTTCCCAGACCAAAAAGAACTGATTCTTAGCGATACGGTTGGATTTGTCAGCAATTTGCCACACCAGTTGGTAAAAGCCTTTCGTTCCACCCTGTCGGAAGCTGCTAAAGCGGACCTCCTTGTACAAGTTGTGGACGTATCCGACCCGCATTACCGGGAAATGATGCAAACTACTGCGGACACCCTCCAAGAAATTGGGGTCACCGACGTTCCCATGATCTACGCCTTTAACAAGGCCGACCGGGCAGGCATCGCTTACCCGACGTTGGATGGTACCGAACTCACCTACTCGGCAAAGCAGCTTCAATCACTCGAAATGCTAACTTCGTTAATTAAAAAGCAAGTATTTAAAAACTACGTACGTGCTGATTTCCTGATTCCTTTTGATGAAGGTCAAGTAGTCAACTTCTTAAACGGCAATGCCGACGTAAAGAAAACTTCCTACACCGATCAAGGAACTAAAATCACCGCCGAACTAAAGGACAGTGATTATCAGCGGCTCGCCCAGTACGTTGTCCAACCTGAAGATCGAATTTAAAATTTTGTTAGCTACTAACGCAAAAATGGCATTCAACTCTGATTCGGTAACGAATGGGGTTGAATGCCATTTTTTATTAGTTTTACAATCTTACGCTAATTTTTTCTCTAGTTTTCGCGAGATGATCGACAAGGTATAGCAGACCACGAAGTACATTCCTGCTAGAGCCACAAACATTGGAATAATATAATTTGTGTTTTGCCCGTAAATGATTTGCGCGTGGTACATCATTTCCGGAAGCATGATAATCGTCGCTAAAGAAGTATCCTTAATCAACGAAATGAATTGGCTAACCAAAGCGGGAATCATCCGGACCTGCGCCTGGGGCAAAATAATGTAGCGCATTGCTTGCCAATACGATAACCCGTTCGCCCGGGCGCCTTCCATTTGGCCTTTATCGATCGAAACAATCCCGCCCCGAATAATTTCCGCAATCATGGCTGATTCAAATACCGTTAGCGCCAAAATTGAAGATGGCAAGATTCCCAACCGAATTCCTAAGTTAGGCAATCCAAAGTAAACGAAGAAGAACATTAACAAGAGGGGCAAGTTTCGGATTACGTCAATCACCACACCCACCAACGCTGACAAGTAGCGTACGTTAAGGTAACGGATTAGTCCCAGTATTCCACCGAGCACGTAGCTAAAAATAATCGAAATCACCGAAACTTCAATAGTTATCCACAGTCCCTTTAATAAGAACGCTAAATTTACCGCGGAATAGGCTTCCATAAATGCGTGCATTAGGCGACACCTCGATTCGTCCGTTTTTCTAGGTACCGCATGTAGTAACTTAGCGGCATCGTAATAATGAGATACAATACTCCCACTACTAGATAAGAGTTAATCGTGTCAAAGGTGGTGGAGGCAATGTCGTTACCCACGTACATCAGGTCAAATCCAGCCACGAAAGCTAACACTGACGAATTCTTAACTAGGTTAATAAATTGGTTTCCTAAAGGTGGAATCACAATCTTAAAGGCCTGGGGCAAAACAATGTAACGCATCGCTTGGCTAAACGTCATTCCGTTTGACCGGGCCGCTTCCATTTGGCCCCCGCTTACCGATTGGATTCCCGCCCGCACCGTTTCGGCAATGAAAGCCGAAGTGTAGATGGTCAATCCAATGGTTCCGGCGGTAAAACCATTTACCGCGGGGACATACCGCGGAATCACAATGTAAAAGAACATGGTCACTACCAGTAGCGGAATGTTTCGAACCACTTCCACATAAATGCGGCCAATGGTCCGTGCTAACCGACTAGGCAAGACTTCCATGATGGCAAACAGTGATCCGATTACTAAACTAAAAAATAACGCAATCAAACTACAAAGTAGCGTCTGTCCGAGTCCGCTAAAGAGCTCCGCACTATGATTAGTTAAAATATTAATCATCGTTCCACCTCCCGGTAATTAAATCCAGGAATATCGCCAAACCATTTCTTGATGAGTCGGTTATACTCCCCGTTTGCGATAATTTCTTCCAACGCTTGGTTAAGGTGTTTTTTCAACGCCGGTTGGTTTTGGTTAATGGCAATTCCGTAAGGTTCCTTAGTGAACGCCTTTCCGACCACTTTAAATTGGGGATTATCAACCGCCATCCCAAATAAAATACCGTTATCCGTAGTTAAAGCCGCTCCCTGCCCGGATTTTAGTGCCGTAAGGGCTTGAGCATAGTCTTGCAACTGAATTACCTGTGCTTTAGGGGCAACTTTTTTAACGTTGCTGACCGAATTAGCACCAACCACCCCAATCACCTTGGTACCCGGATGGTTTAGATCCTTTACGCTGTGAATCTTACTATCTTTAGGAACTAACAGGGATTGCCCGGCATCAAAATAGGAGTCTGAAAAATCAACTACTTTTTGCCGGTCCTTAGTGATCGTCATCGTCGCAATCACTGCATCCAAATTGCCATTCTTCAGCAGTGGAATCCGTGTTTGGCTAGTTACTTGAACAAATTTGGCCTGCGCATCCTTTCCCAACATCTGCTTCGTCAGCGCTTTAGCAATGTCAATATCAAACCCCTTAATTTGGGAGTCCTTTACGTCCATTAATCCAAACAACTTGGTATCGGCCTTTACCCCCCAAGTGAGGGTTTTAGTTTGCTGGGCGGTTTGCCAAGCGTCACGTTGTTTAGCTTCTTGCTTTGTACAACCACCTAGAATGCCCAGAAAAAGTACGGCTGTCAGTCCCAAGAAAAGCATTTTAAACCTTCTACGCATGGGGACCACCTCCTAGTGTTTGATAATCTTGCTGAGAAATTGGCGTGCCCGTTCGTTAGATGGTTGTCCGTCAAAGAACTCTTCCTTGCGGTCATCTTCGAGAATTCGGCCACCATCCATGAAAATCACCCGGTCCCCCACTTCACGAGCAAAGCCCATTTCGTGAGTCACCACTACCATGGTCATGGCGGAATCGCGGGCAATTTGCTTCATAACGTTTAAAACATCATCGATCATTTCAGGATCGAGCGCGGACGTTGGCTCATCAAATAAAATACATTTAGGCTGCATCGCTAAACTACGGGCAATCGCAATGCGTTGTTTTTGCCCCCCTGATAACATGGCAGGCATGCTGTCTGCCTTTTCAGCTAGTCCAACCCGATCCAGCAGTTCCATTGCTAGTTGGCGATTCTGTTCTTCAGGTCGTTTAAGCACGACCCGGGGAGCTAGCATAATGTTCTCTAAAACGGACTTGTTATCATACAAGTTAAAATGTTGGAAAACCATTCCCACTTCTCGGCGAATTTTGTTGATATTAGTTTGGCGGTTGGCCAAGTCAAATCCGTTGACAATTAATTGACCACCGTCAATACTTTCTAATCCGTTAATGGTTCGAATCAAGGTGCTTTTTCCTGAACCAGACGGTCCAATCAATACCACCGTCTCTCCCTTTTCGATCGTTAGATTAACGTCGGTTAGGGCATGAAACTTACCGTAATACTTTTCCACATTATGAAATTCGATCATCGACATCTTGATCCCTCCGTTTCCATTTACCCGATTACATTAACGAAAGATTAAAATTAGATAAATTTTTGGTTATATTGACTATACTGGACAAAAAAAGACCTGTCAAAGTAAATACATTGACAGGTCTTAATAATTTATCATCAAATCACTTCGAAAGTGAGGTTTGGCGCCGTTTATAAGCAATATTAATTTTTAAGCGGTATGGTTCATTTTCCACGATCATTCCAGAGCGACCGCGTACTTTCTTTTCGCCACCAATTAAAAACGCGTTTGCTAAATACAAGTGGTTTTCAGCTTTAGCGGCTTGGTAACTGGATAAGCCCACCTTGGTAATTTCGCCCACTGGAACGGCCTCCATTTGGTTCATTCCAGCTATCACAGTGGGTTTGCCAGCAACGAGTTGGACTTCCGCATACGGGATCGCCACTCCCAAGTCGCCGATTGCGTACGTTTCGGTTTGCTGAGCAGGCATTTCTGCCCGTAATTCTTCGTCAGTCCGGCCCCCATAATCCATGAAGACCATCCCTGATTGAATCATCTTTTCCGCAATTTGTTCAATATTTTTTTGTTGGCGCGCAGATGAAACGATCGTGGCGGGTAACAGGGCCTTCTGGTCGAAAACTCCGCCTGGACTAGCAACTTGGCGGCTTTGTCGTTCTACCCGCGAAAGGCGGCGCCGGAATTCTTCTTTTTCCCGCACTTCTTCTGGCGTACCCCCAATGTATTTTTCTAAAATTGGAGAAATATCAAACGGAGCCTGCTTATTAGTGAAATAGTAATAAATGTTCATAATTGAGAAATACAAGAAGATCAAGAAAATTGCTAATAGCAGTAATCCTCTTGTATATGCGCCATTTTGGATAAAGCGAATCCCAATGTATAACAAATACCAATTCCCTACAAAGGCTGTGATGGTGTAAATTTGGTTCTTCAACTTACTCTTAACACTAATCATGCCCATGTAATGACTTACTAATGTTAGAAATGAAATCACGTTTATCCCCCCTTATTGACCTGTATTAGTATCAGTGGTCGTGGCCTTTTGGACGGCAGCCTGTTGGTTAGTATCCTGCTGCGAACTTGCTTGTCCTTGCGATGCAGCAGCTCCCGATCCTGAACTTGCATCTCCGGAACTATCCGTCGTGGTCTGGTCCTCATCATTTGCCCCACTAGAGGCCTTATCATTGCCAGTCGAATCCTTAGTCGTTGTCGAAGAAGAATTGTCTTGAGTTTGATCATCAGTTGGTTGTGAAGTTTCCCCACTGCTTGAAGTATCTTCACTCGGCTTGCTGCTTTCTTCAGAACTCGATGACGACTCTTCCGATTTATCTTTAGAATGTTCATCGTCGCTTGAAGGTTTCTTTTCTGGTTCACTGCTTTCAACTACTTTTGAAGAACGCACCGGCGCTCCTTCAGAAGTGTTGGTAGCTTTATTAACAATTACGTTTGTCGCACTTAGCGCAATTATCATCGTCACGATGGCAATCGGCGTTAAAAAAGGTGGTGTTCTGTATGCCATTCTATCTCCCTCCATATTTCCAAACGTTAGCATACCAAAAAAACGCGCTCAGGTAAGCAAAACTCCCCCAAGTTTGCAATAACTTTAATATTTTATCTGATAAAGTTAACATTTAACTTATCCATACTATGCGTGAACTTTTTTTGCACACTCAGCACAGATCCCATATAACTCAAAATGGTGTCCGGTAATCTCAGCACCCGGTAACTGGTCACTAAAAAAACTCAACGGACACATTTTTAATTCCTGTACTTTTCCACACTGGTTGCAAATAAAGTGATGGTGATGTGCATGCTGCTCGTTACAGTCCAGTTTTACTTCTGTTTTTCCGTCATTTTCGTTTTGATTTTCTTCCACAATTCCTAGTGCCGCAAATTCCTTAACGTTTCGGTAAATCGTGTTATGACTCATCTTAGGAAATTGTAGCCGCATCAAGCGGTCTAATTCGGTTAATTCCAAATACCGATCACCGCTTTGCGCAAGCAACTCTAATAAACTCTGCCGCTGACGCGTAATTTTATAGCCGTTCGCTTTTAAAATTTTAACCGCAATTGCAATTGGGCTTTTATCCACAGTTTGCCACCTCGTAAATAGTAATTATTACGCTTTACATTAACATATTTAGGGGCGCATTTAAACGTCCAAAGTTTGCTTTTTGACCTGCAAATAAAATGCGTCAAGTTTTTGCTTAGTAGCCTGCCAATCGTCGTTATCAATCACGGTTGCCTTTCCTTGTAGTTCACTTGGCAATTCCATATCTCGGCGATACTCAGGGCTGTTAATTCTTTTAGTGATTGAATCCATACTATCCCCACGCTTCAACAGCCTTTGTTTCAGCGTAGCTTCTTTTTGCACCCGCAAAAACAAAATTTCCACTTGGTCACCCAATTTTTGCTGGTAAGTAATTGCCCCGGCCGTGTCTAACACAATGCAAGCAATCGGGTTCTTTTGCCACGCCTGGGTGAGCCCTTCGTAGGAAGAGCCGTACCGGTAGTGAGCGTACTGAACTTGTTCCAAATAATGATTTTGGTCGAACGAATCCGCCGTTTCAAAATAATAGTCCACCCCTTGCTTTTCATTAGTCCTTTGGGGGCGGGTGGTGTGCGTGATCACCTTCACAACGCCATAACGTTGGTTAAGATAGTCTGCTACTGTGGTTTTCCCCGAACCCGTAGGCCCCGCTATTACAATAATCTTATTCATTTCCCTTACTCCAAGCTTAAATATTTGCATTTTTGTTTAAAATGTTGTAAATTAAGGTATCGTATCAATTGGAAGCGCTTTTCCCGCTTCTAAAATTCATGATTTAGGAGGTTTATCATTATGCAATTTAAAAAGTACAGCACAGCTTGGTACAGTATCGCACTTGATACTGAAAAGCAGGTTTTTATCGCTAATGATAAAGCCCAACCAGAGTTTCAAGCTACAGGCGTAACGATTGAAGAAGCAATTCAAAATCTTCAAAGCCTCGAAGAAAATTCATTCAGCAAGTTAACATAACTTAACTCTTAAAAAGCTTTATCAAATGCAAGTAAGGAGGCCATGACCCGCGATGTCATGGCCTCTTTTTTGTTTGCTTTGCGCGCGCCCAATTTTTATTACTATTGTTCTGCTTTCCGAATATATTGGTCCGCGTTATCTAACGCCTGCTTTAAGTTTAGGTAGGTTAGCCGCTTTCTAGCAGCTGCGTAATCAAGCCACGCCGCCATGCTAATTTCTTCCTTCTGCAATCGAACTACCGTATCTTCAGGAACCTTTGCCGTAAATAGGGTCACTTTCTTGTCGTTTTCGCCAACTCGATAATTTAAAACGTCGTAAAAACGATCGTCGACCGTAGCGATAATCCCGGTCTCCTCCCTAATCTCCCGCTCGGCGGCTTCAAGAGCCGATTCCGTATTTTCTAAATGTCCTTTAGGGAATCCCCAAAAAACGCTCGTAGCGCTTTTTAGCAATAAGTAATACGGCTCTTTTGCCCGCATTTGGTAAACTACTGCTCCGCCATCCAATTCTAAAGCCATCGTCATTCCTCCGTTTTTTGCTTACTTTTTTAATTATACCAGTCTCTAATTGCACTAGTTTAGCAAATTTAATCTAGGTAGATTTCTTGATTTTCGTTGACAGTATTAACTTCATCCCGTATTATTAGAAAAACATTAGAGAGGAAGTGGCGTATGCAACTAAAACATAATATTTTTCGTAAAGAATCACTAGCTAATTATCTGAAGGTAGATTCTCAATTTGAAAAAACGCTGGGCGCTAAAGACCTCTTAGCCCTCGGAATCGGGGCAGTAATCGGTACCGGAATTTTCATTCTCCCTGGCACCGTGGCGGCGCTAAAAGCTGGTCCCTCAATCACCTTATCATTTGTGATTGCCGCCTTGGTTTGTGCTCTAGCAGGAATGTGTTACGCAGAGTTTGCCGCCTCGATTCCCGTGGCGGGCAGCGCCTACTCCTACGGAACCATTATTTACGGGGAACTGCTCGGCTGGTTATTAGGTTGGGCGTTAATTCTAGAGTACGTACTGGCCGTCGCGGCGGTTTCCACCGGGTGGTCTGCTTACTTTGGTTCCTTAGTTAAGGGATTTGGCGGCCACCTCCCTGCAGCAATTGCCGGGCCATTTGATCCCCAGCATGGGACTTATATTAATTTGTTTGCGGTAATCATTGTGCTTTTAATTGGCTTTCTATTAAACCGTGGTTTTAAGTCTTCAATCCGCATTAACAACTTAATGGTTTTCGTTAAAATTGCAATTATTTTAATTTTTATCGGCGTGGGTATTTTTTACGTTAAGCCCAGCAACTGGCAACCATACTTTCCATTTGGGATTCATGGAACCTTAGCTGGCGCATCCACCGTCTTCTTTGCTTATTTAGGCTTCGACACCGTTTCAGCATCTGCAGCGGAAGTAAAAAATCCGGCTAAGAACATGCCTATTGGAATTATCGGTACGCTGGTCGTTGCCACCATCTTTTACGTGGCGGTGGCAGTGGTACTAACTGGGATGGTGCCTTATAACGAGCTTAACGTGGCAAACCCCGTATCCTTTGCTTTACAATTAGTTCACCAGAACTGGATTGCGGGATTGTTATCCGTGGGTGCCCTAGCAGGGATGACTACCATGATGATTTCCATGATTTACGGTAGTTCTCGTTTAGTTTACGCAACCGGGCGGGACGGACTCCTGCCGCGCTTGTTAGGCCAACTAGAAGGGCCGCACCGTTCACCCAAAAACGCTTTGATCGTCGTTACGATTTTTATCGCGTTACTTGGCGGATTCGTACCCCTTGATCAACTTACCAACCTAGTAAACATGGGAACCCTGTTTGCCTTCGGACTAATCTCGTTAGGGGTAATCCCCCTTCGTCGCCGCACCGACATCCCGGGGAACGGCTTTAAGGTACCTGGTTATCCAGTGATTCCGATCATTTCAGTTATCGCCTGTGTTTACTTGATTTCGACCCTTTCCTTAGAAACTTGGATTGGTTCGGCAATCTGGTTTGCAATCGGCTTAATCATTTACTTTAGCTATGGGATGCGGCATAGTAAACTGGCTGAATAAAAATTATTCACCAATCTCCAGTCAATTTATGAACCTTAATTACCTTTGCTTGATTCTAAAAAAATAATTTACGTATAAAAAAATTGGAGCCTCTGGAAATTTATCTAGGGGCTCCAATTTTTATTTGCTACTTTGTAAGGTCAAGAATAGGATCAAAGTATTCTAATTTCGTGTAATCAACGTTTCCGCCATCCGTAATTGCTAAATCTGGGATGGCCGTGATTGGCAAGAAGGACAGGTAAAATAATGGATCCGGAAGTTTACATCCTAATTGATTAGCAGCATTTTTTAACTCTACTTCTTTTCGAGCTAATTCGTTTGGCTGCAAATCAGTTACTATTCCAGCAACCGGCAATTCCAACAAGGCGAGCACTTCGCCCTTATTAACCACGACTTGTCCTCCGCCATGTTTAACTAATTCGTTGACTGCTAACGCCATATCCGCTTCATCCATCCCCGCCACGACAATGTTATTATCATCTGGCGAAGCAGAAGTAGCTATTGCTCCGGACTGCAATCCCCATCCCGAGATGAATCCCCGAGATTGTTGGTGGTTAATCCCATATCTTTCAATCACGGACACTAACGCGACGTCCCGTTTGGCATCGGGAAGGATGCATCTGTCCTTAATTTTTAAATCAACTTTTCTCGATTTACGGACAAACGGCCCCACGCTCTTGATGCTTCGGACCGTCGCCATTCCCGTTGGCTGATCAACTTGGTATTTAAAACTCTCAGCCGTTATTTCCGCACATTTAACCGAATTTGTAATCTCTACAGATCTTTTTGGTGGCACAAATTCCAACTGTTCCGCTTGTCGTTCAACTACCACCACGCCCTTACTGATCACCGTTTCAATCTTAAAGGTTCCTGGCTGGTCAATTAGCAAAATATCCGCTTCCTTGCCAGGCGCAATCGAACCCACTTGGTCGTCAATATGGTACGCTTCGGCACTGTTTAAAGTTGCCATCTGAATGGCGGTCATGGGCGAAATTCCTGCCTTAATCGCTAACCGAACTAGATGATCAACATGCCCTTTTTCCAAAATATCACGCGCCGTTACGTCGTCCGTACAAAAACTAGTGTGGCGGGCTACACCCGGAGCACCTTCCGTAATGGCTTTAACGTTTTCGGTTAAAAATTTGGTAACCGAAGATTCCCGAATTATCGTATGGATTCCTTTCCGGGCTTTTTCTAAAAATTCTTCGTGAGAATAACTTTCATGATCGACTCGCACCCTAGTCATTAAGAATTGATTTAGATCTTTCCCCTTGGCCATCGGAGAACAGCCAAAAATCGGCTTATGCAATTTTTGTGCCGTTAAAACAGCTGACAAGGTATCTTTATCTTTGGTTTGGACCGCTTCTCGGACGGTTTCCCAAACACCGTAACTACGCTCTTGAGGTTGAAACTTTTGGTGATCTTGCGCGCTGACATTATAAGCTACCGTTGACTGCGGGATTGTGTACGGTGTTTTATAAGGAACCCCCCAGAAAACTTTTAGGGGAAGCTGATCAATTTCCGCAAAAATTTCGTCTAGCCCGGCTAATCCAATCACTGAAATATATTCATCCAATCCAGAGACAATGCTAGTCGTTCCTTTGGACACCACTGCTTGAGCAAAGCGCGTCATTGACATTTTGCTGCATTCAACGTGAATATGTCCGTCAATCAAACCAGGGGCTAGATATTGGTCGGTCGCATCTACGTGCCGGGTGTGCTTTCCGACATAGTCCGAGACGTCTTTATCAACTGCCACAATTCTACCCTTGTAGATTGCTACGTCTGCACGATAATATTCGGCCGTATCCACATTAATTAACGTACCATTTTCAATAACTAGGTCTGCTGGAATTTCAGCTGCCCCTGCATCAATATATTTTTCTAACTCCGTCGTAGTATCCATGTCCGCTCCCGTCTGCTTAGGCTTTAGGTACAATATTTAAAATGTATAGCAATACAATAAAGATCACTAGCATTGCCCACATAATGTAGTTAATTTCTTTTCGCCGCCCAGCAGCCACCATGAGGATGGGATAGGTTAGGAAACCAAAGGCAATTCCGTACGAGATGTTATACGTTAATGGCATACCAATCACGGTTAAGAAGGCTGGCATTGCAATTTCAAATTTATCCCATTCAATTTCACGTAATGCTGACGCCATTAATACCCCCACCACAATTAGTGCTGGTGCAGTAACTTGGTTAGTAACTACGGTTAGGAGCGGCGAAAATAGCATACTAAACCCAAACAATACCGCAACTGTTAAAGAAGTTAACCCCGTCTTTCCTCCAACCGCAATTCCTGCTGAAGACTCTACGTAAGCTGCGGTAGGTGTCGTTCCCATTACTGATCCAGCTAACATTGAAACCGAATCCGCTACTAATGCTTGCCCAATTCTAGGCATTTTATTATCCTTCATAATTCCAGCTTGTTGCGCTAACCCAATCAAGGTTCCTGCGGTATCAAAGAAGGCGACTAACAGGAAGATTAAAACTACCGCCCACATTTGAGGGTCCATCATTGAAGATAGATGATAAACTCCGACCCCAAAAGTTGGCTTCATACTTGGTGCAAGAGAGATGATGCTCGCCGGCATTTTGATTAGCCCAGTGATCAATCCTAACAAAGCGGTCGACACTAAACCGATAAAAATGGAGCCCGGCACCCTTTTTGCCATTAAAATGGCAATCACAAAGATTCCAAAGATTGTTAGCCAAGTGGTTGGAACGGTTAAAGAGCCAATTTCAACCAACGAAGTTTTGCTAGCGGTAACTAGTCCGCCACCTTGGAGACCAACAAAAGCGATGAAAATACCGATTCCCGCCGCCATTGCTAGTTTCAAATCTTTTGGAATTGCATTAATTACCACTTCCCGAACTTTAAGAAACGAAAGGATGGTAAAAAGAACCGAAGCGACAAATACACCCGCCATTGCTTTTTGCCAAGAAATTCCCATTCCCAAAACTACTGAGAAAGTAAAGAAAGCGTTGTCGCCTAACCCAGGCGCTACAGCAATTGGATAATTTGCTAAAAATGCCATTAACGCACTTCCTAGAATTGCTGATAAAGCAGTTGCCGTAAAGACCGCTCCCTTATCCATTCCTGCTGCTCCCAAAATACTAGGATTAACAAACAAAATGTAGGCCATTGAAACAAACGTTGTTAAGCCTGCTAACATTTCCCTCTTAATCGTGGTTCCATGACCGCTTAAATGAAATACTTTTTCTAACATATTGTCATCCGCCAAAATTTGATCGTTCGCCTTTTGCATGGTAAGTACCGTCCTCCAAATATTTTTTAGCTTTCTTCACTAATTATTCCATACTTTATTTCGATTTACAATCATTAATATTCGTATTTAGCTTTAATAATAACTCAAAAAATGCTAAAATAACCCTCACAAGGCCCTAATGACGAACTACCTACCAGAAAGGAAACAGATTATGGATAAAATAACCAAGGAGTTTATTCAGGGACTCCCCAAAGCTGAACTACACTTACATATCGAAGGAACCCTCGAACCTCAGTTGAAGTTAAAATTAGCCAAACGAAACCACGTGGATATCGGACAAAATACGATCGAAGAGGTTCAAAAGACCTACCAATACGATGATTTGGCTTCGTTTTTAGCCGTTTACTACCCCGCAATGAACGTCTTACAAACGGAAGCGGACTTTTATGACTTAGCTTTTGATTACTTAAAACGTGCCGCCCAAAATAACGTCCGCCACGTTGAAATCTTTTTTGATCCCCAAGCGCACACTAGTCGCGGGATTAGTTTTGCGACCGTAATCAACGGATTATATCGGGCAACGGTTGACGCGCGGGCCCTAAATATCGATGCCGGATTAATTATGTGTTTCCTGCGTGATTTCTCTAAAGAATCCGCACGAAAAACTTTAGCGGAAGCTTTGAAATATCAAGATAAGATTATTGGAATCGGCTTAGATTCAGACGAACACAATAATCCACCATTAAAATTTGCACGCCAGTTTGAAGATGCAGCTGCTGCCGGTTTACATCGCACCGTTCACTGCGACATCGACCAAAAAGATTCCATTGAGCATATTCGTCAAGCACTTGAAATTATGGAAGTTGAACGCATCGACCACGGTACCAACATCGTTGAAGACCCCGATCTGGTTGATTTGGTTGCTAAACGAGGAATCGGTCTAACTTCGTGTCCGCTTTCTAATTCTTTCGTATCTCCAGAAATGAAGGGTCAAGAGGTTTTAGAACTCCTATCAAAAAACGTCAAAGTTTCAATTCACTCTGACGATCCTGCCTATTTTGGTGGCTACATCAGTGACAACTACACCGCGATTGCTAGCCAATTCAAATTAACTAAACCACAAATTATCCAATTAGCTAGAAATTCATTTGAAAGCTCTTGGATCAGCGATCAACAAAAAGAAATTTATCTCAACGAATTAAACAACTACGTAAATAGTAATTAAACTTAAAAATCCTTCCATGGCGGTAAATGTTCGTATGCTTTAGGCGTATAATATGAACCATAAACCACTGTGGAGGATTTTTTATGAAAAACAACCAATTTGGTCGCATTGACGTTGACCAAGATGAAGAAATTACCGAATTGAAAGCAATTCATTTTATTGACCAGGACCTGATTGCCGATCCTAAGGCACAATTTGAGGATTTTCTCCGGCGTTCTTTTTTAATCAGTAATCAAGAGTCCACGTTTCAACAAAAGTTAGGCAACCTACTTGCGACGCCTAACCAAACTGCAGCAGACTTTTTTGCGAGCACAGAGCCGCTAACCTTGGATATTTTTTATTTAATTGCCTTACAGCTATTACAATTTGAATCAGGAATTGATTTTTCCGTTATTGACCCGCAGGCTGCAACTGCTAAAATCAACTTACCGCGCCTTGCCCTTGACGCTCTTGAAACTAGCGCAGACGTGGCACACGCTTGGTATTCAATCTTGACGGCACACACGAAAAATGGGGAAACTTACCTTGATCACCTTACTCAACAAGGCTACTTCACCCCGTTCTACGCGACCACAACCGCCCCGTTATTCTTCAATGGAAAGGCCCAAGCCGTCTTTGATCCGCATCAAATCATTCGAGAAGTCGTTTACGTAGAAGCTCCCTTAGATACTGATCACGATGGCAAACGCGACCTGTTAAAAGCAGAAATTTTACGTCCTGCCCAAACTGAACAAGGATACAAGGCCCCCGTTTTGTATACTGCCAGCCCCTATAACCAAGGAACTAACGATCATTGGGGTGAACAAGTAACCCATAATGTCGACGTCCCGTTAACTGAAAAACCAGTTAACCACCTTACTCGCGAAGACGTGACGGCTAAACCGTATGACCCAGAACTACCACCCGAACGACAAGTTAAGGGTCAAGCTGAACACGCTTGCGAACACTTTGCCCGCGAACAACCCTACACCTTAAATAACTACTTCCTAACCCGTGGGTTTGCGGTAGTTTATGCGGCCGGAATCGGAACCCGGGATTCAGAAGGTTTGCGGGATACTGGTTCGGTGGCGGAAACCATTTCCACCACGGCAATTATTGAATGGCTCGCGGGGAATCGTCGCGCGTTTACTAACAAAACCGATAACATTGAAATCAAGGCCAACTGGAGTAACCATAAAATTGCCATGACCGGACGTTCCTACTTAGGTACGTTAGCCACTGCAGCAGCTACTACCGGGGTCGAAGGTCTTGAAACCATTATTTCGGAAGCGGCCATTTCCAGTTGGTACGATTATTATCGGGATGGCGGTTTAGTTGCCGCCCCGGACACCTTCCAGGGTGAAGACATGGACGTCCTCGCTGCCGAAGTCTTTAGTCGACAAAAAGACCTTGGGGATGCTTTAAAAGTTCGTAGTAAATTTGACCAAGTTTTAAACCGGATTAACCACGACCAAGACCGGCAAAGCGGCAACTATTCTCGCTACTGGGACAGCCGCAACTATCTCAACCAAGCCAAAAATATTAAGGCCGATCTAATTTTAGTGCACGGTTTGAACGATTGGAACGTCAAGCCCCGTAACGTCGCTAACTTGTGGAACGCGGTCCGTGACTTGCCAATTAACAAGAAGATTATTCTTCACCAAGGTCAGCACATTTACATTAATAATTTCCGTTCGATTGACTTTACCGACATGATGAACTTATGGCTAAGTTACAAGTTGTTCGGCGTGGAAAATAACGCTCCAGAAGTTTTACCAAACGTCATCATTCAAGATAACGTAGAACCCGAAACGTGGCATACCTACCCTGATTGGCAGGATGCTGATGATGAAGTACGGGAATTCACCCTCCAAGCCAAAACACTGGTGGACGCTGCTTTGCCAACTAAAAACGAGGCCGCCTCGTTTAAAGACGTCCTCGATCCAGCAGTTTTTGAAATGTACAAAAATAACCTTACGCAGTGGCATACCGACCTGCTTAACACGGAACACGCCACCAATGGTAAAAACCAGATGCGTGATAACCGGTTAATCTTCAAGTCTGCCCAACTCGATCACGATTGGTATATTGATGGGGCTGCGGAAGTTAAGGTTAACGTGGCGGTTAATAAACCATTTGGAATGCTTAGTTTTCAACTAGTTGACTTTGGCGATGCCCGGCGCTTAAACGTCACCCCAAGCCTCATCCAACCTCGCTCGTTAAGTGGCAGTTACGATTGGCGCACCGACGACTTACGGGAATTTACGCAACAAAAGAGCATCACCCCGTGGAAAATGATTAGTAAGGGCCACATTAATTTGCAAAATCGGACTAACAACTACCGCGTTGATAAGGTCGTGCCTAACCAATTCTACGACGTAACTTTACAGTTACAGCCGACGTTCTATCACCTTCCTGCAGGTCACCAATTAGGATTGGTAATTTACGCAACTGATTTTGAAACCACCATCCGGGGCAACCAGGATTTGCAATATTCATTGCAGCTTAATCAAAGTCATTTAAAGGTTCGGCTTGCCAACGTAATATCCGACCATTCGTAACGGTTCGCACTTGATGACCATCGTTGACAAGTAGTTCATTTTCGGGTGTGATCCCCGTTACTTTTCCGGTAAGCCGACTTGCGGCCTGATCAATGATCACCCATTGGTCTTGTAAAATCGATAAATCTAAATACTTTGGATTAATTGCGTCAGACGCCAGCGTCTGGCGCTTTTTTTGGATAGCTTGGTTGATCTTAATCAACAAGTCGGTTACTTGCGTTGCGTTTGCTTGTTCGGCAATTGGCCCTCCCGTCCGCAACATCGCTTGGGGAAAGGTCGTGGTTAAAATGTTCAACCCCATTCCCAGCACCAGCCCGATTAGTTGATTATCATCATTAGACACGGCTTCGCACAGAATGCCGCCCACCTTTTGATCATGTAAATATAAATCGTTCACCCATTTAATACCAAGCGGTTGTCCAAAAACGCGGTGCACCGCTTCGGCAACAATCACGCCCACGTTTGCCGTTACCCGTCCGGGATGTAAAACGGTGGCTGGGGCTAGAGGAAGGTAAATCGAACAGTAAATCCCCGAATTCGGTGAATAAAACTGGCGCTGGTTAGTCCCTCGTCCAGCCGTTTGTTGATTGGCAACTACCATCCCCGCTATTCCAGGATTTTGTTGCACGCGCGTAAAAGCTACGTCATTAGTAGAGCCAACTTGGTCAAAATATTCAATTTTTTCATCCGGAAATTCATTTTGTAGTCGTGCGACATTAATTTGCATTAAAATTACTCCTTGATCAACTGCAGAAAATAATTAATTTTTTCTAATTTTTTAATTTAAGCACTAAGTCGGTTATACCAGTATTTCCGCGGAACTTTACGCCTAAACGCTTCTCATTTAATCTGGTCACTTTCTAATAAATCTGCTATTATAGGCTTAAATTTAAGAAACTAGGTGAAATATCTTGAAACAAGGTACAACAATTTTAACACTAGATAACGGATATCACTTATGGTCACATACGGATGGGACTAACGACTCCATCCACCTTTTGGCCCTTCATGGTGGTCCCGGGGGCAATCACGAATACTGGGAAAACTTCCACGATGAACTTTTAAAACAAGGTTTGGACGTTCAAGTTCACTACTACGACCAATTGGGTTCGTGGTATTCTGACCAACCCGACTACTCCGACCCTGAAATTGCTGAAAAGTACCTCAGCTACGACTACTTCCTTGACGAAGTGGAAGAAGTTCGTCAAAAACTCGGCATTGACCACTTCTACTTGATCGGTCAATCTTGGGGTGGCGCATTGACCATGATGTACGCATTGAAGTATGGTGAACACTTAAAGGGTGCCATCATCTCTTCCATGGTTGATAATATCGATGAATACCTCGAACATCAAGACGCAATTCGAGACGAAGCCCTTGCTCCCGAAGATGCTCAGTTCATGCGTGACTGTGAAAAGTCTGGAGATTGGGATAACGAACGTTACCAAAAACTAGTCGACGTACTTAACGCTGGTTACGTAGATCGTAAACAACCAGTGGCAATCCGTCACTTGGTTCCAACTATGGCAACTCCCGTTTACAATGCTTTCCAAGGCGACAACGAATTCGTTGTTACTGGTAAGTTGAAGGAATGGGACGTTCGCGACCAAATCCATAACATCAAGGTCCCAACCTTGTTGACCTTCGGCGAACACGAAACCATGCCGTTGAAGTCGGCACAACGGATGGCTGAAGTAATCCCTAACGCTAAGTTAGTTACTACTCCAGATGGCGGTCACCACCACATGATCGACAACGCCCCCGTTTACTTCAAGCATCTTGCTGATTACCTTCGCGAAGTAGAAGCAGGCACTTTTAACAAATAATAGATTTCAAAATAGAGGTTAGGATTGCTCCTAGCCCCTATTTTTTTATCTCGGCCACCCTTTTCTTTACAAAACGCCTGACAAATTTTCGGGCTTATGGCTGGTTATTGCTAAAGAAAAAAGCTATCATATAGTAAGTAAGGTTAAATAAAGGAGGAATTTCTCATGAATAAACTCACCGATACCTATACTTTAAATAACGGGGTTAAGATTCCCGTAATCGGTTTTGGAACTTGGCAATCTAAAGATGGTGAAGAAGCATACCAAGCAGTTAAGGCTGCCCTAGATGCTGGATACCGTCATATCGATACTGCCGCAGCTTACGGTAACGAAGAAAGCGTGGGAAAAGCCATTAAAGACAGTGGCGTAGCTCGCGAAGACCTCTTTGTCACCTCTAAGCTATGGAACGAAGACCACGGTTACGAAGCAACGAAAAAAGCCCTTGATTTAAGTTTGCAAAAACTTGGTTTAGACTACCTCGACCTCTACTTAATTCACTGGCCAAATCCCGTTAAATTCCGTGACGAATGGCAACAAAAGAACGCAGAATCTTGGCGGGCAATGGAAGAAGCCCTAGAAGCCGGCAAAGTGCGGGCAATTGGGGTTTCCAACTTCCGGCCTCATCACCTAGACGAATTGTTGAAGACTGCTAAGGTAACTCCTGCAGTTAACCAAATTTTCCTCAATCCTAGCGATACTGAAGACGAAGTGGTTGCTTATAACAAAGAACATGGTATCCTCTCCGAAGCTTACAGCCCACTAGGAACTGGTAAAATCTTCAGCATTCCAGAACTTAAAGAAATTGCTGAAAAGTACCACAAGTCGGTGGCCCAAGTAGTTATTCGTTGGTCATTGCAACACGGCTTCTTGCCATTACCAAAGTCTGTCCACGCGGATCGAATTCAACAAAATACCGAAGTATTCGACTTCGAACTATCTGCTGACGACATGAAAACCATTGATGGTTTCCACGGCCAAGCAGGTGCCCCAACCGATCCCGATACAGCAACGTTCTAATTAATATTACTAATCGCTAAACAAAGAGAGTGGGACAAAAGTCGGGTAGTTTGCGAGCATTAACTGAAAATTGCCCATTATGCCTGATTTTGGCATGATGGGCAATTTTTGGTTAAGCGGAACAAACTGACTTTTGGCACACGTTTTGGCTCTATTGAAATCAAAACGCCAAAATAAAAACGATTCATGAGGAAGTTTCACCTCATGAACCGTTTTTTGTTTAAAGTCTTTTGACACAACCCTTTTGATTGTAATTAAGTTTTAGCGATCCAAACGTAATTTTTCCACGTTGATTACTTTATCAATCCAGCCGTTATAAAAACTACTTTCGTGAGATACCACGATTAAGTTTCCTTTAAAGCGTTGCAACGCTTCACTTAGGGCTTGCTTGGTTTCGTCATCAAGGTGGTTGGTGGGTTCGTCCATGATCAAGAAGTTAGATTCAATCAATTCCATCAAGGCTAGCTTAACCTTAGTCTGCTCACCACCACTTAGTTGGTGCATGGGCTTTTGAGTGTCCGCCGCGTTAATCCCGCACTTGGCTAACTTAGTCCGAATCGTTTTTGGTAACATGGTCGGATATTTTTCTTGAATCGTTTGTAATGGTGTTAGGTCGGGGTTATCCCAAACTAATTCTTGGCTAAAATAGTTCACCTTAGCCGATGGTGAGAAATGAGCTTCCCCACCTAAAGCCGGAATCAAGCCTAAGATACTCTTAATTAACGTCGACTTTCCGGCTCCGTTAAACCCAGAAAAGGCCACCTTTTCGCCCGCCACCATGGAGAACGTCACTGGTTCCAAAAGCTGCTTTTTACCATAACCAACGGCTAGCTTATTAACCGCCACGGCGTTTTGTGAGCCCGTATCTAGGTAAGGAAAATCGAAATGTCCCTTCAAGTTTTCACTAGGCGGATCGATCCTGTCCATCCGATTAAGCATCTTTTCCCGGGATTTCGCCATTGTTGAACGTTGACCAGCCTTATTCTTGCGGATAAAGTTTTCCGCCTTTTCAATGACTACTTGTTGCTTTTCGTAAGCCTTTAATTGTGCTTCTTGCCGCGCTTCCTTTTGCCGCATTGCGGATTGGAAATCGCCCCGGTACTTAGTAATTTTGTTAAATGAAACGTCACAAATACAATTGGTAACCTTTTGCAAAAACTCATAGTCGTGAGAAACTACCATGAAAGCTCCCTCGAAGCCGTTAAGGTAGTCTGCCAACCAATTAATGTGCGCGGTATCCAAATAGTTGGTCGGTTCGTCTAGGATCAATACGTCAGGATCTTGTAGTAGGAGCTTTGCCAAAATGATTTTGGAACGCTGGCCCCCACTCATCTCGCTGACAATGTGATCCTTACCGATATCATCAAGTCCTAAACCGGTCATTACCCGGTTAATTTCGGTATCGATTTCGTAAAAATTGTTAGCGTCCAGATTTTCTTGGATTCGGCCCGCCTTTTCCAACAACTTATCATCCAAATTTTCGGCGTATTCGGCGTAGTATTTTTCCATTAAATCACGTTGCTTAAACAAATCTGCGTACGCAGTGGTTAAAAATTCGTACAGCGTGTCATTTTGCGGAATATCCGCATACTGGTCTAAATAACCATAAGTGACCTTATTTTGCCAAACAATCCGGCCCTTATCTGGTAAAGTTTCGCCAGTCAAAATCTTAATTAGCGTACTTTTACCAGCACCATTTTGCCCGACAATTCCCATGTGATCTTCTTTATTCAGTTCGAAACTTGCATCTTCATACAGTTCTTTGTCCGCAAAACCGTGGCTCAGATGTTCAACTGATAGCAAACTCATTTTTTTCACCCTGTCTTTTTAAAATAACTAGTAACCACCGTAGCATGAATTACCACAAAACGTCAATTGAATTTACCTATGCTATACTTGTACAGGTTACAAGGAGGATTTATAGATTATGAATATTCGAGAAATTGATCATATTACCCTAACCGTGGCAGACGTTGCTCGTAGTGAACGTTTTTACCACGAGGTTTTTGATATGCCGATCCTAACCGACGCTCCGTATCCAGGCGTGCGTGCGGGGAAGCAGCGAATCTATTTTACAACTAAGGAGACCCAGCCGGCAATTGCTCCAGCGCAACCAACCTCCGGAAGCATTGCGTTGTCACTGGTTGCCAAAAATCCGATGAACGAAATTGTCAACCACTTAAAGAGCTACTTTGTGGAAATTGTCGATGAACCAAAGCAACGCCAGGGAACTCACGGAAAGGTCCAGTCGCTGTTGATAAAGGACCCAGACGGAAATGTGGTGGAAGTGGCGAATTATTAAATCAGAGTGCACCAAGCCCCCGGTCAGCTCTTGAGGATTAACGGAATTAATTCATTAATCGTGGGTTTAGCGATTGATGAATTAATTTGGTTAACCGCAGAGAGTTGGGGGCTTAGTGCACGTTTCGGCTATCTCACAGTAGAACACGCTCCTCTAACTTTGGGTCATGCGGTTAAGGACCTAATCTGGTTATCCGCAGAACTCTGAGGGCTGGAACACGTCTCGACTATCTCGCACCCCAACAGATCCACACCCATATTACAAAAATAGAGGCTGGGAACGCCAAATTTCCAGCCTCTTTTATTAATAATTAATCATTTTCATTAAAGGTACTTAGCGTCCCCCACTGGATCCTGTGAAGTTAAAATCTTAGGACCATCTGGCGTAACCACTAGAGTATGTTCGTATTGGCAAGATAAACTACCGTCCATGGTGGTAACTGTCCAACCGTCTGGAGCAGAAGTATCACATTGCCAACTTCCGGTATTTACCATTGGTTCAATAGTGATGGTCATTCCGTTCCGGAGCCGCGGACCGTGACCAGCTTCACCATAGCCAGGAACCATGGGATCTTCGTGCATTGTTGGTTGAATACCGTGACCAACAAATTCCCGGACGTCTCCATAACCCATTTCGTCTTCTACGTAAGTTTGGATTGCGTGACCGATGTCGCCGATCCGGTTTCCTTCAACGGCTTGATCAATTCCCAGGTACAAAGCTTTCTTAGTAACTTCCATTAATTTCTTAACTTCGTCACTAACTTCACCAACCGCAAATGCCCAGCAAGAATCTGCCATGTAACCATCCACGCTGACTACGGTATCAACCTTAACTAAGTCGCCTTCCTTTAAAATCAAATCTTTCCGCGGAAAACCGTGACATACTTCGTTGTTAACACTCACGCAAGTTGCGTATTCGTAACCTTCAAAGCCCTTTTCTTCAGGAACTGCGCCGTGTTCATCTAAATAACGAAGCGCGAATTTCTCGATGTCCCAGCTAGAAATTCCTGGCTTAATAACATCGCGAAGTCCAATATGCATTCCTGCTAGAACTGCGCCTGCTTTCCGCATTCCTTCAATTTCACGTTCTGATTTCAATGTAATCATTTTATCCACCCGTTTCTTAATTAACCTAACTACTATGGTATCACAACTTTGGTGACCAAATTAACCCAATTGCCTTGCTTCCCGTATAGGTTCCCACGTACGGACCAATTGGACAAGATTCTACGTGTAAGCCCGGGTGTTGGACCTTCAGTTCACTTTGCCATTGCATGCTGCGATCCGCATCATCAGCATCGACCACTGTCACCGTCAAATGGCGATAATCAACCACTTGTTGCGCAAAAATTTCACTAATCGCTTCCATAGCGTTTTTTATCTTACGCTCTTTACCGACCATTTCTAAGCGGCCTTGCCGATTAATCGTTAAAATTGGGCGCATCCCAAAAAACGAGCTTACCAACGAAGTCCGACTGGCAATGTTCCCCGAAATCTGAAGTTCTTTAACGTTGTTGACCGCTAAGTACACTTCCGTTTGACTACGATACTTACGCAACTGCCGCAAAACTTCGTGGATGTCCACGCCACTATCTAACAGGTTGGCCGCCAAAATGGCCGCATTGCTTTGTCCAGCCAGAATTGAGCCCGAATCATAAGGGTAAACTTGTAGTTCCTTAATTACCGGCACGGAAGCTGAAAGACTATTGATGAACCCGCTCAAGCCTCCCGACAACCCGATGCACAAGGCTGCTTTATAACCTTTCGCAGCAAGTTCAGCAAAAACCCTTTGCATTTCCTTAATCGGAATCTGCGAAGTGGTGGGATGGTACTTTTCTAATTTCAACATGCGATAAAATTCATCCGCATCAATATCAACATTTTCGTGATAGACGTGCTTGCCAAACATAATTGGCTGGTTAACCACCGTAATGTTGTACTTCCGCGCTATCGCAGGATCAAGGTTAGCCGAACTATCAATCACAATTGCCGTTTTACTTTGATTCATTTTCATTAATCTTCTTCTCTATATATTTCGCTAATTTTGCTTCGGGATAAACGCCGGTAACCTTTTCGATTGCCTTGCCATCCTTAAACAAAACTAATGAAGGAATACTCATTACCTTAAATGATTGGGCCAATTCTTGGTTATGGTCAACGTTAAGCTTGCCAAAATGAACTTGGTCCCCGTAACTTTGCTCCAGATTTTCTAAAATAGGTTCCATCATCTTGCAAGGTCCGCACCAAGGGGCCCAGAAATCAACGATGGTCAATCCATCTTTAATTACTTCAGCTAAATTTTCACTTGTTACCGTAGCTGCCATGAGGAGTCTCCTTTTTATTTATAGTATATAGATTATAGCATTATTTGCGTACGCTTTTTCTGAGGTAGTGAATTGCGATCGTAATCAAGAATGCCAGCACTACGATTCCGGCAAAAATTCCCGAATTAATTTCAATATCAATCGCGGGAATCGACAAGAATAATTTAAGGGCAATAATCCCAATCAGCACGTAGGCCATTGTCTCTAGTTCAGGAATCCGGTGCATTAATTTCATAATCACCTCGGCAATTCCCCGCATCGCTAAAATTCCAATTAAGCCCCCCAGTAACACAATGACCGGGTTAGAAGAAATCGCCAGCGAAGCTAATACCGAATCGATTGAAAAGACAATGTCCATAAATTCGATTTGGATTACCACCCGCCAAAAAAGCGAAATTTTACCCCGTGGTTTCACCAATTTACGAGTCCGACGCCCCCGTTTCCGTTTGTCAAAATAGCGAAACACTAGGTATGCTAGATAAAGTGCTCCAATGATTTTAATTTCCCATAGGTGAATGAGGTAAGTCCCAATCCCGATTACTAAAAACCGAAATAGGTACGCGCCCCACAAACCGTAAAATAAGGATTTTTCCCGTTCGACCTTATCTCCCAACACTTGGGTTTGGGTTGCAAGAACTACGGCATTATCCACCGATAGTAAACATTCGATCATCACCAGTGATAAAATCACTAACCAGTCCGAACTAGACTCTAATACCGTCTTCCAATTGTTGAGATCGAAGAAGGGACCGTATAAATTTGTTAAAATATTCAATATAAATTTCTCCCCTTAAACTCCAAACAATATATTTTAATCGATTTAGTATATTTTTTCACCCATTAAGGGTTACACTTAGGTTAATACAAACAACGAGGTCCAGATTATGTTAAAAGTAAGCAAAACCGTGAATGATTTTTCGCTAATTCA
The DNA here is from genome assembly GCF_016127815.1 of Pediococcus acidilactici. NCBI lineage: Bacteria > Bacillati > Bacillota > Bacilli > Lactobacillales > Lactobacillaceae > Pediococcus > Pediococcus acidilactici. The sequence goes on from NZ_CP066046.1 coordinate 1,427,256, forward strand.
AGTCTCGAACCCGAGTACTTTAGAATTACAGACCCTAGTAAAAACTTACCACGCCACTTCCGAAACGTTGAGTTACGCAATTGACCCTAACGAACGTGCTCGGGCAGAAATCGACGAAGAAAATAACAGCTTTTTGATTATTTTCCATGCTTTAAGCTCGCTATATAATGCCGGTATTCAGACCGAACCGGCCGCTTTTCTGTTTCTACCTAAGGCGCTGGTAATTTTTACTCACGATTCTACCCACTACGTTAATAAAATTATGGATCGCAATTTAAAAACTTTATTACGCAAAACTTTAAATAAACCGGTTCAGTTAAATAGTTCGCTGATGGTTAACGCCGTTTTCAACACGATTTACGAACTTTCGATGCGGTTTAACGACGCGGTTTCCCGAATTAATTATGATCGTCAAGCCATTCAGGATAAATTTAAAACCCGCCTGAACCACAGCGGCATCCAAAGCATGTTGCAATTAGAAACCAGTTTAATCTACTTACTGACTTCTCTAAAGTCGAATACGTCGTTGCTTAACAGCATGATGCGCCTCCCCAACCTAAACCTGACCAAGGCCCAACGGAATCGGCTGGAGGAGATCATTATTGAATCAGAGCAGAGTCAAGAAATGGCCCAGCTATCTTCAGACATTATCGAACAAGTTTCTAAATCCTATTCGGATATTTTAGACAATAACTTGAATAATACCATGAAATTCCTGACAATTCTTTCAATTGTTTTAGCAGTTCCTAACATTGTTTTTGGTTTCTTCGGTCAAAACGTTAAATTACCGCTTGCCGATCAAGGCTGGAGTTGGCTCGTTACCCTAGAAATTTCGTCCCTATTAATTCTAATTGTCTATCTAATCGTTAACTGGAGTAACTTTTTTAAAAAATGATCCCACAAAAATACAGCATTTCAAACCGGCATTGAGTAAAACCGCACCGGCTTGAAATACTGTATTTTTTATTATAGTTTGCTACTGCCTGCCGAAACGTGCAAAAAACTCAGTCTTCTCCGGCTAACCAAATTAAGGCATCAATCGCTCAAACCGCGATTAATGCCTTAATTCTGTGGGCCTTCTTTGCTGTGTAGTCAAAACGTGCTCCGAAACCCAAGACTCTCCGGCTAACCAAATTACGGGACCAATTGCTAACCCCGCAATTAGTCCCGTAATTCAGTGACGCTTCTTTGCTACCTTGTCGAAACGTGCAAAAAAACTCAGTCTTCTCCGGCTAACCAAATTAAGGCATCAATCGCTCAAACCGCGATTAATGCCTTAATTCTGTTAGTCCTCAAAGACTACCCGAGTTTTTTCGCACTCTTAATTGCGTTACCCATGCCGTCAACGGCACCGTGCTAATTACCCCGATGAAACCAATCAAAATCATCGAAAATTCTGCCGCAAAAATCTTATTATTAAAGAATTCGCTAAAGCGGTAATTCAACTTCACGTACCAAATAAATAAACCCAGAAAACTTCCAAAGAAGCCAAAAAATAAGGTGTTCAAAGCAGTCCCGATAATTTCTTTTCCAATTTCGTAGCCGTGACTAAAAAGCTTGGTCAAATCTAAATCCGGCGTTGTTTCAATCAGTTCCTGAATCCCCGTCGATACGGCAATCGAAGCTTCCGCAACCGCCCCCAACGAACTAATGATCATTGTCGACGTAATTACGTCACTAAACTTAATCCCAATTAACAACGACATCCCTTCGAGGTCCTCGTTGTTTTCGTTACCGAATCCTTGAATCATTAAGTGGGGATGAATAATCAGAATCAGCCCAATCAAAACTACCAATACTAATACCGAACTGTAAAATGCATTCTGTGTAATCTGGTCGTCGTCACTGCCCATGAAAATTGTAATGGCTAAAATCACCAAACTGCTGATAATGGTCACCGTCAACGCCGGAAAGCCCCACGAAATTAAAGCAATGTTTACGAACAATACCGCAAAATTCAAAATAATGCTTAAAAAGGCCCGCAATCCGGTCGCTCCCCCCACGATAACCATTAGAACCGCCAAGATGATCATTAAAATTAACGTCGCGCTAACCATTAGTCGGTACCCCCTTATTTTTGAAAAAGACGCCCGTTAGCCAACTCGCAATCGGTACCGTCAACACGATTCCAATTCCACTGATTAAGCTTTGCACAAAACCTAACTGCATGTTCATTTCAAAGGCGTACTGCCAACTGTTCCCGTTGCGTAAATAAAGCACCATCATGGAAAAGGTGTCGGCCATAAAAATCATGAACAACACGTTTAAAAGGGGACCCATAATGGTTTTACCGATGTTCCGTCCCGAAATCCACAGCTGTTTCATTGAAATCTGCGGGTTTTCTTTTCGCAGCTTAGCCAAACTGACAATGATGTCGGTAGACTCATCCATTACGGCCCCTAACGAACCTAGCACCGTTTCTGCTAAAAAGAGCGGTTCGGGATTTTGGATCACGTACTCCATGGTTTCAAAATGAAGCCCACCGTTGCCCGTCAAACTAAATACAAGTCCGCCAATCAACATTGCGCTAAAGGTTCCTGCTAAAGTCGTTAACAGACTAACCATCATTTTCTTGTTCCAGCCTAAAACTAAGGTAAGGGTGATGGCGCTAAACAACACCGCGACCACGCTAAAAATTGCCAATACTGCATATCCAGATTCTTGCACGTCAATTTCCACGGCAATAAAAAAGAGCACCATGTTTAATAACACACTGACAATTGCGTGAATTCCGGTTCGCCGCATTAAAATCAGCAACCCTACGGCAATCACTACCAATATCGTGATGGCGACGTCCCGCTTCAAATCTAATATCGTCGCCCCCTTCACCCGCTGCCCGGTGCCATTAAAATGTAACAGTACCGTTTGGCCCGGGCGATATTTTAAATCGGTCGCTTGGGAACCACTATATTCGTTCTTCACGGACACCGTTTGCCCCCGGTGTTTTCCGTTTAAAATTTTAATCTGGAGGCGTTGCTTGGCACGATAATCGTGATTATTAAAATTGTCGGTTTGCGGAACCTTTTTTAAATTAGTAACCCGTTCAATTCGACCTAACGGGGTCCGGTAAATCACGTCGTCATGCTGTACTAAGCCCACCACGAGTAGGCCAGTCAATATAACTACCAATATTAACCCAATTTGAGATTTCCAACGCATTAGAGTTTTTTCTCCATCCAGTAATGTAATAGGCCCGCTTCCATTTCTGGACCGCCAGTGCGCTCGTAATTCAACGCAAAGTAAAAGGGTTCCGCAGTTGCTTGGGCGTGTAACCGGATCTTTTCAATGCCCGCTTGGCGCCCTTGGGTTTCAATGTATTCAAAAAGTTCTTGGGCAAGGCCGTGACGCCGCGATTCCTTGGCAGTTGCCACCCGTTGTACTGTCCAGGTATTGGGCTCCGTCCGCCGGGTCCGAGCCGTCACGACCGGCGTATCGTCTTCGTAACCCACAAAGTATGTATAAAAATCTTCGTCAGCACCAAATTCAAGTGCGGGATCAATCCCCTGCTCCTCCACAAAAACTTGTCGCCGGAGTGCTAACGCGTCCATGTAAATTGGGCCCGTCGCTCCCTTAACCATTTTAGCTTCCATTGTGACCTTCCTTTCCAAATCCAAATTATTAAGCCCATCTTACAACAATTTCTTCATAGATTTGAAAATTTATTAAAATTTTATTTTATTCTTTCTTTAGTACCGACCCCTTAAGATTTCTTTAAACAATCTATGGTAAAATTGCATTTATATTTGTAAAGAACGTACTTTTGAAAGGTCTTTGAAAATGAAATCTCTTAAATCAAGAATTGACACGCGGTTCGGGTTCTTTATCCTGATCAGCGTCCTATTTTGGTTAAAAACTTTATTCGCTTACTTTACCGACATTTCCTTAGGAGTGTCCGGTATTTTTCAGTGGATTATTTTATTAATCAATCCCATTGCCACCACTATGCTAATCTTCGGGCTAGCCCTCTACGTCCGTCCTAAACGAGCTTTTTACTGGACGGCGATGCTTTTAGATTTAGCTAATACAGTTTTACTTTACTTAAACGTAATTTACTTTCGGGAATTTTCCGATTTTATGACCGTCAACACGATGCTCGGATATTCCAAGGTAAACCAAGGACTCAGCGCGAGTTCCATGTCGCTAACCAACTTTCACGACATCTTTTATTGGTTGGATCTACTGGTCATCTTTTTACTATTAGTCTTGAAAAAAATTAAGATGGATCCCCATCCGTTACCGAAAAAATTCGGTTTTCAAATTACTTCGGTAGGGATTTTATTCTTTGCGTTTAACCTCATGCTTGCCGAAATGGACCGTCCCCAATTAATCACCCGGACTTTTGACCGCTCCTACGTGGTTAAATACATGGGCATTGACGCCTTTACGGCTTACGACGGCGTTCAACTGGAGCGCAACATTAAGATGCGTTCCGAAGCTAAAAAAAGTGAGCTTACCTCGATTGAAAAATATGTTAAACAACACTATGCTAAGCCATCCGACGTTAGTTTTGGGAAGGCTAAGGGCAAAAACGTCATTATTATTCATTTAGAAAGTTTCCAACAGTTTTTAATTGACGATAAGGTTGAAGGACAGACGGTAACCCCATTTTTAAACAGTATTTACCATAGTAAATCAACCTATTCCTTCAGCAATTTCTTCCACCAAGTGGGCCAAGGAAAAACTAGCGACGCGGAAAACATGCTGGAAACCAGTACGTTTGGAACCCCGCAAGGTTCCCTGTTTGCCCAACTAGGTTCGGACCAAACTTTCCAAGCGGCTCCGGCAATTTTAAAACAGCACGGTAACTATACTTCCGCCGTTTTCCATGGAAACACCGCATCGTTCTGGAACCGCAATAACACTTATAAAAACATGGGTTATGAAAACTTCTTCTCCGCTAGCGACTTTGACGTTTCTGGGGATAAATCGACTACTTACGGACTAAAAGATAAGCTGTTGTTTAAAGACTCAGTGAAGTACTTACAACATCTCCAACAGCCGTTTTACGCTAAGTACATTACCGTAAGTAATCACATTCCGTACACGTTGGACGCAGAAGACAGCGACTTCAAAACTCCCGACACTGGCGATGCAACCGTGGACGGTTACTTCAAAACCGCTAACTATCTCGACCAGTCCATTGAAGAATTCTTCAACTTCTTAAAGAAATCGGGATTGTATGATAACTCAATGATTGTGCTGTATGGTGACCATTATGGGATTTCGAACTCGTCTAACAAAGCTTTAGCGAAGACTTTTGCTCAAGATCCAAATCACTTTAAACAGTTCGGCGATAATCCCACCGAAAACTGGAATAGTTGGGATAACGCCCAGTTACAACGGGTTCCCCTAATGATTCACATCCCAGGAATGAAAGATGGCGGAATTCAAAACCAATATGGGGGCGAAATTGACGTATTGCCAACCCTCCTTCATTTACTAGGAATTTCAAACAAGAACTATATCCAATTTGGTACCGACTTGTTGTCCAAACAACATAGCCAAATCGTAGCGTTCCGCAACAACGACTTCGTGACGCCTACGTATAGTTCGATTGGCAACACCCTGTACGACCAAAACGGTAACGAGATTACCGATCCTAGCGATGCTTTCTTAAAGAAGGTCAAGAAGGATCGTAAAGCCGCCCATAAACAATTAGAGATGTCGGATTCCTTGAACGAAAAGAACCTTTTACGCTTTTACAAGAATCCCGACTTTAAGAAGGTCAATTCCGCAGATTACAACTATTCTGACGGTTTAGACAAAGCTATCAAGATTGAGGACAAACTAAAATTAAAATCTACTTCAATGTATTCGCGTAATCAAGATAAGTCGTTGGAAGACCTTTATAAAACTGACGCGCCTGAAGTAAACCATAAGTCAACCAGTGAAAATCGAATTAAGATTACTAATCCGGATTCAAATGGTAGCTGATTTTAAAATTTAAAAGAGGATTTTCGTTGCGTGATGCAACTGAAAATCCTCTTTTTTTGTGGTTTGATTTAGTTAATTTTGGCGTTCTGCTGATAGATAGGCGAAACGCGTGGAAATCCCCAGCTCTCTCCGGCTAACTAAATTAAGGCATCAATCGCTAAACCCGCGATTAATGTCTCTGTGTTCTGTTGCTAGGTAGTCGAAACGTGTTTTCGTCCCAACTTCCTCCGGTTAACCAAATTAGGGCACCAATTGCTAAACCCGCAATTAGTGCCTGGCGTGCTACTGATAGATAGGCGAAACGCGTGGAAATCCCCAGCTCTCTCCGGCTAACTAAATTAAGGCATCAATCGCTAAACCCGCGATTAATGTCTCTGTGTTCTGTTGCTAGGTAGTCGAAACGTGTTTTCGTCCCAACTTCCTCCGGTTAACCAAATTAGGGCACCAATTGCTAAACCCGCAATTAGTGCCTGGCGTGCTACTGATAGATAGGCGAAACGCGTGGAAATCCCCAGCTCTCTCCGGCTAACTAAATTAAGGCATCAATCGTAAACCGCGATTAATGCCTCTGTGTTCTGTTGCTAGGTAGTCGAAACGTGTTTTCGTCCCCAACTTCCTCCGGTTAACCAAATTAAGGCACCAATTGCTAAACCCGCAATTAGTGCCTTAATTCAGTTATCCTCAGAAGCTGACCGGGGCCGAAAACACTCTCTATCATTTAAACATCGACGTACTATGTACCGGGCCCCTCTTTCCCGGATACAACTTTTTCATAATTTGATCTACCGCAATCGGTCCCTCTCCAAACGCCGTGGCTATCAATCTTAATTTTCCTTGATACTCAATTCCATCACCAATTGCATATACATTCGGCAAATTTGTTTTCATCAAGTTGTCCACCGCGAACATCCGGTGCGCTTGTTCTAATTCTACATCCCATTGCTTAATAATCTTATTGCTCGACGTAAATCCGTAGTTAACCACCACTTGGTTAAACTTCCGGGTCGTTAGCTCCTCGGTGCCGACTTCCTTTAAGTCCACCGCTACGCCCGCGGCTTCTTCCCGAACGTCATGAATCAAAAACGGCGTCAGGATTTCTACCGAAGAATCCTTCAACCTTTGCACACTTAGTTCAAGCCCGCGGAATTGTTCCCGCCGGTGAACTAGGCTAACTTGATGTGCGACCTTCTCCAACATTAACGCCACGTCGATCGCGGAATCTCCGCCGCCAGCAACCAACACGTCTTGGTCTTTAAACTGAGCTAATTCTGGAACGTGGTAAAAAATCTTGTCGCCTTCCAATTTTTTAAGGCCCTTCACCGCTAGTTTACGCGGATTGAACGCTCCGTTTCCGGTGGCCAACAGAATTGCCCGCGACTGATACTTTGCCTTCGTGGTTTCCACGTCGTATAGTTCCCCGTTAGGCGTAATGTTCACAACCGTTTCGTTAAGCCGGATCGGCACGTTAACCAAGCGAGTCTGCTTTTCCAATGACTTTGCTAAATCAGCAGCCTTCACGCCTGCGTAACCGCCCACGTCGTAAATTACTTTTTCTGGGTATAAAGCAGCTGCTTGTCCACCCACTTGGGCCAAACTTTCGATAATCTGCGTTTTTGCAGTCCGCATTCCTGCGTAAAATCCGGCAAACAAACCCGCAGGACCGCCCCCCACAATCGTAATGTCGTATATTTCAGTCATGATTTCTGCATCCTCTTTAATACAATAATTTTTTAGTTTACTAAATATCTTAACAGTTTCTTCAGCAAAAAAGAAAGCCAAGCATTGTTTTTTAACAACGAGTTTCGTATGATTAATTTGTAATACAGTACATAAACGTTTATTTAACGGAGGGGTTCTTTTGGCAAGTAAAAAAATGATTCTAGATCTTGATACTGGTATTGACGACGCAATGGCCATCGCCTACGCGTTAGCTGCTCCAGACGTCGATTTGATTGGTATTATTTCCACATATGGTAACGTACTAACACCCGATGCAGGAATTAACAGCTTAAAAATTCTCGAATTGCTCGGGCACACCGACATCCCCGTTTTCTTGGGCGATGAACATTCGCAAACAACCGACCATTTTGAAGTAATGCCAATTAGCGCACAAATCCACGGAAAAAATGGGATTGGCGAAGTGGACCTACCTACTCCGCAACGTAAATTAGAAGAACAATCTGGGATCGACTTCCTGATCGAAGCTGCCCACCAATATAACTCAGATTTAATCTTAGTTCCTACTGGTCCACTGACTAACCTCGCGGCCGCAATTCGGAAGGATCCGGAAATTACGGACTTGATTGGCAAGGTAACGCTAATGGGAGGCGCACTCACCGTACCAGGCAATGTGTCCCCAGTGGCTGAAGCTAACATCAACCAAGATCCGCACGCGGCTAACGAAGTCTTTACTCGTCAAAAGAACCTTACCATGGTTGGCCTAGACGTTACCCTAAGAACGTTGCTTACTAAAAAAGAAACCCAACAATGGCGTGATTTAGGCACCAACGCCGGACAGAAATTTGCTGACATCGTTGACTACTACATTGATGTTTATAAAATTACCAGTCCGCACTTAGGCGGCTGTGCGCTCCACGATCCGCTAGCAGTCGGCGTGGCCTTAGATCCTAGCCTAGTTCAAACGCTGGCCTTAAACATGTTTGTAGATACTACTGACGCCATGTGGGGCCGTACCATTGGTGATCCTGCTCGTTTAACCGATCCAGAACCCAACATCAACGTAGCAATTAACGTAGACGCCGACCGTTATCTACAACGTTTCATGGAATATTTAACTAACTTATTCAGTAAATAACTAAATTACTATTAATAAAAACGCGAAAATCGATTTTTCCGCGTTTTTTTGTTACGCTAATTAACATAAAACAAAGAAAGGAGGACCCGTATTGAACGTTTTATTTTTCATTTTAACTTTAATGTTGGCAGTTATTGTTGCTAACATTTTGGATTCTCGAATTAAGTTCCTACCTCGAGCAATTGTGCAAATCTTAGTGGGTTTGCTGCTATCATTTGTCCCAAACTTTAATCACTTTGTTCTGGAACCCGAAATATTCATGCTGGCAATCATTGCACCGCTGATGTTTCATGACGGTGCCAATACCGATATTAACAAATTAAAGCTAACCCTCGGAAACACGTTCTCGTTAGCCGTCGGTTTAGCCTTAACCACCATCTTAGGTGTGGGTTACCTAAGTTACTTAATGCTTCCCCACATCCCGCTCGCACTAGCATTTGCTTTGGCAGCAATCATCACCCCAACTGATGCGGTTGCCGTTTCATCCGTAACCGACAACTTAGAAATCCCCCCGGACGCAATGCTTAACCTAAAAAATGAATCTCTTTTTAACGACGCTAGCGGAATCGTGGCCTTTGACTTAGCACTCACCGCTTTTCAAACTGGGCACTTTTCACCTTTAATAAGCATTTTCGACTACTTATACGTATTCTTAGGCGGATTGATAATTGGTTGGATAATTGGCTGGGCATTTCTGCGACTTCAATTTTTACTGATTGAATCTAATATTGACGACGCTAACATTGTCGTCCCCATTAACTTGATCAAGCCCTTCGCCATCTATTTAGCTGCCGAACTTTGTGGTACTTCAGGAATTTTAGCCGCGGTTGCCGCCGGGTTAGTCCAAAGTACGCAAACCCCATTTTTACGCTTAACTTCCACTAAGATTCAAATCGTTTCTAAGACCACTACCGAAAATCTAAACGAACTATTAAATGGTTTTGTTTTTATCCTTTTAGGAGTTTCGCTACCTACCGTAATTTACGACATTGTTAATAACAGTCGTCAGGTGGCCTCGTTAACGGATTTAGTATTGATCGGTATCGTGCTGTACGTCACCATGATCGTGATTCGTTACGTTTGGGTGAGCTTGCGACTTGCTAGCATCCGGATTCGTCCCCAAGAACGACTTCTCAACCGTTTCTTAATCGCCATTAATGGCATTCACGGGACGATTACCCTAGCAATGGCCTTCTCAATCCCTTTGGTCTTCAAAAAGGCCGCTTTTCCGTTTCGTAACGACCTAATTTTTATCGCCGCTACGGTAATTGTCCTCAGTCTATGCGTGCCTAGCATTATTTTGCCGCTCGTCTTACCTAAAAAAACAGTTTCGTATAGCGCCGACGACATTAGCAAATACCGGCAGCAAATGATTAATTACGCTATTCAACAGGTTAAGGACGCTAACGAAGATCCGATTGAAACCCAAGCGGTCATTGCAACCTTGCAAAGCCAAGAATCGATGTTCCAGCGTCCAAAGAGACGAACCATTTTTAAACTGTTGCAAAAGTGCTTCAGCTTAGAAGAACAACTGCTACAAGAAATGGTGGACCAGGGCGAAATTAGCTCCAAGTTGCAAACTTTGTACGAACGAATGACCTTTTTCCAAAGCTACCAGCTGCGTCAATCGCTGTTCTACCAAATTTTATACCGAATTAAGTATTCCTTAATTCGTTTGAAACACCGGCTCCGACATAAGGCGGTCCACGTTAATAATCAAGCCATTAAACGCAAAATCAAAATTGCGCGGGATGACATTGCGAACGTGGAAGCTAAAATCATCCCCCGGATCCTAGAAGAATTGCACAACCAAATTACCAAAGAAAATCAAGCTGAAGTTCATTGGATTGAAAGCTATTACCGCGAACGTCACCGCCGTTTGCAGAATAATAAACAGGCTAACCGGATTCAAGACGAACTCTTCATTAGCGCGTTTCAAAATGAATACAATTTTATTCAAAACCAATTAAGTAAGCAAAATATTTCTCGTGAGCTAGCTAACCTGCTATATGAACAGGTAGCTAACGACGAATGGATTTACATGCAAAACGATTACATTTACGCGTAAAAAAAGTCTTAAAAGGATTGTCGTTTAAAACGATTCTTTTAAGACTTTTTTTCTTTTTACAAATTTATTCACACTTTGTCTGGGTGCGCAGTTTTCAACATCCCTTGTTGAAAAATCTGCTAAACGTTCTTTTCTAAAAATTTCTTAACTCGGTCGCGGTATTGCTGATAGTCCGTTTGCATAGCCTTCGCGTGCCCCGCGTCCTTCACCACGTACTTTTCTTTAGGCCCCTTCGTGGCAGCGTACAGCTGGTCAATCATTTTGGTAGGAACAAAGTCATCTTTTCCACCGTGAATGAACATCATCGGTTGATGATTTTTTGCCAACTGCTTCATGGCACTAGCTTCGCCATAACTGTAGCCCGCCCGAATCTTCGAAATTAAACTAACCGTCGGTACCAGTGGCCACTTCGGGAGGTGGTACATTGATTTGGCTTGGTAAGTAATTTCATCTTCCACGCTCGTATAACCACAATCCTCGATGTACGCCTTCACCTGGTGCGGAACGTCAGGCTCCCCACTGATCATCATCGTGGTTGCACCGCCCATGCTAACCCCGTACATCACCAGCTTTTGATGTTCGCCCTTCTCACGCAATAGTTTGTTCATCCATTTGATATAGTCACGCCGGTCTAACCAACCGTATCCAATTAGCTTCCCCTCGCTATTACCGTGAGCCCGGTCATCCGGAGCCAGTACGTTATAGCCTAAATCATGAAACATGGCTGCCGGGGCGCCTTCACCGTCTTTATTTTGTAGAAAACCATGCGCTAAAATGACCGTTTTATTTGTGGGATGGGCCGCTGGAATGTAATAAGCTTCCAGCTTCAAGTTACCGGACGCCGATTTCATCGTCCACTTTTCCTTTTTTACCCGTTGATACCATAATTTTTGGGTCCGCAACGGATCGTTTTTAGTGATTTTTCCGTCGTTCTTAATAAAACTTTTGGTACCGCGAACTTCCGCAACGTGGAAAAAATAAATCCCCGCGCCTAAGTCCACCACGAGCAAAACCGCTAGTACCACCAAAAGCCATTTCCAAAATTTTTTCATCGTATTCCTCCTAAACCAACTTTTTAGTATAGCGTTTTTTTACTGCCCTTGGCGGAAAATTACGCTAATCCCGAATTTGGCCCCAATTTGCTTGTGACATTTACTTTAATTTGTCGCATACCCTCGAACTGTATTAAAATAGGTCTAGAATATTATTCACAGGAGGACGGTCTATGTTTCCAGAACGTTTGCGCGCTTTACGCCACGGTAAGCACATCACTTTGGAGGTGCTTGCTCAAGAATTAAATGAATTATTTCCGGATGAAAATCCAAACACCGCTAATCAAATTGGGAATTGGGAACGGGGAATCCGCACCCCATCCTATCTGGAAGTGAAAAAATTAGCCGAATATTTCGACGTAAGCATGGACTATCTGTGTGGTCGCTCCGCGCTTAACGCCTATGATTTAAGCAAACTATTCCTATCTGGCCGTCAATTAAGCTTTGATCATAAAACGTTGAGTAGTGACGACCGCTACGAAGTTTTTCAATTAATCAACGGCTATTTCCACGGTAAGAAACGACGCCCAATTAACTCTTCCACGGAACAAGAAGAGCTTGATTTAAATTGGCAGAAAAGGAACGATGACTAAGTAATGAACCCGAAAAAATTGAAAAAGCTTCGGCGACAATTAAAAAAGGCGCAAACAACGCAATCGTCTGATCGTTACCTTCGCCAATTAACCAATTATCGCAATTTATTTAAAGATTATGGTTCAATTGTTTTTTTGATTAACCAAGTATTGGAAAGCGAGCGTTTAATTCGACAAAATCTATTGCCCCAGCAATTGCCGCTTTTAGAATTGCCCGACGACGTTCAAGAACAAATTTTTAACCGCCTCAAAGAACGCTTTCCGTTAGGTGATCCGCGGGGAGATCGGCTTTGGGAAAAATTAACTCGCGAACTACCCAAGTTAGATAAACTTTTGCGTTCGTACCGGGATTTCTTGGAAGAACGATACGGCATGTGGGCTTACATTTCCGCACCGTTAATTAACGATCTAACCGCCTATTTAGCCGGACGTCCCACCCTAGAAATCATGGCTGGCAACGGCTATATTAGTCACGGATTGCGGATGAAAGACCAGCCCGTAATTGCTACAGACTCGCTTGCTTGGCAATCCGAAAATGAAACTGGTCGACATTTGGTGACCGAAGTGGAGCCTTTGGATGCCCTCGCTGCCATCGAAAAGTATGGCCCGCAAGTTGATTACGTAATTATGGCTTGGGCTCCCGATGGGCTGGACATTGATGTCCAAGTTTTGAAAAAACTGCGCAGTTTGCCTAACCAGCCCCTATTAATCTGCATTGGCGAACAAAACGGCGCCACCAACAGTAACGAGTTTTGGCAAATTGCTCAATTGGTTGAACCAGAAGCCGCTGCTAAATTAAACCAACATTTTCAGCCGTTTGATTTAATTCATGACCAAGTATACCTAATCAAATAAACTAAAAAAGCGGACAAAAAAAGACCATGACGTAACCGAAATTACGTCATGGTCTTTTATAAACCGGTCATCAGCAAAATTGCTGAATTGGTCGTTGAGTGGCTCACACACCCAAATTGACCCGCACCTACAAAATCCGGTAGTTAATGTGTGCCGGTGAAATGGTCACTAGTCGCCGCAGCGAAACAGCCGAAGCTGCCTGACCCATCTCGACTCATCGCATGTAACTAATGTATCACAAAAATGGTTGCACAACAACCAGCTTGGACCTAAAAATTGCAATCTCGCCCAAAAAACTCTATCATGAGACTACCATAAAAACGATAAGGAGGTGTACGATGCTAAATTTAATTTGGGGATTTCTAGTTCATCCGTTATCCTACCTAACCCCCTTAACAACCCAATTAAATCAGTGGGTTTACTTGATCTTGTTTATCTGGATATTCTTGGAAACTGCCTTTATTTTCTTCTCTTTTTTGCCAGGGCAATCCGTTTTATTCTTAACTGGAACGATTGCTTCTACGGCCCCAGCACATTTAAATATTTTTCTACTGCTGCTAACTTTCATCGCTGCCGCAACTACCGGAGCCATGGTTAAGTATTGGTACGGTGTGAATTTGGAATCGAAAAATAAAATCGCTCAAAAAATCAGCGATTCTCCGCAGTTAGATCAAACCCAAAAGCTGTTTGATAAGAACACTAAAAAATCGCTGGTCTTTTCCCGGTTCATCCCCTTCGTGGGATTGTTCGTTCCCATTATTGCGGGAACGACCCAGATGGATTGGCGCCGTTTCAATAAGCTCAACTTTGCTGGCGTGTTACTGTGGGTATTGACTTGCTGCTTTGCCGGCTACTTCTTCGGCCGCACCGCTTTTGTTCGCCAATACTTCACCTTAATTTTCCTAATGCTAATTTTCGTTCCGTTCATGATCGAATTAGTTTGGCGCAAAATAAAAGGACGGGTTCAAACCGATGCCACCTAACAATTACTCAGGTGGTTCCGGGAACCCGTCTTTTTTATTTGCGTAATTTAATTTCTAAAGCACGTAAGCCAAAAATAATTACTAGGTAAAGTACCATCACGCCAAGGATGGTACCAAAGCCAATGAAGGTAGTGTGCAAAACTAAACGACCAATGATTTTCACCACTAACAGCAGTCCTAACAAAAGTCCTAGGCCCCACCCTACTTCTACAATAAAATGTCGGGGCCGGTGTAGCCATTCTTGAATCATCTTAATGTATTTCAACTTTCATACCCTCCGGAACGTTCTTATAAATCCATTTTGCATCTGGAACCGATAACCTTACACAGCCATGTGATTGGGCTTCCTTACCCAGTTGTTGCGCTTCTTTAGGGATAAATTTACCGTTCTTATCTGTAGGAACGGTGTGGAAAAGGTAAATCCCGTGATCCTTAAACGATACCCAGTACTTAGCCCCTTCCTTAGAAGCCGCGTTATAGAAGAAGTCGCCCCGTTCTTTTTGGATGTGGAAAGTTCCGGTTGGTGTCGGACTATCCTTGGATCCGGTGGATGCATACATGGTGTATAAGACCTTTTTTCCGTCCATCACGTAAACCCGTTGCTTGGCAATGGAAACCTTCAAGTAAGCCTGGGGATGCTTATCTAAATCAGGGTATTCATTTTTTTGCGAGGACTTTTTCCAATTTACGGGGTTCATTTTCGTCTTGGTAGAAGCTTTCGCCGTTTCTGCCGTGGGGGCTTCATCCCCAGCTAGTCCGGTATCCTTGGCCGAACTTTTGGGTAAAGCCTTTTGCTTAGCTGATTTTTGTAGTTCAACTTTAGCATCGTGACGAACTTGTTTTTGGTATGCTCGTGCACTAGTAAAAACCGCCCCCACAAATAAGACGATTGCCAAACCAATAATCAATTCAAATCTTCTTTTCATAATCTCCCTCCTGCTATTCGGTAGTCGATTTTGCAGCTGGTTGATCTAAGCGTTCAAACTGTTCTTTAACCCAGTCCCGAAAATTTAAACGTAAGTCCGGGTTGTCATTTAGCAGATCATCCGCCGTTCCAATTTGATCAATTCGTAAATGTGAAGAATTAATCTTCTCAGCTTCGATGACTGCATATACGTTCAAATCGTATTCTTGGTCAGCCTCGGTTAATTTTTCGACGGCTGCGGGGTATAATAGCGGTAGGTTAATTACGTTTGATTGTAACTTAATCACCACGTCTTTGTTAACGTTGATGACCGCTTCGGCAATTCCGTGCTGGTTAACCGCCGTTTTTAAGTAGTTAAACGCCTCATCTGCGCCGGTCCCGTCAGCTTTTTTAAGCGTTGCTTTTCCGATTTTAAACGTTTGACTGGCAAAGTCGCCCGCTTTTAAGGTTTGAATCACGTCGTTGGCTAGAATTTTCATTTTATCCCTCACTAGTTAAGTTTCTAAATAAAAGTTTAACATTCATAACTCTTTTTTTACATACATACATTGTTTTCCCATTGCGCTGATTTAATGCGCTTGATTTAAGACAGGAGGAAGTTCACATGAAAATTGGATTTATCGGTACTGGAGTAATGGGTACGGGAATTATTAATAATTTGTTAAAGCACCATCATCAGGTATTTGTCTACAACCGGACTAAGGCCCACGCCCAAGAAGTAATTGACCACGGGGCGATTTGGGTTGACTCGCCCGCTCAGTTGACCACCCAAGCACCCATCATCATTACCATGGTTGGTTTCCCGCAAGACGTTAAGGAAATTTACTTTGGGGAAAACGGTATTTTTACAACGTTGAAAGCTGACCAGTTAGTTGTTGATATGACCACCAGTTCACCAACCCTCGCTGAAGAAATTGGTCACCGGGCTGAAGAAATCGGGGCGTTGGCACTCGATGCTCCCGTTTCTGGTGGTGACATTGGTGCTAAAAACGCTACCTTAACCGTCATGGCTGGCGGGCACCAGGAGGCGTTTAAAAAAATGGAACCCCTCTTCCCCGAAATTTCACAAGCGGCGAATTACTTTGGGGACTTTGGTACCGGACAACACGCTAAGATGGCTAACCAAATCATGATTGCCGGCACGATGACCGGCTTAACTGAAATGCTGGTTTACGCGAAGGCCGCTAATTTAGATTTACAAAAAGTCTTAGATACCGTTTCCCACGGAAGCGCCAATAACTGGAGCCTGGATAATTACGTACCGCGGATTCTGAAAGATGATTACACGCCGGGATTCTTTGCTAAACACTTTTTAAAGGACCTCAACATCACCTTAACTGAAGCTAAGCGAATGCACATTGATTTGCCAGCCACTCGCTTAGCCACCCAGCTTTACGACAATTTAGTTAATGCTCAAGGTCTTGGCGACGACGGTACCCAAGCTTTAATCAAACTATGGTGGAAATAACCCGGAGCTTCTTAAATTAAACAACCCTCACAACTAGGTGGACACCTTGCTGTGAGGGTTATTTTTTACCTGCTATTCTTTTGCTTGCTCAATTTCCCGTTTTGCAAAGTCCCAAAACAGATTAACCACTGGTGCAGTCCGGTCCCTTCTTTTTAAGAAGACTAGGCGACTACAGATTTCAGGAACCAGTGGTACGGCCTTGACGTTATCAAATCCCGTCAAATCAAACGACTTGTTCATCACTACCGAAACGCCCATCCCTTGGTTTAACATTTCTAAAATCAAATCAATTCGCTGTCCTTCATAAACAATCCGCGGAGTAACTAACGAACGTTTCAAAACTTCGTTTAAGGGGTTCGCAACGGTAATTGTGTTCCGGAGTAAAAGGAGTTGTTGGTCCTTGATCATCTCAATGCTTAGTTGTTTAGCTTGCGCCAATGGACTATTCTTCGGCACCAACACCACGTAATGGTCCGTTTCGTTAACGATTGTGTCATAACGCGGATCGTGATCCTCGTAAATTCGAGTAAAAATCACGTCAACGTCCTGCCGTTTTAAATCCTCATTTAGGTCCGGCACCTCGGCTTCACTGAACTTCAGCTTTACGTTCGGATACTGGCTAGTAAATTTAGTAATGATGTTAAAAGCTTGGTACTGAGCAATGGAAGCAATTCCGTGAATAACTAGCGTCTGGGCGTGGTTGGCGTTTGCGATTGCCACCGTGGTTTGTAATTCTTTTTCCTGCCGCAATAATTGTTGAACCGCGGGCAAAATCTTTTGTCCTGCCGCGGTTAACTGTACTTGCCGGTGAGCGCGCGAAAAAAGCTTAACGTCCCATTCCTTTTCTAAAGCCATAATGTGTTTTGACACGGTCGATTGCGACAAAAATAACCTTTCCGCAGTCTCGCTGTAACTTTGGGTTTCTGCCAAGTCAACCAACGTCGTTAATTTTTTTGTATCCATTGCTTTCTCCCGACCTATTCCTATTTGGAATATTTTAGCACATAAAAAGGAATTGCGCTTTTCCGAGTCAATGACTAAACTAATCTTTTGTGAGTAAAAAAAGAGGGAGGATTTAATTTGCCAATTGGAATCATAGTTAACGTTTCAGCAATTTTCTTTGGGGGAATCATTGGGGCCTTAAGTGGCGGCGCGATGTCCGAACGGTTCAAAGAAGGTCTAAACATGGCCTTTGGGATTTGTTCCATGACCATGGGAATTTACGCAATTGCCCCCATGAAAAACTTAGCCGCGGTAATTTTCGCGGTAATCATCGGAACTGGATTGGGTCTCCTATTCCGACTCGGCGTGTTAATTAACCGGGGTGCAGAAAATATGCAACGTCTCATTTCACGCTTGCTCCCCTCCAATAAAACGGGTAACGGTAGTTTGGACAAGATCACTTACGACGCTAATTTAGTTACAGTAATCGTCCTTTTCTGTGCGAGCGGAACCGGTATTTACGGTTCTTTGATTGAAGGAATGAGTGGTGATCCGTCGATTTTAATTTCCAAAGCAATTTTGGATTTCTTTACGGCATTGATTTTTGCGGCCAATTTAGGATACGTGGTTTCCTTAATTGCGGTCCCGCTTTTAATCATTCTAACCGCCCTATTCCTCGCTGCTCACGTGATTTTCCCCCTCACCACCCCAGATATGATTCTGGACTTTAAAGCTGGAGGCGGAGTTTTAATGTTAGCGAGCGGTTTCCGAATTATCCAAGTCAAGATGTTCCCAACTGCCGACATGATCCCGATTATGATCGTTATCATGCCAATTTCTTGGTTATGGACCAACGTGATTTTACCGCTGCTATAGGAATTTTTTGAACGATATCCCACACTCAGTACTAAAAAATAATAGTCGCCTAGCTACTGCACAATCAAGCGGTAGCTAAGCGACTATTTTTATTTCAAGTCGTTACGATGCGTTGTTTAAGTCGTAAAACCAATTTGATCAGTCTGTCCCTAGCAAAAAAGCTTATTAAACTTCTAATAATTTTTCAGCTAACGCAAAGTTACCCAGGGTGGCTGAACCATTATTGGCAACTTCCGGCATCACGAGGTACTTATCAAGATCCGGAACTTGTACGTAGCCGTTCAAGAGTTCTTTAAATGATTTGCGAACCTTCTCCAAGAAATCCGGGTTGGTTACCCCGCCACCAAAAACGATCTTTCCCGGACGTAGCGTAAGGGTCGTTTGAATAGCAGCTTGTGCCGTATAGTAAGCCATAATGTCCCAGACGGGATCTGAATGCGGAACTTCTGCGCCCTTAACGCCTAAGCGAGCCTCAAACGTTGGCCCAGCAACCAATCCTTCTAAACAGTCCCCATGGTACGGGCAAACACCCTTAAAATCTAGATCGTCAGGGTGCCGCTTTACTAAAACGTGGCCCATTTCAGGATGACCGATTCCCCCGATCAAGTGGCCGTTCACGATTGCTCCCGCACCCACACCGGTACCAATTGTATAATACGTTAACGAATTGATTTTTTCGTTAGCGAGAGTGGCCATTACGTATTCCCCGTACGCCGAACCATTGACGTCGGTAGTCCAAAAAATCGGAATATCAAATTCCTTTTTAATGTACCCTACAAAATCCGTATCCGCCCAACCTGGCTTTGGCGTAGTGGTTACATAGCCATACTTTGGCGAACTGTGCCGAATTTCAATTGGTCCAAACGACGCAATGCTTAACGCCGCAATGTCAAATTTTTTAAAGTAACCGACCGTTCGTTGTAAGGTTTCCTCCGGAGTAGTCGTTGGAAATTGCGTTTGATCCTGTACTTGATAATTTTCGTTTCCCACGGCACACACAAATTTGGTACCGCCGGCTTCAATACTACCCAATAACATTATGTATCGCTCCTAATTTAAATTAACATGGGGAACCATTCCCCGTTGCCCGTTTACCATACCAATATACCACTGTTTCGGGCGTTATAATAAACCGATTTCATTTTTTATTTTTTAGCCTCTGATAAAGCGAAAATATCCAGAATTTAAAGGTAAAAAGGCTTACAATTCATTTTGAAAATGATATTATTAGTATAAGAAATGATGATTGGATGGTGGGAACATGCTACAACAATACAAAAATATCTTGGCACCTGTTGACGGTTCAAAAATGACAGAGGTTGTCGTGGACCGGGCAATTGAAGTTGCTAAACGGAATAACACTCATCTAGATATCCTAAATGTCTTAGAAGTTAACCAATTTAGTGACACCTATGGTGGAGCGGTTAGTGGAGATGTAATCTACAAGCTTTCTGAAGACGTCCAACATCGCTTAGAAGAACTAAAGAAAAGAGCTGAAGATGCTGGGGTTACCGACGTTAGCATTCATATCCGCTTTGGTAATCCTAAGCCGGTAATTGCTCGTGAATTTCCAAAGGATCACAAAAACGAATTGATTATGATTGGTTCTACTGGTTTAAACGCGCTAGAACGCTTAATGGTTGGTTCAGTTGCTACTTACGTAAGTCGGAACGCGGTTTGTGACGTGTTAGTAGTTAAACCTGAAAAGAAGGCCAAAAAATAATTAAGTATGTAAAAAAGCGGTCCATAATTTTATGGATCGTTTTTTTATGGCAAAAGGAGTGCTTATGACCTGGACGTACCATATTAAACTAGACCAATCTTACCCTCCCCAAACTTTACGAGAACTACTGCAAAAAACTTGGTGGCTTTCTCGGAAGGTCGTCCATTTTTTACGCACGGAACGCCGAGTTTTGGTAAACCAGCGGTACCAACCGGTTAGCACCGTTGTCCGTAGCGGAGACTTGATTTCGTTAACCTTCAAAGAAAGCGACTTTGCTACCCCGCTTCCGCCATTTGACCCGGATTCTTCCCAAAGTCCTGACGTTTTGTTTGAAAATGACGACCTTCTTGTGGTTAATAAACCCGCGGGGATTAAAACGCACGCTAACCAACCACACGAGTTGGGAAGCATGATTAACTTCTTGCAGGCGTACTTTGCCAAGAAAGATGCCAACGCATATAACGTTCATCGTTTAGATCAATGGACCAGTGGTGCCCTTTTGGTAGCCAAAAATCCGGTTGTTGTCCCAGTGCTTAGTCGGCAAATCAGTCAAAAATTAATTCAACGGACGTACTTGTGCATGGTAGAAGGTCACTTGAAAAGCCGTAGCGGAACCATCACGCTTCCCATTGGACTTGACCCTCACGACCAGCGTAAACGACAAATCAACGGTCCGGAAGCGCAACCGGCCACTACTCACTACCAAGTGGTTCGTGAATTTGCTGAACGGAGCCTACTACTCGTTCAGTTAGCAACCGGCCGTACCCACCAAATTCGGGTTCACCTTGCAGCCTTAGGGCATCCTATCGTGGGAGACCCTTTGTATAATTCACTTGCTGACGGAGCTCCCATGCGGCTGCACTCTTGGCAAGTCAAATTTCCCTTGCCCTTTAGCCAAAGCTGGCAAACGGTAACTGCACCGGTACCCGATTACTTTGGAATTTCGTTGGCTGAGCCAGCTTTTGATGTTGGAGATTAATTTGTAAGTAAAGGTGGCATCTATTTTGGAAGAACTTTTTTTCATTCATCGAATATTAGCAATTAGCGAAGCTGGATTAGCTTATGCAAGCGATCGCTTTGATATCGAACGTTATCAAGATCTCCGTCAGCTTGCGATGCAACGTTTGAGTGAGCTTGGAAATGTGCAAGTAACCACCGTGGCAGAACTCTTTAAGGACGAGGCGGGATATCCAACTCCCAAAGTGGACGTGCGAGCCTTTATTCGCCAAAAAAATCAGGTATTGCTCGTGGAAAACTCCCACGGTGAATGGGCTCTCCCCGGCGGTTTTGCAGAAATTGGCTGGACCCTAAAAGAAAACGTCATTAAAGAAGTGCACGAAGAAACTGGGCTGACCGTAAACACGGCTACCCTTCGCGCTGTCTATGACACCTCCCTAAGAAAAGACGTCCCGCAAACTTTTCAGTATTATAAATTTATTTTCGCTTGTACAGTGGAAAGTGGTGAATTCGTTAAGAACAGTGAAACGGTTGCGATGCAATGGTTTGATAAAGACCAGCTTCCACCGCTTTCCATGAAGCGAACCACTCCTGAACAAATTGCACAATTATTTGACTCTGTAGATTTACACGTGGATTAACTTCTCTAAGCTCTTGTTTGCAATAGTTACTTCCATTATTACTACAACGCAAAAAAGCTGAAAGCAGCCGCCCGTAAGGGCCTTTGCTTTCAGCTTTTATTGTTTAATCTTTAAGCTTTAATTATTTAACGTCTTTCCATACCCAGTCTTTAACTTCTGGAAGGTCGTCACCATGGTCACGAATGTATTCGTGATGGCGAGCAAGGATATTGTCCATTTCTTGGGCAAAGTCTGCACCCTTTTCGTTAAATTCTGGAATTGAGTTGATTACGTCTTGAGCCAAGTGGAAGCGGTCAAGTTCGTTAAGCACTCGCATATCAAATGGAGTAGTAATGTCCCCTTCTTCACGGTAACCATGAACGTGTAAGTTATGGTTGTGACGGTCAAAGAAGATTGAACGAATCAAGTCTTCGAAACCATGGAAGGCGAAGATTACTGGTTTGTCCTTAGTGAAGTAGCGGTCGAATTCTTCGTCGCTCAAGCCGTTAGGGTTAACCTTTGGACTTTGTAACTTCAATAGGTCAATAACGTTGATAAAGCGAATCTTCAATTCTGGGAAACGGTCGTGCAAGATGTTAATTGCAGCCAAGCTTTCCATGTTTGGTTCAGTACCAGCAGCAGCGATAACTACGTCTGGTTCTTCACCATTCGTGGTGCTTGCCCAGTCGATGATTCCCAAACCGTTGTTAGCAAGCATTTCTGCTTCAGCCATTGAGTAGAATTGTGGACGTGGTTGCTTAGATGCAATGATCAAGTTAACTTTACCACGATCATTCATTACTAATGGGCTGATTGCTAACAATGAGTTTGCGTCAGCTGGCAAGTATTCGCGAATGAATTCTGGTTTCTTTTCAGCTAAGTGAGTTAAGATACCTGGGTCTTGGTGAGTGTAACCATTATGATCTTGTTGGAAACTTGTTGAAGTTGAAACAATGTTCAATGATGGGTAATCACGACGCCAGTCTAATTCAGAAGCCTTCCGTAACCACTTGAAGTGTTGGGTAAGCATTGAGTCAACTACCCGAAGGAATGCTTCATAACTAGTGAAGATTCCGTGACGACCAGTTAAGGTGTATGCTTCAAGCCAGCCTTCTGCAGAGTGTTCGGAAAGTTGTGCATCAAGAATGCGACCTTCTGGAGCAACTGCTTCATCCCAGTCCTTCTTGACTGAATCCATCCATTGACGGTTAGTTACTTCAAATAGGCCATAGAGACGGTTTGACATCGTTTCGTCAGGACCAAACATTCTGAAGTTCTTTGGATTCTTAGTAACCACGTCACGCAAGTAGTCGGACCATACCAACATATCTTGCTTCATGTTGAGACCACGCTTGCTTGTGTCAACCGCGTATTGACGGAAGTCAGGCAAGTTCAAGTCAGTTGGGTGAACCCCGCCATTAGTGATTGGGTTAGCAGCCATCCGCTTGTCACCCTTTGGCACGAAGTCAAGGATGTCTTGGTCGATGTGACCATCTTCGTCAAACAATTCTTCTGGTTTGTATGACTTCATCCAGTCAACTAGTGCATCAACGTGTTCCATGTTGTTTTGGTCAACAGGAATTGGAATTTGGTGAGCACGGAAAGTACCTTCGATAACCTTACCGTCCCAAGTCTTTGGACCAGTCCAGCCCTTTGGTGAACGGAAGACGATTACTGGCCAGTATGGCAATGATTCGTCATGGTTTTCACGAGCATTCTTTTGAATTTCTTGGATCTTTTCGATTGCCTTGTCCATTACTTCAGCCATCTTAGGATCCATTGCTTCGGAATCGTCGCCTTCAACGAAGTATGGGTCCCAATGTTGACTGTGGAAGAATTCAGCTAATTCTTCGTCCGTCATCCGGGAAGTAAGGGTTGGGTTACTCAACTTGTAACCGTTGATGTCCAAGATTGGCAATACCGCACCGTCAGTAATTGGGTTGATGAAACGGTTGTGGTTCCATGATGTTGCCAAAGGACCAGTTTCAGCTTCCCCATCACCAATTACTACTGCAGCAATTTGGTCTGGGTTATCTAAAATAGCACCCACACCGTGAGAAAGTGAGTAACCAAGTTCGCCACCTTCGTGGATTGAACCTGGTGTTACAGGAGCGGCATGAGAAGCAACCCCACCTGGCCAAGAGAATTGTTTGAAGAGTTTCTTCATTCCTTCTTCGTCTTGGGTAATTGCTGGGTAAGCTTCGGTGTAAGAACCGTCAAGGTATGAAGTAGAAACCATTACTTGTCCACCATGACCTGGTCCTTCAATATAGAACATGTTAACGCCGTACTTGTTAATAACCCGGTTCAAGTGAGCGTAAATGTAGTTTTGACCAGGAATCGTTCCCCAGTGTCCGATTGGGTGAACCTTAACGTCGGAGGCCTTAACGTCACGCTTCAATAATGGGTTGTCTTTTAAATACAATTGACCAACTGAGAGGTAGTTAGCTGCGCGCCAAAACTTTTCAAGTTTGTCAAAGTAAGCTTTAGATGAATAGTCTGTCATCGTAATCTTCCTTTCGTGAGCGAAAAACTGATTAATTAATTTACGAGATAAGTATAACCGCTTTCTCGAAAAAGGTCAATCATTTTATAAATTGATACGGTCCAATTTTTTAAAAATAAAAATAGCCGCGTACAAACAGCGCCGTTACAACGATTGTGGAGGTTCTAAAAACCTCCTTTGTGCTGCATACTCGGTTAAAAATGGTAATTTACCGTTATTTATTTTTAAAAATTAAACCTAATCTACTGATACAAACGTGCTGTAATTCATATGCCGGTAATGAATTCGCATATTTGAAATTTCAAAGGGGGTTCCGTCATCCATGAAAAAAATTCCGGACATAATGCCGACCGGTTCGTTAGCAGTTAATCCTAGTAATTCTTGGTCCTCTTGGTTAGAAGGAGCTACTTGAATCGACATATATGAACGGGTTACTTGTTGTCCCTTCGCGTCTTCCAAGTAATTAAAAATTGATTTTTCCACAATGGCCTTGGATAATTCTGGCGCGATTTTAATGGGGATGTAGCCCGTTTCAATCATGATCGGCTCCTCATCTAATAAGCGCAGGCGCCGAATTTTATAGACAAAATCCCCGTCATTTAAGAACAGGTCGGTCTTCATGCTTTTGGTGGCTGGAATCACGGAAAAATCTAGCACCTTAATCCCCTGCTTTTTTCCGTTGGATTTCAAACTGTCGGTAATTCCGATGTTGGAACCTTCGTAATTAAACGATGACTGGCTCTTTAAGTACAGCGGGTTGATAAAGGTTCCCGATCCCCGTTTTTTAAACACAATCCCCTCTTGCGCCATCGAGCTAAGCGCCCGTTTTACGGAACTGCGGCTAACGTTATATTCTGCCGTTAGAGAGCGTTCGTCCGGCAAACGCATTGACGGAAATTCATTATTAAAGATACGTTTTTTCAAATCATGGATGATTTTTCGGTAAATCAGATCTTTCATTAAATTATCTCCTGTAGATTAGTTGCTATATCATTATAGCAAACTTACCACTTTCATTTTGTGAGGGATTCGCTCAATGTGCTAAAATACATTGCTGGGTGATAGATTATGTCGAAGAAAAAGAAAAAAGGAAAACTTTCCAAAACCTTAGTAGAACAAATTTTAGATAAGCATAAAATTGAGTACCAACAATTCGTTTTTCCAACGTACCAAGATGGGGACGTTAAGCAACTCAACGTCGACCACATCGGAATCGACGACCACGTCATTTATAAAACCCTCGCTTTAACCGGCAGCCAAACCGGTCCGCTGGTTGGGGTAATTCCCGTGGACGAACACCTTAGCTATAAAAAATTAGCGAAGCTATCCGGAAATAAAAAAGTCGGGATGATTCCGCTAAAGAACTTGGTAGCAACGACTGGGTACGAACACGGCGCCAACACCCCGATTGGCATTTACGAAACCAAGGGATTCCCAATTTACATTTCAGAAATCGCTAAGGAACAAGGAACTATTATCGTTTCTTCGGGTAAAATTGGCCGTTCCGTTCAGTTAAAAGCTACGGACCTCGCTGACTTGGTTCATGGTACCTTTGGTGATATTACTGAATAAAATAATCCCCCGAACCGTTGGCAAATTGCCGGTTGGTCCGGGGGATTATTTTTTTATTGGAGGGCCGCAGTAATGCTTTGTTGCAAGCGTTCCAAGCCATCTTGAACCTTCGTCTTCGGGCATCCGACGTTAAGCCGTAAAAACTGCTTACCATTTCCGCCATAAATGCCACCACCCATAATGGCAACCTTTCCTACTTCTACACAATACTTTTGAATAGTTTCCATGGAAAGCGGCAGGTCGGTTACGTCTAACCACAACAGATACGTTGCTTCCGATTCTACCAGCTTAACTTGGGGCAAGTGCTGTTTTAAATACGTACGAACCAGTTCCACGTTAGCTTCCACGTACTCATTTAACTCGTCCACCCACGCTGATCCATTTTTGTACGCAGCCATCGTAGCTTCCATTCCTAAAATACTACATGAAGACAGGCCGTCCTTATTCTTTAAGGCGTAGTTAAACTGGGTTCTTAATTCTGGATCTGGGATTAACAAATATGAAAAAATCAATCCTGGAAAGTTAAAAGTTTTAGTTCCCGAAGTAAGTAACGCGGCGTTTTGCTCCACATACTTTAGAATATTTTGGTGACGCACATTTTTTCGCACGACGTCCATGTGAATTTCATCCGCGATGATAAAAACGTGGTACTTTTCGCATAGTTGAACCATTTTTTGTAATTCTGTCGTGGTCCAGACGCGACCAGTGGGATTATGTGGCGAACAGAGCAACATAATTTGATTATTAGGATCGGCTAGCTTTTCTTCCAAATCCGCAAAATCAATCGTGTACTGCCCATTTTGATACCGCAACGGATTCTCAACTAATTTTCGTTGGTTAGCACGAATAGTCTTAAAAAAGGCATCGTAGGCAGGAGTTTGCATTACCACTCCCTCACCTGGTTTTGACTTTATTTGTAATAGTTGGGAAATTGAATAGATTACCGACGGGCTGTACACAATCCACTCGCCGTTCACCCGCAATCCAAAGCGCTTTTGAAACCAATGCTGCGTGGCTTGCTTAAAATCAGCGTGGTTCCACCGGGTGTAACCATAAATTGGGTGTTGAATCCTCTTTTGAATCGCCTCATTTACGCTAGGTGGCACCGCAAAGTCGGTATCTGAAATGGTAAACGGCAATAAGTCTGCCTTGCCAAATCGGTCCTGCACATAATCCCATTGCGTGCAATAAGTACCTTTTCGATTAATCACTTCATCAAAATTTATCAAAATTTCACGACCTTCTCTTTTCAATCTCTGCTTTTACAACTTAGGCACTTTCAACCTCAATGATTGGCGTGTTTTTCTCTACCATTCCCTTAGCAATCATCCCGACGTTAGTGTACTCAGCAAAATTAGTAACCACCACTGGCGTAACCGTAGCTAGCCCCGCATCCGCTACCATTTGCCAGTCTGCCGTAGCTAATAGATCACCGGCCTTAACCTGTTCGTCAACGGCAACCTTGGTCTCAAACGGCTTTCCGTCTAGTTTGACGGTATCAATTCCCAAATGAATTAAAATTTCCATTCCGTTAGTTGCTTTAATTCCAATTGCGTGTTTAGTAGGAAAGACCGTCGTGACCACCCCGTCTACTGGGGCAACCACTTGGCCGTCAGTAGGCTGGATTGCCGCACCCTGCCCAATCATGCCGGTTGAAAAAACCGCATCCGGAACTTCCGTTAATGGCACCGCTTTGCCAGCTAATGGCGCTCCAATTTGGAACTTTTTAGCTTCGGGTTCGCCACCTTCTAAAAGGGCGTCTAATCCGTTACGTACGGTAGTAACCTTAGTTCCAATGATTACTTGGACACTTGTATCATCTAAATGAACTACTCCTAAAGCTCCTAATTTTTGAAGTTCCTCGTCATTGATGATTGAGCCGTCCTTAACAATCAATCTCAAACGGGTGATGCAGTTATCCAAGGTGACAATATTGCTTTTTCCACCAAGCGCTTTGAGAATTCCCGGAATGTCGTATCCACCAGCGTTACCACTCGTCCGAATTTCAGCATCCGTATATTCTGGTTCCGTAGCAACTTCCCGACCCGGCGTTTTTAAATCGCGCCAGAGGATAAATTTCTTGAAAGTGAAATAGTATGCCAAAAACCAAAAGATCCCCACAATTGGAATTAAGTACCACTTAGTTTGGGTGCCTTGCATAACCCCAAAAATCAAGAAGTCGAGGACTCCACCGTCAGTATTACCAATGTTAACCCCTAACAAGCTAACCACTAAGGCTCCAAATCCAGTCATAAAGACGTGGAAAAGCCAGAGGAACGGACTGATGAAGAGGAACAAAAATTCAATTGGTTCCGTAATTCCAGTAATAAAGGTCGCAATGAACCCGGAAATTAATAGCCCCTTAATTTTGGCCCGATTTTCAGGTTTGGCAGTATGGTACATCGCTAAGGCTGCGCCAGGGAGCCCAAACATAAAGGTCGGCATCTTTCCTTGAGATAAAAATTGGGTCGCACTATGCGAAATTGGCAAATGATTTTGTAATTCCGAGTAGAAAATGTTGAGGGCCCCCGAAACTTGGTGACCATCGATCAACATGGTGCCACCTGCTTGGGTAAACCGGATGGTGGCAACGAGAATGTGATGTAGTCCAAATGGTAACAGCAATCGTTCACCCGAGAAGAACAACATTGGTCCAAATGGTCCGGCACCGTGAATCAAGGCCCCTACTCCGTTAATTAAAAAGGCGAATACCGGCCAGATAATTGGCAAAATGATCCCCACGACGGCCATCACTAACGACGTAATGATCGGTACGAAACGCGCACCGCCAAAGAAAGCGAAACTATCCGGCAATTGAATCGTGCAATATTTTTTATTCAAGTTATACACAATTATTCCGGTTATAATTCCGCCCAGCACGCCCATTTCGATGGTTTGAACACCTAAAACTAGCGATTGCCCCGCCTTTTGCATTGCGTCTGCGTCGGCAAGTTGGTTAGTTAAACCTAAATAAAAATTAATTGCTAAATTCATTACCATGTAACCAACGAACCCGGAAAATGCAGCAACTCCCTTTTCCTTTTTGGCAAGTCCCAGAGGAATCGCCATCGCAAACATTACCGCTAAGTTATTAAAAGCAAAACCGCCGATGGCCGACATGTATTTAAAAACCACTTGGAGAATGCTATTTCCTAAAAATGGAAATGCATCAATAGTGGTTGGACTAGAAAAAGAACTTCCAAGCCCTAATAACAACCCCATAAATGCCATTAAAGCAACTGGTAGCATAAATGTTTTTCCTAGTTCTTGAAAAAATCCTCCTAAAGCGATTCTTTTCTTTCCCTTTGACATAAAGGTAACCTCCTATGTAATCGTTTTATTGATCTAAGGTTACCATCGAAAGGACAGTTAGACGGTAAAACTAGAAAAAAAGACCGAAACTATAACGTTTCGGTCTTTTTTGGTGTAATTTTACACAATTTTAAGTAACGCTGAAACAGGGCTTGCAAAATCACAAACATCGGAGTTTTATCAGTAACTTCGATTCCTGCAATATAAGTGACCTCTGTCAAGCAATAAATGGCAACGTCCGCGATTGCCGCTAACGAATTATTCGACAGATTAGTTAAGCTAACCACCTGATGTCCCCGCTCCTTGGCTTTTTTTGCTAAATTAACAATCGCAGGTGTTTCACCTGAAATTGAAATGAAGAAGAAGACGTCCCCCGCTCCATTGTTAATTCGGCTCAACACCTCTTTTTCATAACCTAAGAGCTGAAATTTGCTGTCTAAAACTTGAAAACATTCTACCCCTAATTCAGCAATTAAATGGGTTTGATCTTGCGCATAAAAGTTAACTAACCGTGCTTTTTGAAGTAATTTAGCTAATTTTATTTCCCGCTTTTCATCAACTAATCCGAAATTTTCCTCAATTAAGGCCAGTTGTTGATTGCTGGTTTGCTTTTCGAGGAGTTCGTGGCGCAGTTCCACTTTTAATTCGGTAAATCCGCCATAACCTAACTTACGGCAAAATCTGGTAATGGTATTGGGCACGGTAAAAAAGTGTTCCGCCAAGGTAACGATTTTCATGTTAACTACCTCAGCTTGGTGTACCAAAATATACTCGACAATATTTTCTTCAGTTTCCGTGAGCTTATATTCGAGATTTTGCGCGCGAATGGCAAACTTCATTTCTTTAAACTTCCTTTGGGTAGACATTATTTATGGCAAAAAAAATTAATAGCCTATTATTTTCAAAACTAATTTTACATGCTTTGGCTACTTTAACAAGGTTCCACACAAACATCCGCCCTAAAAAAGAAAAGTTATCCAGCTAATTGACGGGTTTTAACCGTTTCTATGCTGCACAGTCGAAACGCGTTATGGACCCCAGCTCTCTGCGACTAACCAAATTAGGAACCAATCGCCTAACCCGCGATCAGTCCCTAATTCTGTTAGTCCTCAAGAGCTACCCGGGCTCCAGAACGCTCTATTTTATTTTCGTTGGTTCGTGCGACTTTGAATTCTTTACTATTTTTACTAGTTGGTTGGTTTCCAACTGGTCCACCACCATATCTGATGCTGCTTCCAGTAGTTGGTCCGTTAGGTTTTCTGCATGGCGATCTGGTCTTGATTTACCAATCAAACTAATTTTCTTATTTAGTAAATCAATAAATCGGTCGTACGCCTGCTTTGGATACTCACTTGCAGTTACCCGGTCAATTCCCGAACGAATCTCTTGAATCGAAAAGGATTGCTTTAGCAACGTCAACAAGAGGATGTCCGCGATTTGCATTACCTGATACTTCTTCTTCGCTGGTGCGACAATCACTTTATTTTTCACGTAGTTGTTGATCATTGCCGGCGTCACTGCTTCCAGGCCTAAAGGTCCCGTGTATTCCGTCATCAACGCCACTACTTGGTCCATATACAAATCAAAATTTGGCAAATCATCCCAGTGTGGTAATTCCACCCGGCTGACTAGTTCCAACCACCGTTGATATTCTTTATAATTACTCATTGCTAAAACCTCCTTATTTGTATTTGTTTTCTTTTCTTTTATTGTAACATCATTACCTAGTTTTATAAACTAGATTACCTCGTGTAATAAACAATAATTATCAAAAGTCATCTTTTATAGTAATCTATTCATATTATTCACAGGTGGAGGAAAGTAAAATGTTTGATCCAACTAAAAAAAGAAAAGTTGCTGAAGAAGTTAAGGAACAGTTCCCAAGCGAAGTAATTAAAGGCTTGTGGGATACGTTGAAACAAATGAAAAAGGACCAAATTGTGGTTACTCCCGTAATTGCGTTTGCCTTTAGTGATGATTTTACCGATGACGAAATTTACGTTATGGGCCTGCAAAATTCAGGTGCTGTTGCTAAGGAATACACTATCAAATACAGCGGTTCGAAGGACTTTCTTGGCAAGGGAACCATCGTGGTCGTCCAAGACAAACCTAAAAACATTACCATGAAGATTAGTGACGTCAATAAGCAATAGTTGCTAAAAAAGAGTGTGGGACCAAAGTCGAGTAGTTTGTGAGCACTAACTAAAAAGCGATCATTATGCCTAAATTGGGCATGATGGTCGCTTTTGGGTTAAGCAGAACAAACTGACTTTTGACTTCATTTAAAAGACAAAATCCTAAAATGATTTTTTAGCTGCTTTTTTCATCGCCTACGGTAAATCGTTGCCCGCAGCGTAATAAATGTCGTACCATTCTTGTCCGGTAAGCTCCACGTCGCCACCCGCTGCCGATTCTTTAATCCGTTGCGGATTCATGGTCCCTAATAATACTTGGAATTGAGCAGGATGACGTAAAATCCATGCCGTGGCAATGGCATTCTTGGTTACCCCATAAATATCCGCAATTTCTTGCATTTTCTTATTCAATTCGGGGAACTTCGGATTATCAATGAAGACTCCTTCAAAGAACCCATATTGGTAAGGTGACCACGCTTGAATCGTCATGTCATGAATCCGGGAATATTCAAGAATCTGACCATCGTGGTTGACACTCCGGTCGTCAGTCATGTTGGTGTGCATGCCAAAGTCAATCATCCCCGTATGCATAATGCCAAATTGGAGCTGGTTAATGATTAGCTTTTGTTGCAAATATTTTTGTAATAGTTCTACTTGCATCGGGTTAAAGTTGGACACCCCGAAATGCCGTACTTTGCCCGCCGTTTGTAATTCATCAAAAGCTTCCGCGATTTCTGCAGGTTCCATTAACGGATCTGGTCGGTGAAGTAAAAATGAATCTAAGTAATCCACTCCCAAGCGCTGTAGTTCACCATCTACCGCGGCAATCAAATGTTGCTTGCTAAAGTTGTAGCGGTTGCCGTACGGAATGTCCCCATCATTTTCGCTGACAATGCCACCCTTGGATTGGATGTACAGTTCATCGCGACTAGCCTTAGCTAGCTTAAGACCAGCCTTAAATTTTGCACTTGATGCTCCATGCCCGTATAAATCTGCCGAGTCAATATAGTTAATCCCCGCATCTACAGCCGCATCAATTACTTCCGCGGCCTTTTCGTCGGAGAGCGCATCCATCCGCATGATTCCTAACGCTACGTTGGAAGCGTGCATGCCGCCCACGTTAATTTGCTTCATTTCCATACCTCCAGATAAATCTAAAGTTTCTTAAACAACATCATCATACCACCAATAAAAGCGATTACAATTATCACATTTTTCAAATCGTTTTAATTTTTATTAATGATTCCTTGAAATATCCCGTTAGTTTCGGTAAAGTACGGTTCTTGGCATACTAATTTGAATTTTAACGTTGTATAATATAACAATAACGAGAAAAAAGAAATGGGGAATTATTTTTGGATAGCGGTCAGATAGTCTCTAACCTGATTGTGATACTTATCACTTTTATATTAGCTTACTTCTTCGTTGCCGCCGAATTTGCCCTTGTGCAAACCCGGCCTAGTGCCTTAGAAGAAGCCGAAAAAGAAGCAACTAGCGCACGCAAGCAAAAGAAATATCGATTGGCAATGCGGATGGTTAGTCGCCTAAACGAATATCTTTCAACTACTCAGGTTGGTACCTCAATCTGTGGGATCATCCTCGGTTGGATTGGTGAGTCAACGGTTGAATATTTCGTGGTCGAACTATTTGGGGCTACACACATGATTAACAGTGCCTCGCTGCACATTGTGGGGGCAGTAATCGGGGTTCTACTACTAACTTACTTAGAAGTGGTAATCACCGAAATCGTTCCCAAGAACATCAGTATCGACATTCCGTTGAAGGTTTTGATGTGGGTGGTAACTCCGCTTCACTATTTCCACACTGCTTTTTATCCATTCGTGTGGTTACTGAACGCTTCGGCAAACGGAATTGTCCGGTTAATGGGAATGCAGCCTGCCGACGAGAACTCAGAAATCTTCTCCCAAGCAGAAATTTTAAACCTTTCTAAAAACGCGGTTAGCGGCGGAGAATTAGACAAAAACGACTACGTTTATATGCAACGAGCCTTTGATTTTAATGATAAGGTCGCCAAAGACATCATGATCGACCGAACTCAATTAGTAGTTTTAGATGTCGACAGCACGGTAGACGATGCGTTACGCCAATACTTACAAAGTCGCTTTAGCCGTTTCCCAGTAGTTGCTAATAACGATAAGGATAAAATCCTCGGTTACATCTACAACTACGACATTATTCGGCAAAGCCAAGTGGACGGTAATATTAAGGTCAGCAAGTTATTACGTAACATCATTACCGTGCCTGAAACGCTGGCGTTGCAAGATGTCCTAGAACAAATGATTAAAAAACAAGTTCCGATTTCCGTAGTGGTTGACGAATACGGCGGAACAAGTGGAATCATCACCGATAAGGATATCTACGAAGAAGTTTTCGGCAACATCAATGACGAAATTGACGACGTTTCTGGAGACTACATTCATAAAGAAGCTGACGGTTACTTCAAGGTTAGTGGAAAAATGACGGTGTACGATTTTGAACGGTACTTTGGCATTGACGTACCCGACTTTGAAGAAGAAGAC
Source organism: Pediococcus acidilactici (assembly GCF_016127815.1). Classification (NCBI taxonomy): domain Bacteria; kingdom Bacillati; phylum Bacillota; class Bacilli; order Lactobacillales; family Lactobacillaceae; genus Pediococcus; species Pediococcus acidilactici. The sequence goes on from NZ_CP066046.1 coordinate 1,461,132, forward strand.
GTGGTTACCCTTGGTGGTTACGTCATCGATCACAACCCGGAAATCAAGGTGCATGAACACGTTCGAATTCAAAACTATGATTTCGAAGTGCTTGATAACGAAAACGCCCATATCGACTGGTTCTTGGTCCACAAACTAAAACCTGAAGAGCTCGCCGATGTGCCGCCGGTCGTTCCGGAAGTAGATCACTTTACCGATTAAGCTAGGTACACAAAAAGCAGGGGTTATCTCCCTGCTTTTTATTTTGGCTAAAAATCGCTTTTAAGCGAGGTCGCGCCGGTTAAATCCCCAATAACCAATGATCATTAAAAGTAACCCGAGCGCTATCAAAACAAACACATAACTGTAATTAACCTTGTCTAAAGGAACCATCTTGGTCCATCCTAATCCGGTAAGTTGCTTAGTCCAGGCTGGTAGTTTAAGTAGACCGCCAAGATAACTAGTAAAGAATGCGTACCCCAGATACAACCAGGTAATTCCGTTTAACTTCGGCGCAATTCCGTTAAAACAGACTGCCAGGCCAACGGTCAAAATAATTGTGGGAGCAAAGGCAATGAAAGTTTTTACGTATGCTGCAAAGCTAATGTCACCCTGGGTCAGCACCCAATTTCCCGCAACGTCAACTCCCAACAGTCCTACCGCAAAACCTAGAACACCAATTCCCACTCCGTTGGCCACGTACCCAGTCAACAAGCGGTTGCGCGAAACCGCCTTAGCATACACGTTTTCAAGATAACCGCGTTGTTGGTCACCATGGAGTTTATTAACGCTCATCACTGCTGGAATCGTTCCTAAAACAGCCATAATCATGCCAATAATTGAAATGAAATTAAGTAAAATTTGGTGACTAGCACTGTGGATTGCCGATTTTTGCATAACGAGTTGCATGGTCGGGTTAGATTTTAAAATATCTCCCACCGTATCAAAAATTGAACCGAGCATTCCGCCTAGGATAAATAGTGAAAATAACCAAATCCAATTACTATGACGTTGTAATTTTTCGATTAACGTAATGGGTCCTTGTAAGGTACGTGCTGCGCGGGCCCGTCCCGCAGATCCCTGAAACATGCCCGCGCCCACGTCTCGGCTTTGGTTAACCGCCCAGACTGCTAAACCAATCAGCATCCCTAAGCTGAACGTTAGAAAAACGGGCGTCCAGTTATTGTCATGAAAAGCTTCAATTTTTTCAATCCATCCTAAGGGAACCCACCAAGTCTGGGCAGGATTTTTAAGGTCAGTAAACATCCGGGCAACGTACATCACCCCCAAAATCATGTAACTAGCAATCGTCGCCGAACGAGCGTTATCAAAAACTTGAGCCATTAATAAACCAACCATGCCAAACAGTAATCCTCCGGCTGCTAAACTCAAGCCAATTAACCACGCCCCATTCGCGTCAACCCCCGCCATAGAACTAAATTGGATTGCCAAACTATATAGCACTCCCGTGACCGCATTGATTGTGAATAGTTCCGTGAGCGCCGCCATAATTATCGACCAGTTACCAACGTCGTGAGCGACCACCAATTCCGTAAGACCTTGATCCTCCTCGCCACGAGTAGCACGAATTGCAAAATAAATGTTCATCGCAATCATCGCAATTGCCATAAATACCAACATCTCGGTTGCAAACAGGTCTCCGCTAGTTTTTAACGGGGTATCAAACGTCCCGAAAAAGGCTTGCATTGCCGGTGTGTTGAGGGTCGCTTTGATGGACGCAATTGCTTGGCGAGTTCCGTACAGCGTTTCAAACTTGAACGCCACGCTAGCCATCAGCCCTGCTAATACTAAGACCCAAACGCCAATGTTTAAACGATCACGACGTAAATTTAACGCAGTCAACAGTCCGTAACCCTTCATTTTATTTTTCATGATCAATCACCTTACGTTGGTTTGCGTCCTGTTTGTAGTATCTGAGAAATAGATCTTCTAAAGTTGGCGGAGTGCTTTGGATCGCTAAAATATTTTTCTCCGTCAAAATTTTCATCACTTCGCTAATCGCGTCCGTATCGACAGAAAAACTAATTTTTTTCGGGTTCCGTTGATCAACCTCAAATGCGTGCACCCCAGGTATATTTTTAACCGTTTCAGCATCGTCTTTAGTAGTCACGGTAATTTGTGTGCGGGTTAAGTGCCGCATTTCATCTAACGTTCCCTGCTCAATAATGATTCCTTCACGAATAATGGCAATTCGATCACACATCCGCTCCACTTCAGATAATATGTGGCTAGACAATAGAATTGCCCTTCCTTCGTTCTTAAGTTTTAACACTTCCTCCTGAAAAACCTCTTCCATCAGGGGATCTAGCCCCGAAGTGGGTTCATCAAAAATGTAACACTCCGCATTTTGGGAAAAAGCCGCAATTAGCGCCACTTTTTGCCGATTTCCTTTTGAATAAGTTCGCGCCTTTTTCTTCGGGTCCAAATCAAAACGTTCAATTAATTCATCAGTCCGCTTAGAATGCTTTTCTCCGTTCATTTTTAGGAATAAATCAATAATTTCGCCACCAGTCAGATTAGGCCACAAATATACATCACCTGGTACGTAAGCAAGTCTGCGATGGATTGCCACCCGATTTTGCCAAACATCTTGATCAAACATAGTGGCTTTTCCTGCACTTGCTTTAATAATCCCCAGTATCACCCGAATTGTCGTCGTTTTTCCCGCACCATTGGGCCCAATAAATCCAAAAACTTCACCACGGTTTACTTGAAAAGTAACGTTTCGCAATGCCTGAACTTTACCAAAGTTCTTTTGGATTTGTTGCACGTCTAATACCTTTTTTGGATTCATCATCAGCGCCTCCCTGCTAGGACCTCTTTAATTCCAACATAGAATACGCTCTGCGGGTATATAAGTCAACGTAAATATATGGGGATTTTTCCTTTGAAAATCCCTTATTTTTGGGGTTCTTTGTTGCATAGTCAAAACGTGCTATCAGGACCAGCTTCTTCCGGTTAACCAAATCTAAAGACCAATCGCCCAACCCGCGATTAGTCCTTGTATTTTATTAATCCTTGAGGGTTCTTTGCTGCATAGTCAAAACGTGCTATCAGGACCAGCTTCTTCCGGTTAACCAAATAGAAAAGACCAATCGCCTAAAACCGCGATTAGTCTTTAGATTCCGTTAATCCTCGAGGGTTCTCTGCTGCCTAGTCAAAACGAGTTCCAGCCCTAACTTCTTCCGGTTAACTAAATATAAGGACTAATCACCTAACCCGTGATTAGTCCTTATATTTTATTAATCCTCAGAAGTTGCCCAGGGGCTTCCACTCTCTAAATTAAAATACCTCTCCAAAAATTTTCCGATCCCATTTTCCAAATTACTTTCCGTCACCGCATCCGCTTCCTTTTTTAGCAGTTCCGGGCTATTTCCCATTGCCACCCCGGTCCCTACCGCGCGGATCATTTCCAAATCATTCATATCGTTACCGAATGCCAACGTTCTTTCCACCGGGATTTGGTACTTATCCATAATCGCGCGAACCGCCGTAGCCTTCGAAATTCTTCTTGGAATCAATTCCAGATTGTTTGGCGACGATGATGATACCGCTAGCAATTTGGTTGCCATCAAACGTTCCTTCGCCTCTTGCAAACGTGCGGAAGGCTCATCATCAATTGTGATCCCATTAATAATTTGGCTGCTCAATTGCTGGAGATGGTCCAAATCTTGAATCTTTTCAAATCCCCGATTTCCCATTTTATCCGCCATCACGCGAACCCGTGCTAAGCGACTTAGGCGCCACGGCTTTTTGTTAGTATAGTAGGTCATCTCGGTGGTGAAAAAGTTCGTCGAAAGTCCTAAGTCCATCGTAATTTGATAAATTTCCTTCAACGCGTTCCATCCTAGATGCTCCTGATGAATATGGTTTCCTTTTTGGTATACCGATCCGTTTGACGCAATGATTTCAACCTCATCGTTGATTTTTTTCTGAATTAACTTCGCTAGCGACAGCATACGCCCCGTGGCAATGTAAAAAATTACACCTTCTCGTTGGAGTCGTTCAATTGCCTGTTTGGTTGCTGGTAAAACATTTTGGTGATTATCAATTAACGTTCCGTCAATGTCCATGAATACTAAATGTGGTTTCACTACCTTCACCCCTTACATTACTGCCTATTATTGTACTACATTCTGATAGCGTTTCCATCTTTATCGGCAGTTTAAGTGAGTTTGTTATTAACCCGTGGTATCATTTTATTTAAGAGGAGCGTAAAATTAACTGTAACAGCAAATATAGTAAGGAGTTCTAACCATGAAAAATGAAATTCACCTTTTGTACATCTCGATTGCGGGTAATACGCAATCTTTCGTCGACGATTTAAGTGACTACGCCGAAAAAATGCACCAACAAGACCCGAAAAATCCTTTAATTTTCGCCAAGGAAATCACGGACGAAACGGAATTTGCTGATGAAGAGATTCCTTATTTTGCCTTCGTTCCCACCTACTTGGACGGCGGTAACGGCATTGACAACGGTGTTAAGGAACTAATGACTAACGTGTTGGGTGAATACATTGCCTACCACCACAACCGCGAATTATGCCTCGGCGTGGTGGGGAGTGGCAACCGCAACTTTAACGAACAGTATTGTCTAACTGCGCGCCGCTACGCTCGGGATTATGGTTTTGAAATGATCGACGATTATGAACTCCGCGGAACCACCAAAGACTGTGAACGTATTTACGCTAACATGGCAGAACGTGTCGAAGAAGAAATTAACGTATAAAGAGAGGAATTAAGATGGAACGTGCAAGACTCTTACCAATCGCAACTGGATTAAACTTCCGCGAACTTGGCGGCTATAAAACCCTTGATGGCAAAACGATTAAGTGGAATAAAATCGTTCGTTCGGGACGTCTATCCGGTTTATCCCAAACGGACCTAGATTTTTTAGCTAACTATCCCATCAAATACGACGTGGACTTCCGCTCCCCGGAAGAAAAAAGTCAGGCACCTGACCAAGTCCCTGCTGGTGCAAAATACACTTTTGATCCGGTATTCCCGGTCGACGAAACCCAAAGTACTAAGCAAACTAGTGATCTACAGCGTAAAATGAATTACGATCCCACCAGCGGACTAGTTGAAATGCGCCGAGTTTATCGCGACGTGATCAACCAATCCCACGCACAAAAGGCGTACCGGAAATTTTTTGATGTTTTACTAGCTAATAGCGACGAAGACTCCGCTTTACTTTTCCATTGTACGGCAGGAAAAGACCGGACCGGCATGGGCGCCATTTTCTTCCTTTCCGCTCTGAATGTTGACGAAGATACGATCCGGGCCGATTATTTACTTACTAATCGAGCAATTAAGCCTCGAATTGACAACCTAGTAATGGACTTGAAGTTACAAAATAAAAATTCGGCCTTCATTCAAAGTGCCAAGGCGCTCCAATCTGTGAACATCTCGTACTATAATTCCGCAATGGAAGCTATTAAGAAACTTTCTGGTTCCACCCAGAATTACCTTAAAGAATACCTTCATTTAACGGATCACGACTTAGCAGACCTTAGAAAAATTTATTTAGAGTAATTAACAAATCTTAATAAACTTTGATATTTTTAAAAGACTAAGTTAACAAAAAATTCACATTTACCATTTATGATATAGAATGTGGATGAGGAGGTAGGGATTACCATTTCTCATCCGAAAATTTATTCTGATTACTCCTCCAAAAAGTACAGAATGTAGTTTTCAATAACCTACTCCCCAAAGGGCGCCCTAAACGGCGTCCTTTTTTGTTGATCCGGTAAATGTTTTCCCTTAGCTGCGTTATAATAGGCTTAAAACCACAGTTAGGAGTGCCCTCGAATTATGAAGCCTGAACGAATTTTAGACCTTCCCCACGCCGTGAACCTGCGGGAGCTCGGCGGTTACCAAAACATTAATAATCAAACTATCAAATGGCGAAAACTTTTGCGCTCTGGGGAGTTATCCCGCCTCAACGAGCACGATGGCGCTGTTTTAGCAGATTACGGGTTAAAGTATGATATTGATTTACGCTCGCCGTCCGAAGTGACCTGGAGCCCAGACCGCGTTCCTACAGATATCATCGTCCGTTCATACCCGGTTTATCCGATTCATGATGGTGAAACCTCGGATATCCCAGTTAACCAGCATTTACAATACCAATCCCACGTAGAAGCCATGTACGATCCCTACTTGGTGATGGTACTTAACGAACACGCACGTCTAGCGTTCCGCCAAATGTTTATTGATTTATTAGCTAACGACCAAGAAAATGAATCGCTCCTATTTCACTGTGCAGCCGGCAAGGACCGTACTGGGGTGGCCGGAATGCTAATTATGGCCGCACTCCAAGTGCCATATAGTACCATCCGGGAAGATTATTTATTGACTAACTTAGTCTATAGCCGGCGCGACCCTGACGAATTGCGCAAACAAATTGCCAACCGGCACGCTAACCAACTAATCCAAAGGATGAACAGCGTCTTTTCCGTTGCCGCCTCTAGTTTGGACCGGGCTCATCAGTTAATTATTGACCGATTTGGCAATTGGGACCACTATTTTAAGGAAGCCTTAGAGTTGAGTGAAACCGACTTACAGGATCTTCGACGGCTTTATCTCGAGTAAACTAATTCAGTTGCGGAAACGTTTCCAAGATGGTAGGATATGGGCAACAACGATAAGATAACGGGAAGGACCTGATACAATGGCAACACCAGTTGAAGCAATTTGGCAAGCATTTACCGAACAAAGCGGCGTTAAGGGGGATCGTTTTCAAACACGATGGTTTGGTCCCCAAGACCAGCCCGCAGAGATCGACCGCCTAAATAATTTGATTCTCAAAGGGCAAAAACGCGCAACCACTAAACCGTTAGCTTATTATTCCGCTGAACAGGAAGCCATTCCTCAAGCAGGAGACTATTTCGTACTGCTAGACGGTCAGATGAAACCCGTCGCGGTAATTCAGACCGTGGTTTCGGAACTGATTCCCTTCTTACGGGTTTCTGCTGAACACGCTTATAACGAAGGCGAAGGAGATCGCAGCCTCGAAGACTGGCGCGAGCGTAGTTTGCACAAATTTGAAAGATTAATGGCTAATTACGATAATCAATTTTCAACCGACGATCCGGTTGTAACCGAATTGTTCGAAGTGGTTTATCGTCGTTAAAGCATAATTAAAAACAGTGTGGCAAGGGACAACTTTTACTCAAGTTGTTAACCTACTTTTCCACACTGTTTTTTATTTATGAATGTTAATTTTATATTTTCCAACCACTTTACGCAGACTTCCGGCGGTTTCGATGATTTTACCTTCGCGCAATTCTTGCCAGGTAGCATTTAGCACCCCGCCAAACATGATGATCATTGCCGAAAAATTAAGCCAGAACATGATGGCAATAAAGGTACCCAAAGTCTTGTAACTTGTAACGGATCGCGCGAAAATCCTTAAATAAAAGGAAAAGACTTGGGACAACACCATCGTGCCAATCGTTGCAAACACCGTCCCGGGGATTACGTACTTGAACCGGATTTTAGCGTTAGGCACTAGGTAATAAAGCAATGATAGCCCCACGAACAGGCCCACAATGGTAACTGGCCACTTTAATTGACCGACCAACGCAAATAAATGGGTTGGTAAATTTAGAATAGGGGTTAGATAACTGACCAACGTTTGCCCAAAACTAAACAAGAAAACCAGCACCGCCATAATCGCAATAATCACCACCGTAAGGAAAAAGGAAACTACCCGGTTAATGATTGGATTTTGGTATTTGGCGACTCCATAAGCGCGGTTAACGGTTCGTTGAAACGCCGCGACCGCTTGACTAGCTGAAAAGACCGTCATTACCAAACTAAATGAAAACAGTTCGCCATTTCCAGAACCTAAAAAGTCCTTAACGATTGGCTCGGTAATGTTATAAATGGTCTCAGGCACGGCGGTTTCTATGTACTCTAAAACGGTATTTACCCGGATTTGAAACAGTGGTAATAAAGTTCCTAACAGCATTACTAAAGGGAAAAATGAAAGCAGTAAATAATACGCTAACACGATCGAATTATTTACCACTTCCGCTTCATTGAATCGCTTCAGTAACGCTTTTAAGAAGGTTTCGCTTTTTCTTAAAAACACCTTAAAAGTCATTATTTTCTCCAACTACTTCACAATATGTTTACTTAAGTTATAATTCCGGCCCGCAATCATCGTGACCAGCCAACTCAAGATAGTAATGATAAAAAAGACTAAAAATGCTGCCCGGTATCCCGCTAACGAAGATAACTGCCCCGGGAGGCCTGAAAATGACCAACTTTCGGTCACGTTTTGTAAAACCACGGATAGCACCGTCAAAATCAAACTGGTTGCCATCAGTTTAAACTGTCCGGCAAAAATATCCGCCATGTTAATTAACCTCCGGGACCGCGGCCGTTGGTTAAGTTGCTTACCAACTTGAATCAATAAACCGTGTCCTGCCTCAATCAACATGGTTAAAATCACAAACAATAGCAGGTTGAGATACGTTGAAAAAATTGTCAAACATCCCCAACCTAACATCATGATGCCCGTGGCCATTCGAATCCGTTTTATTGTAGAAACGTTTTTCAACAATGGAATGGTCCCGTGATGAACTAGCAACCGCACCATGATTCCTGGAATCAACGATACCCCAATGGCCCACGTTGCGTAGTGCAGGCCTTGTCGTAAGTATAGCACTCCAATTACCAATAAACTTGCAAAGGAAGCTGCTCCAATCCCCTGTAAAAGAACTGCTCGCAGATAACGTACGTCTAGTAGCCCTCTAAAATCAATTAACGGGTTCTTAACTTGCCACTCTCGCCGCACGTAAAGCGCTAAACAAATCAACGCGCTAAGCAAAAAGAACCAGCGCCACCAGCTTGCCAAAGCTAGACCGGTTTTCGTAAGTAAAACCATCCCGCCAATCAGTAATAAAAAGCCCCCAGAAAGGCCGAAATTAACCCACTCTATGCTATACTTTTGTGCTTCTAGATCAATTTCAATTTCGTTTGCCATGCCGTAGACAATTAAGCTGCCTAAGATTACTAATAAATTAGCCCATTGCCAAGCGTGTAAAATTAAAAAGCTCGTCCCCGTTAACAGCAACGCCGTTATCGTCGCCACTCCGGTAATAATATCTTCGAGTTGATTAAAATCACTAAAACGACTATCCTCAGGGAGGAGGGCGCTAATCAAGGTGGCAAACATCGGTAGTATCATTCCGCAACCGACCGCCTGAATAATTCTGCCCACTAACATGAGGGGCAACGTGTAAGCCAGCCCAATGATGACCGTTCCAATAATAAAAACCTTTAGTGAATCTCTAAATAACGTGGTCACCGTTCGCTTCTGCAACCATACCGGCCCTAACGGATACATTAATGCTAAGATTGCTAAAGGCAAGATGTTCACTAGTTGCACGGTGGTACCGCCGTTATTAAAATTGCGTAAAATTTCCGCAATTGGCAAAGCAGTACTAAACTCCCCCACTAACATGATTAGCATCCCTAAAATCAGGACGGTAACGTGGTGATAGTCCGCACTGCTCAGCTGACTACGTAAACGTTGCAGTTCTTTCATAAGTGCACCTCTTTAAGCCAACTTAACTTTAATTTTATTAATTTAAAAACCTAAAGTAAAGCTTCCAAGCAAACTTTATTCAATCCTGTTTGAAACTAAGTAAAAAACGTGCTTCAATTAATTTAGTGACTCGATTATGACATAGGAGAAAATACGATGGCCAAAAATACAATCGATGAAGCAATTGAACATTTGAGAAAAAAGCATATTCGCATCACTCCTCAGCGTCGACTTGTTTTGGAATACCTAATCCAAAAAAGAAACCATCCGACTGTGGAAACCATTTTTCACGCATTAAATTCAAAAACCCCTAACTTAAGCTTAGCAACCATCTACAATACCCTGAAGTTGCTTGTTGACCAGGGATTAGTGATTGAATTGACCAGTGGAGAAGATGGTATTCATTATGATTATTATGGGCACCCCCATTTCCACGTAATATGTACTAATTGTGGAAAAATTATTGACGTCGATTATCCTGATTACGCCGCTGATTTGGCTAAGATCGACCGGGTCGCCGCTACTAAGACCGGGTTTGATATTATCGCTAATCACGTCGAAGTCGAGGGGCTGTGTCCCGATTGTAAAAAGCAAGGGACTACGGGTACCAAATAGCTTAACGCTTTCCGCAAATTAAGATTGCATAACTAAAAAAGTGCTTTTCAAGAATTTTTAAACTCATTCTTGAAAAGCACTTTTAATTTGTTTTAAGAAAACCAAGCTATAGGAAAAATCCAATTAGCCAACTCTGGTTTTACATATTTACTTTATGCTTGGGCCAAAGTTACGATAGAGACTTTATAAACGTCTTCTTCGCTAGCACCCCGGGAAAGGTCCGAGATTGGTGCATTCAAACCTTGGAGTACTGGTCCTAAGGCTTCAAAGCCACCTAACCGTTGGGCAATTTTGTAGCCAATGTTTCCTGATTGAAGTTCAGGGAAAATAAAGACGTTGGCGTGACCTGCTACATCGGATTCTGGTGCCTTCGTGGTTCCTACTTCCGGAACGAAAGCTGCGTCAAATTGGAGCTCCCCGTCAATTGGGGTTCTAGGATCGCGTTCCTTAGCCAACTTGGTTGCTTCCACAACCTTATCAACCATTTCACCAGCGGCCGAACCCTTTGTGGAAAAGCTTAGTAAAGCAACCTTAGGGTCAATTCCAATTGAACGTGCGGTTTCCGCACTTTGAATGGCAATTTCTGCCAATGTGTCCGCATCCGGATCGATGTTAATCGCAGAGTCCCCAAAGACGTAGCGTTCATCACCACGTTGCATGAGGAAGGCTCCACTGATCCGCCGCATGCCCGGTTTAGTTTTGATAATTTGCAACGCTGGTCGTACCGTATCACTAGTTGCGTGAGCTGCCCCAGAAACCATTGCGTCTGCCTTACCAAGGTAAACCAACATGGTACCAAAGTAATTAACGTCTTCTAGCATTTTAACCGCTTGTTCCGGCGTATTTTTACCCTTCCGACGTTCAACTAGTTTATCTACCATTACTTGCTTTTCATCAGCAGGATATTCGGCAGGATCAATAATTTGCAGGTTAGCTAAGTCAAGATTATCTTTTTGGGCTAAAGCTTGGATGTTTTCTTTTGAGCCTAATACGATTACTTTAGCCAATTCTTCATTAGCTAAACGAACTGCCGCACCAAGCACCCGTTGGTCTTCACCTTCGGGCAAAACTAGCGTCCGTTTTTGTTCTTTAACTTTATTTTTAAATGTTTCAAATAATTTCACAACTTAATCCTCCATCTTCTTAAAGCGTTCCACTTCACGTGCAATCGCTAATTCTTCATTGGTCGGGATTACCATGATTTTAATTGCTGAATCTGCTTGGTTGATAAAACGTTCGCCGCGTTGTTGATTAAGCTCATCATCTAGTTTGGCGTTAAAAATACCTAACCGGTTCACGACTTTTTGCCGAATTGGCACACTGTTTTCACCAATTCCGGCAGTAAAGACAATCCCATCAAGGCCGCCCATTTCCGTTGCGTATGACCCAATGTACTTAACAATGTCGTTAACCAAAATGTCAACCGCCACTTCAGCACGGTGATTACCATCATCCGCAGCATCTAAAATGTCGCGTAAATCAGGCGATAATTGTGACAAACCTAATAATCCTGACTTCTCGTTGAGGATTTCTAGCATCTTTCGTGGATCCTTAATGTTAAGTTTTTCCATTAAATAAACTACCAAAGAAACGTCGATATCTCCCGAACGGGTAGCCATCGTGATTCCAGCTAACGGAGTGAAACCCATCGATGTATCAAAAGACTTTCCATCCTTAATCGCCGTAATTGAACTTCCCGCACCTAAGTGCAACGTGATTAATTTCAAGTCTTCCAATGGCTTTTGCATTAATTTGGCTGCTTGTCCCGCAACGTACCGGTGGCTCGTTCCATGTGCCCCATATTTGCGAGCCCCGTATTTTTCATAGTATTCGTAAGGAATACTATATAGATAATTTTTCTCGGGTAACGTACCGTGGAAAGACGTGTCAAAAACTGCCACACTGGTAATGTCTGGCAAAATTTTCTTGAATGCGCGAATTCCCGTAGCATTAGCTGGATTATGCAATGGCGCATATTCCTTTAGGTCCTCGATATCTTTTAAAACTTGATCATTAATTAACGCGGAATCTTGGAAAATTTCTCCTCCCGCAACCACTCGATGACCCACTCCGGTAATTTCGTGGTAATCCTTAATAATGTCTAGCTTTAGAAGTTGTTGTAACAATAAGTCAACGGCTTCTTCATGATTCTTAATTGGTTGTTCAATTTTAGTTTTGTGTCCATCGGCCGTCTTGATTGTAAAATTAGAACCCGGAATACCGATTCGATCTACCGCTCCAGATGAAATCACCTTTTCTTCAGGCATTTCGAAAAGCTTAAACTTCAATGTTGAACTACCAGCATTGATTGCAATTATTTTTTCCACTTTGTGATTGCTCCCTTACAATAAGACTTATTTTATCAGAATCAGCCCGTATTTTCCCATTAAAGTTATTGTTTAGATAACTAATAACTATTAAATCGGCGTGCTACCCCACTTTACGGCAAATTCTTTATATTAAAAATAACAAAATTAGTGACGTTTGGGGACTATTTATCCCAATACCTATAAAAACATCTTATTCCAAATAGGAAACGTTTTCAATCCTTTGAGGCTTTTTTGTTCGAAAACAGCGGGAAATAAAAAGGAGATTAAGGAAAAAGCTCCTTAATCTCCTGATTAGAGTTAACATTTTACATTTCTTCGGCAAACTCGTCTAAAAAAGTACCCTTTTTAGTTTTTACATTCACAAAGTTTTCGGTAACTTCCGTTCGTTTTTTAGTACTTACCACTCAATTTGCTTGCAGCTGCTTCATCAACGATTACGGTAACATTATCATGGTTTTGCAGTAAGCTTGCTGGTAAATCAGTGGTTACTGGTCCTTCAATCATTCCCTTAATTGCATCAGCCTTGTCTTCACCGTATGCTTCCATCAAAATGTGCTTGCTTTGCATAATTGAAGCCAATCCCATTGAAATCGCAAAACGCGGAACGTCTTCTTCATGTTCAAAGAAACGAGCGTTAGCATCAATAGTTGATTGAGTTAATGCTACCTTATGAGTAGTGCTATCTGCAGGAGTTCCTGGTTCGTTGAAACCAATGTGTCCGTTACGTCCAATTCCTAAGATTTGTAAATCAATTGGGTTTTCCGCAATAATCTCATCATAATGTTTTGCTTCTGCTTCAATATCTTTTGCGCGACCATTTGGTAAATATGAATGCTTGAATGGCTTTGCATCAAATAAGTTCTTGTGCATGAAGTAGTTGTAGCTTTGATCGCTATCGGCAGGAAGTCCCACGTATTCGTCCAAGTTAATTGAAATTGAGTCTGAGAAATCTAAATCACTTTTAATAATTTCTTGATAAGTGGTAATTGGAGTACTTCCGGTAGCTAAACCGAACGTTTTTGCTCCGTTCTTCTTTGCGTCAGCAAAAACTTTGTAACCTTCTTTTCCGCCTTCAACATCATTTTTTACGATAATTACCTTCATAGTCAGCGCTCCTTTTTTCTTTTTGGTATAGTCCAATTATAAAATGGTCTAAACCAAAATGCAATAGATAAGCCAATAAAACACAAAAAAATACCAAATTTGGTTTTAATTGTCCAACTTTAAGCTACGCCAGCCCGTCTAATTTGGGATTATGGCGTAATTGTTGAAAACGTATACATTTTCAATTATAGTTAGGGTAATCGTAGGAGGTGGATACCATGAGTGAAACAATTTTCTTTAATCCCGGTGATTCAATCGGTAATTTTCACGACTATAACGAAGCGGTGCGTAAGGGACACCTCTATAAGCAAAAACAGCGGCTAGATGATGAACTAGTAGTCGTTAATAATAAGGATAAAAATGAGGAATACGCCATTTTTTACGTAAGGGATCGCCAACCTAATCAAGATAAAAATAATGCGTCGTATGATGTGCGGAGAAAAATTTAGAGTGTGGAAGCCCTCGGGCAGAGTTTGAGGATTAATTAGATTTTAGCCTTAATTGCGGAGTTAGCGATTAAGGCTAAAATTTTATTAACCGCAGAACTTTGAGGGCTGGAACACGTTTTGACTTTATCGCAGTAAAACTCTAGAACGGCAGAATATCGGTCTTAATCACTTTAGCGATTAAGGCCGATATTTGGTTAGCCGGAAGAAACTGGGGCTGGGTGCACGTTTTGACTTTATTGCGTAATTCTCCACATCCTTAATCACCAAGCAAAAAAAACGAGACTGGGAAAAAATAACTTTTCAAGGATGAAAAGGTCCTTAAAAAGTTATTTTGGTGTTTTGACTTCAACAAAGCCCAAACGTGTACCAAAAGTCAGTTGGTTTCGCTTAATCAAAAATTGCCCATCATGCCCAATTCAGGCATGATGGGCAATTTTCAGTTAATGCTCGCAAACTACCCGACTTTTGTCCCACTCTCATTTTTATTCCACTAACACTGTGGAGAAGTTTATTCGTGTAACTCAATTGGCAAACCGTCCGGATCAAAGAAAAAGGTCATTTTACGCTGATTGAGCTCATCTTCTCGGATCGGTTCCACCCGAATCCCCTTTGCCTTTAACTCGGCAACGTCGGCAGCAATATCCTCCGTTTTAAAGCATAGGTGGCGTAATCCTGCTGCTTCAGGATACGTCAGGCGTTTAGGCGCCGTTGGTTTAATGAATAATTCGACCATTAAATCCCCAAAACGCAGATCTAACTTAACGTCTTGCTTATCGCTTCGTTTGGTTTCTTGCACTACTTGCATTCCCAACTGCTCCACGTAAAAATTCCGCGCAGCTTCGTAATCAGTACAAATAATCGCAATATGGTCAATTTTTTTTGGTGACATTAATTTACCTGCTTTCCATGTTTTTCCTATATTTTATCGGGAAAATCGTTTTTTTAACAGCCTAGATAGTTTATGGCTCGAAAAGATTGACATTTCGCATGATAACGGGAAAATATGTAGTTGTACAAATTATTTACAGGAGGAAGAATTGAATGAAGCAGTCACAAGCGCCTTCAAAAACAAATAAAACGCTGATCTTAATTGCGTTGGGTATTTTTACCTTTATGTCCACCCTTGATGGCTCGATTGTCAACATTGCCATGCCAATCATGTCAAAGGAGATGAACATCAGTTTAAGTCGCATTGAATGGGTTGTTTCCATTTACTTAATCGTCATCAGCGCCCTCTTAATGTTTTTTGGTCGTTTGGGAGACGTAATTGGTAAATCAAAGGTATTTCGGATTGGGACGGCCATATTTATCTTAGGGTCCCTCCTTGCCGGAATCAATCTAGGTCTGGCATTTTTACTATTTGCGCGTGCCGTTCAGGCTATCGGAGCCGCGATGACCATGTCTAACAGCTTTGGGATTACCACGAGTACCTTTCCCATTGAACAACGTGGACGTGCAATGGGGGTCATCGGAACCTTCGTTGCTTTGGGCGCCGTTGCCGGACCCGCTATTGGGGGACTTATCTTAAATTATTTAACTTGGAATTACATTTTCTGGATTAACGTTCCCATTGGAATTATAGCCGTTTTAATTGGCGTAAAGAGTTTGCCTCACGACCAGCCCCTCGCAGCCAACGCCCCAATTGACTGGACTGGAGCAATTGAATTTGCAATATGCATTATCACCTTTTTCTTCGCAATTCTTCGCGGACAAGAACGGGGTTATCTAAATCCGTTAATTCTTGGAGCCTTATTAATTGCCATAATTTCATTTATTTTGTTTATTCATACCGAAAATCACCGGCGCCATCCGTTGTTGGACTTATCGATTTTTCAATACGCTGACTTCACGTTAGGGCTCATTGCCGCACTCCTCGTGTTCATCAATGGTTTCTTCTACAACGTTTTAATGCCCTATTATCTAGTTAACGCCCGCGGTTTGTCTTCGGGAGTGGCCGGGACCCTCTTGTCGATCATTCCGTTGACCATGGTGATTTTCGGACCGGTAGGAGGCTTTTTATCTGACAAATTTGGTGGCGCTAAAATCACCGTAATCGGTGTAACTCTGCTGTTGATTTCTCAATTTTTAATTATGGGATTCAACTTACAAACGCCGTACTGGTTCTTCATTTTTGCATCCATCGTTACTGGAATGGGAACCGGATTATTTCAATCACCTAACAACGCTTCCGTAATGTCGGCGGTGCCGCATAACCGCTTGGGAATTGCTGGTAGCGTCAACGCCCTAGCGCGGAACCTTGGAATGATTTTAGGGGTAACGATATCCACATCCGCATTGTTCTTGTTAATGAGTGCCAAGGCCCACACTAGTTTAACCACCTATCCACACGGAAATGACCAACTGTTCATTTTCGGAATGCATTTTTCATTCGCGATTTCTGCGGGATTACTCGCAATTGCCGACATTATTGTAATTCGGCGGTGGTTGATTACCCGGCGAAAAACTTTAGAAGCATAATCACAAGCATAATTTTTAACTTCCGCTCCTTCTTGCGCTAGGATTAGCTCGTAGGTAAGAGACATGCAGTCAATTTTATTGGGAGGCCACACTATGGAAATCAACATTACTCAATCAGCACAAGAATATTTAAATACTAAAAACATTGGTCAACGCCACGTCTTCTTGGCGTTAGACGACGGCTCAAGTAAATTCTCTAAGTTAGGCGGTTCGTGTTCAATTGGCAACAAGTTCCAACTAGTGGTTGCGGACAACGAAGACGCTGACTATGCTGAACCAGTTGAAAACAATGCCGGGTTGCAACTTACTACCGGACATGACGAGCCCACTTATTTAGGCGAAGGCCTTACCCTTGATTACAAGATGGGGCTGCTTTCACTTCGCGACAATAGTGGAATTATTGACAACGCCGTTACGGTAACGAACTTTGTTCCCCAAGACGACGGAGACGGTAAGCAACTTAAGAAAGATATGCAAGAATTAGGCAACCGAATTTGCTAATTAAACATAGTTAAGAAAAAGCAAACGGGACAAAAGTCAGATAGTTTGCAAGTACTAACCAAAAATCGACTGTCATACCAAATTTAGGTATAACAGTCGATTTTTTAATTAAGCTTGGTAATTTTCAATCTGACGAGCGGCCGCTAGTCCAAAGACTACCGTTTCCGCAATCGAGTTACCCCCGAGCCGGTTATTGCCATGTAAGCCGCCCACGGTTTCTCCAGCCGCATAAAGCCCTGCGATGGGCTGTTGTTGGTCATCTAAAACTTGGGTTTCTACGTTAACTTTTACGCCGCCCATTGTATAGTGCACAGCTGGAGCTACCGGAATTGCTGCAAAAGGTCCGGTTGCAAAGTCATCTACCAAGCCGGTGGTGCGGCCAAATTCTGCATCATGCTGTTGGTGAACCACCGTTTGCCAAGTTGCCATCGTAGTATCCAATGCAGCTTTGGGAATTTTCAATTGATTGGCTAATTCTGCAAAGGTTGCGCCATGGGTGACCAAACCAATTTGGTCGTAAAATTGGACGGCAACCACCCGGTTAATCAACGATTGATTAAAAATTAGAAAAGCGTTGGCCGGACTTTGCGCGTTAATTGCCGCCGTGACTTCTTTGCGGGTGGCCAGTTCATTAACGAACCTGCTTCCTTGATGATTAACGAGAATCGCGCCCTCGCCACGAACCGTTTCGCCAATTAAAAAGGTTCTTGCTGAATCTTGATAGACGGTGGGATGCACTTGAACTTCCGCCATATCGATTAATTGGGCCCCTAATTGTTGTGCTAACCGCAGGCCATCACCGGTCGCTCCCGGTTGGTTCGTAGTGCGGTAATGCAGCAAATCAGGTCGGTAATGACCAATTAAATCTTGGCTAGCCGAAAAGCCTCCGGTTGCCAAAATTACCGTCGCACTCCGTAACGTTTGTCGGTCACCAGCTTGGTTTTCAGCAATTAACTGAAAATCTCCAGATTCCATTCGCATAATATTCACTACCTTAGTTTGACAAAGGATCGGAACTTGTTTTTGGGCCAAATCATCTACTAAGTGATGAATCAAGTATCCCCCAATTGCCGGAGTGCTACTTGGTCGGTGGGCTCGTTTAACTGACATCCCACCAGTTAAGGTCAAATCGTCTAAAACAATCCCATGTTCTTTCAGCCAGTCCACTGCTTCAGCTGCGTGACTAGTAAAGTAGCGTAACATGTCCACGTCATTTTTCCGCCCGCCGCCCCGGTAGGTATCTTCAAAAAAGGATTCGTAAGTATCCTTAATCCCCGCGTGCTCCTGAACAACCGTCTTAGCAGCGTTCATCCCTGAAGAAGCCCGAATAGAATTCCCTCCAGGCTTAGCCATTTTTTCTAAAACAATTACCCGTTTTCCCGCTTCGGCCAACGCGAGCGCACTTACTAAACCAGCGCTGCCAGCACCTACAATCACGGTATCAAATTGCTTTTCAGCGGCTATCGATTGAATTGATTGGGATTGTGTCATTACTCCGCCTCCGTTAATTTTTCACCTTAAAATCTGCAACCCGTTCAAACCCGTATCGATCCATTGCGGCAGGCAATTCCGTGATGACGTCGTGACACGCCTGCGGATTGCCGTAGCTTGCGGATCCAATTTGAATTGCTTGGGCTCCTGCTACCATCAATTCTAACGCATCTGCGGGAGTAAAAACGCCCCCCACGCCAATAATTGGTAAATCGGTTACTTGGCGTGCTTGGTGAACCATTCGCACGGCTAGGGGATGAATCGCCTTGCCAGAAAGCCCCCCAGTACCGTTTGATAAGTGCGGTTTGCGGGTGTGTAGATCAATCTCCATTCCCATCAACGTATTAATCATGACCAGTCCATCCGCTCCGCCCGCTTCGGCAGCAAGTACGAGGGGTTCGATGGCGGTCACCGCAGGAGTTAGTTTAACTAACACCGGACAGTCCACCTGGGCCTTAATTGCTTGGGTTAGTTCTCGCACCATTTGCGGTTCCGTTCCAAAGGCGATTCCGCCTTCCTTTACGTTCGGGCAGGAGACGTTTACTTCAATTAATTTAACGTTTGGTGCACTAGCCATGCGGTGTGCGACCGTTACGTACTCTTCAAAAGTACTTCCCGCGACGCTCCCCACAATCGGTAGTGTTGGAAAATTATTGGCTAACCAGGGAAGTTCTTCACTTAATACGTGGTCGATTCCCGGATTCTTTAACCCAACCGCGTTCAGCCAGCCCGCGCTGGTTTCCGCCGTTGTGGGCCATGGATTGCCCGCTCGGGGGGTTTGGGTGGTCGATTTAATCACTAAGGCCCCCAATTCGTTTAAATCCATTTTCTCCGCCAGGGACTGACCATACGCGGCAGTACCACTCGCATTCATAACTGGATTTTTTAACGTTACTCCCGCAATTTCCGTTTCTAAGCGTTGCATAATCTTCCTCCTTATAGGTGAACCGTAGTAAAGGCTTGGGCTTCTAACACTTGTAAAATGGCATCCACCGTATCTAAGGCGGTAAACAATGGCACTCCGTAGGTTAGCGCAGTTTGCCGGATTTTAATTCCGTCGTTGGCGCTATCCGGATCGTCAGCAATGGTGTTAATCACCGTTCTAATTTCATGTTGTTTGATTTCGTTTAAAATTTGGGTCGATTCCGTCAGTTTTTCCACCGTTTCCACAGGTAAACCGTTTTGTTTCAAGACTGCCGCAGTCCCTTCAGTAGCCACTAGTTGATAACCCAGATCCCAGAAGCGTTTAGCTAAACCAACCACTTCTTCCTTATCCGTGTTGCGGACCGTTAACAAAACTTTGCCGTGGTCTGGTAAATGAAGTTTTGCGCCCTCCAACGCTTTATACAGTGCCTTAGCTAAAGTACGGTCGCTTCCCATCACTTCGCCAGTGGATTTCATTTCTGGTCCTAACAAACTATCCACATCGTTTAGTTTGGTGAAGGAGAAGACCGGCGCCTTCACGTGAATTAACTTACCCGGTCGGTGAAGGCCCGGAGTTAGCCCTTGTTCCCGAATACTTTGACCAAGGATGGCCTTCGTTGCAATCCGAGCCAGTGGTAAATCCGTGACCTTGCTAATCAATGGAATCGTCCGACTAGCGCGTGGGTTAACTTCAATCACGTAAACCTGTTCGTCGTGGACGATAAATTGAACGTTCATTAGCCCAACGCACCGTAGACAACGGGCCAATTTAGTCGCGATTTCCACAATTTGGTTCTGTACGGTTGTTGAAAGGGTTTGAGCCGGATAAACCGCCATTGAATCTCCCGAATGCACACCCGAACGTTCAATATGTTCCATAATGCCCGGGATCACTACGTCATGTCCGTCGCTGACCACGTCAACTTCACATTCCGTCCCCACTAGGTACTGGTCGATCAAAACCGGATGCTGGTGGGAAACCTGAACCGCGGTGTGCATGTAGTTTTCCAATTCAGCCTGGTTGTGGACAATTTCCATCGCCCGGCCCCCTAAAACGTAACTTGGACGAACGACCACCGGATAGCCGATTTGATTAGCCGCCGTAATTGCCGCTGGAACCGTGGTAGCGGTTCGTCCTTCGGGTTGCCGGAACTGGTTTTCCGTGATTAACTGATTAAACTCGTCCCGATCTTCGGCACGGTTTACGTCTTCCACCGCGGTGCCTAAAACGGGAACTCCGTGGTCCGCTAAGGCTTCGGCTAAATTAATCGCGGTTTGGCCGCCAAATTGGACGATTACGCCCTTAGGTTGCTCTAACTCGATTACGTTAAGCACCTCTTCGACAGTTAACGGCTCAAAATATAGTTTGTCAGACATTGAAAAGTCGGTCGAAACGGTTTCCGGGTTGTTATTTACCACGATGGCTTCGTAACCCATTTGACGAATTGCCTGAATCGAGTGGACCGTGGCGTAGTCAAATTCAACCCCTTGCCCAATCCGAATCGGACCCGACCCCAACACTAGGATGGAGGGCTTTTCTGAAACCTGACTTTCGTTTTCAAATTCGTAGGTGCTGTAATAATACGGCGTACTGGAAGCAAACTCCCCTGCGCAAGTGTCAATCATCTTGTACACTGGCTGAATTCCAGTTTGTTGCCGAAATTCGCGCACCCGGTCCGCAGTAGTTTGCCAAAGCCGGGCAATCGTAGTATCCGCAAAACCGTAATGTTTAGCATCGGTTAGCCATTCGGTTGCAAAGGGATGGTCCTGCAGCGCCGTTTCAATTTCATAAATATGTAGTAATTTATCCAAAAAATAAACGCTAATCTTAGTTAATTGCGCTAATTTAGTCAACGATTCGCCGCGGCGCAACGCTTCGTAAAGGTAGAATAGTCGGTCGTCTCGGGCTACTTTGATTCCAGCAAGTAACTCTGTGTCACTTAAGTTAGCTAAGCGTTCATCATGGAGCTCCGCCACGTCAATGTCGAGGGAGCGCACCGCCTTTTGGGTGGCTTCTTCAACAGTGCGACCAACCGCCATTACTTCTCCAGTTGCCTTCATTTGGGTACCCAAACGGCGATCGGCGTTGGCAAATTTATCGAACGGCCACCGGGGAATTTTGCAAACCACGTAATCTAGCGCTGGTTCAAATTCCGCGTAAGTCGAGCCGGTCACCGGATTTAAAATTTCGTCAAGTTGTAATCCAACGGCGATTTTCGCCGCCACCTTGGCAATTGGATAGCCGGTTGCCTTAGAAGCTAGCGCGCTTGATCGACTTACCCGCGGATTGACTTCAATCACGTAGTACCGATTCTGGACTGGGTCAAGGGCAAACTGAACGTTGCAACCTCCTTCAATTTTTAGCGCCCGAATAATTCGCAGCGCCGCGTCCCGCAACTCCTGAACTTCCCGGTCGCTTAAGGTTTGAACCGGTGCGTAAACAATTGAATCTCCGGTATGGATTCCAACCGGGTCAAAGTTTTCCATGTTGCAGACCACAATCGCGTTATCGGCGTGGTCCCGCATTACTTCAAACTCAATTTCCTTCATTCCGGCAATGCTTTGTTCGATCAACACTTGGGTCACTGGCGAAAAGGTGAGTCCGTTGGCGGCAATTTTCCGAAGTTCCGTTTCGTCATTAGCGATTCCGCCGCCGGTACCGCCCATTGTAAACGCAGGCCGGACAATTACGGGGAAGCCACTTTGTTTAGCGAAGTCGACCGCCTCGGCAACCGTGGTCGCAATTGCGGAGTCAGGAACTGGTTCACCAAGTTCCTTCATTAACGATCGGAACCGTTCCCGGTCTTCTGCTTGGTCGATTGCATCCAATTTAGTTCCTAATAGTTCAATATTTAGTTCCTTTAAAATTCCTGATTCGGCTAATTCCATCGCCATGTTAAGCCCTTGCTGACCTCCAAGAGTTGGCAAAATGGCATCCGGACGCTCTTTGCGAATGATTTGGGATACGAATTGCCGGGTGAGTGGTTCAATATAGACCTTATCCGCCACGTCCGTATCGGTCATGATGGTCGCTGGATTTGAGTTGACCAACACCGTTTGGTAGCCGAGTTCTTTTAACGACAGGCACGCTTGGGTACCGGAGTAATCAAATTCGGCCGCCTGACCAATAATGATCGGTCCTGATCCAATCACCAAAATTTTATTTAAATCCGTTCGCTTAGGCATGATTAGCGCACCTCCATTATTTTTTTCCGTTGGTCAATTAACCGCATAAATTGGTCGAAAAGACCGACCGCATCGTGTGGCCCAGGTGCCGCGTCTGGGTGAAATTGTACTGAAAAAGCCGGGTACTTTTCATGACGTAAACCCTCCACCGATTCATCGTTAATTTCTTCGTGGGTAATCGTCAAATCGGTCGCGGCAACCGAAGCGCGGTCCACCGCGTAGCCGTGGTTTTGCGAAGTTAAGTCGATTCGCCCAGTAGCTAAATTGCGCACCGGATGGTTAAATCCCCGATGACCAAACTTTAATTTCATCGTCCGGGCGCCGTTCGCCCGGGCAAAGAGCTGGTGTCCCATACAGATGCCAAACACGGGCACTTGTTTTTCCACCGTGCGAATCATTTGTAACACGCCGTCTGGAACTGCTTCGGGGTCCCCCGGTCCGTTGCTTAAAAGCACCCCGTCCGGATTATTTGCTAAGACCGTTTGGGCGTCCGCATCGTAGGGCAGCACCATTACATTGCAATTCCGCCGCGCAAGTTCCCTTAAGATGGAATACTTGAGGCCAAAGTCCACCACGACCACCTTCCGACCCGTTGCTGGATTAGGGTACGGCCGGGGCGTCGCGCTTTGTTCGATTGGGTGCGCGTTCGATTTGAATTGCTGAATTTGTTCCACCAAGCCATCGCGGACTTCGTTGACTAACGCCGCCTTCATCGCCCCGTGCTCGCGAATGTGCCGGGTTACCGCCCGGGTATCAATTCCGCTGATTCCGGGGAGTTCCTGTTGAATTAAAAACTCCTCAAAAGTCATTTTCATTTGCCAGTGACTAGCCCGTCGCGCAACTTCGTGAACCACCACTCCCGCGCAACTAGAACGGATTGATTCCCAATCGTCGCGGTTAATTCCGTAATTGCCAATCAACGGGTACGTAAACATTAAAATTTCTCCGTTATAGGATTGGTCGGTTAAGGACTCTTGGTATCCGCTCATTCCGGTATTAAAAACCAGTTCGCCGATGCGTTCCTGATTGGCGCCGATTGCCGTGCCCGGATAAACCGTGCCGTCTTCTAAAACTAAATAACGCTTCATTTTAAAATGCCCCTTCGTTCAAACTTGATTTGTCCCGCAACCATGGTGAGCTGGGGTTGACCATAAACTCGTTGGCCAATCAATGGACTGTTGTGCCCCTTCGATGCCATCGCCGCAGCGTCAATTTCATATTCGTGATCCACGTCCACAATCGTTAAATCCGCCACCGCGCCTACCGTTAAATTGCCTGCCTTCCTTAACTGAAAGGCTTGGGCGGGATTGGTACTCATCCAGTTGACCAATTGGCCGACCGAACAAATTCCTGGTTTAACTAGCTTGGTGTAAAGCAAGGCAAAGGCGGTTTCCAATCCGGTAATTCCAAAGGCCGCCGTTTTCATCGAACCCGCCTTATCCGCGTCCGTATGGGGGGCGTGGTCGGTAGCCACCATGCTAATCGTGCCGTCCAGCAATCCCGCAAGTAACGCTTGGCGGTCCGCTAACCGGCGCAACGGGGGGTTCATCTTTAACATGGGGTTGTCCTTAGTGATCATCTGTTCATCCAAGAAGAGGTGGTGCGGGGCGACTTCGGCAGTCACCCACACTCCGTCACGTTGGGCTCGCCGAATCAGCTCCACGCTCCGTGCCGTAGAAACGTGGCAAACGTGGTAGTGTACGCCCGTTTTTCGCGCGATTTCTAAATCCCGGGCTAATTGTGCCGTTTCTGCCAGCTCATCAATGCCGGGTAAACCTAGCTCTTGGGCACACGCCCCGGCATTCATCACCCCGTGCTGCATAAGCGATTCGTCTTCCACGTGGGCCGCAAGCGGCAAATCAATTTTTTGTAAAGCTTGCATGGCCCGGTACATCGTTTGTGCGCTTTGGACCCCGTTGCCATCGTTACTGAAGGCCACCGCCCCCGCTTCTTTAAGAGCTGCAAAGTCTACCAATTGATCGCTGGTCCGGTTCTTAGTTACCGCTGCGTATTGCCCAATGTGCACGCGGCCGACTTGTTGATTATGCGCAATCATTTTAGCTAACCGGGTCGGGTCATCGGGAACCGGATTTACGTTGGGCATCGTCAGCACGGTGGTGTATCCGCCCCGTAACGCCGCTTGGCTACCGGTAGTTACGTCTTCTTTTTCGGTTAATCCGGGGTCCCGGAAATGAACGTGCACGTCCACCAATCCCGGAAGTACCAGTTGATTTTGGGCATCAATGACCCGTTCAGCAACCGTCGTCTCCGCAAGTTGGGGAGCAATTGCGCTAATTTGTTGATCTTCCACTAGGACGTCCGCCTTTTGTAGATGGCCGTTAGAGACTACCCGGCCGTTTTTAATCAAGGTTCGCATTTATTTACGCCCCCATCACCAAGTTTTTCGCGTTTAGCACGTCGGTCAAAATTGCCATCCGCATATACATCCCGTTGGTCATTTGTTTAAAGATCCGTGAACGTTGACATTCCACCAGTTTGCTTTCAATTTCAATTCCGCGGTTAACCGGAGCGGGGTGCATGATAATCGCGTGTGGTTGCATCCGTTCTGCCCGTTGCTTAGTCAAACCGTAGTTGGTCAAGTAATCCTGAACTTCCATCCGTAAATTATCGCGATCCTGGATCCGTTCTTTTTGAATTCGCAGCAACATCATGACGTCGACTTGGTCAACCAGTTCGTCAATCGGCCGATAAGTACCGTAGTCAGCTAGGTCTTCAGCCATCCATTCTTCAGGACCCGCAAAGTAGACTTGTGCGCCCAGCTTATTTAGTAGCATTGCGTTAGAACGCGCGACCCGGGAATGGGCGATATCGCCGGTAATGGCCACCTTCAAGCCCGCAAAACGACCGAATTCTTCGTAAATCGTCATCATGTCTAGTAACGATTGAGATGGGTGTTGTCCGCTACCGTCGCCCGCGTTGACGATGCTAATGTCTAAATTCTCGTCCAAAATTGGTTCGTAGTAATCGTTTTGGGGATGCCGAATTACCGCCACGTCCGTTCGAATCGCATCAATGGTTTTCACCGTATCTAACAGTGTTTCACCTTTGGAAACCGAACTAGTTTGTACCTCAAATTCCAACATTTTCATACCTAAGCGTTGTTCAGCCATTTCAAAGCTGGTGTGGGTCCGGGTGCTATTTTCGAAGAAGAGGTTCATCGCGTAAACCGGGCGCTTTAATTGTACCTTCTTACCCTTCTTGAATTCTTCTGCTAATTTAATTTTGTGTAATACGTCCGCTTCGTTAAAGTTTTCTACCGTAGTCAAGTCATGCATATTCATTATTTTTTCCTCCTTAAGTTATCAAAAAAGGCTACCTGCCAATTGAATTTGCTTGGAAGGTAGCCTAAAAAAGCCGATTCAATTGGTTCCTCTCGGGAAACCGATTTAATTGAAACTAAATCTTATTTAATTGTTGTAGTTGCGCCCCATTGCCAGGGATCCTGATGCCAGGTGCGGGCCGAATCTAGCTGGGCAGGAGTTAGTTGTTGTTGCGTAGCTAAATGATCAATTAATTGGTGATAATCGATCAGACTATGTAACTGGGTTTCCTCAGCCGCAAAGTTTTGGCGTGCGTCCGGAAGCTGGTAACTAAAGATACTCGCGACCCCCAGCAGTTGAGCGGGAGTTTGGCGAACCGCCTTACCAGCCTTAAGCACGCTGCCGCCGGTTGAAATCAAATCGTCAATCAACACCACCTGGTCAGCGGCTTGTAAAGCCCCCTCAATCTGCTTACCCGCTCCGTGATCCTTGGGTTTAGAACGGACGTAGACCAATGGTAATTCGAGTTTCGCGGCAACCCACGCTGCGTGCGGTATCCCAGCCGTTGCCACCCCGCCGATCACCGTTGCCGTCGGATAAAATTGGCGAATTAGTTCGCTGAGCCCTGTGGCAATTTGTTTACGTAACGCGGGTTTGCTAATTGTCATTCGCAAGTCGGTATAGATTGGCGACTTGATTCCACTGGCGTACGTAAACGGTGCGTCAGGCTTTACCTGAATTGCTTGCAATTCCAGTAACTGCTGAATAATTGCTGCTTGAGTTTGTGTTTCCGTCATGTTTGAACCCCTTTATTTGGATTTCGAAATCGCTATTTTGGGTACAAAAAAACCACCAGTAAGTAAAATGGCCGGCGCTAACCGCGTCCATTCCACCTACCGATGGCGACTCCGTTAGCTTGTTGACCTCTCGGGATCAACTTAAAGCGACTCGATTAATTTTTACCAATGATACACCCCTGAAATTAAATGTCAAGCCACGATATGGTAAAAAATAGGGTTTGGAACAAAAGTCGAGTAGTTTGTGAGCATTAACTAAAAAACGACCATCGTGTTTGTATTTAGCATAATAGTCGTTTTGGGATTAAACGAAACAGACTGAATTTTGGCGCAGGTGTGGCTCTATTAAAGTCAATATACCAAAATAATTTCAGTTCCTTCTCAGCTTCCATTTCCCTTGTATTTTAAAGGATCCGCGTAGTTACCTACTTAATCTCCCCGGCCAACAACCGCTCAATCATGTCTAAAACGCCGCTGTGGTTGTTGTCCAATTTTGTGATTAGCTTCGTTGCTTTTTTAGCTTCTGGTTCCGCGTTTTTCATTGCATAACCTAGTCGCGCGTGCTGTAACATTGCTTCGTCATTTTGTGTGTCGCCGAAGGCCATGGTCTCGTCCATGGAAATCTGCCACAAGTTCTGCAATTGGGTCAGTCCATAAGCCTTAGTCACGTGTGGCATGGTGACGTCCATGCCACCCAGTCCACTCATCACGCAACCAAGGTCATCCCCCAGCGCGTTTTGTAACTGCTCAGCTTGGGGGCGCACATCCGTTAGCCCACTCCAATGAATGTCAATCTTGTAAATCGGCTCGTTTACCGCCGTTAGTTTTGCTACCGGCGTAAGGTGTTGATAAAAATATGCACTGTCTTTCCAATCGGCGTCACTAGGCACCATGTTGGTGAACGCTTGTTGACGGGTCGACAAAATTAGTTTTGCTTCGGCAAACCCCGGAGTGCTCATTAAATAATCCAACGCATCTCGCAGTAAGGCCGGTTTAAGGGGATTTTCATCCAAAACTTTCCCTTGCTCAACGGTCAGGGCGCCGTCTTCAGCAACAAAAGTCAAGTCGCCTTCAATTCCTGCAAAAACTTCTTGGCAGTGAGCCAGTTGATTTCCACTAGCAACCACAAATTTAATTTGTCGGCGACTAAGTTCGTCTAGTTGGGCCTGAAAACGTGAACGGTCAAACTCCCGTTGGTCATTTAAAAAAGTTCCGTCAATGTCACTTGCAATTAATCGAATCTCCGTCATAACATCCTCCTTGTTGAGTTACTAACGTCCGCCAGCGATTTTACTTAGCTGTTTATCCAAGTAGTCCCAGAGACTATCCGCATCTTGTGTAAAATCCTCAGTAAAGCTAGTTCCGCGAGGTGCAACTTTACCAGTGGGCGCGTTAATCACGTCATAGACTACCAACTCGTCATTTTCTAATTTACAAGTAAAGTAGTGCCCGTCCAAAATGTCGTCTAATAAGTGTTGAGCATTATCCTGGATTGCTTGTTCAATTAATTGTTCTTCAACAACCGCTTGACCCTGTTCTTTTAATTGTTCTTTTTTAACCCTTACTTCGGTCAAATCGTGTGGTACTTGAATAATTGCCATGCGCTTTTCCCCCATTTAATTACTAATTAAATTCAATTTTACCATGGATATTGCGCTAAAATAGACTAGAAAACAAATTAGGGGTGAGCGAAATTTTATTACAAAGTATTCAAGGGGTACTGGTAATCATTATTATGGTTGCCGTGGGGTACTATTTAGCCTCTCGACACTGGTTTAACGAGGATTCTAAAAAGTTGCTTGCTAAGCTTGTTACCCAAGTGGCCCTGCCGCCTTACATGATCACTTCAATTACCAAAGATTTTACTAAAGCTGAACTTTTCAAGTTACTGCCCAACCTTTGGTACCCGGTTTTATCAATGTTCATTTTAATGGGGCTTGCTTGGTTAATTGTGCGCTTAATTCACGTTGACCCGCGCCATCAAGGCTTGTTTACTTCCATGTTTTTTAACTCCAACACCGTTTTTGTCGGGTTGCCCATTAACCTAGCAATCTTCGGAGAACGCAGCTTGCCGTACGTGTTGGTTTATTACATGGCTAATACGACCATTTTTTGGACGTTAGGGGTTTACTTCATCCAACGTGACCAACAACGCCAAACCAAAATCAGTCTAAAAAGCACTTTGCAAAAGATCTTCTCAGCCCCGCTTTTAGGATTTATGATTGGAATCGTCCTGATCATCCTAAACATTCATCTACCTAGTTTCTTATCGTCTAGCTTCACTTACTTAGGGGGACTGACCATCCCATTGTCCATGCTGTTTATTGGGGTTTCCGTTTACGATGCAGGTTTGCGCAATATGCGTTTTCAAAAAGACAATTTGGGAGTTTTACTTGGCCGGTTTGTTTTTGCGCCAAGCTTAATGGCTCTGTTAGTAATGCCAAGCTCCATGCCCCTAATCATGAAGCAGGTCTTCATTTTACAATCATGCATGCCGGTAATGACGAATGCGCCGGTAGTCGCCAAGCTATACGATGCGGATGCCGATTTTGCTTCAATTATGGTGACGGAATCCACGTTATTATCACTAATAATGGTGCCGGTGATGATGGGGATAATGGTGTAGAGTGCTCTTGGCCCCGGTCAGCTTTTGAGGATTAATGGAATAAGGGATTTAATCGTGGCTTTGGCGATTGAGTCCCTTATTTGATTAACCGGAAAAAGTTGGGGCCAAAAGCACGTTTCGGCTCAGCCGCAAAAAAACATTCCTAACAAAGATTGAGACTTAGAAGAAAATAAAAAATGTTTTTCAAGAATGGAAAATTCTCGAAAAACATTTTTTGCGTGGACCTTAATAAAACCAAATGTGTGCCAAAAGCCATTTTCCCGCTTAACCAAAAATGACTATTATACCCAATCCAAGCATAAGTCGATTTTCAGTTAATGCTCACAAACTTCCTGGCTTTTGTCCGACGCTCATTTTTTAATAACTGATGTCTTTAAATTCTAGAAGAACCACTTGCTTGCCATAATTACGAAAATTAATAACAATACCGAGCCGATCGTCGCTGCCGCAAACGGTCCCTTACCGCGTTTTAAGATTACCCGGAAGTTTACTGACATACCTAAAGCAGCCATTGCCATGCCCAAGAAAATGTAAGCCAGTTTAACTAATCCTGCCAAAACGCCTGCACCTAATGGTAAGAAAGTTCCGACAACACTAGCAAGGATAAAGCCGCCCATAAACCAAGGAATTGGGAGCTTGCCCTTCACTTGATTAGCAACGTTAACTTCATTCCGCCGCCGGTGCCAGAAACCGATAATCAAGGCTACCGGAGCCAACAAAAGCACCCGGGAAAGCTTGGTAATGATGGCCGTATCCAAACTAACCGGACCACCCGCACCACCGGTTGCCACCGCGTGGGCAATTTCATGGAGTGACCCGCCAGCAACGACTCCAAATTGGGTCGGCGTTAAATGCAACCATGATTTCAAACCAATTTCGATAAACGTAAAGACCGTTCCTAAAATCGCCACCACGGCAATTGCCATAACTTCGTCTTCCCGCTTTTGTTCCTCTTGGTCAGCCGGCACCTGGATTTGTGGGGAAATCCCCATTACTGCGGCTGCCCCGCAAATCCCAGTACCACTTGCCACGAGCATTGCTAAATTAGATTCCACGTTAAATTTTCGTGCTAAGTTGTAAACCACTAAAATTGTCAGACCAACTATTAAAACCGCCAACAAAATCGTCTTTACTCCCGCATGCGCCAAATCAATTAAGTTCAACTTAAATCCCAAAAGGATGATTCCTAAACGTAAAAATTTGTTAGAAATAAATCCGGTACCCTTTTTGGATTTTTCCACGACCCGTGGACTAAACTGTACTAACATTCCTAAAACTAATGAAATTACTAAGGCGCCAATTAAACTAAAATATGGTAATTGGGCCAACAAGCTACCGGCTAACGCGCAGAGTAACGTTACTCCAATAGCTGTCCAAAAGCTTTTTTCTTTCACCAACTTTGCCATAATAATTCTCCTTTTCTCTTTGTTTATTTTGTAAACCCCTAGCGAATACTTTTGGGGTTACTCGTTTTCTAGCACATTAATTATCCTATCAAAGTTAGTGAATAAAATATAATTATAATATATAATCAGTCTATAGATATTACTTATAGGGAGAATTACGATGATTGATAACCGCTACGCCACGTTTGCTTTATTGTCGAAAAATAAATCCTACACGAAAACCGTTAAGGAATTATTTATTACCCAGCCTGCAGTTTCCCAACAGGTTAAGAGTTTAGAAAACGAACTCCAGCTAAAATTGGTGGAATACCGGCACCCGCATTTGAGCGTCACCCCTGCCGGACAAGTTCTAGCGCGATTCATCGAAACTACCCAACATCAAGAAAACCAACTGGTACAACGGCTGCAACATCCTGCCAAAGCAACCACGCTTCGAGTGGGAGTAACTCATTCAGTAAGTATTTTTATGGCTCCGCAACTGTTGCGAAAGTGGCACGATCGCTACACCCATATTCAGTGCACGGTTGCTAATACCCGTACCATTTTGTCTCAGATCGATACCGGAAAGCTAAATATCGGAATTTTGGAAGGTAACTTTGACAAGTCCTTATACAGCAGTCAAACCATTACTACCGAAGACTTTGTGGCGGTTACCCGTGCTTCCTCGCCACTCGCCCAACGTTCTTCGCTTACGCTAACCGATTTATTGGACGAACCGCTATTGCTTCGGGAAAACGGTTCAGGAACCCGGAAAGTTTTCGAAGATTGGGCGAGTGCATTTAACGTCAAAAAAGACGACTTCGCTCAAGTAATTGAATTTGGAAGTTCCGGTGGGATCGTTAACTTGCTTCAAAGCTTGGGCGTGAGCTTTATGTACCGTTCCTTAGTTAATCCTCAACTTGCAGATCAATCCCTAGTGACGCTGCCCATTAAAGGACTTGATATTAGTCGGCCGATTGCCATGGTATACGCCAAAAATAGTTTCTTCGAAAACGAATACCGGCAACTCCTCTAAGCATTTATGGCGAAGAGCGTTATAATAAAGTTAGTCTTGATAAAAATCATCAGCTATTGATTTAGTTTGCTAGGTTTAACCCGGCAATTATGATAGGATTTATCATACATAGATGGAAACTTTATGGAGGGATTCTTTATGAATGGCGTAACAGAATTTGCGGAAAAAATTATCAATTTCCAAAAGAAAAATAACCTTACGGATGCTGACGTTGCCTTTGGAACACATCTATCCGTAGAAAAGATTCACCGAATCAAGGAAAACTCGTACACGCCGACCGACGATGACTTAAAGCGCATCACCGATTTTATGAAAACCAAGTAAGCTCGGCGGCCCGTTTCATAATTCAAAAAAGAACCCGCGTAACTTCTAGCAATTATTTACTAATCGCTAAAAACTACCGGGTTCTTTCGTACTATTTTGCAGGAGGGTACCATGAAAAAATTTGAATTTTATCACCCAATTTTGACTAACCAATACAGTCTGGATTGGCTTACCAAAACTAAGGTAAAGGACATTTTTGCCCTCCGAAGCCATCCCCAAATTGCACAGCAAGAGCACCGCTCGGCCGATCAGGAACTCACCGACACGGTTGCCTACGTTAACCAAGTAATGCGGCAAGTAATGAATAACCGCGCCTTGGTTTGGGGAATCACCCGCCGCGCCGACCAACAATTTATTGGCATCGCGGGATTAACTGAGTTTGTCGACCATCCTCAACAAGCCACCATCCAATTCACCCTGCCCGATGAAGCGTTGCAGGTTGCCGCAATGACAGAGGTTTTAAAACGGCTAATTATTTTTGCATTTCAAGAATTAGAACTATCGCAAATTAACGGGGCGATTGATCAGGAAAACGTCTCGCAAATTCAAGTGTTGAAAGAAGCTGGTTTTTCCCTTGTTAAAACGACCGGAACCATCCAGCACTACCAGTTATCTAGCACTGATAAATTCTAAACACCCTAATTACCAAAGTGCCCCGTCGCCGTTAGATTAACGTCTAACAACGACGGGACATTTTTAAATTAATTGCAATTATTTTGGAAGCTTATCATCTATGGGGACCATTCCCTTTTCTTCCATATAATCCATCATTTTATTTAATTTATGGTCAACAAAAATATTTCCTTGATTAGTGGCGTGACCTTTTGTCCATAAAAATTGTAAATCAGTGAATTGGGGTAGCAGCTTAGCAATCTGTTGCCACAGTTCCTGGTTAGCTACCGGGTCGCCGGTGGATTTTTTCCAGCCGCGGCGTTGCCATCCCGCAAGCCATTTCTTAGTGATGGCGTTTAAAATATACTTAGAATCAGAAATCACCGTGATTGGTGCGTCCTTACCGACTTTAGCCAACGCCGTTTCCAACCCGCGCCAAAGGGCCGTTAACTCCATTCGGTTATTAGTGGCACCAAACTCACCACCCGATTGAGAATATTCTTGGTCATCTTTTTTCAACAAGTACGCCCACGCTGCTAAATCCGCTTGCCGCACGTGACCACCTTTTACGGTACCTGTATTGCGGGATCCGCCGTCCGTATATAAAAGGATCCGATCGGTTGGAACCTGAGGATCTTTTTGGGGGATTTGCGGCTGCTTTTGCGGGGTAGCTTTCTTAGCTGATTTAGCCTCCGTAACTTCCTTACCAGCTTGCCACTGTTCAGCTTCTTCTAACGTTCCAAAGCTTTTATAGCTTGCCCCAGAAAATCCCTTAACCTGCGCTTCAGTTTCGGCCCAAGTCCGGTAAATTCCGGGCTGTTTACCAATTTTTACTACGTAATACTTCTGTTTTGCCATTTGCCACCTCAAAAATTAATTTTCAATAAAACCGAGTGCTCAGCACTATTGACGAATCTCCAATACCGGATTCTAATCTACCAAAATTTTTTCAATAATCCGTTATTAATTATGACTTTTTAACTTATGTTAGTCAAAAACGTTTTGCCATTTGATTAAAAAGGAGAGTGGGGCAAAAGTCGCTAAACAAAAAACGATCCATGAGGTGAAGCTTCCTCATGAATCGTTTTTATTTTTGTTTTTTGACTTTAGTAGCACCAAAACGTGTGCCAAAAGTCAGTTTGTTCCACTTTCCAAAACTGATTAATTCATTTTTTTAAACGTTAAGAATTGCGATGAACCCAATAAAAACGAAGAACAATCCGTACATCAACGGATGCACTTCTTTACCGCGCTTAGCAGCAATCATGGCAATTGGGTAACTGATAATCCCTAAGGCCATCCCATCTGAAATACTGTACGTCAACGGCATTCCAATAATAATTAAAAATGCAGGAATGGCAATTTCTAGACGATCCCAGTTAATTTCACGTGTCTGCTGTGCCATTAAAACTCCAACAATAATGAGCGCCGGCGCCGTTACTTGGGAAGTGACCACCGTTAGCAACGGGGAGAAGAAGATTCCCAAGATGAACATAATTCCGGTAATTACCACCGTGAAACCTGACCGGCCGCCTACCGCGATCCCCGCTGAGGATTCCACAAACGCACCCACGGGCGAAGTTCCTAATAACGAACCCGTTAGCATGGCGGTCGAATCCGACATCAAAGCCTTACCGACCCGAGGCATTTTATTGTCCTTCATGAATCCTGCCTGAGTAGCCAGTCCTACTAAAGTTCCCGCCGTGTCAAAGAAAGTTACCAATAAGAAGGTAAGGACTACCACCCAGAGTTGGAGGGTGTTAATGTCACCAACGTGTGAAACCGCGGTTAGAAAAGTTGGCTTTAAACTTGGTGCGGCAGCTAGCAGGTGGGTCGGCGCGTGAATTACTCCAGTTACCATGCCGAATAGCGTGGTCAGAACCATCCCGAAGAAAATTGCCCCTGGGACCCGGCGAACCATTAGGATAATGGTAATCACCAAGCCAAACACGGTGATCCAGGTGGTTGGCGTGGTGAAGGACCCTAAGCCAACCATGGTGTCTGGATTAGCAACCACCAGACCACCTTGGCTCAAACCTAGAAAGGCAACGAACATCCCGATCCCCGCTGAAATGGCATGTTTTAAATCAGCTGGAATGGCGTTGATAATTAATTCCCGTAATTTAAAAATTGTAATTAACAAGAAAATCAGTGAAGCCACGAATACTCCAGCCAAAGCGGTTTGCCAAGGCACCTTCATCCCAATAACTACTGAGTAAGCAAAAAAGGCGTTGATTCCTAGAGCCGGTGCGGAGGCAATCGGATAGTTTGCCAAAATTCCCATTAAGAAACATCCAATTGCACTAGCCAAGGCCGTGGCGGTAAAAATAGCTCCCTTATCCATCCCCGAAGCGCCTAAAACGTTTGGATTAACAAACATAATGTAGACCATCGAGATGTAAGTAGTGATTCCCGCAATAATCTCGGTTTTAAAATTCGTCTTCAATTGTTCAAATTGAAAATACTTAGCGATATTCTTCAAAACTCTTTCTCCTTTTAGTTCGATTTAAACAAAAAAGCACGTTGATATAGTCTACTCTAATCCTTAAAATAAGTAAAGTACGATATAGCATAAAATTAGTTGCAGATAAAGTTCGTGTTTTGCCAAAAATGTGCCAATTGCTAATCACCTTACTAATCCCCTCAGCAAATAATTCCTACACAAAAAGCACTCTTCCAAGTTTTAAGTCTTGGAAAAGTGCCCTTGTTTTGCAGCCTATAATCTCTGTTTCGCTACTTTAATAAAGCTACGCCCTTCGCCGCATTTATAAAAGTTGAATTCCCGCATTTTTGCATTGTTCAACCATTGCTTGCGGCCAAATGCTGGCTTGTACTTCGCCAACGTGCGCCTTCCCCAACAGCAACAAACATAGTCGCGATTGACCGATTCCGCCGCCAATTGTGTACGGTAGTTCTTCGTTCAACAACGCCTTATGAAAAGGCAATTGACTACGGTCTTCGGCGTTAGCCATTTTTAATTGTCTGCGGAGCGCGTCTTCGTCAACCCTAATTCCCATACTAGAAAGTTCCAAAACACACTGCAAAGGAGCGTACCAAAACAAAATATCACCGTTTAAGTTCCAATCGTCGTAATCGGGAGCCCGCCCATCATGTCTTTTTCCAGACTTAAGGGGTCCGCCGATTTTCATCAAAAAAACGCATCCTAACTCCTGCGTAATCGCCTTTTCCCGTTCTTCAGGACTTTTTTCAGGCCAACGATCTTCCAACTCCTGCGTCGTGACAAAATGGATTTTATCGGGCAAATGATAAACAGCCTGGGGATATTTATACCAAACTTCATGCTCCATATGCTTAATCACTTTAAAAATTTTACGGACGTGCTCCTTTAAAACTGCCGTAGTCCGTTCTTCTTTGGCAATAATTTTTTCCCAATCCCATTGGTCAACGTAGATGGAATGCAAATTATCTAAATCTTCGTCTTTACGAATGGCGTTCATATTGGTATAAATGCCCTCATGTAAGTCAAAATCGTTGCGCGATAAAGTCATTCTTTTCCATTTGGCTAGTGAATGAACAATTTCAATTTTATGGTTTGGCAAGTCTTGCATTGTAAAAGAAACCGGACTCTCCGTTCCGTTAAGATCATCATTAAGCCCCGTGGAGTGGTCGACAAACATTGGTGCCGAAACTCTTGATAAGTTCATCTCCTTACCAAATTCGTCTTGAAAGGTTTCGCGGATAAATCTAATCGCCCTTTGAGTTTCGCGTACGGACAATTTTGGTTCATATTTTTCTGGAATTATTAAATGCATCTTCCTCACTCCTTTTGAGATTAATTACAAAATAAAAAGCCTTCCGCCCCTAGAATACTAGGGACGAAAGACTTTCGCGGTACCACCCAAGTTACCCATTCATCAGAACGGATCACCTCAAAACACGTACTAACATACGCTCCGGTGGTAACGGACCGGCAACGTCCAAGCTTAATCTGTGCGCGCTACATTTCAGCCTGGAGCTTACAGGAGTGTTATTCAACTAAATTGCCACTAATCAAGTTTCCACTATTTCTTGACTCACTGTTAGCGCAAAATAATTTACTCGTCTCCCACGCTTTTTTATTTTGTGGCACAATGATAACACAATTAGAAATCTAATCAAACATTTAGTTTTAAAATAGCTAAATTTTACTTAGTCGCAGTTTTTTGCTGGCCTTCCTAAGCTAACCCAACCATTCGCCAATAATATTGCTATCGTTAGTCCCACTAATGCAGTATTCAAGCCTATTTTCCCAAGCCGCTAGCCTAAAAAGCCGCTTAGCGAAGTTAACACTTCACCAAACGGCTTTTTAATCAACTAAATTATTCAGTAGTTTTCCTGCACTAAGTCCTGAAATTACCAGATTTGCACCCGTTTTTCTGGGGCCATGTACATTCCATCACCGGGTTCTACGTCAAAGGTGTCGTAGAATTCTTGGAAATTTTGCACTTGAACGTTTGCCCGCAGTTTGGATGGGGCGTGAACGTCAATGGCTAACAGTAATTGTTCTCGTTCTGGAGTTGCCTTAGTCCGCCAAATCCGCGCCCAATTTGTAAAGAATTCCTTCAAGTTAGGGTCGTCGGTTGCTTTTGTCGCCTCCAATGCTGCACTAAGCCCGCCATCATCAGCAACGTTTTCCGTTACCACCAACTTACCGTTAACTTTGCCGCCCGCAAATGGCAGTCCATCAAATTCTTGAACCATGGCTTCGGATAGTTTGTGGAAGTGATCTAAGTCAGCTTGCGTCCACCAGTTGTCCATGTTGCCATATTCGTCAAAGAGGGCCCCGTTAGGATCAAAGGCATGCGATATTTCGTGAGCCATTACCGCACCAATTCCACCGTAATTTTGGCTAGCAGTTTGTTTCAAGCTATAGAACGGTGCTTGCAAAATCGCTGCTGGGAAACAGATTAAGTTGCCTTCCGGAGAGTAATAAGCATTCACCGTATCCGCACTCATGTGCCATTCACTGCGGTCAACCTTTTTACCGTACTTTGCTAACTGGTCTTCAAGGAAAATCCGCGAGAAGTTTTGTACGTTTTCAACTAAACTGCCACCCTGAGCTGCAGTTTTCGTTTTTAATTTCTTATAAACCGGTTTCAGTTCATCTGGATAACCCACCAAGATCTTCAAAGAACGTAACTTAGTAATCGCCTTTTGTTTGGTGGCTTCCCCTAGCCAGTCGTTGTTTGCCAAGCGCTTTTCGTAAACGTTAATCATGGCAACTACCATTTCGTGAACGTCTTTTTTAGCTGCTTCCCCGAAGTAACGGTGACCATAGTATTCGCCTACCACTTGACTAAACGTCCGGCGTGCTAGATAAAAGGCACTCTTTTCTTGCGGCATGGAAACTTTCTGTCCGGACAACGCCCGTCCGTACATTCCGCCAATTTGTCGGAACTCTTCGCTAAGGTAACCCGTCAACGAACGGACCATGTTAACGTACGCCCAGCTCTTAAAGTCGGCAAAAGTCTCGTCATTAGCCACTTGGTTGAGGTTTTCATAGAAACGAGGTTCGGTAACAATAATTTGTTCTGGTTGCGTACCTAACAATTCTTGAACTAATTTTTTAACGTCAATACTTTGAACTTGGTCCGCAAACTGCGTAAATTCCATTGGATTATAGAGTTTCGCAACGTCACTAAGTTCTTCCGAGTTTTTACGGTATGGTGCTAAGCTAGCGTCAAACCGTTTGGCTTGTTCAACAATCTCATGCGCCTCTTCAGGTGACTTACCGATCTTTACCAAGAGTTGGTTCATCATTTCGGTAAAGATTTTCATTAGTTGTGGTCCATTGGGGTTATCGGCGTCGTAATAAGTTTTATCTGGCAAAATCAAGCTAACGCCCCCAGCCCACAAAACGTTACGTTTGTCGGCACCGTCACCCTTTAAATCGGGTTCAATTCCGATATCCACTGGTAAATCAACCCCGTTATAGAATAATTCCTTTAGGTTAGCGTTGACGTCATCCCAATTTTGCAGTTTTTCAATTTGTGCAAGGTATGGCAATAACGGAGCCACTCCATCCGCATCCCGTTGTTGAAAGTCCGCCGCCATTTCATAAAACTTAATAAATTCGGCCAACTCGGGAGTATCTGGTTCAACTTCGTGATTCCGCATTGCGGCAAAATCCTTCATTAACTGTTTATCAACTCCGTCAACGAGGTCCATAAAACCTCCGGTCGAGGAATGGTCGTCTGGAATTTTAGCCGTTTTTAGCCATTCTCCGTTGACTGCATCATAAAAATCTTCTTTAACTGAACTTGTCATTTTCTTTCCTCCCATTCTGTTTTTCCACAGTTCTATTATACACGGGCTTCATTAAGAAACGGCGTCATGCATGTAGCGGGCAATTTCTTTGCCGTCCATGTGATTGCTTAACCCCACTTGGAGTTTGATCCGCGCCTTTTGTCCGTTAAGTCCCTGGCAGAAGATCACTCCCATCCGTTCTAAGTCAATGCCGCCGCCAACGTAATCGTAAATTGGTTCAGCAAGCCCGTTGTAGCATCGGGAAACCATTACTACTGGAATTCCCTTTTTAATCAATTTTTGAATGGGTTCTACCACTTCAACTGGCAAATTTCCCGCACCAAGTCCTTCAATAACGATCCCCTTAGTTTCTGGGCGATCTAGCGTCTCAAAAATGGCTCCTGGAATTCCTGCGTAAGCCTTAACTAAGTAAACACCAGAAACTAGCTCGTCAATATCACAAACTTGTTGGCTAATTAAGGCTTGGAAGAAACGAATATCCCGTTTGTATACAATTCCTAACGGCCCAAACGTTGGCGTTCGGAAAGTATCTACGTTAGTTGTGTGGGTTTTAGTAACAAACCGGGCGGTGTGAATTTCATCATTCATGACTACTAACACGCCCTTGCCCGTAGCTTCGTCGGAAGCCGCCGTTAAAATCGCACTTTGGAAATTATAAACACCATCAGAACCAAGCTCGTTAGAAGAACGCATTGCGCCCGTTAAAACAATTGGAATCACGCTTGGAATCGTAAGATCAAGGAAATAAGCCGTTTCTTCGAGCGTATCGGTACCGTGGGTAATCACGATTCCATCACATTCATCGTTGTCGATTGCCTTTTTGACCCGTTTTTTAATTACCAACATATCTTCTGGGGTAATGTGTTCTGAAGGCTTATTTAATACGACTTCGTTTGCCAAATCAATATTTTCGTTAATAAATTGGGTATCCAATAACGGATTTTCTTCGTTAGTCTTTACCTTATCATTACTAGCCGACATCGAAATTGTTCCGCCAGTGTGTAATGCCAATATTTTTTTCATCTGCTTTACCTCTTCTAGGATTAATTAGTCCTATCATATCATTTCTAAACTATTTACACCGGTCAGAAATGCGTTAAAATAATTCTATTAATTTAGGAGATTTTACTCATGACGAAAACAAAAATCAATTGGCAGCTAAGCTACGACATTGGAATTGCGGGCATCGCCCTCTTTTCATTCCTAATCGTCGTGGGCTCGTTTTTGGATCCCCATGCCATCCGTTTAAGCGCTCCACCATTAGCCCATTTATTAAATGTTTTACTGCTCCTTTATACGATCGATTTTTTCTATCGCCTAGCCAGCAGTAGGCACTGGCAAAGATTTCTCTTTGATAACACTTTTGATTTATTATCGTTAATTCCGCTGCATCCGGCCTTCGCCATTTTTCGAATCGGCCGGGTTTGGCGACTAATTCGGCACCACCATTTACTCTGGCGATTTGGTTTGGATGGTAAACTTTCCAAAACTGTGCACCGCTTTGTTTACTCATCAGGATTTTTGAACCTTTTTACCGCTAGTATGTTCATCTTAGTATTGAGCTCCTTGATGTATTCTATAGTGGAGAAGGTCCCGTACCCATCCGCGCTTTGGTGGGCAATTACCACGGCAACGACGGTTGGATATGGCGATATTTCTCCCGCCACCAACGTCGGCAAGTTTATCGCCGCCTTCTTAATGATCGCCGGGGTCGGTTTTATCGGTTTGTTAACCAGTACGATTACGGGATTTTTCACGAGTCAAACTACCGACGCTAACAAAGATGATTTTAGTCGGCTATTTGAAAAAATCGACCAGTTGGATCATAAAGTCGACCACTTGCAGCGCGAACTTAATTTAGAACGTAAAAAAAATCGGCATAAAAAATAGGCTGAGGAAATTGGGCATTATCCCAATCCTCAGCCTATTTTATTACTCAGCTAATTATTCAGCTTCACTACCTAGAGCCTTAGCTACAACGGCAGCAACTGCACCACCAACTAGTGGAGCAACCACGTAAACCCAGAAGTGGGATAACGCACTGCCACCCACTAAAATAGCAGGTCCAAAACTCCGTGCGGGGTTCAATGAACCACCAGTTAAGTTTAAGGTTGCGATGATCATCAATGCCAAAGTTAGGCCAATAATCAATCCAGCAAAGCTGGCATTGCCGTATTGCTTGCTAGTAACGAACAGAATTACTAATACAAACAAGAACGTAACCAACGCTTCGGTAACTAATGCAGGGAACGCCGAAATCTTAGTGAAATCAGTTTGACCCAAGTTAGCTGTGGAAGCACCCATTGCGGAAAGGAAGTACTTCACCATTCCGGAAGCCAAAACCGCTCCGATAAATTGGGAAATCACGTAATAAACGGCATCTGCACCGCTAATCCGTTTGTTAATCCACATTCCAAGAGTAACTGCGGGGTTAAAGTGTCCCCCTGAAATTGCTCCTACTGAATAAGCCATAATGGTTACGGCTAACCCAAAGGCTAATCCAATTCCAACTACGTTTGCATGAGCAATCGTTACTGCTGCCGTTCCTACAAAGACCAATACAAAAGTACCAATAAGTTCTGAAATATACTTACGCATATAAATGGTCTCCTTTCTATATAGTAAATAATAAAAAATAATGCAAATAGCATTGTATACCAATTTAGAAGCATTCTCAAATTAAGAGATTTATAAAGTAGGGGTTTGTTAGAACGGTTGGTTAATATTTATGCTAAAATATTACTAGAAATATAATCAGGAGGAGTTTACATGGCAAATTTTGACGTAAATATTATCGACCAACCCACCGCGAAGGCAATGCTTGTAGAATTTAAGAGCCAACGGCAGGATAACGTCCCCGTTTTAAAGCACCCTGGGCACTATATTCTTCCTGATTACAAGCTAACTCGGCAACGAAAAGCCTTCAAGATTCGCAAACATACTTACCTGACTAAAAAGTTTCGTTCTTACGTCGCTTTAGATTCCGCAAATGGACACACCCTTTGGATGCGCAACTTTGGTAGTTTATCGGAAGCAGTTTTCTGGCTTGAAACCGGAATGAAAATTGGGGATACGGATACCGATGCTCGCTTTTCATACAAGAAATGGAAAGCTGCTCACGAAGAAGATATTGAAAAGCTAAAGGATGAATTACGAGCTAAAAGTAAGGCTAAGGAAGCCAAAAAAGGGTAATTACTTAACGATGTTTTAAGCAATTTTTAAACGGTATTGCACTTTTATTTGGTAATTTATATACTATCGGGGCGAGAATTTTTTCGAGCCCCTATTTTTATCAATTAATAATCTTACAAAGATAAAACAATTTTTACCGCAGAATTTAACGACTTACAAAAACAACCTTTTTGTCACCTTTTCAATTGAAAACTGATCTATTGCCTAAACTAATTTAAGGAGAGCAGATTGATGTCTACCGAAAATAAATTTTTAAGTTCACTTTCATATTTCAGCATCTTTTTTCTACCAATTATTTTTCCAATTATCGTGATGGTACTTACCAGTAATGTCCAGTATGCACCTGCTCATCGGCACGCAATTACGGCGTTTTGGCTTCACCTCATTCCCGTCATTTTGTTGCCGTTAGGTTTTGGGTTGGGAATTCTCGCTACTGCGCACAGCTTTACGGGAAATCATTTTCCAACCACCTCTTTGGTACTGTTCTTAATTGTGGGATTAATGGGAATTGTGGCTTTGGCCCTCTTCATTTACAACATCTATAAGGGTGTGAAGATTTGGGTGGAATAGTTTAGAGCGCTCCAGAACCCGGGTAAATCTTGAGGCTTAACAGAATTAAGGTATTAATCGTGAATTGCGATTAATACCTTAATTTAGTTAACCGGAGAGATTTGGGTTCTGGAATGCATTTCGCCTATACTACATTAACGTGTTGAAATTAAATATAACTATCAAAACTCGCTAATCGCCTCCACGACACTTAGTAAGTTCGAATTTAGCATTGAAATTTACTACCAAAAAATATTTTTTGGTAGTTTCGAGTCTTTATATTGCAACCGCTTACAAGTTGTGATAGTATTCTAATTGAGGAAAGGAAATAGTTCCTCTTCAATCAAAAACTTCTCAGATGGCCTTGGTTCTCAGATTGCCAGAACCGACGAAAAGGCAAGAATATTAGCTCTATTCGCTAATCAATTGCATCATGAGCGTACCGTGAAAAAGTTTTGACGTTTAGAGACGTCGTAATGATTAAGTGTTTACGCACGATGGATTGATGAATGGAGTGGCAATCATCTTTTTAAAGAGTAATGTTCAACGTCATCTCCAAGCATTGAATCAAGTAGGTGTGTCCAATGACATAAATACTTCGCTTAGGTAATTATCCTAGGCACTGTTCCAAATAAAAACCCAATAGTTCACTGGAGGTCTATCGTTTCGAAGAATATCTTAATGAAACTCCAAGACCGTCTATTTCACCGTTAGCCTGAACGAGTGTATCCTTCGTCAAACCCTTTGTTTGATTAGACATGCAGCAGCAGACGTAATAACAAAACCTCAGGTAGGTTAGAAGCACGACGGCTGAACAATTGAATATGTAATTGAAGTTGAAGGTGTAAAGATCGATAAATTTTCCAATAAAGAGATCACGATTGATTGGGAACGCCTTTCCTCTTAGTGGGATTCTAGTGTGAGAAGTCTAGAATCCTTTTTTGTTGCACAAAAAAGCATATTACCATCGACCTAGACTAGGTAGCGGTGATAATATGCTTTATTTTCGAGTACGCGTTCTTGAATGCATTAATAATAAGATAATACTGCAAGCTACAATTAAATAGCCGCCCCATCCCCAACGAACTCCGTTGAACATGTTACCTAGGCCAACTAATTGGGCTTCATTTTGGTAAATCAAAAAGAACATCATTCCGTACCACAGCAAGTTTAGGTAACTCGCCCATTTGGTCAGCCAATGGAATTGCAAAAGCGCTCCAAATAAGAGCAATGCGGGAATCACCCATAAAAAGTGAGCAAGCTGATCGTCTCCTAACGTCTTCAAAATACTCATAAGGGAAGTTTTAACGTTATACCCAGCAGTGGGTGCCGAAGCAAACGGTGCCCAGTAAGCAGCCATTCCGGTAATAATGGCAATTCCCATAATGAACTTATTTTTCAACGTCCAGCGTTGCTTCCCTTTACGTACGTCAGTGCCAGTAGTTGGTTTAGGATCATTTA
Organism: Pediococcus acidilactici; assembly: GCF_016127815.1. Taxonomy (NCBI): domain Bacteria; kingdom Bacillati; phylum Bacillota; class Bacilli; order Lactobacillales; family Lactobacillaceae; genus Pediococcus; species Pediococcus acidilactici. The sequence continues at coordinate 1,505,304 of NZ_CP066046.1, forward strand.
CCCCTGATGAAGCCCCTTCTTTCATAGATTTCGGCTCCGCAGTCGCTTCCGCTTCCGCTGCCGCTGCTTCCGTTGAATCGGAATTTTGTTCGGTAGTTGGAGTGGTGAAATCCTTTTTACCACGTTTCTTTAGTAACGCCGTTTGCAATTTTTGCCAAACCTGACGACCTGCTTCGCCCCCCTTTTGAAGGGCTGCTTTCACAGCCTGGTCTGCACTACGGTCACCAGCGCCCACTCGTTGAGCGTAGAAAAATGCGGCAGCAACCGCCACCACCAGTAAAACTACCCCAACCATTTTACTTAGCCAGTAAAAAATTGCTCCAATTACTAACAAAACTAGCAGAGCCGTTAACCAATTGCCTCCGATCCATTGCAACGTAGTTAACGCACCCTCCTTGAGGTCCGTAGAAGCACTGCTTTTTCTGCGAGTGCGACTAATCGTTGGTTCTTCTTCCGGTTTGGTATCCGCGCTTTCTTTCAAATCTTCTAATGGTGTTTCTTGCCGATTTTTATGCAATTCTGCACGAGAAAGCCGGGAGCTTTCACTTGATGCTGTTTCGATTTTAGCCCCGCAATTAGGGCAAAAATGTGCCTTTTCAGGTAATTCTTCGCCACAGTTCAAACAAAATTTCATAATTCACTTCTCCAATTAAAATTATTAATTCTATTGTAAATGATTTAGGGTCCAAAAATCGGCTTGTTTACCAAGTTTTAAAAATTGAATGAGTTTTATCTTTCAAAGTAGCCGGTACATAAAAAAAGAGGCTAAGAAATTCATTCTTGCCTCTGCATTCATTTATTCTTTTGCTATCGGTACGCCAACCCGTATTAGTGTTCTGTACTAAAACGATTGTTAAATAATGGACTAACCGGTTTGTCTTCGTGAATTAAACGAATTGCTTCCCCGATCAAAGGTCCTACCGAAATGCTTGTGATCTTATCAATTTTCTTTTCTTCTGGAAGTTGAATAGAATCCGTCACAATCAATTCCTTGATTGGCGAGTTTTGAATTCTTTCGATCGCTGGACCCGATAAAACTGGGTGTGTACAGCTAGCATATACTTCAGTTGCGCCCGCATCGATCAAAGCTTGTGCTCCCAAAGTAATCGTTCCGGCCGTATCAATCATATCGTCAATCATGATACAACGTTTGCCCTTAACTTCACCAATAATGTTCATTACTTCCGCAACGTTTGCGCGTGGACGACGTTTGTCAATAATTGCGATTGGTGCTTTCAAAAATTCTGCCAACTTACGTGCGCGCGTAACTCCACCGTGGTCAGGAGAAACTACTACCGCATTTTCATTCAAGCCCCGTTCAATGAAATGATCAGCTAACAATGGTGCACCCATCAAGTGATCGAGCGGAATATCAAAGAAACCTTGGATTTGTGCTGCGTGCAAGTCAAGTGCGATAATCCGGGTTGCACCCGCACGTTCAATCATGTTTGCTACTAACTTAGCAGTAATCGGTTCCCGCGAACGGGCCTTACGATCTTGCCGAGCATATCCATAATATGGAATTACGATGTTGATTGTCTTGGCACTAGCACGTTTCAAAGCATCAATCATGATCAACATTTCCATCAAATTATCATTAACCGGCGCAGAGGTGGATTGAATAATGTAAACTTCATCCCCACGAATACTTTCTTCAATATTAATACGAATCTCACCATCACGGAAACGATCAACCGATGTTTTCCCGAGTTCTACACCAACTGCCTTGGCGATTTTTTCCGCTAAGGGCTTGTTCGAATTCAAAGCGAAAATTTTAAGCTTTGGATCGGAATAATGTTCAGACATGTTTGCCTCCAAAAGATTATAAGATATTGAGTTTATTCAATTTTTCCATATAATATCATAATTCATTTACGACTATAAAAGCAAGTTACTTCCGGGGAGTTTCTAAGTTTTCTTCCTTAAAAAAACGTTTTTTTCTTTGTTGCAGGGTGTTTTTTGCAATTATCTTAAAAAGTTTCCTGAAAGGTCCGTGAAACAAATTATTTGTTTCACCGAATCGTGTTATACTTAAATCTACAATCGCCGTTGTCTTTCAAAAAGTTCGTTTATTGCGTTGTTACAGGGGGATGCAGAAACTTGAAACAAAAATACATCTTATCAATTGACGCTGGTACTTCGGTAGTTAAGACCGTGATTTTTAACCATGCTAGCTCTGAGGTGGTTAGCTTTTCTAGAGAGTTGTCCCAAGAAAGTCCCCATCAGGGCTGGTACGAACAATCTCCCGAAGATATTTGGGAAAAAGTTTATTCATCGATGGCTAACGCATTGATTGTTTCGGGAATTAGCCCTAAGCAAATCGCTGGAATTGGGATTACTAATCAACGAGAAACCACCATCATCTGGAATAAAAGGACTGGCAAACCCATCTACAATGCCATTATGTGGCGCTCACGCCAGACCAACGAAACCACCGACTCTTGGAACCTTTCCAACTATAAAGACCTAGTCAAAAACAGTACGGGACTAGTATTAGACTCGTACTTTTCTGCTTCTAAAATTCGGTGGATTTTAGACCACGTTCCCCATGCCCAGCAGCAGGCCGAAAACGGCGAACTGCTCTTTGGCACGGTCGAGACCTGGTTACTTTGGAAGTTAACCAATGGTCATGCTCACGTCACCGATTACACAAACACCAGTCGAACGATGTTTTTTAACATTCGTACTCTAGACTGGGACGAAGAGTTATTGAAAGCACTGAACATTCCCATTCAACTGATGCCAGAAGTACGTTCTAACTCGGAAATCTTTGGCTACACGATTGGATCCGCGTTTTTTAACTGTTCCGTACCTATCGCCGGGATGATTGGTGATCAACAGAGCTCTTTGGTAGGCCAGCTGGCTTTCCACCGCGGAGCAATTAGCGCTACATACGGCACTGGCGCCTTCATTACCGTAAACACCGGTGAAAACATGGTTCATTCCGAAAATAATTTACTTACCACGGTTTCCTTTGGACTTGATAAAAAAATTTATTACGGATTAGAAGGCAATATTTTTGTTGCCGGAACTGCGGTTACCTGGTTACAAGATAGTCTGGAAATGATTAAAGATCCTTTGCATTCGGCAGCAGTTGCTAGTCAATCTACCAACAATAACCTATACGTAGTAACCTCGTTTAACGGGATGGGGGCACCCTACTGGGACGAAAAGGTACAGGGCGCGGTTTTCGGGATGACCGATAAAACCACCAAAGCAGATTTTGTGCGTGCCACCCTGCAGTCAATTGCCTACCGTTCTAAAGACGTTATTTTGGCTATGCAAGAGGACATGCAGGCAGAACTTCAGACCGTCTACACCGACGGTAGCATGGCTAAAAATGATTTCTTAATGCAGTTTGAAGCAGATATCTTAGGGGTGGACGTAAATCGTTCAGAAACTACCGACATCAAAGCCTTAGGAGTGGCCTTCTTAGCTGGACTAGCCGTTGGTTTTTGGGAAGATCTCACTGAAATTAAAAAACTTCGACATCCCATCACTAAATTTCAACCCGTTTATACCGCTAAAAAACGTGAACGTCTTTATCGAGGGTGGCAAAGGGCCGTTTTAGCGTCCCAAATTTTTTCCAAAGAAAATGAATAATCATTAAAACACGCCTTGCTTCTGTACCGAACGCATTGGCGTGTTTATTTTTGGGCAAATCATTCTTAATCTAGCAGTCCATACTTGATTTTGAAACGAGTAATGGTCTTTTTCCATGAGTTGTAAAAAATCAGTAAGAAAAAAACGTTTGATAAAGCGTGTAGTAAATCAAAGTATCCGGTTCCTAGAAAAGTTAGTAGCATCGCCTTGAAATTCAGCGGGTTGATGTAAGCTACCAAATACCACAAATCCATGATCCACCCGAAAACAAACCCCCAGGCAAAACCGAAAAGCACCATTGCATATTTGTGATTAACTAACGGGGTGTTTTTCAACAATCCGGCCGTCATCCCCATCATCCCCCACGCAAACATTTGCCATGGGGTCCACGGCCCTTGTCCAAGAAACATATTCGACGTTAACGCCACTGTCGAGCCAATAATAAATCCCGATTCTGGACCTAGCACTGCTCCTGCAGTGATAATCACAAAACTAGTCGGTTGTACGTTGGGAATGATTGCAAATGGTACCCGACTAACTGCAGCGATTGCAATTAGTACCGCTAAAAAGACCACCTCACGAGCTTTTAGAGCACTGCTTTCGAATTTCCAATAAAAGGGAATTACGCTCGCGATTAAACAAATAAAACTAAATAAAAGAAAGTGCTGGCCTTGTAGTGCAGTTACGAAGGTTAAAAAAACCAAGAAAATTACAATGGCAATTAAGAAAGTAATTCCCGTCATTTGCTTATTCATGGCTAAGCTCCCTCCATACTAAAGCAGTTGGCAATTGGTCCCGCACCATCCGATTAATGGGGGTGGTGTAAAAGAAATTTTTAGCGAAAAAGGAGTACGGGTCTGCTGTAGAAGTAATTTTACCGTCAAACAACATGGCACAGCGGGTAGCATAGGTAGCACTAAAACTCATATCGTGACTAGTAGTGATGATTGTCATTCCTGCTTTTTGTAGCTTTTGCAATAGCTTTCCTAAACTCCTTTTACGTAATGGGTCTAGTCCCTTAGTAGGTTCATCTAAAAGTAAAATTTGGGGTTGAGCAATTAAAATAATTCCTAAGGCGATCAACTGTTGCTCACCACCACTGGTATCGTGTGGATTTTTATTTTTCAAGGAGTTAATTTTTAAACGCGTTAGCATTGACTCAGCAATTTCTTGGGGTTCCGCTAATCCTAATTGTTGGGCTCGGTTAACCAATTCCTCAAGCACCGTATCATAGCTAAAGTGATCGGCAGGATTTTGCGATAAATACCCCACCATTCGGTACAACTGACCGCTTTCCCATTTAGCAAGTTTACGATTGAACACGGTAATTTTACCTCGTCGCGCTTTTTCCATTCCCATTAGACATTTTAGTAAGGTTGACTTTCCAGTACCATTTCGCCCCACAATTGATAACCATTCACCGCGTTGTACAGTTAGCCCTAAGTCATTTAAGATCAGTGGACTATTCCGCCCGTATTTAAAATCGACATGCTCAATCTTTAAAGCTGGGTCACCACTCAGTGAAGGGATGATCCGCTTTCGTTGCTGAAATTTAATCCCATGACGATCGATAAAACGCTTACCAGCGACCACCGTTAGTGGTACGGTATCCTTAGAAGACGTGGCGATTAAATTTTCTGCCAAAAAAAGACGAGGAACTTCAGGGATGAACTCAGCCATTTTCTGATCTTGAACGGCATGTTGCACCCCTTCTTCCACGTTACCAGTAAAAGTTAGTTTACCTTCCTCCATAATGCATAATCGATTAGCCAAGGGCAATAATTCGTCGAGTTGGTGTTCACTGATCATAATGGTTACCCCTAGTTCATCATGAACCCGTTGTAAAAGACTGATGAATTCCTTAGTTGCGATAGGGTCTAACTGCGCGGTGGGTTCATCTAAAAGTAATAATTCAGGCTGCAAAATTAATACCGCCGCCAAATTAACCAACTGCTTTTGTCCACCGGAAAGTTCGTTTACTGATGCGTATAAAATATCTTGAAAGCCAAAAAAGCTAACCATTTCAGCAATTTTACGCTGGATGTTTTCACTATCTTCCCCAACATTTTCAAGGGAAAAGGCGAGCTCTTGGATTACCGTATCCATCACAATTTGATCATCCGGATTTTGAAAAACCATCCCTATTCTCCGGGCACTTTCAATTGGCGATAGTGTTCTCAGGGACTGGTGTTTAAACTTTACTGCTCCCCGACGTTCGCCAACTGGCCATAACTCCTTTTTTAATTGTTTTAGTAAGGTAGTTTTTCCACTTCCTGAATCACCAATGATCAGCATAAAGTCACCTTGATTGACGTTTAAATTAATATTTTCCAAATTATCCCTCTTAGCGAGAGCGTATTTAAAAAATAAATCTTTTACTTGTAAAATTTCCACCAAAGTTCCTCCTTCAACTCTACAACCATTGGTAATCCACAAATCAAAGCCACCGTGCCAATGAGGAGCCCTTCTTCTTGCCAAGTCCCCCAATTCATTTGCAAACTAGGATAAATCTGAATTACACCTATTCGACGAATCGCTTCCCCAATTAAAACTATTCCGCCGCTAGCTAAGATTCCCGCGTATGTTATATCACGGCGGGTCATCCGATAACGCTGGTAATTGGACCTTTTGGTGCTGCCAAAACCGCGGGCAGTCATTGAATCCGCAGTTTGAAAGGCGTTATAACAAGCGTCCACCAGCAATACTTGCATTAGTTGCATTAAAGCCTTAGTTCGTTGCCGTACGCTACCTTGATCAATATTAATTCCTCGCATCTTTTGAATTTGGCTAATATTTTTGAAGCGCTTTAGAAATAAAGGTATAAATCGCATTACGATCATCGTTAGCAACGACAGGCGGGGCAAAATTTTACCAAACAAAAACATAAATTTATTGTTAGTCATCAGCTTGTTATACGAAGCAAACAGTAAAATTACGTTAGTTAAAGACAAAGCCATTAAAATTCCGTACAATAACGCTTCTTTAGTAATCGTCAATCCGTGAAAAGACGTCAGTAAGTGTGCGCCGTTATGGTTGGTCAGCGGATTAATAATGATAATAAAAAGTGCCATTATTCCCGTCGCCTTAAGCGTTTTAAGTGCCGACATCATATCAGAAACTTGAATTAACAATCCCAAAACCGCGATAAATTCAATCATTAAAATGATGGGGGAATTAAATAAAACGGTAATCATGATTAAAAGTAAATAGTACGCAAAGATAATGCTTGGATTTAGGCGTTCAAACTCAAGTGTCGAATTCCGTTGATTAGTGTTCGACTTTAACGGTTGCTCTTTCATCTGTAACCACTTTCTTTAAAAGGTTACTTTAACGGTACCATTCCTAAAACTTTGAAAGTGATACTTTTTCCACAAAAAGTGGTAATAATTTGTCCTTTCCTATCAACGTGTACTATTTTGTCGTGGTGACAATATTTTACAATCATCGCTAAAAATATTGTTATTTTAGCAATAAATTGACATTATATTGCATTGTGAATAGTATTTTTTTGCTCCATAATTAACGAAAGAAATCGTTTTCACATATTTTTTCATTAGGAGGTTGATCATGTTAAGTGCATTAAATCAAACGCATGACGATCGTTATACGCCGGACTCTTACACTAAACTTGCCAATTCGTTAAACGCTTTTTACGAAATCACCCAAATCGACGTGCTTTTCTATAGCTTTACTGGCGTGTTAGTTTACCGTGGCGACATTATCACCGATAATAAAGTTGTTCAAAAAACACTCGATCCTGAACACTTTGGTAAGTCGATCATCTTCCCAATCATTCTCAATAACCAGGTTTGGGGATTCACCATGTGCAGCTCTGCAAAGTCTTCTAACCATCGGATCCAAGTATCTAAGGAATATCTTTCTAATTTATTTAACAGCCATTTTGCTAATCGGCAAGATTTGACTGCCCAAGTTTTAGAACCGCTGACCGATGAACAGTTGACCAAAATAAATTATTTAAGTACGCTACTGCAGCTAAAAAGCTCTGCTAACAACGTTTTACCAATTGCTACTGCCGAAGATCCACAAGTTCGAACTAGTACTGAAAAGTTTGAAGCCATTCGGAGTATTAAAGAAGCTACTAACTACATTTGTGAAAATTTAACTAGTCAATTAACCCTTAGTACGGTAGCCGAACACGTATTTTTGTCACCATCGTATTTAAGTCGCATTTTTAAGAAATACATGGATATTAATTTTATTAATTACATCAATCAGCAAAAAATTGCTCACGCCCAACGGGAACTAATTTTAAGTCGGAAACCGATTAATTTAATTTCTAACATTGCGGGGTTCTCACAAACCAGCTATTTTACTAAGATTTTCAAAAAAATAACTGGAACAACGCCGTCTAAATATCGGAAAGAAAATGCAGCCATCAGCAGGATATACACGATTCATCACACTTTGGACTGGCCAGAGAATGCCTCCGTTTTTGACGTTTCTAAAACGTTCTTTACGAAGCAAAACCTAGATTACTATTATGAGTCTGCCAATGGTTATCTATACGTTAATAGCATTGGTGACCTAACTGACGCAAATGAAAAAAGCGGTTGGATTTTTACCGTTGATGGACGGCAACCAACTAATTCAGCTGACTTAATTTCCACAAAGGGCGTTTCCGTAGTCCAGTGGATGTACGTGGACTTCCGGTAAACTTAGTAGCTACGAAAAAACTGTTCAAATGAATTTCTAGCTTATGCTAGTTTTCATTTGAACAGTTTTTTGATTTCTTCGTTATCCCCAGTAAGCCATTTATTATGGTTTTAGATTTAATAAGTCAGAGAATTCAAACTCATCATTCTCTAAACCATCAACCGCAAATCCCGCCGTATTAAGAAATTCTTTTCTAAATTGAGCATAACCCGTCATCGGACTTTTAAAATTATCTGCATTAATTTGTTGGTATAGGGCTGCCGTTTTTGCCTGCGTCGAAGGCCGTAATTCATAATGGTCTGCGCGTAGTCGTCCTTTTGGATCGTAAATTGGATGCTTCCCGTAGATCATTTCCCGGTAAACCCGATCTTTATGCATAATTGGTGTTTCATGCGTAGCCTCATCGGTCATCACTTTGTACAAAGCAATCATGTACTTTGGCATGATTGGAATGACTACGCTTGCCTTAGTAGTCACTACGGTTGATACGCAAACTAGCGCTCGACCTTGGAGTGGCTTCAATTCCTGATTAATCCGCTCGGCGGATCTTTCAGCTTGCGTTTTTGCCACCCCTAAGGTTCCTTCATGATAAAACGGATACGTCATTTGTGGACCAATGTAAGAATACAGCACCGTTTTAAAGTTATCTGCTAATACATGGGCTTCCTTTAATGCTTGGATCCACCATTCCCAGTCTTCACCGCCCATTACTTTAGCAGTTCCTTGAATTTCTTCCGGAGTCGCCGGTGCAATCGTTTCGGTGAATAACCGTTCGTGTTCTAAATCAATATTTTCGCCAGTCACGCTTTGGTCGATTGGTTTTAAAACCGACCGCCATGCTTTCTCGGATCGGGAGTCGTTGCGCTTCGGCGCTGCTAAACTATATACAAGCAGATCAATTTTTCCGCCAAATTCATTTTTAATGTACTCAATCACCCGTTGTTTCATGGTGTCACTGTACGCATCGCCGATAAAGTTTTGCGCAATCAACTCAGCTTGCTCAGCAAATTGTTTGAAAAAGATACTATTATACCACCCCGCAGAACCTAATTGTTCAGGACTTTTTGGCCCCCGTTCATAAGCTACGTTAATGGTATCTGCACCGCTGCCAAACGCCGTGGTAATTCGGGTAGCTAGGCCATAACTTGATGAACCGCCCAAAATTAACACCTTTTTAGGTCCCGCATATTTTCCCTTAGACTTTACGTAATTAATTTGATTTAAAACTGCTTGCCGGCAACCATAAGGATTAACCGATTTGATAACGTTTCCAACGATTTTTGGCTTCACTTTCATTTTGATTTCCTTCTTTAGTTTTTTCCACTGCCTTAGCTACTTAAATTATAGAAAACTTTTTCTAAAATAAAACTATTAACTCTGAATTCACTTCATAAGAATGCTAAAAATGAGGTTAGAATTGCTATTTTCTAACCTCTTTAGCATGGCTTGTTTTGTAATTTATCTACCTATCAAAAACTTATTTAGTCGAGATAAATTTTTCGTAGGTTTTGCTTTTGTGCCTTAGTCAATTGGATTTCATTTTTTAAATACTGGGGAATACCACCATACTGATAATTAAGCATCCCTACCAGTTGGTCATAATATTCGTCCCTCACAGAAGCTAAATCTTCAACAGATTGTACAAAGTTTCTTCCTAGGTGCATCTTTTTTGCTTCGTTGCGCCGCCACTCAATGCGTGCTTTAGAAGCTGGGTTCGTTAACAAGTAATCTTCTCGAATCACTTTATCATCGACCCCCAAAGCAGCTAATAACAGCATTGTACACATCCCTGTTCGGTCCTTTCCAGCCGAGCAGTGAAAAAGAATTCCACCGTCCCTACCGTACTTTTCCAATAATTCAAAGAAGTGATGATAGGCCTGTTGGGCGTGTGGATCCGTAATCAGTTTACGGTAAGATCGCATCATCTTCTGAAAGCCACCTTGGTCGCTACGTGCATAAAGCTGATAAATCCGTTTCAAAGACGCACCGCTTTCAGTTTGATCATCTTGAAAGATTGGTAAGTTAATATATTTAATATGGGAGTTTAATCTATCCGGAAAACTTTGTACTTCTGACTTTGAACGTAAATCAATCACTAAATTGATCCCGTAATCTACCAGTTTTTGAAGATCTTGGTCTGTCAAATCCGATAAGTATCCTGACCGAACTAGCTTACACCACTTTACTTGGCGCGCGTTAGCTGCCGGATAACCTCCTAAGTCACGAAAGTTAAATCCACCGGATAAATTCAAAATTCTTTTACTGCACATTGAGTTCTCCTCGTGGATTATTATTTTTAAAGCACTTGATAAACTGACTGGGCAACCCCGATTTCACTAGCAGTTAGGGCCAAACCATTGGCTGTGGATTTTCCCGAGTTTATCTTAGTCAACCAATTAGGATCCTTAATTAAGGGTCGACCGATTCCAATTAGCGAGCTGAGTTCTTGGGCTTGTTTTAGCTTATTAGCGTCATTAATTTGCCCAGCTACCATTATTGGTAGATCTACCGCCGCATTGAAGAGTTTCACAATTGGCACTTGGGTATCAAAAGTCCGGGGAGTTACCATAAAATCACGTAAGGAGAGACTTAAGTAGTCGATCCCTAACTGCTCTAAAAGTTGCGCTAATTGTAAGGTTTCCCCTAATTTTAAGCCACCGTCTTCGTACTCTTCAGGTGAAAGTCGGTATCCCAAAACAAATGTTTGATTACCAAATTGGCTAACCGTTGCTTGCAATCGTTGGATTAATAACTTCACGAACCGGAATCGATTCGCTAAAGAACCGCCAAACTGGTCTTGACGATGATTAGCATTAGATGAAAGAAATTGTTGCGGTAAAAAGCCGTTTGCTCCATGAATTTCCACACCATCAAATCCCGCAGCCATTGCTCGTTTTAATGCGTTTGCGTATTGGTCAATAATTTTATAAATAGCATCACGAGTTAATTCTTGCGGAACTAGCTGGGACCAGGGAGCTGCAATCGCGCTGGGAGCAAATGCTTTTTTCCCAAAGATTGCCTGGGGGCTAGCTAAGCGTCCTGCATGCACTAGCTGAATAATCGCTTTAGCATGATTTCGCTGGATTACTTTTGCTAACTTGCTTAATCCCTCAACATCTTCATCTCGGCTAATACTAATTGATCCTAAAGCAGTGTTCCCCTCTGTGGAAATAAAAGCCGAGCCGACCACATCCATTCCTACCGCTTGGGAACGTTGCCGATGGAATTCAAGGTCATTTAAACTAACCGTACCATCAAATAGCGCCATTCGCATATCTAACGGCGGCAAAACAAAACGATTTTTTAAATTCAGCTTATCCATCTTCGCACCAGCCTTACGTACGCGTAATCGTCGGAATATCGAAACCTAGAAGTTCGTGCAGCGTTTTAATCACTTTTCGCAAGGCCGACTCTACTTCCGAGACTTCCCCTACGACCACTACCGAGCCACTAAACCGGTCGATAAAGCCAAGCGTTACGTTACTTGACTTAGTCGCTACGTCACCGGCAATAATTGAAGCTTCACTAGGGGTGATTGTTAAAATTCCTAAAGCATTTTTAGGAGTTTGAATTCCAAGCTTTTCGTAAATATCTTCCGTTGGGTTAGCCACAATGTGTGCCAAAGTTACTTGCTTTCCCGGAACGTATTCTTGAATCATTCTCGCTTTATCTTCAATCATCGTTATCATCCCCATTTAATTAAATTCAGCAACTCGCATAACGTCCCGAGCAATGATGATTTCCTCATCAGTTGGAATTACCGCAACTTTTACTTTACTATCTGCTGCTTCAATCGATAATTCACCATTTTGATTTTTATGGTCATCAATTTTGACACCGAGGTAACCTAATTTTTCACAAATTGCTTTACGCATGGTAATCGAGTGTTCACCAATACCTGCAGTAAAGACTAACGTATCTAACCCGTTCAAATCTGCAGCATACGCGCCAATGTAATGTTGAATTTGGTGAACAAAAACCTTAATCGCCAATTGAGCACGCCGGTTACCTTCGTTAGCTGCCTTTTCGACATCACGAACATCACTAGAAACCCCAGATAAGCCTAATAATCCAGAGCGCTTATTTAACATTTCGCGCACTTCTTCTGAGTCCAAATGGAACTCTTCTTCAATGAAAGGTAAAATTTCTGGATCGACATCCCCAGAACGGCTGCCCATCACTAAACCAGCTAATGGTGTAAATCCCATCGAAGTGTTAATTGATTTACCATCCTTAATCGCACACAAACTGCTGCCATTTCCAAGATGGCAAGTAATCATCTTACTAGTCCGTTCTTCACCAAATAATTCCGTGGCTCGTTCAGACACGTATTCATGAGAAGGACCATGAAAACCGTAACGACGAATCCCATACTTCTCATAGTATTCGTACGGTAAAGCATACATATATGCTTCTTCAGGCATCGTATGGTGGAAAGAGGTGTCAAACACCGCCACTTCTTGGGCTGCTGGTAATAATTTTTCAAAATCTTTAATTCCAATTAAGTTAACCGGATTATGCAATGGAGACAGGACACTTAATTCTGCAATTCGTTTTTTTACATCTTCATTAACCAAAACTGGACGATCGTAATACCGGCCACCGTGAGACACTCGATGCCCAACTCCTACGATTTCTGACTTATCTTCAATGACCCCGCTGGTTAAAAGCATGTTAATAACCGCTTTAATCGCTTCATCATGGTTCTTCATCGGCACTCTATTTTGGGTAGCCTTCCCATGAACAGTGTAATCAAACGTACTATTTGCAATCCCAATTCGATCAACCTGACCGCTGGCCAATACTTCTTCTTCTGGCATTTGATAAAGTTTGAATTTTAATGATGAACTTCCTGAGTTAATTGACAATATCTTTTTGGACATCCTAATTACCTTCCTGAAAATCTTTATTTGATGATTTTTTTATAAATCTCTGCTAAATCTTCATCAGTTGGTACGACTGGATTCCCTGGGAAAGTACCGTCCAACTTAGCGCTAGCAACGATTTGGTCCGTTGCTTCCAACGCTGCTTTAGTATCTATTCCAAAAGCAGTCAACGTTGCTGGGCAATTCATCTTTCTTGCCATTTGCTTGATTTGGGATTGTAATTTACGCACGGCAACCCGATCACCCATTCCAGAGCTTGCTAATCCAGCCTTACGAGCAACCACTGCATATTTGTGTAATGCTAATTGACTGTGAATTGCGTTATATTCCACTACGTATGGCAACAACATTGCGTTGGCTAAGCCATGTGGAATATGGAAATTTGCTCCTAACTGATGTGCAATCGAGTGGCAAATTCCCAACCCTGCGTTGTTAAAGGCCGCTCCTGCTGCACAAGATGCCTCATGAACAATTTTACGGGCCGCTTCATTGTCACCGTGTTGGTAACATTCAACTAAATTATTGATAATTACCGAGGCACTCTTTTCTGCCAAGGCATCGGTAATAGTATTGGCATCCTGAGCCACCACCGCTTCTAAAGCATGGGTTAAAACATCCAGCCCCGAAAAAGCGGTTACACTATTAGGAGCGGTCATTACTAATTGCGGATCTAAAAGTGCAACGTCTGGGATTAGGTAATCCTCCATAATTGGGAATTTTTGATGATTTTCCGGATCTGAAATTACCGCTGTATTGGTTACTTCTGAACCAGTCCCGCTGGTAGTTGGAATGGCAATAAATTCTTTAATACATTTTCCCGAAAGTTTTTCACCAAAGAAGCGAATTGCCTTTCCTGTATCAATCGCTGAACCGCCTCCAATTCCAATCATTACCGTGGGTACATTTTTTAAATATTCGTTAACCCCTTGCATAATGTTCTTCAATGGCGGGTCCGGCTTAACATCTGAAAAAATAGTTACCTGATTACTCGAATTTATGTTTCCCTTAATTTCATCTAAGGTTGGCGTCCCCGGCAAAAAAGCGTCGCATACCATTAAAATATGTTCTTGGTTTAGCTTTCCCAATTGCTTTAAGCTATCGGTACCAGAATAAATTTGAGTTGGAATTGCAATTCTTTCCATAAATTATGCCTCCCATGAACGTAACGAAAATGCTTCTGGCGAATTTAGCCGACGACGGCGAGTGAAGGTCTTAGCTGTTGCGGTTCCTTCTCCAGTTGGGGTTGCAATCGTTAATGCTGACGCACCTGCATGAGCACCGTTAGCTCCTACCCCGGTTCCCACATACGTTGCACCGTTAACTACGAAAATGGAAGTGTTCATTCGGTGTGCCGCACGGTTAATATTTGGTAAGTTTTCAGAATGAATTGAAGCCGTGTGATGCAATCCTTGTTCAACTTCTACCGCAGTCGCTAAAACTTGATCAAACGTTGGGCAAGAAACTACTGGTACAATTGGCATCAACATTTCGGTAGTGACCAATGGATGGTCCTTTTGGGCTTCCATAATAATTAATTTTGGTGTGCCCGTGTATGCAATTCCTGCCTTATCTAAAATGTAGGTTGCATCTTTACCGACGAATTGGCGGTCAGGTGCACCATTTTTGCCAATGGTCATTTCTGCTAACTTATCGATATCACTAGCGTTAGTTACCAAAAATGCTCCTTCTTCTTGCATCTTTTTAATAAGTTCATCCTTCACGCTAGATTCAACCACTACTTCTTTTTCTGCGGTACAAAGGATGTTGTTATCAAAAGATGCGGAATCCACAATGTTGTGTGCAGCTAACGCAACGTTAGCAGTGGCATCAACAATTGCAGGAGGGTTACCTGCACCAGCACCCACGGCTTTTTTGCCACTGACTAATGCTTGGTGAACCACTGCTGGACCGCCCGTGATGGACAGCATTGCAATGTCAGGATGTTGCATCATTTCTTGAACAGATTCAATTGACGGTTCTTCAATTGATACAACTAAATTCTTCATCCCGGTAGCTTCATAAACTAACTCGTTTAACTTTTCAATTGTCCAACGGGTAATTTTTTTAGCACCTGGATGGGCGCCGAAGTACAACGTATTTCCACCAGCTAACATCATAATGGCGTTAGCAATTACCGTTTCAGAAGGGTTAGTACTTGGGCCAACTGCCCCAATCACTCCAAACGGAGCGTATTCGTACATCACTAAACCACCGTCGCCAGTTTCAGCTTCAGGTTGCAAAATTTCAGTTCCAGGAGTGTTATATAAAGCATTGTTTAGCTTAGCAATTTTAGCTTCAACCGTTCCCATTCCTGTTTCATCTTTAATGTCCTTAGCCATTTTTTCGATGTATGGACGGAATCCTTCACGAATTGCTGTTAAAACCTTTTCCCGAAAGGCTAAAGGTTTATCAATATAAACATCTTCAGCTGCCTTAGCTGCCGCGATTGCTTCATCCACGGTCTTAAAAATCCCGTTTTGGCCCGCATCACTAGTTGACGCAGTTTGGCTAGTGCCACTTTTCTTTAGTTCTTCACTTAAAATGCGTCGAATATCTTCTTCAAGATTTTGAATTTCCATTTCACTTACTCTCCTTCATAAATTCTTCCACAGCAGCCTCACAAATTGCTTGGTCTTCTTCAACCAATCCGCCGCTAATCCCAATCGCTCCGACAATTTTTCCGCCGATTTCTAACGGAATTCCGCCCGGGAAGGACACTAATTTTCCATTCAACATGGTTTCCATTTGGTAAAGCGGTGCGCCAGGTTGAATATCTTTACTAATATCTTTAGTAGGTTCTTTCATTGCGATTGCTGACCAAGCCTTCTTAGGAGCTAATTCTGAGCTAACTAGATTAGCATTCGGCATGTGGTAAAGCATTTGAACAACCGTTGCTGCGTCCATGATGCACATGGTAACTCCCACATTTAATTCGTTAGCTTTAGCTACGGCCGCGTCAAACACCCTTTGCATTTTTTGGCGATCAAATAGGTTTCCTAATTGATCCCCCTGTTTGGTAATTATTTCTTTAACAATGTTATTAATTTGCTCTTCATTCATACCATTCGTCCTCAACAAATCATTTAAGAAGTTGGAAAATTTTCCCTTCTTTTTTAAATTGACAACCACCAGCCATCACGAAATCAACTAAATTTCGTCACCAACAATGTTGCTGATTTATCACGAAATTTAGTTAATCCCTAGGCCGTTCCCCTTAATTTTCAGTAAAATACGCACGGTATCTTTTAATTACTTCCTCCGTCACCTTGGCTAGATAATCTTCGTAATCTTCGGATCGGGCTAAAATATAAAAGAAATCAGATAATCGATTAACGTATTTTTCAAGTACTGGTCGTACGGTGGTTTCACTAGCAAATTGAACAAAGCGACGCTCTGCTCTCCGACAAACTGTCCGACACACGTGTAACTGAGCACCGGCCAAGCTTGAACCAGGCAATATAAAAGACTTTACGGGTGGCAACTTGACTGTGTATTCATCAATAACCTTTTCCAAATCGAGTACGTCTTGTTCTTCAATGGTCACGCTATTTTTTAAAAATTTTTGGGTATCTAAAGTAGCAATCTCTCCTTGTAAAAAGAACATCTTGTACTCAACTTTTTTCAAGATTTCTTGATTTTTTTTGCTTAAACAAAGTTTATCCGCCACGCTAATGTTGGCGTTTAGTTCGTCAAACGTTCCGTAAGTTTCCACTCGTAGAGAGTCCTTATGCACTCGTTTGCCGTCGTAAAGGCTCGTTGATCCCTTATCTCCACCTTTGGTATAGATTGGCATCTTGCTACATCTCCTTACTTGTCGAAACTGTCAATAATACCGACAATTGCGCAATCGCTCACGTCACGAAAATTTTTATCCGCATGGTTAGCAATCCGAGCACCCGCTCCCCGCACAAGCAGTACGTATTCTCCGATACCAGCACCGACTGAATCTACGGCAACTTCTTCCGGGCGAACGGGTTGGCCTTGCGAATCAATCGCTCTTACAATCATTAATTTACGACCAACTAATGACTTATCTTTTTGGGTAGACACCACGCTGCCTACAACTTTTGCCATATACAATTTTCATCAGTCCTTACTTGTATTTTTAAATCCTTTTGGCTGCTTATTTCTTCAGCACCCGCGGTAATATTTTGAACATTCGTTACCACTACCACCGCTTTATCCGGAATGCCTGCTAACATTTCTCGTGTGATTATAGTTGGATAAAAGGCATAAACTGGATGTTCACCGTTAACGACAAACATAATTGGCCAGTCCCTAATCATCACTAACGGGATAAAATTAAGTGCGTGATAGCTCACGTTTAACTGAAAATTCACGTCGTAATCGAGTCCTTGTAAAATCCAGGTTACCCAACGATTACTTTGGTCGAGGTGAAACAGATCCGCAATCAGCTCAATTGAAACTTGCTTTAAAACCAGATTGGCGTTATCAACAAATATTCCCGTTGAGGGAACGTCATTACTTTTGGAGTAGGTAATTTCGGCGGATTGTGCATTTCTCTGTTTTAATTTTTCAATTACTTGAGCAACAATCGGATCCATTCAATTCACCCTCCAATTTCGTTTATTTTTTGATGATTCTACCGAACGTATTCGCATTTACGTTAGCAGCGTTAGCTTCATCAGTATCGATGTGCATTTCTAATAAGAAGTCTTTCCGTGGTCTGCAAATCACGTCATCAAAGATGGTTCTGCGTTCGTCGGAATTGATTTCTACACTGACCGTATCACCTAACTTAACACCAAAACGAGCAGCATCTTCCAGGCTCATATGAATATGCCGTTTAGCAACGATGACACCTTGGACTTCTACTTCTCCATCTTTAGTAACTAACTTAACGGAAGGAGCCCCTTCTAAATGACCAGATAATCTAATAGGAGCGTCGATTCCCAATTCAAAAGTTTCTGAACGGGCAATTTCTACTTGAGAATGTGCCCGGTTAGGACCTAAGATCCGCACGTGTTTAATAGTTCCTTGAGGACCAACAATGTCTGCAAATTGATTTGAAGCAAATTCTTCATGTTGGTATAACGGCTTGTACACTGTCATTTCTTGGCCAGGAAATAGAGTTGCAAAGTCTTCATCAGTCAAATGAATGTGATGATTTGAAACTCCAATACGAATCCGGTTTGGGTCAGTTTCTTCCTTTATAATCTTGCGAATTAACTGTCGTAACTGTTCTTCATCCATAATTCTCGTCCACCCTTATTAAAGCTATTTTTTATTTTGTTGAAGGTAAAATGCGTTCAACTTCAGCATGCGGGCGAGGAATTACGTATGAACTAACTACTTCACCAATGTTTTCAGCCGCAGCAACTCCTGCATCAACTGATGCTTTAACAGCGCCAACGTCTCCACGGACCATGATTGTAACTAAACCGCTACCAATTTTTTCTTGACCGATCATTTGTACGTTAGCTGCCTTAACCATGGCATCTGCAGCTTCGATAGATGCAACTAAACCTTTTGTTTCGATTAATCCTAATGCGTTATTCATAATATGTTCCTCCTGAAATTTCAAAAATTATTTTTTAGATTGTTTTTTACGTTTCTTAGTACTTGAATTAGCTTCTTTTTTACTATTTAATTCTTTTTTAGTCTTTGAGGTTGCCTTAGATTTCTCGGACTTGGCTGGTTTTTGAGGTTCCAGTTTTTCCGTTGGCCGTGTCGGTTCAACGTTCAGCGGCTCTGAATTAGCTTCGTTAGCCTTCCGTACCGTTGGTTCAAGTAATAAATCAGTTCGGTTAAGCTTTTCAATTCCTTCCGCAGGGTTAGCTAATACCGTTGAGCTAACGTAGTTTTCGCCCATCATTTCTTTTGCCATAGCGATTGCCACGCTCACTGCCGCAACGTCACCAACAATCGCAGCTGTGACCCAACCACTACCTCGCGTATTGGAAATATTTTTTAATTCCACGTCGGCAGTTTTTAACATTTTATCGGCCGATACGATTGCGTTGGTAAGGCCTTTAACTTCTAAATAACCTAATGTTTTCAATCAGTTCACCACCTTATTTAATCTTTTAAACGGTACGCCCTTTACTAAGCGCGCCGCGTTGGCTCCTAAAATCCGTAAATTTACGGAATTGTCTTTTTCCACCTTAAATAGTGGCTCTGATTTAGGTAAATTTTTATAGTGTACAATTACTGATTTATCGTCAAAGGCAATTCCCACTGATAATCGCGAAAATAACGCCCCTTGGTACGCACGTTCAACCAGGTTGTCGAACGCCATGGTCTTGAAAGAAAATGGAATCTCCTCTTCTTCAATTCCGTATAAAAGCTGCGTTAATTCAGTGGTATCTTCGTTATCCTCACGCATGGCAATTACAATCGAAGGTTTTTCCATACTCATTTACATCACCGACCTTAACTGGTTTGCGTACGATAAAATCAAGCCGGTTGCCACCGCGTTTCGGGGGCCCTCGATCGACCGGATATTCCCGCGTCCAGCCACCAAATTGTAGTGTGACAAAGCGTCGGTAACTAATTGTGGGATTTCAAAATCAAGTGCTGATCCACCCACAATCACTACAAATGGAATATCCCGAATATTGCCAGTTGGACTAACATGTCGCAACGCGCGTTGTGCATTAGTTACAAAAACCTTTCTTTTAGCGCTTTGCCGAACATGCTTAATTTTTTCGATGCTGAGATTCCCTGGCACCGGTATATATCCGTTAGGCTTAATAACCACCACTCGAGCAAAAATATCTGCTGGAAGGGGCTCGTCAAAAAACTGCACCGTGCCATCTTCATGCCGAATTTGGAATAAGTTTTCTACTTTTGCGAGGGGGTATTTTTTAATATCCTCTGCTAAATAGGTGTCATTAATACCTAATTCCGAGTTGATCATCATCGTGGTCATGTCACCAGCACCAGCTAAATGAATTGCGGTAATCTGGTTATTTTGATCAATAATTGACGCATCGGTAGAACCTGCTCCCAAATCAAGGATAGCAATTGGTTTGGTTGTTCCTGGAGTAGTTAAGGCCCCTAAAATGGCGGCTTCCGCTTCGGCACCACCAATTTCGACTGGAACGTGCAAATCATTTTGAATCAAATCCGCAATTCTTTGCATTTGTAGTCGATCAGATTTAACCATCGCGGCAATTCCAACAGCTTGTTCCGTTGAAAATTCACCAGCTAAGCCACCTTGAACCTTAATTGGTACTGATGTATCAACAGCTAGCAAGTCTTGAATGGCAATTTCTTTATTCTGCTTTCCGGTCAAATCGGCCATTGTCTGCCGAACTTTTTCTAACATTCCGCCAACGTTGGTTCCAGCTTCACCCGTGATGTTCGTAATTCGATCAAAGCTAGTAATTTTATCCATGATGGCATCTGCTCCGGCAGAAACGCCTACGGATTCGCTACCGTGATCACCCTGAATGTTAATTCGACCTGCTGGAATTACCCGCGCCTTAACATCACCTGCCGGAGTCTTAATAACTACGGCGGAACGATTGCCAATCAGCGCTCGTGAAACGGGAACGATGTTTTTAGTTTCATCTGAATCTAAACCAAACAACGTCGCAATTCCGTACGGATTAGATAGTTGAGAAATCACCTTACCCTTATCCGCAACTTCAACAGCTGCTAACATTCCTAAAGGTACCTTTTCAATTAAAGCCACTTCATCCACAATCGGAATTTTATGGTCGAGCCGATTATCAATTAAAACACCGTCATCATTCTGCAAAATTGCGGCCGTAATTTGGTAACCAGCCTTGCTATATAAATTGATTAACCGAGCTGCATCAGCAAAATCAACTTCTTTAGGAACTACCACGATATACTTTTTTTGCCGATCCTTTTCTTGCAAAAGTTGTAAAAGATTGACCGTATATCCAGAACCAATCCCCACCCCTCCAGGAGTGTTGGGATTATGCCCAATCATGGTTGATTCGGTGATAATAGTTTCCGAAATAGTTTCCATTGCTACATCACCAATTACGGGAGTAGCTTCGTTAATCCTGATTAAATCAATATCTTCAAGTGTTAGTTGCGTCTTAGCTAAAACCTGCGCAACTGATTTTTTAATTCCAATTAAATTTTGCTTAGTTCCCTTAATTCCAGTTGTCGCTGAAATTCCAGAGTCAATAAATTTAACGTCTCCACGGTCAGATACTTCAGCAAGTGCAACTTCGGTTGAAGAATTTCCTATATCAACTCCAATTACACGTTTCATAAAAATGCTCCTTAATTGTCACCTTTTAATTTTTTACGGGTTTCATAAAATTCAGCTGCTTCTTCAAACCAGTCCGCACAAATTTTAGCGTTGTACTGGTCGCGTAACTCTTTAGCAATATCAAGCAGCTCTTGTTTAGTGGAGCGATACGGCCGTAAAGCGTTGTACATTTCCAATAGTCGTTCATCGGGAATTGCGGTTAGCTCAGCAGCTCTTTGAAAATTTTTCTGAATCGCATCGCGTCCAGAATCTACAGCGACTTGCCCTTGCAAACGCAACGTTTCTGCCGTAATTCGTAAGTCTTTAGGCTTAACTGCGCCGTTTAAAACGTTATCAATATTGAGATCATCTAAATTACTTCCCGAAGGTGAATGAACTAGTTCCGGATGTTTTGAATAAAGCGGGTAGTCCTTCGTCGTCAACGGTGTTTCATGAGTCGCCGTTTGCGAAGGAATGGGCGTTGCTGTTTTAGATTCATCTTTAGGAGCTTGATCGCCCATCTGGCTCATAATCTTGGCCACTAAATCATCGATTTCACTCATTACTTTCCCTCCTAATCAAAATTTACTTCAATTTCTTCAGCCGGACGTCCAGGTTCAACTTGCTTCGTTTCTTTAATGTGCATCAGGGCTGAGATCGCTTGATAAGCTACCCGAGCCATTTGATCATTTACGGTTGGGACTGGATTGGGCGACATCCCCTTTGCATATTCGGCTGCATTTTTACCAATCGCCCGATAAGTATCCAAATCCAGCACTGGAGCTTGGGGGAATAACTCTAAATTAGAGAGCGGTTCCTGATCCTTTTGATGGATAATTGCCGTCCCCTTCGACTGAATCGCTACCGCAATTCCTGAACCTGACAATTTATCGGCTTCGGCACCACAGAACGAAACATCTGAAGTTCGGTAAATTTTTACCACCCGAGCTTTTAAGCCTTCTTCTTCAATACCCGCAATTACTTGACGTAAAATATCCTTATGCGGTAATCCCGTCATGTTTTTTTCCAAAACTTCCGCAAAAGCAGGTGCTACCCCGATGACTACTTCATCTTTAGAAAAACCGGGCTTTGCTTTACCCACGTGTTTAAACCAATCCAGCTTTTTTTCGGTAACTGGTCGTGAAATTGTGGACCGATCCTCACTTTCAGCCTTTGGTTGCGAATTGGGAGTGGAAGAAGTTGACTCATCTTTAAAAGAAATTGGCGTATCCATATTTTGGTTTTCAGCCAAAACTTCTCGTATGATTTTTCTTAGTATGTTTTCATCAATTGTTTGAGACATTTACGCTTCCTCCTTTGATTAAAACTTCATATTTCCAGGATCAATGGCAAACGGAACGTTCTTAATGCGTTCCCATTCTTCCTTATCTTCGTCCAACCGGTATCCGGTACCCGGACCTTGATAATCATTTGCGTCGTTGACTGCTGAAATAATGTTCCAGTCTTTATCAAAGATTGAAGACGTTTGTAAGAAGTCACCACAGACTTTTTGCTTTTGAAGATTTAATACCGCTTCAGCGACATCCTTAAATCCGCGGGTATAAAGCGCTTTAATAATGTCCACTGCGGTTACTCCTCTGTCTAAAAGTTCTTGAGCCGCCTTCATATCTTCAACCATGTTACGTTCTGGCATATCTTTAGAGGTGTTTGCGTAAGTTGCTGCTTCAACTTCTTCATCAGTAATCTTCGGTAATCCTAATTCATCAAATACCGCTTGTAATGCCCGAGCCGCCTTATTCCGACCCTTAATGACCTCTTCTTCTGATACCGGATGAATTCCGCCATTAATCATCAAGTCACGTTCCATGATGTAATAGTCGTCATAATCCATGGCATCGGTATTCGAACCTGCAAAGGTGTTGTCGTAATTAGGTGTTGAAGAATATCCGGAAGAAACGTAATCCGTTCCCGCGATAAACTGACCTAATAACCGTTCTGTACGTCGCATATCTGAATGGGAGAATGCTTGGTCATTTCCGGAAGCGCATTCCAAATCAAGCATCATGCATAACAAGTTTTCGCCCATCACTGAACGAATTCCTGAAGGTACTGCACCAGGAATTCCAATACAGCTAACGCCACCATTTTGTAGTCCTTGTACCCCAGAAGCTTTGGTGATGAAAATGCACCGAGCCTCTAGGTAAAGCATTGATTTGCCTTCGGTATAACCCATCATGGCTTCAGATCCCGAACCAGATGTGAAACGCATCTTCAAACCGCGGGATGCGTAACAAGATGCCAAAAATCCTTTTGACCAAGGAGTATCGTCACCGTCAGTGAAAACTCGGTCAGTACCATATACTGAAATAGTTTCTGCATAACCAGTGAATCCTCGCATCCCTAAGTTGAGTTCGGTTGCTTCTTCAACTGAACATTGCGTTAAAACTCCCGGACGTCCAGTTTGTGCACCAACCATCAGTGAGATAGCGTTAAGTGGTGCATAGCGTGCTACCGCCGTGGTTGTCTCTTGTTCCGGGAAGCCACGTAAAGCTGCATCTGCCGCATCTGCCGCGATTAATACCGGGTTATCCCGAATATTAGTAACGTGACTTTGGGTGGCAGGAGTCCGCCGCGGACGCATTTTCTGGGTTGCCATAATCATTTCGCCAAAGTTTAATTTACTAATAACTTCTTCAGCCTTTGCCGGTGTCATTGCGGTAGTAATCGCAATGATATCTTTGCGGGATACGTTAGGGTCAACCAACATATGGGCAATTTGAGTAGAATCCATTGCCATTACTTTTTCGGCATTTTCTAATTTAATCCCATACTTTGCAATGTATAGGTCGATTAAATCAAAATCTGCCCGCTTTTTTCCGTCTAATTCCGTAACCACGCCGTTTTCGATCTTAATACTTGGCTTTGGATCGTTAGGACCCATCATCGCCACTAGTCCTTCATCGGGCCATTCTTTAATAAAACCGTCCTCATGGATCGGACGTTTTTCAAGTTCTTCGAATCGTTTTTGCCGTTTCAAAATACTACTCCTTTCCATTTGCTACTTAATATAGGATGGAAAATCATTCTTTGGTTCAGTGCCGGCTAGTTGTCCAAGAAGCTTTAATCCGACTGCCCGTCCAGCCATCACAGCCTGACGTACCGCACCCGAATCACCGCTAATATGGACGATTCCTTCGTTAGAAAAACTAGTCCCGTGACCAGGAGAAGCAAAACTTAGGACATCAACCCCCGCAGTTTTAATTGCGGTATCAGCCATTACCACACCGATTCCAGACGGAGCACCACAAATTAAACCATAGGCTTTACCTAGGGGAGCTCCGAAGGCGGTATGCACCGCACCGGAAGCACTCGCTGTAAACTGTAGTTCTAGATGTCCAGCTGGGGTGTTGTATACATCACCAAATGTCCGTGACAAATTATCCAACGCAACGTTAATTGCTTGGCGAACGTCTGAAGGATCGCTACCACCAATTAAAATCAAAACGCCGTGTCCTGCACCGCCCTTTGTATCGCGTGGCAATTCAATGTCCAAAACCTCTGTATTGGTCGCCTTTACCGCTTCGTCCATCGCCATAATCTGCGGACCAGCTCCTGTTCGAGAACTTAAAATCCCGATAACTGAATATTCTCTAGTACTCACGTGTAGTTCGTCTAATAACATCGCGTCTACACTAGGGATACACATTCCGATCGTGTCGCCAATCTCACTAGAACCAACGTATTCGGGAACCGTACTAGTTGAATTAAAAAAATTATTCATATTCATCCCTCCAGATGAAAACTGCTTAAAAATGAATTGTTTATTTCAACAACCAATTACTCTTTCTTAGGCAAAATGTTTTCAACATCTGCATGTGGACGAGGGATGACGTAGCTTGAAAGGACTTCGCCAATTTCTTCAGCTGCCGTTACTCCAGCATCTACCGAAGCCTTAACCGCGCCAACATCTCCGCGAACCATTACCGTTACCAAACCGTGACCAATTTTTTCTTGGCCAATCAAATCAACATTAGCTGCCTTAACCATTGCATCCGCTGCTTCAATTGATGCAACTAAACCTTTTGTTTCGATTAAACCTAATGCTTCATGTTCCATGAGATAATTCCTCCGATTTTTTATTTTCCAATCGCTACGGCACGACCGGATCCAAGTTCAGTATAATTGAAACCGTTTGCATTTTTTAAAGGCATTAATTTAGGAATCTGGTTGATTAAGACTGTTCAAAGTAAAATATTTTCCATAATGACAAAATTAAACCATTGCATTTTAGATTTTTAGAATAAAAGTGATTATTAAATTCGAAGATCACAATAATTTATTAATTTTTTGAACAAATAACTGCGTTGTTGCCAATAATTCATAAAAAAGAGGAATTAGAATAGTTTAACTATCCCAATTCCTCTTAACATAAAACTAATCTGGTTTGTTGGCTTCCATTTCTTGTTCGCGTGTTTTGCGCAAAAAGTCAACCAAATCGTTAACGTTTTGGTTAGCCACCGCAGACAACGTAAACACCCGTTTTGCTCCAGCACTTTTAAGCCGCTGCTTCACTAAGTTGATCTGCGCGTCGTCTTCTGCCAAATCAATTTTAGTAACCACGCCCACTAACGGTCGGGCAAACATGGTTCCAAACGCTTCTGGGAAAACAATCCGACTGTCTACCGCACTTTGCATAAGAACGATTACCCCCGCGTCCATCGCGGTGGTTGCCAAGTTAGTATACATGCGGCGGTGTTCAATGTACTCACCAGGAGTATCAATAATGTTGTTATAAAACTCAATTGACTGCGTTTTATTGTAATGCATTTCTAAATGATTGATTCGCTGTAACAGGGTGGTTTTCCCACAACCAATCGGTCCAATAAACATTGGACGTCTCACTTTATTTGTATCCATCAACAAATCTCCAATACAAATGGTCTCCGGCCTTTAACGTTTTTAAATTGGCTGCTTTAGCAATATCTTTGCCATTGTTAACGTAATATTTCCAACCCGTCCCCGAGTGGACGTCATTTTCAGTGTATTTACCAATCCGATTGACGTATACGGTTGCCCCGTTCTGATAGCCCACTTGTTTGCCGGCAACTTTTTTGAGGGCGCTAAACGCCGTCATCCCTTTTTGATACTTAATTTGCTTATCAAAGAGAATTTGCTGGTTCTTTTTAGGCCGTTTTAAATCCGTTTCAACCGTGACTTGCACCTTATCTGGGTCAACTTTAGCATTGCTAAAACCTAAATCATCATTACTGGAACTTTTAGAATGTAAAATTCCACCAAAGCCAATTGCCACACCGATAATTAGGAATACCGCCACTAAAAGCGAAAACCATTTTCGTTTCATTAGCCTTCCTCAGTCCTTACTTAAATTGATAAACCCCATTGTTAGCATATTTTCCGTTGTGGTATGCACTAAGCGCAACGAGGGCTTGTCCCACACCCATAGTTTGGTCGTATGCATCCTTAATAGAACCGTCTTCTTTAACAAATGACAAGGTGTTCTTCAACGTGGAGTTTTCTTGTTTGTCATTCAACTTAACTTGGTTAATTTTCTTGAAAGACTTCTTGTTCATTGATAATGCTGTAATAACTTCAGCATTGGAGTTAGCGTTGGACTTGCCATCCATACCAAAACCACCGTCTTTATTAACGTTAACTTTCAAGTAATGACGACCCTTAGTAATTGCTTTTTTAACGGTCTTGTTTTTGCTCTTACTCATTTCTAGAGCGTTTAAAGTCATGGCGGTAGTGTCCGCGTCTACGCTAGCAGCATCATCGTTATATGCCCAACCACCATCATTTTTATAGTTCTTACTCTTATGGTTAGTGACCTTAATTTGCTTTTTAGCCAGCTTGTTGCTTAATTTCTTTACCGTAAATTTAGCTTTCTTAGGAGCCTTGAATTTCTTATTTGACTTCAGTGCTACTAAAACTTGAGCTTGTTCATTAGTAGTTGTCTTTTTATTCAATACTTTCTTATTTTGGTAAAGCATTTTTACTAAGTTTAGCTTTTCACCATTAGTTTTATATGCTTTGGGATTGAAGCCCACAGCTTGAAGTCCAATAATGGCATTTGCTAATTGCTTAGGCGTACTCTTTTTTGAAACAATCAAGTTTTTCTTAACCAATTGTTTGTCATGACCAGTAAACTTATATCCTTGACGTTTCAATCCAACTAACAGATCTTGGTAACCATCACTAGCTCCTACTCCTGGGTAAGCCTTCTTATCAAACAATTTAGCCTTGGTAGTTTTACCAGAATCCATATCTTTAGCAAGATCTTGGTTCTTCTTTAAAAGGTCATTTTTGGCATATGTAAAGACTTTTTCGGTCTGATCCTTTTGCTCCGTCTTGCTTGCCGTAGTAAAACTTGCCGCGCTAGCGGATACCGTACCACCTAATAACAATGTAACTGCAGCAACCGCTGCGCTATACTTTATACTTTTTAACATTCTATCCCCTCCGAATAATTAAAGAAATCGTTTCCACTTTTTCAATATACCATTTCATTAAAGTTAAAAAATGCTTGGCATGGGAACCCGCAAAAAATTGTTATGCCTTATCAAAATAGTTCTTAAAATTATTACAATCTTGCGCAAAATAGTGCATTTTTTACCGCTTAAAATTCCCATCCACACAAAAAATCCCTCAAGCAACCTGCGTGCTTGAGGGATCAATTTAGTAATGATTAGTCACGTTGATTTTCTTTTTCAGCTTCTAAAGCTGCTTCGTAAACCGGAAGTTTTTTTGAAGTAATCTTCCTTAATCACCAAAAAATAGTTTTATCTATATAAGTTAATTGAATATGGATTTTGGTAAAGATTAATAAACATGAAAAAACCATTCTAATTAAAAAATAAAGCGTCTTTCAGTATAGAAACGAAATAATCAGTATCAAGCAAATAAATACAAGAATATGCTGTATTTATTCCTTACCGCTTCTATATTTACTAGGCGATCTTACAATAGAGTTTAAGAGCACCTTCTTCACTTCTAGAAGATGAAAGCATGTACAACTAAATACCCCCAATATATGCTGCTAGGTTAGGGAATCTTATATCTATTTCATAGGTGTTAGTTGCTTAACGTGATTTTACTTTTATGCGGACGTCGTACATTATTATCAATCATATTCTAAAGCATTTCCACGTGACAATTTTCCATCCTGCATAGTGTAAACTTGGTCGACTTTATCTAATAAACGCATGTCGTGAGTAATCATGATTACACCCCGATTATATTCGTGAGCAATTCGTGCAAGTAGATCAACAACTTGATGGGCACGTTCTGTATCAAGGCTAGCTGTGGGTTCATCAGCTAATATGATGCTTGGGTTATTGTATAAAGCACGTGCAATTGCTGCTCTCTGTCGCTCCCCACCGGATAAATCTTTTGGATAAGATTTTAATACCTTTTTTAGGTCTAACAAATCTAATAATTCTTCTCGATTCATTTTTTTTGAATTTGACTTGTCCAAACGATCTATTAAATCTAACTGTTCTCGAATATTCAAAAATGGAATCAGGTTCGACGCTTGCAAAATAAAGCCAAACTCCTTAAAACGTAAGGTTGTTTTTTCTTTTTCATTCATCTGTGTTGTATCTTTATTTTTTATGATTATTTGTCCACTAGTTGGCGTTTGCAAGTTTCCCAGTGTGGTTAAGAAAGTTGTTTTTCCTGATCCTGAGGGCCCGATGATAGCAGCAAACTCTCCTTCCTGTAATTCAAAATTAGTAGGAAATAGAGCTTGTGTTAGCGTATGTCCGCTCCCATATTTCTTAGTGACATTCTTCATTTTTACTAAATTCATAATTTAATCTCCAATCGCTTCTATAGGATCAATTTTCAAAATTTTAGGCAACGAGAATAGTCCCCCTAAGAGAGCCATTATAATAATTGCTAAACTTAGAAGAGAATAGGCTTGCCAGCTAGGATAGAAGAAAAGTGTTGATGGTAAAACAAATTTTACTGCCCATACACCAACAAGCGCTAGTAAGACGCCCATACCTGATAAGACGAATATTTGACAAAATAGAGACCAGATAATTGTTTTGGCTTGAATACCTTGTGCACGCATAATGCCATAAAGTCCCAATTTCTGAATCACGATAATGTAAATGAAAATACCGACCACTAAACAAGTAATTACTACTAAAGCAATAATCATCCCCATAAACACATTTACTTCTGGTGTGTAGCCAGGAATATTACTTATCATATCTTGTGCAGTTACTGTCACTAATCCTTTCCCAGAAATATTAACATTATTTTTTTGAACAATGGCTGAGATGGTTTTTGTGGTTGTTTCAGTATGTTGTAGTTTCCAATAGGTGGATAAATCAGTATAGATGACGGGTATGGTAAAAAATTTACTATTATTGGTTAGACCAACAACTTTATATTCACCTGTACTTCCATTTAACTGTATATGATCACCTATTCCGATATTATAATTTTTCATTGATTGATCAATAACCACTTCATTTTTAGTTCTAGGATAGTGACCCTTAATTAATTTAGGAGCAATAAAGCTGTTCCAATTTTGAGCAAAAATTGAAGCATTCACTGTCGTGTTATCATTTTTTTTATTTGTTACAGCGAACATATATCCTAGGGGAACCGCGTCATCGGACAGTTTATCTTTATATTTATTCTCAGTGATAAAAGAGGCTGTTAAATTCTTATTTGAATATTTTGAAAGTGTTACTCGTGTTGAATCCCAGTTATCCACTGCGGTTCGATTATCTCGTACCAAACCAATTGCTAGACTTGTCATAAAGTAGACCATAAAAGATATAAGAAAAATTGTAACTAGGACCAGACTGTAGCGAAGTTTGTTGTGTAAAATTTCTTTTATTGCAAGATACATAGCTGTTATTCCTTTCTATTTTTAACCCCATTGTAAATTAAGGTAACGATCTCTTCTAAGCGTTGATTTTGTTGTTGTTTAGTCATTTCTTTATTAAAAATCGTACATTGAACAAACAGCATAAGAATCTGACTAGCAATTGCCAAAAACAAACTCGATAACGTGATTTGTTCATTAATCTTCAAAAAATGGGGCTTTTCTTTTAACCACATAATTTTGTTGTTGGAATCAATATACGAAAAAAATTTTTGTTGTAACTCTTCGTTTACCATTATTTCGGACAAAAAAATTAAGACAATGTCTTTATTTTCTATGAGGAATTGATAACGATTAAAAACAATGTAACGGATAATCTCTTTTACTTCTGTGTTTTTTTCAAGATCTCCAAAAAAATCGGAAGTAAAAACTGGTAGTATATGATCCAAGACAGGAGTAATTAAGTTCATCGTTAAATCATGTTTATTAGTAAAGAACTTAAAAATTAGAGCTTTTGATAAACCAGCTTCTTTTGCTATTTGACTGGTCGAAGTGTTGGATATCCCCTGTTTTGAATAAAGTTTAATAGTGGCTTCCAGAATTTTTCGCTTATTCTCAGGCATTTCTGCTAAGTTTAACCACTGTTCATAATTAGACACAATCGACTCTGACATTTTATACCTACTTTCTGAAATGTTTTCCGTGACCAATCGGTCACAAAAGCATGGTCATAATATCATTTAAAAATAAATTAGTCAAAACTTTAATGAAATTTATGCTGATAAACACCTAAAATCTATCTACAAATTAATAACAACTTACTTCTAATGGGATAAGAAGCTCCGATTTTATCTAATTGTCTTCTTAATTACATTATTCAAATTGCGAAAGGAACAATTTAGAAATAATTTTTTATTTACATTCTCAATAAATAGATACCCCTTTAAAAATTTATTATTGCAAAGAAAAAGGCATCATCAGAACATGTCCCCAAAAGGAAACATCTGCTGATAATGCCCTATAGATACGTTTTTCCACACAAAGGTTTGAAAAGTTCTATAATCAAATAGAATTTAAAAGCCCTAAGCCTAAAGTAATTAAAGCTGTGCAAAACTCCATTAGCCCTTGAAATAATACATATATTAACAAAATTAGGCAATCGATTTCCAATATTGGAAATTGATTGCCTAATATAAATAAACAAACTTTTTAAACCTGCTTTTATTTAATTATTTCAGAAAATAATTGTAGTTCTAAGAAAAGTAACCTCAGCGTGCTTGAGGGATCAAATTAGTAATGATTAATCACGTTGATTTTCTTTTTCAGCTTCTAAGGCTGCTTCGTAAACCGGAAGTTTTTTGAAGTAACCTTCCTTGTTAACTTGCCGGCCCCGGGCAATTCCCATTTCGTATTGGTTAACGTCGCCAGTAATGGTTGAACCAGCAGCTACGTAGCTGTGGTCCGCTAATTTAACTGGGGCCACAATGTTGGCGTTGCTACCAATGAACGAGTAGTCACCCACCGTAGTGTGATGCTTGTTGATGCCATCGTAATTAACGAATACCACGCCACAACCAATGTTGATATCCGTACCTACATCTGCATCCCCAACGTAGCTTAAGTGACCCATCTTAGTCCGGGCCCCCAATTTAGCATTCTTAACTTCACAGTAATTACCGACGTGGACAAATTCGCCAATTTCAGCTTTCGGGCGCAAATGGCTATTTGGTCCAATATTGCTATCGTGGTGCATGATGGCCTGTTCAATTTGCGAAGAGGTAACCGTAACCCGGTCTTCAATAGTCGAATCCACAATCTTAGAATGCGCGCCAATCACGCAGTCCGAACCAATCTTGGTTTGACCTTGTAATTGAACTCCTGGTTCAATTACGGTGTCAGCGCCAATTTCAATCCCGTAATCAATGTATGTATTTTCTGGGTCCACAATGGTTACTCCATTACGCATGTGCACTTCGTTGATGCGTTGTTGCATTACCTTGGTTGCCTTAGAAAGGGCCACCCGGTCGTTAACTCCCATTGATTCGCTAAAGTCATCCATTTCGTAAGCTGCGACAATTTCGCCAGCCGCCTTCATAATTCCAATTACGTCAGGAAGGTAGTATTCTCCTTGAGCATTGTCATTTTTAACTTGGTGCAAAGCCTTGAACAATTTCTGATTGTCAAAACAGTAAACTCCGGTATTAATTTCCGTGATTTCTGCTTCTTCACGAGTGGCATCCTTTTGTTCAACAATCTTATCCACCACCCCAAGGTCGTTACGCACAATCCGGCCGTAGGAGAACGGATTATCGGTCCGCGCAGTGAGAATTGTAGCCGCAGCGCCCTTTTGACGATGATATTCAAATAAGTTTTCAAAAGTTTTAGCGGTAAACAACGGAGTGTCGCCACTAACAATCATCGTAATCCCGTCTTTGTCGCCTAAAATGTCTTCGGCTTGTAAAACGGCGTGCCCCGTACCAAGTTGTTCCTTTTGAACCACGTATTCCGTCCGGTCCCCAAGCAATTCCCGAACCTTTTCTGCACCGTGACCAATTACGGTAACCACGTGGTCCATATCCGTTTTTTCAACTTGGGTTAAAACATGATCCACCATCGCTTTACCGCAAACGGGATGTAATACCTTATATAATTTTGACTTCATCCGGGTTCCTTGACCCGCTGCTAAAATAATCGTACTTTTCACCATTGCTACAATTACTCCTTAGTGTCTTCTTTAAAATTTCTTTCAAAATAGTTTCCGGCCTTGATTTGAACTTGTCCGGCTTGGGAAGTGTCCACGTTCAACAACGAAGTGAAGTCCTCAATTGCCCGTTGTCCTTTGTAAGTTCCTTCAGCTAGTACCGAAATTCCAATCAATTCTGCTTCAAATTCTTTCAGCAGATCGACCATTGCATGAACGGTGCCGCCACCCTTCATGAAGTCATCCACAATCAAAACCTTCATTCCGCGCTGTAAACTGCGTTTAGAAAGCTCCATTTTTTGGATACGTTCCGAAGAGCGGGATACGTAATTGACCGAAATTGTCGAACCTTCCGTAATCACCGATTCGTGCCGCACAATGATGAACGGAACGTTTAAATAGTTGGCTACTGCTTGGGCTAGCGGGATTCCTTTAGTTTCCACGGTCATTACCGCATCGACGTCGGAAAATACGTACTCACTAGCTAGCATCCGTCCAATTGCACGCAAGGTGTCTGGGTGCCCCAATAAATCGGACATATACAGATACCCACCAGGCAGCTTACGATCCGGATCCGAAAGTTGTTCCGTGAGATCCTGAATAACCTTTTGGGCTTCTGCTTTCCCAATTCCCGGTAAATATTTAATTCCACCAGCCGCTCCATTAGTAATTTCAATGGTTCCTAACTGTCTTTTTGCTAAAGTTGATTTCATAATTGATAAATCTTCACTAATCGAAGATTTAGCGGATGAATATCGCTTAACGAAAAATCCAGAAGTTATTAGTGTGCGGGGATGATTAATAAGGTAGTTAGTCATATCAATCAGCCGTTCACTACGCTTCAGTTTCATTGCTTTCACTCCACTTCGTTTGTCTATTAGATATTTGTTCTCATTAACCAATATCATACCACAGTTCAAGGATAATGTTCGGGTTTAGGCGAAAACCTTAATATAATTTATTGCAAAAATTCATAAATGTAAAAAGAACCGGAAAACAGTCCTTTTCAATCGTTAAGTTGCTATGTATTGGGTGGAAACTGCCATTTACTGCTTGCGTAGCCCCATCACACTTAGGCACCCCAATTCCTCCATCCAATTAAATAAGGGAATCAATCGCTAAACTTGCGACCAATCCCCTTAGCTGGTTAATTTTTAAATTTCGTCCCCAATTTTGAGGTATTCTAATCTTTTCTCCCCAGCAACATCGCTGAAAAGTACACTATGCATTCAATTAAGGCGATGAAGAAACTTACCGGCCAACTCGTTACGTAGCCCAAGTACAGTCCTAACCAAACGCCTACCAAGGCAGCGCCTACCGCAAACAGCATCATACCACTCACCGTTTTAGCCACAATCTTTGCGGCGGCTGCCGGTAACGTTAGCAACACGAAAATTAACAGTGAACCCACAATTTGGGCTGCCGTACTAACGCTCAACGCTAACACTACTAAAAAGATAATTGAAATAAAATTCGTGTGAATCCCCTTTACCGAAGCACCCACGTGATCAAACGAATCAAACTTAAGCGGTCGGTACATCAACAAGATGAAGGCTAAGGCCACGATGGTGAGCAGCAATACTTGGCGAACTTCTGACCGGCCAATCCCAATTACGCTCCCAAACAAAATGTTAGTAGCGTAACTAACGTTTTTGTTAGAAATTGAAAGAAATAAGATTCCAAGCCCCAAAAACAAACTTGAAACTGCCGAAATTGCCGATTCTCGTCGTGAAGCTTGCACACTCATTTTACCAATCAAAATTGAGCTGACAATGGTAAACAGCAACATCCCCGTTAAGGCTTGCCATCCCATAAAAATTCCGAACGCCGCCCCAGAAAAGCCAATTTCTGAAAGCATGTGGGACAAGAACGACATGTTGCGTCCCACTACGTAGACTCCCATAATCCCACAAATAATGGCGATAAAAGTTCCGGCGATGTAGGCATTTTGCATAAATTCAAAACTAAACATTGGGCAAATCCTCCTCACTGTGAATATCGCTGACTTCGCCCAACGCGTACCGGTCTTCTTTCAACAATAAGTACTTGTCGGAATATTTTTTCATTAAATCGAAATCGTGCGTAATTGATAATACCGTTAATCCGTGCCGCCGATTAAAATGTTGCACCAAGTCGAAAAGTTCGTATTTACGAACACTATCCAAACTTGCAGTCGACTCGTCCAAGATTAACAAATCCGGCTGATCGACCAGTGCCTGAGCTAAATACGCCCTTTGTTTTTGTCCACCGGACGCCCGACCCATCCGGGTATTTTGAATTTCTACCAAACCCGTTTCTTGCAAAATTTTGTCTAGTTGTTGGCGTTCTTTCTTGGATAACCACGGTAACCGACTTTCTTGCAAATTTAGGGCTACAAAGTCCCGAATGGATAATGGGTAATCCCGGTCAATATTTCTAAATTGAGGCACGTAACCAATGTTCACTGCCGACCGAAATTTAATCTCCCCGTGAGTCGGTTTAACTTGGTGTAACAACGTCCTAATTAAAGTGGTCTTTCCCACCCCGTTTTCACCAATTACACTTAAAAATTCGCCCCGGTCAATGTTGAAGCTTAAATGATTGAAAAGTTTTTGCCCCGGGAACTCGACCGTTAAGTCGTGTACTTGTACCAATGTCTCCGTCATTAATCTTTCCCTCTTATTATTTTACTGATTTGATTTAGTTGGCCAACCATCCACTCTTGATACGACTTACCGTCCGGCATCGTCTCCGTAACGTTGATAACGGGAACGTGATGTTTTTTAGCCATTTTTAAAACTTCATCGATTACCTTATTACCAGTCTGTTGGTTATTAACGATGAATTCCACTCGACGCTGCCTAAGATCTTGTTGCAGGTTTTCGACCGTTTTTGGTGAAGGATCGGTCTCGTTTTCGATTGCAAGCGCAAATTTCCGATCGCTAATTTGGTAACCTAACTCCCGCAAGGTGTAATCATAAACCGGTTCGGTTACCGCAACTTTTTTCCCCGAACTTTGTTGTTTAATTTCGTCAATCTTCTTCTGGATTGGCTGCAGCGATTTAACGTATTTTTGAGCGTTCCGCTGGTAAAATTCGCGATGTTGCGGGTCTTTCTTACTCAACTGTTTAGCCACCTGGTTTGCTAGACGTTCCATAGTTGCCAAATCGTACCATAAATGAGGGTTCTCGCCATTCTTTTTGTTCATCAAATGTCCGAGATTAATCACCTGAAGTCCCTTTTTATGCGGGGTGATCCGTTGCATCCAGGCGTCCGTTCCCATCCCATTTTCAATTACTAAATCAGCATCCACCATAAGTTTAGCCGTCTTGGTCGTTGGCTCAAAATCATGCGGATCAGTCGCCGCATTTTGAATAATATTCGTCACCTTGACGTACTTACCGCCAACTTTCTTGGCCACGTCTCCATAAAAATTAAGTGAACTAACTACTTGAACCTTATCCGAATGTTTTGGCTTGGTTGCCGTACATCCCCCAAGCAAAAATACTCCCGCTAGTAACAAAACTAACCCTGCTAACCAACTTCGCCTTCCGCGCATCTTCTTCCTCCTAAAGAGTAATCATTACTATTTACTCTGACAATTATAACAAAGAACGCGCTAGTTGCTAGCGTTATTCTCAAGATAACGTTTTCAATGATGTATACTGGAGGTAGTTTCCTAATAGAAAGGAGAATTTGTTTGGATTATCAAATGCCGTTTTTTAAAGAAATCATGCAGGATCCGCAGAATGCCGTCTTTACTGAAAAAGGTTGGCACCCCATTTACATGCTCAATCCCCAGGCGCGAATTCTCATCGTCGGCCAAGCACCCGGCAAACGCGTGCAAGATACAGAAATTATCTGGAATGATAAAAGCGGCGATCGACTTCGGGATTGGATGGGCATTTCACGCGATACCTTTTACAATTCTGGAAAAATTGCCGTTCTACCAATGGACTTTTACTATCCCGGAAAGGGTAAAAGCGGGGATATTCCTCCCCGTAAGGCCGTTGCTGAAAAATGGCATCCCCAAATGGTGGCTGCCATGCCTAATATCCAATTAACCTTGCTGATTGGCGCTTACTCGCAACGTTATTACTTAAAGACCACTCCGAAGACGACCACCACGGAGTTGGTAAAAAATTACCAATCGTTCTTACCAAAGTATTTTCCGCTAGTCCACCCTTCACCCAGAAATAATATCTGGCTGGTAAGAAATCCGTGGTTTGAAGAACAAGTGGTTCCCGATTTAAAACGCCGGGTCGCGGCTATTTTACAGGATTCTTAACGTCTGACCACCCTTTACTAATTTTTGCTGTAAAACAACCTTTGCACCTAAAATAGGCATTCTCAACCCAAACGCCATTATCCTTACAAAGCGTTAAAAAACAGGAGCTAACTAAGCTCCTGTTTTTATATCGATACGTTTTTAATACATCAAGACTTGGGCCACTAAAATTCCCCCACCGAAGACGAGTAAGAAAACCACTACCGGCCAAACAAACTTGAACCAGTGGGAATATTTCATGTCGAGCATTTGGAGGGTAGCCATTACCAACCCAGTTGGGGCAAGGAACAACATTGCGTATTGCCCAAATTGATAGGCCGTAACCACGACAAAACGTGGAATCTGTACCGTATCTGCTAACGGCGCCAAAATCGGCATTGAAAGTACCGCTAAACCAGAAGATGATGGCACAATGAAGCCCAGGACGAAGTAAATAAGTAACATCACGATAATAAATACCGGCCCGCTCATGTGGGCAACTAACGACGAGGAAAAGTCCAGGATTGTATCGGAAATCATTCCTTGGTTTAAAATCAAGTTAATTCCTCGAGCTAAACCAATAATCAACGATACCCCGACTAAGCTCGAAGCACCGTTGACAAACGCGTCAACGACACCTTTTTCCCCAATTCCATTTTTACCAGTCGCTGTTAAAATCATGATCAAAATGGCAAAGGCCAAGAACGAAGCCGCCATCTTAGGGAACCACCAGCCCTGGGGCATTACTCCCCAAACCATCAAAGGAAAACCAGCTACGAATAGCGCTAACACAATTTTCTTTCGTAAGGTAAACGCTGCTTGTTGTTCATCATTATTTATTACCGACCATTTTTGGTTAAATTCATCCCGGTCTTCGTAAGAGTACGAAGTTGCCGGATTTTGTTTAACCTTCTTACTGTACCAGTAGAGGTAGCCAATTACGAACAACGCCGCCACTACACAACCAAAGGCCCGCCATGGTAAACCTTCCGTGAAGCTAATCCCCGCCGCGTTGGAGGCAATTACTACGGAAAACGGGTTAATTGTTGAAAAGGCCGTCCCGATTGAACTAGCTAAGAAAATGGCTCCCACACAGACAATCGAATCGTAGCCCATCGCAATGAAGACGGGCACGAGGATTGGATAAAAAGCCACCGCTTCTTCTTCAATTCCGCATAACGTTCCGCCTAGAACCATTAACGTCGCTACTAAGAAAATTAACAGGAACTCGTGCCCCTTCGTTTTCTTCGTCAGCGCTAGCAAACCGGATTCAAAGGCCCCGCTTGCCCTTACCACACCAATCAAACCGCCTAACACAAAGATAAACACCATAATGTCGACAGCTTCGATAGTTCCGTTAACCATGCTCGAAGTAATTTGATCAACTCCTGCTGGATGCTGCTTCAAGCGTTCGTAAGTGTTGGGAATTGAAATTTCTTGGTTAATGCTTCCCGACGTGAACTTCTGAATGTTAATCTTAACACCCAGTTTATCCAATTCTTTTTGGGTAGCTGGTACCTTTTCAACCTGTCCGTTAGGCTGTTTTACCTGTAGAGACGAGTTTGCTTGGTTGTACGCCAATTTTGCGTAACTCCCTGAAGGAACTACCCACGTAGCGATTACCGCCACAATCGTCAAAATGAATAAAATTACAAACGCTCCCGGCATTTTAAGCTTAAAACGCCGTTTTCCCTTTGTTAACATAATGGCACACTCCCTTACCAAAAGACGGTCAACCTTGCAGAAGCTCTTTAAAAATAAGCCCCACGCCAGTTGACCATCTTTTTTAGTTTTATTTAATTGTGTGCCTTCAATTTTGTTAGTTATTCGTCATTTTCATCCTGAAAAAATTCAGGTTTAAAAACAAACCGTTTATGTTCATAATCAATTAAGTTTTGTTCCACCAAGTATTTGACAATCTGTCCGGCAGTCTCCCGGCTGGTTCCGCTCATCACCGCTAATTCCTTAATGCGGAGGGGATACGGAATTTTAGAACTACCATCCGGCTGGAGCTGTCCTAAATCAGCTTCAAAAGTTTTCAACGCTTGGACAATTCGTTGTCGTGCACTTGGGGTAACTAACTGCTGAATCTGATCTTCTGATTCGCTAATGATTGAACTCATTTCCTTAACCACCTTGACCAACGCCGCGTTGTTTTGTCGTAACAACGATTCAAAAACTGACATTGGAAAATAGACAATTTCAATATCGGTCATTGCCTGGGCCGTGTACGGATAATAACACTCCGTAAACATTCCCCGGTAAGGAAAAGCAAGGTCGGCCTTAATGTATGTATAAAAAGTGAATTTATCGTTTGCATCGGTTCGCTCCGCTCGTACCAAACCTTTAATCACAAAGTACAAATTTTCTCGATCATCGCTTTGATCAAATAAAACCTGTCCCTTGGGAAATTGCTTTACGTGCATTTGGTTAATAAGCTGTTGCAACTCTGCATCGGTAAAATCACTAAATTCCGGTTTAGCTTTTAAATACTTTTTCGGATTATCCCGAATGGAATCCTGCTCGTTTGTCATATCATTACTCCTAGCTGATGATTCTTAGCTCTTAAATCAAGTAACCAAAGTTCTAATATAACACATTCCTAAAGCGAGATTCCGCCCGTAAACATTAGACCCACACTCAATAGCGCACCCGCGGTAAGCAATCCGGTCACTAATTTTTCTTTGTGCGACAAGCGGACTGCGCAGCCATTTTCCTGACGAGCCTTCCCGTAGAAGTAAATACCTGGTAAGTAGGCAATTAAACAGAGTAATAAGTACTCAATTCCTGCCATCCAAATCCCCACGACTTCAAATACTAACGCGAAAACTCCAATCATTAGTTGCGCCCGATTCCCCTTTACGTTTAGGTGTTGATAGGAATACTTGATTTGGTACGCTGCTACTAGGATATAACAGACGATAATCGAAGCCGTACAAAGCGAATAAGCAAAATTATACGCACGCGAGGTAAACAACAAGGTAAACAGAAAGCCCTGTACTAAAAACGCAGTCATTACTAACGCAAATGTTGGTGCATTATGCCGGTTGACCTTACCAAAATACTTTGGCAATAGCTTTTGCTTAGCCATTAGCAAAATGGTTTCTGCTGGTAGCATTGTCCACGACAACCACGCACCCAAGATGGAAACGATTAGACCGATGCCAATCAGGTAACCGCCCCAAGGACCTACCATCTGGGCAAAGACGTATAATAGCGCTGGCTGATGAAGGTCCGCCAACTGCGTCCGGGTTAGGTAGCCATATGGCAAGATTGAGATTAGCAT
Source organism: Pediococcus acidilactici (assembly GCF_016127815.1). Taxonomy (NCBI): domain Bacteria; kingdom Bacillati; phylum Bacillota; class Bacilli; order Lactobacillales; family Lactobacillaceae; genus Pediococcus; species Pediococcus acidilactici. The sequence goes on from NZ_CP066046.1 coordinate 1,545,718, forward strand.
GTAAATTGCTAATAGACTAATCAAACCAAACATGGTTGCCTTTCCGGCAGTTGACTTCTTCTGCGCCCGTGCGGAGAGGGTGGAAGCCCCTTCGATCCCAACGAAGACCCACATCATCACCATCGTGCAGTTTTTAATTTGCTGCATTACGTCACTGACTACAAAGTGGCTTCCTACGTTATCCCAAAAAGCTTGGGTAAAAAGATGCCCATCAAATAAAATAATTGCAGTTACGATAAAAACGAACAACGGGACTAGCTTACCAATGGTAACCACCATGTTAATAATCGCAGCGCCTTCAATTCCCTGACTGACAAAGTAGGTTAAACACCACAGCAAGACGCTTGCTAACAAAATTGAAGGTAAGTTTTGTCCTGATTTAAAGACGGGGAAGAAATACCCCAAAGCACTCATCATCATGGTTGCAAACGCCACGTTGCCAAGCCAGGCGGACAACCAGTATCCCCAGCCACTAATAAAACCTGCAAACGGTCCGAATCCCTTTTGTGCATAGGAAAACATGCCTTCCAGCTTCGGTTCCTTAAGCAGTAAGTTATTTAATGACAAAGCTAACATTAAAATTCCAAAACCGACAATTAACCATGCGATTATCACCGGTCCCGGAGCCGCTGCACGTGCTAGATCGGATGGTAGGCCAAACACCCCACCTCCGATCGATGAACTAATCACTAGCGCACATAATGGCAATAAACCAATTTTTTTGGGCGGCTTTTTTTCTGACAAGTTGATCACCTCTAAAAAGTTTGTGTCCGTGAGCAGAACAATCAGCTCACTTAATAATTTGACTGTTTACTTAAAATTTAGTTGTTTAGCGGCGATCATTAATCACGATTGATGAAGCAATCCGAATCGATCTCACTAGTAGCAACGTTTTAGCTAGTACTCTTAAATACGCGTAAAAATATCTAACTAGTTAAATACGACAAATGCTTTTGGTAACCCCTCAATCAGGACACTGAGCAAATTTTTTATTGTTTTAAACTAACCGTATCGAAATAATTGGCGTGATAATTCATCCGAGCCCGGGCTACGATACATAGTTAAAACAATAAAAATAGTTTCACTCCATGGGTCTATTTTACCGATTAATAAAACCGCTTTCAGTGGAGATTTAACGTTCTAAATGTTAGCAATTTATCATTTTTATTAAAGTAATTGTACAAAACAAAGGAAAAAAAGGCGAGGATGGTGCTCAATTGAGAGAGTGCGGAAGCCTCCGGGTAATCTTTGAGGATTAGTTTAATTATGTAATTAATCGCAGGTTTGGCGATTGATTGCATAATTTTATTAACCGGAAAAGATTGGAGGCTGGAGCACGTTTAGTCTGTATTGCAAATTAAACTTTTGTTCAACCGGAAAGTTTGGGTTTGGGAACGCATTTTGACTATCTCGCAAGCCCACCATTAATTAAATAACAATCGCTAAAATTTCATCCGTCACCATTTTTTTACAATTCTCCGTCACAACAAAAAAGCTCAGAACGATGTAATTCTCGTTCTGAACTAGTTCAAAGCTAAATTAAAACTGACTTATTGAAACTGCATTCCGCCATCCACAATGATGGTTTGTCCGGTAACGTAATTAGAATCTGGACCAGCTAAGAACGCAACGGCTGCAGCTACGTCTTCCGGTTCCGAAAGTCGTTTTAAGGTGATGTCCTTTGCGAACTGTTGCATCCCCCACTCGTCATCTTTGCCAGCGTTTTGACCGACTTGATGAGCGATGTCCATCATCATTGGGGTTTTTACAATTCCAGGTGCGTAAGCATTCACGGTAATTCCCTTGTCTGCCAAATCTCGCGCAGCCACTTGCGTAATTCCCCGGACCGCGAATTTAGTACCCGAGTAGAGTGCTAAATTAGGATTTCCCACTACTCCGGCCTGCGAAGTCGCGTTAATAATCTTGCCACCGTGGTTTAACTTTTCAAACTGTGCAACTGCAGCTTGAATGCCCCACAATGGGCCAGCAACGTTAACATGATATACCTTATCAAATTGCTCAGGAGTGATGGTTTCAATTGGTGTTGTGGGACCTAACCCAGCGTTGTTAACTAACACGTCAAACCCGCCTAGTTGGTCACTAACCTGAGAAACCGCCTTAAACATGTCATCTCGATTAGCAACGTCAACTTCAACAGCAATGGCGGTTTGTCCGCGGTCGTTGATCTCGTCCGCTACTTGTTGGGCGGCTGCGGCCTTTAAATCCGCAACTCCCACTGCGAAACCATCCTGTGCTAAACGCAACGCAATCGCTTTACCGATCCCTTGCGCAGCTCCCGTAACCATCGCTACTTTTGATTTGTTCATGCTCAGGATTCCCTTCTGCTTAAAATCAGTTTACTATTTCTTAGAATCTGCCTTGGCAACCGCCGCCATCGCTAACGCATTAATGTAGTTAAGCGGTTGGTCGTAATTTGGTTGGAAGAACATGTCCACCATCGACAAGTCATCAATGGTCATCTTGTTTTGAATTGCCAACGAAACGGTGTTTGCAGATTGTGCACAGTCATAATCACTGTAGAACGCACCCCCAAGCACTACCCGGGTCTTTGGATCCCAAACCAAGCGCATTAAAATTGGGGTAGTGGTAAGCATGAATTCTGGACGATAATCTTGTTCAAGAGTTACCGAATCAACTTCCACGCCCCGCGCTTGTGCGCCACCTTCGGTCAAACCGGTACTTGCCAAAGTTTTACCAAAAAGTGCTACCGCAGAACTTGCTTGGGTACCCAAGTATTTTACGGTTGGTTTTTCAATGTTATGCCCAATTAGAATTCCTTGACGAACCGCGTTAGTTGCCAACGGAATGTAATCGTCTTTGCCAGTAGGATTGTAGTGCACTACTGAAGCATCACCTGCGGCAAAAATGTCCGGGTTCGAAGTTTGCATATATTCATCAGTGATGATTGCACCGTTTTTGAGCATATCAACCTTGTTCTTTAGCAAACTAGTATGTGGCCGGAAACCAACGCAGAGAATTGCGTAATCTGCTGTATAACTACCCTTATCAGTCTTAACGGTAATTTGATCAGTTCCGCTAAAGCCTTGAACCATTTCGTTCATTGCTAATTTAACACCGTGGTCAGTGTAGTCTTTGGCAACCCGGTCAGAAATTTCAGGGTCAAAGTTCTTTGCCAATACGTTTGGTAAACCATCAATCAAGGTAACTTCACGGCCAGTGATTGCATATTGTTCAGCCAATTCAGCGCCAATGTAGCCTGCACCAATTACCACTACGGACTTAACGTCGTCGTCAATCCGTTTTAATTCTGCCGCGTCGTTCCAGTTCTTGCAAAGCTTGATTCGTTCGTTATCAATTCCATCAATTGGCGGAATTACAGGCGATGAACCCGTCGTCATAACTAGCTTATCGTATGTATCGGTAAACTCTTCATTTGTTGCGAGATTTTTAACTTTCAAAGTCTTTGTATCGGGGTCGATATCTAAAACATCATGCTTCATTTTCATGGTTGCACCAAGTTCAGTCAACGCTTCTGGCGATGAATAGAACATTTTCTTTGGATCAGAAACGTGGTTCCCTACCCAAAGTGCAATCCCACATGATAAGAATGACAAATTATCATTACGTTCGTAAACCGTCACGTCGTAATCGGGATGTTCTGTTAAGATTTGTTGTGCTGCAAAGGTTCCAGCGTGTGTACAACCAACTATAGCAATTTTCATAAGTAACCAACCTCCTAGTTGTTTATAACTAAATAGTAACCGTTTTCAACCGTTTGTCAACTACTACACAAGTCTTGGAAACGCTCGCTTTATCCCGGCTATTGAACCTAATAGTTAACACTGTTGATTTATTGGGAATAAATTAGCACATTGGCTTTTGGAAGCATAAAAAAGTTGGGACTAAAATTCACGAAAAAATTTTTATTCCCAACTTTTTTGCTTAAAATTAACCGTCCTCATAACACTATTTTTAACCTTGGTGACTCACCTTAGTATCTTTCATTAGCTCGCCACACCGCTGACCAATTTGCTCTAAAACGTAAACTACCGGTACTTGAGAAGTGAAGTCTAGCGTCCCCACTTTCTTTTCCGGAATGTCGTATGCCAAACAATGGTCGCAAACCTGCGCAAGTGTTGAAAGGTGGTTGGCCGTTACCGCAACGGTAGTCGCCCCATTTTGTCGGTAATAATTGGCTTGTCGCAAAATTGCATCGGACTCGCCTGAAACGGACAAAAACATGATCAAAGTTTTAGTATAGTCCCGGCCCTCAATCGGCTGCGGCTGATACGGATCCATAATTGCCAAAGAAAACAATCCATAATTAGATAACACTCGGGCACCGTACTGTGCTAGACTGCTACTCGATCCCATCCCTAAAAAGAGGCGGGTGTGCGCCTTTAAAAATAACTGCGCTACCGTGGAAATTTTTTGCCGATACTTAGGCAAATTAGCTTGCGTTAAAAATTGGGCAATTGGTCCCCACTCTTGTTCTACCTGTCCGAACCGATCGGGTTCATCATGATGTCGCAACGCATATTTGAAATCGGAAAATCCTTCGTAACCCATTTTCTTCAAAAAACGCAAAACCGTAGTGGATGACACGTGACTTTTAGCTGATAAATCTCGAATCGTCATTGTTTTGCATTCTTCAAGATGACCGGCAACGTACTTATAAACAAACATTTCTAATTGATTGAGGGTCTGAATTCGTTCGTAACTAAACACCTTGATCACCTCCTTAAAACGGCATTAACCTTGTGACCTGCAGGACGTCAGCGGTTTTAATTAATTAGTAGTTAAATCCGCCCCGTTTGAAGCAATTACCTTTTGGTACCAAGCAAATGAATCCTTCTTAGAACGCGCTAGACTTCCATGACCTGCGTCATCTTGGTCGACATAAATAAAGCCATAACGCTTGGCCATTTCACCCGTGCTAGCTGAGATTAAATCGATGCAGCCCCACGGAGTGTAGCCAATCAAATCAACTCCGTCTAACACGACGGCCTTTTCCATCTCGAGAATGTGGTCATGGAAATACTTAATCCGGTAGTCGTCATGAACCTGGCCATCGGCGGTCTTTTGATCGTAAGCGCCAAAACCGTTTTCCACGATGAATTGTGGTTTATGCCAACGGTCTTGCATCCAATTCATGGAATAACGCAAACCGATTGGATCAATTTGCCAGCCCCAATCTGATTTTGCTACGTACGGATTATCCACTAAATCAGTAGACTCCCGGTAGGCGTAGTCGGGATCGTCGTCATTAGCCTTTGTCGTAAAGGACATGTAGTAACTAAAGCCAATGTAATCTACCGTGCCCTGCGCTAAAATTTCGCGGTCTTCATCGCTGATGTCCACGGAAATATTACGCCGTTGCCAGTACTTCAACAGCCATGCGGGATATTCACCATTCGCCTGAACATCACCATAGTAATAGCGGGTCTGCATTGCCCGTTCAGCCTTCATAATATCCGCTGGTTTAGCAGTAAGCGGGTAGATCGGACACATGGCAATCATTGCCCCGACTTGATAATCTGGGTCAATTTCGTGAGCCAATTTGACCACCTTCGCGCTTGCAACCATTTCGTTATGGGCCGCCTGGTACATTAACGCTTCTTTATCTGGCGTAGTTTTCGTAACTAGCAACCCCGAGTTTTGGAGCAGCGGGTGCGGATCGTCATAATCAGCTTGATTATTAATTTCATTAAAAGTCATCCAATATTTAACTTTACCGCGATAACGTTCCATTACCGTCTTGGCAAACCGGACGAAAAAGTCGATTAGTTTTCGATTAGTCCAACCGCCATATTCCTTTACTAGGTGATAAGGCATTTCAAAATGGGACAGGGTGATAATTGGCTGAATATCATGTTTTAAAAGTTCATCAAAAACGTCATCGTAAAACTTTAATCCGGCCTCGTTGGGTTCCGTTTCGTCGCCGTTAGGGAAAATCCGTGTCCAAGCGATCGAAGTCCGAAAGCACTTAAAGCCCATCTCAGCAAAAAGAGCGATATCTTCGCGATAGTGATGGTAAAAATCAATTCCCCAATGGTTAGGGTAAATCTCACCATCCACCACTCCGTCCGTAACTTTACGCGGAGTGTCTTTATTGCCTGCCGTCATGACGTCCGCAATGCTAACGCCCTTCCCGTCGGCTTGCCATCCGCCTTCAAACTGATGGGCTGCAACTGCGCCGCCCCATAAGAAACCAGCGGGCATCCGATAATTTTCTTCCGTCATCAAATCTCCACCTTACTTTTCAGCTAATTTCTTATATAAGTCCACAATTTCTCCGGCTAAATCCCGGAAAGTGATGGCATTCATGATGTGATCTTGGGAATGAACCGTTAATAAAGTTACCTTGGCATGGTTGCCGTTGGCTTCTTCAGTCAGCATCCCGGTTTGGGCGTTATGTGCTTCAGTCAAAAAGCCGTCAGATTCCTTCAATTTTTCATCGGCACGCTTAAAGTCACCTTCCTTAGCAGCGTTAATTGCTTCAAAAGCAGAACTCTTTGCGTTCCCTCCGTTAATAATTAATCCCATAATTGCTTGCATATCTTGTTCTTGTTCAGCCATTTAATTTACCCCTTTCGATACAAAAAAGCGCTCCAGTTAAGTGAAAGCGCTTTTAAAAAATTCACAACGTTACTTAATTTCCCATTGCTGATAAAGCTTCTTTGAGAACTTTTTCGCCGTTCATCATGCCGTAGTCTTGCATATCAATAACTTCTACTGGAATATCTAATTTCTTTTTGAAGTTGTCTTCTAGATAACGAACTTGCGGTCCAAGCATCAAAATATCTGGTGATTTTTCGGATAATTTGTTATCCGCATCGGATGCCGCCGTTGCAAAGATTTCCGCGTCAACGCCTTCAGCTTCCGCAGCTTTTTGCATCTTGGAAACTAGTAAACTAGTCGACATTCCTGCCGCACATACTAACATAATTGTTTTTTCAGCCATATGAATCACTCCTGTAATAAATTTAATTTAGGCGGTTGACTATGAAACCGCTTACGTTACAATTGAATTATAAAACGTAGGTACAAATTTTACAAGTGCCAAACATTTAAATTTGTCACCAGGTTATTAAAACCAGATAAAGAAGGTGTCACTAATTGTATACATTTATCGCAAATGATTTGATTTATAAAATAAATCACCAGCAGTTCAAGGTAAAATTGCCTACCGAATACGAATTAATGCAAAAGTATAACGTTAGCCGGAACACAATTCGTAAGGCCATCGACATCATTAGCCAAAAGGGACTCGTCCGTCGGGTTCAAGGCAGCGGATACTACATTAATAATATTGGCGCGGACACCGATCGGATCGTTAACCTCACCATGGGGGTTTCCGAGGGGTTTAACCACCAAAAGCTAACTTCTCGGGTAGTTACTTTCGACCGGATGATTGCCGACCGGGCCATGGCGAATGAGTTTGGTTGTGAAGATGGCGATGAACTATACCGAATCATCCGGTACCGTTACCGTAAAAATCAGCCTTATATATTGGAATACGCTTATTACGAGCGCAATGAAGTTCCCTTTCTACCAGTCGACGTCCTGCACGAATCAATCCTCGAGTTTATTAAAACCGAATACGATGTCACCGTTGATTCGAGCGACCAATACGTTGGCATTGAACCGTTATCGCCAGAAGCTGCGTCCATTACCGGCTTTCCTCAAGGCGATCGCTATATCACCCTTTACCAGTCGCATTACCGGAAGAATAACGTCTTATTCAACTTCTCGAAAGCTTATTACTTAGATCGCAGCACCCGTTTCTACTTCCATGCCATTAACCAGAGCTAGGTAATTTTTAAATCGTCGTTGACAAACTAAAAAGTCTTCCGTTATACTCATGGAAGATTAACTTGTAAGGTAGGAATAAGCAAATGAGCATTTTAAAACGAAAAAATGTCAATAATGGTTGGCAAAGCCGGTAACTAGGTTGTGTTTTGCAAAGGCAAGATACGACCTGTATACAGATCGTATCTGTGCCGGCTCATTTGTGTTGAATAACGCTGATAATCGCCCGCATGGATCATTAACCGCCATGCGGGCCTTTTTTGGACAGGCCCTCTGGGTTTGTCCTTTTTTATTACTTTATTTTAAGGAGCTTTGCTTGTATGAAAAGAATGTTAAGTTTTATCGTCATCATTTTTGCGTTTCTAGGATTTGCCTTTTTCAAAGAAGGAAATTCTACCAACCAGGCTAGCCAAACCACCAAAAAGATTGGCATCCTGCAACTGATGGACCAACCAGCTTTAAAACAAATTCAACGCGGGGTTTACGCTGGCTTAAAGCAAACCGGGTTTACCGAAGGAAAGAATCTAAAGGTGGACTACCAAAATGCTCAGGGAAATCAGAGTAACCTCAAAACCATGAGCGAGAAGTTTGAAAACGAAGGGGTCGACCTATCGATTGGGATTACCACCCCAGCCGCCCTTGCTTTAGCAAATACTACTAGCACAACGCCGGTCATTATGAGCGGGATTACCGATCCCAAAGGTGCTCGTTTAATGACCAATCTAAAGCATCCGACTACGAACGTTACCGGCGTCTCCGACCAGGCGCCGTTAGCCCAACAATTGCAATTAATTCAGCAGCTCATGCCGGATTTGCACACTTTGGGAATCATTTATACTTCTAGTGACAACTCGGCCGTGACCCAGTACCACCAGTTTAAAAAACTGGCCCAGAAGGCGGGCATTAATCTTAAGGCGTATTCCATCGCGAACTCCAACGACCTTAACCAGGTTTCGCAATCCATGGCCCAGGCGGTGGACGCAGTTTACGTTCCAACCGACAACACCATTGCCGGAGCGATGTCAACGTTGGTCAAAAACACCAACGCGGCTAACGTGCCCGTTTTCCCAGCAGTCGATTCCATGGTCAAAAATGGCGGAATTGCCACTTACAGCGTGAACCAGTATAAACTCGGCGTGTTGACTGGAAAAATGGCCGGGCGGATTTTAAAGGGTGAAAAAGTTCGGGAAAATCCGGTCGAATATCTTAAACGCGGCGACCTAACCATTAACTTAAAACAAGCGCAACAAATGGGAATTAAAATTCCTAATAACTTACTACAAAAAGCACAAAAGGAAGGGGTTATTTACAAATGAATCTAATTACTTCTGCTATCGGTCAGGGGTTGCTGTGGGGGCTCCTTGGCGTAGGATTATTTTTAACTTTTCGGATTTTAGACTTTCCTGACATGACCGTGGAAGGGACCTTTCCGTTAGGAGCAGCCGTGAGCGTGACCGCAATTACTCACGGAGTAGACCCGCTTTTGGCAACCGTACTAGCATTTGGCGTAGGTATGTTAGCAGGTCTGACCACCGGTTTACTGTACACTAAGGGTAAAATCCCAATTTTATTGGCCGGAATCTTAGTGATGACCGCCTGCTACTCCATCAACTTACGAATTATGGGGACTTCGAACGTATCCTTATTAGGACATCACACCTTGTTTAGCGGTGCGTTCCTAACTTCATTACCGCCCTTCTTCGATAGCGTACTGTTAGGCTTGTTAATTATCACCGTGGTGGTTGCCCTTCTAGCGCTTTTCTTGCAAACTGAGCTTGGCCAAGCCTTCATTGCAACCGGGGACAACGAAAAAATGGCAAAATCTTTAGGAATTCACACCGACCAAATGAAAAATTTAGGCCTCATGGTTTCCAACGGTTTAATTGCCGTCTCTGGTGCCTTGATCGCCCAAAGTGACGGTTATTCCGACGTTAACATGGGAATTGGAATCATCGTAATCGGTCTTGCTTCAATCATTATCGGCGAAGTAGTTTTTGGCGAGCTGACCATGAACCAGCGTCTCGTTGCCGTGGTTTGCGGTAGCATCATCTACCGGTTCGTACTTCTCTTAGTCCTCAAGGCCGGCTTTAACACCAATGATTTAAACTTAATTTCTTCATTAGTACTGGCCCTTTGCCTAATGTTGCCAACCTTACGCCAAAAGTTGCGTTTATCCAACATTGTCCGCCGCGGCCTTTCACCAATTAGTCAGGAGCGTGATTCAAATGAATAACCAAGTAATTTTAGAATTAAAAAACGTGTCCGTCTACGCCAACCGGCACACTAGCGAAGAAATCCAAATTTTAAAAAACATTAACTTAAAGGTCTACCAAAACGACTTTATCACCTTGTTAGGTTCTAACGGAGCTGGTAAATCAACCCTTTTTAACGTGATCGCTGGAAACTTAGCCGTTGACGAAGGCCAGATTTTGCTTGCGGGAAAAGACATTACCCACCTTTCCGAAGAAAAACGGACTCGCTACATTAGTCGGGTTTTCCAAGACCCTAAGTTGGGAACCGCCCCCCGCATGACCGTTGCGGAAAACCTATTATTAGCTACGAAACGCGGACAACGTCGCGGATTGCGTCCCCGTCGCTTAAACCAACATACTGCCGAATTCAAACAGATTACCGCAAGCATGCCTAACCAACTTAGCGACCGGCTTAAAACCCCAACCGGAAGCCTATCTGGTGGACAGCGCCAGGCTTTAAGCTTCTTGATGGCAACCATCAAACGGCCGGAAATCCTTTTGTTAGATGAGCACACGGCGGCCCTCGACCCCAAAACCAGCACCGAGTTAATGGTGGCTACCCAAGAACGGATTACTGCGGATCATTTAACCGCCCTGATGATCACCCACCAACTTAGCGACGCGGTCAAGTACGGTAACCGGCTTTTAGTCTTGCGAAACGGGCAAATCACCCAAGATTTAAACGCCGAAGAAAAGGCCCGGGCGGATTTACGAGAACTTTCAATTTATTAAGATTACACTGCCTTATATAACGAATCATTATCCTTAACGATTAAAAATAAATATTTTTCATTATCCATAATTGCGGATATAATGTGAACAATTCCAAAGCCATCGGGAATTTCACCAATGTTAAGGAGGATTTGATGAAAAAAATATTATTAGTTTTAATAGGGTTGTTGATTATCGCAACTGGAATAGTCTACTTGACGGGTCCGCATCGTTCATCAACCACCGCAAAATACGTTCAGTCCACCACTCCAACGTTATTTGTCCATGGCTGGGGGAGCAGCTTTCACGCCGAAGAAAAAATGGTGGACGCAGCTCGCCAAGCCGGGGTAACTAATACCGTAGTCCGCGCGGACGTTGCTAAAAATGGTAAAGTTACGTTTAACCACTCCATCCCCGCGGACGCAATTAACCCCATTGTGGAAGTTAACTTAGCGGATAATAAATTGACGGCAAATAATGACCACGAAGATTACGTTAGCGGATATCATCGTGGTGGCGAATACATTAAACAAGTTGTCGTCGCTTTAGAAAAACAGCATCATTATCACTCAATCAACCTAGTTGGTCATTCGATGGGAAATCTTGAAATTATCAATTATCTCAATGATAATTTGCACAATGCCAAGCTTCCTCAGGTGGCTCACTTGGTAGCAATTGCGGGGCATTACAACGGGCTGATGGGTGAAAAGAAGAGTGAGCAAGCCACCGTTAATCAGGCTACTGGTAAACCAAGCTGGATGGCCCCTGCTTACCGAGAATTGCTTAACCTGCGCAAAAATTTTCCTACTTCAACTGCCGTACTTAATATTTATGGCGATTTAGACGATGGGAGTCATTCTGACGAAGCCGTGCCGGTAAATTCTGCCAAGTCGCTAAAATATTTAGTAAGTCCGCGAGCCAAGTCGTACACGGAGCTTGAAATCCAGGGGAAAAACGCGCAACACAGCAAGTTGCATAACAATGCCCGGGTTAACCGTGCGTTGATTAAGTTTTTATGGCAAAAGAAGTAGCAGTCACTTTTAAGCACTTCCGCCCACTAATCTAAGAAATCAGCTAACACAAAAATAGCCTTACTGAAAAATCTATTTCAGTAAGGCTATTTTAGTGGCTTAATCGCTTATTTTTCAGCATCCTTAGCCGTAGTAATTCTCAATGAAGCTAATAAACCAACCACGATTAACGCAATTGTGAAGTAAAATCCGTAATGCGTTCCGTTCGTAAATGCTGCACTCAAGTGGCCACTGCCATGGTGATTTTGATATGCCGCTTGGCCAATTCCCAACAAACTAGTTGCCAAGGCCGTCGCAATCGCACCTACAATTTGTTGCATAGTGTTCATGATGGTACTTCCATCACCAGATTGTGCTCCCTGTAATGAATTCAACGCGTACGTTTGCGCTGGAGACATTGCTAACGGAGCGCCGACCATCAAAATTACGTGTGCCGCAATTAAGTAAGCAATCGACGTATGGGTGGTGGTGAATACTAGCATCAATGCACCTACCAAGGCAATGATTAAGCCTAAGCGTACCGGAGTCTTTGCGCCCACCTTATCATAAAGCCGGCCAGCAACTGCAGATACCAACGCGTTAATAATACCACCAGGCAACATGATAATCCCTGTTAAGGCAACTGGTAGTAACAACCCCCGTTGAATGTACATTGGCAACAAGTACATTGCCGACAAAATAATGCCGAAATCTAACATTACTAAGACCGCGCCGGTTCGAAAAGCCGGAATGGCAAAAATCTTTAAGTTAAGGACTGGTTCAGCAAGGGCAAGTTGCCGCTTAACGTAAAGTGCTAAGACGACGATTCCAACAATCAACGAACCCAGCACTAGCGGGGAAGCCCAACCTTGTTCACTGGCAAAGCTGACGCCCATTACGATTCCAGAAAAACCAATAATTGATTCTAGTAGGGAAAGGACGTCCACCTTAGGCTTCGTCAATTCACCGACGTTCTTCAAACCAAAAATCGCAAATAATAGCGCAATTACTAAGAATGGCACAAACGCCCAGAAAATCCAATTCCAAGATAACTTAGCTAAAATTAAACCGGTCAACGTTGGACCAATTGCTGGTGCAAACATAATTACCAAGGCACACATTCCCATTGCCGCACCCAGTTTGTAAGGCGGGAAAACTTGCATTGCCACGGTAAACATCATTGGCAAGATCAAACCGGTCGCGATTCCTTGAATCATGCGCCCAGCCAATAACATTGGAAAGGCTGTTGATAACGCAGAAACTACCGCTCCGACGATAAACGCCAACAACCCAAATATAATAATTTGACGGGTAGTAAACCATTTCGAAATTAAACTCGAAAATGGTAATACGATTCCGATTACCAACATGTAACCCGTTACTAACCACTGAATCGTACCAGCGGCGACGTTTAAATGGCTCATTAATTGTGGTAAAGCAATGTTTAACGAAGTTTCGCTAAACATTCCTACGAACGCGCCAATCATCATGCTTGCCATGACTATCATGGGATGAACAACTGGAACTCTAGCTTGCATCATGCCATTGTTTTCATTTTGTTTCATTTAAAATCAAACCCTCTTTCTTTCACGTACTCTAGTTGTTTTAAGTACCCTATCTAATGACGCAACTAGATTACTATAGCAGAAAGAAAATTTTTTCGTAAGTTTTTTCTTGAAACTTCGTGAAAACCACGTCCCCATTGTTCTTAAAATGCAAAAAGAGTCTACAGAGAACATCTCGCAGACCCTTTATTTACTCATTTAATTAGTTATTCATCGGTTTCAGAAATCGGCTAGTACCTTATTGAAAATAATGGTTTAACGGACCACCAGTACTGAAATCGGCGCGTGTTTAGCCATGTATGACGCTTGCGAACCAAAATATTTGGCCATGCCCGTCTTAGAAGAGGATCCAATCACTAATAAATCCGGGTTAACTCGCGGAATTACGTTTTTGACAATCGTTTCGCCGGCTTCCCCTTCGGCAATGTAAGTTTGGACCTTCTTGATTCCAAATTCAAGCGCAATTTTTCGGTAGTCTTGCAAATGTTTTTCTAGCTCAGCCCGTTTTTGGGTAATAAAGTTTTTATCCAACGCCTGGTAAATATTAATGTCGTTTTCTTCAATAACCGTTACCAAGTCCAATTCAGCATCATCTTGTTTAGCCCGGTTCATTGCAAACCGAAAAGCTAATTGCGCGTCCGGGGAATCGTCTACCCCGACTAAAATTTGACTGAATCTTCTTGGGTTCAATTCCCGCGTACTACTCATCTCAATTCCTCCTGTTATACTTCCTTAGCAATCGTGAAATTATCCATTTTGGTGCGAACCAGCAAAACGTCAACTGGCGCAATGCGAACTACGTAATCAGCTACCGAACCGAGCAGCGTTCGTTGCAAAGCGTTCAGGCCGGTCGACCCCATCATAATCAGGTCGGTTCCTAACTTCTCTGGCAAATTAGTGGCCACCACGGTTTTCGGATCGCCGGCTTCCACGTATACGTCAATATCAGTAAAGTGATACTTTTGCTGAATTTGTTCCTTAATGTTATCGACATATTCCTTAGCTCGGAGGAGGGATACTTCGACGTAATTCATGTTAGTACCCATATGCCCATAAATATCCATAAAACGTGAGGACTGAATAACGGTAACCACGTCTAAATGTCCATGGTTCCGCTGAGCCACCGAAATTGCTTTTTTCAGCGCCCATTCACTATTAGCAGAGCCATCAATTGGTACTAAGATCTTTTTATACTCGAGCATGTCCATCACTCCCATAATTTATGCTTCTATTATAGTAAATTTCCTACGAGAGCGCTACCAATCCCCCATAGCAGAACGGTTTCCGCCCATTATACCGTTGCCACGTTCTTTAACCAGTTTGGCAACTATGTAAATATGCTACCTTAAGAAGCGATGTGCAACCATTACCATTTCTTGGTTTGTCTGCACGAGTCCATCCTTCACCCATTGCACAACCATTTGACTTAAGCCGCCAGCCGCAAAATTAACCCACATTACGGGGATGTCCGTCCGTAATTTGAAAATTCCTTTTTCAATTAGATCGGTTAGGTAAAAATGCAATTTATTATACAAGCGGTCGTTTAAATCAGCGTCGATTAAAATTCCAATGTAATAAGCATTTTTCCGACAAACCGCAAAGTAAGCCTCCAAGAAGGCACTAATATCGTGATTAGGACGAGTCATTAAGTAGTTAAAAAATTCCGTAAATATCTGGTCAATTTTATAGTCAATGATTTGGTCCTTAGATTTAAAACTTCGGTAGTACGACATCCGCGAAACTGACGCAGTCTGGCAAATGTTACTAACTGATATGCTGGCTAACTCATTATCCTTTAACAACTCAAATAACCCGTCGACAATTTTCTTTTTTGTTGCTTCATGATTAGCCATTTCTATCCCTCACAAAATTCTCACTAAATATACTTCATGACAAAAACCCTTTAAACTGTTAACAATATGTTTAGCCCGGGTCGACTTGGAACAAATTCCAAACACGGTCGGGCCGGTACCGCTCATTTGCGCTGCGTCCGCCCCGAATTGTTTAATTTTATCCTTAATTTTTAGTACTTCCGGATGTTCTTTTCCGGTTACTTGTTCTAAAACGTTCCCCATATAACGACAAATACTATCATAATCCTCGTGTTCAATCGCGTCGAGCATTAATTTAATATTTGAGTGTTGTAAAGTTTGGTGTTCAATTTTACTAATAATATGGGGCGTAGAAACGCTAAGCTTGGGCTTGGCAATTACCACCCACATTGGGGGCAGCTTTTTTAAGGGAATCACCTTTTCACCCTTTCCCAAAACGTGTGCCGTATGCCCATAGACGCAAAACGGAACGTCCGAATCGATGGTCAACCCAATTTTAGCCAATTCTTCGTTATTTAATTTTAAATCCCACAGCTGGTTTAAACCGCGCAATACCGCTGCTGCGTCTGAAGAACCGCCACCTAAACCGGCCGCTACCGGAATGTGTTTTCGAATCTCAATGTTCACTCGCGCGCGGATTTGGTACTTTTCTTGCAAAACTCGGGCTGCTTGATACGCTAAGTTCCGACTATCGTTAGGTAAAAAACCAGTATTCGTCCGCACCTTAATTCCCGTGCGTCCTGGAATACTTTCAATCTTGACATAGTCCGCTAAATCAACCGACGTCATAATCATGTTCCATTCTGGTAAACCATCGGGATGATTGAATGGCGTGTCTAAAAAAAGGTTCAATTTAGCAGGAGCTTTCTCGGTGATTTCCATTTACTCCACCCGCTTTGTTTACTTTTAATACTGATTATACTAGAAAATTAAACAAAATAAAAAAGGGTGTTTAACACAAAGTGAAACTTTACCCTAATTATTAGCAAAACAAGATAATTAAAATAGTTACAAACCAAGCCACCAAGTGTAACTTGGAAAAGCCGCGCCCCAAAGTTCCGGGAAGTAATTTATCCTCTAATATCTATTACACAAAAAACCGCAAAGTCATTAATGACTTTGCGGCCTCTACTGTTTTGGTTAACAGCCCGTTTCCATGCTTAAGAACCGCGTGATTTAGCTTTAATTAGCCTCTCCACCACGGTTCTCCAAGTTTTATTAGCTAGAACTTACTCTGCATCAAATTCTGCTTCGTCTTCTTCATCCTCGATGTCTTCGGCGGCTTCTTCACCATCAGTTTCATCGTCAAAGTTTAGTTTGATGTTTCTAGTTAAAATGTCTGTGTAACTGTACGACACACGTTCGAAGGAGTTCTCGTCTTGATCCAAATCAACTACGAAAACGGCTGGGTATGTCATGTGCAATCGTCCACGCCGTTTAGTTACTTTTTTGCGGCCAGCCTGAGCGACTACCAATAATTCTTCCCCGATACGATTATCGAGTTTATCTTTTATTGTAGCTAGTGTGATTGGCATTAACTTCACCTTCCCATGTGAAACATTCTATCATAGTTTCACAAAAGATGCAATTTTACCACACCAACAATTGAATATCAACGCTTTACATTTAGTTTTTTTGTGCTTTATTTCAATTAAAACGGTTTATTTACGCTTTAGTCCGACAGTTTGGATTTGATTGTGCAAGTTGATGAAATCAACCACCGTTAACCGTTCTGGCCGAATATGCGGGTCAATTTCCAACTCGTCTAATACCGACTGAATTTTTTCTTTAGTTTCCGGTGCCTTACCGTACAATCCCTGCATGTTATTCCACAAGTTCTTTCGCCGGTGCATAAAGCATCCGTGCACCGTTTTGAAGAAGTCGCGGTCGTCTGCAGGATAAACTGGCCAATCTTTGCGCGGCGTTAAACTAACAATCGCAGAATCCACTTTTGGTTGTGGGACAAACACCCGGGCAGGAACCGTGAACTCTACCTGAGTTTGCATGCGGTACTGCACCACGACGGATAACGAACCGTATTCCTTGTCACCAGGTTGCGCAGTAAGCCGGTCGGCAACTTCTTTTTGCATCATCACTACCATTTTCGCGATTGGCAATGAGCTTGCCATGAACGATTTTAAGATAGGAGTGGTGATGTAATACGGCAAATTAGCCACTAACTTAATCGGATGCTGTCCGTCGAAATGTTCCGCGACCACTTCGTTAACGTTAACTTTAAGTACGTCTTCGTTGATAATCGTAATGTTATCGTACGGAGCCAGCGTTTCATCTAGAACCGGAATTAAATTTTGGTCAATTTCAAAGGCTAAAACTTGGTGGGCCCGTTTCGCAATTTGCTCCGTAAGGCTCCCAATTCCCGGCCCTACTTCAATCACGTCGTCGCCATCGTTAATTTCGGCTGCGTCCACAATGTTAACCAACACGTTGGGATCGGTTAAAAAGTTTTGACCTAAGCTTTTTTTAGCGGATAGGCCATATTTTTCTAAAATCGCCCGGGTTCGCGTGGGATTCCCAATCTCAATCTGATTCTTCATACTTTCCTCCGTCAATTTGTTGAACTGCTTGTTCAAAATCACTTTTAGCTACCTGAAATAATTGCAACCTTTTTGGTAGTTGCTTTGCGTTTACGTAGCCAATTCCTAATATTTCGCCTAACTTAATTCGGCGTTGTTTAGCCTCTTTTCCCACAATTAATCCAGCTTCCATTAAGTCGTCCTGAGAAATTTGGGGCAACGCTTCGTCATCTTCCGTATAAAGATGCTCTAATGCATGCCGAATTGCTTCTGGACTAGCATGTTCGACCCCTAGACTACCCTTGTGGTCGGGAACGGCATCACTACGCTTTAAGAAAGCATGTTTAACGTTAGGTACTTCGGCCGCGATAGTTTTACGAATTTTTTCACCTGAAAAATCAGGGTCGGTAAACACAATTACTCCCCGTGTTTCTTGCAACTGCTGAATTTGTTCAATCGTTTCCTCAGACAGCGCCGAACCCCGGGTTTCCAAAGTATCCGCATTGACCGCTAAATTAATTCGTTTGGTATCGTCTTTTCCTTCAACTACAATTACTTCTTTAATTTTCTTCATTTTCAATCCCATAAAGTTTACTTGTATTTTCAAAAGTTGCCTTTGCTAATTCGTCTGGATCCATGTCCCGATGGCGGGCCAAAGCTTCTAGGACGTATAGTGCGTAGGCCGGTTCGTTTTGCTTGCCGCGTAAAGGCTCCGGAGCTAAGTATGGTGCGTCGGTTTCCACCATGATCCGATCCAACGGTACTTGGCGAACGGCTTCGTGCACTTCCTTAGTCTTCTTAAAACTCGCCACTCCGCTAAACGAGATGTTTAATCCGAGTTCCAAAAATTTTTCCATCCAAGCAACATCCCCATTGAAACTGTGCATCACGCCCTTGATTGGGTGCGTGCTGGCATTCTTTAAAATTTCGTAGGTATCTTCCATCGCATCCCGGTTATGAATGGCAATCGGTAAATTACGTTCTTGGGCGATTTGGATTTGTTCCGCAAAAACCCGCCGTTGTGTTTTTTGGGGCGACGTATCCCAATGATAGTCTAATCCAATCTCTCCTAAAGCCACTACCTTAGGATTTTTCAACTGTTCCAATAACGTTGCTCGCTCGGATTCATGGAAATCTTTTGCGTCTTCCGGATGCCATCCCACAATCGCGCAGGTGTGGGGGTATTTTTCGGCTAATTCCAGAGCCCGTTGGTTTAAAACGGTGTTGGACCCGACTTGGGCCGTGGCTTTAACCCCTAACTTGCGCGCGTGATCCAGGTACGTTTGCTCGTTTCCCCAAAAAGCTTCGTCATTTAAATGAGTATGTGAATCAAAAATTTTCATCTTGATTGCCTCCCCAACTTATCAAATCGGGCTTAACGCCCCGTTACTTAATAGCAAAAAAGCTGGGGTGAACAACGTTTTTCCCAGCTTCTTCGCATTTCACTTATCAATTCCAGATTCTTAGGATAAACACAGTGGGAGTGGCTGCCTTGCCGAAATCGGCTCCGTAACCCAGCTCTCTCCGGTTAACCAAATTATCTAATCAATCGCCTAACCCGCGATTAATTAAATAATTCCGTTAATCCTCACAAGCTACCCAGGGGACCTCCGCCTCTAGTTTTATCCCAACACATCTCCATTTTCGTGTTTTTCGTCCACCATTACCACGTTTACTTGGCCATCGCGTTCCGTCGACAAAATCATTCCTTGACTAATTTCGCCGCGCATCTTTCTTGGCTTCAAGTTGGCAACGATCACTACCTTCTTACCCACTAATTCTTCTGGGTTTGGATACCACTGTGCAATTCCGGACAAAATTTGGCGTGGTTCTTCATCGCCCGCATCTAATTTGAACTTCAATAACCTGTCAGCGCCCTCTACGTGGCCCGCTTCCAGAATTTCTGCTACCCGTAGTTCAACCTTATCGAATGCTTCAATGCGAATTTCTTTTTTAGCTTCGTTTACGTTTTCTTCCGTAGCCTTTGCTTGATTTGCTTCTGCCATTGCTGCCCGTCCCTTCTTTTTGTCTGATTGAGTCATTTGACCCTTCAAAAATGCCGCTTCTTTTTCAATATCTAACCGAGGGAAAATTGGCGTTCCCTTTTCTACCACCTTAGTGCCGGCTGGAATTTCGCCAAAGTGTAAACCTTGAAGTTCCATCGTTGCCGGATCCAAACCTAGTTGGCCGAAAATCTTCGCTGGTGATTGCGTCATCACCGGTTGAATCAAAATTGCGATAATCCGTAAGCTTTCCGCAAGGTGGTTCATTACGCTAGCTAATTTTTGTTTTGATTCTTCATCATCGTTACGCGCTAGAATCCATGGCGTAGTTTCATCAATGTACTTGTTTGAACGAGAAACTAACTTCCAAACTTCAGCCAATGCGTCACTAAAGTGCATGCTTTCCATTAACTCTTGATAATTTTTAATGGTTTCTGCAGCAACCTTTTCAAGGTCCGCATCGACTTCGTTAACCCCGCTTTGGAACGTAGGAATTACGCCGCCTTCGTACTTGTTAATCATGGCAACGGTCCGGTTCAATAAGTTCCCCAGGTCGTTTGCCAAATCAAAATTAATCTTAGAAACAAAGTCTTCTGGCGTGAAGTTTCCGTCGTTACTGTAAGGCATTGCCTTCAATAGATAATAGCGAAGTGCGTCTAACCCGTATTTTTCCACGATGGTTTCGGGATAAATTACGTTTCCCTTTGACTTGGACATCTTGTCATCCTTCATCAATAACCAACCGTGGCCGTAAATTTGTTTTGGCATTTCTAAGCCCAACGCGTGCAACATGATTGGCCAGTAAATAGTGTGGAACCGTACGATTTCCTTACCAACCATGTGTACGTTAGCCGGCCAGTAACGTTTAAACAAGCTGTCATCGTCACTACCGTAACCTAACGCGGTGATATAGTTAGAAAGTGCGTCGATCCAAACGTAAATTACGTGTTTAGGATCATTTTTAACGGGAACTCCCCACTTGAAGCTCGTCCGGGTCACCGCTAAATCTTCAAGACCTGGCTTAATGAAGTTGTTGATCATTTCGTGCATCCGGCTAGCTGGTTGAATGAAGTCGGGATGTTTTTCGTAATAATCTAGCAGCCAGTCCGCGTACTTACTCATCTTGAAAAAGTACGATTCTTCCTTAACTAATTCAACTTCGTTACCAGAAGGTGCTTTACCACCAATTACCTTGCCGTTTTCATCACGGTAAACCTCAGCTAATTGGGATTCAGTGAAGTATTCTTCGTCAGAAACGGAGTACCAGCCTTCGTACTCGCCGAGGTAAATGTCGCCTTGGTCAAGCAGCTTCTGGAAGATGTATTGAACGGACTTTTCGTGAGCTTCATCGGTAGTCCGAATGAACTTGTCGTTGGAAATTTCGAGTAATTTCCAAAGTTCTTTAATCCCTTTGGCCATGTCGTCTACATAAGCTTGGGGGGTGGTGTGTAGAGCTTCCGCCTTTTGTTCAATCTTCAAGCCGTGTTCATCAGTACCGGTTAAAAAGAAGACGTCCTTGCCTTGTAACCGTTGAAAACGGGCTTCCGCATCGCAAGCAATCGTGGTATAGGAATTACCAATGTGCAATTTGCCGGATGGATAATAAATCGGTGTTGTAATGTAATAAGTATTATTTTCTGCCATCATGGTTCCTCAATTCTAGTCTAAAGATAATTACTGTTATTGTACCATATAGCACGCGGAAAAACGGGCGCTTCCCGGGCTAAAATAAGTCTAACTGCATCGGGCCCAGTCCCGTAAAATGAATTCCTAGGAGTTCTTGCAATTCTTTAGCGTTGGCTACCGCATCGTGATTCCCATTGTTGTTAAAAATCACCATGACGTCTTGGACTGATTCCGCGACCGCCTTGATGGATTCTGCCAACTCTTTCAGTTCTGCAGACGAGTACCGGTAGTTGGTCCGTTCGCGCCGCCAGTTCTTGCCGCTACTGAACCAGCCGCTGGCATTGCGCCCGTGTAGCCGGAAAAACGCCTGTTTTGCGCTGGTGACTTGTAAAACAAACGGCATCCCTTGGTTCCCATCAAAGGGTTCATCCACCGTCACGTTAATCATTTTTAAGCGTTGTAAATAAGATAAGGTATCTTCAGTCACCGCATCGGTAAACCAACTAGCGTTACGGAATTCCACGGCAATTGGCAGTTTCCCCATCATTTGACGAACCTCGAATAAGTAGCGAATATTTTTCAGTTCGCAACGAAACGACGGTGGGAACTGAAAGAGTACCGCAGCTAATTGATTAGTTTTCACTAAGGGTTGCATGACCTTATAAAAGTCGGTGAACACCATCCGCCGCTCGGTAGTTAAGTAGTCTTCGTCAACTACCCCATCATGAAGCGTCATCGCTTGGTTAGCTTTAAAAATGAACCGAAACTGTTCTGGAACCTGATGCTGCCAGTTAACCACGTTGGATAAGGAAGGGGTCGCGTAAAAGGAGCTGTCCACTTCCACCAATGGAAAGTGACCCGCATATTCCGTTAACGTGGCTTTGTCCTTTCCTTCCGTTGACAACGCCGGATGGTCCGTCCACGTACTTAAACCAATTTCTATCATTTGAATTCCTTTCTAAATAAAAAACTGAAATTCAAATCCAAAAGTTCACGGTTAGTTTGATTTCAGTTTTATTAATATTTATTTAAAAACCACCAAAAGTGTCGATAAAAGCACCATCACTAAATTAATTGTCATTAAAAGCACGTCCAGCCACCGGCCTTCCACGCGGTGACGAATTGGCTTGATCAAAAAAATTAATAGTCCGGCGTAACTAATCGCTAATAATGGGGCCCACAGCCACATCCCCAAAATACCAATTAAGAAAAGACCGCACCCAATTTTTTCAGCTTGTGACAGGGGCCAAATTGGATCGTGTCCAACCATTTGCCGCCCTTGTGTTTTTGCGTTCGTTAATCGCCAGATGTCATAAATCTTGGCAACGATCGTAATTAAAGTTGCCCCAAACAAAATCGTTCCCGCTGCTTCACCAGCTGCCGTTTTACTAAAAAAACTAAAGCCGATCGCACAAGCAAAAACTACTAAAATGCTCATAAAGAGTCCCACGAATTCCCTAGTCTCCGAAACCTGCTCGGTAACCGATTCTTTGCTTGGGGTTAACCGCCGAATTTTTAAAATCATATGGATCAATGCGTACGCGACCGCTCCGACCACAATTAACGAAAAAAACAGGATGGTCCAAAAATCAATCTTACCTACTAACATGCGAAACATGAACAAGAATACCGCCACTAGCGAAAGTATTCCAGCAATGTTTGCCGTAATTCTCCAACCTTTTTCACTCATTTTTAAATGTCTCCAATTTTACACATGGAATCAGTACCTAATAATTCTACCATTTAATTTTCTGCCTAGCTATCGGGATTCGTCTTTCGCGTTTTTCTTACCTAAATGTTATATAATGTAAGAAACGAAATGAGGTGAGCACATATGAATAAACGGCTGTATAAATCATCCACCGATCGGGTAATCAGCGGCGTAATTGGTGGCTTTGCGGAAACATATAACGTGGATGCCAACCTATTACGGATTATTTACACTGCAATCACCGTCTTTTCCGGATTCTTCCCGGGCCTCATCATCTACCTGGTGGCTATGGTAGTAGTTCCCGAAAAATCATAATTTATTAACTTGAAGTAAACCCAGAAAAACTTAAAAGTTTTTCTGGGTTTTTATTATGCCGCTATTCTTGCGTTGCACTGCGTGACGTTTAACAACGGCTCCCCACTTAAAAACTCTGGTTAACGTCAACGACCGCAACCAGAGTTTTGAGTTAATGATTAAATTAGCGAGTGGTGTACGGCATCTTAATTTCGTCAAAGAAGTCCTTAACGTTTTTTGCGTACAGTTCCCGGAAATATTCGTCACTAGGCTTATCCTTTGGCGTAGGAACTACGAAGGCGTTTTGTTGGTCGCCAATTCCTAATCCTACAAAGGCCCGGGTGTCCTGAGCTTTTTCGTGCAATTCCGAATGGTAAATTTGGAATAATTGTTTAATGGATAACCGTAATTGCCGTTCGCTAAACACGCTGCCCAACGTAGCAAACTCTAGTGCATGAAGTTCTGGCAAGTCCCATTTTTGAAGCTGTTGATCCACCATCGTAAACGCCTTAACTACTTTTCGGTGCAAGTCAAACGGGCTAGTGATGCTGCGTTGGTTTAGTTCCGCCATCATTTTTTGGGCCGTTGCAAACGTGGTTGGATAATCCGCGGTTAACTGTGCTTCATAATCGCTAAGATGGTCGCCATAAAAATTAATTGCGTCCATCATCATGATCAAGCGAATGGCGCTAAAGCCATCTACTTTGCCATCCGTTTCGGGTTCCACCGCGTCTTGAATTCCCTTCAAGAATTCAGCTTCCACTTGTTCATCAATCAAGTCGTGACGCCGTTGCTCATCAACCACCACTTCGTGGGCAATTACGTCGTAAAGCTCCGTAATTAAAAACATTAATTGCTGGTCGGTTTCCTTTTCCCCAGTCGTTAAACCAAAGTACAGTTGCGGAAATCCTTTTAGTACCATCAATAAGTGAATTAGTTCGTGAGAAGCCGTGTAGTTAGGCGCGGTAATATCGTCTACCTTAATTAACATTTTTCCCGGCTCGTGGAATTGTTGGGCTTGGTCGTGCCGAACGAATCCGGCCTGTTGGTCACCAAAACTTAAGCGGACCTCCCCCGGGAAGGTTGCGTTAACGGCTTCTAATAGTGATTTTACTTGGTCATTAACCTCTACGTTACTCATCAAGATCCTTCTTTCTCATTTGTTCAATAATTTTTTGAGCGTGGGCGGCATCAATCCGCGGCTCTTTTAATAACCGGGGCACCGCCTCGTTTAATTTAGTTGCGGGCAATCCGTGTTCTAATAACAATGATTTTGCCTGTAGCCGCATGTGTCCGTGCTGAATTCCTTCGGTCACGATGGCTTTGAGCGCCGCTAAATTTTGGGCGAGCCCAACTGCCCCAATCACTTCTGCAAGTTGGTTAGCACTATCAACTTGAAGCAATTCGAGGTTTAGTTGAGCTTGTTCATTAATTCCAATCGACCCGCCGACCGTAGCAACCGGCAATGGCACTACTAGTTGGCCTTGTAACTGGTGATCAACAATTTGCCAGGTGCTTAGTCCCCGGTACTGCCCATCACGAGCTGCAAATGCGTGGGCACCACTTTCAATAGCCCGCCAGTCGTTCCCGGTAGCCATCACCACGGCGTCAATTCCGTTCATAATTCCCTTGTTATGGGTAGCTGCCCGGTACGGATCAATCTGGGCAAATTCACTTGCATCAGCAATCTTTTGGGCTACCGCAGAATCGATAACCGTTTCAGGAATCGTACAAGTAACCGTAGTCAGCGCCTGGTCAGCCAGGTTAGATAAAATTGCCATCTCTACGGTAATCCCTTCCATCTCAAATTCCGTTTTCAAAGCTTCAAGCATGGTGTTAATGGTGTTAGCCCCCATTGCTTCCTTTGTATCGACTAGCAAATCCACGGATAGCTGGGTAGCAGACAGCGGGCGTGGCATGATTTTTAACGCGCCGCCTCCGCGTTTTTGCATCGAAGGGTGGGCAGCATTGGCCACTTCTAACAGGTGCTTTTGGTGGTCAACCACCCATTGGCTAACTTCGATGCTCGTTTTCGTATTCATCAATAATTGGCCGCGCATCAGTCGCTTACTATGTGCTTGAAATCCGCCAGCTTGGCAAACTAACTTGGCTCCGTTGCTGGCTGCCGCAATTACGGAAGGTTCCTCGGTGACCATTGGAACCACGTGTTCACGTCCGTTAACTTTGAAATTCACCGCAATTCCTTCCGGTACTCGGAAATCAGTTAAATAATTTTCGATTTGTTGCTGCCGTACAGCGTCAATTGGCAGTTTTGCTAACGTAGCCACCCCTACGCCAGTCACTTCTGACAATAATTCCAACTGGGCTTGCCGGCTTAACCGATGGTATCCTTCAATCATAAATTAACTCCCTTTACATGTTGGTTAATGTATTCTGAAATAATGCCTTCCCGTACGCCACTTTCCGAAAAGATTACCCGGTCCGAGTCAATCATCTGAAGTAGCATCACCAATGGTAACACCCCGCCCACGATAATGTCGGCCCGAGCCGTTTCCAAACCAGCAATTTTTTTGCGATTTTCCAGATTACGGGTAATCAAAGAACGGAAGGTGCGGTTAATTGCTTCCGTTTTTAGCCGATAGCCGTGAATGTTGTTCACCCGGGCAATTTTTTGCCGACAGCGGTTGATCCGAGCTAACGTCCGGTTCGCGCCCCCTAGCAAGACTACCGGTTTATTAAACGCGTCCATAATCCACCAAACGTCACGGAGCTGCTTGTTAACAAACATTTCGGCGGAAAATAAATTATCCCCACGAATCACGTTGCTTAAGTGGAACCGTTCTGAAAGCGACACCGCCCCAATTGGGATGCTGATCATGTTCCGCGCCTTACCATTGTGCACGTCAATTAACTCACAACTAGCCCCTCCGGTATCTAGTACCAAACAGTCCTTGACCTCTAGTGAATTAATGACCCCCAGATAGTCGTAGTAGGCTTCGTCATCTCCCGATAAAACCTCTAATTTTATTCCCGTTTCGCGTTGAACGCGTTTTAAAAAGTCTTTTTGGTTACGGGCCATCCGTACCGCCGCCGTAGTGATCCCGCGAACTTCAATTCTCGGGTACTCTTCATAAATTGCTTTAAAACGGTGAAGTGCTTCAATCGTCCGGTTGATTGCTTGCGGCCGAAGCAAGCGTTCGCGTCCCATACCTTCAGAAATTCGGGAGTCTTCTTTAACCCGCCTGATTTCCCGGAACGTGCCTTCATCCGTAATCGAGTTAATGGCCATCCGTACCGAATTCGACCCTAAATCGACAATTACTAAATTTTTCATTATGGGATCCTCATTTTAATTGATATATTCATTTTTTATTTTACCATTCCCAATGGTTGAGCGCGTTAAAGAGTTGGCAAAACTAGTAAAACCTTATCAATTAGCGTTCCTTAAGTACTATTTAAAATTAGATCCGGCCTTTCGTTAAGAAAAGAAAAAAGGAAGCTCTTCCGGACTTAAAAAACCGAGTCCCCTTTTCAATGGATTGCCTTTAGTAATGTCGAAACGTGCTCCAGAACTCAATTTCTTCCGGTAACCAAATTAGGGTCTCAATCGCTAAAACCGCGATTAAGACCCTAATTCTACGTTTTCTTGCTGCATAGCCGAAACGTGCTCCAGAACTCAATTTCTTCCGGTTAACTAAATCAAGGCCTCAATCACCCAAACCGTGATTAAGGCCTTGATTCTGTGCTTTCCTGCTGCATAGTCGAAACGTGTTTTCTGCCCCAACTTCCTCCGGTAACCAAATTAGGGTCTCAATCGCTAAAACCGCGATTAAGACCCTAATTCTGTTATCCTCGGAAGCTGCCCGGGGCTGAAAACACTCTATTTTTTAAAATAATTCAACCCAATTGCTTCCCGCACCTCGCTCAAGGTTTGGTTCGCAATTGCATTTGCCTTTTGGCTTCCCTCTTCAAGAATTTGGTAAACTCCCGCAAGGTCAGCCGCGTAACTTTCCCGGCGTTCCCGGATTGGTTTCAATTCCGCTTGAAGAACTTCGTTTAAGTAACGCTTAATCTTAACGTCGCCTAACCCACCAGCTTGGTAATGATCCTTCAATTCTTGAACTTTTTCCTTATCTGGATCAAAAATGTCGAGGTAGGTAAAGACCGTATTACCTTCAATGTGTCCAGGATCCTCTACGCGAATGTGTTGTGGATCGGTGTACATTGACATTACTTTCTTTTGAATCGTGTCCGCGTCGTCTGCCAAATAAATGGCGTTGTTCAACGACTTAGACATCTTAGCATTTCCATCTAAACCAGGGATCCGGCCCATTCCCTTTGGTGGGAAGTAGCCTTCTGGTTCCACAAGAACGTTTTTACCATAGATATTGTTAAAACTCCGCACAATTTCGCGAGTTTGTTCCAACATTGGTTCTTGGTCATCCCCAACCGGCACCGTATCCGCCTTAAACGCAGTAATGTCGGCCGCTTGACTAACTGGGTAAGTCAAGAAACCAGCTGGGATGCTTTGGCCAAACGCCTTTTGTTTAATTTCAGTTTTAACGGTCGGGTTGCGTTCCAAACGCGAAACACTAACCAAGTTCATGTAGTGTTGGGTAAGCTCACTAAGCGCTGGAATTTGTGATTGGACAAAAATGGTCGATTTCGCTGGATCGATTCCTACCGCCAAATAATCGAGAGCCACTTGGATAAGGCTATTGCGAATCTTTTCAGGGTCCCGAGCGTTATCCGTGAGCGCCTGCATATCAGCGATCATGATGAAGGTATCGTAATCCCCCGTGTTTTGAAGTTGGACCCGATTTTTTAGCGAACCCACATAGTGACCGATATGTAACTTTCCGGTTGGCCGGTCACCGGTCAAAATAACTTTTTTGGCTGTCATTTCTTTTCCTCCAATAACTTAATTTAATAAATAAAAAAACCTATCATTCAAAATTTGAATAATAGGACGAAATCTCGCGGTACCACCTAAATTGTGACTTTTCTATAAAGTCACCGCTCACTTGAAAGATAAGGGATTTCGCCCTACGTAACGTAACTAATCCATTTCGCTTGCCGTGGGATTTTTCAGCAATCCTCCCTCTCTGTGCTTGGCTTACTACTTCTCTTCCATTCTATAGGAATTTCACTAACCTTGTCAAAAAAATCTCCCTTAATATCCTTTAGTTTGACTTTCCAGGAAATGGCCCCTAAAATGGTTCAAGCACTAAAAGGACGGAGGTAATTCAGGTGGACGAGCAACAGCAAGAACAACAACGCGTCGATTTCGTAGTTGACCAGATTGGCGCCCAGAAAAAGCGGACGGAAGACCTGTACGAAAAGGCCCATCACGAAACTAGCAAGGTAGAAAAGAACTATTCGCAAAACGCTAAGGTCAACTTGATTGAAGCCGACGACCGGATTGAAACGGAAGCGGAAATCCAGCAGCAAAAAGGTTTGGTTGCCCGGGCAGTGGAAAACGAAGCCATTTTAAAACGACAAATCAACTCCTTAACTGAATTACAGGATTCGCCTTACTTTGGACGCATTGACATTCAAGACCCTGACGAAACCGCGCCGGAATCACTATACATCGGCGTGGCCTCCTTTGCCGACCAAGACGGCGACTTTTTAATTTACGACTGGCGGGCGCCCATTTCCAGTATTTATTACAACGGGACCCTTGGAAAGGTCAAATACGAAACTCCCGCGGGCCCCATGGAAACCGAATTAACTAAGAAACGACAGTTTACCATCAGCCACGGCGAAATCACCCACATGTTCGATACTAACGAAACGGTCGGTGACGAACTATTGCAGCAGGCGCTCGGTGAGCAAAATGACGAATACATGCGCAACATCGTGGCCACCATCCAAAAGGAACAAAACGACATCATTCGGGACGTTCACAGCGACCTGCTCGTTGTTCAAGGGGTCGCCGGTAGCGGGAAGACTTCCGCGATCCTGCAACGCATTGCCTTTTTGCTTTATCATAGCCGGGCTTCCCTTGACGCAGACGAAATTGTTCTGTTCTCGCCTAACAAACTGTACAGTCGTTACATCTCCGACGTGTTGCCTAGCTTAGGGGAACGTAACATGCGCCAGCTTACCCTGGCCGAATTTCTTAACCGGCGTTTGGAAGGACTCAACGTCCAAAGCCTGTTTGACCGTTTCGAAAATCAGGTTAGCCAAACCGCGGAAGAACAGCGGATTATTTCATTTAAGGAAAGCCAACGGTACATTGAGTTAATTCAGCAATATGAAGCCCAACTCACCCCGGAAAATATTAAATTCACCGACATCAATTATCAAGGAGCGCCTTTCTTTAAAAAGGAGCAGATTCGCGAAATTTTTGCGAGTTTCCCTGCATCCATGAGCAACCGCGAACGGATTTTACGAACTAAAAACCAACTAGTTAAGTTATTAAAGGCCCGGATTGATCAAGAGGTTTCTGCGGACTGGGTGCAAACCCAGCTCGACCAAATTAGTGACGAAAAATACCACGAAATTGTGGGACGTCGCCACTTTAACTCCTTTGATGAAGAAAATTATTTCATTGGCCGTCACTTAGTTACTAAGGCTTTTGAAATTATCGACGATGCCATTTTTAATAACTACTTTATTGATATTTACGCCCAGTACGCGGATTTCTTAAGGCAACTCCCATCTTCGGAAATTGATGGCGCCGCGGCAGCCACCACCTCTTCAATAACGACATTGAATTGCACCACGTGCGTTTAGAAGATGCCGCTCCGTTAATGATGTTGCGGGACTTGATCACCGGAAGCGGCATCAATCGCAAGTTTCAGTACGTCTTCATCGATGAAATGCAGGACTATTCGGTTGCCCAGTTAATGTACCTCAAGCACGCCTTTCCGAAGGCCAAGTTTACGTTGTTGGGCGATAGTGAACAAGCTTTGTTCAAGGACGTTACCGAACCGGCCGTGTTACTTGAAAAACTTAAGGACGCGTTTGCCGTTCACCGGGCCAACCTGATCACCCTTAACCGCAGCTACCGATCCACCGCGGAAATCACTAAATTTGTGGCGGCTCTACTACCCGACGGTGATAAGATTCAACCCTTTAGTCGGCACGGTAAGTTACCCGAAATTACGGTTACGGATACCCCTTCCGAGGCCATTACCGCAGTGAAACAAATTTGCCAAGCCGAATTGCAAGATTACGGGACCGTCGCCATCCTGACCAAAAACATGCAGGAAAGTACTCAAGTTGCAGAATGGTTGCATGACTTAAAACCTAGCCTGCTAACCGACGGTGACCGCTCGTTGCCTAAGGGAATCGTTGTATTACCCATTTACTTGGCGAAGGGGTTGGAATTTGATTCGGTAATTGCCTACGACGTTTCAGAACAGAATTATCCCGAAAAATTGTGGCGGGGCACCCTGTACACGATTGCTTCCAGAGCCATGCACCACCTCAATTTGATAAGTATTGGTAAGGTTAGCGAAATCATCACCCAAATGAAGGAAGAAGGCTTTAGCATAAAAAGAGTGTGGAAATCTTCGGGAAAGCTCTAAAAATTAAAAAGACAAAGCTGAGAAAAACGAAAAATCACTGGGGGTTTTGACTTCAATAAAATCAAAACGTGCGCCAGAAGTCAGTTTGTTCCGCCTAATCAAAAAGACCGTTATGCCAAATTAAGGTATAACGGTCTTTTTTCAGTTAATGCTCGTCTTTTTGTTCCACTCTCAATTATATTTACCGTGCCATCGCGCGCTTATTGTACTTGATTGCATCTTTTAAAATGAACGGTGCAATCAACGTTACCAGCACGATTACCAACACAATTGCGGAATAGTATGTTTCACTCATTAAGTGTTCTCCATACCCAATTTGCAAGGTAATCAGCGCCATTTCGCCCCGGGAAATCATCCCGGCACCAATCACTCCGCTACTGGTTACGTCAAAGCCGGACAGGTACGCACCGGCGCCGCAACCTAGTAACTTGGTCAAGGTCGCTAAGACCGTCAGGGTGACAATCAACCCGATTACCGACTGCAATCCCGCAAACGACATCGAAAGCCCGACGCTAACGAAGAATACTGGAATAAAAACGGCGTAGCCAATTGGCTCAATGCTTTCATTTAACTCGTCATTTTCGTCAGTCAACGAAACGGCAACGCCCGCAAAAAACGCCCCGATGGCGCCGCTCAAACCAGCTACGTCCGCTAACCAAGCCAGTCCCAGACAAATAATGATCGACATTACTGGTCGGGCAGCGGTAATGTAAAGATGGTCCGCTGCTCGCATTAGCATCGGCACCAGCCATTTCCCAATTACGTACACGGCAATGAAAAATAGCACTTGGTAAAAAAGCGCGCCGCCCAAACTAGTCCGTGAGCCGCCGCTCGAACTAGTTAAGGCAATCATTACCCCTAATAACAATACGCCAAGGATGTCATCAGCCACTGCTGCGCCCAAAATCGTCGCTCCCTCTTTGGTATTTAGGGTTTGGTATTCCTTCAACACCTCTACTGAAATACTTACCGAAGTAGCCGAAAAAATCACCCCAATAAAGAGGGCTTCCATTGGGCTAACCCCGAAGATCAAACTCGCGCCGCCTACCAGCGCAATTGGCAAAATTACCCCCATGACGGCAACGACCAGCGCCGGTTTAATATAACGCTTCAGCATCTTCAGGTCGCTTTCTAAGCCAGCTAAAAACATCAGAATAATGACTCCGATTTCGGAAAACACCGCGGTGATTTCGTTACTGTGAATTACCCCTAAAACTCCCGGTCCTAAAACAATTCCCACCAGTAATTGGCCAACTACGGCAGGAATGCCAATCCGTTGTGCAAAGTGGCCCGCTAACAGCGTCAATCCTAAGATTAAAACGAGGACGCCCACGAACTCCATTAAATCACGATCCTTTTCTTAAATTTTAACTACCGCAAGTACTCTAAGTCACTAGCTTCAGTGGGGTACGCGAAAATTTGCCGTTGTAACTCGCTAAGACTACCGCCATGGTTGATCAGCCACGTAAGGTCGTTAATCACGTGTTCCGCCTCACTACTCATGGTAACCACGCCCACTACTTGTTGAGACTGGCGGTCAACCACGACCGTCGCCCGCGCGTCTGGATCTTGGATCCGCCGATAGGTAAACCAATTAGTTAAATCCAAGTCCTTAACTTCATAGCGTTGCGAATCTTTTTGTGCAGTTGCAACTTCCACTCCGGCCTTCGCTAATTGGGGAACCCCATACACGACCGTCGGAATCACTGGATACGCAATGGCTGCCGAACTTTGGTGGGTCAACAATTGCGCCAAATATTGTGCTTCAAAGCCTGCCACCGGAGTTAATTTCGGTTGCGCTTTAGCCACCACGTCGCCCATTGCATAGATGTTGCTTGCCGTAGTTTTCAAATGGTCATCTACCATGATACCATTTTTCGCGGTCTCTACCCCAGCCTGTTCAAGGTTCAGGGTATCCATGTTAGGCACTCGGCCGGCAGTAACGAAAACCTGGTCCACTGGCAAACTAAATTGCTGATCATCCCGCAAGGTCATCCCCTCCGCGCTTTTTTCGATCGCGGTAACGTCAATGTTTAAGTGGAATTGAACCCCTTGTTTAGTCAGTTGTTCCATAAATTGCTTAACGCTTTCGGCTGGAAACTGCTTCAGGGGCCGATCGTTGTGATGAATCACGTGCACTTCCGCACCGGCTGCGTTCGCGATGGCTGCCAATTCAAAAGCAATGTAGCCGCCCCCTACTAAGGCAATTCGCTTAGGCAGTTCCGACATTGCCAAAAAGTCTGTACTAGTTTGCATCAATGCTTCATTTTCAATTTTGCTTAGGCGTCCCGGACGTTGGCCAGTGGCGATTACGAATTGGCTGCTTTCCACCCGCTGTTCGCCTACTTTTAGCGTGTGTTGATCTACAAATTCAGCGTGCCCGTCTAAAACCATAATCCCGGCGTCGACTAATCCCTGGCGGCTGCTTGAAGAAACTGGTTCCGTGAACGTTTCCTTAAAACGCATTAGGGAAGCCCAGTCGATTTCCGGTTCGTTTTCTAAGCCCTTCCCAACGAGGTAGCGGCTACGTAACTTGACTTCCACTGCCGCCATTAAAACTTTTTTCGGATCACACCCGCGGTTGGGGCAAGTACCGCCCCAGCGATTTTCTTCCACTACCGCCACGGTTTGACCAGCTTGTTTTAAATCATACGCTAACCCTAAGCCCGCAGGTCCTGCACCAATAATAACTACGTCAAATTTTTCCATAATGCTCCCCCTCATTAACTAAATTAATGGACTGTCTCACTCAAATACTTAAACAAGGACGGCCGGTCCACCCAGCCGGTAGTCTGTCCATGTTCATCCACCACCTGTAAAATTGGGTGCTCAGCTAACTGTTGGAACACCTCGTCTAAACTGGCCGTTCTTGGGATGACAGGTAATTTTTCTGTCGCGGACGGCGCCGACACCCCAAAACCCGTGCGCACCACCTTTTCCACTTCGGTTTGGTATAGGTTCTTTCCCACGGTGGCTGAAAAGAAATTTTCCACAAATTCGTTGGCGGGATGTTGGGCAATTTCTTTCGGGGTGGCTACTTGCAACAACTTTCCGTCCTTCATCACCCCAATGCGGTCCCCTAATTTCAGGGCTTCGTCCATATCGTGGGTGACAAAAACGATCGTGTTCTTAAATTTCTGGTGCAACTTTAAAACTAAGTCCTGTAACTGCGCTCGCACCAAAGGGTCTAACGCGCTGAAAGGTTCGTCAAACAATACCACCGGTGGTTGCGCAGCCAATGCACGAAGAATTCCGATCCGTTGTTGCTCGCCTCCCGAAAGTTCCCGCGGGTACCGTTTGCGGTAGCGCTCTGGATCTAAATCAACATCTTCTAACAGCTGGGTGACCCGCCGTTTAACCTCTTCTTTATCGACCCGTTTCATTTCTGGAATCAAACTGATGTTTTGCTCCACGGTCATCGTTGGAAATAGGGCAATCTGTTGGAGCACGTACCCAATCTCCAAACGTAAATTACGCAAATCATAATCCTCTATTCTCTGCCCGTTGAATAAAATGTCGCCGGCGGTTTGTACAAACAACTGGTTAATCATTTTTAAAGTGGTCGTCTTCCCGCTTCCAGAAGTTCCGACCAGGACGAAAATTTCGCCCTCCTTGACCGTAAAACTTAGGTCATCAATTACTGTTCGACCACCAAAAATCTTTTTCACGTGCCGAAATTCAATCATTGTCTTACTCATTTACGTTCGGCTCCTTTCAACAAACCCTTGTTGACCAAATAGTCGTGGGCCACCTGTTGGGCGGAACGTTTTTGGACGTTCACTTGATAATTCATCTCTTGCATTTCTGCTTCCGTAATTTTGCCTGCTAAGCGGTTTAACGCCCGGACCACTTGCGGATGTTTTTTAGCAAAGCTCTTCTTCATTAACGGCGCGCCTTGGTACGGTGGGAAAACGTGTTGGTCATCCTTGAGAACTTGCAACCCGAGCTGTCGAATCTGACTATCCGTGGAGTAGGCGTCGGCAACGTTAATTTGCCCATTTTTAATTGCCGAATAGCGCAACGAAGCCTGCATTGACTTGACCGGAAACTCTAAGCCGTACACTTTTTGAATTCCTTTCCACCCGTCCTTGCGGTTAATGAACTCGAGCGTCATCCCCCCGTGTAGCTGGTTTTCAATCCGGCTTAAATCCGAAATGTTTTCTAGATGATGTTGTTTGGCAAAATCTTTTTTCACCACTAGAGCGTAGGTGTTTTGATAACGCATCGGTTTCAAATAGTCCATTTGATATTGCTGAGCTAACAATTTACGACCGGTCGCGTAAGTTTGTGCCGCACTTAGGCGCTGGGAAGGGGCGTCCTTCACCAAAGTTTCTAATACGGTACCGCTAAATTCCGGGTAAATATCGATTTTGTCAGCCTTCAACGCGTTAAATAAGAAGCTCGTTTCCCCAAAGTTTTGCTTTAAGGTCACTTTAGTATGGGGAGCTTCCTCTTCAATTAAATCCTTGTACATATTGATTAAGATGTCCGGCTCCGAACCTAATTTTCCCGCAATCGTAATCGTTTCGGTCGGCGGAGTTAATATTTTAGCAACCGTGGCGCCGGTAACCGCCACCACGAGAATTGCCAAACTGATGGTGATTTTTTTCACCGACCACCGTTGTAAAACGTTTAATAACGCGCTCAACCCAATTGCTAATAGAGCGGAGCTGATGGCCCCCACCAAAATTAACGCAGGGTCGTTACGGTTAATTCCTAAAAGGATGAAATTTCCGAGCCCTCCAGCGCCAATTAACGCGGCCAACGTCGCCGTTCCGATGATTAAAACCAGTCCCGTCCGAATTCCCGAAATAATTACCGGCATGGCGGTGGGTAATTCCACCCGAAATAGCTTTTGTAACGGTCGCATTCCAAAAGCGTCCGCCGCCTCTTCTAACGATGGGTCAATCTCGGTGATCCCCACGTATGTATTTTGAAATATTGGTAACAGGGCGTACACTACCAAGGCAATGATGGCTGGCACGCTGCCAATCCCCACTAATGGAATTAGCAATCCCAATAAGGCTAAGGACGGAATCGTTTGCAAAACTCCCGTTATCTGCAACAAAATTTCCGCAATTTTGCGGTGTCGCGTCGCCCAAATTGCTAAAGGCATTGCAATTACAATCGCCAGTACCAACGCAACCAGTGAAATCCCCAAATGTTGGAGTAGGGCTTGCCACAGGTCGCTTTTCTGTTCGGCGAAGGTCTGAACTAAATCTTTCATGCGCTCAACTTCCTTGTTTGTATTTGAATTAAATTATCGCACAAAAAAATTGGCAACCCTAACGAAATGCCCGTTGAGTTGCCAATTAGTTTTAGAAATTAGTTTTAATTTGTGCTGGTTGAGTTTGGACAATCACTTTACCTTGGTGAATGGAGTAAAGCAATTCTTTACGCTCGTTTAACTCGTCATAAAAATTATCCGCGTTAAAAATCAAACAGTTGGCTGGTTTGCCGACCGCGATTCCGTAATGATCCTCAACGTTAAGCGTCTTGGCTCCGTTATTAGTAGTCAGATTGTAAGAATCCATAATTTGTGAATACCCCATCAGCTGTGCCGCGTGAATGCCCATGTGAACTGAATCCAACATGTTGCCATCGCCCATTGGGTACCACGGATCCTTCACATCGTCTTCACCAAACGAGACGTTGACGTGGTGTTCTAGCAACTCCTTCACCCGGGTTAATCCGCGCCGCTTCGGATACGTATCGAATCGCCCACCTAGGTGAATGTTGATTAACGGGTTGGAAACCATGTTAATTTCCGACATTTCCAAGAGTCGCATCAACTTGTAGACGTAGGCGTCGTTGTACGACCCCATTGCGGTAGTGTGGCTAGCCGTGACCCGATTTTTCAGGCCGCTTTCGTAAGCCAAGGTTGCCAACACTTCCAAGTGTCGTGAATTTGGATCGTCAATTTCATCACAATGGACGTCCACTAATTTATCGTACTTTTCCGCCAGTTCAACGATGTACTTCAAAGAAGCAACTCCATAGTCCCGGTTAAATTCAAAATGCGGAATGCCGCCAATTACGTCAACTCCCATCGCGGCCGCTTGTTTCAGTAACTGCTTACCGTTAGGAAACGACCAAATTCCTTCTTGTGGAAAGGCAACTAACTGCAATTCCATAAAGTCCTTTACTTCGTCCTTAACTTCTAGTAGGGCTTCTAAAGCCGTAAAGTTAGGATCGGTAGTGTCAACGTGGCTTCGTACGTATTGAATCCCATGTTGCGCTTGCCGTTTCAACGTTTGCAGGGCCCGGGTTTTAACGTCCTTTTTTGTAAGGCTCTTTTTGCGTTCCGCCCAAATCCGAATTCCATCAAACAAAGTGCCCGACTCGTTCCATTCGGGATCACCCGCCGTCAGCGTTGCGTCTAAATGAACGTGTGAATCAACAAACGGCGGCAACAACAGTTTGCCCTGTGCCTCAATTATCTCTTCACTTTCATGAGGGGTTAAATTAAGCGCAATTTCTTGAAAAACTCCTCCTTCAACCCGGACATCCTTTGGTTCCTTTGCGTTTTCAATATACACACCTTTAATTAGCATTGTGCTTCCCCTTTTCTAGTTGCATAATTCCCCAATATAGACAACCAATCAAAATCATCACCAAAAAGGTTGCTCCCGTATATTTTTGAACAAAACTTACCCTTTGTAAAGCACTATAAATTAATACACCAAAAATCCACAGTCCAAAGGCCGTCCAGTGAATTCCCTTATGGTACCAATATGGTCCGTGGGGATCACCTAAATCTTTCGCCGCGTAACGTTGTTTGGCAATCAAGAAGTAGTCCACCACCATGATGCTGATAATCGGGCCAAGAACCATGCCAACGTAGTCTAGGAAGGCTGTAAAGGTGGTTAAGAAACTACCGTAGAAAACGGGGATAAACGTGACCACCGTAGCAATTATGGTAGTAATCAGTAACGATTGTTTTAAAGATAATTTGCTAAACATGTTATTCAAGGCCGAGCCCGCAGCCTGAATATTAACCGCGTTTGCCGTCATACTAGTTAGCATAATGACGATCATGGCAATTACGCCTAGTCCCAGCCGGTTAGCAATCGTACTAGGATCCGAGTTGTTAGGGTCGTAAACGCCCGAACTAACTGCGATACTAATCGTGGCGCTTAATCCAATAAACGCAAACCCAAAGACTCCTAAATTAGCGCCTAGGAACGGAGCGGTAGTGGCGGTATTTACCTTTTTAGTGAACCGAGTAAAGTCTGCACCGGCCGTAACCCACGCAAGGTTAAACGCTGCTAGCGTATCCATCGCGGTCCCTTGATCCATTTTTAAGTGATGTGGTACCTGCCAGTGGGCAATTTGACTAAAGGAAACGTCGTGAAATACCACCACCGACTCCCAAATCACAAAGATAATCACTAAAATAATCCCAATCCGTTCGATAATTTGAATTGAACGTTGCCCAGCAACGATGCTAAGTAAATGGAGGATGCTCATTACCACAATCCCGACAATTAAACCTAAATTACCACCAGGTTGTCCGTAAACGGGCCAGCCCCAAAAACTATGTAAGATATAAGATACGGAAGTAGCCGCAATGAAGGTGTTCACCGCCGTCCAACCCACAAACTGGGTTAAATTTACTAAGGATGGAATGATGCTCCCCCGGATCCCAAACGAAGCCCGCGAAAGTGCCATCGTGGAAACGCCTGTTTTAGTTCCCATATAGCCAACCATCATCAAGAATATGTACGAAATACTGGAGGCAATCAAGAGCGCCTTGATTCCGCCCCAGAAACCACACGCCGCAATAATCCCTCCAATAAACCAGGTCCCGTTATTGGCGTTAGCCCCAATCCAAGTCGCAAACATATCCCAATAGGTCATATGCCGATACTGCTTTTTGATACTTTCAACCCGATATTTCGAATCCATCCATCAATTTCCCCCTTGTCGAAATTTGACACATTTTTAAAATTATACTAAATCTCATAAAGACAAGCAAAAGGAATCTTGATGACGGACCCCCATTTTTAAATCCCGACGTAAAAAAGGACTTACCCGATAATCGGGTAAGTCCTCATGAAGAAGATAACTATTAAGCCACTAGTCGGGTTTGAACCGACGACCCCTTCCTTACCATGGAAGTGCTCTACCTAGCTGAGCTATAGTGGCAACTTTTACTAGAATAGTATACCATATTTATTCTTGCTGTAAAACGTTTATTCACAACAAATAGCTAAAAATTATCGTAAAAAAAGTGGCCTAGTGATGATTAATTTTTTTGATAATCAATGAGCCCTAACCACCTGTTAAAAATGATTTAGTTAATCGTAATTGACCCGAGAACAGAAACCTAGTTTTAGTTATTCACCACTGTTTAAAGCTTAACGAACTGTGGATTCCTTTTATTGGATAGCTTTCATTACTCCTAGTCTTGCGATTTCCTAAATTACTTTACTAGAACACAAAAAAAGAGCCTTCCTTTCGGAAGACCCTTGAGTTTGCATGGCAACGTCCTACCCTCGCAGGGGGCGATCCCCCAACTACTCTTGGCGTTAAGAAGCTTGACTTCTGTGTTCGACATGGGAACAGGTATATCCTTCTCACTATCGTCACCACACTCTGTGCTAACTTGCGTTATCACTTGAGAAAACTTTTGTCCCCTCAAAACTGAATAATATCTACATTTCTTTCGAGTTACTTGCCACGTTCTACTTGGTTAAGTCCTCGACCGATTAGTACTAGTCCGCTCCATGTATCGCTACACTTCCACTTCTAGCCTATCTACCTGATCATCTCTCAGGGGTCTTACTTGCCCGAAGGCAATGGGAAATCTCATCTTGAGGCGAGTTTCACACTTAGATGCTTTCAGCGTTTATCTCATCCACACATAGCTACCCAGCGATGCTCCTGGCGGAACAACTGGTACACCAGCGGTGTGTCCATCCCGGTCCTCTCGTACTAAGGACAGCTCCTCTCAAATTTCCTACGCCCGCGACGGATAGGGACCGAACTGTCTCACGACGTTCTGAACCCAGCTCGCGTACCGCTTTAATGGGCGAACAGCCCAACCCTTGGGACCGACTACAGCCCCAGGATGCGATGAGCCGACATCGAGGTGCCAAACCTCCCCGTCGATGTGAACTCTTGGGGGAGATAAGCCTGTTATCCCCAGGGTAGCTTTTATCCGTTGAGCGATGGCCCTTCCATACGGAACCACCGGATCACTAAGCCCGACTTTCGTCCCTGCTCGACCTGTCTGTCTCGCAGTCAAGCTCCCTTCTGCCTTTACACTCTGCGAATGATTTCCAACCATTCTGAGGGAACCTTTGGGCGCCTCCGTTACCTTTTAGGAGGCGACCGCCCCAGTCAAACTGCCCACCAGACACTGTCTCCCGCCACGATTAGTGGCGCGGGTTAGAGGGTTCATACAACGAGGGTAGTATCCCACTTGCGCCTCCTCCGAAACTAGCGTTCCGGATTCTACGGCTCCTACCTATTCTGTACAAGCTGTACAAACACTCAATATCAAGTTACAGTAAAGCTCCATGGGGTCTTTCCGTCCTGTCGCGGGTAACCCGCATCTTCACGGGTATTATAATTTCACCGAGTCTCTCGTTGAGACAGTGCCCAGATCGTTACGCCTTTCGTGCGGGTCGGAACTTACCCGACAAGGAATTTCGCTACCTTAGGACCGTTATAGTTACGGCCGCCGTTTACTGGGGCTTCAGTTCAAAGCTTCGCTTACGCTAACTCATCCCCTTAACCTTCCAGCACCGGGCAGGCGTCAGCCCCTATACGTCATCTTACGATTTTGCAGAAACCTGTGTTTTTGATAAACAGTCGCCTGGGCCTTTTCACTGCGGCTGATCTTGCGATCAGCACCCCTTCTCCCGAAGTTACGGGGTCATTTTGCCGAGTTCCTTAACGAGAGTTCTCTCGCTCACCTTAGGATACTCTCCTCGACTACCTGTGTCGGTTTGCGGTACGGGTAGTTAAACTCTAACTAGAAGCTTTTCTCGGCAGCGTGACGTCAGGAACTTCGTTACTTAAATTTCACTCCCCATCACCGCTTGTCCTTAAGAAATCAAGCATTTGACTCGACTTCAGACTTACGGCTTGGACACCCACTTCCAATCGGGTGCATTCCTTAGCCTCCTGCGTCCCTCCATTGTTCAAACAAGTTTAACTAGTACAGGAATCTCAACCTGTTATCCATCGCCTACGCCTCTCGGCCTCGGCTTAGGTCCCGACTAACCCTGGGAGGACGAGCCTTCCCCAGGAAACCTTAGTCATACGGTGGATAGGATTCTCACCTATCTTTCGCTACTCATACCGGCATTCTCACTTCTAAGCGCTCCAACAGTCCTCACGGTCTGCCTTCGTCGCCCTTAGAACGCTCTCCTATCACGCCACCTAATGGTGGCATCCACAGTCTCGGTAATATGTTTAAGCCCCGGTACATTTTCGGCGCAGGATCACTCGACTAGTGAGCTATTACGCACTCT
Organism: Pediococcus acidilactici; assembly: GCF_016127815.1. Classification (NCBI taxonomy): domain Bacteria; kingdom Bacillati; phylum Bacillota; class Bacilli; order Lactobacillales; family Lactobacillaceae; genus Pediococcus; species Pediococcus acidilactici. The sequence goes on from NZ_CP066046.1 coordinate 1,587,033, forward strand.
TTAAATGGTGGCTGCTTCTGAGCCAACATCCTAGTTGTCTATGCAACTCCACATCCTTTTCCACTTAACATATATTTAGGGACCTTAACTGGTGGTCTGGGCTGTTCCCCTTTCGACGATGGATCTTATCACTCACCGTCTGACTCCCGGACATAAATCGATGGCATTCGGAGTTTATCTGAATTCGGTAACCCATGACGGGCCCCTAGTCCAAACAGTGGCTCTACCTCCACGATCCTAATTCCGAGGCTAGCCCTAAAGCTATTTCGGAGAGAACCAGCTATCTCCAAGTTCGTTTGGAATTTCACCGCTACCCACACCTCATCTCAGCACTTTTCAACGTACACGAGTTCGGTCCTCCAGTGCGTTTTACCGCACCTTCAACCTGGACATGGGTAGGTCACTTGGTTTCGGGTCTACATCCGCATACTAATTCGCCCTCTTCAGACTCGCTTTCGCTTCGGCTCCGTCTCTTCAACTTAACCTGGCATACGAACGTAACTCGCCGGTTCATTCTACAAAAGGCACGCCATCACCCATTAACGGGCTCTGACTTCTTGTAGGCACATGGTTTCAAGAACTATTTCACTCCCCTTCCGGGGTGCTTTTCACCTTTCCCTCACGGTACTGGTTCACTATCGGTCACTAGGTAGTATTTAGCCTTGGGAGATGGTCCTCCCGGATTCCAACGGAATTTCACGTGCTCCGCCGTACTCAGGATCCTGAACTGAGGGAGCTTGATTTAACTTACGGGGCTGTCACCCTCTCTGGCTGGCCTTCCCAGGCCCTTCAGCTATCAAGCTCTTTGGTAACTCAAATGTTCAGTCCTACAACCCCAAGAAGCAAGCTTCTTGGTTTGGGCTGTTCCCGTTTCGCTCGCCGCTACTCAGGGAATCGAATTTTCTTTCTGTTCCTGTGGGTACTGAGATGTTTCAGTTCCCCACGTTTACCTTCACACATCCTATGAATTCAGATGCGGATAATAGTCGATTAAAACTATTGGGTTGCCCCATTCGGAAATCCCCGGATCAAAGCTTACTTACAGCTCCCCGAGGCATATCGGTGTTAGTCCCGTCCTTCATCGGCTCCTAGTACCAAGGCATCCACCATGCGCCCTTCCTAACTTAACCTAACTTTACCTACGGTAAAGCGATTAATTGAGTATTGCGATTATTTTGAACTAATCTTGTTTAACTCTTTAAAATTACGCGGTTTTCTCTCGGTTTAATTATGATTAATTAAAATTAGAAAATTATAGATATTATTCAGTTTTCAAAGAACAAAAGTGAGAGTAGACCTCTCAAAACTAAACAAAACTTTGACTCGTGTGCGGTTCCGTATTATTCCTTAGAAAGGAGGTGATCCAGCCGCAGGTTCTCCTACGGCTACCTTGTTACGACTTCACCCTAATCATCTGTCCCACCTTAGACGGCTAGCTCCTAAAAGGTTACCCCACCGGCTTTGGGTGTTACAAACTCTCATGGTGTGACGGGCGGTGTGTACAAGGCCCGGGAACGTATTCACCGCGGCATGCTGATCCGCGATTACTAGCGATTCCGACTTCGTGTAGGCGAGTTGCAGCCTACAGTCCGAACTGAGAATGGTTTTAAGAGATTAGCTAAACCTCGCGGTTTCGCGACTCGTTGTACCATCCATTGTAGCACGTGTGTAGCCCAGGTCATAAGGGGCATGATGATTTGACGTCGTCCCCACCTTCCTCCGGTTTGTCACCGGCAGTCTCACTAGAGTGCCCAACTGAATGCTGGCAACTAGTAATAAGGGTTGCGCTCGTTGCGGGACTTAACCCAACATCTCACGACACGAGCTGACGACAACCATGCACCACCTGTCATTCTGTCCCCGAAGGGAACGCCTAATCTCTTAGGTTGGCAGAAGATGTCAAGACCTGGTAAGGTTCTTCGCGTAGCTTCGAATTAAACCACATGCTCCACCGCTTGTGCGGGCCCCCGTCAATTCTTTTGAGTTTCAACCTTGCGGTCGTACTCCCCAGGCGGATTACTTAATGCGTTAGCTGCAGCACTGAAGGGCGGAAACCCTCCAACACTTAGTAATCATCGTTTACGGCATGGACTACCAGGGTATCTAATCCTGTTCGCTACCCATGCTTTCGAGCCTCAGCGTCAGTTACAGACCAGACAGCCGCCTTCGCCACTGGTGTTCTTCCATATATCTACGCATTTCACCGCTACACATGGAGTTCCACTGTCCTCTTCTGCACTCAAGTCTCCCAGTTTCCAATGCACTTCTTCGGTTGAGCCGAAGGCTTTCACATTAGACTTAAAAGACCGCCTGCGCTCGCTTTACGCCCAATAAATCCGGATAACGCTTGCCACCTACGTATTACCGCGGCTGCTGGCACGTAGTTAGCCGTGGCTTTCTGGTTAAATACCGTCACTGGGTGAACAGTTACTCTCACCCACGTTCTTCTTTAACAACAGAGCTTTACGAGCCGAAACCCTTCTTCACTCACGCGGCGTTGCTCCATCAGACTTGCGTCCATTGTGGAAGATTCCCTACTGCTGCCTCCCGTAGGAGTCTGGGCCGTGTCTCAGTCCCAATGTGGCCGATTACCCTCTCAGGTCGGCTACGCATCATCGCCTTGGTGAGCCGTTACCTCACCAACTAGCTAATGCGCCGCGGGTCCATCCAGAAGTGATAGCAGAGCCATCTTTTAAAAGAAAACCAGGCGGTTTTCTCTGTTATACGGTATTAGCATCTGTTTCCAGGTGTTATCCCCTGCTTCTGGGCAGGTTACCCACGTGTTACTCACCCGTCCGCCACTCACTTCGTGTTAAAATCTCATTCAGTGCAAGCACGTCATAATCAATTAACGGAAGTTCGTTCGACTTGCATGTATTAGGCACGCCGCCAGCGTTCATCCTGAGCCAAGATCAAACTCTCATATTAAAATGATGAGTCTTTTTCAAGCTCATTAATTGTTTGTTTTTGCGAATTGACTTCGCATGTTTGTTCTCACTAAATCAATTTGATTTGCGAGTCCTCACACGATCGTTTGTCAAAATTTTGTTCAGTTTTCAAAGGTCTACCATCGTTGTGTTAACAACGTTTATGTCGTTTAACACAACTTTTTAAGTATATCGTGAGGAGCAATTTATGTCAAGGATTAATTTCAATCAATTTGAAGAATCAATGACGTTGTCCCTCGCGACAACAGAAATATACTATACACTCATCTCCGGCACCCGTCAACACTTTTATGACATTTATTTTAATTTTTGTGCAAAAAGTTGGATAAAGCTGCACCAACCCCCGAATATGCTTCCTTAACCGTTGATAATCCACCTTTACAGTCCGTCATTCGTGTTGTACTTTAGAACTGTTATAAACAAAAGCAAAGGAAGCGACTTATTTTATGACTCCATTATCTAAAAAAGCTTACCGTTGGTTCGTCGCCACGCTACTGCTTGGTACGTTTACCATGTCGATAAGTCAATCATCCCTGTCAACCGCTTATCCCACCTTCATGCATTACTTTAACCTACCGGCTAGCACGGTTGCCTGGCTCACTACCGGCTTTATGTTAATCATGTCGGTAGTGATGCCCCTTTCGCCGTGGATGCTAAATAACCTTAATTTCAAACGAATGTACATTAGCTTATTGCTAATTTTCATTATCGGAACCTTCATCATTATTTTTGCGCCAAATTTCGCAATGATGATGGTCGGGCGGTTAATGGAAGGTTTCTCCGTTGGGGTACTATTTCCCACATACCAGTCGGTAATTTTGCAGATCACTCCCGAAGAACAACGGGGAGCCACCATGGGAACCGTTGGCCTAGTTATGGGTTCGGCCCTTGCAGTGGGACCGATTCTTTCCGGAGTAATTCTACAAATCTTTAATTGGCAGTCAATCTTCATCTTCTTTAACTGTCTATTAATCCTAGTCACCCTGCTAGCGTTCAAAACCATCGTTAGTCCCGTACAGCAAAGCCATTCCGAGTTAGATTTTGTTTCGGTGCTGCTTTCTTTAGGAATTATCGGCTTGCTATATTTTATCAATGAGATTAACCACCAGGGTTGGAACCTTTCACTCGCCATCATTTTAGTAGTCTCGTTAGGAATGTTAGCCTGGTTCGTTATTCGTCAGTTCCACTTAACTAACCCACTGCTTCACCTAGAAATTATGCGCATTAAAAATTTTGACCTTGGGGTTTTACTAACGGCGCTTGCGTACATGTCGTTGATTACCGTCACCATCGTCATGCCACTTTATTTCCAACAAGTTTTACACCTTTCGCCGTTTTGGTCGGGACTCGCACTAGTTCCCGCCGCGGCCCTTTTATCCTGGCTCAACCGGCAAAGTGGTAAATTAGCTGACCGGATCGGTTTTAAACCCGTTATGATCATCGGAATCACCATCTTCATCACGGGCTGGTCGTTAATGATCCTCAACGTCTTTTTAGAAAGTCTGGCAATTGCCATTCTGGCTACGATGGTAGTGGAGGCCGGAAACGCCTTTGTAATGATGCCTGCCACCACGCTCGGCGCCAATTCATTGCCTGACCATTTAATTCCGCACGGTTCGTCCATCATTGCCACCGTTCGCCAGGTCCTGGGTTCAACGGCCGTGGTAATTGCCACCGTCATTTTAGGTACCGACAATTTCTTGGGCGTTTTTAGTTGTTTTCTACTATTAGAAATCTGCGCCCTCTTCTTAGCCTTTAAAATTAAAGATGTTCACAAGTAATGTCATACTTAACAAAAAAAGGTTCGCAACAACCTAACTTGGTTTGTTGCGAACCCTTTTTATCGTTAATTATTTTACCCGTGCTAAGAAATACTTCTTCTTACCGCGCCGAACGATCACGAATTTGCCATCAAAATGACTAGCTGGATCAATTTCAGCGTCCACATCCGTAATCTTTTCTCCGTTAATCCGGATGGCACCGTTCTTAATGTCTTCCCGGGCTTGACGCCGAGATGGTTCAATTTTCGTGGTGTCGACCAACCACAAAACAATGTTTTCCTTCTTGTTTTCGACTTCCACACTTGGCATGTTCTTGAAACCTTGTTCGATTTCGCTTGCCGTGAGGTCCTTCACATCCCCAGAGAAGAGGGCTGCCGAAATATGTTGTGCTTCCTCTACCGCAGCCTTGCCGTGGACGAATTCCGTAACTTCTTCTGCCAAACGCCGTTGTGCTTCGCGTTTTTCAGGAGCTGTTTTAACCGTTTCTGCTAACCGTTCAATTTCTTCATGGCTAAGGAAAGTAAAGTACTTCAAGAACTTAACCACGTCACGGTCGTCTTGGTTTAACCAGAATTGGTAGAATTCGTAAGGGGTTGTCTTTTCAGGATCAAGCCAAACGTTGCCGCCTTCTGATTTACCAAATTTCGTTCCGTCCGCCTTTAGCAATAGCGGAATTGTCAAACCATAAACCTTGGCGTCCTGGCCTTCCATCCGGTGGATTAAATCGGTACCAGCTGTGATGTTTCCCCATTGGTCACCACCACCAATTTGCAATTGCACGTCTTCGTGCTTATATAAATGCAAGAAATCGACCGATTGCAAAATTTGGTACGTGAATTCGGTAAAGGAAATTCCGACTTCTAGACGACTAGCTACGATATCCTTAGCTAACATTGTATTAACGTTGAATAATTTTCCGTAGTCGCGCAAGAAATCCAGCAAGGACATTTTTGAAAGCCAGTCGTAATTGTTCACAATCCGGAAATTATCCGTCCCAAAGAATTTAACCAATTGTTTCTTCAAGGCTTCTTCATTGTGGTGAACTTGTTCCATGGATTGGAGAACCCGTTCGGATTTCTTACCTGACGGATCCCCAATTGAACCCGTTCCGCCACCGATTAAGATTACCGGTTTGTGTCCGGCTTGTTGGAATCGTTTCAAAACCATGAACGGGATCAAGTGCCCAATGTGCATACTGTCCCCAGTCGGGTCAATTCCCGCATATAAACCGATTGATTTTTCTTCGGTTAATTTCTTAAGACCTTCTTCGTCGGTTTGCTGGTTGATTGCGCCCCGCCAATCTAATTCGTCAATAATGTTCATCAGTTAGTACCCTCCATTCTGTTATTAATCATCAATGGAATAAAAAACGCCCCCAATCAACTGATCAGGGACGAAAAATTCCGCGTTACCACCTTGAATTGAGTTATTACATTACACTCCGCTCAACATCGATAACGAGATGATCCGTTCTTTTAAGCAGAAAGCTCCATAGTGTAATTCACCGAATGGGTCAGTCTGGTTTGCAGCTCCCACCAGATTTCTAATTGCTGAACCCATCCCGCTACTAGGCTACTTCATTGCTTCAATATCGCTGTTAATTTTACGGATAATTCAAACTAGTGTCAACCTTATTTAGCTAATTCATAAATTGCGTGAGCGTAGATTGCAGCTGCGTTGACAATGTCTTCAATTGCCATGTATTCGTTAGCTTGGTGCATAACGTTTTCCCGGCCAGGGAACTGCGCTCCAAAGGCAACCCCGCGCTCTAAAATCCGGCCATAGGTTCCCCCGCCGATTACCATTTCTTGTCCTGCTTCTCCGGTGTGTTCCGTGTAAATTTGAAGCAAAGTCTTTACCAACGGATCGTCAGCAGGAACGTAATGTGGTTCTTGTGCGTGACCATGTAAAGCAACTTTAGCCTCGAAATCAGCCAACGCTGCCGTCGCGTTCTTAATGATTTCATCCGTAGAGATGGATTGTGGGTAACGAATATTGATAATTACCGTACCAGCTTGTCCTGCTTGGTAGTCAAACAAGTCTGGCGAAACCGTTAAATCGCCCATTTGAGGGTCCACGGTATTAATCTTCAATTGGTGTCCCCGTGAATCTAGGTGCATTTTTTCTGCAATTAATTTAAGGTAATCGTTAGCCACTTTACGGTTCAAGAAGTCGGCTAAGAAAGTGGCCGCGTTCAAGCCTGCCTTGGGTTCCAAGGCGTGTGCGGACTTACCTACTAAGTCAAAGGTGATTTGTTGTCCGGCAACATTCATTGCCCCGGTAAGGCCGTTTTCACTTAGGTAGTCTTGGTATTCAGCTTGCCAAGCAGCTTCGTCAACGTCTGCTTTTGCTAAGACAACTGCCTTAGCTTCGCGAGGAATCATGTTGTCCTTGATTCCGCCCTTGAAAGATTGTAATTCAAAATCCCCAGTTGCTGATTGTGCGGGCACTTCAACTTCGAAAGAAGCAATCCCCTTTTCCCCGTTAATAATTGGGAATTCAGCATCTGGCGAAAAACCGAAGTCGGGTGTTTGTTCAGTTACCAAATAGCGATCCATTCCGTACCAGTCAGACTCTTCGTCAGTTCCTAAAATCAAACGCACCTTCTTAGAAACTGGCAACTTAAGGTCCTTAATGATTTGTAACCCTAGGTAAGCAGCCAAAACGGGACCCTTATCATCGCTAACTCCCCGAGCATAAATCCGGCCATCTTTGACCACTGGCGCAAATGGGTCGGTATCCCAACCTTCACCAGCGGGAACTTCGTCAAGGTGTCCTAAAATACCTAAAATTTCTTTGCCGTCGCCATATTCGACGTGGCCTGCCACATTTTCAACGTTTTTGGTTGTAAATCCGTCTGCTTCGGCGAATTCTAACATCTTCAAAAGGGCTGCCTTAGGTCCCGGACCAAGTGGCGCATCCTTTTCGGCATGTTCTACATCACGGGAACTGTCAATTTTCAACAATTCCATTAGACGTTCTAACATTTGATCTTTACGTTGCTCAACTTCTGCTTTCCAATCAATATTCATGGGCTAATACCACCTTTATATTTTTCATCAAAACTTGTCGTAACTATAGTATGAATTATACAGAATAACGTTCATCCGAAGCAAGAATTCCGCGAAACTTACCAATTAATATCTTTTACAAAAATTGCAACGGCTAATCATTAATCAAATCATCCCACGTTTTAAAACTAAATATATTTTTTTACAGATTTTAGCATTTTCACCCTACCTCTAGGTGATGTATCTTCCGCATTAAAATTATGCCATTTAAAATCCTTAATACCAGCCTTCTTAAACACACCTCTTTTTAGCATTCTGATTACTGGGTTTCCAAACACAATTCTATATATCCATGTGGGAGCGCCCGAAACGGTTAAAACCCGCACCTTAGTACTTGATGCAAATAATCTTCTAGTTGCCCCCGCTTGCTTAATTTGTCCCTTTGCTAAAACTTTGTCTAAAAAGCCCTTTGTCATTGCAGGCATAACTTCCCACCATATTGGAAATAGCATAATGATTTCATCAGCCATTTGTAGGCGTTCAAAATAATCCTGACTTTGTGGATCAACAAAAGATTTAGTCCGCCAATTTATTAAGTCTTGCTTGCTCATCACAGGATTAAAATTATCCTTATGCAAATCGATCAAATCCACTTCTGTTCCGTCGTCTTCCATCGCTTTGAGTAAAGCGACCAACAATGCTGATGTGAAGGATCTTTTATGCGGCTCGTTGTATCCAGCTTCCATACCGTAAGGGTGGTCAAAAACAATCGCAACTTTTTTCATATTCTCTAGCTCTTTTCTTGTTAAAATATATTCCTGGGAATATATTGTATAATAACACCATAAGAACAAAATTTAAATATACATGCCGAGGAATATAAATGAACAACGAACTATTTGCCGAATTAAAAAAATATAGAGAACACTCCAACAAAACTACAATCAAAAAAATGTTGAGCAACCCTAATCTTTCAAACGTATTTCAAAAACTTTCTATTACTGAGTTAGATGTTATTGCTCTGATTGCAGACACCAATCCCAAAATTAGCGATTTACTGCCTCACGTAAATATGACTCAAGGCGCGGTTTCTAAGCTTGTTAATCGACTAGTTAAAAACTCTTTTGTTGAAAAATATCATAAGGAGAACAACCAAAAAGATACTTATCTAAGACTTACCGCCTTAGGAAAACAGGCTGAAAAAGCGCACCAACAATTTCATGTAGAGCTGAATAAACAGTTAAACCAAGCCGTAAAAAATTTTTCAGAAAAAGAAATTGAAACTGCCACTAAAGTTTTGAAACAAATAAATAAGGTGCGCGACACGCTGGACTAATCTAGACTAATTAAAAAGTTAAGCAAAAAAGAGCTTCTCAAGAAAATTCTAATTCCTGAAAAGCTCTTTAATTTGGCAATTTTGCGCACCCAAGTATATTCAAATTTAGTTTATGCTACTTAATCTAAAAACGACATCATAATTGTTGCAACATATTCTTTACGTATCGAATCCATAGTCTACCAAGTCTTGTGCACTTGACTTATAAACCTAAGCTACTAATACCAGCTTGGTTTGTCTCCATCGGTATTAGGTTTATTGACCCCGATGGAATGCTTAATTTCCGTATTGTTTTGAATTAAATCAACTACTACGTGTGCGATACTCTTCCGTGAAACTTCCGTTCCCTTGAAGTCTTCGCCCTTTTGAGTAAATTCGTATTCAATTTCATCGTGGTTAGTTAACCATGCTGGCCGAACCACCGTATAATCTAGGTCACTAGCTTCGATAATGTCCGCTGCTGACCGATAACGCGTGAGGTAGCTACCTAGCGTGGAGTTGTTCCATTCCCCAAACTTGCCCGGTACTTCGTCATAAATTCCTAACGTAGAAATCCAAACGAGGCGCTTAACGCCGGTCGCGTCCATTGCTTCAACGACCGCTTTTGCTTGATCGGCGATGTTATTGCCTGCAAGGTTAGCGTAAACCGCATCAACTCCTTGCATGGCATCCTTTAATTGGTCAACGTTAGCCGCATCCCCGTCAATTACCGTTTCCCGGTCAGGGTTAGATGGAGTGAGCCGCTTAGCATTCCGTAAGAAAAGTTTCAGCTCATCGTCGGTCTCTTCCATAAATTCCTTTTCTGCTAATTGAGCAATTTGCCCGTGTGCTCCTAAAACTAATACTTTTTTTGTCATTTTTATCAACCTCCACTATCGATTTTAACCGCTTACAAAAAATCAGCAAGTATTAACACTTTTCGGTATAGGGTGCAAACCTTCAGCATTATATACATTTTATAGTGTTCTAGTGAAAGGCCATAAAGACTTGCCAAATGGAAATGACGGTACAAATCAGTATTACCAGCAGGTCCCCGATGATGGTTTCCATTTCCATCAATGCAAACCGGTTTACGTCTCCATCTACGTGATCAGCACGCCGCCGGGATTTAATCGCAATCCAGCAGCCGTATGCGCCCAGTAAGCAAGCAAACGGCACCAAAAATAACGCATTTTTGTTAATCATCCCACCATCAGCCTTTAACGTAGCCGGAACTTCGTTTTGTAGCATTGGCGCTGTGAGAATCACAATCAACAGTGGGATAAAGGGCAACCAGCGCAACCAGTTGAATCGGTTTAACGCTGCATTTTGCATCCATCCGGGCAAGTCTTTAATCATTAGCCGAGGCTTACGCGCGTTGGCAATCACTTTCTGAGCATTTTGGGCGTGTTGCGTTCGTTGCTCAGAAGTCATTTTTTGCTTATGTTTACTCATTAAAATCAATCTCCCATCCCTAAATGAGGCGCTTTATCGCCTTCTTCACCATCATAAACCATTACATAATTTCATGCAGGCGGTTTCTAATTTACGAACTAACCAGCACCCTCATTACGTTAGTTAGCTTGGTTATTCGTAATAACATTTTTTGACCAGCCTTTGACATTGCCGTTTCTTATCAAAAAAATGCGACTAAACTTTACTCGTTTAGCCACATTTTTATTTTCTAAGCGTTCATTTCTGCGCGTTTTGCTTCTTCTTGTTGAAGAGCTTGACGGTCAGCAATCTTGAAGAATGGGTAGTAAACTAGTCCACCAATTGCTAGGTTAACTAATTGAATTACCGCACCCGAAATCTTACCAGTTGCCAAGTAACCAGAAATCAGTGGCGGAGTGGTCCATGGAACCGCAATTCCAAGTGGCTTAGCAACCAACCCGAACTTCATTGCGTAGTAAGTGGTTACTACTGAAATCAATGGAACAATAACGAACGGAATCGCCATTACCGGATTCAATACCATTGGAACCCCGAAGATAATTGGTTCGTTAATGTTAAACAAGCCCGGAATCGCAGTTAGCTTACCAATGGCCCGGAAGTTTTCTGACTTCGCCAAGAACATTAGCATAAAGGCCAATGCTAAGGTTTCACCAGCACCACCAAAGTGAATGAAGTTATCCACGAATTGTTGGGTAACGATGTTTGGTAACGCCTTGTGTGCCTTCGCAGCGTCAGCGTTTTCCGCCATCTTACCTAACCAAACCGGCGCCATGATCCCACCAACTACGTTAGAACCATGAATACCGAATAGCCATAGGAAGACAACGAAGAATTCAGCAACTAACATCCCGAAGATTGATCCGCCAACTGCGTTCAATGGTTGCGAAACGATTACCGTGATTACGTTTGGAATCGTCTTAAAGTCGGTAAAGCTAACCAAAAGCCGTAACAACCACATTCCTAAAATAATTACAAATCCAGGAATCAATGATGAAAAGGCGTGACCAACAGCAGGTGGAACCGTGTCTGGCATCTTAAATTGCCAATCCTTATGAATCATCCAAACGAAGGCGTCGGTTACGAATAGGCCAATCAGCAAAGCTTCAAACAAGCCCATCGAACCTAATTGAGTTAACGGAACCCAAACCGCTCCCGCTTTATCGACATTTAATGGAATCGTTAACATAAATGCCGCTAAGGAAACCATACTTGCCGAAATGGCGTCGATTCCATCGTAAGACTTCGCTAATTCAAACGAAATCCCGATTACCGCTACCATCCCGATAATACTAAACGTTGCGTTGGTAGCCCAGCCGACCGTATCTTGCCAACCGGCACCAAACAAACTCGTCATCATGTTCAAATAAGCTGGAATTGGAAATTGACTAATAATCATAAACACTGAACCAATAATGATCAGTGGCATAACTAAGGCAAATCCATCCCGCAATGCTACCAAGTGACGAGAAGATGCTACTTTACTTGCCAAAGGCATTAGCTTTTCAGCAAATCCATTGGTTTTATTGTTGTCACCCATTACAACAACCTCCTTATAAATAAATTTGCCGGCATCCCAATAATCAAACGTGCAAAATAAGTGATATACCCTTGTAATACCGGCCAAAGCGTTGAAATCGCTTTCACAAGTTCATATTAACATTTGTACCTACAAATTAAAACCAATATGCACAAATATGTAATTTGTTTTTTTAGTAACCCTTTTGAGTCAAATAATTTGTCAAAATTAGTTAACTACGGTAGGAAATCCACTTTTTTGCTTGAATGACCATTTTAGAAGTAGTACAGAGCATTAGCTTAACTTTTCGTGCCGGATTAAAAATCATGGTCGCACTTTTCTGCTGCCTGGTCGAAACGGGCTCTTAGCCCCAGTTTCTTCCGGTTAACTAAATTAAGGCATCAATCGCACAATCCGCGATTAATGTCTATGCGTTCCTCTGCTGCCTAGTTAAAACGGGCTCTGGAACTCAACTCTCTCCGGTTAACGAAAAATAGGCCTAGTCGCTTAAACCGCGACTAGGCCTATTTTTCGTTAATCCTCAAGAGCTGCCCGGGTTCCAGAGCCCTCTATCATCCTAAAATCACTCCACGGCTGCAACGTTTCCAACAGCATCATATCAGTTGGTGCCACGTGGCCCACCACGTTCACTCGGCCGTTGTTTTCTAAATCTTGCAACGCAATTTGGGTTTCCGCCTTATATTGTGCGTATTCGTTATTCATTACTAACACGTCGCCCTTATGAATTGGGACCGTATGGCGCGCCGGAACATCTTCATCCTTATACCAAACCCGTGTCATGGTGCTCCGCAGTACATAATCGGAATGATCCCCCCGGTACGTGTGTTGGCTATCGAAAATAATTTTCCGTTCAGTATCGGTCAAGCCGGCATCCGCAATCACCCGCACGGTTGGTTGCGAAGCGTTGAAGGCTGCGGCCGCTTCTTTAAGATCCGCCTCGCTCACACCAGCATTTGAAATTAGAATATCGTCAATTAAGCCTAACATTTTCAAATGCATTATTTGAGTAAACAATGATTGGCCGCGATGCATTTCTAACGAGACCATTCCCTCTTGCAACGGCCAAGGCCCCACTGAACCAGACGGCGCGTTCACAAAGGCCGCCGTATTAATATTATGCCGCCGGTATTGTTGGGAAGTTTGCTTAAAGTAGTCCAAACCTAATCCGGTGTAGCGCTGCGGATAAAAGTTATGCGATCCGATTAGATTTTGCCGATCGGGAGCATAATCCATAATTTGGTCAATATAATGGGTACCGCGACTCATGTTGACCTCGACCTTCAATCCGTACGGATTATGCGTCATCCGCGCTTCTTCCATCCCTGTGAAACCTTCGTCTAACCGTACTGCCCACGCGCCAATGTCGTGGAAAAATTTAAGGTTATCGTATGACACGCCCAATTGTTTAAACAACTTCGGGTTCATGTCCACCATGGTGTCCATTCCTAACGACTTGCCGTATTCAATTAAGTCTTTGAAACGGGCCACCACCTGATCTTGGTCCCCCTTAATTTGCAAGAACGACGTGAAGATCCGTTGAAAACCATATTTACTTGCCAATTTAATGTATTCTTTGGTTTCCTCAATCCCCATTCGGTCGGGATAAATCGAAATACCTAGTCTACCCATTATTTTTCCTCCTTATTCACACTGGTCTAAACCAATATTGTATTCGCTTTCAGTATATCATAGATAGCTAATTGACGTGAAAGCACCGTTTGACTGAAAAACTAGTCGCGTGCTACCCTTTTTCATATAGATAAAGAGATCGGGGCAAATTTAAATGACTAAATTAACCAATTTTCTAAGCGAGTACCAGCGACCAATCCACGATCCGCTAGAACTAGACCTAGCCTTATTTAGCCGGTTGGTTGAATTGCCATTAACCATGGCCACTAGTGAATTAGCGTTGCCGGCGTTACTGCCGGATTTTTGTGCTACGCTTCTCGCCCAGATCCAGGCCAAGGATTATTTAACCCTTCCGGCCGATCGGCAACTATTAGAACAGATTGCCCACAGCAATCGTTACCAGAAGGTTACTTTAGAAAAGCTCAGTCCGAATAACGAGCATTTTTTAGCAATCACTTTAGGAGTCACCAAAACACTAAAAGTGCTCGCCTTTCGGGGACCTAACGGAACGCTGCTTAGTTGGCGAAAGGACCTGCACTTTGCGCTAACGGACCCCGAGGCTTTGCAAAACGCTGCCCAAGCATATTTACAACGCAGTTTACAAGCTGACGATCGCCAAATCATTTGCGTGGGCTTTTCTCGCGGCGCTGCAATTGCCGCCCTAGCTTGTGATCATCTGACAACCCCGGCAACTCAACGCATCCAACAGGTTTTACTGTTTGAAAGTCCGGGCTTACCCGTAGGCAAATACCATTTTGACGTACCTGTTTTAGAATTGATGGCGCCGCTTTCGGTATTTTCCTTAGTGGGGATACATCCCTTTCCCCAGCGAACCGTTAATAGTTTAAACGCGGGGATTTGGCAGCATGACCTTACTTCATGGACCGCGGACCGGACGGGGAGTTTTGCAAGCGCCGTGGGAATCGCGGCCCCAGCAGGTTTTGATCAATCCCCCTTCTTCAAACAGCTGTCTCCTAGCATTACCGAAGAAGACGCTAATCGAATCGTTGACGTTTTATTCGCGGTATTTCGAGAAGCTAACTACCCGTCAATTCCAGAATTAATTAAGCATTGGAACCAATTTACCGGTCTAATCCACCAACAAGTTCACAATGAAAATTCGGTAGTTCAACTTTCAGTTAATCGGATTCAACAAATTATTTTCCAAAATGCCGCCACTAATTTACAAACGGCGTCTCGTCGATAACTTTTTTAAATTTTTTTGAGGAGTTTTCCCGCTCAACACTGGGCTGAGGGGAAACTCCCTTTTTCTTTCTCCAACTTACTGATCTACCAATTTTTAAATATGTTATCCTTAAACCAGTAAAGAATAAGGAGTGAGTTTAATGTCAAATGAATTTCCACAAGCTTTAACAATCGCCGGTTCTGATTCCGATGGTAGCGCAGGAATGGAGGCTGATTTAAACACCTTCCAACGTCGCGATGTCCACGGAATGTGCGTGATGACCGCTTGCGTTGCCGGGAACTCTTACGGTATTCAAGCTAGTCATCCGCTTCCTACTGATTTCGTTGACCAAGAATTTCAATCCCTAGCCGACGATTTCAAAATCCGGGCTAGCAAAACCGGAATGTTAGCTGATGCACCAATGATTGAAACCGTTGTCAAAAATTATCAAATATTCGACTTTGGTCCTTTAGTTTTGGATCCGGTCATTATTACCAAACACGGTGCCTTACTATTGGAGGAAGACGCGTTTGAAACTTTGAAGGCGAAGTTGATTCCGTTAGCTACCGTGATTACCCCTAATTTTTATGAGGCAATCAAGTTAACCGGCATTGACATTCAAAATGACGATGACATGGAACGCGCTGCAAAGATGTTGCAGGAAATGGGCGCTAAAAACGTGGTCCTTAAGGGTTCGCATAAACCAGGTGCTCAAAGCGAAGTACGCGATTTCGTTCTTCTAGAAAATGGTGAAAGCTTCTGGATGAGCGCCCCATACGTCGAAACGGACCGGGTTAACGGTACGGGTGACGTACTTTCAGCTTGCATCACTGCTGAAATTGCTAAGGGAACTGACATTGCCACTGCTATTCGAATCGGCAAACGCTTCGTTACCGCCGCAATTAGCAATTCCATTGCTGTAGGCCACAAATATGGTCCGGTAAATCACTTAGCACCGTTTGAGGACTAAGTTAAGCCGGTAAATGTAGAAAATAAAAATAATATTGATGAAATTAAAAAAGTTGAGGTAAGAATTTTAATTCTAACCCCAACTTTTTTATTTTAATCCGCACTTTCCGTTACTTCTTCCGTAGTTGCTTCAACTTTATCAGTACCCGCGTTATTTGCCGCGGCATCCGTGTCCGATTCGTCAGCTTGATCGCTTACCGTATCGTTAGAACTTGGCGCTGAACTAGCACTCCCGCCGCTGGTGCTTGAATGATAATGGTTGCCTCCGCCTTGGTAGGTTGGATAGCTGTAACTTGGCGCACTATAGCTTGGAGCCACGTAACCACCGCCCGCGGTTCCCGTAGTATTCGTTCCAGTATTCGAATCGCTGGAACTAGCCGCGCTGGATACATCATCGCCAGCCGTAATATCTACTTCTGCACTGCTGTCATCTGCAGACGAAGATTGTTCGTCCACCGATGAAGATTCTTCAGCAGAAGAAGAGGATTCCGCCGCGCTACTTTGATTTTGTTCCCACTCGTGGTAAGCAGCCGAATCATTATATACTTTAAACTTTTGCGTTCCACTAGCTTGATGATGTTTAGCCGTAGCGGTAATCATAAATTCGGCTTCCTTAGTGTGTTCGCCTAAATGTGCGTTAAAGATTAACTTTCCATCCGCATCCGCCGTTAAATTTGCTACCTTCTTAGTTTTAGTGTTGGTTATCTTAACTTTAGCTTTTGAGTTAGTCTTGATCGTGATCAAAACGTTTCCCAAATTATTAGTCTTCTTTTTATTAGTAACCACTTGCAGCTTGGTCGGCGACTGGGTCGTTTTTTCTGAGGAAACCGTCCCGCTCGACGCCGCTTTCTTACCGCAAGCTCCCAAGGTGACTGCCATCGTTAAAGCTGCCATCACCGTGATAATTTTCTTCATCTTCCATCCTCCGCCACATCGTTTATTAACCATATTATTACAATTGATTGGCAATCGGTCAATTTATTTTCTAAAAAACTTGCAATCCCCTCAACTTTTTTATATACTCAATATACTTACTAAAAGTAAGCCGGACAATTATAGTTACAGAAGGGATGTTCAATATGTCAAATTCATTTTTAGAAAACTTAAAAAAACGTCGTTCAATCTACGCACTAGGTAAAAACGTAAAGCTTAGCGAAGACGAAATTACCGAAATCATCGAAGAAGCAATTCGCCAATCACCAAGCGCATTTAATAGCCAATCAATCCGCGCGGTTATCCTTTACGGTAAGGCTCACGATGAACTTTGGGATGGAATTTTAGATATTTTACACGGCGAAGTTCCTAACGAAGAAGCCTTTAAAGCTACCAAGGCAAAGGTCGAAGGCGCATTTAAGGCTGGACTCGGAACCGTCCTCTTCTACACCGATGAAGACGTCATCGCTGACTTGAAGAAGAATTTCCCACTATACAAAGATGCATTTGACATGTTTGGTGAACACGGAATGGGAATTGCTAACGTGGACGTTTGGACTGCATTAGCTAACGAAGGCATTGGCGCTTCTCTTCAACACTACAACCCAATTGCTGACAAATTCATCGCAGAAAAATTCGATATTCCAGCTAACTGGACTTTAAAGGCACAAATGCCATTCGGTTCAATTGAACAACCAGCTGGCGATAAGGAATTTATGCCAGATGACGAACGCTTCCGCGTTATTAAATAATTTTTTCATTAAAAACAAATAGCAGCTGAGCAAAACTAAAAATTTTTGGTGCGTTGCCTTCAACAGCGTCAAAAGTCAGTTTGTTCCGCTTAATCCCAAAATGACCATTACGCCAAATTCAGGCATAATGGTCATTTTTAGTTGATGTTCATCAATTATTCAATTGCTGTCCTGCGCTGTTTTTATTTACTCATCCTAGAATATTTTTCCACTGTTGATAAACCGTTCTTGCTTGATAAGCCTGGGCCGTTTGTTGAGCTCCCCGGCTTAATTTTTGCCACAAATCTGGGTCCTGTAGAATTTGTTTTACTCGTCGGGCCATCTGCGCCTGATCACCATTTGTGACGACAAACCCGTTGACATTATTTTCCACTAAATTTTCAATGCCGTAGTCGGTATAGTAAGCAACCACCGGAACCCCATGCGCCATGGCTTCAATGACGCTAATCCCGCCAGCTTCGTCGTAAGCCGTATTAATGAGTACCTGTGCCTGATTATAGAAATTGTCCATTGCTGTATCCGGCAAGTAATCGCCAAAAATAACGTGCTCGGCAATTCCCATGTGTTGGGCCATCTGTTTCAAACGACCTAATAGTTGGTGATCATTTGTGTAGCCCCGGTATTCTAATGTCGCGTCGGGAAGCTGATCAAACAACCGCAAAAAAGCTGCCAACGCTTCGTCGGGGCGCCGATCACTTTCTAAACGTCCACTGAAAATAACGTGGTCGGGAGTACGCTTGTTTTTAGAAACGGTATTAGACAAAATCTTAGCATCAACTACCGTATCAGCCGCCACGTAAACTGGTGTCTCGGGAAATTGCCCTTGAATAGCCGTCTGCTGTTGAACAGTAGGCACGATGATTCCATCAATTTCTCCCGGTTCTGCTTGAAATGCGGGTGTATAGGCTGCATAAACATTGCCGTGATGGTCCGCGTGCGCTCCATGAAAAGCTAACCATCGGGATTGGGCCTTTTCAACTTGCATAACAATCAAATCCACGTCGCGGTGGTCGGCAACCATGACCGCTTTGTCGTCTTGTTCAGCAATTTCGTTTAAGAAGAATAAAAACAAGTCCTCTTGCGAGTCAAACCGGTAATCCTGCCCGTGATAACCAATCAGTTTCCACATGGTGGGCTGTAATTGATCCGCAACGTTCATATAAACATTTTCTAAAACTACTTCTCCTGCTAAATTCAAAAAGCGGCGCACTCCTAAGCTGCCATCGGGGTGGAAGTAATCAATTGACGATTTGAAACCGCGCCAATCGTAATTATCCCGGGAAACTAGGTTATCAAAGCGGTCGTAATATTCCACGTCCCCCACCAAGCCGACCGTCCCTGGTAAAATATTGATCCGTGCAAGCTGTCGGCCCGCGTGATCAACCGTATAATAATCGGGACCATGATCAACCAGTTGGTATTCATCAAACGGCAACTGCTTAAATTCCCGTACCGGTACCGCCACGGTTGGCGTTTGCGTAGTTCCTTGAAAATAATCGTACATGTTTAATACTTGATCGCCGGCCAATCCAACGCGCTGGGCATCCCGCAACCAAAAGCGGTTATAATCCATCGTTACGTACCGTGCGGGATCATTTTGTTGGTTAAAAAGACGGGTTCGTTGGGCTTGAGCATGCTCAGTTCCCGAATTAAAGGTGTAAATTCCTCGGCTAACAAAATACTTCATTATTCAACATCCTCCCGAAATTCTGGCATTGCCCGAAGCTTTGCTGGCCAGCTTGCTTGTGCGTCATCTAGTAGCGCCTGCCAAGCTTGCCAAACTTGTTTTTCCGAATAACGTTCGGCCGAAGTGTATGCTCCGGTGGAGTAACGTTGCGCTAATTGCTGATCTTGTAAAACCTTGATGATTGCTTGCGCCATCGCTTTATAATCACCGTAAGGTACCACGTTACCATTCACGTCATTTTCCACAATCTCATTGGGCCCGTAATTAACATCGTAAGTAAAGGAAATTAATCCGTGCGCAATTCCTTCCATTACGGCTAAGTTGAAGCCTTCCATCCGCGAAGTCAATCCAAACATCATCGCCTGATTTTCAACTTCATCAACCGCGGTGGTATATCCCTTAAAACTAACCACCTTTTCTAAATGGTTTTCCTGAATAACCTCTTCCACTTTCCGTTTAGCTTCGTAATTATTCGCAGGGTCCGCATAACCATAAAGATCGAGCGTCACCTCCGGAATCGTCTGGTGGACGATGGCAATCGCCCGCACTAGGTCATCAAGGTGCTTCTCCCACGCAATCCGAGCAAAAGCCACCATTTTTCCAAACTGCCGCTTAGCAACTGGAATTTGAGGGGCTTGTCGTAACTGCCCGGGCACAATGCCTACCGGGATGGTAAATAACCGGGTATGGGGGTGAAAACGCTCTTGAACGTCTGCAGTTTGCTTTTGGGTCGCACTGATAAAAGCGTCATAGCGATCCATCGACCGCAACGCAAATTCATAATGCTGGTTCAACGTAGAATCCATGGGCGCTTGTGCATCACTAGCGTGCGAGTTGTGCAAATGAATCACTCGATAAGCTGGTTTTTCCATGTTTAAAAAGGCCCAGTCAGCTAAATGATTACGATCCAACACAAAAATATTAGGTTGCTTGGTCGACCAGAAGTCGTCATTCAACTCATCTAGAAAATGCTTCGTAAAGGTTTCAATCGTGTCGAATTGATAAACTTTTCCGTGACGGTCCGTTAATTTCCATCCTGAAGGTTTAAGTTCACCAGCCCGGTTCTGCTTGGTAAAAGCTTCGATAACTGTTTTACCTTCCGGAGTTTTCCATTCTTCATTTTCAATCTGATTATCGGGAGTGTACCATTGCGAAAGGGAGACAAAGCCTCGGTAATCGTAGTTGTCCACTCGATAAAGATTACCAAAGCCGTCAAAAAGTTCGGTAGAGACTACCCGCTCCTCGTCGCCCGCCACATTAATCCGAGCGACCAGTTCCTGAGCAGGCGTTACCGCTAAATACCGCTGATTTTCCGGTTCATATTGGAGTTCAACGTCCGCGACCCCAAAATCTAAATCAGTGGGGTGAACTATGTGACGTTGCACTTGTAAAGCTTGCTGGTAGTAGTCAAACATGTTGATCAATTGCTGGTCGTCAATCCCAGCAGCCTGCGTAAGGCGGTGGGTGTCCGTGCTCCAATCCCGCAAAATCAGCCGACAATCTACCTTCATCTTGTTAAAAAGCTCCAGTCGTTTTAACTCCGCATGTTCAATCCCTGATTTCTGCTCCGGCATTTGTGCATTAATAAAAAAGATCATTGATATTACGCTTTTCCTTCCTTTAATCGCGATTACTTATCTATGTATTATAGTACATACGCTAAATTAAAGTGTGAACGACCTATAAAGTTTCTTATAAATTCGTTAACGGGTTAGGGGGAACCATACTTTGCCTCCCCAACCCTTCCGGCTAACTAAATTACGGGGCCAATCGCAAAAACCGCGATCAGCCCCGTAATTCTGTTAGTCCTCATGTTACCTTGGCTACTGAGTCAAAATAAGCTCCAGCCACCAATTTCTTCCGGTTAACCTGATTTCGAAATCAATCGTTAAACCGCGATTAATTTCGAAACCTTGTTAATCTCTGCCTACTCTGCAACTGTGTCGAAACGTGCTTTGTCACCCAAACCCTTCTGGCTAACTAAATTACGGGGCCAATCGCAAAAAACACGATTAGCCCCGTAATTCTGTTAGTCCTCACGGTTTACCCGGGTGCCAAAGCACTCTTATTTATTTGCTCATCCTCATCGCAATCTTTTCGCCTACTAGCGTAACTACTGATCCAATCAGGATAATTATAATTCCCACAATGGTATTCAAGTGGATCGGATCCCCTAAAATCAACAACGACAAAATTGGTGCTAACGCCGGTTTAATAAAGAAAATCAACGAAGCAATCGGTACTCCAGCTTCACCCATTACTACGAAGTACAACCCAAAACCGACCCCCGTAACCAAGAAACTTATGTATGCTAATAACAAAATATTTGAAAGGGTAATCCCTTGGAAGAACGGAATATCGCTAAATCCTTCTAGCCCACTAAAAGCCCTACTGACTACCGGAATATGGGTAATTGCCATAAAAATCGCTAACTCGATTGCTCCAGCAATAAACGAAAAACACGTCATGGTCATTCCGCCAAATCCCAGCTTATTCGAGCTAAGTCGGGTTAAAATCCCATAAATTGCAAAAGTGATGGAACTTAGCAAGCCCAACGTAATTCCTAAGGGATTGGTCAAGTTAAACGGATTAATAATTATCAACAATCCCGCTAGCGTTAGAATTACGGCCAGTGTATTGGTTCGCGACATCTTTTCCTTCAGCAAAACTAGGCCAATCAACATCCCAAATGCAGGGTTAGCACTTAGTAAAATTGCAATTGTGGCGGGCAGTGATAACTGAATAGCTAGTTGATACAACGTCATGCTGACTAACACGCATGAAAATCCAGTCATTGAAAATGCCGCAATGTCCCGTCCTTTCAATCGACGTCCCTGTTTTTTCAACGTTTTCATTGTGAAGGGTAATAATAGCAATCCCCCGAATAAGAAGCGGATAAAATTCAACTGAATCGGGTTAAACGTCCCTCCAGCAACCTTCAGCGCAATCTCCATTGAACTAAACAAAAAAGTAGAAATGACGACATAAAGCAAGGTCCTTAACTTCACTAAAAAAACTTCTTTCTCTAATATAATTATGTACATATACCATCTTACCACTTTATTTTCAGGGGATTTTCAAATAAAAAGTCGTATTTCTTTGTAAATTTAATGCTCAGTCTTCTACTATTTATTTTTCTAAAAAAGGTACAAAAAAAGCGCAGACCTAATTGTCTTCGCTAATTTATGGAACTTTTCAGCTCTCATCCCTACCAAGAAGCCTTTTTAACTCCTGGAATTTGACCTTCGTGCGCCAATCTTCTAAAGTTCAACCGAGACAGCTGAAATTTGCGCATGTAAGCATGCGGCCGACCATCTAGCGCGTCGCGTCGGTGAATTCTAGTTGGTGAAGCATTCCGCGGCAACTTACTAAGTCCTTGGTAATCCTTTTGTGCCTTCAACTTTTCGCGCAATGCGGCATAGCGCATTACCGTTTCTTCTATTTTCTTTTCCTTTGCAATTTTAGACTTTTTTGCCAAACGAGCACTCCCTTACTAAAAATAATTGTGCAAACAGTATACTGCCTCACTTACTAAAAGTAAACCATTTTGCTTTCCACTTTACCGGAATCGCTTACATTTTATCCTTAACTAAGCCAGCCTGTTTTTCAACAATTTCCAGCTTGGATTGTGTCATTTTCAAAAATTATTTTTCAGCGCGGGCCATGTTCATCAATCGAATTATATTACGAGTGACAATCTTAATATTTACGATAGCGTACCGCGTTTCCATCGAACGCCTTAACGAGCTTGGCCTTCTTTGAATAGAGAAAACCGCTACCTTTTCGTTCGGATAATGGCGCATTGAATTGTCTACTTGTCCACAGATGGCTACGGCTGGCACGGACATCTTCGTCGCTAAATCTAGTACTTGATTAATTACGTGCGGAGTTTGCGGATGGTGGGAAATTTTCCCGGTCCCGGTAATAAACAAGTCCGCATCTTCTAACTTTTGTGGTAAACCGACTAAGTTAGCCATTATGTCACCGGTTGGAACGATTTGTCCGCCTAGAACTGCCAACGCTCCCCCGATTCCACCATCTACACCTAAACCAGCAACGTCTCGCAAATCCAAGTTTAGTTCCTTAATAACCGTCATGAAAAAGCCGTCCATTCGCTTATCAAAAACTTCGATTTGCTTTTTGGTACCGCCCTTATCCATTCCCCAGGTCCGCTGTGCGCCGCGATAGCCTGCATAAGGCCGGTCAGTATTAGTGGCAATCATAATTTCAACGTGATTAAATTGTTGGACTACGCTTTCTAAATTGCGTACTTCTTTAAAATTGGTTGCTAATAAGTTCTTGTCGCGCCCAATTAAATGTCCCTCTTCATCATAAAAGTTAACGCCCAAAGCTTGAAGTAAACCTAATCCTCCATCACTAACTCCCGTTTCTCCGGTAAGAATGAGGATTCGTTTTGCACCGCGCCCTAACGCATCCCGGATTTGAGTTCCTAACCCGAAACTGGTTGCTCGGATGAATGATCCTGGTGATGGCAAAATCCGGTGTTTTCCAGCCGTGCTAGCGGTTGCAATAATGGCTAACGGAGCTTTTTTATAGTTAGTAGTTAAATATGGTGCGTCTACTGGTCGACCCATTAAATCGGTAGTTTTAAAAGGGATTTCCTCGATTTCTCGTCCCCACCGTTTTAAAACATCTAAACCGTCTAATGCACCATCGGAAATTCCAGCAGTTACTACTTCAACTTCTGGATCGATTTTAAAGATACTTTCGCGAACTGCTTCGTTAACTTCCTCGCTACTTAAGCAATCTTTGAAAGCATCCGCTGCAATTACAACTTTCATTTTTTCACCTCTCGAATCAAATGCTCAGTATGTACAATTTATAACATTCATAATCTTATCATCTTATTATCTGAAAAACAGCTACTTTATATTACTTTTAAAAGGAAATGTGGAGTGCTGTTTCACCCACTAACTAATGACGCTTTAAACCATATTTTGGAACCTATTTAAAATGAAATCAAACCACATTAGTTTTCTTAAACTATTCATTAAAAACCAATCACACCAGAAAATGATTATAATCTCATCTATTCAGTATTGAAACGGCTTTCTACTGGTCATTCTAACATGTACTTTACCATCTGCGTATCAATTAACTATAAAATGTGAAAAAATTTGGAATTTATTCACATTATGCCCTTTTATTAAAAAACATCTCCTAAAGATGGTGATCACGTAATTTTGAGTTAATTCGATCCCTTTTTTGAAAACGATACCAATTTACCAAACCCGGCTGGTAGCTTTTTTTAACATCGTAGCTTAAAATGACAGTGGAGGTGGTAGCAGTGACAAGAAAAATTGGAATTATCGGAATGGGGCACGTTGGCCAAGCCGTTGCCCAACAAATAATTACTAACGGTTATACAGATGATTTAGTATTGATTGACCAAAATGAAGCCAAAGTTGGTGCAGACGCTTTAGATTTTGAAGATGCCATGGCTAACCTGACTTACCATACCAATATTGTTGTTAACGATTACGCCGCTCTTAAAGATGCGGATATTATCATTTCAGCACTCGGAAAAATTTCACTCAGTGACAACCCTAACGTTGATCGTTTTGCGGAATTACCACATAATCGCAAACAAGTGCGGGAAGTTGCTGAAAAAATTAAGGAAAGCGGTTTTGACGGGATTATTATTGCCATTACTAATCCGGTAGACGTAATCACTTCGCTCTATCAAGAAGTTACCGGACTGCCAAAGGAACACGTGATTGGCACCGGTACTCTATTAGATTCGGCTCGGATGCAACGCGCGGTTGCTAAGGGACTCAACATCGACCCTCGCTCCGTATCCGGATATAACCTTGGTGAACACGGCAACTCTCAATTCACCGCATGGTCAACGGTTCGCGTTCTCGATCGGCCCATCAAAGAGATTGCTAATGATCGGGGCTTAGACTTACACGAAATCAATGAAGAAGCTCGGATTGGCGCTGGTGACGTAATGAAGGGTAAACACTACACCAACTATGGAGTGGCTGCCGCGGCCGTTCGCTTAGCTAACGTAGTGCTAAACGACGCGCGAGAAGTTTTACCAGTTTCTAACTTCCGGGAAGAATATGGTACCTACTTATCTTACCCAGCCGTAATTGGTCGTGACGGGATTGTTGAACAGCTTCAATTGCAATTAACTGACGAAGAACTTTATAAGTTACGCAAATCAGCACATTTCATTATGCAAAAAATTGCCGAAGCAGAATAAATTTTAACTTAAAAACACAAAAATTTGAGACCAAGCCCATAAGCGGCTGGTCTCATTTTTTATTCGTTCTATCGTAACGAATAAATATCCATTATCGAAAAGACTGGAAATATTTTCAGTCTTTTTATTTTTAATGAAACGATTAGTTTAACGTTATACACTTTTTAAAGATTTTCTATCAATAATTAACACGTTTAAACGTAACTACGAGACATGTTTTGCAGTAGCGCGAAAATATCTGTAATTTTAATCGTTTCGTCACACCGCACTTCAACTTGGTTTCCTAGATCGCGGATTTCAAACTTAATCCATTGGTCGCCAATGTTAGCTTTACCATTTTGCGCCTTTAATACGGAAATAATCAGATCATCCCCGCCATCTAAGAAGCCAAGCACGGCGTTTTCTCCCCGTAACACGTTGGTGACCTTCAATGTCAAACCGGGAGTTTCCACTTCACTGTTTCCCAACCTAATTCTTTCAATCGGCACTATTACACTCATTTGCGTGACCTCCTATCATTCAAACAACTAACAATCTCGTTACTTGCCCTGAATTATACATACGGGAAATTACGTTTGCAAATATTTTGATTTCCTTATCAAAACTATTGCATATTACTTTACTTAATTTCGAATAAATTTATATAATGGGCACACAAATCAAAAAAGGGGTGGATGAATTTGAAAAAAATTAATATCTTATTGGCAGCGGATCGCAATTACGCTGACCAGCTATGCATTACCATTAAAACTGCTTTAGAAACTTTAAATTCAGCAACCCGGGCCCACTTCATCGTTTTAACCAACAACCTTGGTGACCAAACCCGGGCACTGCTAGACAAATTGATGCATAACTTTCATACGATTGAGTATTTAAATCTCGACGACGAACGTTTCGATTTTTGCCCAACAAACCAACACATCAATAAAACTGCATATTTTCGAATCATCGCCCCTAAGCTTTTAGCTTCGCGGCAGATTGACCGACTAATTTACTTAGACGTCGACGTTTTAATTCGAAAAGACCTAACTGAACTTGCCGAAAGCAATTTAAACCAAAACACAGTAGGCGCGGTAATTGATACAGGACAAGCATTCGCGTTGCACCGTTTAGGCGTCGATCCCGTAATTGCCGCAAGTAACCTCTACTTTAATTCTGGCATTATGGTAATTGACGTAGCCCAGTGGAACGCTCATCGAATTACGGAAAAAACCTTGGCATTCATCAGAAACCATGCCGACCGAATTATTTTCCACGACCAGGATGCGCTTAACGCCGTGTTAGCTGGTGAAGTACAATTTCTTCATCCAAAGTGGAATTTACAAAACTCGATTATTTTCAGAAAACACCGGCCAATTAACCAGGGGTATGCTGAACTAATCGACGAAGCCATTAAGGAACCTAGCATTGTCCATTTCACTACTCATGAGAAGCCTTGGAAGGACCTCACCGTTCATCCATATTTAGATGAATATCATGAAGAACTTGGCGAGTTAGAAATGCACCGCGGAGTGATTAACGTTATCTCGGCAGCCAACTCGGCCTTTACTCAAGCGCTCGCCACTTCTTACGTTTCAATTTTGGAAAATGATCCGGATCACCAATACAATTTCTTCTTGTTACCTGATCATCTCACGGATCGCGATATGATGTTATTAGGCAGCATCATTGCCCGCTATGACAACGCCACGATTAAAATTGTGGAAGTTAACGAAGAATTGTTAGCTAACGCAGTAGAAAGTGACCGGATTGTTAAAACGGCTTACTACCGCATCTTAGCTCCGGCACTGTTGCCATCCATCAACCGGGCAATTTATCTGGACTGCGACATCATCGCTAACACAAGCTTGCATGAATTATGGCAAACTAACCTAGAAGGCAACGTAATTGCTGCCGTAGAGGATGCTGGATTCCACGACCGGTTAGAAAAGATGGGAATCACTAAAGAAAACGAAAAGTACTTTAACTCAGGAATGATGTTAATTGACCTTGTGCGTTGGCGGGCGCGGTCGACAACCCAAAAAGTTTTGGATTACATTAACCAAAATCCGGAAAAGTTGCGTTTCCACGACCAAGACGCTTTAAACGCCAACCTTTATGATGACTGGCTCCACTTGCATCCGCAATGGAATGCCCAATCTAACATCATAATGGAAACCATTTTCCCACCGCGGACCGAGCTGCTGGAGCCCTACGCGGAAACTCGTGAGGATCCTAAGCTAATTCACTTCTGCGGTCACGTAAAACCATGGCACGAAGGTTGCGAGCATCCGTATGCCGATGTGTACCTGAAGTACCACGAAATGGCTAGCAACCAAGGTGTTAGAGTTAGCGGTTAGCTCTAAATCAACTACTAAACTAATCGAAGAATCCCCTCATTTTTCAGAAATTAGTTAGTTGCTAATCCGCTAAACTCGCTTAGAAAAATGAAGCTGGAAAAAACTAGAAAAATACTTTTCAAGGATGAAAAGGTCCTCAAAAAGTTGTTTTGGTGTTTTGACTTCAATAGAGCCAAAATGTGTGCCAAAAGTCAGTTTGTTCCGCTCAACCAAAAATAGGGACTAGAGAAAAATTTCTCCGGTCCCTATTTGGTGCGTTAATCGCGCTACCGATTACTCATACATACCTATAGTAATATTAATTCCACTTCTTTTACGTTAACGATGATCCCGTTTCTTTTGTTCTTCCATTATTTTTTGGTTCTGTCGTTCACCGTCTTTAATTTTTTGCTGGTATTTACGCCTGCCCCAATACGCTTTAATAATAAAGGGAATTTGAATAATCCCGTAGATTATCAAAGCGATAATTATAATTCTTATCATCAAATTCACTCCCTGCTTTGCCACGTATTTTATTTACCTTGATTATCCACCATCTTACTATTTTTCCTTAAGAAAGTCGTCTTTTAAAAACTTCCGTTAAAAATCACTTACCTTCCCAAAACTCGTTTGCCAGTGACCCACTAAAAGCGCTAAAATAGCGTCTGTAGATTCTACAGGAAGAAGGGATTCCATTGGAAAAAGCAGCTTTAATTTTAGAAGGCGGCGCACTGCGGTCATTTTTCACCAGTGCGGTATTAGATTATTTCATTGATCAAGAGATGGAATTCGAGTATATTCACGGCGTTTCAGCCGGCACGATGTGTGCAATGAATTATATTTCCAAGCAAAAGGGACGCTCTAAAGACGTTAATTTACATTTCTTACATGACAAACGTTACATTG
This sequence comes from Pediococcus acidilactici, assembly GCF_016127815.1. Classification (NCBI taxonomy): domain Bacteria; kingdom Bacillati; phylum Bacillota; class Bacilli; order Lactobacillales; family Lactobacillaceae; genus Pediococcus; species Pediococcus acidilactici. The sequence continues at coordinate 1,615,689 of NZ_CP066046.1, forward strand.
GTTTCAATAATTTAGTCCGTAATGGTGGTATTTTCAACCTGGACTTCCTATTTTCTCCAGAATGTTATGCTTACAGTCCGTTTGATTACATGGCTTACAAAGATAGCCAGCAAATTTTTGAAATTACCGCAACTAACCTGTTGACTGGGAAGGCTGACGTTTTCCGAAAAACCGATACTGAAGGCCAGGAAGAAGCCATCAAAGCTTCCGCTAGCATGCCGCTGCTATCCAGCATCCGGGTTGTTAATCACCAACCATACCTAGATGGTGGAATTGCGGATTCAATTCCTTTCAAACGTGCTCAAGAACTGGGCTACGAGAAACTAGTCATCGTTTTAACGCGCGACATCACCTACCGAAAAGCCGAGAATAGCCGAGCAATGAACCGGCTAGTGCGGATGAAGTATCGGGACTTTCCTCAATTTGTTTCTGCTTTTGAAAGCCGTCCGCGGCGTTACAACGAAAGCCTTGAGGAAATTGAACGTTTAGAACGGGAAGGAAAAGCCTTTGTAATTCGGCCCCAACAACCGGTCACCGTTTCCCGCGTAGAACGGGACAACAATAAGCTCATGGATCTATACCATCAAGGAACGGCAGTAATCGAAAGTCAAATGGCGGATTTACGCGCATTCTTGAAAAATTAAACCTCCTAAATTAAAAAAGATCGCTAACCCCGAGGGCTGGCGGTCTTTTTTAGCTATAAAAAGCGGATAACTCGATATTTTGGTCGTAATTACCAAAGCCTTCCCCAAAAATAGTACAGCCTCCTGACTTCTTGGCATCGGGCTTAATTTCAAAACGAATCGTCCAAACGTCTTTATTAACGGGCAAATCCGCTAAGCAGACTTCCGTGAACGGTTGCCCATCTAAATAAGTGCCGTGGTCGGTAATTCGCAACGTCTTTAGAATTCCATATTGGTTAACGTTATCCGGAACCCAGTCCGGAGTGTACTTCCCACGAACATCAGAAAAGTCGCCTGGTGAACGCCACGTTCCAATTTCCTTGCCATTAATGGAAAAGGTGATATCTGATGGCCAAGTATTGTTGGAAAACGGAAATTCCGATCCCAGTTCCATAGATAAATCAAGCATTTCCAAGTGTTCATCAATATTGATAAAGTTGGGAGTCTGATATTCCACGTAACCGTCGTTAAACCAAATCATCCCGGCGTTCATCCGCTCGGGCAGCATAAAGTACTTAGGGTTATCGACGTTGCCGATGTACCCGTCTGGACCCGCTAACCCGCAGGATGGTTTTACACTAAATTCAGTGTAGTGCCCAATCGGAATTCCAGTTTTGTGGACGCTAAACGTCGGATAAATTTGCCGCGGAAACTTAATATCAATTGTATCCACTCGTAAGGAAGAAACCTTTTGGTGCCCCTGCCGTTTACTATGAATAATTTCTGCTTCCGCCAGTTTATTCAAGTGCTTAGTGACGATTGGGCTACTCAAATTTAACGCTTCGGCTAATTCTTGAACACTCATCGGTTGATCCGACAGCAAACGAATAATTTGAAGTCGTACCGAACTTGCCAGTGCTTCATAAACTTTTAACGATGCATCCGAGATATCTAATTGCATATGTCCTCCATTATCAAACCGTTTACATTTCCTTTTCAATTAATTATATGCCAATAAAAAACCGGTTACAAGCGCTTAATTTAATAATAAAGTTAACGCAAAGAGATTTTTTTGCAGATTCCTTTCAAAGATTAACAAAAAGGGTTGACAACGCTTTCAAGCGGTCATATATTGCTCGTGTAATAAATGCTTCACGAACCTTTCGAAAGTTTCCACACCATTTTTTTACAATTCATTTTCATAAAAGGAGTATCTCACTATGATATCCGCAACTGATTACGTTAATCCGCTCATTGTACAACGGGCGGATCCCTATATTTATAAGCACACCGATGGTTATTACTATTTTACTGCTTCGGTTCCAGCCTATAATCTGATTGAAATTCGGCGCGCAAAAACCTTGAATGGACTAGCCCATGCGGCTCCCCGTACGATTTGGCGTAAACATCCCGATGGTAGCGGTCCAATGAGCCAGCTCATATGGGCTCCCGAATTACATTACATCGATGGAAAATGGTTCATTTACTTTGCTGCTGCCCACACTAAAGAATTCGACCACAACGGCATGTTTCAACACCGGATGTATTGCTTAGAATGCGATAATCCTAACCCCATGCGCGGCGAAAGTGATTGGGTTGAACGCGGTCAGGTAAAAACGCCGCTAGATACCTTCGCCCTCGACGCCACCGTTTTTAAGGCGCACGACCGTCTTTACTACGTTTGGGCGCAGAAGGATCCGGCCATCAAAGGAAATTCCAACATTTACATCGCTGAAATGGAAAATCCGTGGACCCTTAAGGGTGAACCAGTAATGTTAACCAAGCCTGAATACGATTGGGAAACTAAAATTTTCTGGGTTAACGAAGGTCCCGCGATCTTGCACCGTAACGGTAAGTACTTCTTAACCTACTCGGCAAGTGCTACTGACGAAAATTATGCCATGGGAATGCTAACTATCGACGAAGACGCCGATTTATTAGACGCCCGTAATTGGGCTAAGTCGCCTACTCCAGTTTTCCAAAGCAATTTGGCCATTCAACAATACGGTCCGGGACACAATTCCTTCACCGTGGCCGAAGACGGTAAAACTGATTTATTAGTTTACCATTGTCGTAACTATACCGACATCAAGGGCGATCCGCTTTATGATCCCAATCGTCACACCATGGTTCAACCATTTGGCTGGACGGCGGACGGTCGCCCTGATTTTGGCAAACCCGTACCTTATAACTATGAATAGGGGTGTACAACATGAACAATACTAAACCACAATCTAAACATTTCTGGGGGTTTCCCCTCACGCATTTTAGTTACTTCTTCATCTGGGCAATCATTAACGGATATCTCACCCTCTGGATGGAACAAGTCGCTCATTTAAACGGTACCGAATCAGGAGCCGTTTTCTCCATGATGGCTGGAATTTCGTTAATTTTCCAACCGATTTTCGGGGTAGTTTCGGATAAGCTATTATTTAAAAAGACCTTAATTTTAACCATCTCGATCGTCGCTATTTTTATCGGCCCTTATTTCCAGTGGGTTTTCATGCCGATTTTACACATTAACGCCTTCCTCGTGGCTTTTGTAACCGGGACTTTTCTCAGCTTCGTACTCAATGGCGGGGTTTCCGTAATCGAACAGTACGTTCAACGGGCAAGTTTGGCAAACGGCTTTGAATACGCCCACTCCCGCGTTGGAGGCTCCGTTGCGGGAGTTGCTGCTTCACTAATTGCCGGTCCCATCTTTCTCTGGTCTCCAAACTCCATCTTTTGGGCTTGTACGGTAGCCGCAATTATCCTAACCGGATTGCTACTCTTCAGTGATAAAATCGATCTCGAAAATGCCCAAGCTGCTGGCGACACATCCAACTCATTGAATTTAAAAACCGTTATGTCGGTCTTTAAATTGAAAAACTTATGGATCCTCGCGATTTTTTACATGGGTGCTTCAGCACTTTATGACGTTTTTGATCAACAATTCATCATCTTCTTCAAAATGTTCTTCCATACTGCTGCTCAAGGAACTTTAGTTTATAGCTACATGACTTCAGCTCAAATTGCGATTGAATTTTGCCTGATGTTCCCGATGCCTTGGATCATTAATAAGATTGGTTCTCGGAACGGCTTAATTATTTACGGGTTTATTACTGCCCTTCGGATTTTAGGTTCTGCACTTGCGCCAAACTGGATCTGGCTGGTTGGATTCCGCTTATTAGCCGGTTTGGAAATGCCATTGTTACTAACTTCAATCATGAAGTATATTGCTGGAGCGTTTGACATTCGCCTTTATGCAACCGTTTACGCGCTTGCTTCTAACTTTGCCAAACAAGTTTCCGTCTTCATTTTCTCTTCGGTTGCGGGAAAAATGTACGACGTGATTGGCTACCAACACACTTACCTAATCATGGGACTATTCGTTTTTGCCATCACCCTGTTTGCTACCTTCACCCTTAAAAAGGAAGATCCGATTCAAGCTGGTGAAGTAGACGCTAAGAATCCCGATTAACCCTCATATAAAATTTAATTAAAAAACCGTAATTAACCTGCTTTTCAAGCTAGTTAATTACGGTTTTGTGCGTAAAAAGAGGATGGAAAAAATACTTTTCCAGGATGAAAAGGTCCTTAAAAAGTTGTTTTGGTGTTTTGACTTCGATAGCGCCAAAGTCAGTTCGTTCCGCGTAACCTAAAATTGACCATCATGCCCAATTCAGGCATGATGGTCAATTTTCAGTTAATGCTCGCAAACTACCCTACTTTTGTTCCACTCTCTTTTTGTTAGCTATTTGTTATTAAATAAATTCAAACACAACTACTTAATAATTTTATGCACTAGTTGAATCGGTTGAGCATCCGTGCCGATTTCAATGTTGTTATATAGTAGCTCCTTAATGTTGGCTACGTCCTCCGTATTGCTATGAATGGTCAACAAGCTTTCACCTTCCGCAACGGCGTCGCCAACTTTTTTGTGTAATTCAATTCCCACCGCGTAATCAATCACGTCAGTTTTGGCCTGACGACCACCACCAAGTAACATGGCCGCAATCCCAATTTCGTCAGCCGTCATTTTCGTTACGTAACCTGCTTGGGGTGCGGGAAGTTCAAAATGATATTTTGCCTGGGGCATTAACGTCGGATCTTCGATAACCCGCGGATCGCCTCCTTGGGCAATGATCATCTGCCGGAATACTTCTAAAGCGCTCCCGTTTGCAACAACTTCTTCAAGCTTAGTCCGGGCTTCTGCCAACGTGGCCGCCTTTTTGGCAAGTACCACCATTTGACTACCTAACGTCATTACTAATTCCGTGATGTCTTCGGGACCTTCACCTTTAAGGATTGCAATCGACTCTTGAATTTCTAGGGCATTGCCCACCATGTTACCGAGGGGTTGATTCATATCTGAAATTAGCGCCATGCAGTTCATGCCAACACTCTTACCAATTTTCACTAAGGCATTCGCTAGTTTGACGGCGTCCGCCTCTTCCTTCATGAAGGCGCCAGTCCCAGTTTTTACGTCTAAAACTAAGGCATCCGTCCCCGAAGCGATCTTCTTACTCATAATCGAGCCGGCAATTAGCGGGATTGAGTCGACCGTGTCGGTAACGTCGCGCAACGCATAAATTTTTTTATCTGCTGGAGCAACGTTGCCGGTTGCACCAACGATGGCGACTTTAATGTCACGAACCTGTTTTTTAAACTCTGCTTCCGAGCGTTCCACCTCAAAACCTGGAATCGCTTCCAATTTATCTAAAGTTCCACCAGTATGGCCAAGTCCGCGACCTGAAATCATCGGTACCGGAATTCCTAACGCGGCAACCATCGGAGCTAACGGGATGCTAGTTTTATCTCCCACGCCACCGGTAGAATGCTTATCCACCTTAATTCCCGGAATGTCGGAGAGGTCCAACCGGTCACCCGAATTCAACATTTGCATGGTTAAATTAGCCTGTTCTTCGTCAGTCATTCCGTTAAAGTAAATGGCCATCAATAGTGCACTTGCTTGGTAGTCTGGAATTTCTCCATTTGTATAACCTTCTACGAAAGCACTGATTTCCTCTTTAGTTAAAGCGCTTCCATTTCGCTTGTGGTCGATCACGTCAACCATTCTCATCACAAGTCCTCCTTCAAATTAATTATTCGTCAACCAATCGTTGGGCGGTTGCTACGTCGGTAATTAAACAGTTCGCGTATTGTCCAGCTAACGCGCCCTTGATTGCTTCATACTTCCATTTTCCACCGGCCACTAGCACCGCGCGTTCTTTGTTACGCAATTCGGCTAGGTCAATTCCAACGGTGCGATTATTCACTTCAGGAACCGCGATTTGACCATCCTGGTCATAAAACCGGGAGCAGATGTCGCCTACCGCCGTTTTTTGGATACGCGCGATGTCGCCTTGGTCAAAATAGCCCGTTTGAAATAGCAACGCATCGTCCCGGATGGTCCCAGCGGTAAAAATTGCAATATTTGCCTTTTTTCCTAAATCAATTAATCGCTTGATGTAGCGGTCCTGCATCACCACGTCATGGGTGGTTTGATTTTCAAAAACGACTGGTAAAGGAAATTCGTGTGGGGTGGTGTGAAAAGCATTGCCAAATTTCATCAAGACTTCCTCGTCAAAAACTGGCGTAGGTGAATAGGTAACGCTACCCTTCAGTTCCACCACTTGAACGTCTTCGACGGGCTGGGGCGTCAGTGCCTTCGCCACTTCGTTTAAAGTCTTTCCCCAACTAACTCCGATTAAGTCGCCGTCCTTAACCACTTTAGCTAAGTACTTAGCCGTATACATTCCGAGCTGTTGGGTCACGTTTTGATAATTTTCATATTCAGCGTATACCACGTGAGCCTCGTTTAGCTGATACTTTTCGCACAACATTTTTTCTAACTCTTGGGTACTGGAAAAGGGATCGATAATTTTAATCTGCACAATGCCGTTGTCTTGAGCAAACTGAAGCAGTCGGGAAACTGTCGGCCGGGAAAGTCCCAGCTGTTTGGCGATTTCTACTTGGCCCATCCCGGCTTCGTAATGCATCCGGGCAACTTCCAAGCTTTTTTTAATTTTTGTTTTATCAGTCATCCTGCTCATGGCAACCTTCTCCTAAACCAAAATTGAGTTAAAACCTAGTTGGGCTAAGAATAACAATCCCAACACGTACATAATCGGGTGAACTTCACTCTGCTTACCCATCGCTAATTTCAAAATTGGGTAGGCCACAAAGCCAAACGCTAACCCCGTCGAAATTGAGCCAGTCAAGGGGATCAGCACAATAATTAAGAACGCCGGGAACCAATCGGTAAAATCCGCAAAGTTAATGGTGGCCAACTGTTCCATCATTACCGCTCCCGTAATGATGATTACTGGCGCGATTGCTGCTTGAGGCACGTAGCTTAACAATGGAATAAAGAACAGCGAAAGCAAGAATAAAATTCCCGAAACAAGGGATACGATCCCGGTCCGTCCGCCACTTTCAATTCCCGAAGCACTTTCGGCAGCCGCAACCGTTGGACTCGTGCCCAAGAAACCTGAAATAAAGGTCGTCACCGAGCTCGCTTGAAATGCCTTCCGAAATTGCGATGGGTCCTGTAAAATTCCTTCCAGAATCCCCATCGATTCAAAGACTAAGATCATCGTCATCGAAAATACGGCCAGTAAAAATTTGATGGAAAACATTTGGCTGAAATCGCCTTTAAAAAGGATTTCTGAATATTTTGGCAGTTGACTTAAACTAATGGAAGTTGCCTGCGTACCACCGATGTGAAAAAGGACGCCCACTAGACTAGTTACGATAATCCCAATTACAAAGCCACCGGGAACCCGGCGCAAAAAGAGGATTAGGGAGAGTAAGAGACCGAACAGCGCTAATAACGTCGCCGGATTGCTTAAAGAACCGGCTGCCAATAGTGCTCGTTTTCCGCCAGATTGGATCAATTCCGCTTTTTCCAACCCTAAGGTCACCAAAAACAACCCAATCCCTACCGTAATCCCTTTTTTCAGCACGGCGGGAATCGCATTAGCCAGAAACTCACTCGCTCTGGTAAAAGCAATTACCATGTAAATCAAACTACTAAAAATCGAAATGGCGACGGCTTGTTGCCAGGATAGATGCATTCCAACTACCACCGTGTAGGTAAAAAATGCATTTACTCCCATCCCCGGAGTAAGAATTACCGGTGCTTTCGCCCACAACGCCATAATTAAACAGCCAATTGCCGAAGAAAAAACAGTGGCAAATACACTAAGTCCTGCCGGAATTCCCGCATCGCTTAAAATCATTGGATTAACAATGATGATGTAGGAGATTGCAAAAAAACTAGTAATTCCTGCTAAAATTTCGGTTTTTAATCTTGTTTTACTTATTCCCATCAAAATTTGATTTTCCTTTACCAACAATATTTTTTTACCAGACAAAGAGTCCGACCGTTGCTGCCGAAACTAAGGATACCAAAATTCCGGATAGGAGCAGGTAACCCACGTTTTTAGCAACCACGTCGTTTTTCTGCCGGTTAACTAAGCCTTTGAAACATCCGATAATCATCCCCACGGTTGAAAAATTAGCAAACGAGGTCAAAAATACCGTTAACACTGCTTTATAATGGGGCGCAAATTGGTTAATCGTGCCCGTCACCTTGCCCATTACGACAAACTCGTTGGTAACTAACTTAGTTCCCATGTATTGCGCAAATTCGAAGGCATCGTGGACGTTTAGCCCGGTTAACCACGCAAACGGGAACATCACGATTCCCAAAATGTGCTCTAGGGTAAGCCAAGGATTAATGATTCCTAGTAGTTTATCCACTAACGCTACTAAGGCAACGAACGCGATTACGTTGGCGGTAATGATTAACACCAGTTTACCCGCGTTTAAGATTGAATCACCCAGAAACGAGAAAAATGGTTCCCGCGTTGGCACTTCATCTTCAGCTACCGTCGCTTCGGCCAGCGTTTCCGAGCCCGAACCCACGTCTTGTGCGCTTGCTGAACTTCCGGAACCCGCCATTGTGGCAATCGTATCCTCTTCAGGCGTTACCGTGACCGGATTCAACATGTTCGTGATGATAATTGCGTTAATTACGTTAATCGGAATCGCCGTGAGGATGAACTGTCCGGGCATTAAACTCGTATAGGCACCGATAATCGAAGCCGTTACGCAACTCATTGACATCATTGCCAAGGTTAGGTTGCGTTCCGCCTTCATTTGTTGGAGTTGCAGGGAGGAAACCGCGAGTGCCTCCGTATTTCCCAGAAACATCATCTCCACCGCAAAGAACGACTCGAATTTCGGCTGTCCAGTTAATTTAGACAATCCGCGACCAATCCACTTGATAATCCACGGTAAAATTCCCACGTACGTTAAAATATCGAACAGCGGGATGATCATCAAAATCGGTAATAACGAACTGGTCACGAAGTTCATTGACTTCACGTCCACCCAATCGGCAAGCGCAAAGGCGATCCCTTGATAAGCAACTTGGACTAATTGGTTAAATCCTGCCGAAGCTCCCGCAACAATGCTGCGGCCAATCGGGAAACTGGTTAAAAACCACGCTAAAACGAGGTTAAATACCACCATGATACCGACCGATTTCCACTTGATTTGCTGCCGGTTTTGGGAAAAAAGTACTCCTAAACTCAGGAAAACCACTAATCCAATAATGTTAACGATTAAATACATTAAATTCCGCTCCTTAGCTAATTGCCGTTTCTAACGCAACTTTGATCATGTCATCAAACGATTTTTCCCGTTCTTCCGCGGTAGTTTCTTCGCCAGTGATGATATGGTTACTGATGGTCAATACTGCAAGCGCGCGTACGCCATACTTCGCTGCTAATAAGTACAACGCGGCCGCTTCCATTTCTGCACCCTTGACGCCGTATTGAACTAGTTTTTGACGGTCAATTTCGTCGTTGTAAAAACGGTCTTCAGACAAAACGTTGCCTACGTGCACTGGAATTTGGTTAGCTTGCGCAACTTGGTGCGCCTTTTCAACCATTGTAAAGTCTGCTAACGGAGCGTAATAAATATCCCGACCAAACGTATTTCTAATAATGGAAGAATCCGTACTTGCTCCTTGGGCAATGAGGACGTCCCGAACGTGAATATCAGGGCTCATTCCACCACAGGTTCCCACACGAATCAAGGTTTTAACCCCGTATTCGTTAATTAATTCATTTGTATAAATGGAGATTGATGGAATGCCCATGCCAGTTGCTTGAACGGATACCCGTTTACCTTTATACGTACCGGTATATCCAAAAGCGTTTCGAATGGTATTATAACATTCCGCATTCTCTAAGAAAGTTTCGGCAATGTATTTTGCTCGAAGTGGGTCCCCTGGTAGTAAAACGGTATCCGCAATTTCGCCTTTTTGTGCCGCAATGTGTGTACTCATGGTATTTCCTCCTTATTGCAATTCGCTTAAGAAACTAGTTCCAACTTCGTTACCAGCAACGTTAAAGTTGTCCAAAATGGTTGCCCCTAAATCAGCGTAAGTATCCCGCACACCCAGTGATTTACCTTCGGCAACGCTAGGAGTGTAGACCAATAGTGGGACGTATTCCCGGGTGTGATCCGTCCCCTTAAATCCGGGATCATTTCCGTGATCCGCCGTAATAACCAGCAGGTCGTTATCCTTTAGGAGTGGCAATAGTTCACCCAGTTGTTGGTCAAATTCCATCAAGGCCTTTCCATATCCTTCGGGGTTCCGCCGGTGACCATACATGGCGTCAAAATCAACTAGGTTGGTAAAACTAAATCCGGTAAAGTCCTTTTGGGCGTTTTCAATCGTCCGCACCATTCCGTCGTGGTTACTTTCCGTGTGAACCCCATCCGTAATCCCTTGGCCTGAAAAAATGTCGTTAATTTTACCAACCGCTAAAACGGAGAACCCGGCTGCTTTGAGTCGATCCATGTCCGTTTCACTAGTTGGCGCTAAAGTATAATCGTGGCGATCCGAAGTTCGTTTGAAATTGTCCTTATTCGTCCCAACGTACGGGCGGGCAATGATGCGGCCAATCCGGTAAGGTTTATCAATGGTAATTGAGCGCGCGTATTCACAAATTTTGTACAACTCTTCTAGCGGAATTACCGCAGTATTAGCCGCAATTTGCAAAACTGAATCACCAGAGGTATAAACGATCAACGCTCCCGTCTTTAGCTGTTCTTCTCCGTAATCATGGATAACTTCGGTCCCCGAGTACGGTTTGTTTACAATTACCGAGCGACCGCTAAACTTAGCGATTTTATCAATTAATTCCTGCGGAAAGCCGTTAGGGAAAAAGCCTAGGGGTTCTTTAACCGGCACCCCCATCATTTCCCAATGACCGTCCATACTATCTTTTCCAACAGAGACTTCGTGCATTTTACCGAAGAACCCTTGCGGATGGTCCGCCACCGGAACTCCTTCAATTGGGTGATCAGGTCGGATATTGCTTAAACCTAATTTTTGTAAATTAGGAACTTGGAAGTTGCCCTTCCAAAACTCACCGATGTGTCCTAAAGTATCTGCACCAACATCGTCAAAATCAGCGACATCACTAGCTTCACCGATGCCGACCGAATCCGTGACAATTGTAAAAACTCGTTTGAACTTCATTTAAACCCCTCCTAAAACTAAACTGCCTCACTTTATTTTTAGCTATTCATAATCTTGACGCCGGAACTTGCTCCTAAACGAGTTGCCCCGGCTTCGATCATGGCTTCAGCTTCTGCCTTAGTGTGAATTCCGCCGGATGCCTTTACGCCTAACCGGTCGTCAACCGTTTGCTTCATTAATTTCACGTCCGCTACCTTCGCACCAGCCGTTGAAAAACCTGTCGAAGTTTTTACGAAATCGGCCCCCGCTTTTTCGGAAAGTTCACAAGCCCGAACCTTTTCTTCGTCAGTTAATAAAGCGGTTTCAATAATGACCTTAACGTGCCGGTTTTCAGCATGCCCAGCTTCGACTACGGCTTTAATATCATTGAGAACCGCGTCGTCATGGCCAGCTTTAAGTTCACCGATATTAATTACCATGTCTAATTCCGTAGCGCCATTTTTATCATTTGTAAACTTAATTATTGAAAATATGTTAAGTTAAAACGTTTTACCTTAGTGAAAACGGGGCATTTTGCTTTATAGATTAAGGTTTATCCCACAAAATTTTTTATACGACTCTTATTTAAATACGCCAACCACAAAAAAATTCGTTGTTAATAATCGGGTTTCGATTATTAACAACGAATTTTTACTTAGATACAAATTGAGGATTTATTGGAAAGTTTGGATGCTCTAGGCTCCCTAATTTCACTTGGTTACGGAAACCGGATGCCTTATTAACTAAACTTCCACTCCAATTGCGAAAGTCGCATTCAACTTTCCATTTTCGTTAAATCCTTAAAACTGTTCAAAAAATTATTTGAGCGTTTATTCTTCCACCAGTACTTTTTCCATCACGACATCTTCTGTAGGACGGTCTTCGTAATTGCGGTCCACTTTACTAATTGCTTCGGCCACGTCCATTCCTTCAATCACCTGACCAAATACCGTATGATGGCCATCCAACCATGGTGTGCCACCCTTTCGGTAAGCTTCTACAATTTCCTCTGGAAATTCAGCCGCCTTTAGTTGCCGGATCATTTTCTTGGGCACGTTGGTATTAGTAACGATGAAAAACTGGCTGCCGTTCGTGTTAGGACCCGCGTTAGCCATCGATAGCGCGCCATTTAAATTGTAAAGCTGGTTGGAAAACTCATCTTCAAAGGTTTTACCATAAATGCTTTCGCCACCCATTCCAGTACCAGTCGGGTCGCCACCTTGAATCATGAAATCCGGAATCACGCGGTGAAAAATCACCCCGTCATAGTAACCTTGCTTAGCCAATTCAACGAAATTTTTGACCGTCTTGGGCACCAACTCGTCAAAAAGCTGCACTTTAATGTCACCATGGTTAGTTTGAATCGTTATCTTAGTTCCTTTTACGTTTGCTAAATCTAATTGTGGGTATGTCATCATTTTCTCCTACTTCTCTTTTGATTGCTTGGACCGTTCTATTATACTGGAAAAATGGAGAAGTAAAATCAAATTTTAATTTATTGAAAACTTTTTATCCAATTATCGATGCCAATTTTATTTTTCAATAATACTCCCAAAATCTTCTAAAACCACGTCAGCCAACTTTTGATCTACTGGCGCTGGGACCGCCCACACTTCCAATCCTGCTCGCTTAGCTGCTAAAATTCCTGTAGGACTATCTTCTACCACCACACAATCATCTTTAGAAATATGCAAGGCTTTGATTGTTTCTAGATAGACGTCTGGTGCTGGTTTATTTTTCTTTACCTTTTCACCACTAATCACTACGTTAAAATATTGCGCCAAATCACATTCACGTAGCATCCGATTTATTTCCTTTTCTTCTCCAGCTGATGCTAATGCCAGCATTTTCCCTTGTTTTTGCAACGTTGCAAGAGCTTTGGGGACTTGTTTGTCCAAGTATTCTTGATAATTAATTTTATTCTTTTCCAAAAAGGGCTGATACTTTCTTCTAATTTGTTCGCGCTCACTTGGTTCTGGTACTAAATTTTCCCAAACCTTTTCATTTGACACTCCAATATAATCATCTATATCTGAAGAACCCGGGGTCAAATTATTTTCTTTAAAGAAACGCATTCGCCTTTCAAAATAAAATTCTTCAGACCTAATTAAAACGCCATCCATATCAAAAATAAAAGCTTTTTTCACGCAATCACCTCTTAAAAAAGGGGACCGCCAGCAAACGCAGTCCCACTTTTAAAATTTTTAGTAGTTTTCTAATTTCCACATGTAGCGCCGTTTAGTTAGCGGATGTTGCCGTGCAGCCGCAAGTTTTTCTGCGTAAACCCGCATAACTCCTGTAAGTAACATTGGATTAAAGTAATCAATTACATTCTTAGAAGCAATTGATGCTAGTCCATGGTCTTTAGCGTCAATAATTGTTAATTTAGTGTCAAAGCGTTGTAGGAATGCCATTGCCCGTGCGTCTAGGTGGCGCGTCTTACCGTCATTCATAAATAGTAAGTATGGTGTGTCTTTCAAAGCCATTTCAAATGGGCCGTGGAAAAGTTCGCCTGAATGAATGGTTGGAGCACTAATCCATTGCATTTCCATAAATAAGAATGAAGCAGTAGAGTAGGCTACATCCGCACTTGCACCACTACCAATCACGTAGATATTCTTCTCATCTTTATAGCGTGTAGCAAATTCTTCTGCAGCTGGATCGACCATCGCAGCTTCTTGGTTAATTAAATCGAATAATCCATCAAATGCTTTTTGTGCGTCTTCATAAAATTCATAACCTTCAAACTGATTTACAATTTCTATTGCTAACTTAAGTGCTAAGGTCATTTTTTCTGTCTTATGTGCGTAGTCTTCTTCAAAACCATGTACTAAACCATATTCAGCTGCATTAATGATTGGTGAATTTGGCATGTGCGATAGTGTAATAACGTGAGCACCTAATTCACGGGCATGTTTGGTAGCTTCAATCGATTCTGGAGTAGTTCCTCCAAGTGAGGCTGTAATGACAATTGTGTTTTCACCAACATCCTGTGGAGTGTCATAATTGAATTCATTTGCTTGCATAAAAGCCGATAAGAAGCGCTTACTTTCGTGCGAAATAAAGTAGTATCCTGGATATAGGTCCGCCATCGACGCCCCACAGCCGGTAAAGATCACTCGGTTAATTTTGCTATTTTTCTTCTTGATATCCGCAATAATTGATTTAGGTGACATGTTCATAATAAAAATTCCTCCTAATATAATTAAAATATTTTATTAACTGATTACTATGTTTAAGCTAAAATCCCTAAAACGCTGAATAATAAACCACTTAAAATACAAATTGTAAGGATCCATCCCGTTTTAACTTTTTTATGCAACAACCAATACATAAAGAAAGTAACCAATAACGGAATCATCTGAGGGAAGATGGTGTCCAACGTCTTTTGGAGATTAAACGTCTTACCCATGTGAATTGGCGTGGTAATTCCAATCATACTTGCAATCATTGATCCGATTACCATTAGTCCAACGATTGTTACCAAATACATTGCTCGGTCCATAATCCCTTGACTAGTAAGTTTCTTCAAAAAGCTATTTCCAGCTGTGTAGCCTAACTTTCCACCGTAGTATGTAACTAACGCTGCCGGAACAAATGAAATTAAGATTGCTAAAATTGGTCCCAGGATACTGCCTTGTCTAGCAAAGTTAACTCCTAAACCAAACGCTAAAACTTTAATAGTTCCTTGGAAAAATGAATCACCAACTCCAGATAGTGGTCCCATCAACGATGCTTTAACCGCGTTGATCGAATCCGGGTTGAACGAAGTGGGTTCACGAGCATACTCTTCTTCCATCGAAGAAGCCAGCCCTAGAACAAATGCACTAGTTTGAGGAGTGCAATTGTAAAAAGCTAAGTGCCGCTTGTAAGCCTCTTTCTTACGTTGCAAGTCTTCTTCATTTTTAGAGCTATATAAACTATCAATAGTCGGTGCAATTCCGTACAGAAAGCCCAAATTCATTTGTCCTTCATAGTTCCAAGAGGCTTGGATTGCATAAGAACGCCAGAAGAAGGACCAATACTTTTTTCTTAACTTTTTTGAATCTATTTGTGTATTTTCAGCCATCATCTCACCTCCTAAAGCTCCTCTAAATCATCGTCTTCATCACTAGTTAGTCCCTGATCGACGCTATTTTTAGGCAATATTTCGTTTAAAATAATTACAAGTAAAGCCGCAAAGATTGCTACACCGGTAACTGACAAGCCTGCGTAAGCGGTGATAAAAAATCCTAATAACAAGTATGCAACTGTCTTTTTCGACAGCATCGTTTGCATTAGTAGTGCAAACCCATACGCAGGCAAGATCTTACTTGCTAAATTCAATCCATTAGTAAGCCAAGCAGGAATCGATTGAACAATTTCCTTAACTACATCAGCTCCAAAATAAATGGCAACAAATACGGGTACGAAATACATCAATGAATATAAAATGGGACCCCATAGAATGTGAAACCTTCTAGCTTTGGCAAACTCACCTTTTTCTATGTCGCTTTCCGCTTTGTGAACAAAAGTAGACATAAACATCCGTAAAAGAATTCCCACCATTTGGCCTAGGATTGCAACCGGAAGGGCAATAGTTAAAGCAGTTTGAGCATTTGTATCCGATAAGATTGCAAAAGCAGTTGCCATTACCGAGCCCAAAACTAGATCCGGCGGAGCTGCTGCCCCAATATTTACTATCCCCATGAATATTAATTCTAGAGATGCCCCAACAATTAACCCCTTTGTTAAATCGCCCAAAGCAACTCCTACTAGGGCCGCCATTACTAGTGGTTGCTCAAAGTTAGTCCGCCCCAGCATTCTGGAATCCATCGTCCCAAATACGGCAATGATTCCAAGTAAAATGGCATTTAAAAGCATATATCTAACCTCCTAAATTAGTTCATTTAAACTTTCTCTCTTAGAGGTTGGTACTTGTTGCATATACAAATCAAAACCTAGATTCTTTAATTCCTGACTACACTTAACTTCTTCTTCCGTTAGAAAAACTGCATTACTGAATCGCTTCGTGTCTGGCCGATTTTTAACACCTCCATAGTTAATTTCTTTAACCCCTTCCAAAAGTGGGACAATCTGTCCAGCTTGCAAAACATCTCCAAAAATAATCATGGTATTACTCTTCAAATTATTTATTTTGGCGATTCGTTCCTTAGCTTGATCAACACTAAACACACTCAATTTAATGTCTGCTGGCTTGGATAATTTCAATGACATTTTCTTGAAATCATCACCAGCCGCAACGTTATCAATTACCACAATTCGTTCAATTCCCTGCGACTTGGTCCAAGCAAAAATCACCTGTCCATGTAATAAACGATGATCAATTCTGATTACTTTAATCATTTTTATTCCTCCTTTGCAGATTCAACCATTTTATTTACGTTAATCAATCCTCGCTTTCCTTCTTGAACTAGTTCATCAAGCGCCTTCAAATCTATGTCTCCTGAATAGGTTGCTAATGATAGTACTAGAGGCAAATTCATCCCCGTTATCAAAAAAACATTTTTATAACGTAGCACTAATTCAGTCATTGCATTATTAACCGAACCGCCCATCACATCAGTCACGATAATGAATTGCTCATTTACTTCTCGCGTGATCTGTTGGCTAATATCCGAAGCAAAATCGACATTTTCCTCATCATAAGCAGAATATGCCTGAATACTTACCTGATTTCCCACAATCATATCTAACGTATCTTTCATCCCTTTTGCGAGGGCGCCATGACTTGCTAATATAATTTTCAAACCTTATCACCTACCATTTCCTTACACCCTTATAAAAGCAAAAGGCGTGCCAACTTCTGGCACGCCCTTCCTTTATTCAGTCAAGTCACTGATTTTTAGGCATCTGCTTGGATAATGTCGAAAATATAGCCGTATTCGGAGGCTGGGATTTCGACACTATAAATTTTTTCAATCACACTAAAAGACTCTTTTATCCATTTAAAAAGCCGTTGGTCTTCAGTGTCGGAAAGCTGTTCTAAATCATAGCTGGTAATCGGTTCGTTTCGGATTAATCGCTCAATTAGGCAGCTCACATGCACGTATAACGACATTTTTGTGATGTTGCCTAACTGGTGCCCGCTTAACTGGTTAAATTTATTAATGGCGCGGTCAATATTATCCATCACCAAATGCGCATCCAGAATGGTAATGGAATTAATTACCCGCTCTAATGAAAAACTGTGAATCAGTTGTTCTTTAAACTGTTGGAGCTGCTCCGTAGTCATGCATACTTGCAAAGCCTTATCCAACTTCTCCATCTCGCTTCCGGAAATAATGCTTTCCAAGGAAATGTATGGGGCGTCGGGAAGTCCGGGGTCGATCGTCCCCACTACCGCCACCACGTTGTACAACTTATTGAAAATGGCGATTTGTTCTTCAGCCTTTAACCGGTCAACCTCGTAGGCCTGAATTTGACAGTCCACTTCTGCCGGCATGCTATCTAACAACAGTTTTTTGACACTATTAGCCGTGCCAATCCCGGTAAAGCAGCAGGTTACGATTAGATTGCGCTTAATTTCTTTTGGATAGATAATTTGCGTTTTAGGCACCATCGCCTGCCGAACGTTTCGCATGATTTGCTCAATATCTTTATGATGCCGAATATCATCGGCCACTAGCAACGCTGACTGAGTTGAGACATTGTTAACAATGGCAATCGGAAAATCAATCTCACTGCTAATGAACTTTTGAATGCCCTCCAAGGAGCCCATATCAACCATTAAAATTAGTCCCCGGTTAATTTGGCGATTTTTCACGTAACTGCTGACCTTTTCGCCAATCTCCGCCACGTCAATATCCAACGGCATATCGATCGCGTCCATTACGTGTTCGTTAAATAAATTATTGATCACGCTGGCAATGCTGCTGGCGGTCGAATAACCGTGGGAGAGGATAATACAACGAATGTTTTGGCTATTGGTTTCCTTCTTCACGCTCCGTAGGTACAGATGGATAAATAGCTCATCCACGTCGTCAAGATGCAAGTTCATGGTCTTTGCGGTAATTAAACGCAGATCCCCAACAATTTGATCGATTTCCGCATCCTCACCATGAAAAGTGGCGTTAATTTGCTGAATGCACTGTTCGTCGCGTTGTACCAAATGCCAGTTAGCACGGTTACGGTTGTAAAAGTAGTACGCTAAAACTAACGCGACGTTGCCCATAAACTGGGTGTCACTATTGTTTTCGACGTTAGCAATTCGATCGGCAAACATCTTTTTCAAAAAGCCCACCGACATGTCGCTTTTTTCCGTATCCTTCTTAAAAATTAAGTAGTCACACAGTTGGTTAATTTCGTCGATGGCATTGTCAATGAAGGCGTTCCGTTTGGCCGTTTGCTGGAATTGCTGAATAATTTTTAACATAACCCGTTTAATTTCATCGGTATACGCCTGGGATTCGGAGATTAAATCATCAATTTTCATGGTTGGCAGCACGCTGATGAACTGGTCGCTAAACGATAGCAAACTCGCGTCTTGAATATTATGGTCAATTACCGTTTTGGGAACGTCTGCTAATAAGATTTCAATATTCGAACTTTGCGCCGCCCGTTGTAAACTATTGGCCACCGAAATTAAGATGGTGTTCTTTAATTGACCTACGTTACCAAGGTAACTGCTGGAACTTAAAATATTCAGCACCGAGGTATTTACTAACACTTTGCGTTGAATTTTCTGGGATTGGCGGAGGTAAAATAACTTAACCAAGTTTTCGCGCTCCTGACGTGGTCGGTCGTTTAGTTCTGGGATTTCAATTTGAATGGGGATTCGGCGAATAAAGGTGTCTAAGAAATGGCTTTGAATATCTTCGGTAGTCGCAAAAACTAGCCGAACTTGTACATGATGCCCCTCTTTAGTTGCACCCAACGGCGTGATTATCCCGTTGTCCAAGTAATTAAACAATTTTTCCTGTCCCTTAGCATCAAGCCGGTGAATTTCATCAAGAAATAACATTCCGCCATCTGCTTCATCAAATAGTCCCGTACTATCTTGGTTCGCGCCCGTAAAGGCCCCCTTTTTATAACCAAATAAATTACTTGCTAAAAGTTCCGGATTGTCAGCATATTCCGCACAGTTTAGGTGTACAAAGCGGGATTCTGGTGCTAAATACCCCTTATCCACGCAATATTGGTAATAAACTTGCGCTAAATAAGTTTTTCCTGCTCCCGTAGGCCCGGTAATTAACACGGGTAACCCGGTGCCTGGGTAGCCAGCGGCCGCTTTCAGTCTTTCAATTGGGGTGTATAGCGAACCGTGTCCGCCAATTACTTCGTCAAAGGCTGTCCGTTTAGGCTGAGATACAATGTTTTCCAACGCCGCTTGACTTTCAAACTCTGTATTTTCTAAAACGATGCCGTATCGTTGTTCTAAAGTTGCCCTATCCCAAAATTTAACCGGACGTGAATTAAGTTTGATTGCAACCTTCTCTTTATAAAGATCATTTAAGTACGCACTAATTGTGTTCCGCCGCACTCCCAACCGTTGGCTAAAGTCCTCCGCGGTGGCGCCGTGTTCTTGCCAATCTTCTCTTTCCGTTACCGATTGCAGCATTGCTGCTACTTGATCCTTCACCATAAAAAACTCTCCTAACCACTATGAAAACGTTATCAATTTACGGATAGTGTATCCCAGGGGAGAAAAGTGCGCAAGGTGGGGTTGGTAACCCTAGATTTTTATAGCTAGCAAAAAAATATGGGGACCAATCGACAAAATTCGATTAGTCCCCATATTTTTTAATGACTTGGACTTGCGCCCCCTGTTGCCTTGTCGAAACGCGTTCCAGCCACCAATTTTTTCCGGTTAACCAAATTTTAAGTCTAACCGCTCAAACCGCGATTAAACCTAAAATCCAGTTAATCCTCGAAAATTACCCGGTGGCTTCCACGCTCTTTTTAATACATCCGCCCATATTCATACGTCAATTCTGGTTCGCGGCCCGTTCTTGCGAACTTATTTAGCTTGTCGACTTGCTTCATTTCTTCATCCGACAGTTCAAAGTCATAGATGTCGGCATTTTGAGCAATTCGTTCTTCATGCACCGACTTCGGGATGAACGCCACCCCGTTTTGCAAGTGCCACCGCAAAACCACTTGAGCAGACGATTTTTGGTACTTATCCGCAATCTCCTTAAGCACTTTTTGGTCAAGCACCGTTCCGCGTCCTAATGGGCTCCACGCCTGGGTAACGATGTCGTGTTGCTTATTAAATTCAATCACTGGTTTAAGGGTTAAGAAGGGATGCATTTCCACCTGATCAACCACCGGCATTTCGTGCGCCTTAGTTGCCAAATATTCCAAATGAATAGTTTGGTAGTTGCTGACCCCGATTGACTTGGTCAAGCCCGCCTTCTTCAGATCCTCAAACGCGCGCCACGTTTCAAAAAAGTGTTGACGAACTGGCCAATGGATCAATAACAGGTCGACGTAGTCCATTTGCAACTTCTGCAGGGATTCTTTTACCGAGGCAATCGCTTCATCATAGCCTTGCCGTGCCTCCGTCACTTTGGTAGTCACGAAAATATCTTCCCGAGGAATCGCAAACTTTTTAAACGCATTTCCCACTTCTTGTTCATTTTCGTAGAGTTGTGCCGTATCAAACAACCGGTAGCCATTTTCGTAGGCTGCTTTCACCGCCGTGTCAACCGCTGCTTGTCCACGAACTTTATATAATCCAAAGCCTTCTTGTGGCATCTGATTGCCATCTGCCAACGTAATCAAATTATTTTGAATATCCATTTGAATGAGCTCCTTTCAATGAACCTTCTTGTTACGTTAAGCATAGCACTTGCTGGATGAAATGCGAGTAATTATGGTCATTCTTTTTCAGATTCAAAACAATGCTGTTGGGTGTTATAAGTAACTTCATCTACATCCTTTCGCAATACATTGCCATTATCTAGGTCAATATAACGCGTAGGGTATGGTGCGTGACTTCTAATTACAATCTTCAAACCTTTTTTGGCGATAATTTGTCCATTAATGACCTCCATATCACCATTTTTATTCTGAAATACGTAAGTTTCTTGTCCTAAACCATTTAAATATGCTACAAGTTCTTCACCCATATCCCAGTCGTCTTCCCCAGTATAGCCATTAGGGAATAGCTTAGAAAAAATACCACCATTTGTATAAAACACTGATTGACCAAACCGATCTCGGGATAGATCAGGTCGGTTAAGATTTGGTCCAGCGATACTGTACGTAGACGCTGCTTCACCAGTTTTGAGTTTTCTTTTAGTAGTTGTCGCATTGGCATCATACATATAGAGCACTGCCGCCGTTGCCCGATTTCCAGCTTTAATCAATGCCGGATCATTAAGCTCTCTACCAGTAATTACTGCTGAGGCAGCTGTCACACCACCCCACAAAGAGTGAATCATATATGATAAAGCTTCCCACCACCGGTCTGGACTTTGAGCGCGAAAATCATTGCTATAGCCAATATTAGCTTTCAATAGTTCACCGTAAATTTGCGAAGCGTGTGAATAACCAGCTAATGCCAAGGCACCGGCAGCTGGACCGAAGCCCGCATTATCATAAAAGTGTTCGGTTACTGCCGCAGACAATTGGTTGCTAGTTTTTGCAATTCTTTCCGTGGCATTTTGCCAAGCTATTTCTATTTCACGTTCTTCTTTATCCAACCCTTTTGCTTTTAACGCTTTAAGTAGGTCCTCAACGTATAAGAAATACTGTCCTAACATTTGCGCTTCCGCCTTACCACGTGGATCCTCATGAAGGTTAGGATTAACTCGCACGTTTAAGACTTCCGCTGCCCACTTTAAATAGTCTTTAGCCGTGTGAAGTCGTAAAAACTGGTCACTACATTGAGATAGTAAGAAGTACAAGTGTGCAATGTATTCTAAATCCATTACTCGGTAAAAATCGCCATATAATTTCCGAGGTCTTCTAAAGTCACCATTTTCAAACCATTTTTCACGCACATACTTAACTGCACTTTCTTCAACTAACTGTATTTTCTGGGCACGATTTTTAACCGTTGGATCCAGCAAACACTCTTGAATTACGAAATTCATTTTACCTATAGATTCACCTTGATTAGAAATTGGTGCAAAACCATATGCTGGCGTACCTTCAGGACCTAAATAAGCGTGTTCAATAATATAGTCAGCTCGCTGTCGCAGTAACTGCTTGATAGAATTCATTTTATTAAAAACTATCATGTCAGTTTTTCCGTTATCAAATTCAATTATTATTTGGTGCTCGCCCACTCCACTGACCGCATATTCTAAATATCTTCCTTCTAATTTTGCGGTTAAATCTTGGTACTCTAAGTTCTTTTTAGTTTGATAACAATCCGTGATTTTACTAACGTGTTGCGTCGAATTTTCATCAAGAACCAATTTCTGCATTGCGTTGGTTACAAGCGGCGCAAATTGGATATATGGATGTTCGTATCGTTGAGCCACCTCATAAAAATTATCCTGGTTAGTAAAGGAAGCTAACCTAAATTCCCAATTTTTTTCTTGACGTCCGCTTAAATCTAATGACTTTCGGGAGTAAATCCAATCATCAGTAGGCGCTTGCTTCGCATTAGGATAACCTCCGGCCAGCACTAGTTGATGGAATAGCATTCCATCTAGTGAAGGTGATACATTATCGAAAAAGCGGTTACAGTATTCGTTATAAGTTCCGACAGATTGCATACTTCCGGTCGTCTGGTATAGTCCTAAATTAGGAAATGTATTGTCCCGGCGAACAACGGCTAATTTAGTATAATTTGGTGAAATTGAAGGAAAAACTGCTGCCGATTGATTTGCATTTCGTTGAACCTTTAAATCACGAAACATTATGTATGCAAAACTTGCCCATACGCCAAAATTTTCAATTTTAATTGGTCGATTAGTCATGTTTTCTAAAGCTATGTTCCATTGCAAATCATGAGCATGTAACTTATAAGTATTACTAACTCGTACATCACCAATTTTAAAAGTCACCTGACAAGCATCCGCTCCTTGTTTAATTTCTGGAAGATAATCAATACTGTTATAATTCTTTTCATTAAATCTTAGGGTGAATTCCCCAAACAATTTATCTTCATCATGATAACCTGTTTCAGCCAAGTATGCAGGATCAATAACCCAGTTCATAGCAGAAGAATCACTTTTTAGTTGTAATTTAGTTACTGCTCCACGATGACTTTGTTGCACCAAGAATTCTTTATTATCCATTTTGCTACCTTCTTACCGGCTAAATGCCTTATATTATCTTAATTATCATGATAACCGCTTTCATTTTAGGATAAATGCAATTTTGTAACTTATTTTTATAAAAACTAACCCTTTCAAACCTGTTTTTCGCTCCGATATTTTTGCGGTGCCATTCCAGTATACTTTTTAAATGATGTGGAGAAGTAATAAACATTTTGAAAACCCAAACTTTCAGCAATTTCAGAAATAGTCATTTCTGTATTTAATAACCGTTTTTCAGCTTCTTCCATCCGATACTGCACTAAAAATTCTGCCGGCGTCAGTCCAACAGTTTGTTTCAAAGCTCGCGAAATATAATTAGGATGGAAATGAAATTGTGCGCTTAAACTCTCATTAGTAATTTTTTGTGCATAATTATCCCGTAAGTACCGTTGAACCTGATCTGCAAGCTCGTTAAGCTTACTTTCTTCTTTGGAGTGCACTTGAATAAATTGTAAAACGTCAATAAAAAGCTGTTGAGCTCGCCAAAAACCAAAACTTTGTGATTTGGTACTCTCATCAAACAATTTTTTTACCGTATCTAAAACTTTATCAAACTCAGGAATCCGGGAATGTTTACCCAGATGAAGCGTTAATATTGGCGTATTATAATGCAAAGTTGGTACCTCAATTGTTGGCCTCATAGACGTAGGCGAATTAGCTTGCGTCCAGTGCCCCGAAACATAAAAATGTACCCAATAATAATGGGTTTCCTCGTCAATTGCTTTCCACGAGTAATGATGATGCTTAGGTAGAAGAATCATCATTTCTCCAGCCGAGACTGTGTAATCTTTTCCATTTTCAGCAATGTATAAAGTTCCCTTGGTCATAAATATCAAAACAAAGTATTGTAAATCAGTTCGGTTGGGGTGTCGATCACCAGGATAAAAAGTTGCTTCGTTGCCCTCAATAAAAGTTGGCAACGGTAAACAAGAAATTGAAATATATTGCTTCATTGGCGCGCCTCCTTTATTTTCTACCACCATCTTCAGAATAACTTATTCACCAAGTTTAGATGTTATGAAGTGTGATATTTTATAAATTTTCTGTCATCTATTAGATTTTCAAATTGGAATAATTGAACTAAATTTGGTTTTGAAAGCGCATTACTAAACTAATCTTAATTAAGAGTACTAAATCGTAATTCGCTCCTAAATGAAATCGCTTTCGATTATTGAAATGGAGGTTCTATCGTGACTAATAAAGTTGCTGAAGCTATGAAAAACAATGCCAAGGTTCCTTTCCATCGGATGCTTGCCTATGCTAGTACCGATGCAGCAGGTAACATACTGTATACAACGGTTACTACATTTATCCTGTATTATTATACTGACATTTTTGGTCTATCAGTAGCCGCTGCAGGCACCATTTTACTTGCTGCACGGATTCTTGACGCTTTTGACGCTCCCGTTTGGGGATTTATCATTGATCACACTCATACTAAATGGGGCAAAAGTCGACCCTACTTTTTGTGGATGGCCTTTCCCTTTGCCATCCTGTTCGTTCTAATGTTTTGGTCACCGCAATTAACTACAAACGCTAAATTTTGGTGGGCAATGATTACATACCTATTGTTTGGAATCTCATATACAGGGATGTCCACTCCGATCACATCGATTTTACCTAATCTCTCTAATGATTCTGACGAACGAATTAAATTAAACAGTACTCGAATGATTGGAGGAAACATCGGTTACTTTATCACCGCAACTTTTACTCTAGGAATCGCCGCATTTTTAGGTAAAGGTAACGACCTACTAGGTTGGCGATACACAGCCATTGTTTTTGGAATTTTAGGATTTATCTTACTGTTATTTGCGTTCTTTGACACCCGAGAAATCAATCAATCGACGCAAAAATCACTCCCTATTTTACAATCAATTAAGGCCGCTAAGAATAACTGGCCATGGGTGATTTTAGTCGTTGTATTTATCTTTTACTGGTTAGGTAATGCCTCAAGAACTTCCGTTGTGGTTTACTACACACAATACAATCTTGGTATAAAAGGATTTGCCTCTATTCTCAACGGGTTGGTAATGTTCCAGATGGTCGGAATGCTATTGATCCCACTATTGGTCAAAAAATTTAAAAAATCACACGTTTTAATTTTAGGCATGTTAATTGCTGCAATAGGACAGCTTTTAATCCCTCTTGCAGGTCATTCTTTAATTTTGTTATCAGTAGTATGGAGTATTGCTTCAATCGGTACTGGGATTTCCGTTTCTATGCCATTTGCTATGCTTTCAGACACGGTTGACTACGGCGAGTGGAAAAACGGTATTCGTGCAAGCGGATTTTTAACTGCTATTGGCAGCTCATTCGCGATTAAAATTGGCTCAGGTCTTGGGGGATGGGCGCCTTCAATGATTCTGAATCATGTTGGATATCACGCTGGAAGTGCTCAAAGCAGCGCAACTTTATCTGCAATCAGATTCTGTATTAGTTATTTACCTGCCATTTTCTTTATTATCGGTGCATTAATCATGGTACTTTACATTCGCTACGAAGCTAAAGAAACTCGTATTAAAGCTGAATTACAAGAACGCCGTGCGACCATTCTAAATAACAATTAGCCCCAAAACGTGGGACAAAAGTCAGTTGGTTCCGCTTAACCAAAAATTGACCATTATGCCAAACTCAGGCATAATGGTCAATTTTCAGTTAATGCTCGCAAACTACCCCACTTTTGTCCCACTCTCTTTATTTTTTCATAAAGTTAAAATCTTGACCGCCATAATCTTCAATATATTGGTACAAAATCAATTCCATCAACGCAATTGTAGAAACTCGTGAACTGATTTCAACGTCGTTAACTTCGATTACGTCTGCAAAAATATATAAATTAATATCGCTCAAATTCTGGATCGTGTTGTTATCCGGCTCAGTGATTGAAATTAAAAAAGGTGTTTGCGCCGTTCCTTTTAACTGTTTAATCATTTCTAAAAACTCGCGATTACGGCCATTATACGTAAGCATGAAAACTAAATCATCCGATTTAACTTGTTTAATGGCCATTCGCCGAAAATCGCGATCCCGGGGATACTTCACCGTAAACCCCGCCATCGTATAAACGTAATATACGTAATCTGCCGCATACTTACTAATTCCTTTAGCAAACAGGTAAATGGTGGGATGATTAGCCAGTTGTTTAGTAATCTCGTGTAATTTCTTAGGTGGGATCACCCGGACTGATTCAGTAATATTTTTTAGGTATTCTTCTCGATAATCAACCTGGCTAACTTCGAACGGCATCTCTTTTTCTTGCTCGTTTTTTTCGTTAAGGACGGTATATTTAATTACCGTGGTGAATTCGCTAAACCCCACAAACCCAATTTTCTTGACGAAACGTAAGAATGTTGCCGTTGATACGTAAGTTTCACTAGCAACTTCGCGAATACTTTGGTTTTTAATTTTATCCATGTTGGAAACTACGTAGTCAAATAGTGCTTGTTCATTTTTGGTTAACGTACTGAGATGTGACTCTACAATGTCAAAAAAATTCATAAGCCACCCTCCATTAATGTCCCGGCATGTTAAGCACGACTGTATGTAATCCACCCCCACCCGTTAATATTTCGGTAGCGGGAAAACCAATTATTTCCCGGTCGGGATAATAATTAGCTAACTCTTGGCGGGCTTTTTGATCGTTAGGATCGTTAAATTCCGGAAAAATAATCGCCTGGTCAAGCGTAATATAATTAACATAAGTAGCGGTTAACCGTTGCCCTTCCGTGCGGGGTAACATTCCGTTAATTGGATCAACCCCTTCTGCTTCCAGTGCCGTCAATTTTACCGGACGCTGTGGCAAATCCATTTTATGAATTATTAAATTTCGTCCACGGGCATCTGTTGTCTGACTTAAAATGTCGTAAGCACGCTGACTAATCCGGTGCTGCGGATCGCCCGGATTATCGGTCCACGACAAAACAATTTCGCCTGGTCGAATAAAATTAACCATGTTATCCACGTCACCCCCAGCTTCATCTAAGAAAAATCCTTCCGGAAGCCAAATTACCTTTTGGGCACCCAAATAGTTTTGGAAAACCTCTTCGGCTTGAGCCTTAGTAATTCCCTTGTTGCGCCCTTCCGAAAGTACCACTTCTTCAGTAGTAATCAAGGTACCTTCCCCATCGGTCACTACCGAACATCCTTCTAAAATAAAGTCCGACTGGTAACGGTCCCAGCCAAATAAGTCAGCTAACTTTCCGGTTACCTCCTGGTCCTTATCCCAAGGAAAATAAAGACCATCGAGCAATCCGCCCCAGGCATTAAACCCAAAGTCCATACAACGCACCACTCCATCAGCATTAACCAATTCAATCGGTCCCGTATCTTTAATAAAAACGTCATTATTGCTCATTTCTAAAACCCGAATCTGGGTGGGTAACATCGCTCGCGCATTTTTATATTGATTTTCGTCTACAAACACCGTTACTGGCTGATACTTTGTTATTAATGTTGCTAACTGTACAAAAGATTTTTGTGCTGGTTTACCACCGTTACGCCAATTATCGGGGCGTTGCGGCCACATCATTAAACTTTGTCCCTTGGATTCGAATTCGGCTGGCATCCAAAAACCATCCTGTTGGGGAATTGTTGTTAACTTCATTGCCAATTAATCCCTTCTGACTTTTTTTCGTAATTCTCCTTCTTTATTCGAAAAATTGCTGAATTACGAATAGTTAATTTTACTCTCAAAACATGGAGCACACGCTAATTTCATTCAATTAGTTTTCCATATTTGAAAATAAAAATTGAGGTAGGATTATGCTTTTCTTCCCACCTCAATTATTTTCCTCATCTTAGCGTTGAGGAACCTGCTGAGTAATACAGTGGATATTTCCTCCACCAAGTAAAATTTCTCGTGCGGGAACACCTACCACTTTGCGATCAGGATATAATTCGCTCAACACTTTTTGAGCTTCCTTATCCATAGGGTCGTTAAATAGTGGGAAAATAATCCCGCCATTTGCGGTGTAGTAGTTGATATAACTAGCTGCTAGACGCTCGCCTTCCGTTCTTGGTAGCGTGCCATCAACCGCGTCCACCCCTTCACTTTCTGCTTTAGTGATCAGTACTGGTTTAGGAACTCTTAACTTAACCACCTTAAGTTTGCGACCTTGGGCATCCGTTGCATTTTCCAAAATCGCCAAGTTTTCTTTAGAAATCTCGTATTGGGGATCATTTTGATCATCCGTCCAAGCAAGGGCGACTACCCCAGGTTTAACAAAATTAGCAATGTTATCCACGTGTCCGTTTGTTTCGTCTTGGTAGATTCCCTTCTTCAACCAGATGATTTTTTCCAAGTTAAGGTGTTCTTTAAGCACTTCTTCGATTTGAGCCTTAGAGAGTTGCGGATTGCGTCCTTCCGATAATAGGCATTCTTCCGTAGTAATTAAAGTACCTTGTCCATCCACATGGATTGATCCACCTTCTAACACAAAATCATCCAGCCGGTACCGATCTGTTTGTTCCAATTCTGCCATTTTCTGAGCAACACGATCGTCCTTATCCCATGGGAAATAAAGTCCGTCTACCAAACCTCCCCAGGCATTAAACGTCCAATCTACAGCGCGTAATTCTCCGTGATCATTTTTCACGAAGGTCGCGCCACAGTCTCGAATCCAGGAATCGTTATTAGAAATTTCGATTACTTTCACCTGGTCAGGTAACATATTCCGGGCGTTTTCGTATTGATCATCATTCACGCCCACCGTCACTGGTTCAAATTCGGCGATTGCCTCGGCTACCTGCGCAAAAGTTTTTTGGGCGGGCTTACCGCCGTTTCGCCAATTATCGGGGCGTTGGGGCCATAACATGTAGGCACCCGCATGCTCTTCAAATTCTCCTGGCATTCTAAATCCATCTTTTTTAGGGGTACTATCTAAGGTCTTCATTTTTGCGTCTCCTTTATTTTTAAACGTTGGTTAACTTCTCGACGTTCAGCAATTCTAACAACTAATTCACCAACTACTAGGGTAACAATAACCCCAATTAAAATTGGCACCTTGGCAGATAATTCTGCAGCAGTAGTATTCAAGGGTACTGCAGTAAAGATTACCGTCAGTAAAAGTAAAAACTCGGGAATCCACGTCATGCACCACAGTAACCCCTTCCCACCGGGAACCTTAAACGGGCGGTCTCGTTGAGGATCAATTTTGCGGAGCTTTAAAAAGGCTGGAAACATCATTGTATACGAAAGCAGCAGGGCAATTACGTTTAAAGAGAAAAATGCCCAAAAAATGTCTTGATTAGGAATCAGGGGGGCAACCACGATTAAGATGGTAGCTACCACACCGTTTAAATACCCTGTTCCAACCGGCATGTGCTGCTTATTTTCAATCCCAAATACGTTTGGTAAAACATGATCTTTCGCTGCGTAATCCGCCACGTAATTAACTCCTAGTGCCCAAGATACCATTTCAGAAACTAAAATGTACAAGAATAAAACTCCGATAACAACGACAAACCAGTTCATTTTACCAATCAAGAGGATAAAACTGTCTAGTAGCCCGCTCGATGCTGACAACTCGTTGGTAGGAATTGCTGCACTCATGCCAAAGGCCGACATCAAGTAGAAAACTGCAATTAAAACTCCCCCATAAATAATTGCTTGTGGGATTTGCTTGCGGGGGTTGTCCATATCATCCGCCATGGTAGCAACCACTTCAAAACCTAGGAAATTAAAAATAATAATCGATAAATTACTTAGACTGTTAATGTTCATTTGGGGTAAAAATTCCCGCGGCGCAAAACTATTTGCCACTCCCCTAGTTACCGCTACGTAAATTCCTAATCCCGTTAACGAAAGAATGGTAAAAATTTTCGCGAATGCTGCTAAATTCATAATCCATTTACTTTCGGAGGCCGGTTGGTTACCAACGATTACCACGAACCACACGAAAATTAATTGAATACCAACCGCAAGCCACGTTCCTAGTTTTAAGTTAAAAATGGTTTCCGCCACCTGGGTGAAAAGCACTGCCAAGCTCGCCATCCAAATCGGATAGTTAATCCAATATAGCCACGCTAGCCGGCCGCCCCATCGAGAACCGAAGGCTTGTTTCACCCAGTCGTATAAACCGCCGTCTCCCGTATAAGTCGTTCCTAATTCGGAGGAAATTAAACCGTAAGGCAAGAAAAATAACCCTAAGAGAAAAATCCACCAAAAGAATTGTGAAGTGCCAATTGCAGCAGCCGGAGCGGCTGATTCAACTACCAAAATTACCACTACCGACATCAATACTGCATCAAATAGTTTGAATTTCTTTTTTCCCGTTTCCATAATATAATCTCCAATCTATCACGCACCATGCGCTTAAAACGGGGTTAGCCTTGCCGTCTTTCAGGAGCATTCCGTAGCATTAATTCTAATTCAGCATCATAATGCGCTGCCACTGCCGGCGAAGCATATTCTAAAGTGGGATTCAGTAAATAAACAAAAATCGCTCGCATCGCCGTTTTCCGATTTTCCGCTTCATCCCAAACAATCGAATAATCGGAATCCAAAACTTCATCAGTTACTTCTTCCCCTCGAGTAGCTGGTAGACAATGCATAAATTTAACGTGACTGCTTGCCTTTGCCATCAATTCGGCGTTCACCTGATACTTAGGGTAGAAAATTTTCATTCGTTCTTCCTTTGGCATTTCATCATCATACAAACCGTACCAAACGTCCGTGTAAACAAAATCTGCATCTTGTAAAGCTTCGTCAGCATTTTCAGTAATTGTGACACTCCCGCCATATTTTTTGGCGTTTTGTTTGCCCACTTTAACCACGTCGTCTTTCATTTGGAACCCCTTTGGTCCGTATTGTACAAAGTCCATCCCCATCTTAGTTGCCATAAACATTGTGGACACGCAGACTTGTGTGGCATCTCCCACAAACACAATCTTGCAATCACTCAATTGTTTGCCTTCTGGAAGGTGCTCTTGCATGGTAATAATGTCTCCCAATTCTTGAGTAGGGTGGTTATAATCACTCATAAAATTAACCACCGGAACTTTGGCGTATTTACCAACTTCCGCAACCGTCTTGTGCCGATCAACCCGAGCGCCAATAATATCCAAAATTCGGCCAAGTACTTGAGATGTATCTTCAATGGTTTCATGTCCACCAAGTTGAATTTGCCCAGGTGCTAAATATTGCGCATGTCCGCCTAATTCCGTCATTGCAGCTTCCGCAGACGTCCTGGTTCTAGTAGAACTTTGCTCAAAAATCATTCCTAACGTCTTGTTTTTCAACAATGGCGGGTAATATCCGTTTTTGATGGCTTCCTTTAATTTCAGCCCGAGGTGAATCATGAACCTAATTTCTTCCTGGGTGTAAGTATTTGTATCGATATAGTCGCGTTTTGCCATTTCCAAAACTTCCTTTCATGTAACTTAGCTTGTTTACATTTACATCATAGTGGGCGGCTTTTGTTTATTAAAGCGTTTTCAATGGTCTTGCAACTCGCATTCACGACTTGTAACGCGTGTCATTTTATGAAACATGTCCCACTTTTCAAAAATCCCTTTCTAATTGCTTTTCCCCCTACAACCAGCTAGGATAAAGTTAATAGCTAAGCCAAAGGACGGGATGATCATGGATAACGCAACTTTAAAATATGTTTTAGATCAGTTATACAAGGAATATTTAATTCCTTTATTCCTAGTTAATGATCAATACGAAATCGTGATTCCCAAAACTAACTGGAGTTCGCGGAACTTTAAAGAACAAGTCCTAGAAGAAACCCACCCTAACGAGATTCGTTATTTTAAGAAGGGCGCTTTCTTTTATAGTAATTTTGCTTTTGAACTTCCCGAATACGGGACTGGAACCGTAATGATTGGGCCGTGTGGTGCTTTAGAAGCTGGATCAGATTCAATCCATTTTCAGGGACATACTTATTTTGCTGGAATCCATTACAGTAAATCTTCTCGGGAAGGATTTGAGCAATTTACTAACTTAATTTTTGCAATCATCCGTGGAACTTTGGGCCAAAACCAAAAGCAGCACTGGTATTATGATCGAGTCTATAAATCCACCAATTATCACTTAGCCCAAAACCTTTCGAGTCGCCGCGATCAGAAAAACACCCTTGACTCCTACGAATTTGAACGGCGTTACATTGAAGCAATTCGGCGAAACGAGCCGGATAAGATAAAGTGGTTGTTCAAAAAGATGGCGGATACCTACAAAGTCAAACTATCGGACAGTGACTTGGAGGGTTTGAAATATAAATATGCGGGATTAATCACGATCTTAACCCGGGTCAGCATCGAAGACGGCGTCCCAGCCGAGCAAGCGTTCAGCCTTTCTGACGCCCTATTACAACGTTTGCAAAGCATTTATACTTACGCGGAATGTCTGGTTTCCGTCCAGGAAGCCTCCTACAAATTTATGGACATGATCCATTCCTACCAATACGCAACCAAAAACCAATTAGTGCAAAAAATACTAAATTATATCGATGAGCATATTTACGATCGGATTACCCTCGCTGATTTGGCTGATTTCACTAACCGGCATAAAACTTCAATCTCTACCCAGTTTAAAAAAGAAGTTGGCCAGCCGATTCACGTGTACATTAACCACAAGAAAATTCAGGAATCCAAGCATTTATTGCTATTTACCGAACTTTCATTAAAAGAAATCAGTGGCCTATTGCATTATTCTAGTCAAAGTCACTTTGTGCACACGTTTAAACAATTTATGGGGATCACCCCTGGCGAATTTCGCAATGAAAATTTAACTTATCATTTTGAATAATAAAAAGACCCAGAAAATTTCTGAGTCTTTGTCAAATAGTAGCCTAATTATCAATTTTTAATAAATCACCGGTCATCGGTCGGGTGGCTGAGTATGCTTGTTGGTAAATTCGGTAGATTCGGTCGTATTTCGCAACGTTATTAGCTTTAGGACGGTAAACTTTTCCATACTTCACAAACGTTTCCGAACATTCTGCCAAATCTTTAAACCAACCAACTCCAACAGCCGCAAGCATTGCTGCACCTAGCCCAGGACCCTGTTCGTTTTCAAGACTAACTACGTTCATATTAAAAACGTCCGCCTGAATTTGCATCCATAACGCACTCTTGGCGCCACCACCCGTAGCTACCGCAGTTACAAAATGCTTGCCTTCAGACCGGTAAATCGACAACAAGTCACGAAAAGAGAAGGTAATTCCTTCAATTACCGCTCGAGTAAAGTCGTGAAGTTGCTGGCGACTATCCATGCCAATAAAACTTCCCCGAATCTGAGCGTCTGCATACGGCGTCCGTTCTCCCACAATGTAGGGGGTAAATAGCAGCCCCTTAGCACCAATCGGCGATTTTTTAGCATCTTCCACTAGGTCGGTAAACTTTTGCTGACCTGCAAAAGTTTGTTTAAACCAACTTAAGCTGTAACCCGCCGCTAACGTCACTCCCATGGAATAATAACTGTCCGGAATTGCGTGATTAAAGAAATGCAATCGTCCGGCGTAATCCGTTTTACGATCTTTTTCGTAAGCCAAAACTACGCCTGAGGTACCAATACTGGATAAAATTTTATCTTCACTGATAATCCCCGCACCAATTGCACCAGCCGCATTGTCCGCTGCGCCAGCAATCACCTTAGTTTCAGCAGGCAAACCGGAAATTGCACTGTAAGCTACGGTTATATTTCCCACGACGGCAGTGGATTCTAATAATGGGGGACAGATTTCCAACGGTAACGCCAATTTATCCGCAATTTCTTTGCTCCAAGTTTTATGAATTTCGTCTAGCCACACCGTCCCGGCAGCATCGGAATATTCCATCCCGATTTTGCCGGTCATGCGGAACCGTACGTAATCTTTGGGCAGTAAGAAGACTTCAGTTTGCGCAAAAATTTCTGGTTCATTTTCCTTTACCCATAAAATTTTAGGCAAGGTAAAGCCTTCTAACGGACGGTTGCGGGTGATTTTTAAAAAATCTCCCCTTAATTTATCCGTAATTTCTTCGCATTGGGCAGTGGTTCGGGTGTCGTTCCATAAAATTGCTGGCCGTAACACCCGGTAGTTTTTGTCCATCAGTACCAATCCGTGCATTTGCCCCGAATAACTGATTCCTTCAACTTTAGACAAATCTAAATGTTCCACCGCTGCCAAATTTTGAATTGCTAGCGTAGTTTTTTGTACCCAATCTTCCGGGTTTTGTTCACTATACCCCGCTTGCGGATTGCTAATTGCGTATTCTTGACTACTTTGCGCCACAATCTGCCCAGCACGGTTTACGGCCGTTACCTTTACCGCGCTGGTTCCTAAATCAATTCCTAATACATATGCCATTTCCTTCACCCACCTATTATATTAAAAGAGGACCAAGAAAAATCTTTTTTCTTAGTCCCCCCAAACATTCAATGCTTTCAACGCACGCGCATCGCATGATTGCATCGTCACCTGCTGCATAACTGCAATGTGCTCCGAACCCCTAGCTTCTGCAGTTAACCAAATTACATAACTAATCGCATAAACCACGATTAATTACGTGAACCAGTTAATCCTCGCTGTTTATTCGGGTTTCTCCGTACCTTATTTACTTCGCCAGTACTTCAATCATATAGTGATTGATCGTATCCTTAATTTGTTCTAAATGACCTGAATGCGTCGCGGCCAATAAATCCTTTTGGGGTTTATCAATGACGTAATCTTCCATTTCTTCGATGGTCGCCTTACCGTCGTCGATTTGCTTGCCGATGCCACTATTAAACGAACCATAGCGCTCATTCAAAATGTTTTCGATTACGCCATCTTCCTTCATCTTAGCTGCTACTCGTAAACCAGCCGCAAAGCTATCCATCCCGACCATGTGGCCCGTTAATAAGTCTTTAGCAGCAAATGACTGCCGCCGTGGTTTGGCATCAAAGTTCAAACCACCCCTTGGACCAATGGAGCCATTTTCAACAACTTCAAACATCGCTGCAATGGTTTCTGATAGTGTAGATGGGTATTCATCAATGTCCCAGCCAATCAACTTGTCCCCTTGGTTAGCATCCAACGAACCCAGCATTCCAGCTTCCCGAGCAACCCGGATTTCGTGTTGGTAAGTATGTCCGGCCAAGTTAGCGTGGTTACCTTCCAAATTCAATTTGAAATCTTTGTCTAGACCATAAGTCTTCATGAACGCAATTGTAGTTGCTGCATCAAAATCATATTGGTGGGTTGATGGTTCCTTTGGCTTAGGTTCAAGCAAGAATTGGGCATCAAAACCAATCTTATTCGCGTAATCCTTTGCCATGTGGAAGAATTGCGCTGCGTGTTCTTGTTCCTTCAACATGTTAGTATTCCAAAGTGATTCGTATCCTTCACGACCACCCCAGAAAACATAATTTTCTGCACCAACTCGTTTACCAATTTCTAAACTATGCTTAATTTGAGCTGCACAGTAAGCGTAAATATCAGCGAACGGCGTTGTAGCTGCTCCGACAACGAAACGGGGGTTGGTGAACATGTTCGCCGTGTTCCAAAGCACTTTCTTACCAGTTGTTTTTTGGTATTCCACGATTTTGTCAACAATCTTGTCTAGGTTCCGGTTAGTTTCCCGTAATGTATCACCTTCTGGGGCGAGGTCCCGATCGTGGAAACAGAAGTAGTCCACGCCTAACTTATCGTAAAATTCAAACGATGCTTCCACCTTAGCCATCGCGTTATCCATTGGATCAGTGTACTTATCGTACGGACGAATTGCGGTCCCGTCCCCAAACGGATCCACTAATCGTTGATCAAAAGTGTGCCAGTAGGCAACGGAAAAGCGGAGCCAGTCCTTCATTTTTTTGCCTAAAATCACTTCTTCTGGGTTATAAAAATGAAATCCATCACCCGACGTTAAAGTTTTGTTACCGACGTAACCAACTTTTTTAAAATCCCAATATTCACTCATTATTGTTACTCCTTTGATTTAAAATCTAATTTCAACTTCGAAAATCCTAAAATTTCTTGAATCATTTGTGCACAACCCCCGTAAAGGCTGGCAGTTTCCACATTTTTACTCAATACAATCGGGGTATCCCGAACGGAAATTTTGGCAAACTTTGTTTGAATCCGTTCTAATAATTCGGGAAATTCTTTAAAAATATACGCATTAATAAACAATACGTCTGGATCAAAGGACACAATCACGTTATTAATTAACTTGATAATGTTATTTTCGAACCTTTGTAAAATTTCTAAAGTCTCCGGATCGTGGTCATCGTACATTTGGCGAATCAACGGTAAATTGATGTAGTCTAAATTTTTAGCCTGTTTGATTTGGTCTAAAACGGCTTCTTGAGAGGCAACGTCTTCAATTTTTTGGTTTTCCGCTAACGATTTATCTTTGGTTTCAAACGCGATGGTTTGTCCAATTTCGCCCGCTTCACCTTTACGTCCCCGATACAATTCGCCGTCCATAATGATTCCAGCACCAATCCCCTTATGCATACTGATGCTTACCGCATTCCGAATTCCTTCTGAACTAAAATCTCTTTCAAAAATCGCCGTGAGGTTAGCTTCATTTTCCAACAAAACTGTAATTCCTAGTGATTTGGTTAATACAGCGGCAATATCGACATCATGCATATTCCAAAATGGCGAGTAAATCACCTGATTTTGATAAACAATTCCATGTACTGAAATTAATATTCCTAAATTCTTTTCCCCATACTCGGACTTTAATTCCGCAATCAGCTCTTTAATTTTGCTGATTGCATTGGCAATATCGTTATCAGTGAAAGTAGTGTGCCGAATTTCTAGCTTCCGTCCACTAATGGTCATTGCCAGCGCTGATAATTCATGATATCCGAGGTCAATGCAAACCACATAGCCGTACCGGGCGTTGATTTGCAGTAAGTTAGGCTTCCGCCCGCCTTGTTGCGTACTATCTCCTGCGCCTGCTTCCACTACCAATCCGCTCTCAATGAAGCGGTTAACAATTTGGGAAACGGTCACCTTATTCAACTTCACGTCTCGTGCGATTTGACTTTTCGAAATCGGACTTTCCGTAAAAATTCGTTGTAGTACTGAACGCTCGTTAGCGGTTCGCATCGTCTCTTTATGAATTACCATTCTTTCTTGCTCCCTTAAACTACGCTGAATTAACCTACTTAATCAGCGTTTTTATTTTCTTCTGCGTGTTTTGCCGACAAGTCCGCTTGCATCTTGTCTTCAACACCGTCTACTTTATAGAATAATAAAGCAATTGCGGATAAACCAAAACCAATAATTGGTACCCAAATGTAATTTTGTTCAATCGCGCGAAGAGCCGTTGCGGTTTGAGCTGTGTTAGCAACGTAGCCGCCTGCACTTAAAATCAGCCCGGTTACGGCACCACCAATACCCATTCCTAACTTAGCTGAAAAACTAGAAAACGAGGTAACGATTCCTTCAGCCCGCACGCCGTTTTTCCATTCGCCGTAGTCAACAGAATCCGCCAACATTACCGCAATTAAGCCAGAAACAAACCCAGTTCCTAAGTAGCCAATTACCGTTGCAATAATGATAATCGAAACACTTAGTTGACTAGCACCGATACTCAAAACTAATTGACCCACAATTGCCAAAAGCATTCCTAACAACATCGTGTTACGCTTACCAATTTTTCTAGCGCAAGCAGGCGTGAGGATTACAGCCACTAACGCAACTACTTGAATTCCTAATACTAGGGAGGCTAATCCCGCGTTATGCATATTGTATTTGAAGAAGTACACGGTTACTTGACTCTTGGTCTGCATACCTAACCAGTAAACAAAGTTAATGAAAATTACGATTGCCCAAGGCCAATTATTTTTAAGCGCTTTCAAAGATTGTTTAATTGGAATTGCCTTTCTTGAATTCTTGGTCTGAATGCGTTCCCGCGTGTTCGCAAAAGTTACCAACAATAGTGCTGCCGAAATAATAGCTAAAATCAAAACACTAATAAAGAATCCCTTTTGTTGGTTGCCTCCACCAAAGAAGTTAACCATTGGCAACGCAGCTACCGTAACGATGGTTGCGCCGGCAGTCCCGAAGAATTGGCGAATCGTACTTAGGGTAACCCGCTCGTCCGTGTCATCCGTAAGGTTAGGTAAAATTGAGGTAATTGGGATGTTAACTGCCGAATATAAAATATCAACCCCAATATAAGTGATGTAAGCCCATACAATTTTACCACCCATACTTAGATTTGGGGTGGTAAAACAAAGTACACAGAAAATTGCAAATGGAATTGAGAACCATAAGAAGAACGGTCGACTCTTGCCCCACCGTGTGTGAGTATGGTCAATCAATAATCCCCAAATTGGTCCGTCAATCGCGTCAACGATCCGCGCAACTAAGAATAAAGTTCCAACGGCCGCTGCGGTAATGCCAAAAACGTCCGTATAGAAAAACATTAAGTAGGTTCCGATCATCTGAAACGATAAATTACACGCAAAATCACTTACTGCGTAGCTAATCCGTTCCTTCCAAGATACTAAGCTATGTGTATGTCGATGTGGTACTTCCATAAATTAAACACCCTTTTCTTTTAAAATTTTGGTTCGCGAAAAAAGTTAGTTAGTTTTGTTTACGAACCTCATTATACATGCCGGGTATTTTTTGTAAAGCGTTTTCAATAAATATTTTTGATCCTTGACACTCCGTTTGTATTCGCTTACAATTCAATTCGAAAAGAGTTTGTTAGTTTTATTTATTTACTCCAGTCACTGTTATGCTTTTAATTAGAAAGGAAGTTAATCCAACTCATGAAATTTACAAACGGTTATTGGTTAACTAAGGAAGGTTTCTCGGTTAACAACCCCAAACAAGTTTACGATTATAAAATCAATGATGATAACGTCCAAATTTACGCCCCGTACAAAAAAATTAACGAACGTGGGGACACTCTTAATATTGGAATGACCACCGTTTCGGTCACTTCCCCTCTAAAGAACGTAATTGGCATCAAGTTGACCCATTTTGACCAATTACCTAAGGATCCAAGCTTTGATTTAAATGACCAGCATGTAAAGCTAGCAACCACCACTGATGACAATACGTTGCGCATCCAATCTGGAGATTTATCAGCAAACTTCCCCATTGATGGCAGCGATTTTGAAATCGATTTCGAAGCAAATGGCCAAGTAATCACTAAATCGGAACCGAACGCAGAAGGTGAAATTACTAAAACTGACGATCAAACTCACTATATGCGCGAACAACTTTCTATCGGGATTGACGAATTAGTCTACGGACTTGGTGAACGATTTACTTCCTTCGTTAAAAACGGCCAAGTCGTCGATATTGTCCAAAAGGATGGCGGTACTGGAAGTGAACAAGCTTATAAAAACATCCCCTTCTATATCACTAATAAAGGCTATGGTGTTTTCGTTAACCAGCCCGAAACGGTTTCGTTTGAAGTGGCTTCTGAAAATACATCGCGCGTTCAATTTAGTATTGAAGGCGAATCACTTGAGTACTACGTGATTTACGGTCCGACACCAAAAGAAATTTTATCTAACTACACTTCGTTAACCGGAAAACCTGCTTTGCCACCGGCATGGTCGTTTGGACTTTGGCTATCAACCTCCTTTACCACCGATTACAGCGAAAAAACCGTTATGAAGTTTATCGACGGAATGAAGGAACGTAACATTCCATTAGACGTTTTTCATTTTGACTGTTTCTGGATGAAGGGCTTTGAATGGACCAGTTTCGAATGGGATAAGGACGCTTTTCCAGACCCTGAAGGCTTAATTTCACGGATTCATGATAAAGGTCTAAAAGTCTGCGTTTGGTTAAATCCGTATATCAGTCAAAAGTCCCGGCTCTTTAAGGTTGGTAAAGAAAAGGGCTACTTCATTAAACATAGCGATGGTAACGTTTGGCAATGGGACCTCTGGCAAGCTGGCCAAGGAGTCGTAGACTTTACTAATCCTGAAGCTACCAAATGGTACAAAGATTATCTACGTGAATTAATGGATATGGGCGTGGACGCCTTTAAGACCGACTTCGGTGAACGAATTCCGGTCGAAGACGCCGTTTACTACGACGGTTCAGATCCTAAACGGATGCATAACTACTACACTTACCTTTACAACAAGGCCGTGTTTGACGTCTTGTTAGAAAAGAAGGGCGAGGGCCAAGCTGCTGTATTTGCTCGTTCAGCTACCGTAGGATCCCAGAAGTTCCCTGTTCACTGGGGCGGGGACAACTTATCCCGCTACGTTTCAATGGCCGATTCACTACGCGGCGGGCTCTCCTTCCTTCTTTCTGGCTTTGGTTTCTGGAGTCATGACATCGGTGGGTTTGAAGACAACGCCTCTGCTGATATCTACAAGCGTTGGACCCAATTTGGCTTACTATCTTCGCATAGTCGTTACCATGGCAACATTGAATATCGAGTACCATGGAACTACGATGAAGAAGCCGTTGACGTCACCCGTAAATTCGTAAAGAACAAACTCGCCTTGATGCCGTACCTCTACGACGAAGCCGTTCGTACTCACGAAACTGGGGTTCCGTTAATGCGGCCAATGTTCCTAGAATTTGGTGAAGATCAAAACACCTATCATCTAGACACGCAGTACATGCTGGGCGCCGACCTCTTAGTTGCCCCAATCTTTAACGATCAGGGAACCGTTAAGTACTACATTCCCGGTGGCAAGTGGACAAACATCCTAACTAACCAGGTTTACGACGTTGCAAAGAACGGTGAATGGATTACTGAAAAGTATGACTATCTTAATTTACCGCTGTTGGCTCGGCAAAATAGTATTTTGCTAATGAACCCCGACGCTGAACATGCGGACTACGATTATGCAAAAGCTCCTGAATTGCATCTCTACCAAATGACTGAAGGAACCCATACGCAACGCGTGGTGGATCATCTCGGTAAGGTTTTAGGTGAAATTAAAGTAACCGTGGCAGACGGTAAAATCACCCTCGACGTATCAGCTTTAGCTGCTTTGCCAAAGGTTTACGTTCACCAAGATAACCAAGTTAAGGAATTTACACTTGAGAACGCTAAAAGCACCCTTAACTAAAATTCTTTAGAAATTGCTTATTAAAAAAGCTAGGAAAAACGAAATATCGTTTTTCCTAGTTTTTTTCAGCTAATCTTACATCCAAGCCGGACGATCACCCGCTGTATCAGGTTTATTTATTCCAATACTTTCATGCGCGTAACGTGTTGGGTCCTTAATAATCTTGACCACCACGTCTGCCACACTTTTACGTGAAACTTCCGTCCCCTTAAAATTTTCATCTTTTTTAGTAATTTCATAGTTTACTTCGTCTTGATCAGTCAACCAAGCGGGACGGAGTTCGGTAGTATCAATACCTTGATGTTTGTCAATTAACGCTGCTGATTTACGGAAGCCAGGTAAATAACTGGAAATTGCTTTTTCGTTCCATTCCCCAAATTTTCCCTTAACCTCATGACGGGCGCCTAATGCACTATAGAAAATTAGTCGTTTAACCCCTGTTGTTTCCATCGCAGTAAAAATTGCTTGGGTTGTTTGCGCTAAGTCAACTCCGCCAACGTTAGAATATACGATTTCAACATCTTGCATCGCTGCTTCAAGCTGAAGAACATCTGTAGCATCTCCTTCTATCAATTCGATTCGTGGATTATCCTCCAAGTCAGCAAGTCGGTTAGCGTTTCTTAAAAAGAGTTTCAGTTTTAAACTGGTTTCTGCCAAAAGACGTTCAGTTACAATTTGAGCGGTTTTGCCGTATGCACCTAAGATCAAAATTTTTTCCATTAAAGATCCCTTCTTTTCATTTGATGACCTTATAATATTCCCGCCCTTTAGTGATGTCTAATGCTTATATTTAATAATAATCAATGAATTTTATGCATAAAAATACCGTCTGGTCAAAATGGCCAAACGGTTTTTTTACTACAATTATTCCCCAAGTTCATTCAAAATTTCACTGAGTGCTGGTTGACCATCCGTCAATTCGTATTGTTCCCGGAAAGCTTTGATGGTTGCTTCATCGAAGATTTGGGGATCCAACGGCATGAACGAGGTGTCTACGGGGTCGTTATTTACAATTTTAGCATCTAAAACAATCGGCTTCGTATTTCCTGCCTTTTGAAGTTCGTCAATTTTATCAAAGGCTTGCGCTAACGAAGGCAAATCCGTAGCCGTCAAACCAATTGCGCCCATATTTTCGGCTACCCCAGCCCAGTTTGCGCCTTGCAAATCAATCCCGTACGGTGCTTGGTTTGCAACTAACTTTTCGTGTTGGATAAAACCAAAGGACTTGTTTTCCAAAACTACGTTAACAATTGGCATTTCGTATTTGACTTCCGTAAGCAGGTCTTGCATTACCATTGCAAAGCCACCGTCACCAGAAATGGTGACCACCGGACGATCAGGGTAACTTAACTTAGCAGCCATTCCAGCTGGCAAACCGTAACCCATTGTGGCAAACCAACCGGACAACGTAAATTTCTGATCATGGTTCAACGGAATTTGGCGAATTGCCCATTCCGTATTATTACCAACGTCGAGCCCGAAGATTGTGTTATCTGCTGCGTGATCCTTGATCGCTGCCATTACGCTTTCAGCACGCAATCCTTGGTGGTCATCCTTGGATAACTTTTCAAGCCATGCATCCCAGTTTGCCTTATCCTTTTGCGCGGCTTGGAGCCATTTACTTGCTGGAAGCTTGACGTTTTGCGCCAATACCGCATCCAAAAATTCCTTAGCGTCAGCCAAAATCGCCATGTCCGCATCGCGTTGCTTACCCAAATCTTCCGGATTGTTATTAACCTGGATAACCTTAACGTTGTCCGGCCAGAAGCGGGCAAATGGGAAGTTGGTTCCCACAAACAAGATTAAGTCTGCTTTTTGAGCAACCTCAAAGGCTGGCTTAGTTCCCAAGCGGCCCATAGAGCCCATAAAACTAGGATGGTCTGACGGCATAATTCCCGTTCCCGGAACAGCCGTAACCACCGGTGT
Organism: Pediococcus acidilactici; assembly: GCF_016127815.1. Lineage (NCBI taxonomy): Bacteria > Bacillati > Bacillota > Bacilli > Lactobacillales > Lactobacillaceae > Pediococcus > Pediococcus acidilactici. The sequence goes on from NZ_CP066046.1 coordinate 1,658,961, forward strand.
CTGAAAGTCTTCAGAGAATTGAATAACTTGTTGGCGTGCTCCAGCAACACCACGTCCAATCCAAAGCACCGGATGCTTAGCCGTCTTCAACGCTGCAATGGTGTCGTTAATCGCTGAATCATCAATTGCCGAATGAACCGGTTGTTGGTAAATCTTCGGTGTCTTAATTGGCGTGTAGTCGATTTCTTGTCCTGATAAATTATCCGGAATAATTACTACAGCCGGTCCCTTTTGTGCGTAGGCCGCCCGAATCGCTTCGTCGACCACGTATGGGATTTGCGCGGCGCTAACCACTTGCTTATGGAAAACCGCCACGTCCACAAACATTGGATCTTGGTTCATTTCTTGGAAGAAGTTAGTGTTCATCACTTCCGTACTAGATTGCCCGATTAGTGCCAACACCGGAGCGTGATCCATTTTTGCATCATATAGCCCATTAAACATGTGCGTAGCACCCGGACCAGCTGACCCAAAACTAACCCCGATTTTACCAGTTAATTTTGCATCCGCCGTTGCTGCTAAAGAACCAACCTCTTCGTGACGAACTTGAATGTATTTCAAGCCATCCCGTTCCTGGTAAAGTCCGTCCACCGTATTATTAATGGAATCGGCCGTAATCCCGTAAATGTGATCAACGTCCCAACTTTTTAATACTTGAGCCAACGCTTGGCCCGCCTTCATTTTTGCCATGTTGAATCCCCCCGTTCAGTAAGCTTTAATTTCACTTACTTTTTGTAAGTATGTGATTAGGATATATCGAATAAAGCAGGTTGTCAAGAAATAGTTATATTTTATTTTTCAATCGGTCATGGTTTACTGTTAAATTTAGCGACGGACATTTTCTTAAAAAGAGTCACTTTTCTGGCAGTAAAAAAACAGATTGCTATTTTTTAAATAACAACCTGTTTACCACAATTAACTAATCCATGATGTTTAAAATGCATTGCCGAACTTCGACAAAGGCGGGCGTCGGAAGCAAATCAAGCTTACGTGCATGCCGTTTTCTAAAATCGTACGTAAAAAATTGTAACGGATTCACGTACCCGCTAACTTTCGCACTCACCACTGGTACGAAAAAATCTTTTAGCCGATTATTATTAGCGTGAGTAATGGGGGCAATTACCACTAAGCCCGTAACTTGACTATATCCCCGATTACTAATTACTAGCGCTAGACGACGTTTCTTAATTTCCTTTCCCACTGCCGGATCAAAATCAATTTCAATTAAATCTTGCTTGTCAGGAATGTACTCATTGTTCTGCGAGTTCATTGTTAAAAAGCTGCCCCCCACCTGCTTCTTTTTTAATGCTATTTTCATGCTCAGCAATAAAATCTGCATTTTTAAATGGGTTATCTTTTTCAGGAACGTACACAATCATCCCGTCTCGTCCTTGATAAACACGATATGACGTTGCCATTGGGGTAATTGATTTTGGAACGGTTAAAATACTGGAGTTGCCAGATTTTCTAATTTTTACGCTGTCATTTGCCAATGTATTCAGCCCCTTTGTCTTGTATATCTTCAGTATATACATGCCGCCTTAAAATGCAATTACTTTATCGCCTATTTTTATATACGCAAACCAGCATCTTTTCCTGTATTCTACTTAAAAGTGAGCCTATCAAAGCCATTAACGGACAGCATTCTATTGAGCGCTTTTATCCGTAATCCAGCTTTTAATAGGCCCACCTAGGGAAGCTACTTTTTCTATACCGTAGTAAGCGATTACATTCCAAAAGTTAAAACATCCGTCATTTATGATTTAGCCGCTGGCCATAATTTTTCATATTTAACTCCCGTCAAGGACTCTACAGTAGCTTTCACCTCTGGCTTAACATCTGCCTTTTTGCCACCTGCTTTCAGACGGTTAATTTCATCAATTAAGATTTTGTGCGTCTTTGCATCCAAGTTAAAAGTGAATGCAAGTAAAATTGCTAAGAGGGTTAACCCGCCTACTCCAAAGACAATCGTGTACACAATGGCGTGAATTGCTTGCGGAGTTTGGACCGTTGCCCCAGATTTAAACCCGTTGCTCGCCAAAATCCATCCTAAAATAACCGAAGCAATTCCAGAAGTAACTTTGCGGATGAAATTCATCATTGCAGCAAATTCGCCTTCACGACGTTCGCTAGTAATAATTTCATCAACATCGGGAATGAAGGGAAAGACGTTCCAAGGAATCGAATATGCACCACCCTTAAAAAACAGGTACACTGCCGAAAGTACACCAAGTAAAGCAATCGTCATTCCTTGTGATAAGTCGATTAAGAACATCCAGTAGTACATTCCTAAACAGCCCACTACTAACGTGAAGTAGAAAATATAACAACGCCGGGCACCTAGTCGCGTAAATAACCAGTAGTTGACTGGCGTTAATGGCAAACCGAGGATTCCTAAGGAAAGTAACCAGGAAGCCGTTGAGGTTGACAACCCATACCCAAACACAATGAAGTAAACAAAGGCTCCGCTAAATAAATCTTGCGCGGTAACTCCGAGTAAGTAAATGTACATATGTTGCCGAAAAGCCTTTACTTTCAACGTTGAGAAATATGAACTAATCGCGCCCCAAACAGATTGCAAAATCCCTAGATGTTCGGTTTCGCCATTTTCTGCAGGATTAGCTGCTTGAATTTCTGAAATCGGGCGTTCCCAAGTGAATTTATAAGTAATTAAAACTGCTATCGCAAAAATAATTGCAAACGTAACGCCAATTACCGTATAAGCCCACGGATTGTGTTCCCCCATCAGACTGATCACTAATCCACCAACCAAAGTTACGATCGAGGTAATGCTTCCAGAGAAAAACATCCGGGTCGTAGACATTTTTGACCGAGCATTGTAGTCGGTTGTCATTTCTGATGGTAAAGTTTCGTATGGTATTAAAACCATCGTGACCACAATTTCTACTAAACAATAAACTAACAGATAGTACCAAAAACCAATTCCTGGAATCCATAACAGACTATAGACTACTAATATTAACGGAGAACCGATCAGCAAGAAGAAGTGCCGTCGGCCGTACTTTTTACCTAAGTTAGTTTTCCAAAAACTATCCGAAACCTTCCCCATGACGATTGCCGTAATGGAATCGACAATCTTAGCAAGGCCAATAATGGTCCCCGCCTCTAAAGGATTCAGGTTACAAAAGGTGGTGAAAAAGAACATTAGGTACGCCGAAACTAATGCTCCGTACCCTCCACCCATCAAATCCGTTACCCCAAAGGCGATACTTTGCCACATTCCAACTGGTTTTCCTTGTACTTTAACATTTTCATTATTCATTTTTTCACTCTCCAGAGTCGTTAACTTTAATAAAGCTCGCTGAAAATTTGATCCATATTCTCGAATTTACTGATTGGTAATTCAAACGGCGCAGCAGGCTTGCCCAAGTCGTTGTTAATAAAAATTGACGGAGTGTTATCCCAAGCGTACCGAATCGACGCTCCGTGGTGGATGGTAATTGATTTAGGTAAAGCAATTTTTAAAACATTTCTTCGGGCAAAAAAGCTACCTAGTTTAATAACTTCGGTTCGATTATCTAATTCAAATGTACCGACTTTTAGCACCAATTTATTGGCATCAAATAAGTTAAAACGCACTACAATGCTGCCATCTGCGATAAATGCTTTTGTAGCTACTGGGCCATTAGCATATCCGTTACGATATTTAACCATTGCCATACGTGCCGCCACTAACTTATTAGCGATTTGGTGCTTATTTAACGGATGCAAATCGTTATCTTCACCAAGGCCTAAAGTAATAATCATTGCAGTATTATCTAGCAATAACCCGTCCATTTGTTCATTTCTTAAAGTTGGCCAGCAATTCTGTTCAACTCCACAATTTGGTAATTGCACAAAAAGAAATGGAAGCTGGGGAGCATTAAATAAGCGTCGCCATTCTTGAATTAGCTTGACAAAGGCCTTGCCATAATTGGTCGGATTTTTAGTGTCACTTTCACCTTGGTACCATAGAATTCCGTTAAAAACCGTGTTTCTAATGGGGTAAATCATGCCGTTGAATAACCCGCTAGGTAGGTATTGGGGAAAGATCGATTCCCTTTTTATCGGTAAAAAGCACCCCCGCCGAAAGTACCAAGCTCCCTCTTCGTCTAAGTTAAAATCGACATTTCCAATTGTTAGAACGTGCTTTTTACCTTGCCGGGGACCGCCTGCATGCCCAAAAATGTGCAAGCGAATGGTAATTTCAAATTCTTTTTTTACTTTTTGAATTGCATAATTTCGTGGCGGATACTGATACTCGGTTTGACCGATCAATTTACCGTCAATATACGTTTCGTCTGCATCCATAAAGGTCCCTAGTTTTAACCATCCCGCCTTTCCGACTAGTTTGTCAGGCACCCTAACCCGTTTTTTAAGCCAGACGATTCCTGGCAACCGATCTTCCAATGCCCAACGCTCGTCCAGCTGAACCTTATGCCACTGCGTTCTTTCGCTAGCTGGGCGCTGCCAATATTCGCGGTATCCCATATCCGTAGCGTCTGCCATCAAAGCAAACTGTTTCTGATAATTTTCGTTTTCCGCAACCCGACTTTGTAAAATCTTTTCACTAATCCCTGCAAAATCGAATGGAAGCTCACCCATCAAATTTAAAGTGTCTTCACTTAACCACGCTCGAATAGGTGTACCTCCGATTGCTGTTTGTACAAGACCAATCGGCACTTTTGCTTTGGCAAACTCTCTTTTAGCAAAGAAATATCCTATTCCCGATAAGTTAACTAAATTTTCACCGACCGCTGCTTGCCAGGCTCCCCCAGTTAATTCCGTTGCTTTTTCGTGGAACTGGTATTTTTCAGGAACCATAAAAAATCTGATTTGCGAATTATCCGCGGTCGCTAATTCATCTGCGTACTTTTCCTTTAGCCGTCCCATCCAAAGCTGCATATTACTTTGTCCCGCCAGCAAGTAAACGTCGCCAAAGAGCACATTTTGAAATTGAACTCGTTCTTCAGGAGTAAAAATTTCAATAGTCACGGGGCCTCCTGCTTTATGAGGAGGAATTGCAAACTCGAAATAACCATCTTCGTGGTTTGAATAGGTCTCTAGCTGCACTTCTTCGTACCGCAAGCTAACTGGGCTATCCATAGGGGCATATCCCCAGAACTTAATCGTCTGATTTCTTTGTAAAATGCAATTGTCCCGTAACAAATACGGTACAAATAGTTTCTTCATGACCCTCACCCCTTGCTATTGGTAAATCTGCCGACCTCGCTCGTCGGGAACACCTGACATCCGATAGAAATAAGTGTTTACTTGGTCACGCCATTCCAATGCGTTTTGAGATTGCTGCGACAATCTTTTGAGGACTTCCTGATATACGTCTTCGTCAATATCTCCTGCCACCTTGCGCCATTTAACAAGGTAATCTTGAACAGCGGTGTACCCCGCAAAATGATTATCATAAATGGTTTGAATTAACGTATTCCCATCAGGCAGCTTAAAGTCATAGGGTAAGTGGTGGAAAAAGAGCAACAAATCTTTTGGCGTACTTTCTGGATCCTCATACCGTGCTGCAACTTTAGGGGCGTACATTTTTGTAAACCCAGTTCCAGTTTTCGCAGTCCGATCAACGCCAACGCCGTTTCGGTCGGCAAAATGGTAGGTCCCCCACCGATCATATTCATAACCGTTAATTGAAACACCGTAGTGGTAGTGTGGAACCACCATGAAACCTACTCCCAACGGAGCTGTATAATTTTTGTAGGTTTCGTTAGAAGTTGCCAAAATATCAAAAATAATTTCTTTAGTTTGTTTTGAAGAAGTGCTAAAACTTTGTTCAATCCACTCGGTCAAAATTTCGTGAACGTCTTTAAAGTTATCCCAGCAAAGTCTGCCGTAACCATACAAATTAGCGAGAGCAAGCGGGTTCCCCGCCCAAAATGGACTCATTCCAACATTAGCCACCGCAGCAAACCCAGTGTTCTTCTGGTCGATAGCTGTTTCCGCCAATGCTTCTGCAACTACCGGCTTTTTTAGATCCGCAAACTGCGTATTCGTTCTAATCATGTGTGCCCATTGAGGAACTGCGTAATTAACGTCAATTTGATGACCCAAATATTCCGCACTTAACTCAAATTCCATCATCTGATTAGTTTTTCTTAACGCACCAAACAGTGGCTGCAATGGTTCTGACGTTTGAAAATCAATCGGTCCGAATTTAATTTGTAATATTACATTCTTTTCAAATTTTCCATCGAGGGGCATAAAGTTTTCATAAGCAGCTTTTGCACGATCAGTCGAACGATCTCGCCAATCTTGCTTAGAATTGTAGACAAAGGCCCGCCAAATTACCTTTCCACCGTACGGAGCTAGCGCTTTAGCCAACATATTGGCGCCTTCAGCATGGTTACGTCCGTATTTGTACGGACCGGGCTCGCCCTCACTGTCTGCCTTTACCAAGAATCCCCCAAAATCAGGAATTGCTTTATAAATTTCTTCACAGGTTCGTTTCCAAAATGTTTGTACTTTCTTATCTAGTGGATCAGACGTCTTTAAGCCTGCAATATGCTTAGGAGCTTCCCAATTAATCGCTAAATACGTTTTAATGCCAAATCCCCGAAATATTTCTGCTAGCTCTTGGACCCCTTTTAAGTACGGATACGTAATTAACCGCGTACCGAGGCCTCGGACGTTAACATTATTCAACGAGATTGCGTTGATCCCCACGGAAGCTAGCATACGCGCATACATTTCTACTCGTTGGTTATCGTGGCGGAACGGATCACTATTTTCATCGCGTACGGCAAAGTCACCATAATCTGGATTTTCTAACTTGTACGTATCACCAAACAAAATGGAAGCTCCTGCGTACCCACGTTCGATTGAACCATCCGTTTGGTCCCACTGATTAATCATGCGAATGGGCTGGTCAGGAGCAGCAACCGTCGCCACGTTAGATATTCCCAACATTCTTTTACGGATTAACTCGTAAAAACCGTAGAGATGCCCTGCAGAACCGCTAGCCCAAATCATTACTGTTGAGTCCTTTTGTTCAATTTCAAACGACTCACAATTAGGCAAGCCAATCTTGCGTAATTTAAATTGCACGGAAGCTTGGGATGCTTCGGTGATTGGTCGATCTAACCACTCCGTAATTTCCCGTACTAAACGAATCTGAATACTATCGTTTGCTTGAATCTGATTTTTAGGTAACCCAAACGTGTCTGTCTTAAATTTTTTTCTAACTTGCTCAATATCTAACCATGCACCATTCATATTAGAAGCATCCTCTTTTACTTAATTAGTTTCTCCTGGAATCCTTTCCAGACGGTCTTTCTTAGTTTTATAATGAAAAAAATATCTTTTTCACAAACAAATTGTATCCGCTTACATATATGCAAACAATTAGGATTCCTGACCATTTTTTGTCATTACCTAACCTGCCAAGTCGCTTTTTTAATTATTGAAAGCTGGTAATTTTACTTTCCTAAGTGATCCTTTTTCTCTTATCAATTATTGAATAGCCCAATTTTTACAAAATAAAAAAGCCCCGGACCGTTTGGTGGTCTGGAGCTCGTAATGAAATAATTTAGTTATGCAGATAAAAAATTCTTACTAACATCGGGCAAATGCTAATAAGAATTTTTAAATTTTTTATTTAAGCGTCAAATCTGCAACCAACGGAACGTGATCTGACGCTGTCGATTTAATAGTATGGATATTAGAAATACTGATATTTTTACTTGTGATGATATTATCAATCGAATTAACGTTCATGGTTGGATCTTCTCCAATAAAGGTATCCCGCCAGATTCCATCTTTACCGTTGGTAATGTTGAAATTCTTCTTGAAAGTTTTCCACTCTGTAGTATTTTGATCAGCATTAAAATCTCCCACCAAAACCTTATAAGGAGTTTTATCCTTCCTCATCGCCTTTGCCAACGCTTTGAACTGCTTTTGCCGAATCTTCGTCGACTCGTAGCTTAAGTGAGTGTTATAAAACGCAATTTTCTTGCCATCTTTTTCAACAACCGAGCGCTGATAGACCCGGGGCTCAACTAATTTTTTACCATATTTGGCAGTTAACTTATTCAAATTTTTCACCGTTGATTTCTTATCTGGATTATATTCACGATAGGCCTTTTTTAGTTTTTGGAGATGTTTCCCAGCCTCACTACTGTATAGCTTTACAGTTTTAGAATCTTTCAGTGGCAAAGCGGATACCGTTGCAATTCCATACCCACCTCCCGCGAAATCAATTGCGTTGCTGTAAAAAATGTTCTTAAAGTAATCATCCTTGAAGTTAGTTAACGTATTATATTTACTTTTACCTGAAAAACGGTGATTTTTATAATTAATCTCTTGAGTACCAGCGATTTCTACTTGATCATTTTCCAACAGGTCTTTTTGTTTATTAGTGTCATTTTTCTTAGGCGCCCTTAAATTATACGTTCCTACCCGGATGGTGGTGTTAGCAGAAATAATATTTTGTCCTAAACTAATTCCACCTAATAATGCTAGTCCCGCGAGTAACAACTTCCACCGTGCTTTTTTCATTGTGCTTCTCCTTTTTAGAAAGCGTTTTCTTTAACCTAAAAGGAATATACCAAGATTGTTAAGGAGAGTCAATTAGCGATTAAGGTATGACCAGAGCTTTTATTTGGCTATTTATTGCAAAATTATCTCCCTAAACTTTCCAGGAGTAAGTTTCTCGCGTGATTTAAAAGTACTAATAAAATAACTATTGGTATTAAATCCCACATTATGTCCAATTTGTTCAACGCTTAAATTGGGTTCTTTTACCAGTAATTCTTTCGATTTTCTAATACGATAGTCTGTTAGCAATTTACGTGGTGAACTATTTAAATGTTCACGGAATATTTCTAAAATATATTGTTGACTATAATTAGTTTGTGCCACAAAATCACGGTTTTTTAAATCTTTTTTGTAATTTTCTTTAATAAAATCAATTATTGGGTTAATAATTTCGATAAACACACGCTGATTTGCGCGATTTCTTATCTGATTCTTTTTAACCAAGGTTAGTAAGCGATATACCATTGCAGATGTTTGATACGAATCCGTAGGCTCTCTTTGGATTTTTTTATAACATTCATCAATAAATTGTCGTAATTCAGAATCGGGGTCTTCTACTTTAACGAAGTTTCTAATATTCAAGGTGGCCAAAATTTCAACAATTAGTTCTCCTCCGAAAGTTAGATATGCTGTAATCCACTTACCTTTGGATGAATGATATGCGTGCGGAACATCCCTATCTATTAAAATTCCTTGCCCTTTATCTAAGGAAAATTCCTTATTATCAATTAAAATTGTTCCCGCTCCTTCTATACACTGTAGCCAATGAACATACGGATAACCTTGATAACGATTAATGTCTTCTTGCTCCCAATAGTTACTTAAACTTTCAATATACAAGGGTAAGGAATAATCAGTTATTCCAAAACTATATCGCATTCTTTAGTTCCTCAGTCTTATTTTAAATAATGTCTTAACAAACTAACGTATTCTGTATAATAGTTGCATTTATCAAATGAGAAATCTTCAATCATGTCACTTAAGTCTTCCCAACTAATATTTTTCAGTAAGGGAATTAATATACTTTCTTGTTGATACCTATAAAGAATCCCTCTAATTCTGAATTGTGATTCATATTCTAGATCTGCGTTGTGATAACCGAACATTTCAGAGATTCCTTCTACAATTTCATTTGCTTGGTTCATTTCTTCATAATGGGTCCATCTTTTGTGTATTTCTTTGACTAAATGCATCCATTTAGAATCTTTATCTGGATGCACTAAGCCCATAAAGCAAGCATCTTTATACGCCCATAAGCACCACGAAACATGTTGTTCTTCAAAAATGTCAATAGTGTCCTTTAATAAATCCATTGAAAACTTGACATTTTCCGGATCAATATCATAACCCGCTTCACCACAAATAAGTGGATAATTAAGATGTTCTGTGGTACTAAGTAATTTTTCTAATCCTTTTGCAAACTCTCTCTTTCGCACTTTATAATCCAAGTCTTTATCCAATAAATTCTGCTTCCATACTGTAGGGTAATAGTGGAAGCTAAGAATAGTTTTATTGTCCTGAACGCTCTCTAGACCTGTAAAGTCCATAGCAAAATGGTTGCTTTCTAAAATAATTGCATGATTTTGATCATACTTTCTTATTGCTTCAGTAGTATTTTTAAAATATTCATTTAGTTGTTTCCAACCTGCCATTGCCGGTTCGTTTAATAAATCATATCCCAGTAAGTAACTGTATTTATCACCAAATCTTTTAGCAATCTCCGTCCAAATGCTAACTAACTGATTACGTAATTGCTTAAATTGCCAAAATTCAGGTACTCCCGTTCTATTATCACTATGCCAATCTGGATTTTGCCCACCCGGTGCAGTGTGCATGTCAAGCATGCAAAAGATTTTATATTTTTCGCAAAAATCCAAAAGTTTTTTAACTTTCAAAAAACCGAAATCATTATACTCAAGTGTATTATCATTCATGAAAAGGCGATGATTAATCGGAACTCTAATGAAATTAATACCTTGTTCCTTCAAAAAAGCAAAATCTTTTTCATTAATGAAAGTATCCACGTATTTATCCAAAAATATTTTTGCCTTTCCAGTGCCATATACTTCATCAATGCTGTTTAAAATCATGCTTTGAGGTCCTGGCAATCCAATCATAAAATGCTCAATATTTAACCAAGTTCCTATTCCCAGCCCTCTTAACTTTAATTCTTTTCCTTTGAAAAAAAGCTGTTTGTTTTTGGTTTCAATAAATTCCATAACTATTCCTCCCAACTGTTAGCTTTAGAAAGGGGCTTAATAATTCCAAACATCAAAACACCCGCTATCACTAATCCCCATCCAAAAAATGCAAATGAATAACCCAAGTCATTAGTATTACCAATTAGCCCCAATACTAAAGGAGTAATAAAAGTACCCACATTACATCCTACAATCATCAATGAAGTAGCTAAATTTAATGATTTTTTTGGAGCAATATCTGGTCCTAAATTAAAAACATATGTAACCACCAGTCCTGATATAGTACTGTCACAAATCACTCCTGCTCCAACTATCCATGGATTAGTAGACATAACAATCATTAGCTGACTTATCCCTGTTAAAATAACCGTTATTGGTAAAAAAGAAAACCTCAATAATTTTAAAAGCTTTCCAAAAAGCAAACCAGTCAGGATACCCCCAAACTGTGCCAGACTAAGTACTACAGCTATTTGTCCTAAAGTCATGTAACCTTTCGTAGTAACTAGTTCCGTAATTCTTGTATACGAAGCGATGATTGGAATCAAATATATTGTGCAAAAAAGCGTCCAAAAAATAACTTTTCCGTTCACTTTTTGACGTTCAGTTTTCTTACTTTGATCATTAATAAATTCATTTTTCATATTATTTGAAGGTTCAGGCACGTATAGTGCAAAGAAAACTGTTAACAAAAACGCTACTCCATAAACCCAAAACGCCGCATGCCAGTTAAAAACCACTAAAAGTTCCCCAGCCATAAAGGTAAATAAACTACTTCCTAATTTTTCACACGATCCTCTGTAGCCCATCATATTGTCTCGCTCTTCACCAGAAAATAACATCCCTATCAAACTAACAGCATAAGAATTAACCAGCCCAAATCCTATTCCTAATAATAATCGCGAAATAAAAAATAAAGCATAGTTAGTTATTAATGCAGGTGTAATTCCAGCAAATCCAGCAATTAATAAACCTAAAATAACCGTCCTCTTTACCCCAATAAGCTTTGCAATCCACGTGCTAATTAAAGTTGCAAAAACTACCGTTATCGAAGGCAACGTTTCTAAAAGTTCAATACTAGCTCTTGGAATATCTGGAAAAGCTTTTAGCCAACTAGGAATTGTTGCTGCAATTGCAGTGCCAGAAGTCAAAATGACAGATATAGATAATAATGATCCCTTCATTAACCGTGAATACTTTTGCTTCGTCGCTTCTATATTTAACGCTTTTTCTTCCATAAGTTTATCCCTTCTTTTTACTAAGAATCAGTACATCAAACGGCCCTAAATTTAAAACGCTTCCAACGTTTTTGCCACCCAGAATATCAAACGATCCTGGTAACGGATTCTTTATAGCCACACTTTTATCTTGGGTATTAATAACAAAGAAATATCGGTGCATACTAGTAATTCGTTCTACCATTTCAACTTGTTCTTTTTTTTCGTTAAAAATGGGTAATCTAACGTTGTCGCAAATGGTATTTACCAAATTTTGTATTCCCTTTCCATCCAAAGAGGCCCCACAGTAATAGCTTCGTCCTTTTCCATAATTATTAACTGTTAAAGTAGAATAATCGCTATAAAAAACTTCATCTGAGTAATGTGCAATTTCTTTAGCCCCTTCTTTAATAACTAAATCACATACGCCGCTTGCTTTCCCGATTGCTTTCCCTTTTTTAATGATTTCTATAGCATCATTAATACTCCTTGTATCTCTTTCATCGATTCGAATACCTAGTACTTCTTTTAAGGGCGCTAGATACCCTCCAACAAATATATTGTCATTTTCATCTACAATTCCTGAAAGATAGGTAGTTAGAAAAGTTCCGCCATTTGCTACATAATGTTTGATATTTTGTGTAAAATTCGAATTCCACATATACATTACAGGGGCTACTACGATTTTATATTGATTTAATTGCGTACTATTTGAAACTATATCTACAGGAATACCATTATCGTAAAAGGGCTTATAAAATTTTTGAACTTCCGATACATAATTAAAATTTGCAACTGGTCCAATTGAATTTTCAATCCCCCAGTAGCTTTTCCAATCAAAAACAATCGCCACTTTTGCTTGGGAACATGTATTTAGCAATTCTTTAGGAAGTTTTTTTAACTCCTCACCTAACTGTTTCGTTTCTCGATAAGTACGAGTTCGATTTTCACTTCCCAGCGTAAGCACTGCACCATGAAACTTCTCTGCTCCGCTTCTAGATTGTTTTAATTGAAAAAAATTAATACTATTAGCGCCGTGGGCAATTGCCTGATAACTTAGCATCCTCATTTCGTTCGGACGCTTAATTTTATTGTAAGAATGCCAACTTTGTTGATTAGGAGTTTGTTCCATTAATATAAATGGCTTCCTTTTTAGACCTCGCATTAGATCATGTTCCATAGCATTCTCACTAGGTTCTGAGTCTGGCTGTGGATAGCTGTCCCAAGAAATAATATCTAATTCAGGTGCCCACTTAAAATAATCAAGATCCTTCTGGCTTCCCATAAAATTAGTAGTTATTGGATGCTTCTTGTCAAGTTTTTTAATGATATTTCTTTCCAATATAAAATTATTTAGTAAACTATCAGTTTGAAACTCTCTATAATCTATTTCTGCTCCACCTAGAACTGATTTCCCATTTGAAAACAAATCTGTTGTCATCATCGGAGGATATATTTCATCCCAATTGTTAATAGTATGACTCCAGAAGTTGCTGTTCCAAGCTTTGTTTAGTTTAGATAAACTATTATATTTTTGCTTAAGCCATTCTCGATATTTTTCCGTACAAATATCGCAATAGCAATATCCTTCGTACTCATTAGAGACATGCCAAGCCACCAAATTTTTTTCATCACTATACCTTTCTGCCAGTTTATAAACTAACTCACCAGCTAACCGGCGAAAAATTGGACTATTAGGGCAAGCGTTGTGCCTTTTACCTTGTACCTGTCTTACTCCATTAACATCTACCCTAGATACTTGTGGATATTTTTTACTAATCCAAAATGGAATTGCGCCAGTTGAAGTTGCAAAAATAATATTAAAATCATTTTTCTTCAAAAGGGATACAATCTTGTCCAGCATCTCAAAATGATACTCTCCTTGCCTTGGCTCTATTATCGACCATGAAAAAACATTAATTGTTGCCGCATTAATATTTGCGGATTTTAGCTTATTTATGTCAGTTTGCCATTCTTCTTCTGGCCATTGTTCTGGATTATAATCACCCCCAAAAATAATTGGCACATTTTCAAACATATCAACATCAACCACCTCTCTGATAAAGAAAACGTTTTCTTGAATTCATTGTATATCCTTATACATTTTTAGTAATTAAACAAAATTCTGTTTAAATAACAGAAAATGAAACTAATTGAAGAAGATTTTATATAGAGCATCCGTTTTTTCACAAAAAAAATCATTGCCAAACCCGTTTAAGGTACGCAATGATTTTTTATTTTTAGTTTCAGTATTGGTAGTGAATCATATCTTGATATTCGTTAAAAAGCTCCCGATTTTTATCATCGCCTCCATCTAAATTTGCTGAATAAAATACTGGCGCATCACCTTTCCCATCATTCACTAGTTGCTGACTAGCTTCTACAATTATTGTGTTGAGGATGCTAGCACCGATTACTGTTGAAGTTGGTCCAACTTTTTGAGGAGCTCCCTTTAATTGGCAAGCTGCATCACCAATATCGCCATGATTATCAATCACTACATCAGACACCTCAAAAAGACGTTTCCCAGAAGAATGCCGGCTAGTTACCGACTTAGAGTATTTAATATTAGTTAAGCCAATAATCTGAACTCCCTTCTGCTTAGCGGCTAATGCGAGATCAATAATAATTGGATTTCGCCCTGAAACAGAGTGTAATATCAAAACATCATCAGGCTTAAAATTAACAGTATTAGCTAATGTTGTTCCATACCCTTCTAGACGTTCCATCTTACTAGTAAATGTAATTGGTTTTCGATCTAGCATCACTTCACGACCAAAGATTGCATTAATTGTTATCATCCCACCAGCACGATAAAACATCTCTTCTGAAAGAATTCCAGCGTGGCTTGCACCAAAACTATATATTGAATTTTTATTTTCGTTTGCTTGTACAATCAATTCAATTGCTTGATTAATATTTTCTTTTTCGCTTGATTCTACTTCGTCTAAAATATTTTTAACTTTATTTATATATTGATACATTTTAAAAACCTCCGATTATCGAAGTAACTAGTTTACTAATAATCGCCCATAATGATAAATCATTACCCCCAAAAATTAATATCCAGTTTTTAATAGTGTCACCCATCATTGCAGCAGAAACACCAACTAATGCAATCATCGCGAATGAAGCTACTGCCGTTCCAATAACGGCTCCTCGAACTCCGCCTTGTCCTTCACCAACGATAGCTGCACCACCACATTCAAAGAAACAAGTAATTACCATCGGTACAACTAATACACCGAACAAATTGGTAGTATTAGCAATTAACACCAAAATAGTTGATGTAATAAATGCTGAAATAAAACCAATAATTACAGCATTCGGTTTGTAGTTAAATAAGATTGGTACATCAAATGCAGGTTTGGCACCGGGCACAAGTTTTTCTGAAATACCCTGAAATGCAGGAATAATTTGGTTAACGAGCAAACGAACTCCGTAAAGCAAAATTAAAAGTCCACCTCCAAATGTTAAGCCCGCGTTCAATGCCACCATAAACAAATTGCCACCTTTAGGGACCAAAGCAGGCGCAATTAGGCCAACTACTATGTCAACTAAGAACATTACCAATCCACCGCTAATAGAAATTTCTCTGAAAAATGATAAACCTTGGGGTACATTAATATTTTCTGTGGAGTGTTCTTTATTACCAACTCGTTTAGCTACAAATCCAGAAATTAGCGATAAAATAGTTGTTGGATGCCCAATTAAGAAAGAGTCATCCCCGGTAGCTGCCCATATATACTTTCGTAAGATCCAAGGGGCAACTGAAAAGTAAAGCGCTGACATAATTGCACTTACAATAATTAATATAGGTCCTCTTAGTCCGCCTTCTACTCCGCCAGCAACAATAACAAATGGTACCCACCATAACATGTGTCCTGTAAGAAAAATAGTTTTTACTGGTGTAAATCTTGCAATAATTAAATGAATGATAAGAGCCAAAAACATTGCCATTCCAACAGCACCGCCATAATCTGCAGTAAATGTCGCATCAGACAATCCTTTAGCCACACTAATACCCATTTTTGCTTGCACAGAGGTGTTAATAGCCGAAACTACTCCGGTAAGCATATTAACTCCCTCAGTTAAAATAACCATCCCGAAGGCTGCCGTAACACTGCCTTTTACAATTTCAGAAATTGGCTTACGTTGCACGATTAAGCCAATCATAGCGATTAGTCCTAATAAAACTGGAGGATCTTGTAATACGTTATTTAAAACAAAATCCATTACAGTTTTCAAAATGTCCATAGTTTAATTTTCCTCCCTTTCTTTTAGATACTCCTTCATTTTTTCCATCACTTCGTTTTTATCCATATAACGTTTAATTGGATATATAGGATTATTTGTTGATTCCTTCAGATCTGGTGCTAATTCTGCACTCGTGAAATATACATCTGCATTAGTGGCCTTTGCGGTAGCAATATCTGTATTAGTCACCTCAGCATCAATACCCAGATCTTTAACTACCTTATCCAAGGTCATTTTTAATACCATTGAACTACCTACACCAAAACCACAAACAGCTAAAATTTTCATTTCTATTCCTCCTTCTCCTTAAATAAAGAAATAATTTTTTCTTTTCTCCCATTTAAAATAATTTGATATGATTCCTCATCCATAAAAACAGACATGATACGTTGTAAACTCTCTAAATGGCTTTTATTATCAATTGCTGCCATTACAAAGA
Organism: Pediococcus acidilactici; assembly: GCF_016127815.1. Taxonomy (NCBI): domain Bacteria; kingdom Bacillati; phylum Bacillota; class Bacilli; order Lactobacillales; family Lactobacillaceae; genus Pediococcus; species Pediococcus acidilactici. The sequence goes on from NZ_CP066046.1 coordinate 1,675,628, forward strand.
AAATTTTGACTGGCTTACCAGATAAATCCACTGGCCTTTTTACAACCAATAAGCTCATTCCCAATTTATTAACACCAAACCCTGGGCGCGCATGCATTAAAGCAAAATAGTCCGCTAGCACCATATATGGTCCATTCTTTTTTACACTAGCAATCATATTTTCCACATATTCAGTAGTAATTGCTCCTGAATTTAACAATGGTTCGCTTGCTTTTTTTATTGCACCTTGCCAATCATTTACCGAATCAACAACTTGAATATTTTCTTCATTCAAAAAACTGTCAATCAATCTCACTTTGCCTCCATCATTTTATTAATAAACCACTTTTTGTTTTTTATCCCTTTCATAACAAGATTCATAAATGGTTTTAGAATTTGTTTATCTTCGTTACGAATCATCAATAAAGAAATTACATCAACTTTATTATTTCCCCAATCGATCGGCTTATCTAAAATCAGTACTGAAATAGCGCTATGTGCCACCAGTTTAGGATCACCATGCGGAATAGCAAACCCATTTCCTAAATAAGTCGATTGCAACCGCTCACGATTGTGTACAGACTGACAGTATTTATTTCTAGCCTCTTTAGAAGGCCAATTGTTAGTTTTTAATAAATAATCAATTGCTATCGTCTTAGAAGAAACATTCTTAAAGTGAACATGTCCCTTTATGTTTTCTAACGCATAACCAATTTCAGCTGTTTCAGTGCTTGTAATTGAATTACTCATAGTGATTTCAAGATACTGATTCACAATAGTTTTCATATCTTCTAAAGTTAGCATAGGCGATATTTTAGCGACTGGAACTGACATTTTTGGCAAGGAAACTGTCGAAATGATTAAATCGACATCATCTAGGTTTTGTTGCGCTAATTCCGCAGTTGAAACTACTTCAATCATCGTTACACTAGGCAAAATTCGATGCATTTTTGCAGAAATTAAGGAGCTAGTCCCTATTCCATTTGGACACACAAACAATATTCTTTTAATATTTTTAAGCCGTTCAATAGCTGCTTGAAAATGAATAGTTACAAAGGCAACCTCATCGTCTGAAATTGTTAATTTATTAGTACTTCCAAATTCACGCAATGCGTACCATACGACACCGTATAAGCGTGCGTAATTATGTTTAATCTCGTTTAACAGCGGATTAATAACTGTCATCCCCGCTTTCAATCGTAAAACCATTTGATAAAGGTGTAATAGTAAATCTGACTCTAGTTTAGTTTCTTGTGTAAAATCAATTCCTATATCAGCACCAACATTAGCAATTAACTTTTTTACCTCATTTTGAAAATTCTTAGGAATAGAGGCATTTTTCATAAAAATTTTGAAGCCATTACCTAAAACAATATATGACAAGTAACGCAACTCATCTGCAGAAAACTGATATATACCTTCTTTTTCTACTGTAGTTAGTAACTCATAGACCAATGGATATTTTTCAAATTGAAAGAATATATTGCCTAATTGGTTTCTATCATTTTGTTGAAGATGAAAACCTCTGGCACCGCGACTTACTACAATAGACGTTGAAATTACGATGTCATCTAAATAATTTTCTGGAATTTCTAACGACCATTCTTTAGTTTTTCGTTCAAAAGCTTTTTTGATTTTCCGGAATGTATTAGTATCAATAAATTTTTCTATAATCCGATTATTTGAATTAGTTTCCCTCATAAAGTTCGTAACAATTCGCTTTAAAATTTTCTGCTTACTTTGCTCATCTCCTCTTATATACGTCCCTTCATTATCAAAGTCTAGCGGCACATTATCCTTTGAAAGTAATTCCTTAACAAAAGTTATATCGTTTGCAATACTGCTACGCGACACAAAATAAGTGTCAGCTAATTGCTGATAACTCACATGTTCTCCGTCTAGAAGTCTTGCTAATATAAAATATTTTCGTTCTTTACTTGTTGGAATTTCATTTGCACTCAAGTCATCACCTTCAACTTTAATTTTAAGTAACCGCATACATGCGCAGAAGACCAATTATTTAACAGGAAAATAGCAAAAAAACTGAACACCTTTTTATCAAAATGATAATTTTAGACATTGTACATTTAAAAGGATTCCTCGACTATTTTTCAGCTTAGTACTGGCTTTAATATTGTTTTGAGACAAATAAAAAAGACGTCTTTAAGGACGCCTTTTTATTTGTACATAGTAAATATAGATTTATCTCAATAAAATCATTCCCTTACAACAACTGTCCCCTCCAAGGATCCATCCCTTGGTAAAGATCAGCTTTATCAAGCGAGTCAAAGAGTTCATTTTTGTGATGTACTACTTCTTTAGCTGCTTCAATTGCCTTAGGGAACAAATTATTTGGATCCCAGCCATCATCTTCTTTGAGAATTTTACGTGCTTCTTTAAAGAATGCATATTTGTAATCCGATGAAATGTTAACTTTTGAAATACCATTGTGTACGGCATCAGCAATTTGACTATCTGGGTTTGAAGATCCTCCATGCAAAACTAAAGGTATATCAACAACATCCGTAATTTGCTTTAGAATATCGATTCTGATTTTAGGCTCAACATCAGTAGGATAAATTCCATGTGCCGTTCCGATTCCCACCGCGAGGGTATCTACTCCTGTTTCATCTACGAAGCGTTCTGCATCTTCTGGCTTAGTATAGATTCCATTTTGCAAATGTTCTTTAATATGATTTCCAGTTTGTCCGATCGTACCCAATTCTGCTTCTACTGATACTCCAACTAAATGACACATATCAACTGTTTTTCTTGTAATATCAACGTTATTTTGCCATTCTTCTAATGAAGCATCAATCATTACTGAACTAAAACCATTGTGAATCGCTCTTGCTACATTTTCTAAAGTATCACCATGATCCAAATGTAATACAAATGGTATTTTACTATTTCTAATTCGTTGTAATACGTATGCAAAGAAGTCATCTTTTGCATAGGCCATTTCTGTTGGATGTACGGCTATAATTGCTGGAGCATTATCTGCTTCACATTGCTCAACAGCAGATTTTAATAATTCCGCATTAGACACATTGTAAGCTCCTACAGCAAAATTGTTTTTCTTAGCTACTGATAATAATTGATTCATATTAATTAACATAAAATTTTTCCTCCAATTTTTGTTACAAACTTTAAATTTATAAAGTTACTGATGTCTTATTAGTTGAGCCAACAACATCGATATATTCATCAACAGCCTTTTCAGCTTCGGTCATCGTTATCTGCAGTAAATCTACATAGTCCATATATCTATCCTCTTGTTGTACATAGACAGCTTCCGATTGTGCTTTTAAAATGTCTGACCCTACGTTAACTTTATTTATTCCCACTGAAACGGCTTTTGCAATATTGTCTTTTCCGCATCCTGATCCACCATGCATAACGAGCGGAATTCCCGTTGCCTTCTTAATTTCTTTGACGATATCAAAGTTAAACTTTGGAATAAAATCCTTAGGCATCACACCATGGGATGAGCCAAACGATATCGCTAAAGCGGTTACATTTGTTCGCCTAATAAATTTGATTGCTTCCTTTGGATCGGTATACATCTCCTGCTTTGTAAATTGGTCGTTCTTCACGGCTCCCATATTACCGACTTCAGCTTCCACACCAATATTTTTAGGTAGGGCACAGTCCATAATCTCTTTTGTAATTCGAACATTATCTTTAAAATTTCTTTCTGACTGGTCAATCATAACGCCTGTAAATCCATCTACTATGCACTCTTTTACGTAATCTACCGATTTACCATGGTCAAGATTAATTGCTACGTCTACGGTAGCCAGTTTTGCCATCTTCACCACTGAAGGTAATAATATTTCTTTCGCAATATGCTTTTCCATATGTTCTTGCAGTAAATCAATAATGATGGGCGATCGTCTTTTTTCAGCTGCTTTGACCGTTGCACAAGCGCTTTCCAAATTAAAGCAGTTTATAGCTAGTACCGCATATTTTCCTCGATTAGCAGCACTTAGTATATCTTTCATCGAAACGAGCATCACTTTCCTCCATTCAATTAATTTTAATATCGTCTAAGTCAATATTTTCTTCTTCCTCTGCAACAGTTGTCTCAGATTTCTGAGTTTTTATATTCTTCTTGAGAAGAATTAGCAAGCTAGCAGTAACTACTGAACCGATTAACAACGCCAGTATAAATAGCAAAGGTTTATTCATCGCCGGTACAATGAACATCCCACCAGATGGAACAGGACTTTTAATACCCCATGACATTGATAAACCTCCACCAACTGCAGCACCAAAGCTACAACTTAGTATCATTCGAAAAAGATCTACTGCTGCAATGGGGATTACTCCTTCTGTAATCATGACAATTCCCATTGGAAAAGCGATTTTAATATTGTCAATTTCTTGGGTTGTATAAATATTTTTGTGAATAAGCTTAGATAGTACCCATGATAACGTCACTCCAAAAGGAGGAATCATTGATGCCATTACCTTTACTGCTTCTGGTTGTTGAACGCCTTGTAACAGCATCCCATCTGCAAATAGCGATGCAACTTTATTAACCGGTCCTCCAAAATCAAAGGCTGCCATTCCACCTAAGATAAATCCAAAAATGAAGCGTGCTGAGCCTTCCATACTATTAAGAAACTCCGTTAAAGCATTTGTTGCTAGTACAATGGGCTGTCCTACTATATAAAACATTAAGATTGCCATAATTACTGATGAAATTAGTGGTATCACCATCATTGGTTTCAAGCCTTCTGCCCATTTTGGTACTTTTATATATTTCACCAGAAGCAACACAATCCATCCGGCAATAAATCCGCCCAACATTCCGCCTAAAAATCCTGCACCGATTTTATAAGCAATCATTCCACTCAATAAACCTGGAGCAATCCCCGGACGATCAGCAATTGAATAGGCAATTGCTGCCGAAATCACTGGTGCAAGCAATCCCATCCCCAAAACGCCTAGCGTTGTTAAGGCAGATGGAATACCATAACTACCATTAAAATTAGTTAATTCATGTCCTCCAGTTAAATTTCCAATAGCGATTAATAAACCCGAAGCCACCACAAGAGGAAGCATATATGAAATCGCAGTCATTGCATGCTTTTTAAGTTGCAACTTTTTCATAGCTTTATCCTCCGTTAAGGCCTAACTTCTCAACAATTGTTTTCAATAATTTGGTAGGTGCTTTTATTGCTGTATTTGTAGGTACTTCAACAACTTTTTTACCAGTAAACCGTTCTTTTCCGTTAACCTTAATATCCACGGCTAGTAAAACAAAGTCTGCTTCCTTAATATCTGTAGCTGTTAACTCATCTTCCGTACCGATTGTTCCTTGAGTTTCCATGTGAATCTCATATCCTAATTTTTGAGCTGCCTTTACTATTTTTTCTCTAGCAATGTAAGTGTGGGCAATTCCCGACGTACATGCTGCTACACCAACAATTTTCATTAACTATCCATCCCCTTCCTTTGAATTTTTTAGTAATTTCAAAAGATCGTCTTTAGTTTCTGCGTTGTGTAAATCATTAATAAAATCATCGTCTGATAAGAATCTGGCGACATTTTGGAGCAACTTAATATGAACAGTGCTTGCATCAGTATCCCGAACTGCGAACAGGATCACCACTCGGATAGGCGTTTCATCTAACGTTTCCCATGGAATATCATGTTCACTTTTACCAATCGCAATCGTGGTATTAATAACTGACTTCGACTTACCATGGGGAATAGCAACTCCTTGTCCAAGTCCAGTAATTCCTTCCTTTTCACGTAATAAGACGTCTTCTACAAATACTTCTAAATCATTTATATTTCCCTGTTCATATAATCTTTTCGATAATTCTCTTATTACCCCCTCTTTCGTATTTGATTTCAAATTCATTTCAATTAATTTTTCATCAATCACTTGGTTTAAAATTGTCTTTTCCATTTTTCTGGCTTAACCTTTCAATTAACTTTTCAACTCTTATTTTGTCCGTTTTCGTAAACATTGCATTCACTAATACAATTGGTTTATCAATAACCTTTTCGTTGGTTGCAATTGTAGTTAAAATCAAATCCACTTTACGATTCCACTTTTCTTTATTTTTCTCGTACATTCTAAAAGAAATCACATCTTCAATAACCAAATTAGGAAGCTCTTTTTCTATTTTTACTTTCAACAGCTCAGAAGTGCCTATACCACTGGAACACATTATTAGCGCCTTCATATTATGTCCGTGTTGCTCAATAAATTTTGCAATGTATATAGCAACAAAACCAATTTCATCATCAGAAACGTTGCTACTATAGTATTCTCGGAATATTTTTTTCATTACCATCTCGGTAGCTTGAAAAATATTTGGATATTCCAATTTAATATCTTCTAAAATAGGATTTTTAATCTCTATACCATTTATAATTCGCTTAAACATTGGCTCTACATGAAGCGATAAATCTTCCTCAATGCCATCTCCTTGAATGGTTATCTTTAAAATTTCAGAAATGTTTTTAAGAAGTAGCCTAGTTAAATTAATGAACTTTAATTCTTTATCTTTAGATTCGGAGATTAACCTTGCAGAATTCAAATATTGAAAAATGTAATATTTTTCAATCGGAGGCATTTTTACACTAATATAATCTTCCAAAGTATCAACAATGTGCCCAGCTACTGCCGATAACTTTTGGTTGTTTTCTAGCATTTCTTTTTCTACGGTGCTAATTGGTTCTCCAAATTCAAACTTTATATTTTTACTTTTATATCGTTTGATTAAAATACATAAATGATAGAAAAGATTCACGTTATACGGGAAAGAAATCGGAGACTGCAGTTTATGTTCGATATAATCCATTTGTCCAACAACGAAATCCCGATCTCGTTTAGCTAAATTTGGTATTTCTGTCCCAATTGAACTATAATCATCCACCTCCCATTTATTAACTAGTCGAATTATTAATTTTCGGATTGTCGATTCGTTTCCCTGTACCCTTAGCGTTCGGTCTCTGTTAATCAACAGCACTCCTTTTTTATTTAGCTGTTGCTTTAATATCGCTATATCAGTACTAATAACAGATTCACTAATATAAAAGTTTTCAAATAATGTGTTAATTCCAATTTTTTCCGGCGATTTAAACAGCAGTTTTAATAAAACTTCTTTTCTTCGTTCTATAGGAGAATACGCTTTAAAATTTTTCAATATATGCGCATTTCTTAAAAATGCTTCGTAATTAAGTTTGTATCCGCGTCCTTTCTTAGAACGTACTAATTCTCCTCCCGTATTTGAGTTTATTCTTTTAATCATTCTAATTATCGATCGATTTGATACATGAAGTAACGAAGCAAGTTGGTTTGATGTCACATATGCGTCACTTTTAGCTAGCGAATAAATTATTTGTGTTTCTTTTTTATCCACCCGTTTCACCTTCTTCATGGCCACAACCATATTATTTCATTTGGAACATGTCCGTGCTTATTACTAACTGTCACCTGTAGATGACAATTTATGATATATAAAAAGACTTCAAAGCGTCACCGCCTTGAAGTCTCTGAATCTAAGAGTTCATCACTATTATTTGTTTAGAATATCTTTTAGGTTCACTTTTTCATTTTGTGGCATAATTTGGATAAATGCGTCTACGCCTTTTTCAATTAAACGCTTAAAGGATTCATTTTCTTCTGCATTAGTTGAAATAGTATGATAAAGTCGTTCACGCCCCTCCTTGGCTCCCATACCACCTAAATCAATTTCATCAATGTTAATGCCGTTATCAACCATATATTCTAGCGTTTGGGGAGTTTTAGCCAAAATAATTGTGGGTGCTTCTAATGGTTCTGAGAAAAAAGTTACCGCGTCTTCTTTAGAAAAGATTCCAATTGCAATATTATCAGGTACCGCATTTTCTAAAACATTAATCATAAAGTCATCCTTGGCTACTCCATCATCAACAATTACTACTTGATCCGCACCTTTGTTCTTAATCCATGCAGTCATTACTTGCCCATGAATTAACCGATCATCAATTCTTGTTAATACTAAGTTTTCCATGTTTTCTTCCTCCTTGTTTAAAATTCAAATTTACATTTTCAATATTTGTGGACTCTGAACTTGTAGCTAACGTCGCTAACTCATCTAATGATGTTTCGGCAGTTCTCGTCGTGACTAAGGTAATCACCATTGGTACGTTCATTCCGGTAATCAACTTCATTTTAAATTTTTGACTTAAATATGCTGCTGAATTGTATGGCGTTCCACCCTTTAAATCGCAGAGCACTAAAACTCCATTAGTTGCATCGTAATTTTCAGATAAACTTTCTTGTAACCGATTTCGAAACTCCTCAGGATTCTCTCCACGCTCTAAAGATAGAGATGTAATGCCTTCTTGAGGTCCAGCAATCATTTCAATGCTTTCTAAAAGTCCTTTACTAAATGGTCCATGACTAATTAAAAATATTTTTACCATAATTTCCTCACTTAACTACTCCTAAAAGATTTAGGTATGAAAGAGCAATACCAATTATAAAAATTCCAAGAATTATCCACGTTGGGTTAACTTTTTTGGCAACCAATCGCCAAACGATTAAAGTAATTGCTAACGGTATTAATCCCGGAGCCAGCGTATTCAAAATCTCTTGTAACTTCATCGTGCTTTTTCCGATTGACCAAACTAACGGAGTATCCACCGTTATCCGGGTTGCTGCCATAGTCCCCACTACCATTAAACCTACAATACTGAAAGCATTTGTAACCTTATCGATGATTCCATTCTTCAAAATGGTAATTACAGAGCTTTTCCCTTTCTTATAGCCAAACATAAACATCAGGTAACCAATCGTGTAAATAATTGCTTCAAAAACTACCGTAAAGAAGACCGGGCCAATAAAGTTATGATCCAAAGCCATTGTTGCACCAATACTAGCTAAAATCGGAAAAATAATTCCTTGTTGGACTGTATCACCAATCCCTGCCGCTGGTCCCATTAGTCCAGTTCTAACGCCGTTGATATCCTCTGCGCTAACGTTTTGTCCATTTGCTCGAGCTTCTTCCATTGATAAAGCCACTCCGTGAATAATTGGGCCAACCATGTGTGGTTCTGTATTAAAAAACACCATGTACTTTTTCAATTCTTCTGCTTGCTTTTGAGGATCACTGTAAAGTTTTCGAATCGGATACAACATCATGTTAGTAAGTCCTAAAGCTTGCAAACGTTCATAATTATAAGCAGCTTCATCTGATTGTTGCCATAACCACGTCTTGATCAAATCCCGTTTATTCAATTGAACTTTGTAATCGTCAGTAGTAATCACACCTGCGTTATCCGTGGAGTTAGCAGCTGGTTGAACTGCTTCAGTAGCTCCTTTTCGATTATTCAACGTCAAGCGTTTTACCTTCTTTTCTTTAGGGCTATCTTCCTTCTTTTTTGCTGTTTGACTAACAAAAATCAAAAAGGCAATTGCTGCTGAAAAGATTGCTACTGCCGTTGTATCAAGTTTTAGATAAACTGCTAGGAAAAATCCAATAAAGAAATATGCATTTAAACTCTTCTTCCCTAAATAGCTTAATAGCATTGCGATTCCAAGTGCCGGCATTAGACCACCAACAACTTCTAAAGCTGTGGTTAAGCTTTCAGGAATCGCATTGATTAGTGCTGTCGCCCAGCCTTTACCAAACAATACCAAGCAAAATGCTGGCAATCCATATACCAATAAAGACACAATAAATGATGGAACAAAATTTAAAAATCGAATTTGATTTACGTTACCTTCGGCCAGTGCTTTATCTGCTCTATGTACCCAAAATGAGTTTAGCGTTTGATAAATTTGGACCATTAGTAACCCTAGTAAGCTAAACGGAATTGCAAACGTAACTGCCAACTTTGGGCTAGCACTAGATAAAATTGTTAGCGCCGTCCCATATATACCAGCTACCATAGTGTTGCTAGGCATCACACCCCCGGCGTTAATCCATCCTAGATATACTAATTGAATATTTGCTCCTGCTAGCATCCCTAACATAGGGTGGCCCATAAATATTCCAACTAAAATACCAGTAGTTAGCGGATACGTCATGCATCGCGTAATGGGTGCAAAAAACCACCATTGCGAAATTGTCGCAAGAATTGCAACTAAAATAGCGGACAAGATCATATTTGTTTTCCTCCTTTAGTCCAGCTTAAATAATTGAAAATCCCAAATCTTTTACATCGTTATTAAAACCTTGAACAGTTTCTAAGGATAATTTCTTTAAGTCTTTTCCTACCATGCCTAATTTTTTTAATACAGGAGTTGTCACCGTAATGATATCTACTCCTAAATCAGCTGCTTGTTTAATGTTTAGTACTTCTCGACAACTAGCCCACAATAGCTTAGTGTTTCCTTTGCTTTCTTTAACCACTTGTACAGACTCTTTCATTAAATTTGTTGGATCAACGCCTGTATCAGCGACTCTCCCAGCGAAGACGGAAACAATGTTTGTAGTATTTTCACTAAATGCGGGAACTACTTCTTTAACTTGATCTATTGTTAAGATAGCGGTAACGTTGATTGAAACACCCTGCTCTGACAGCTCTTTAATTAGAGGAACTGATGATTCACCCTTGGTATTGGTAATCGGAATTTTCACAAAAACATTTTTTCCTAATTCCGCTAATTTAAGCGCTTCCATTTTCATGGTTTTAAAATCGTCAGAAAATACTTCAAATGATATTGGAAGATCACCAACTGTACTCATAACTTTTCTGGCAAACTTCATGTAATCAGTTATTCCAGCTTTTTTCATCAAACTAGGATTAGTGGTAAATCCCTTAACGTTTAATCGTTCTTTAGCTTCTACCATATCGTCTACAACTGCACCATCTGCGTAAATATCAATATCAAATAAGTCCATAATTTTACTCCTCAACTTGGGGATACCGTTCCCCCTAAAAAGATTTTTAAATAAGTGATATTATTATACGTATAATATTGTTTAATTAAGGTTACCGGTAACCTTAATTTCAGGATAAGTGTAACAGCCATCTATAATGTTTGTCAATATTTTTTTGGAGGTATTTTATAACCATGAAAAATAAAGTGTCCATTCAAGACATTGCTAACCGAGCTGGGGTTTCTAAAACTACCGTTTCCAAGGTCATTAATAATACTGGTAACATTAGCATTGCTACCAGAAATAAAATTCATGCCATAATGGACGAGCTAGATTATCAGCCCAATCGGCTTGCTTCCACGTTAAAAACCGGACATACAAAATTAATCGGAATTTTAGTGCCTGATATAAGAAATGAATTCTATTCAAAAATAGTTAAAAAATGTGAAGGACTTTTATTTAAAGCGGGATACACAACCATTATTTGTAATACCGAGCGGGATTATTTTCAGGAAGAAAATTATCTAAAAGTTCTAAAAGAATTGATGGTAGAGGGAATAATTATCATTTCAGCTACTGACAGCATTAACGCTGATTTAGCCAGCCAAAATAAAAATATTGTCTACATCGATCGAGCTCCTCAATCTGATAACGAAAACATCATTAAATCTGATCACTATGCGGGAGCACAAAAAGCCACCAATGAAATCATCACAGATGGACGAGATCCCTATTTGATTTTGTCAAAAACAAATTACTCACCAACTAGAGAGCGGACTCACGGTTTTATCGACACCCTTAAAAAGAAAACTAATATTAAAAATCCCGAAAAGCATGTTTTTAGGTTGAATGTGTCTTCAAATCAATATTTAGAAGAAAATACATTGTTGGAAGAATTCTTAATCGAACATTCTTCTGACCCACAACCCTTAGGAATCTTCGCAATTAATGATTACATTGCTTTTATGGTTGTTAAAGCAGCTGCTAAATTACACATTGCAGTCCCCCAAAAACTTAGCGTAATTGGTTTCGATGACGCTTCAATCGCCAATATTGCAACGCCAACCATAACAACTATCCACCAAAACACAACATTACTAGCTGAACAAGCTGTTGACATTCTATTACAAAACATAGGGCAAAGTACTCCCACAGAGCCGCAAAAAATCATTGCCCCGATTGCAATGGTTTATCGTGAATCTTTTTTAAAAAATTAAAATCCGACAAAATAAGAGGTTGAAATTCAAATTAGAATTCAACCTCTTATTAATTAGTAATTTATCAACCTATAAATTTGAAATATTTTACATTAATTTTGTATTTCCTGATTTTGAGCTGCTAGCAATGCTTTTCTTAATTCATCATCAACGGCATAAATATAAAGCCCGTTAACTCCCCTAGTTAACAACACATTTAGCTCGTTAGGTAATAGCTGATTATATACCTTCACTTTGCTTCCATCACTTAACGTGCGATTTGATACCGCATTTTTATTCGCACTAGCACTAGGATCGTAAACGATTTTACCATCACGATATTTGACTGACGGACCAATAATTACACCACTGTAATTCAAGTCGAACCCTTGGATTGTGTAGGTAGACCCTACTTCATTAATTGTTTCTGGTCGTTCAGCCCAGGATAAATTCTTATCTTTGCTTTTGGTTTGTAGATTCCACGGCAAGCTAAAATCTTCTACCGTTACTTGATATAAATCGTGATTTTTGTCCCGTTTTTCTTTAAATTCCCAGTCAAACGTAGCCAACATTCGGGAAAGCCCCTTACTTTGGTCTCGATTTTTTTCTTTGATTGCCTTATACATTTCACCTGGGCTCTTAAAGATTTTCAGTTCGTAATCTTTATCATCCTTTGGTAAATTAGTTATTCTATTTCCATAGACTAACATTTTAATCCATTTCACAGTATCTTTTGCTGCGTTCATTCTCAATTGATTACTTAATTTAATTAAATGGCCATTCTTCTTAGCCCGGTTCTCTAATTTTTTTAACGTTTGCCCTTCAATATATTGTTGAGTTCTAAGCATTTGATGCGGATCTAAAACTGCTATAGTAATTTTAGCACGATCCATAATATCGTTAAGCTGGTTTTTCCCTTGATAAGACTGCTTTCCTTGCGTCCACAAAAGATGAGCTTCGTCAATTAAAGCAATATCCGCCTTGTCTGTAAAATTATTGATAAACTTTGTAGGCTTCATTACTTTTTCATCAAACTTCTTTTGGATACCTAGTTTTTTAGCGATATTGTTATAGACCTTCACTTGCTGATCATGATTCACTAACATGTAGGCACTTTTCCCTTTAAATTCTTCATCTTGTCCACTAAGCAAATAAAATAATGAACTTAGTAACACTGTTTTCCCTGAACCTGCTGACCCTTCCACTAGAATTAACTGATTCTCTTTTTCTTCGTTAAGCGCTTGCTTTATATGATCCAGAATAGTGATTTCAGCATTCATTTGCTCTTCTGTCAACTTGTGAAAAGGGGAAGCTTTAAATAGCGCATTTTCTTCAATTACCTTCTCAACCGGAAATAATTGATTGTTTTCTCTATGTAACTGACGCCATATTTTTGAAAAAATAGCGTTCATCTCTTCTACAGGAAAATATTTATACTGCGGGTTAGCCCGCTTGTTGGATAAATTTTTAACGGCTTTACTACCAGTCATGTAGAGCATTAACTTGTTTTCTATATCCAGTGTTAATGATTTATTGAAATGTTCATGTCCAACCACAAACATTTTGGATCTTTTAGCATAGCGCATCTCTTGAAAATGTTCTCTTGTTCGCTGCTTAATATTATTCGTCTCTCCAACATAAACGCTATAACTATCTTTGTTTTCTGCATAAATAATGTAAACAGTTGGGTAGTCTAATAAAAGCTGTTCATTTCTTTCATCTAACAATCGTAACCCGTTTTTATTAAATGAAATTTTTTCTACAACTGGATCATTTACGTTAGCCATTTTTACACCTGCAATTAATTTTTACTAATTGTATTATACATTTTCTTTTAAACAGGTGGGCTTAACATCTAAAATTCGCAAATTCTCCCCACAAAAAAACGCCCACCCCAAGGCAGACGCTAAAATAAAGCCCAATTCTTCCTAACCAATATAACAAAACTCACAGAACCCGCGAAGAACATCCCAGAAATATTCCGACGTGGTTTCTAACCGACCTCCGCCTGTCCCAGCATCTTTCGCACTGAAACCACGCTTTTAGCGCGGTGGTCGCCCAGTCTTTTTAACGGTTGTTGGGCAACAATTAATCGATGATTTTTCATATCGATGGTTTTTAAATCTGACACCGCTGGACTCTGCCGTCGCACGTGCGGGTTCTTGTTCATCACTAGGTTACGCACATTGTCATAAGTGATCACTAGCCCATCATGACTTTGCAAAAGCAGTTGGTCGGCAGTGACCGTGAACGTTCCTTCATCAATAATAAATTTAGCTGGTTGTTGGTTAGCCTCGCTAACCTTAGTCCGGTTTAAAATATATCGCCCACTTTTCCCTAAAAACAATACGTTGCTGCTTTGTGGTTCTTTATAAAAGAAGGTGCTTAGGTAAAAGTATCGTCGCTCTTGATAGATTTTAATTGCCATACCTCCAGCGATCATCGCGATTACGATCACCGCTATTCCAATGGTATCCATATTTAACAACCTCTCCAATTTAATACTTTTTCAATCATCACGTTCTCGTTTTTAAGCGTTGGTACACAGAGCATTTTAAACCAACCCATTTCAAAAATGTCGCTCCATCGAGCTTCCGAGTTCTCCCCGCTAAATCCCATCATCCGAGTCCGCATTTCGGCTAACCGGAGCATTTGGATCAAACCTTTTGATACTTGCGTGACTGGTGCTAATTAGGGCGTTAGCCAACTGATGCGCGTTCCCAAACGTTTGGAACATGGTTTCCATCAACGAAGCCAAATTACATCCCGCAACCACTTGCAGTTGCGCCACGTCTGCTGCCAATGTAGCCGCCACGTTGTACGGCGTTCCGCCAGCTAAATCAGTAAAAAACACGGTTTCCTCAAAAGGTGCAGCACCTAAGGCTTGGACGAATTCTTGATGTAATTCTTGGTCGCTCATCCCGGTCGTGAAATCAATAAATTGCCAATTTTCCGGCACCTTAATCAGTAAACTTAGGGCCGCTTGAATTCCAGACGCAAATCCGCCGTGGCCACTCACAATTACTTTAATCTCGTTCATCAATTATCTCCGTTTTATTCACTAATCACATCCAGCCAATTGCCGCCATAACAATTGACAAAGCAAAGGTCACCACAATCAACCAAATCGGGCTAATGTTCTTCCGCAACAGCCAAAACAGTAAGAATACGAAAGCAAATGGCAAAATGTTAGGAAAAATCTTGTCTAAAAGTTGCTTTTGCAGGTCAATAACGGTGTTCCCGGCCCCAATTTTAATGGTCAACTGCATCTTTACGTACGACGCAATTAGGGAACCAATTACGGTCAATCCCAGAATAGAAGCAACGTGCGAAATGACCGTCGAATTTTCTTGGATTACGTCAATAGCCTTGGTTCCCAGGTTATATCCAAGATGAGCCAGGGGCGCCCGGGACCAGAAGAGGAAGAGGTAAACCACGAAGAAGAGGATGGGGCCAAAGACGTTTCCGTTTTTAGCAATTGAGGCGCTAATCCCGCCCACAATCGGCATAATGGTAAACCAGAAAATTGCATCCCCGATTCCAGCCATCGGTCCGAACAACGCGTTCTTCAATCCTTTAATGGTGATCGAATCAACGTGTTCTTCTTCCATGGTCAATAATAATCCCATGAGGATGGGGTATAACGGTGGCGAGCTATTAATAAATTCCATGTTGTCAGTCATTACCCGCTTTAACCCCTCGGGATCGTCACGATAAATCTTCTCCCAATAGGGCAGCTGTGCCCACGTCCATCCTGGTGAATGCATTCGTTCGTAAGAAAACGAAGCCTGTACTAAGTTAGAACGAATACCGAGCATTGAAATTTCATGATTGCTGAAAATGGATTTTTTATTCTTAGATACCATCGTCCATGCCACCTCCTTGCGAACGTGCAGAAAGGTCCTTAATTTGGGCCTTTAATTCCATATTTTCCCGGGTCCGGAAGTATTCAATCGCGGCAAAAACGCCCCCGACCAATGCTACCGGCAATACGTTTGAAAATGGAATCATGCTGGCCATTACGAATCCCAAGACTAAGTACGGCATGTATTTAGGTTTCAGCATTACCTTAAGCAGCATTGCAAAACCAACCGCTGGTAAGATCCCACCAGCCAATTCAAAGCCGTGGGTCAACCAATGCGGCATCGAATTTACTAAAGCGTGCATTGGAGTTTGCGCAGCGTAGGCACTGAGGAAAGCTACCACGCCAAACGAAACAATGACAATCGTTAGCGGAATAAAATTAAGCCGTTTGAAATCACGGGCATTGCCTTCCGCTGCGTATTGGTCAAATTTAGACATGAATAGGGAAAATGATGAGTAGAAGAACAGTAAAATATACTGCATGAGCATCGCAAATGGCAACGATAAGCCAATCGCGGTGGTAGGGTTAGTATTATTCGTGGCCGCAATTACTACGGTCATGATCCCGCATAAAACTGTGTTAGGCGGTTGAGTTCCTCCCGCCGGGGTTAGTCCAGCAAAGGCTAATTCGGTCAGCCCGCCGGCAATGACCCCCAATTGTAAATCCCCTAAAATCAAACCAGTAATCGTGCAGACAATGATGGGCCGGAAAATGAAGAAAGCTTGCAGCCAAGCATCAAGGCCAGAAATCATTGCCCAAATCGCAATTAAAATACCTTGTGTGAGAGTAACCGACATTTATTTTCACCTCTCTTGATAAGCAGCGCGCAGTAGCTGAATCGTCAGGTATGTTTAAAACTAATTGGCTAAGCCCGAATACTCAAGTTACTGAGCACGTTTAGCGACATTGTTATAAAATTGGGGGGGCTAAAATCACTTCCTTTACACTAACTAGATGTTATTTCAACAATTGTTCGGTAATCGGATATTGTTTTTCACCAGGATAGTCTTGAATAAAAATTTCAATTCCCCGATTAGCTACTGCGAGGAGGTCGTGAACGTCTTGATCGTCAACGTAAACTTTTTTGGTGATTTCCCGTTTACCTTGCGCGAAATGCATGTTACCCACGTTAACTTTATTAACCGGCACGCCGCCTTCCACTAATTTAAGTAAGTCACCAGGCGTTTTTACCACCAAAAAAATGTGTTGTCGATCCGCAGCCTTGTTGATCACGTTAATCGTCTTTTCAATCGTAAAGAACCGAATATCCGCCCCGGAAGAATCCGCGGTGGTGGCCATCAACTTTTGTTGCAGTTCGTCATTGGCCGCGTCGTCATTAGCCACCACGATTAAGTTGGCCTTTACCGCCCTGGTCCAGGTCACCCCGACTTGTCCATGTACCAAACGATTATCAACTCGCGTCATTAAAATATTCGCTGCCATTACATCCATCTCCTCATCAGATAAATCCCATCTAACTTCAACAAGTGTAAACGTTTACAAATAAAGTATAACCTTTATCTAACCAAAGACAATCGTTAAATTGCCATTTTTTAATTAAAAATAGTTTGCGCTAACAACCTTATCTCTACACAATTTTTATCACCTTTAAGATGTATATACCAATTCTTGAACTTGAAAGTTTTACCAACTAAAAAAGTGCTTCTTCAGAACTTAAAAATCCTCAAGAAGCACTTTTGATGCTAATAAAGTCAGCACACCCAAATGATTTTATATTTTTTCCATCCTTCGGGTAGTGCTTAAACTACTAATCTTTACGGCCTTGACCAGCCAGCAAACTCATACAAATCCTGCGTTTAATCTTCCCGTTGAACTTCCACGACCGCCGGATTCTTCGCAATTTTCATTAAAACTGAGTCAATATCCTGCTTGTCAGTTAAAATTCCTTCCAATTCCACCGTAATCCGCTCGGTGGTTACGTTGCTGATGGAAAATGTATTCCGAGTGAACCCCACGTCATGAAAAATTGCGTGGATCGTCGATAAAGTCGTAGCGTCGTTTTTCAATAGAATCTGGCAGTGAAAATGTTTGTGCCGTAATAAATATTTTAAAACTAAATTGTCCCGGAACAAGGACTGCGAGGCCACAATCAGGAGGGCGGCCGCGATTCCGATGAAGTACAATCCCGAGCCAATTGCCATCCCGACCGCGGCAGTGGCCCACACCCCGGCGGCGGTAGTTAGGCCGTTAACACCGGCGCCCCGCACTAGGATGGTTCCGGCACCGATAAAACTAATCCCACTAATGATTTGCGCCGCAATCCGGGAAGGGTCTAACCCAATTCCAGGATGTTGCAACAAATCGTAGAAACCATATTTAGAGATTAACATGGCTAAGGCAGCTCCTAAAGCTACGATAATGTGCGTCCGAATTCCAGCATTTTTCAGCCGGGCCGACCGTTCGTAGCCAATAAAACCACCACAAATTGCCGCCACTACGAGCCGAAAACACCAGTCTAAATCCATGGCTTGCATTGTTTAACCCCCTTATAGCAATTAAGATCGTCCAAATTCTTCGCTTCAATTTTACCACTCTAAATAAAAACACGGTTCCCAGTAGCCTTTTGCCACCAAGAATCGTGTTTGGTTCGTTTAGAAATTGCTTTTAATAATCCTGCGAGACTTCGTCAACTGATCTACGTTATCTTCAAAATGTAATTTTAAAAAGGAGTAGTAGAGTAGATCAACCACGTACAGTTGGGCCATTAGCGAGGTCGTCGCCGCGCTTCGCAGTTGGTTACCTTCCCCGCTATCACTATGGGCAAGGACCACCGTGCTTTGTCGGGCCAGAGGACTGCTCAGTACCCGGGTAATCGCCACTACGGGCAAATCTAACGCCCGGGCTGCACTTAGTAATTGTAACGTCTCTTTAGTTTCTCCCGAGTTAGAGATCAGCACAACCACCCCACGGCCTTTGGACATCCCCGCTGCCAACAGGTGTACGTCTTGGGTTTGGGCGACTGGTTTCCCCAGCCGCACGAACTTCTGTTGCAAATCATCCGCTACTAAATGGGACGCACCCATCCCAAAAGTGTAAACCACGTCGGCTTGATCCACCAGTTTGGCTGCATTCCGGACTGCACCGCCCTTAACCGTTCGATTGGTTTGCTCGATGGTGTGGTTAATCCGGTATTCCATCTTTTGTTTCATCACTTCAAGTGTATCTGCCGGATCGATTTCTTCAAAGAACTTGTCGTTAACCATCGTTTCGTTTTTCAGGCGTTCTTTCAGCTCGGGTAACCCGTTTTTACAAACTCGTTTGGCTAAACGAATTACCGTTGCAGCGCTCGTTCCCACTTGATCAGCAACCTGTTTGGCATTGGAATCAATTACCGCTTGCGGATACTTAATGATAAAGCGGGCAACCTGCTTTTCCTTTTTGGTAAAATCACCCAACTGATTTTTCAAGGTAAATACAACACTTTTCATCGACACCCCTCCTCACGCTGGCGTAATGAATAAGTGGCTAGCGTTGATTCTCCATTAAAATTGACGTAGCTTGGACATCGGTTTGTCCAATTTTTTTATCAACTTGATAATCACCCGAATTGGTGATGATTGTCAAGGTCACTGGTGCAAGTTGTGCTTCCCGAATTACGGACCAATCGACCTTACCAATTACGTCACCTTGGTGCACTTGGTCACCAGCTTGAACGTTAATTTCAAAGCCTTTGCCATTTAACTTCACGGTATCTACTCCGATGTGGACGAGGACTTCTTCACCAATCTCATCTTGGAAACCAACCGCGTGCTTAGTGTCAGCAACCATAGTAACTTTTCCATCTACCGGAGCGTAAATTTGGGGATCAGTTTCGTCAGGCATTACCGCTACCGATTTTCCCATCACTTCTTGGGCCATCATTGGATCAGGAACTTGATCAAGCTCGACTATTTTACCGCTAACGGGAGTTGTCACGGTCGCTGAACCGCTACGCACAGCTGTCGCGCTGCTTGGCACGTCGTTTTGAACTTCATCTTGAACTTCAGCGTTAACTTCAGCATCGCCAACGAGGGCATCTTTAGGGATTCCAAAGAAGTAGGTTGCCACGAATCCGCCGGCATATCCAGCTAAGAGTCCGAGGACGTAGGCGTAAATGTGGCCGTTAGTGATTAACGGAATTAAAGCCACTCCGGAAGGGCCGATTGCAATTGCGCCCACGTGACCGAGGCCGCCAACTACGGCACCACCGATCCCACCACCGATACATGCGGTGATGAACGGTCGTCCTAGTGGCAACGTTACCCCGTAAATTAAGGGTTCGCCAATTCCCAGAATTCCAACTGGCAGAGCTCCTTTAATTAAGTTAGTCAATTGGCGGTTCCGCCGGCATTTAATCCAGAGGGCAAAGGCCGCGCCGACTTGTCCAGCACCCGCCATGGCAAGAATTGGCAATAACGGAGTCGCCCCCGTTTTGTTAATCATTTCAATATGGATCGGGGTTAGAATTTGGTGCAAACCAAACATTACCATTGGGAGGAATAAGGCTCCCAACGCAAATCCAGAAAACGCGCCGCCAATGTTTAAAATCCAGTTAATTGCACCAACTAGGGAACTTGAAATTACGCCAGCAATTGGCATCACTAGGAAAATGGTAAATATTCCAATAACTAATAACGTAATCGTTGGGGTCACAATAATATCAATTGAATCTGGTACCCAGCGATGAAGTTGCTTTTCGACTAAGGATAGTACCCAAACGGCAAAAATCACCCCAATGATTCCACCTTGGCCAGCACTCATGGGTTGCCCGTTAAAAATGTTGTGCAACGGAGCTTCGGGAGTCATCCCGTTTAACAAGGTTACCGCCCCGATTACACCCCCTAAACCAGGAGTCGCGCCGAACTCGGTCGCACTATTAATACCAACGTAAACGGAAAGGTAGGCAAACACCCCATTTTTAATGATGTTCAGTACTAAAATTAAATCCGTCCAACTCTTACTGATATCCCCAGCCACGAGTAAGTTGGAGAGCACCGCGGCAATCCCCCCAATTAATCCAGCCCCGACAAAGGCCGGAATCAACGGAATGAAGATGTTCGAAATCGATTTCAAAACTCGTTTTACGGGAGTTTGCTTTTGCTTAGCCTTTTGGGCCGCCTTCACTTGAGTAGCCTTGGCTTCCACAATCTCCTTGTCGGTCATCTTACTTGTATCCATCACCGTTTCAGGAAAAGGATCGCCCAGTTTTACTCCAACTTCGCGGACCATTTCTTCGGCAACTTTGTTAACCGTACCCGGACCCACGATTACTTGTAAAGTATCGTCGTCCACGACTCCCATCACACCGTCAATTTGTTTTAACCCGGCCATGTTAACCAAGCTAGGATCCTTAATGGTCATGCGCACCCGCGTCATACAATGGATCAGTTTGGCTACGTTGCCGGGACCGCCCACGTTAGCGTAAATTGCCTGCGCGATTTGCTTTACTTTTGCATCCGTCATTACTTTTTCCTCCTAATCAATCGTCTTTCTAACAAAACCGTGGGCTTCTTGAAGCCGCTTTTGAGCTTCCGCTTCGTCAACCCCCGTCAAAATCATCACGATGGCAACCTTAACGTTTTGGTGGGCCTTTTCAAACACTGTGGCTGCGGTCTCGTAATCTGCATCGGTGGCTTGCATAATAATGCGTTTAGAACGTTCCACCAATTTAGCGTTAGTTGGTTTAACGTCGACCATCAAATTCTTATAAACTTTTCCAATTCCGATCATCGAAACCGTTGAAAGCATGTTTAACACTAATTTCTGCGCGGTCCCCGATTTTAACCGGGTGGAACCGGTCAAGACTTCGGGACCCACCGGCACTTCAATCGCAATTTCGGCATGTTGACTAATTTCTGCATCCGCGTTGCAGGCCAAACTAATCGTGGCAGCGTGCATTTCTCGCGCGTAGTCTAATCCGCCAATTACGTACGGTGTCCGACCGCTAGCGGCGATTCCCACTACCGTGTCTTTATCCGTTAAGCGTCGTTTTTTTAAATCTGCCGGTCCTAAAGTCAAGGAATCTTCCGCGCCTTCTACCGCCACGGTCATCGCCTTTTCGTCTCCAGCAATTAGTCCTTGAACCATTTCCGGATCAGTACCAAACGTGGGCACGCATTCGGCAGCATCCAACACGCCTAACCGGCCGCTGGTTCCTGCACCCATATAAAAAAGCCGTCCGCCTTGCTTAAAGTTTTTGACAATTTGGTCCACCGCTTGAGTAATCTGCGGGAGCGCTTTTTGTACGCTTTGCGCCACGGTTTGGTCCTCGTGGTTCATAATTTCGAGGACTTCTGCCGTTGATAATTCATCCAACCGCATCGTCTGCGGATTACGGGTTTCCGTCGTTAACCGACTTAAATCTAACATTATTCTGCACCTCCATGTATTCGCTTTCATTTGAGTTGCTTAATTGTACCGCTTTTGAAATGCCATTTCAATAAAATTTGCAAATTTATTCAAAAATATGAAACCACATTTCATTTAAAAACGAATGTGTCTGCTAAGTTACCGGTTAATGGGCAAAATGGGCTTATTTTGCCTTAAATACTTGTTAGCGTGATAGCGCTTTGATAATATTCAAATGCAAAAAAATATTGATTAGTAATCATTTCGGAGGAGATTATTTTAATATGGAAGTCAAACTGAACTACTATGATGAATTTCAGCAGCTCAGCTCAAGTCAAGTTTTTTCGGATCAGAATCGGGATATTAATTTACCATTCATCAAAGATGCACGAATTTTTAGTGATACCACCCTTTATTTGCAAGATATTAGCCATTGGCGCTGCCCCGGTTCTACCTTGATTATTGACACCGAACGACCTCCCCATATTACTAATCAATCAACTCGAAAACTTATCCGTAACTTTTTACGCGACCAGCCCTGTTGCGACATCTTTTTACGCGTGGTAACCGATTATTTAGGTATTAAGCAAGCCCGCCCGGTGGTTTTAGGTACCCAACGGGTAGTACCGCTAAACGGAACTACCCGGCGGCCCGCAAATTGGATCTTTGCCCACCACCTCAGTGATTTTTATACGGACCAGCACCATCCGCACTCTTCGTTCTTGAATTTTGATTGTAACGGCAAGTGTCTCCAACTCCAGGTGCCGTTTAAAGAAACGTACATTCGGAATAAGTTACTGATGGCCCAGCAAATGGCCGAATTAACTTACCTAATAATGAAAGGCCTTTCAGAAACGTTCGGGATGGCAGTTATCAAACCGCGAAAAGAAGTTTTCGCGCGCATGGACCATTACCTTCAAAAACCTGCTTTACCAGCTAAGCCCCTAGACGAAACCTTTATTGGATTGTCCGCGCGTTTATTTGTCACGCTTAGCGAGTCATTTTTCGACGAATCGCTCATGTCCATGGAAGAAGCCACACATAAACTCAAAAAAATGAGCAATAATTTAGAGTTAATGTAATGTTTTTTGCCCTAATTTCTTAAAACAAAGTATAATAAAATTAGTTATAATTCGTACTTTAATTTAACTAAATTTAAACGTGTTGGCTGACACCTTGGGGGATTAGTTTTTATGAACGAAACACTAAATAGATGGATAAAGAAATTCAAGCACTGGATCAATCCGCGCGATCCGTACCAAAACGAATTTGTCGAAGACGACCTGTATCGGGGGCGGCGGTCCGCTAAACGACGGCATCGGCGCTTAGTGATGCGACGTTGGTCAATTTTAATTGGTAGCATTATTTTAGTGTGCGCCGTGCTTTTTGGCGGCGGATGGGGAATCAGCAAAACGCTCTACGCTAGCAAAGTTGACCGGCTACAGACCCGGATCGACCGCTTGTACGTCGATTCCCAACATTCGGATCTAAAAAAGAACGTCACCAAGCAACAAATTACTACGCTTAAGCATGACGTCGCTCAGTTAAAAGACCGGCCGAAGAAACAAACGTTACAAAAGGCCCAAAACCAAGCTGCCAACGCTTACCAAGTTCGGCAAGATTACCAACATTTGTTCAACCGGCAAAACCGGGTCGACTTGAAGGTGACTACTAAAAAAGTCAACCACCAAATGCAGACTTTGTCGGCAAACAGCGTTCCGCAAGCTTTCGATAAAAAGTATCAACAGCGTCTACAAAAAGTACGCCAAATTGTCCAAACGGCGGATAAACTTAGTCGCCGCTACAACACCATTATTAAAGCTCACCAACAAAACCAAAAAATTAGCGTTTCCACTATTGATGGGTTAATTAAGGACATGCGGAAGAATCAGCAGTCTCAACGGACCGTCGACGAACAAACTAAGTTAATTAGTTTGCGTTCAATCGTCAATAAGGAAAATAAAGCGGCCGAAAAAGCGGCACGAGAAGCAGCCATCGCAGCCCAAAAAGAAGCTGAAGAAGAAGCCGCACGCAAAGCAGCCGAAGAATCTGCTTCTAAAGAAGCTTCTAAATCAGCTTCCAAGGCGGCGGAAGCTAGTTCTAAGGCCGCGGCAGAGTCCAGTTCCAAGGCAGCCGAAGAAAGCGCAGCTGCCGCATCTTCAGCGGAAGAAGAAAGTTCTAGCTATGATAGTAGTTATACTGATGGGACTTACACTCCCGCATATGATGGTAATTATTCATCAAATAGTTACACTAACCCTGCTTATTACAATTACACGGACAGCGAATCTGACAATGGTTCCACCCAAAGTTAATATCAAAAACACGTAGTGGAAACAAAAGCTGACTAGCTAGTCTATGAAAATTAAAAGCAGCTGAAAAAACTAGTTTATTCCGCTTAATCAAAAACAAGAGTGGGACAAAAGTCGGGTAGTTTGCGAGCATTAACCAATAATTGACTTTTGGTACACGTTTTGGCTCTGTTGAAGTCAAAAAACCAAAATAAAAACGGTTCATGAGGAAGTTTCACTTCATGAACCGTTTTTTTGATTAGAGCCTTTTGTCACAGCCCCTTTTGGATTAATACTCACAAGCTACTCGACTTTTGTCGCACTTGCTTTTTACAATTTTTAGTGACCACCTAATCTTCAGGGTGATCCTGGTCCCATTTTTCTGCTTGGCTGATGGCAATCGGGATTGCCCGGTCTTCATCATAACCTTCTTGTAACAAAGCATTTGCAATTTCAATTGCTTTGTTACGCACCCGTTCCTTGAGATTTTTCATGGAGCTGGGATAATCTTTTTTTGTCCAAGGCATCGCCATTCCTCCTTAAAGGTTGATTGGTTCGCCACCAGTTACGCCGTAGATTTGGGAAGTTACGTAACTAGCTAAGTTGGACGCTAGGAAGACGTATGCTGGGGCTAATTCAGCTGGTTGTCCAGCCCGGCCCATCGGTGAATCTTGCCCAAATTCAGGGATCGAGGATTCTGGTTGACCATGATCCAATTGGATTGGAGTCCAAATTGGTCCTGGAGCCACGCCGTTAACCCGCACCCCTTGTTCAATCAGTTGTTGCCCCAAGTTAATCGTCATGTTCGCGATTGCTGCTTTAGTTGCGGCGTAATCTAACAATTGGGTGCTTGGGTTAAACGCTTGAATCGAGGTGGTGGTAACGATCGCGCCGCCAGCCGGAAGGTGCGGTTTGGCTGCCTTCACCATGGCTAACATGGCAACCACGTTCACGTCAAAACTATCCTTAATTTGTTGGATCGGCAGGTCGTCGATTTTTTCGTGCGCAATTTGTTGGGACGCGTTTAAAATTAACGTGTCGAGTGCACCAAATTCATCGACCACCCGTTGGATAATTTCTTCGGGAGCATTTGAATCGCGTAAATCAGCCGGGAGTAAGAGCGCTTGACGCCCTGCGGAAGTGATGTAGTGTTCCACTTCTTGCGCATCGGCTTCTTCACCTGGTAAAAATTGGATGGCTACGTCGGCGCCTTCCCGGGCAAATGCGATGGCCACCGCGCGACCAATTCCGGAATCACCCCCGGTTACAAGCACCTTTCGGTTTAACAGCAAGTCGTGACCTACGTAACTAGTTTCACCACAGTCGGGTACGGGGGTCATCTTCCCTTGGATCGCTGGGGTGTCCTGTTGTTGCGCCGGAAATTTATCCGTGTGGTACAGCGTACGGGGATCCTTTAAATCTGGTTGATTCATGTGCATACAACTCCTTTCTTTTGTAATTAGCATTTTAATATAATAGAATATTTTTAAAAAGAAAAAGGCTCACGTTATGTAAACGTTTAGCGAGAAAGGAGTTTCGGCATGCCTAATCACCACGTCCAGCTCAAAATTGAAACTTTCACCAGTGTTGATTCTCTCAACAATTTAATCCAAAAACATCAATGGCCGGCAACCATTACGGCAGGCCTGCAAACTCCCGAGGTCTTTCCCCGAACCATGCGTTTCAAGCATGGTGAAGACGAAATTGCCTATTTGATCGCGGTCTGTAACCTCGCGCCTACCGATAACATCCTTGACTCCCAGGTATTGTTAGACCCTTTAATCATCGTTTCAGAGCCGGAACAACTAACCTTTTTGGTCCACGAAGAATCGGCGAGCGCCACTGAAATTCAACAGCTTTACGAAACCACCCTGTTTAATTCCAACGAAGGCCTGATTGCCTGCTTCCTCTTAAAAATTTACTCCAACTATCGCGTAAAACTCGCGCATATTAAAGAGCAGCTCGAAGAAATTGAAGCACAGTCTACGGAAACCACCAAAAATGAATATCTCATCGAAATCAAAAATATCAAAAAAGAGGCCGTCATCTTAGAGCACACCCTTGATACCCAACATCAAGCGTTAGAACGGCTTTTTAAGTTAGCGGAATTTACCGATAATTTGGCGGACGAAGCAATGATTTACAACATAAAAACCGCTGAACGCCAAATCACGAAGTTAATTGCCATTTATCGTGACTTAATTGAAGCGATCAGCGGTTTATTTACCGACATTATGAGTAATCATTTGAACCACTTGATGAAGTATTTAGATTCCGCCGCCCTGGTCATTTCGGTCCCCTCGTTAATTGCCGGACTATGGGGAATGAACACCGGCGGGCTGCCTGGTGAACACACTAAATTCGGCTTTTTAATGATGATTATCGTCAGTTTGGTGCTCGCCTTGATTACTTGGCGAATTTTACGTTCCAAAAAGTATAACGACTAGTTGTCGTCGTTTTGCAAGAGAAATTTCAAATCGTCAATTTGGCGCTTAAGTTCCATTCCGATAGTCGTATCGGCAATGTTGCGCCGGGGAAGGTCCCGGTCGATCACCCGTTTCAAGGTTGCTGAGCCAGTCGTCGAATTATACAACTCGGCCACTCCCAAAAACGGCGTATGGGTAACGATTTGGAACCCGTATGAATTGTTGATCAGCGTATAACCGGCAATTCCAGTCGCCTTCTGATAGGCCTTCGATAAGCCGCCGTCAATTACTAAAATTTGACCACCGCCCTTGATTGGCGACTCGCCGTTGCCCACCTTTACCGGAGTGTGTCCATTAATAATGTAACTGGAGCGCTCGTCCAACCCGAATTTATCTAGAATATAGTGCGCCGTGGAAAGCCGGTCGCGAAGCATGAAGTACGGATTATCGCCTTCGCGGTGGGTCTTTTTGTTGTCAATAAAGTAGCGTTCAAACGTGGTCATGGCCGTCCGCCCGAAAAGCGGTGATTTTTTACCGATCCAGCAGTACCACATTAAGTCAGTATCATCGGTTTCGGTAAAATCAGTTTTGCTGGTGGCGGCCCGGATGCGCTGTTCAAAGAAATCAAGTAATTTTCGACCGGCATACCGGTGGCCCCGGTATTCAAACTCGTCAAAGTCGCCGTCCTCGGTTAACGGAATGCAACCGTGATACAACAAGTTATTATTGTAAATTAGGTACATGCTCCCCTTTCGCAAAATAAAGTCCATGTGGGCCTTAATTTGCGGGGCATGCCGAAACGAATACCCTAAACTTTGGATAACTTCCTGCTCTTCCGCGGTCAGTTCGTAGGGGTGTTGCGGATCCACCGTTTGAAAACACCCGTGGCTTAAAGGATAGGTCCGACCGCCAATTTCAACTGCGCCGGTGACCGCTTGTTGCAAAAACAGGCGGTTTTCCATTTCAAAGTCGGGTTGCCGGGCGATAATTTGGCCTTCTAGCTTGAATTGGATAATGGTCAAGGCTTGGTGAACCTTGGACAACAAATCCGCGTTTTGCTGGTTAAATTCTCCAGCTTTCGGGTAGAAAAATGGGTCGGCTTCGTAATGTTGGTCGGCAAAGGTAAACAACGCCCGTAAATTGATTCCGTATTCCCGTTCTAAATCAAAAATGTATCCGTACCGGGTTGCAATCCGGAAAAGGGTTGCGATGCAGGCCTGCGAACCGGCGTAACCGCCCAACCAGAGGACGTCGTGGTTTCCCCACTGAAAATCCAGGGAGTGGGCATTTTCCAACAGTTCCAAAACCTGGTTAGACTTTTGGCCCCGGTCAAAAACGTCGCCCACAATGTGAATGTGATCGATTACCAGCTTTTGAATTGTAGCAGCCAAGCTTTGAACGAAATCCTGCGCCCGGTTCAATTCAATGACCTTGTTAATGATTTGTGCGTAGTACTTCTGCTTATTTTTCGGACTGCCTTCTACGTACAGCAACTCTTCAATAATGTACGCATACTTCTTGGGCAACGTCTTCCGGACCTTTGAACGTGAATATTTGCTAGCGCAATATTGGGTGACCTCAATCATCCGTGGAATAATGGTGGTATACCACTGAATTAACTCGTCGGCACTTTTACCCTGTTGCACTTTTTCAATCATGAATTTAGGGTAGGCCACCACAAAGTTTAATTCCTTTTTATCAGCCGCCGCCATTTCAGGAAAACGGAGGTTGATTTTTTCACTAATGATCCCCGCTCCAGTCTTTAAAATGTGGTTGAGTCCGTCGTATTCGCCGTGAATGTCACTGATAAAATACTCGGTCCCTTTGGGCAAATTTAAAATCGCCTCCAGGTTGACGATCTCGGTTACAATCTCATCTTCGTTATTAAATTCTTTTTTTAGCTCTTCAAAGTATTTTTCTTTATACATTGGTATATACCCTTTTACGTTTAATTATTTATTTGATACTTTGATGATAACACAAAAATAAGCGCTTACAAGTTTAATTTATTAAACACCCTCCCCGTTATGGCAAAATTGGTAAACAGCAGTTATTTCCAATGATTTTTTAGTAATTTACTATTTTTCACTAAAAAATAACCCCTCCCATCCGCAACTTCATTGTTTGCGGACGGCAAGGGGTTATATTATTTTTACGTAACTTTACTAAATCTGATCCATTTTTACTACTGCTAGGCCAGCTACCGTGGCAACTAAAACGATGGCGAGGTAAACCATGTTTTGTGCACTGCCGACCGGGTTAGCAGAAAAGGCCATCCCGTAAAGTACGGGTCCTAAAGCCGCGATGAGGTAACCACCAGCTTGAGACATGCCGGATAGTTGCGCTGTTTGATATGGCGAAGCCGTCTTCATGGCAAACATGGTCATCACGAAAACAAAGAAGAGGTTTACCGAATAACCAATTAACAAGGCTTCAATTAACCAAAACCAAGTAGCGGCGGTATTTTGCACGAAGAGCATTCCGGCTGCCCCGAGGCCCACGATCCCTGCGGATAGAATCAACCCAACCTGAGTTTGCCGACTCACCCGGGTCAAGGTTTGGGGTAAAAATACCGAGACTGGTAAGCCGATCAACGAAAAGCACGCCATGATTGCTCCAATGATGCCCGAGCCAACGTGATGGTAGGCCATTAACGACGGCATCCACGCCGTAAAAGTGTACATCATTACCGATTGACAACCGAATACCAATAGAAAGCACCACGCCCGCTTATTTTGCCAAATCACCGTTTTAGTTGGGGCTTGATTGTCCGTCGGCGTTGGCACCCGTCCGTCCATCTCTTCTGGTAAATGGGGCACGATCAACCCCCACGTTAGCAAGGTCAGTACTGGCACCACCGTTAAAATCAATAACATCGTCCACCATCCGGTCAATTTAACGATTGGCGCGGTAATCAAGTTAAAAATTGCGCTACCCATCATCATTGAAAAAGTGTAGAGCGTGGTGTATAACCCAATCCGTTGCGGAAAATAGGCCGCCACAAACGACGGCATAAAAACGTTTAGGTAGGCGATTGCCACCCCGATTAAAATTGTACCGCCAATCATCGTGGGCATCGTTACAACCATTCGTAGCGCTGATCCAAGCACTAAAATGGCTAACGCCAGCAATAGTGACCGTTTAAAGCCCATCCGTTTTAAAATTTGTGAAGCAAAATTTGAAAACACCATGAACATCACTAATGGCACAGTGGTTAAAATCCCTAAGCTTCCCTGGGCCACTCGCAAACTTTGCGCTAAATTGCCCAAAATCAAGGGAATCGTAGTAATTGGGGTGCGCATCATCGACCCCACCAAAATCACCATCACCACTAAAACCATGGCAAAAATGCCCATTTTACTTTTTCTCCAGTTCATGCGTACCCTTCCTCACCTTAAATAATCATAGTTTTATTGTACCAGAGTATTTTAGGATTCTTCGGAAGTCCTTTAGTTTTGTCTAATCAGCTCTAAGGAAGCGCTCACAAAAAAACGAGACCGGAATTTCCGAATCTCGTTTTTGGCTTTAACTAACGCTGATTTTAGAAGGGATCCTTAACCGGAAATTCTTCTAACTGGCGTTTAATCATTGCCCGATGCAATTCTTCTTGCCGTTCAATTTCTGCCTTTTGTTCGGCAGTTAATTTTTCTTCATCGACATTGCAATCCATTTTAATGGCCTCCTCTAATCTTGAATCGGGCGAACCTGAACCAATGGCCCCTTAACCCCCGGCAAGATTCCGGCTTTGACCTTATCAGTCCGCGTCACGTGCGCCAACTGGAATTTATTTTTCTTCACTAGCATGGGGGTATGGGTTTTAAATGAACTTGGGAGAGATTCATTCGTACCATTCAATACAACCACCACCGCTTTAAATCCTGCTGGCGTAACCTCAATGGGGCTATAATGCAACGTGTCACTAAACATTTCAAAGACGGTCCCTTGCGGAATGTAGAAAATTTGCGCGTCGTCAACGGCGTGGAATTCGTAATTCCGTAAATCTCGTCGCTTTCCTAACACCATAATCACGTCGGTAAAGGTGATGTTCACTTCGCTACCTTGGTGAAATTCAACGGCTGAAAAGGCATCACAGTGGCCCACACACTGGCCTGCTGAAAGTGCCATTCCGCCAAAAACATCCCTGCTGATTTCATGGATCACGCTCATTTGTTCAATTGCAGGATTTTTCGGTACGTACTGGTTTGCAGCGGTAACTGCCACCCTAGCCATGTAATCGTTAATTTCCGTTAAATCAAATTGCTTATATACGATTCCATAATCCCGAAATTGTTCGTCACCCACCTGATAAATCGTTAACTGAGGGTTCGCCTTTTGGATTTTTTCATAGTTCGTCATCTTCTGGGCCTTTTCAAATTATTTTTGTACCTTTTCAAACCAAGGGGTCGCACTCTTTGCCAAAACCTTGTTCAAGTCTTCAATGTTCTTCTTACCTTGGGTTTGCAGCCACTTGCGACCAACTTCTTCGCTTTCGCCAGCAAATGGTTCAATTGCACCGCGCCAAGTTGCCCGGCCACAAAGGACCCCATTGAATTTTGAACCCGCATCGTGCGCAAATTGGAGTTCTTCTTGGAATAATTCTGCAGAAACACCAGCACTCAAGAAGATGAATGGTAAGTCGGTAGCGTCGCTTTGTTCCTTGTAGTACTTCGCAGCTTCTTCCTTGCTGTAAACTACGTCGGCGTCATTTTCCGCAAAACCTTCTACGTAAGCTTGGTTAACTGGTACTTCCAGTTTCAAAACGTCGACGCCGTATTCGGGTTTAGAAAATTCCTTAGTCATTTCGATAACCTTGTGCGGTTTAACCTTAGCGTATTCCTTACCCTTTACGTCATCATTGTTAGCATCGTACGAAACTAGTTCCAGGAAGAACGGAATGTCTTCAGCCTTGCATTCGTCGCCGAGCCGTTGAATGAAGGCGTGCTTACGTCCGTTGATTTCTTCACCTTCGTCAACATCGTAATACAACAAGAATTTGATGGCGTCCGCACCTAATTCCTTAAGTTTACGTACTGACCATTGATCAAGGATGTCTGGAAAACGGCCTGGTTCAGTTGCGTCATAACCAGTCTTTTCATAAGCCGTTAGTAGGCCAGCGTTTTCGTCGCGAACTCGTGCTGCGGGAATGCCGTATTCTGGGTCAAGCAAAATTCCGCTTGCGTATGGAGTCAATTCGGAAGAAATCGCCACCTTAAAGTCTTCGATTTCTTTTTGACTAGCTTCGTGTCCGCTTGCCGCGCTAATCATCTTTTTCAACGAACCGCGTTGGTCGATTGCCAAAGCGCTGATTACGCCGTTTTCATCTGATAAAGCCTTCAGTCCCCGTAGTTTTCCTTCTGTCAATGTTTTCATAGTGTCCAACTTCCCCTTTTCGTTTAAAAAAATATTTTTGAATGCCCTTTCAGGTACCGCTTACAATTTTAACAAAAATTTGCACAAATTGATAATCGACCTAATTAATCGTGGTAAAATCCTTCAGCCCACTTTTCGTTTTCTTCGTCAAAGAAGTGTGGATTATCCTTTTGATCTGGGTTTGGTGTAGCAATGTGATCAATTTTGTCGATCAACTTCTTGTTTTCTTCGGTTTCCTTGTATTCTGAATCCAAGAACACCTTAATAATGTCTTCGCAGAGGTGTTCGCCAACGGTTGCGCCGCCAAAACCAATTACGTTAGCGTTAAGTTCTTCCTTAGCGTAACGTGCGGCAACTAGGTTAGAAACTAACGCAGCCCGGACACCTTCGTTCTTATCGGCCGCGGTACTAATCCCGATTCCGGTTCCACAAAGTACCACGCCAAGGTCTGCACGACCATCCGCCACGTCTTCAGCAACCCGTTTCCCGTAAATTGGGTAGTGGGTCCGGGTGGTGTCGTAAGTTCCTTCATCAATTACTTCGTGACCTAAGGATTTCAAAAAATTTGATAATTGAATTTTTACGTCTGTAACGATATGGTCGTTTCCAATTGAAATAATCATTCTATGCTTCCTCCCTAATTAAATCATTTTGTTAAGCATGTCTAAGCGGATTTGATGACGACCCCCGGCATACTCAGTATCTAGGTAATATTGCACAATGTTGTAAGCCAATTTTTCACCAACGACGCCGGCACCGATGGCAATGGCTTTGGCACCGTTATGCATGGCGGTCATGTGAGCGGTGTTTTCTTCGACTACGTTAGCCGTGACCATGCCCTTGACCTTGTTGCTAGCCATTGCTGAACCAACCCCGTATTCGTCAAACATGATAGCCTTTTCAATTTTGTCGTTCAAAACCTTATCCGTAACGGCTAAGGAAGAGTCTACGAAGTCCGCTTGGGGAGTTTCACTAACGTCAACCACTTCGTAATCATGTTCTTTAAGGTAAGTCTTTACCTTTTCCTTCAAGTCAAAACCTGCTTTATCTGCACCTACTACAACTTTCATGTTCACTGCTCCTTTTCTTATTCAATCTTTTTAGCAACGTGGACGGCGGTAATTTGCTGGTAACGTCGTAAGATTGCTGGTTTAACGCCCGCATCGGTAATCAAACCGTTAACGTTACTTAAATCATAGAAATTATAGAAATCATCGTGATCTAACTTATGGTGGTCAGCCACAATATACTTATTCTGCGATTGCTCCAAAGCAACCCGTTGCGACGCGCCTTCATCGGTATCTGCATTCATCACGCTTGTGTTCGAGATTCCGTTAACCCCCACAAATGCCTTATGCATTTTAATGTTGCGTAAAAATTCTTCCGCTAAACTCCCCACAAACGCACCGCTCCGGCGTCGGTAGGTTCCCCCAACTAAGCAAAGGTCAAAGTCGTGCTCATCTGAAAAACGTTGAAAAACTGGCAAACTGTTGGTCACGATTCGTAAATCATCGATTTCCAAATACTTGGAAACCAATTCATTCGTCGACCCCGGACCAAGAAAAACAGTTTCGTTAGGTTTAATCATACTTGCCACTGCTTTAGCGATTTCATTTTTTTCAGCTAAATGAATTTTACGTTTTTGAATATATGAGGGTTCGGTTTGCGACACTAAGTTAACGCTTTGAGCCCCGCCGAAAACTCGCACAATTTTCTCCTGCTTCTCGAGTTCGTCGAGGTCCCGCCGAATAGTCATTGACGAAACTGACAGCTTATCGACCAAATCGTTAACCGTGATCGTTCCTTTACTATTAACTGCGTTCAAAATTTTCATCATTCGTTCATTTTTTAGCACTCGCACCCCTCCTTTTTACTTTTTAAATGTTTGTTTTTGTTCATTTGTGTTACAAACTAAGAATAATATTTGCATTCCCGAATGTCAACGCTTTAATTAATCCAAGCCCAACCAAAAAAACTGGTTGACAATATGAAAGCGCTTAATTAGAATGTAGCTGTAATCAAAAATAAACAAAGGCAAACATAAATAAACTTTACCTTGCCAATGTTTGAAAGAGGTGATCTGTATATGAGCGAAACAGCAATCGAATCTCTATTTGATCCAAAGATTGTCTATGTTAGTTCAGGTACAACCAGACAGGCCGTTTTCAAGGAAGTCGCCGACGACTTAGTTGAAAAGGGATACGTTAAGGATAACTTTCTCGACAATCTGAATAGCAGAGAAGATGCTTATCCGACGGGCATGGATTTATCGGTGGTGGGATCCCAATATCCAAACGTCGCCATTCCTCATACGGAAGCCAACTTTGTTTATAAGCGCCGGATTGTTCCCGTAAAGCTCGCACATCCCGTCGAGTTTCATAACATGATCAATCCCACGCAAACCATGACCGTCCGCTTTTTATTCATGATTTTGAATAACGACCCGGAAGGTCAAGCTAACGTGCTTGCTGAAATCATGGAGTTTTTGACTCACACCCCGTGGGATAGCCTGCAACACCTGTTTGCAAGTGATTCCCCGGAAGAGATCTTTGATTTCTTGTCGACTAACTTTGATGAAAAATAATTAAATTACTTATGTGGAGGTATTTATTATGATTAAAATGTTAACTGCTTGTGGTGCTGGTGTTAATTCAAGTCATCAAATTAAGGATGCTGTCGAAGAAGAAATGAAGAACCGTGGTTACGACGTTTCTGTTGACGCAGAAATGATCAAAGACGTTACTCCTGAAAAGATGGAAGGCGTTCAAATTTTCTTACCAATCAACCATCCTGACCTTGGCTTTGACATTGATATTCCTGAAATCGATGCTGGGGCAATTCTTTACCGGATGCCCGCAATGGCTAAACCTGTTTACGACCAAATCGAAGCAGAAATCAAGAAAATCCAAGGCTAATTAACTGCTTAAACAAAGGGGAATCCCCAATTGGCTCGGATTCCCCTTATTTAATACCATTCAAGTAAGCGCCTTCATTGTTTTAGACGGCGTTCCCCATGGCTGCTCATTTTAAGCGGTCATTAATCAATCTGGTTTCAATTTTATAAATCATAACTACAACTAAATAAAGGAGTGAGATTATATGAATGGAATCATTCATTTTGCCAACCTGATTTTCAAGCCAATCATTGACTTGGGGGCTGCCCCAATCATGCTGATTGTTTTAACTTTATTGGCTTGGGCATTAGGCGTTAAGTTTTCCAAAGCCTTGGAAGGCGGTATTAAGCTCGCGATTGCTTTAACCGGGATTAGTGCCATTATTAATATTTTAACCACCGCTTACCAAGCTCCTTTGGCCGCTTTTGTTAAGTCGACAGGGATTAATCTGTCGGTTACCGACGTTGGTTGGGCTCCATTGGCTACCATCACCTGGGGCTCGCCATACACCCTGTTCTTCTTACTTTTGATGGTAATTTTGAACTTGATTATGTTGGCTTTGAAATGGACCAACACTTTGGACGTCGACGTGTTTGACATCTGGCACATTTCATTTACGGCATTGATGGCAATGTACTTTGGTGCCAATTTATTAATTGCAATTATTTTGATTTTAATTATCGGTATTCTAAAGATTATCAACTCCGACTTAATGAAGCCCACGTTTAACGATTTATTAAACGCGCCAGATGATAACCCAATGACTACTACCCATTTAAACTACATGATGAACCCGATAATCATGCTGTTCGACAAGATTTTTGACAAAATTTTCCCATGGTTAGATAAGTACGACTTTGACTCTGCTGAATTAAACAAACGGATTGGATTCTGGGGCAGCCACTTTGCCATTGGTTGCTACCTAGGGGTCTTTATCGGTCTAGTTGCTCGGCAAGATCCAAAAGAAATTTTGACTTTAGCCTTTACCGGCGGGGTCTGCTTGCAGTTATTCTCCCAAATTGGAGCTTGGTTCATCGCTGCTGTTGAACCACTTTCCCAAGGGGTTACTGACTTAGCTAACAAGCACCCTCACGGACGGAAGTTAAACATTGGTTTGGACTGGCCATTTATCGCAGGACGTGCTGAAATCTGGGCAGCTGCTAACGTTTTAGCACCAGTGATGTTGCTTGAAGCCTTAGTATTGCCTGGCAACCACATCCTTCCACTTGGTGGAATCATCGCGATGGGAGTTACTCCCGCGCTGTTGGTGGTTACCCGCGGTAAGATTATTCGGATGATCGTCATCGGGGCTATTGAAATGCCAATCTTCCTTTGGGCCGGTACTTTAAGTGCTCCATTCATTACCAACGTTGCTAAACAAGTGGGGGCTTTCCCAGCAGGTTTGAGCGCTGGTACTAAGATTGCTGAATCAACCAAGGAAGGACCAATCGAACAATTCTTAGCTTACTTAGTTGGTAAAGCTTCGACTGGTGAAATCACCTTCATGATTTACGCGTTGTTAGCACTCGCTGCTTACGTCCTCCTCTTCTGGTGGTACGCAAAACAAATGAAGAAACGCAATGCTGCTTACGCTGCTGAAAAAGCCGCTAACGCAAAATAATTTTTAACCGAAAGGAACCTGCATTATGATAAAACCAGAGCATCAAACTAAAATGTCCAGAATCATTGCTTGGGCCATGGTGGTGGTCGCCGCATCTACGGTTCCTGCCCTTTTCGGTCGTAACGTTTGGACCTTTGGTTTTCAAGCGTTGATGTGCGTGATCGCCTTCACCCAAATCTCAAAGAAACATCCCGCTGCTCCTAAAAAGTAGCCGGATAGAATTTCCCCCTTTTAATTAGATTAGCAAACCCGTCAAGTTGGTAAGGCCAACCTGGCGGGTTTTTGCTAACTACTCTATTATCGTGGACGTCGGTAGACAAACCAGCTTACGCAAGCTACCAACCCTAACGTCACTAAACCAAACTTAATTACTAGTTGGTGATCATCGCCGGCTAAAACCGTGTCTAACCGCAGCGGAAGGGGCTGACGAGCATCGTCATCTCGCAAACTCACTCCACGGATTTCTCCTAGTCTGCTTCCGGTCCCCGAAGCCTGCTTTACGGGCGTCTTACCGGTATTTTTTTCGTTGAGATTAACCCCGGTTAACTGCGCTTGGTGTTTAAAACACCGGGCCATTGAATTAGTTGCCCGTGTTTCAAAATCAATCAAGTTGGCACCATTCAAGTCACCCAACGCCACCGCAAACCGTAGTTGGCTATACTGGGTAATTCGTTTTGGCGAGCGACTTGCCAAAACTTTAAACTTGCGACCGCTCCGATCAAATTTAACCTTTTTGACCCTGATCGAATCCGGGACTAACTGTTGGTTTATCCCGACCAAGTCCGTGTACGTTACTTGTCGGAGCGGTTGCTTTGCATAATTAAGGCGTACTCGCCAATGAATTAAT
Source organism: Pediococcus acidilactici (assembly GCF_016127815.1). Taxonomy (NCBI): domain Bacteria; kingdom Bacillati; phylum Bacillota; class Bacilli; order Lactobacillales; family Lactobacillaceae; genus Pediococcus; species Pediococcus acidilactici. The sequence goes on from NZ_CP066046.1 coordinate 1,713,300, forward strand.
TGAGGATCCTTAGTATCATACCAACCCCATGAATACACCGTTTCTCGGGAATTAGGTCCCCGATGCGGTAAAATTTTATATTTTTCGGTTCGTAAACGTGGCCAACTGACAGCTACGGTGGAAGCAGGTTTGACCCGGTCGTAGTCCCATAAAAGTCCTAATTTAAAGTTGCCGTAAATGCCACCGTCATGTTGCGTAACGTAGCGCGCTAACCGCACCGTGATTTTACCGCTCCCGCGTTGTGCATCTACCCGTCCAATCACTTGCCCATGCCGGTCTTTCAGGTTGAATTGGGCGTTGCTGACCAGTCTTAAATTTCGGGGGACTTTAAAAGTGAGTTGGTCTTGCGCCTTGACCGGTACGTTGGCAGGAATTTTAAATTCCCATTTTCCAACCAGCTTATCGTACAAACCAAAACTAGTACGATCGTCGTGTTGCGCATCTCCCAAACTTACGTTAGTAATAAATTGGTCGCCCCAATCAGTGGATGAGTACGCAATGGTTTGATTGCTTTCCCAAAAATAAATAATTGCGATCACTAATCCAAGTAGCCATCTTTTCCTCACACTAATCTCCTTTTAAAACTTAACTATTCCCAAGTTGGGTCAAAATGCGTCCGGGCCCACATACTCCGTAGGATGGTTCCCACCGCTAAAATAGCAAAGAATATCGAAACGATGGCCAACCCATGATACAGGCCGTTCCAGCTAAATCCAATCCATAACATTCCGTTTTTTTGTACGTTGGTATACATTTTTATGCCTCCTTTGATTGATCAGTATTTAAGTGGTTCCAAGTCCCCGTTGACCCCTGGAGCAATTGAAGCAACGCGCCTAAGTAAGCCAGTTGTAAAAACAAGCTATACATTAGTTCCGGCAGCATCATAAGGGCAAAAAACTTAGCCTGGAAATCTTGGTCCCAAATGGTCACCACCCGCTCGGTAGCAAAAATCACGCCAATTACAAACCACAGCAAACTAAAAATCATTAAATTTTCGAGCATCAGGTACGTGGTGAACACAATCAATCCTAAAAAAGCGAACACCGAAATTAATAACATCAACTGTTGGAAAACATACGGCAACATCATTTTGTCCCAACGTCGGCGAGTCACCTGCTGAAGCGCTCCTAAATACCAGCGGCGCCGTTGTAAATATAGCAAGCGCCACGTTGGCATAATCTCAGTCGTGCAATAACACGACAATGGCGAAATCATTTTGGCCCCCGCTGCTTTTAAATCTAGCGTTAGAGCAAAATCTTCGGTAATCGAATCCTCGCGGTAAAAGGTCCCAATTCGTTGTCGAACCTTTTGCAGCGTTTCTGCTCGGATCAACGACGCGGTCCCGGTTAAGACGAAAACTTTCTTACTACGGCGAACTTGATTGGCGTAGCGATACCACTCCAACTGCTGGCAAAACTCAATCAGCTTATTGCGGTTAGCCGTTCCGTAAAAGACGGAGCCAACTGCATCATAATCTCCCTGGACAATTACTCGCTTAGCGTGTTCAATCCAGTCTTCCGTAATCACGGTATCTGCATCACAGATAAACAAATACTGGTCCGGTCGCTGCCAATCTACGTAATTCTCCAGCGCTTGGTTCAGCGCCCCCGCCTTTCGACCTTCATTTTGCACAGTTTCAAATGCGCGGGCCCCTGCCTGTTGAGCGCGTTGGTATGTATCATCATCACAACGGTCACAAACCACAATTACTTTATCAACCTGTCTTTTTAGCGCTCGGACCGCGCGTTTAATATTTCCAGCTTCGTTGTGCGCCGGAACAATTGCCGTTACGTACATAATTTTTCATTTCTCCCCCAAGTAAAAGTATCCGCAGCTACCCTCGTTAATATGAATTCCCGCCCAAATAAGGGGTCTGGTTAATTAACGAATAAATGCTGTTTGCTAATTTCATCGTGGTTTCTCGACCACGCCGGTTACCTAACAAAACGACCGCCGTTCCCGCCGAGCGATTGAAAATAATCGATGGCTCGTATCCACGTAAAATCCCATGTCCGCGGTAATATAGCCGATTTTGATAAACTCCCCCAGCATAGACGCTTTGGGTAGAAGTTTTAAAAAGCTGCTTAACCACCTTAAGCGGGATGATCTGACCGTTCACCAGTGCCGCAAAATACCGGTACAGGTCGCCTGCGGTCATAAAAAAACTTCCGGTACCAACCTCGTTACGATAAATGTAAGCCGGGTTAAGATATGCCCGACCGTTTTTGTGGTAACTTTTTGCCACGTGCGGATTTTTAAAATTGGGCATGCTCATAATTTTAATGGGCCGCCGTAATTTAATCAGCTGTTGGAAACTGTCCTGATAGTTTAGGTGAGTAAGTTGGGTAATCACACCTACCAACAAGTGAAAATTCACCGCGTCATAATCCCAACCTTTTCGCGGGTCCACCGCCAAATGGTGCACGTAATAGTTTGTAAGCTGTTTTTCGTTTAGTGCCCGTTCCGGATCACTACTTGCTTCCAATCCCGAAGTCATCGTTAACATATCGCGGATGGTAATATTTTTAGCATTAGGAATTGTCGGATAAAAACGGGCTAGCTTTGTATCAAAAGACAACTTTCCTAACTGCACCAATTTCGCCACCATGATTGAAGTCATACTCTTTTCAATCGAGGCAATGTTATATAACGTTTTTACATCGTTAGCATGGGTGGCATCTTACTTACCATAACCCTTATGTAACAACACTTTATGATCTTTAACGATTAAAGCCGTTCCGCTAAAACGATTTTTCGTTAAAGTATAGTCCACGTTGGTAACCACATCGCCACGGGCTTTTACCACGTAACGAGTGGCCCAGCGGTCACTGAAGTAGGTGTCGTGTACCATTTTTGCTACAAATAGTACTTGTAACCCAATTATTATCCAAAACCAATATCGCTTTTTAATTGCAGCGCGACCACCTTTCTAAATTAAAATGGGTAGGGATTTAGCGAAAGCCGGCTTCGCTTTTAGTTCTTGAACTGGCCAGTGAGGGACTATCCTTTTTGACCTGAATAATTGCCATATAAACACGCAGAGGCCAGAAAAAACGATTAGTTTCTTCCAGCCTCCCGTTGTCCCCATATCCTAAGCTGCTAGGATATTCAAAATGATCCCCCCTGTACTAATTCAACGATTAGTACTTTTTCATCATATAATCCGACCCCTTGACAGTAAAGACTCCTGACGTTTCACATTTTGAAATTGATTTGAAAAACTTGAGAGAATCTGTCACTACCGGGTATCAACGCGGTTCCTTTTTTAGCCAAAATTAGAATAATATTTTAAGCAAAGGCCGGGTAGTTTGTGAGGCATAACTAAAAATCGACCATTATGCTCGAATCTGGCATAATGATCGATTAGGGTTAAACAAACTGACTTTTGGCATACGTTTTGGCTCTATTAAAGCCAATATAGCAAACGATTTATTAACTCTTTCAGCCTTTTCAGTTCAAAAATCTAATTTTTTAGCAACGTGCTCCTGGACCCCGTTCCCTCCGGTTAATAAAATCCCGCCGTCAATCGCCTAAATCGCGATTAACGGCGGGATTCAATTAATCCTCGAGAACTATCCGGGTCCTTCCGCACTCTGATTCTTAATCCTCACAATCATATCTCCCAACTGCTCCCAATCCGCCGCTAACGGTGGCGACTCCCATATCATTTGTTCACAATCTAGTTCCGCAAACGATTGGTCCGAGAGGAAGATATCCGTTTCTTCCGTTAGTTCCATCATAATTTCAATATTTAGCGGTGCAAACTGCTGCAACTGCGCCACAATATACTTCGTAAAGATTGGTCCATTCGAAAAATCTACCGTAATCTTAACCGTTCGGCTTAAAAATTTCACCGGCAAATGTTCCAATAAAATCAGCATGTACGTGTAGTACAACTGGGTTAACACGTCCTGATCGATGTATAGCTGGCGGCGTTTAGCCACCTCACCCAACAACTGCTTTACCACCGCGTCAATTGCGGGGTAAGTTTCGTTAAAAAAGGGCATTTTTGTGGGATCGACGAACGTTTCACTAAAGTAAAACGGCGAGAACACCTTTGCATTCGTTTGAGTTAAGGCTCGTTTAATTCGGCCAATCGCCTTTTCCAAACTTGCGTCCGCAAAAGTGCTGTATAAAAGTTCCGTTTGACTATCCACCAAATCCTGTAAACATTCTTGTAGCTGCGGTCCACAACATTGATCAATTGAAAAATCCAGCAGCTCGTTTACTCGACAATAAATCGTTAAGTACTGTTTTTCCCGACGCAAATCCTCGTCCTCCAGCCCCCAAAACTGATTAAGGGGACCAAAATCAGGACCATCGTCATCAGCAGCCACCGGACTTAAATCGGATAACTCTGTAAGTACGTGCCCCTGTCGAATTCTTTGAGCTTGTACAAAAGCAAAATTAACCAGTCGCTTCCGTTCGGTGTATTTAAGACACATCCCACAATCCGTACAAATTTGTTCCAAAACGGTTGGTATTTCCATTCGGTATTCACCAGGGAGCCCGTCAATTCCGTTAAAAAAATGGTGAATCACACTAAACAATACCTGTCGCAACCTTGCTTCCGTCAACGAACGATAGTTGAAAATTTCTTCGGTGAAGAGTTGCCGGATTCCCATAATATTGCGATAATAAGTTGCTCGGCTTATCCCAAAACGTTTCGTGAATTGGGCTTGAGTCCCGTAAATTCCTAATTGGGAATTAATAAAAACATTTAGACGGATCGACCTTAGCGCCATTTCTTCCAAAAGCTGTTTAAGCAATGACGTCGTCAAGCCATACATGGCAATGATCCCCTTCCCATCGTAGGCCAAGTCGATGTTTTTCAGGTTAAGTGACGCAACGGTATCTTTCAGCAAATCAAAGGCCATTAGCACTTGGTGACGGCTAACGCCTAATTCACTTTGTAGATAGCTAATTGATAGCTTCTTTTCTGGATCGTGGATGTAAAGTTCGGCCATTTGGAGCACCAATTGTTGTTCGTCGTCCAATAAACGGTTAAACTTTTCGATCATAAATAAAAACTCCTTAAGATGATTTGTTGAAGATATTTTTAAAGATCCAACTCTAAAAATATGTCTGGAGGGTTCATCATCTTGGGAACAAATCACTACCAACGGTTCTATAATTACGGTCGTAAATGGTTCATCACTAGCTTAGTCGGTGTGACCATTGGACTAAACGTTATGTTGTCCCCCATTTCCGTAGCTGCTAGTGATCAAGTATCCAAATCAACTTATCCGGCATCATCTCCTCAAATTGCACCGCAAGAGGCCGCAAGCCGGCCGCCGAGGTTAGATTACTGGGGATCATCTGCTAGTGCGATCGCCTCATCATCAGCCGATCCGCACCATTATTTTTGGGGAAATAAGCACCATCACCATCATTGGCATCACCATTGCCATGCAACGGTTAGCGTACGGTACGTTGACCAGTCCGGCCATTTGCTAGGAACCGGGCAAGCGTACTATCCGCACGGCCCCCACGTTGGCGAGCCTTACGTTAGTCAGCCCCGGTCCATTAAAAATTACCGGCTAGTCGGTACTGCGCCTGATAGTCTTCCAACTCGGGGAAGACTTAACAAAGATGGCGACAACGGTATGGTTACTTATATTTACGCTCCAATATACCACTTCAAAGCTAAAACTATCAACGAAACTATACATTATGTGATAAAAATGGCCAAACGGTTGCGCCAACCCACGTAGCCCAGCCCATTACCTTTGTGTCCGTTGATAATTTAGCTGAACATGTGACAAAAAACTATTTTTCGAATACCTCGACTGATTTTCAAATGGATGATCAAGGCAATCCTCGGGATTCTGAAAATTGGCATAGTGGTACGCAAGCTACTTTTACCGAGGTACCCGACCCGTTGCCCCATGGTTACCAACTAACGGATCCAGCTAAGGATGCGGTACCGGCCACGCCCGTAACTCCTGCTAGTACCGACTTAAACATCACGGTCCGTTACCAATTAAAAAAGAAAACGGCCGTAATCCGGTGGATTGACGACCGGACGGGAAAAATAGTTTCTTCCAAAACGGTCAACGTGGATGTTAAGCATCCCCAAGCCAATTTAACTGAGACCTTCGATCATCAAGACTATCGCTTAGTCAGCAGTGATTTGCCGCAGGGATCGCTCACTTTTGATGAAATTAAGGAATCTGGTCACCTTTACGAAGTTCATTTACGTTCTCAAACGCCACCAGTCCTTCCTGCGGAGGTTAAACCTACTCCTTCGGAAATGTCGTCATCATCCCAGCCTGTAACGCCACCTACTTTGGCGCCGGCGGAGCAGCGTCCTGCGCTACCAGTCAGCCCCTTACAACGGGCAACGCCGGCGATTCAACCAGCGGTCGCCTGGCGTCATCCGCAGCAGCTAAGTAAGTCGCTTTCTAGTAGCTCAAGTCGCCCGCAGTCTGCTCAATCACAACCACGTTATCCGGTTCCTACGGGCACGATTCCGCTGGCGGTGAATGATCAGCAGCCTGCTCCGGTGCCAGATTTACTTGCCCGTTTGAATTTAAAACGGTATTTCCCAAGGGATCACCATCCCGTACTGGCTTTCGATGATTGGAATAACCACGTCCAAAAAATAATTAAGTTAAACGGAGATACAAAAAGCCACACTCAGCTGGGCCAGGTGTGGTATAAAATGTCGGGTAGGTTGGTAATGGGGCAAAGAGTGCGGAAGAGCCCGGGTAGTCTTTGAGGATAACAGAATTTCAGCATTAATCGCGGTTTTAGCGATTGATGCTGAAATTTAGTTATCCGGAGAAGACTGGGGTCTGGAGCACGTTTTGACTACATCGCAGAGAAGCACGACATTAATTGCGGTTTTAGCAATTGATGTCGTAATTTAGTTAACCGGAAGGAATTGGGTTTCCGAACACGTTTCGGCTGCATTGCAGAGCAAATCCACCGTTACCCCGGTCATATAAATGCGGGTACCAGAAATAATTATCCTTCCGTAATTTATTTCTTCAAAAATGCCAAAAAAGATTTAAAATAAAACTGGAGTTGGACATTAAGAATCCAACTCCAGTTTTTTAGCTATTTTTGAAACCCGTTTACGTAATTTAACCGGTTTGCTATAGCTACTCTGCAATTATCCCCCAATAAAAGCAAAGTTCTTCTGTATGCGTCTACTCCCCACTAAGTGGGACAAAGGTATTTTAAAAATTATTTGTTTAAGTTTACTGCGACCCCTTGGTGAATGCATTCTCGGCCAACAATCTTTAAAACTTGATTGAGGCACTATTGCGATTCGAACTTCGGAGTCCGGTTTTCCATAAAATCAAAGATATTCACTACCGTTGCTTGCCACATCCGTTTTTTCACCGGAATTGACTGCCAAAACATTGGTTTATCGGCAAGTACTTCGTTAAAAATATCTGTCAAAGCTGCTGCCGTTTGCCGCAATTTTTGCCGACTTTTGTAAATTTCAAAATCGACAACTTTGTTATTTACTTGGCTATTTTCCCTGTGAAAAATTTGTGGTCCCATGTGAATTATCCCCCTTAAAAGCTATTACCTGTAACTAATGCTACCATCACTTTAAACTTTATTTATACCTTTGATTAGTTAAAACTTAACTTGTGTTGTTATAATATACTTTAAAATTCAAAAGTGCAAGCGTTTTATAGCTCCATTTCACAAAAAGTATCAATTTCACAAACTTTCCCGCTCAAAATATTAATTTACCGGCCTTAACCATCAAGGCACTTTAGCGATTCACAAGCAAACTTTTCTTGCGTATTTCATTTTTTTACTTAGTATAGGCGTCTATTTTGAAATCTCGTTTCAAAATAGCTGACATAACAAAAAAACGTGGCCAATTTCGTAAAGAAAATGGTCACGTATTTGGGGGACATTATGTTAGTTTATTCTTTATAAAGTTAAGTTTAAAAGTAGTCACTACGTTGCTAACCTGCCAAACACTGCGCCAGTTTCTTAGCAACTAGCCACCCTTAACTTCATCACAGAAATAATTTTGTGTGTTCAGTCACTGTCTCCTGACTGCCTCACCAACTTATTGGTGTTGGTGCTTATACTTAGCTCTTCTTTCTTGGTTGATTTTCCTTAACTCTCGCTGTGCTTGAGCCAAGGTCATTTGTGGGCCGCAACCTAGAACTTCTTCCATTCCTTCACGGGTAACCAACCAACTATTTCCAAACTTGCGAATGGTTCCTTCAGGAAATACTTTTGTCCCGTTAATTTTTAAATGGCGAACAAAATTTTGCGACTTTCCCCACATCATTGCCGCTTCGCTGGCACTATATACCTCTAATTCGCGCAAATCGATGCCCATAAAAATAACTCCCTTAATTAAATCGTTGCTACATTTGTTGTTTCCGACCATAGCTCGGCCACATTTTTAAACCAGGGGTTGAAATGGATCAATTGATTATCTAAACCACGCAGTTAAACCATCATCTAATATCATAATTTTTCGCGTCGTTTGGTAAACCCCGTCTACATTAGGTAGTATATATCATCACCCGGAAGTAAATTTCTCATAATTTTTGTTTTCTAGAAAAAATGGTCACTCGGCACCATTTTCCGTCTATGCATCAGTTTACCTAGTCGAATTTAAACTTTTTGAGATTATTAACTAATTTAACTTAATTTGTACATAAAGTGATAGTTATAAAACTTATTAATTCGACATGTACTCAAAGATTTCCCGTCCCGCGTAAATAATCTAGCTAACCCTAATCCATCCCCGTTTTTCGCTAAGCGTTGCAATTTGTATCGCAGATATGTCTTATATGTCAGACAAAATTAACACTATAAAGTTTAAAAATTACTACCAACTGTTTTTAATGCCAAATTCAATTGTGACAACGTTCAACAAGCGGTATTATTACTAATAGAAGAGAGCTAGGAGGTATTTATGGATCCAATACTATTAATGGATAAAAAAGATCAATTATCTTTTGAAATTTTATCCTTAATCAACCGTGCCGCGGACGCACCTGTCAACATGGATCACGTTGCGGACAAGCTAGGAGTAAGCTCGTACAAATTAAATGCTGCGTTAAGTACCATTAACACTGATTTACGCGAACTCGCTCCCCAGCAAAACATCCACATTAACGAATTACAAAAGGGGCTGTGGCAAGCACAAAACCTTTCCAGTTTAGTAATCAATAAGATCCGATTGGTGTACGTATTACGTTCTCCCCTCTTACCTGTGTTTGAGTATTTAATGTTTTATGAAAACCTAAAGACTCCTAACCAGTACTTACAGGACACTCCAATTAGCCGATCAGTATTTTACCGACAAATTAAAATGTTGAATAAAATCATCGCTAATTATTCTAAGGACAATCCTAAAAATGGAAAAGTGGGAGAAGAATTTCATCAGCGGTTACTTTTATTTCAGTTTTACTATAGCCTTTACAACGGACTCGACTCGCCATTTCCTGAACTAAGTGACCTAGTTGACCAAATCGTTCAAGCATGCCAACCTTATTTCACGCATCCCTTACGATTAAGTCAAAAATTTAAATTGTCAATCTTTTTGCGAATCTGGATTCTTCGACATCGTAATCAAAACTACAACGAAACCTTAACCGTTGATGTTGACGAAAGTAACGACCAATATCAGCAGTTGTCTCAACGTTTACAACGCGTTCTCGGCCGTCATTTTAATCTAGATAGGTATGAAATGAGTTATTTCTACGGCTTTTTGCTTGCGAAGGGTTACATTACCGACTCTAGCAACCGGGTTATATCAAATAACTTTCCTTTAGCAACCCAGTTAACTAACAGTCTTATTCAGTGGCTAAAGGACTACCCCATTACGTCAACTTTGGACAAAAACACCGAAGAGTCCCTTCGCCACGATTTGATTAACGTTAACCTTCAATTAACTTCATTTTATATTGAGCCCTCTACTTTCGTACGGGAAAATTCCATCAAGTTTTTCGGGAAAACTTACCCATCGTTTGACATCCTAATTCATCGATTTTTACAGAGTATTCAGACTGAACACGAGATTACCCTGGACGCTCCTAAGTGGGTTAACCTTTACTACGGTTATATGTTTGCGTTAATCAATAACATCCCCGCCCGTTTATTAAAAGAACGAGTTTACGTGGCGGTTGATTTTTCTCAAGGAGATTTATATACCGAATATGTAATCAACTCTTTAGACGCATTTCATCATGCAAATATTATTATTGAGACAAACATCTCTAATAATACGGATATTTTTGTGTCCGATATTTATTCGCAATCTGTAAAGCAACCTCAATTAACTTGGGAAGACCCTCCTACACCAGAAGACTGGACTAATTTAGGGGACATCATCGAAAATGTTCGGGCTAAAAAAGCTTTTGCATTATTTAACCAACCAATTTACTAATGATTAATAAGATTAAGGAGAAATCAAAGAATGTCTAATAAAAATTCAAGTAAAAAGTTCACAACTCTTTTGCGGTCGACATTTGCCTTTTCCTTAGCTACCATGGGGATCGTTAGCGCCCCTCTGCTTAAAAACACGGTTTTACACTGCCGATTACCATTGGCAGAATTAATCGCTCATGCTGATGAAACCCCTGACTTAAGCTCCATTTACTATGACGACGATACAAATACGTTCACCAGCAGAGATAAAAGTTGGTCAGTGCAAGTTAATGGTAGGATTTACTCTTTGTTAATTAATCATTTGGGAAGCTATCGCTCTGTCACTCCCGATACTGAAGGAGTAATGCTGTTTAAGCTGGACTCCCCGCCGGTCAACGCATCCTATACTTTGTCCGTTGGCGACCAAGTTATCAATACGGGAGCTATCCATCCGATTAATTTAAACGGGCATACTTACTATGGAGCTACCCTTTCCAAAACGATTATTCAAAAATTAGTCCACGAAGTAGTGCGCACGAAAACTTCCGGACGTATTACATTTACAAATATTCACGGAGTACTTCCTATTTCTGACTTTCCAATGGACGTAAATACGACTTTAAACGTTTCGTTGCCAGCAGCAGAGTATTATACTGACGACCAAACCCTTGCTGATCACGTTGCTGGATTGAAACTCAGTCTAACGGATTCAGACGGAAAAGTAGTCGACAGAGTCCCCATTGAAAAAGATTGGATTGAAACCAAAAAGGATTCCAATTTACCGGGGACTTACCAATACACTTTAAACAACCTCGGTATCCAAGCGTTACGGAAAAAGTTAAGCGATATGGGCGGAGATTACTGGGTTTACCACCAGCACTATACGTTGGGCGACGTCGGAACCGGAAAAGTTACCGTACTACCTAAAAATCCGACGGAAGTAACTGCCACAGTTAGTTACGTAGACGCCACTACTGGTAAAACGGTCTCGACCGATAAAATCAGGGGCTTTATTAACGATGTGGGAATTTATCAAGTTCGCTTGCCTAAGGGATATCAATTAGCTACAGGACAGCTTCAAAAAATCAAATATAGGCTTGCTGCCAGCCGTTCGGACAACCTGACCGTTAAGGTAATCCAAGCCTCGGATGATTCATCAGATTCAGGCGATAATTCATCTAGCGGCGATGACCATTCTTCGTCGGATAATGGTTCATCCGGCGACGACCACTCTTCGTCAGATAACGGTTCATCTGGTGACGACCACTCTTCGTCAGATAACGGTTCATCTGGTGATGACCATTCTTCGTCAGATAATGGTTCATCCGGCGACGACCACTCTTCGTCAGATAACGGTTCGTCCGGCGACGACCACTCTTCGTCAGATAACGGTTCATCCGGTGACGACCATTCTTCAAAAGATAATGGTTCATCTGGGGACGACCACTCTTCGTCAGATAATAGTTCATCCGGTGACGACCATTCTTCGTCAGATAACGGTTCATCTGGGGACGACCACTCTTCGTCAGATAATGGTTCATCCGGCGACGACCATTCTTCAAAAGATAATAGTTCATCCGGTGACGACCATTCTTCAAAAGATAATGGTTCTGGTAAGGATGACCACCAAAGTGACCATTCTGATGAACCTGGTTCAGCTAGCTCTAGTAACGGTAAGGCTTCGTCGAACAATTCCGCGGATTCTTCGAGTTCCGCGGCTAGCCATCATCATTCAAGTAACCATTCTGACCATCAAGGAAGTTCACGGAAACCTTCGCACGGAACGTCATCTAGTTCCCATAAAACGGCTTCTGCTTCTCCAAAACGAGGCACGGTAACCATTGCGTTCGTTGATGGAAATGGTCACGTGGTTGACCAACAAATTTACAGTGGTTGGCAAAATACGCGGGTTCCTTTTGAACTTTCTGACCACATCTTAGGTTTCTTGCGGCATGGCTACGATTTAGTTTCGCCAGGAACGCCACTCAGCCAACTAAAATTTGGCGCCGGCAACGCTACTTATCAGGTTGGATTACAAAAACGGGATACACCTATATTTACGAACGCGTTAGCCGCTAGCAAATCTGCGGATCAATCGACCGCTAATCAGCAACCTGCTAAAAAAGCTAACCAACGTTCTCATTCTAAAAATAGCGATCACCCCGTTTTAGTAGAAGAGTTAACCCAACAATCTCGGCTACAGGAAAATCTAGCTAAGCAACACTTTTCCGCAAAACATAATCTGGTTGATCCACGTTTACAATCACCTTTAGCGCCGCCTGACGGTGCTGCGAATAACTTCTTTAGCGGCTCCCACGGTGGTGGCGGTGGCGGAAACGGTGACGAAATTGATCCTGACCTAGGGGCCTTCTTCACTGCATTAGCTGGCAAAGTTAATTTTACGCAACAAACCTAGTTTTGCTGGGCATTTTTCAGCAACCTAAAGTAAAAACTCTAAGCATTAAATTTGTAAAACATCCCCCCTATCCTTTATATTGGCATCACACCAAAGAATAGGGGGGAATTTTATGTTTCGACACCAAAAAGAATTACAATTTGAAGCTAAGCCTACTCAACCTGATCCAACGGTTGCCAAGTATTTACAAGAATTAATTGGCGGTCAATATGGAGAAATGAGCGTGGCCATGCAGTACCTCTTCCAGGGCTGGAGTTGCCGCGGAGAAGCTAAGTATAAGGACATGATCCTCGACATTGCTACCGAAGAAATTGGACACGTAGAAATGTTAGCTACTATGGTAGCGCGTCTACTAGAAGATGCACCTGTCGAAGACCAACAGGCGGCAATGGAACAAGATCCCGTAGTTGGGGCAGTGATTGCCGGTATGAATCCACAACATGCGATTGTAGCAGGGTTAGGACCGCGTCCAGCTGATAGTGTAGGGAATCCATGGAGCGGAGCATACATCATTTCTAGTGGCAATTTACTTGCTGACTTCCGCGCCAACCTTAATGCAGAATCACAAGGCCGTTTGCAAGCGGCACGGATTTACGAAATGGTCGACGATCCAGGGGTGAAAGATCTCTTAGCCGTACTTCTTGCCCGGGATAGCTACCACCAAAATCAATGGGCGGCAGCAATCAAAGAACTAGAGGAACAAGTTGGAACGATTCTGGTGCCAAGCGATTTCCCACGTGAAAAAGAGCGTAAGGACATTGCCTACGACTTCTACAACTTCTCTAAGGGAGATGAAAGTAGCCAAGGTGCTTGGGCACATGGTGAAGCTCTTGATGGCGAAGGCGAATACAAGTGGCAGGCAGAGCCTAAGGCGGAAGGTCAAGCTCCTGACTTAAAACCTGTTAACCCTAAAATGTATGGTTCTTAAACAAAAATAAGAATCCACCACCTTTTTTCATTTAAAAATCCCAAAAGTCCTAGTTACCCAGGTTACGTAAAACTGGATAACTAGGACTTTTATTTATCCTTAAAACTAATTATCAGTATTTTCTGCGATAATCTTTAACGCCTTTTGACCAACTTTTCGCCGCCGTTTGGAAATGCTCTGGGGGCTCACCCCCTCTCGTTGGGCGATTTCTCGGCCCGATAATTGCTTCACGTACCGGTAATATAAAAAACGTTTTTCCGGAGGCGTACAAATTGCGTAAACCCGTTGGAATAAGTCGTCGGCTAACACCTGTTGCTCACGGGAGGAACAGCGGTATTGCCGCGGAAGGTTAGTCACGTCCGTGGACAGTTCGGCAGTTTGCCAGTTTTTAACCATCGTCTGGCGTTTCAATAAATTAAGTGTCCGCCAATAGATTGCTTGGTAGGCAAACACCCGAAACTCCTTTAAGTCACTTTCGGGATTTTGGGGAAAGCGGACGTACGCGCGGGCGTAGGTTAGCCGTGCTTCCTGTAAAAAATCTTCAAAATCCGGTTGATACGGGCGAATGTTTAGTTTCTTTAGTGCACCAAACACTATTTTTTGGTTTCCGTTAGTTAATAAGTGGTCTAATCCTGCTTTTAAAGTACGATTTTTTGGTAACATAGCTTGAATCTCCTAAAGTAAAAGATCCAAGGGCCCTTGGTCACTGTTTATAATACGTAACCGACTTTGCAAATATAATGGGACACTTTTAGCTCTAAAACTGCAGTTTTCGCTCAAAAAAGTGTAATTTGCCGTTAAAATGAGATTACCATTAAAAAATCGCAAATTAATGAGACCAAAAAAACGGAAACTCGAATTTCATTTCTCGAAATCAAGTTTCCGTTTGGTATAAATTATAAAGTTTTTAAAAATTAGTCGATCTACAGCATCTTTTTAAACCTTATGCGGGCCGTCGACAATTTTGGCTTCATAAAAGTCAGCCGCATAGCCAAAACGGTCTTGGTATTTTTGCCCCACCGTTTTTACTAACTCGTCGACTTGATCCTTTTCGATTAGGGCAATTGCGCACCCGCCAAAACCGCCGCCGATCATGCGAGCTCCAAGCACTCCTGGTGATTGCCAAGCTTCGTCTACAAGCATGTCTAACTCCGGAGCACTGACTTCGTAGTCGAATTGTAAAGAGACGTGTGAAGCACTCACCAACCGCCCGAAGAGCTTTAGGTCGCCTTGTTTGAGGGCTTCCCGGGCTTCGATAGTTCGCTGATTTTCAAAAACCGCGTGACGGGCCCGCTTAATCAACGTTTCGTCGTTAATCAGGTAGGCGTACTGGTCGAACGCATCCTTAGTTAATTCACCTAGTGCGTTAATGTTTAGTTTGGTTTGCAACCGCCGCAACGCTTCTTCACATTCCGCACGGCGGGTATTGTACTCGGAATTAACTAATTCATGCGGTTTATTGGTATTCATGATCAAAATTACGTTATTATTCAAATCTAACGGTGCGTAGTCATATTCCATGGTGTTGGTATCTAGGAAAGTGGCTTCGTTTCGCCGTCCCATTTCAACCGCAAATTGATCCATAATTCCTGAATTAACCTTAATATAGTTATTTTCGACTCGTTGCCCCGCCTTGACGAGTTCAATCGGCGTAATCCGCAAGTTAAACTGGTCGTTTAAAATGGTGCCCATCAGCATTTCAATCGAGGCTGATGATGACAACCCCGCCCCATCCGGTAGATCACCTTCCAAATACAACTCAAAACCATGATCATAATCGTGAGAGAGTTCGCGAATTTCTAGCATCATTCCACGTAAATAGTTGCTCCACTTATATTTCGCATCGTACTCAAGATCGTTAACGTCAAATTCGATAATGCCAGTATCCGGGAGGTTACCTGAATACATCTTCACCTGCGTATCATCACGACCACGGTACGCGCCGTAAGTTCCCAGGCTAATCGCACAAGGAAAGACGTGACCACCGTTATAATCGGTATGCTCACCGATTAAATTAATTCGTCCTGGTGAAAAATAGACTTCTTCAGCTTCAGTTTTGAAAATTTGATGGAACTTTTCTGCAATTGCTTCTTTAAGCATAATTATCCTCCAAATTGGTTTCATTCTGTTACGGGAAACGGTTTCACGTAGTATTCTACACCAATTTTCAGTAGGATTAAACGAAACGCTACCAGACGCGGTTTAACGCGCATCCCAATCAATCGGACTTTGCGCAGCTAAGATTTGATCAATTTGCGTGAGTTCATCATCAGTAAAGTCGCGGTTTTTGAGTGCATTGACGTTGTTAATTACCTGCTGTACCCGACTTGCACCAATTAATACACTTGCTACCACTGGCTTCCGCAAGTTCCACGCTAACGCCATTTGTGCCAAACTTTGTCCCCGCTTTTTCGCAACTTCGTTTAATTTTTTGACGGTTTCAAGGGTCTCTTCCACTTGTACAGGACTCAAGAACGGAATGGTTTGCTTCTTTGCGCGTGAATTTTCGTCAATTCCTTGTAAATATTTATCCGTTAGCAATCCTTGCGACAATGAACTGTAACTAGTTGCCGCCTTCCCTTCGCGTTCCAAAACGGGGAAGAGGTCCGTTTCTACGTCCCGGTTAAACATGTTGTAACGGGGTTGGTTAATAATAAATGGTGTTCGTAACTCTTTGAAAATCTTAGTGATTGCCGCCGTTTGTTCTCCGTTATAGTTGGAAATTCCCACATAAAGAGCTTTCCCAGAACGAACCAGCTGGTCTAATGCTAACGCTGTTTCTTCAACAGGAGTCTTCGGATCCGCACGGTGGCTGTAGAATATATCAAAATAATCTAAACCAGTCCGTTTTAAGCTTTGGTCCGCACTCGCGATAATGCTCTTCCGGGATCCCCAATTTCCATAAGGTCCGGGCCACATTACAAACCCCGCCTTACTGGCAATTATCATTTCGTCGCGATAGTGGTGTAAATCACTTTTCATAATCCGTCCAAAATTTTCTTCGGCACTCCCTGGAATGGGTCCGTAATTATTAGCTAAATCAAAGTAGGTGATTCCTAGGTCAAAAGCTTTAAATAGAATTTCCTTTTGATTTTCTAACGGATCCACGCTACCAAAGTTATTCCAAAGGCCTAACCCAATCGCGGATAACTTCAATCCACTGTTACCCACCCGATTATAAATCATATTGTCATAACGCTGTTCACTAGCTTTATACATTATTACTCCTCCTTTTTGATCACTCGTCACAGCAACAATACAGCTTATAAAAATAAAATACAAGTAACCGTTTCACTTCTTATAGAAAAAACACTTACTCTTAGCCCTGGAGTTTCCTAATTTACTTTATTAGAACACAAAAAAGAGCCTTCCTTTCGGAAGACCCTTGAGTTTGCATGGCAACGTCCTACCCTCGCAGGGGGCGATCCCCCAACTACTCTTGGCGTTAAGAAGCTTGACTTCTGTGTTCGACATGGGAACAGGTATATCCTTCTCACTATCGTCACCACACTCTGTGCTAACTTACGTTATCACTTGAGAAAACTTTTGTCCTCTCAAAACTGAATAATATCTACATTCTCTTTCGAGTTACTTGCCACGTTCTACTTGGTTAAGTCCTCGACCGATTAGTACTAGTCCGCTCCATGTATCGCTACACTTCCACTTCTAGCCTATCTACCTGATCATCTCTCAGGGGTCTTACTTGCCCGAAGGCAATGGGAAATCTCATCTTGAGGCGAGTTTCACACTTAGATGCTTTCAGCGTTTATCTCATCCACACATAGCTACCCAGCGATGCTCCTGGCGGAACAACTGGTACACCAGCGGTGTGTCCATCCCGGTCCTCTCGTACTAAGGACAGCTCCTCTCAAATTTCCTACGCCCGCGACGGATAGGGACCGAACTGTCTCACGACGTTCTGAACCCAGCTCGCGTACCGCTTTAATGGGCGAACAGCCCAACCCTTGGGACCGACTACAGCCCCAGGATGCGATGAGCCGACATCGAGGTGCCAAACCTCCCCGTCGATGTGAACTCTTGGGGAGATAAGCCTGTTATCCCCAGGGTAGCTTTTATCCGTTGAGCGATGGCCCTTCCATACGGAACCACCGGATCACTAAGCCCGACTTTCGTCCCTGCTCGACCTGTCTGTCTCGCAGTCAAGCTCCCTTCTGCCTTTACACTCTG
The DNA here is from genome assembly GCF_016127815.1 of Pediococcus acidilactici. NCBI lineage: Bacteria > Bacillati > Bacillota > Bacilli > Lactobacillales > Lactobacillaceae > Pediococcus > Pediococcus acidilactici. The sequence continues at coordinate 1,731,194 of NZ_CP066046.1, forward strand.
CGAATGATTTCCAACCATTCTGAGGGAACCTTTGGGCGCCTCCGTTACCTTTTAGGAGGCGACCGCCCCAGTCAAACTGCCCACCAGACACTGTCTCCCGCCACGATTAGTGGCGCGGGTTAGAGGGTTCATACAACGAGGGTAGTATCCCACTTGCGCCTCCTCCGAAACTAGCGTTCCGGATTCTACGGCTCCTACCTATTCTGTACAAGCTGTACAAACACTCAATATCAAGTTACAGTAAAGCTCCATGGGGTCTTTCCGTCCTGTCGCGGGTAACCCGCATCTTCACGGGTATTATAATTTCACCGAGTCTCTCGTTGAGACAGTGCCCAGATCGTTACGCCTTTCGTGCGGGTCGGAACTTACCCGACAAGGAATTTCGCTACCTTAGGACCGTTATAGTTACGGCCGCCGTTTACTGGGGCTTCAGTTCAAAGCTTCGCTTACGCTAACTCATCCCCTTAACCTTCCAGCACCGGGCAGGCGTCAGCCCCTATACGTCATCTTACGATTTTGCAGAAACCTGTGTTTTTGATAAACAGTCGCCTGGGCCTTTTCACTGCGGCTGATCTTGCGATCAGCACCCCTTCTCCCGAAGTTACGGGGTCATTTTGCCGAGTTCCTTAACGAGAGTTCTCTCGCTCACCTTAGGATACTCTCCTCGACTACCTGTGTCGGTTTGCGGTACGGGTAGTTAAACTCTAACTAGAAGCTTTTCTCGGCAGCGTGACGTCAGGAACTTCGTTACTTAAATTTCACTCCCCATCACCGCTTGTCCTTAAGAAATCAAGCATTTGACTCGACTTCAGACTTACGGCTTGGACACCCACTTCCAATCGGGTGCATTCCTTAGCCTCCTGCGTCCCTCCATTGTTCAAACAAGTTTAACTAGTACAGGAATCTCAACCTGTTATCCATCGCCTACGCCTCTCGGCCTCGGCTTAGGTCCCGACTAACCCTGGGAGGACGAGCCTTCCCCAGGAAACCTTAGTCATACGGTGGATAGGATTCTCACCTATCTTTCGCTACTCATACCGGCATTCTCACTTCTAAGCGCTCCAACAGTCCTCACGGTCTGCCTTCGTCGCCCTTAGAACGCTCTCCTATCACGCCACCTAATGGTGGCATCCACAGTCTCGGTAATATGTTTAAGCCCCGGTACATTTTCGGCGCAGGATCACTCGACTAGTGAGCTATTACGCACTCTTTAAATGGTGGCTGCTTCTGAGCCAACATCCTAGTTGTCTATGCAACTCCACATCCTTTTCCACTTAACATATATTTAGGGACCTTAACTGGTGGTCTGGGCTGTTCCCCTTTCGACGATGGATCTTATCACTCACCGTCTGACTCCCGGACATAAATCGATGGCATTCGGAGTTTATCTGAATTCGGTAACCCATGACGGGCCCCTAGTCCAAACAGTGGCTCTACCTCCACGATCCTAATTCCGAGGCTAGCCCTAAAGCTATTTCGGAGAGAACCAGCTATCTCCAAGTTCGTTTGGAATTTCACCGCTACCCACACCTCATCTCAGCACTTTTCAACGTACACGAGTTCGGTCCTCCAGTGCGTTTTACCGCACCTTCAACCTGGACATGGGTAGGTCACTTGGTTTCGGGTCTACATCCGCATACTAATTCGCCCTCTTCAGACTCGCTTTCGCTTCGGCTCCGTCTCTTCAACTTAACCTGGCATACGAACGTAACTCGCCGGTTCATTCTACAAAAGGCACGCCATCACCCATTAACGGGCTCTGACTTCTTGTAGGCACATGGTTTCAAGAACTATTTCACTCCCCTTCCGGGGTGCTTTTCACCTTTCCCTCACGGTACTGGTTCACTATCGGTCACTAGGTAGTATTTAGCCTTGGGAGATGGTCCTCCCGGATTCCAACGGAATTTCACGTGCTCCGCCGTACTCAGGATCCTGAACTGAGGGAGCTTGATTTAACTTACGGGGCTGTCACCCTCTCTGGCTGGCCTTCCCAGGCCCTTCAGCTATCAAGCTCTTTGGTAACTCAAATGTTCAGTCCTACAACCCCAAGAAGCAAGCTTCTTGGTTTGGGCTGTTCCCGTTTCGCTCGCCGCTACTCAGGGAATCGAATTTTCTTTCTGTTCCTGTGGGTACTGAGATGTTTCAGTTCCCCACGTTTACCTTCACACATCCTATGAATTCAGATGCGGATAATAGTCGATTAAAACTATTGGGTTGCCCCATTCGGAAATCCCCGGATCAAAGCTTACTTACAGCTCCCCGAGGCATATCGGTGTTAGTCCCGTCCTTCATCGGCTCCTAGTACCAAGGCATCCACCATGCGCCTTTCCTAACTTAACCTAACTTTACCTACGGTAAAGCGATTAATTGAGTATTGCGATTATTTTGAACTAATCTTGTTTAACTCTTTAAAATTACGCGGTTTTCTCTCGGTTTAATTATGATTAATTAAAATTAGAAAATTATAGATATTATTCAGTTTTCAAAGAACAAAAGTGAGAGTAGACCTCTCAAAACTAAACAAAACTTTGACTCGTGTGCGGTTCCGTATTATTCCTTAGAAAGGAGGTGATCCAGCCGCAGGTTCTCCTACGGCTACCTTGTTACGACTTCACCCTAATCATCTGTCCCACCTTAGACGGCTAGCTCCTAAAAGGTTACCCCACCGGCTTTGGGTGTTACAAACTCTCATGGTGTGACGGGCGGTGTGTACAAGGCCCGGGAACGTATTCACCGCGGCATGCTGATCCGCGATTACTAGCGATTCCGACTTCGTGTAGGCGAGTTGCAGCCTACAGTCCGAACTGAGAATGGTTTTAAGAGATTAGCTAAACCTCGCGGTTTCGCGACTCGTTGTACCATCCATTGTAGCACGTGTGTAGCCCAGGTCATAAGGGGCATGATGATTTGACGTCGTCCCCACCTTCCTCCGGTTTGTCACCGGCAGTCTCACTAGAGTGCCCAACTGAATGCTGGCAACTAGTAATAAGGGTTGCGCTCGTTGCGGGACTTAACCCAACATCTCACGACACGAGCTGACGACAACCATGCACCACCTGTCATTCTGTCCCCGAAGGGAACGCCTAATCTCTTAGGTTGGCAGAAGATGTCAAGACCTGGTAAGGTTCTTCGCGTAGCTTCGAATTAAACCACATGCTCCACCGCTTGTGCGGGCCCCCGTCAATTCTTTTGAGTTTCAACCTTGCGGTCGTACTCCCCAGGCGGATTACTTAATGCGTTAGCTGCAGCACTGAAGGGCGGAAACCCTCCAACACTTAGTAATCATCGTTTACGGCATGGACTACCAGGGTATCTAATCCTGTTCGCTACCCATGCTTTCGAGCCTCAGCGTCAGTTACAGACCAGACAGCCGCCTTCGCCACTGGTGTTCTTCCATATATCTACGCATTTCACCGCTACACATGGAGTTCCACTGTCCTCTTCTGCACTCAAGTCTCCCAGTTTCCAATGCACTTCTTCGGTTGAGCCGAAGGCTTTCACATTAGACTTAAAAGACCGCCTGCGCTCGCTTTACGCCCAATAAATCCGGATAACGCTTGCCACCTACGTATTACCGCGGCTGCTGGCACGTAGTTAGCCGTGGCTTTCTGGTTAAATACCGTCACTGGGTGAACAGTTACTCTCACCCACGTTCTTCTTTAACAACAGAGCTTTACGAGCCGAAACCCTTCTTCACTCACGCGGCGTTGCTCCATCAGACTTGCGTCCATTGTGGAAGATTCCCTACTGCTGCCTCCCGTAGGAGTCTGGGCCGTGTCTCAGTCCCAATGTGGCCGATTACCCTCTCAGGTCGGCTACGCATCATCGCCTTGGTGAGCCGTTACCTCACCAACTAGCTAATGCGCCGCGGGTCCATCCAGAAGTGATAGCAGAGCCATCTTTTAAAAGAAAACCAGGCGGTTTTCTCTGTTATACGGTATTAGCATCTGTTTCCAGGTGTTATCCCCTGCTTCTGGGCAGGTTACCCACGTGTTACTCACCCGTCCGCCACTCACTTCGTGTTAAAATCTCATTCAGTGCAAGCACGTCATAATCAATTAACGGAAGTTCGTTCGACTTGCATGTATTAGGCACGCCGCCAGCGTTCATCCTGAGCCAAGATCAAACTCTCATATTAAAATGATGAGTCTTTTTCAAGCTCATTAATTGTTTGTTTTTGCGAATTGACTTCGCATGTTTGTTCTCACTAAATCAATTTGATTTGCGAGTCCTCACACGATCGTTTGTCAAAATTTTGTTCAGTTTTCAAAGGTCTACCATCGTTGTGTTAACAACGTTTATGTCGTTTAACACAACTTTTTAAGTATATCGTGAGGAGCAATTTATGTCAAGGATTAATTTCAATCAATTTGAAGAATCAATGACGTTGTCCCTCGCGACAACAGAAATATACTATACACTCATCTCCGGCACCCGTCAACACTTTTGTGACATTTATTTTAATTTTTGTGCAAAAAGATTACGAAGCGGTTTCATTTTATTACCATTGCTTTACTATCATCGTTTCCTACGCAAACAAAAAGTGCGCCATCCCAACCTATTTGGAACAACACACTTTCCTTTATTCAAGTTTTTACAAATCTTCTGGAACATTATCAATCGGTATTACGGTCATGGCACCTTGCCGAAAGACGTTAACGTGATGAATGTCGTGAGCTTTCAACATTGCTAATGCATCTTGAAAATGGTTTTCGTAGTTAGTAACGTCATGTGCGTCTGAGCCAATTGTGTAACGCTTGCCGCCGAGTTGTTTGTAAATCTCAATAGCGTAATCATACAAACCAATATTGCGATACTTATACATACTCTTGGTGTTCAACTCAAACGCCATGTTATTTTCAATTGCTACTTTAAAAATCTTCGTAAGCAGGACGCCTGCCGTCGTAGCAAACTGTCCCGAAGTTAAGTTCAAACGCCGAACTCCGTAATCAAAATGCGCCAAAACATCCGCGTCGTGATATTCGTTAATTCCTTGCCACATCATTTGGTAGTATTCCTGCGTGACCTTCAACGGATCGAGATGGGCAACCTGTTCATCTTGGAAATCCATCTCGCCATTTTGATGGAAGCCTAACAAGCGCAAGTCGAACGCGTGATGAGCCATGTAATCCTTAATGCGATCAATTTGACCGGCTGAAACGCCAATCTCGACGCCCTTATAGATTCGTTTACCAGTAGCCTTCTTCAATCGTTCAATTTCAGTAACGTATCCGGTATAGTCCGGAATGCTATCTTTTTTATCCGCGTCAGGATTATTAAATTCCAAATGTTCCGTTGAAACGAAATCATCTCCGGAAACTTTTAGGTAATTTTCCATCTTTTCGTCCGAATCAAACGAAAAATCGGTGTGTACGTGTTGGTCATAATACAACATAAATATCGCCCTCCGTTCTTGGTGCAAGCCCTTCCTAATGCTATTTTAGCACAATCAGAGAGTGACTGAACGGATTTAGCTCACAGGATTGATAATTAACCACCTAATTAAGCCAAGTCTTCTCCATTAGATTGGATAACCTTTTGATACCACGCAAACGAATCCTTTTTAGACCGGTTTAGCGTTCCGTTTCCTTCATCGTCTTTATCAACGTATATAAATCCGTAGCGCTTCGACATTTGTCCTGTGGAAGCTGAAACAAGGTCGATGAACCCCCACGGCGTATATCCCATTAAGTCCACACCGTCGAGTTCAACCGCCTTCTCCATTTCTTCAATATGTGCCCGTAAGTAGGCCACGCGGTACGGATCGTGGATCTGGCCGTCTTCCGTTACCTTGTCATAAGCGCCCAACCCATTTTCTACAATGAATAGTGGTAAATGATAGCGATCCGTCAACCAGTTCAATGAATAACGTAATCCAACCGGATCAATCGACCAGCCCCAGTCACTAGTTTTAACGTGCGGATTATCCACCACGATCTTTTCCAATGGCAACTCGTCGGCATCTAAATCCATCCCTGCCGGAAGAGCAACCGTATAAGAACTGTAATAACTAAATCCAACGTAATCCACAGTTCCTTCCTTTAAGAGCTGCCGATCTTCTTCGGTAATGTCTGCACGATAGCCCTTCCGTTGGAGGTACGCCTCAATATTCGCCGGATAAACGCCATTTACGTGTACGTCGGAGAACCAGTAGCGACGTTGCATTAGTCGTTCCGCAAGCATGACGTTATTTGGCGCAGAATTCAATGGGTATAGCGGTGTGAAATTGATCATGCAACCAATTTGGAAATCGGGATTGATTTCATGACCTAATTTCACGGCACGGGCGCTCGCTACTAACTCGTAGTGGGCTGCCTGGTACATTGCCGCTTCCCGATTTTCCCCGTCCTTAAAAATTAGTCCCGAATTGGTTGCCATCAAAAAGTCGTTGTTGTACATCGTTTGGTTGTTAATTTCGTTAAAGGTCATCCAATACTTAACCTTGCTACGATAGCGTTTGAAACAAACTTCCGCGAACCGAACGAACAGGTCAATCACCCGACGATCCGCAAAACCGTTGTACTTTTCCACTAAATGATACGGCATTTCAAAATGTGCCAGCGTAACCACCGGCTCAATGCCATACTTCAGACATTCATCAAACAAGTTGTCATAAAATTGCAGACCGGCTTCGTTAGGCTTTGGGTCGTCGCCATTCGGGAAAATTCTCGTCCAGGCAATTGAGGTCCGAAACGCCTTAATCCCCAATTCTGCAAATAACTTCACGTCGTCTTTATAGCGGTGGTAAAAATCAATCCCCTCATGATTGGGATAGTTCTTGCCCGGAACCACTCCGTCAGTGATTTCCCGCGGGTGATCTTTAGTACCGGCAGTCATTACGTCTGCAACGCTAACGCCTTTTCCATCCGCTTGCCAAGCTCCTTCTAGTTGATGAGCAGCTACTGCGCCACCCCACAAGAAATTTTTAGGTAATTTTGTCATGTGCTCGTCTCCCTTGTTAAATTGATGAAATCCCTTACATTTTATTTTGCACCGTCCCATTGATTTTGTACAATTTTTTGGCAAACAAAAAACATGTTTCGCGAATAAAACGCAAAACATGCCCCACCTTATTTTTTATTCTGTAAAGATTTGCGTTCGGGACTTACCCAAGTCCCAGATCCCAATCCAAAGATGGTTTTTAAGGCTGGGATAAACGTGGTTACCACCGTAATGGGGTTAATCATCCAAAAGAAAAGCATGTACAACGGAGCAAAGATGATGTACTTAAGCTTGGCCGCGTGATGATCTAGTAACAAGGCCGCCAATAGCTGAAAAAAGCCGGCAATGATTTCAAAGGCAATAAAGATAAAGGCCATCATAAAACCACGGAAAACGGTGTCGTAATGCCCAGTTAGATACGCGCCGCCCATGGTGATTGCGAAAATAATTGCCGTAATCACGAAGAAAAACGACCAGATAATCGAAAGGGTTGAATCGATAAACATTGACATTTGGTAACGGTGTTTAATGGGGTGCCGGACGAATTTCTTGATGTTCGTTAACCAGACTTCCGTCCCGCCCTGTGCCCAGCGCTTACGTTGCCGATAAAGATCACGGATCGATTCTGGCACGTTCATGTGAAACACAATGTTGGGCGCAAACCGGGGCACCGCGCCAATCATCTGGTGGTCCCAGGCGATGCTAATGTCCTCCGTCGCCCGATTTTGGCGAAAACCACCCACGTCAATTAAAAAGTCCTTCTTATACATGGTGTTGGCGCCACTGTAGGCGTACATTGAATCGTTAACCGCGGTTTGGCTGCGTTTGATTACTCCCACGATGCTTGAAAATTCTACGGTTTGGGCTTTACCAATGATTTTAGTTCGATTTTGGACGTCCATGTTTGCGGTTACCGCAGACGTGTTGATGTCGCGATCACTCAAAAAAAAGTTCATGTACTTCATCAACGCGTCGGGTTCAGGAATGGTGTCGGCGTCGTTACTCAAAATGTATTCGCCCTTAGCAAAGTACATCCCGATGTTGAAAGCGTGAGCCTTCCACTTATTTTTCTTAATTTTAATGGTGCGCAAACTTGGATAACGCTCCCGGAGCCGGGCCAAAATCGCAGTGGTCTGGTCCGTGGAACCGTCGTCCATCACTAATACTTCAAAATTATCATAGTTAATTTCTTCAAATAGGTAGGTAATCGTTTCTTCAATCATTACCTCTTCGTTATGGGCGGGGATCATGATTGTTACCATCGGTTGCTCTTCTGCAGGCAAATTTCGCCAATTATCGTCGCGTTTGTTAGCTTTCAAAAATCGGTAAGATAACGAGCCGGTAAACCAAAAGAACGCCCCCACTACGGGGTACAAGCATAAAATTAATAGTACAAAATTAGCCGCAGTAGCTAAAAAGCTACCTTTAAACAGATTGTTAAATACAATCGGCGCCATGTCCCTACTCCTTATTTAAATCATCCAAGTTGGCTTCCTGATATAAATGATGAATTTCGTCCGTATCCAGATTTTGTTCGGGCTCTACTTCATAGTATTTTACGTTTTCGCGAAACTCTTCATCTCCAAAACGGTCGGTCATGAATTTCTCTAAACGTGATTCCCGTTTTCGCTGGTTAATTGGGTTAAACGTCGGCCACTGTTCGGCCAAGCGATCCCGCCGCCGGTTTTGGATAATGGTCATGCTAACCGCAAATAGCCCCGCCATCGCAAAGGCAAATAGCAAAACTGCCGCTAAGAACTTAATCTCAAAAATCCCTTCTGGATAGGCCCATAGATGGGGAATCCGTGGATCAGATTGTGCCCATAAGGCAGTTGCCGTGATGGTTACTGGAACGATTACCCCAATCCATCCCAAAAGGGCGACTAAAGTTTGCCGAATCTTCAGCCCCCAGTGTCCTTTTTCAAAATACGGGTCGGTATATAATTGTTGCCTTTTATCTTTCATTTTTCTGCACCTCGATGAACGTCCTCGGGCTTGCCAAAAAGGTAGCCTTGCCGGGCATCAATTTGTAATTGTTCTGCTAACGCTTGATCCGTAGCATTTTCAATCCCTACTAAAACCAATTTAATATGGTTCTTGCGTGCCAAACGATTCCAAAACTGAAGGTTTAAATCAAGCCATTCATGCGGGTCCTCTTTACGAAAACTCCGCATCGAAGCCTTCAAAATATCAATTTCAGGTAAGAGCCATTCAATACTTTTTAAATCATTTAGTTCCGAACCCACGTTATTAACGGAAAATTGCATCCCGTAATTTCGCCCCATTTGGATTTGTTGCCTTAATAAACGCCGGTTCACCCGTTTTTCCATGGCTTTGATCGAGATTTCTACCGCCAAATTCATCGGTTCAATTTTCGTGATGGCCCACCGAATGAAGTATTCAAAGTCCCGACTAATAATTTGTTGGTAAGTTAGTTTGATGGACAGGGTGACCGGCTCCGTTGGCAGGGAAACAAAGGTGTCTTCTAATAAATCGATCACACGTCGTAACGGTAAAGAATTAAAATCTTGCGGCAACGTCCATTGCCCTGCGGCGTCCTGGGTACGCAATAAGCATTCGTAACCCGTAATTTGGCCATGCCGATCAACTTGCTTCTGGATAAAATAGCGTAACGGAATGTGCGGATCACGCAAATAATTGCCGCCCCGATACCTCGTTTTCCAAAAGTAAACTCCAATAATAACCACCGTTAAAACCGCCATTAAAATTGCTAGCCAAAACAAAAAATCTTCCAGTTGATTTAGAGTCATTGCGCTACCTCACTATAGCTGACATTTTTGATATATTCAGTTTTTAGTACACTAGAGAAGCATTTTACCCCAAAAGGGGCTTTAAGGCGAGGAAACTATTGGTCCAAAATAAAACGGGCCTAAAAGATTGCTCTTTTAGGCCCGCATATTCATCTTTAAAAGTACTAAGCAATGCTTTGAATGAACTCTTCAACTTCTGCTGGGGTGTGGCGTTCGCCTTTTCCAAAGCGTGCCAATTCCTTGCCATCTTCTAACGCGATAAAACTAGGAATTCCCATAATGCCAAAGTGTTGAGCTACTTCCAAGTTGTCGTCACGGTCAACCGTGATCCAATCGTATTGGTCGTATTTCTTCATGATTTCAGGCATTGCTGGTTTGATGAACGCGCAATCTGGGCACCATCCGGCGGTAAAGAAGAGCATCTTCTTACCAGTTTTAATTGCATCAAAAATTTCTTCGTTAGTTAAGTTTGCTTGATTACTCATTATGAACGTCTCCTTTTATAAGGTCGCTAGCTAACCGAAAGTTGGACTTACTTTTTGTAAGCTAACTTTACATTAATATTCTAACAGCTTCCTTTGACTTTGACAACTGAATCATCTCAGCTTAACCAAAACACAAAAAACACACCCAGACCGGCTCCAGGTGTGCTAGCAAAAAAATAAAGAAAGATATCAATAATCTCAATGTGAGGCAGTTGTTTAATAGAAAATGGGGTATGAAGTTTCTAAATTTAAAACCTAGAAGTTTCATTTTTTCTACCATGCCAAATGCGTAGCTCTTAACTACGATTATTATGTTAATACTTTAAACATTGTATAGTGTCTCAATTTTTTAATTAAAATGACTAAAATCAGAAATTTAAAGAAAATCTATCGGATAAAGCACAAAATCAGACCCCATTACGGCTTTCAAATTGCTAAAAATTCAAAATTTACCCATCTAAGCTTTAAGTTTAGTACTTTTTCGATTCATTTTAGCAGGTTCAACTGTCTAAAATGTCCATCTTATCCAACAGCTTTTCACGTGGAACAATTTATTTAGTTTGCAACGTGAACCAAAAGGACTGTTTGACCGTCCAAATTTTTAAATCAAAAGGTTGGTAAGGTAAATCTTCACCATTAACCTGACCATGTTCCGGAGCAAAGGAATGCACCAGAACTTCCCGTCCCGTCGCAAAGAACACGTCGGGCATTGCTAAATGGGAACCATCCTTCAACAGCTTAGCAAAAAGGCGGATAAATCGCAGTAACGTTAATTTTTCCGTGATTACCACGTCTAATTTGCCATCATCTAACCGAGCCTGCGGAGCAATTCCCACCCCGCCACCAAAATATTTGATGTTCGTAATTGAAACCAAAAAGGCATTTTTAAATTGTCGGGTTTTCCCGTCGATCGTCACACTCATTGGAAAGCCCTTTTGTTTAACCAGCGTTTTTAACAACGCGGTAATGTACGCGGTCGATTCTAAGTGCCATTTGCTTAACTTGATTTTTTGTCCTTGGTTGGCTTGGTAAACGACACTGGCGTCAAACCCAATTCCCACGTTGTTACTAAAGTAGTGGACCACCGGCTCCTTGCGGTCTTGGTATGCTCCAACATCTAAAACGGTCGGCTGGGTCGTTTGGATCAACTGTTGTAACGCCAAATAAGGGTCGCGGGATAAACCCACGGCCCGGGCAAAATCATTTCCTGATCCCGCTGGAATGTATCCCAACGGAATCGTTGCATCAACACGTTGGATGCCTTCAAGAACTTCCATGAGGGTGCCATCCCCGCCAAACGCGACAATTATCCACCCCCTTCCGATGACTGGTGGCAAATTGTTGTGCTAATTCAGTGGCATGCCGGGGATATTCGGTAACCACACTATCAAACTCAACCTGGTTTTGGACCAGTAAATGGTGCATTTTTTGCCAAGTTTCAGCGGAATGGCGGGCTCCCGCCCATTTATTGATAATAAAGTAGTATTTCATCTGCTTGCTCACCATTACTTCACAAACTTCTCCAAGAAGTGCGCCACCTCTTCGCGATAACGCTTTGGATCAGCCTTCAAGGCTTGCACGTGGTCAGCTTGGTTGACCAGATATACCCAACTTGGTACTTGGGCAGCCTCCACTAGGTCGTCCAACATTTCAATTGGCACAAACCGGTCCGCTTCGCCATGGATAAACATAATCGGTACCCGAACCTTTTTGATTTGGGCTTCGATGTCGGCTTCCTTAAATGAATATCCGGCCTCTTTTTCCGTTAACAGACTAGCAATTAGTGCTAGCTCCCGAGGCGGTAAGTGGTAGTAGCGCTTGAGGCGGTGCCGGAACTGCTGATCAAGCCGGTTGAAACTACTGTCCTCAATCACCGCCACCACGTTAGATGCAATGTCGGGTTCTCCAGCAGCCGCAATTACCGTGGCCGCTCCCATGCTGATTCCCATCAAGACAATCTTTTCATCAGCATTAGTTAACATTACCGCACGTTGCACCCAACGCACGTAATCGCGCCGGTCTAACCAACCAAAGCCGATTAGATTTCCTTCACTTTCACCATGACTGCGGGCGTCCGGCATCAACACGTTATAACCCAGTTCATAAAAAATCTTCGCGTAAGGAATCATTTGCCGACGGGCGTGATGGTATCCGTGCGCCATGATCACCGTGTGTTTGGTGGGTTGCGGTTGGCGAATGAAGGAAGCTTTTAATTGCAGTCCATCTTCGCTAAGCATTTGTACCGTTTCCGGATGCTGCTGGTTGAACCACGCCAAATTTAAGGCATCATTATCTTCACTTTCCGAACGTTCAATCGCCCGGTTTTTCGCTTTTTCGGTATTTTTAATGCCTACTAAGAAACTTGCATAACCACCGATTCCCATTCCAGCGGTCACGCCGACTAGTGCCGCACCGAGTCCGGCCAACACGTATTTAGTGCTTCTCTTCATCTTTTGAGGCTCCTTATCTTTCCTTAAAAAATCATTCTTCTGCGATAAAAATTTACTTTCTTTCATAAATACTATATCAATTTTCCGCAGAAAAGTGCTATAGTATTTATGTAAGGGGTCCGTAGCTCAGTTGGGAGAGCATCTGCTTCGCATGCAGGGGGTCGACGGTTCAAGTCCGTTCGGATCCATTAACGGTTACATAAATTAACGATAAGTACCAAACTTTTCTGGGAGAAATGTCTCGCAGGTAAAGACTTGGTTAACGAATGGAGAGCTGAATTTTGGATTCGGCTCTTTTTTGTTTAGCAATTTATTTTAGCTTCCCGCCACTGAAAAAACTCATAATTATTGAAGAGTTGCTTTCAACAATTATGAGTTTTTCACTTATTTTCGTCCGTTTCTAGTTATTTCAAATCCTCATCAATATGACGCTTCAATTGACTAAACCGAATCCGATTTCCGATATTCTGAATCCCGTGCAGCTTAAGGTCCTCTCGAATTCCGTTATTCATTTTATCAAGGATTGCTGCTAGTTGAGCTCGTTCGTCGTCATTTAAATAATCCAAATATTCAGGAATATAAAACAAACTCTTCTTTGCTTCTTTTTTGCCTTTTTCGGTTAATTTGATGAGTTGTACACGGCCATCAGTGGGCGACTTTTGTTTGGTAACGTAGCCTTTTTTTAGTAATTTGGCAATGAATTCTGCAATTGACTGCACACTAATTCCCAATCGCTGCGATAGTTCTTTTTGTGAGATATTATCGCCCTCGCTTAAGGCCACTAAAATTTTATTTTGTCCCTTAAACACTGGCAAATGGCGTTCTGCCTGTTCGTCAGCCATATTTTGTAATGCCGTAAATTCAAATAATTTAGCCGCTAATTGGTGTTTTTTTACTAGTTTATCCAACATAACTCACCCATCTCTCACTTATATAGCCCTATTATATCAAGCCGTTTGACAGATTAAAACTAAATAATCAGGCCCCTTGACTATTTAATCAGGTGCCCTTATAATATTTTTAGTCAGGGCCCCTGAACATCATTCGACACATTAAGTGAGGGTTTATCATCAACCTCAAATATGCAATTGAAATTAACAATTTAAATAAAATGTACGGCAACCAGAGTGCGGTAAAACAAGTTTCCTTTAACGTCAAATGCGGAGAAGTGTTTGCCTTACTTGGCCCTAATGGAGCTGGGAAAACCACTATTCTACGGATGTTAACTACCTTATTAAAACCTACTAGCGGTTCACTTAGAATCATGGAACACGACGTTCAATCGGAACCTCAGACCGTTCGAACCTTTTTTGGTTTAACTGGTCAATATGCTTCGATTGACGAAGATTTATCCGCGCGGGAAAATTTAACGTTCTTTGCTCGTTTGAACGGACTTTCTCGCCAGCAAGCTAAGCAGCGAACTACCGAACTGCTTGAAGAATTTTCATTAGTAAATTCCGCGGATAAAGCAATTGCTGCCTTTTCTGGTGGCATGCGCCGGCGCTTAGATTTAGCAGTTAGTTTGATTGCCCGTCCCCAAATCATTTTCTTGGATGAACCCACCACCGGGCTGGACCCTCGCACCCGTTCCCAGATGTGGGATACCATCCGCAAGTTGGTTGCTTCGGGATCGACGATCGTCTTAACCACCCAGTATCTTGAAGAAGCCGACGCATTAGCTGATCACATCGCGGTAATTGACCACGGCAAACTGGTCGGGTTAGGAACTCCCGATGAGTTAAAGGCCCAAATTGGCGGGGAAAAGTTGCGCCTAGCGGTGAAAAACAAGCTTCAAGCCCAGCAAGCCTGCCGAATCGTCACTGCAATTACGCAAGAAAAGGTTCACCAAGCTGGTAATGAAATCACGGCGCCGCTCCGAGACGTGAATGGCTTAGCCGATATCCTTAACCGTCTTCGTGCTTCTAACATCGAAATAACTACGCTAGCCGTTGAAAAACCATCGCTAGACGACGTCTTCTTTGCCATGACGGTCGGTAAAAACTAACTTATTAGGAGGATTTAGCAATGTTTAACACAACTACTCGAAAAACAAATATTATTGCAAGCACCGGTACCATGACTTACCGTAATTTGTTAAAAACGCTGCACAATCCCGATGAACTGCTTGACGTGGTCGTTCAACCCGCCCTGTTTATGTTGCTTTTCGGGTATCTATTTAGCGGGGCCATTTATGGTAGCGTAAGTTCTTATTTAAAGATTTTAGTTCCTGGAATTCTGATGCAGTCCTTAATTTCCGCAGCTGCCGGTTCAGCCACCCAGATTAGTACTGACATCCATTCTGGCATTTACGACCGTCTTAAATCATTACCGATTCCACAAGTTGCTCCCCTTGCCGGCCAGCTCTTTGCTGGTATTTTACGGTTAGCCGTCGCAGCGACCGCAGCCTTAACGACCGGGTATTTGATGGGGTGGCACCCGGAAGCTGGGTTAGGATGGTTAATCATGGTTATTTTTTTGGACATATTTTTAGGCTGGGCCTTAAGCTGGATATTCGCCCTTTATGGACTGGTTGCTAAAAGTCCTACGTTAGTTGAAAGTGTGTCATTAATGACCATGTTAGTATTAGTATTCCTTTCAAACGCCTTTGTACCGGTTAAATCCTTGCCCCACTTCATGCGAATTTTAGTAACGATAAACCCGGTATCCCACGTGATTAGCGCCAATCGTGCCATGTTAAATGCGGGATACTGGCCGCGGGAGGCTTGGATAGTTTTATGCGCGGGAATTGGCATTGTTGCCGTTTTTGCGCCAATTACCGTTTTGGTTTATAAGCGAAAATAATTGTTTGGCCTTGGTTATTTGATTTTTGTAAACTAATGTTTGATATCACGGCCTTAATGGCTAAAAAATAAAAAAGCTTTTCAAGAATAGAAAACTCTTGAAAAGTTTTTTGGTACGTGGAGTTTTAATGATCAGCGTGCACGTCAAAAGCTGACAGCAGCATTTCCTTTACCCCTGGAGCATCCGGATCATGCATACCTTTTTTCGTATCTAACGCGCGAATTGCAGTCATTTCTTCTTCCGTTAATGTAAAATCAAAAATATCCAAATTACTTTTAATCCGTTCATCGTGAACTGATTTTGGAAAAACAATTATCCCTTCTTGATTTTCGAAGCGTAAAATAATTTGTCCAGCATTTTTTTGATACTTTTCCGCCAATTTAACGATGACCGGTTCATTTAGTAACTTTGCGTTGCCTTGCCCTAATGGAGCCCATGCTTCTAATTTTACGTTATTAGCCTCTAAAATTTTTCGTAATTCTTTTTGTTGAAAATACGGGTTAAATTCCACTTGGTTAACCGCTGGCATTGTCTCAAATTGAGGTACAAAATGTTGCCAAATTTTCGGCGTCATGTTGGAAACTCCAATCGAACGGATTTTCCCTGCTTTTTTTGCTGCTTCCATCGCTCGCCAAGCTCCAGGAACGTCTCCGTAAGGCTGGTGAATTAAATAAAGGTCGATATAGTCTAATCCCAGCTTTTGCAACGACAAATCAATAGCCTTTTTGGCGGATTCGTATCCATAATCTTGTAGCCACAACTTACTAGTTACCCAAATTTGTTCGCGCGGAATGCCGCTATCTTTAATAGCTCGTCCAACTTCTTGTTCATTAAAATAAGCCACTGCTGTATCAACGTGTCGGTATCCTGCCGCTAAAGCTTTAGTTACGGCTTGATAAGTGGTCCCATCGTTAGGAATTTGAAAAGTACCAAATCCAATTGCAGGAATTTCATTACCATCATTTAATTTAATTTTATTTATATTCGTCATAATTACACCACTCCTCTAATTATCGTAATTGTTTCAAACTTTTCCCAAAGATTTGTTCAATGGTTACCGGATCACGGTGATCAAAAAACTGGCTTTCATGCCGATTTAAGGTGCTCATTAAATTCATATCTGCATCGTCTAACTCAAAATCAAAAACCGCAATATTCTCTTCCATACGCACGCGGTGGACACTCTTAGGAATCACCGTAATGTTCCGCTGTAGTAACCAACGTAAAATTATTTGACCCACCGTTTTATGATGTTTTTCAGCAATTTGCTGGATAAGCTCATTTTTAAATATATCATGCTTACCTTCTGCAAACGGGGCCCACGCTTCTACCCGAACATCTTCACGTTGATTAACCGCAACTTCCTTCACTTGTTGATACCAAGGATTTACTTCAATTTGATTAACGGCTGGCTTTACTTCCATCGTTAATTCTAGGTTTTTTAGCTGATCCCCGTAGAAATTAGAAACCCCGATCGCCCGAATTTTACCGGCACGATAAGCCTCTTGCATGGCTCGCCATGCTCCCATCACGTCACCATAGGGCTGATGTAAAAGGTATAAGTCTAAATAATCCGTCCCTAAACGTTGCAATGAGGCATCAATTCCTTTTTTAGCCCGTTCGTAGGTAAAATCTGATACCCATAATTTTGAAGTGACAAATATGTCTTCACGGTTAATACCACTTTCTTTAATTGCTTTGCCGACTGCCGTTTCATTTTGGTAAGCCGTTGCCGTATCAATTAAGCGATACCCCACGTCCAAAGCATTTTTCACCGCTTTTTCTGCTTCATTAGCATCTGGAATTTGGAAAACTCCATAACCTAATTGTGGCATTTCAATTCCGTTATTTAATTTCACCTTTGGAATTTTTATCATTACAATCTCCTCCTCAAAACTGATTGTAATTATCCTAACGTGCAAAAAAATAATTGAAAATTGCTTGTTTTACATGCTAGTATTCGTTTAAGACATACTAAGCAGGAGGCAGCCTTTATGATTGATACTTACCTTTGGCAAGAACTAGTCGTTTTCGCTAAAACTGGTACTCTAGCTAAAACTGCAGAAACCTTACATATTACCCAGCCGTCCGTGACTCGGGGACTCCAAAAGTTAGAAGAGACCTTAGGAGTATCGCTTTTTGATCATCAACCTAATAAGCTCACCCTAACCACAATTGGCGAACTAGCTGTCCAAGAGGGTGAGCAAATCCTGCAACGTCAGCAACTCGCAATTAAAAAAATCCGGAATTTTGCGGATCAAGAAGACGTAATTAAAATTGCGTCGACCGCCCCCGGACCGCTACTCCTACTTAACAGACTTTCGGTGGCCCAATTAAATATCACGCAAAATCTATTGGATACTGATAATGTAATTAAAAGCTTATTAAATAACCGGTTTACAGGAATTATTTCTAACCAAGAAATACAAAATAAAGATATTGAATCTGTTTATCTAGGCAAAGAATCGTTGGTAGTTCATCTGGATAAATTTATGTACCACTCTAACCAAGCTTCCATATCTTTTAAAGAACTGAAGGGCATCAACTTTGTAGTTCTTACTGATATCGGCCCATGGCAAACCATTATCCAACAAAAAATTCCTGAAGCTAAGTTCATGTATCAAGCACAACGGTTTGCGTTTAATGAAATCACTAAGTACTCTAACTTTCCTTACTTTTCGACTAATCTCTCCTCGTTCGATTCAGAATACACCACTTCGCTAAGTGATACGGACGATCGGGTTCCTATTCCGGTTAATGACGAAACTGCAACTATGGAATTTTACATCAGTTATTTAAAAACTAATCGTCCTAAAATGGCTCCGCTAGCCCAAAAAATTGCCCAGGCCTGGCCACAATCGTTCTGACCATGGTTTACTTGATGAAGGTAATAATGCTTTTCCTGAAAACCATCTGTAGCAATAACAGCACAACTGCTTTTGGCAACTGATGATTTTTTTATGTTTAATCGTAAAGTTAGCTAAAGTAAGTTTAAAAACTTTACATTTGGATTCTTAAAAACGCTCAACGGGTCGTTCCTAGAAAACCGTTGAGCGTTTTATGTCGTATCAATTTATTAAAAATTATTCTCACAACCTAGTTCTATACCAATTCCCCGAAAAAAAATTTATCATAACGATTACGAGTAATTTATTTCACTGCAAGCCCGTTCTCATCGGGTTCCTTTTATCGTAGAATTGGTCTAGTAAACTTTTACGGGTCTTACCTTCTGGAATTAATCCGCGTATACTATTTGGGTACTGCTTTTTTAATAAGTTTTTTAAGCCTGAATCAGCTTTCTACCGGGCTAATACAAATCATAGAAAGAAGGACTTTATTTTGCAAAGTACACAAGACACAGATTTACGTTACAATCCTCAATCACCAATGCGGGTGTTTAACTTGCATTGGTATAAGGACCAGATGAGCGGGTGGATGACTTCGAGCTACATATTGTTAGCTTGCGGTACCCTTTTTCTTTTAGCAACGGGCCTATACCACAACTTTAACGCCCTCGGAATCACTTCCACCATCGCTGGAATAATTGGTTTTACGTGTACTTTGAGTATTACCAACGGCAAACCCATCAACGGGGTGTTGGGATTCGTTTCCGCCTTGATGCTGATCTACGTAGCCTCAATTACCGGCAACTACAGCGACGTGGTGATGCAAACCGCCTACATCTTCCTCTTGGATATTCCGGTTGTGCTCAATAAGAACTGGAACAGTAGCGAAGGACTTTCTCCACGTTTGCTAACCGGCAAATACATCGGGCAAACCGTAGTGACGTTCATCATTTTTTGGGCGATTACCTACGGCTTAGACACCGTAATCCTAACGAGTCCACGTCCAGTGATCGATTCGCTTAGCGCAACGATTGGCTTAACCGGGGCCATTCTAACGGTGCGGCGCTTCCGTTCCAGCTATTACTTCTGGTTTGCGCAAAGCATCATGAGCATCACTTTATGGAGTGTGACGGCGATTGCCGGGCATCCCGTTTGGGTACTTTTCTTTACCTACTGCCTATACTTGCTAAACGACATTATTGCTTTGGCAAGCAGTAAATGGTTCCACGACCGTGCTTAAAATCAGTAAATGATTGGAATAATATGCAATTAAAACACCTCCAATGTTGGTAATTCCAACTATGGAGGTGTTTTAGTGTTCAGCTATTTTCTATTTTAACCAGGGTTTCTCTTCAAGAAATTAAATATTTTCCTTTTCTTCTTTTTTTTTGGCTTTGAAAATAACGCCAATTCGTCCAATCAGTAATAGAATAGCTCCGAATACTATATAACTTGCATACCTGTTAAACTTTAAATTCTTAAACCAAAAGCCATGAATATTTGATAGGTGTACTAAAACACCTGACAAAAATATCAGCCCGAAAATATCTAACGATGTAATAAATAATGGGTATCGATCGACAAATGAATGGGTACATTCCTTAGTATTTGAACAACCACATGCTAAATACGTCTTCCCGGAAAGAACACCAATTGATTGAATTAGTAAGAAGATTAATACTAGTAAACCCATCATCAAAATTGAGCCTGCTATTAACGTACTTGAGAGCGGAGCCTTTTTTACATTGGTAAAAATTTCCTTAAACGCATCGAATCCGCCAAACAGACCAAATATCAACGCAGAAAAAATACCCAGAATTGATATAAATTGGTTCTGAGTACCTTCTAATTTTTCTTGTGCATCACTAAGGTCTTGTGTCGCTTTTTCCAACTTCGCTGTAGTATTTTTAGCCTCTTCACGTACTTGATTGATTTCGTCAAAGAAGGTTTTATACTGTTCCAACGCTAATTTAATATGATTTTTTATCTTATCAGGTACCTCTTTCAAAGCTTCGTATTTTTTGGCTTCGTCCACTTGATCTTCTAAACCGCTAATTGTTTTTTTCATCTGATCCAAATTAGCTTGCCAAAATAATGATGCTTCATTAGTATTTCGATTATCGTCATCATCCATTTTAACGTCGTCATAGTGAGTATAAACATAATGGGTAATTCCCGGATAATCAACGGTAATCTGCTTTTTTTGAAGATACATTGTCACAACATATAAATCCATTTTTTCCGGACCCATTTCATCTTCAAAAAGACTTGCTAGCAACTGTTCTTCATTTACCATGGCCAGTTTTCCGCCTTAGAAAAATAGTTATGAATGTCTTCGTTATTATATTTAATTTTTCGTTGCCCATTTTCAATGGCCTCTCGTTGCTCAGCCCACATCGGCTCCTCATGGGTCTTTTCCACAAGGTCAAAAGGACGATCGTTATATTTACGCCAAATTTTTTCTGCTAAATTAGTAATTTCTTCCTGATCGTTGGCATCTAACTCCACTTGATCAGCATCAACAATGGACCAGTCTCCATTTTCATCCTCTTCAATGTAAGAATAGGTTTGTTGAATTGGTGCCACCCCATTTTCTTTAAACGAATGGTACACATTTGGCACTACGGGACCGTATCCCCACATCTCAATATCATCTTGGAAAAGGGGCGCATCGTCTTCCTTACGCAAATAATCAGCTTGTAAATAGTACAATATCTTCAACAACATCAAATTGGTAATTTTTTGTTGATGCTTGTTAAAATACTTCACTAAAAAGTTGGCTACATCAATTGCTTTGTATGGTCGTTTTCGTAATTCTTCTCCCATCACTTGCACTCCTTTCCACCAAACTCTTATCGCGTATTCCCTAGTTAAATTCTACCAGTTTCCCTCCTTTCTATAAAGAAATTACGAAAAAAGTCGGAAATAAATTTCCGACTTTCAAATCCATTAAACTTCGTGCACGTAGTCACCACGGTCAATAGTGGTATAACTAATTTCTTGCGCATCCGCGTTCAACGTTTGCTTAGTAAATGCCAAGCCTAACCCGGTTTGAACGTAAACTGCCCGTTTTTGGAGGTCATATCCTGACCAGTAGCGGGTGTAGTCAGAAATTGGTGCATCAGCCGTCTTGCGTTCGATACCTTCAGGAATAATTACCGGACGGAAAGCTGCGTAAAGTTGGGCAATTCCGCGGTCAGCAGTGAAATCATCCATTGCATTCGCGATGGTAAAACTACGGACAAACCGTGCTGGTGAGGTGTATGAACCAGGAAGTCCAGCCATTCCGTAGCCGGTTCCGCCTTCAATTGGTGGTAAGGTTACGCCGTTTTTATAAGTCCGCGGATCCTTCACGTCTACGTCGGTTAATCCCAAGTAGTTGCGCAAGTTGGTAGTGTGCCAGCTGTATTCAGGGCTGTTAGTTACTACTCCAACTGAATCGTACAACTTGAAAGCTCCGTTTTCGACCGGTTCCAAAACTACTCCGTCGCCACTTTCGTCAACGAAATTATAATGGAGCGGGAAAGTAAATCCTTGCCCGTTAACTTGGGTTGCTTGATCTGCTAATCCAAATTCTTGATAATGTTCCCGGATCTCAGCCACGCTTTTGAAATTAGTCAACACGTATGTAACAAATTCCGTGTTCATGAGCGGCGTTAACCCTCGCTGTTTCAAGTTTTCTAACGAGTCGGCGGTGCTTTCAAACAGCACCTGTAAGTCGCCCGCTAAGCCAGCTTCGTTAATTCCATCAAATAAGATTGGAGTGCCTTTAACTCCGACTCCCATCGTGGCATATTTGGCCGTCCAATCAGTCAGTTGACTAGCAACCTTCGCTTCCGCTGGGATGGTGGTAATCACGCTTTCCGCACCCCCATCTTCACCGAACATCGTCATTGCTAAATCCATGGTTCGGCCCCAGAATTTGGCACCATTTTCTGCAGTAAGTTCAATACTCGTGCACATACTTTGTCCCTCTTTCTTTTCGAATATCTCTTTTATAGCACTTTTGCCTATCGGATAAAAGAATGTGAAACTTTTTAGGGACAAATATTTTTTCTTAGTTAAAGCTAGTTCCCACCTGGGTGATTGCGGGGATTAAGAGGTGTTCCACTCCTAGGTAAAGTGCGATGAATAACACTGCTTCAGCTAAGATGGCTACGTAAATGCGGTCAAATTCAAACTTCAATTTTTCTTCGAAGAAGGTGGCAATGAAGCCAAGGTTTAAGCCTGCCAAGGCCATTCCAAGCAACGCCCGGAACAAAATATCCGGCATGTCAGTGGTCACTTCGTCAACCAATTCGGGACCAGCCACAAAAAGCATTCCCAAAGCTAGTAACCCGAGTACCAAGGCGTAGTTTACAAAGTGCGCTAACTTATTGGTGTAAGTGAACCAAGTAACCGTCTGCCCCTTTGCTCCTAAGAATTGAGTGACTAAAACCCCCACCAATACCATCAAAGCAAATAACACCGCAAAAATTGCGAGGAATTTTAGAAATACCCCGAAAGTAAAAGGGGTTTCCATGATTACACTTACTTTAACTTTACTATCCAACGCGTTAAAAGTTTGGCGTCCCGAAACTATTAGTATTAGTGCACTAACAATTGCAAAAATTACAAAAGTGGTAATCCCGTATAGCGGATTGGTGGTTTCTGGGTAACTAAACGGATGTTTGACCGACGTGGTTAGCCAGTTCCAGTAGCTTTTAGCATATTCTTTGGTTTGATCCACCGTTGCGCTAACCTTTTCTTTATCAATGGTTGCGGAAGCTGCCGTCGAGTTCGCGTCGTTGGCTGTCTCTTTAGCAGTTGCGGCTGCGGTCGTCGGGGCTTCTTGGGCCTGAGTCGTAGACCTTGGGGCCTTGGTTTCATCTACCGCATCGCTTTCAGGTGCTGCCGTGGTGGTCGCCGTTTTTTCAGCTTTCAAATCAGTTGCGGCTGGTATAGCGCTAGTTGTCGTGGTTACCGTTTCTTGGGTGGTTGCTGGCTTTTCAGTCACCTTTTCCGCTGCTGCTGAATTCGCTGGTGCTTCCGGAGCCTGCATTTGGGCTACCGGGGTACCGCAACTAGTGCAAAATTGATCTCCTGGTTCGATTGCAGTGCCACATTTAGTACAAAATTTCATTTCCTTCACTCCTACTCTAATAATCCTTTATACATTACTGAACCAAAACTATTCATCGCGTTAATTTGCTCGTCACGTTGCCCGTCTTGAGACATTACTACGATGACAAAGGCGCCCTTTTGATTACCAAAAATTGCAGCGTCATTTTCCACTCCGTAATCGTCAAATTCCCCGGTTTTGTTGTAAACCGTGGCCTCAGCCGGCAAATCGTGCGGCAACTTAGTATGATTTTCATTTTGCTTCAAAATAGTTAGCATTTCTTCGTCATACTTTCGGGAAACCATCTGATGGTTATAAATTTTCTTTAACGCGGTGCCCAAATCCTTAGCAGACGTGTAGTTGTCCTTACCATCTTCCAAGGCATCCGTGTCCATCAACATCCGCTCTAACTTGGTGTCGGTGGCTCCCATTTTATCAATCTGATGGTTAACGGCCGCCATGCCGCCTAACTTGCGAATCATGATGTTTGCCGCGGTATTGTCGCTGTCTTCCATCATGTAGCCGATCAAATCCTTAATGGGAATCTTGGTTCCGTCCGCCATTTCCCGCAGTTTACCGGTACCGTCTACCTTATCGCTATCAGTTAACGTATAGTCATCTGATAAGCTTAATTCCCCATCTTTGACTTGTTGGTAAGCCGCAATCATGACAAATAACTTAATGTCGCTTGCCGCCCGTTGCGGTTGGTCATTGGAGTCAACTTCGGTATCCGAATCAACCGGCGATACGTAAACGGCAGTATCTCCCGAAATGTCACCAAACGCATCCTGAATAGTACCTTCCACGGTGCTCTTAGGAAACGCCAAATGCTTTTTAGTTGGCGCCGACGAAGTCTTTTTCTGAGATGCCGTTGACGCGGAAGACGCCGATTTTGACGAGGCAACCTTTGCCTGATCCGAATGCGTAGCGCCAGATAAGATTGTGGGATTATTTTTGTAGATAAAAAAGCCCACGAATCCAATCGCTAAAATTATCCCTGCCGTAATCCAAAGCCATCCCGTGCGCTTCTTACGTTTTACTGCTGCTTGGTGTTCTTCCCGAGTCACGCTAGGTTCGACCGGTGCAGTTTGCTTAGGATCCGGTTGCTTAGGTGCTGGTTGAGGCGCCGTCGATGCATTTTGCGAGGTCACTGGAGTTGGTTGCGTCGCTGGCTGACGTAACGCGGTTCCACACTTTCGGCAAAACTTAGCTCCAGGCTTATTCTTTGTTCCACAATTTTGACAAAACATTGCTACCCTCCTAGTGTTATTAAATACACATATCTTCAATAAATATTATCATAGTAAGGAAGTCACCGAAAGCTCTCCATTTAAAATAATTTATTTTCGTTGTTTATCAACCCTAATCAAAAAGAATCGGCAATCACTCCAATCGCCCATCCCTTTAATTTCTTAGATATGTTTACCAAAGATGCTTTTATATAGCAATATTTGCTTAGCTAATTTTTCTCTAAATTGCATTCGCAAATTAAAATAAACTTTATCGAGGCGTTTTATTAGTGTTCAAATTTACTACATGATATTATTAAGCCATTCACAAGAGGGAATAAATATTTACGAGGGAGGGTGTCTCCGATGGGCGCGGCATTCCGTACTGTATAAACCAACCTAGACTAAAAATTTATAACCATTTCAGCTTTGTACTTATGTATTTAATACGTGATTATGGAAACGTTTACCAAAATTCTTACGACGAAAGGAAGTGTTTCAAATGAAAAAATCGATGCTAACCGCCCTAATCGCTTTAGGATTCATTACCCCAATTATCACTAATACCGGAGCTTCGGCTGTTGAATTCAACCAAAACGAACCTAATGCTTCAGCAATTATTCAAAAAATAAATCAGCAGCAACAGAAACTGCCGAAACTCTCGGAAAAGCAACTTAAAATCCAAGACAGTGACATTGCAACTTGGATGCCTAATCCTTCCTTACGCGAAGCTATTTTAGGTTTACTAATTCAGAACGGCTACCTCCCGGAAGGCAGCACCGTTAATGATATTACCAAAGACCTACTGGCTTCCGTGGATGATGGTTCAATTTTTGATATTGATATTGATACGTTTGCCGGAAGTGAGATCACCCCTAACATAGGTGAAGGGCTCCAATACTTCAACCCTGAAGCTCGAGTAACCATGGAAATCTCAGTAGCGGATGATTCCCGAGCAATGCAGATCAACTTCGCTCAATTGCACGAAAATGTTGATAGGTGGGATATTCTGGTGATTAATCCTGATAAGGTTGGTAACTCCCAATTAGCTCAAAAAATAATCGACGCAAAACTTCCCCCAAAGGGAAATGTTAAAACTCTTCCTAGCGTTTATTATTTACGCGCAAACTACACTAAAAATAGTAATCACATAGCACCTATCTTTACTGAATCAATTGATATCAGCAATTCTCTTTCTCCAACCATCAACGTAACTAATGATGATTTTTGGAAAGAAATTGATCAATCCCTATTTTTAAACTCCGTAGTAAATAGTGCCTTAATAGCTAAATCTAATGACTATGCGATTCTTTCACCTGGTAGTTTTTTCTCATTTAACCAAACTTCAGAAGGCAACTTCTTGGGGACCCTTCCAGACACAGAAGCAATTGTAGATGCGATGGACCGCGTAAATAACGCCCCTCAAGCTTATTACACGCTTTTGCTACAAACCAATCTTTACCACGATAACCAACACCAAGAAATTTTATTAGGCAGTTCAATTTACGCAGATTTCCACAAATAATCGAATTTATCAATACCCAAACGAAGGGAAGTGTTTCAAATGAAAAAATCGATGTTAACCGCCCTGATCGCTTTAGGATTCATTACCCCAATTATCACTAATACCGGAGCTTCGGCTGCTGAATTCAACCAAAACGAACCTAATGCTTCAGCAATTATTCCAAAACTAAATCAGCAGCAACCAAAACTGCCGAAACTCTCGGAAAAGCAACTTAAAATCCAAGACAGCGACATTGAAACTTGGATGCCTAATTCGACTGTGCGCAAGCTCATGCTAGAAATGCTTATTGCGCATGACTATCTTCCAGAAGATAGCACGGTTAATGACATTACTAAAGATTTACTTGGCTCAGTTAGGGCTTACGACGTATTTTCCTTTGAAATTAACGCTTTTAGGGATGGACAGATTACCTCTGACGTTGGTAAAGGACTCCAATATATTAATCCAAAAGCTATCGTAACGATGTCCCTCGCCGACGCAAATGAAACTCAACTAATGCAAGTTGATTACGCGCAACTTCACCAAAGTGTCGATCAATGGGGTGTTTTCATTATTAATCCCGACAAAATTGCTAATCCGCAATTAATTCAAAAGGTAAAGGATCTTCCTATTAAAACTGCTGATCCTACTCGTCTACCTGAAATTTATTACTTGCGCGCAAACTATGCTGACACTGACACATCAGTGGCAGGTGTTCCTACCAAAACTATTGACATCAGCGAAAACCTTTTTCCGTCCATCAATTTGACTGAAGATGACTTTTGGAAAGAGAACGACCGTTCACTGTTTACACGGCACACCATGCTTAGTTATTTGATAACCACGGATAATTTCAAAGTTGTTCCTGATTTTCACAATTTTACGGAAGTTTCTGAAGGTAATTTCGTAGGAACCCTCCCCGAAACGGAGGCAAATGTCCGCGCCATGAAGGACGTCGCTAACGATCCGCAAAATTATTACACTCTGTTTAGATATCGCAATATTTATGATGATGGACAACACCAAGAAGTTCATTTAATTAGTAGTATTTACGCAGATTTCCACAAATAACTCACCGCATCACCCCAAACCAAAAAACTAGCAAAGGTAGCCAATTAGCTTGCCTTTGCTAGTTTTTAATTGTCCGCATTAAATACATCCATTCAAAATTTGAAGACGCATTTCACTAATCACTTGCTAAATTATCTAATTTAGGTTACTGTGTAATAGCATAGTAATACACAAAGGGAGGCACGTAACATGGATTTTGATGACAAGATTCCGATTTACTACCAAATTAAACAATACATTTACCAAGAAATCATCGTGGGCCACTTCCCCCCGGGATCTAAAATTCCCGCAGTTCGCCAGTTTGCGGTTGATTTGACGGTTAACGTAAACACCATGCAACGGGCCTTGCGAGAACTTATTCAAGATGGCATTTTAATTTCTCAACGTGGAAAGGGGAACTTTGTTACGGAAGACCAAGCTGTTTTACAAAACTTACGCCAAACTGTAGTGGAATCCCAACTTTCGCAGTTGTACGATCACTTGCTTAGACTACAAATAGAGCCAGATGAGATGGTGACCTACTTGTCCCGTTACATTGCCAAGAGAAAGGATGATGATCATGGAAAATCTACTGAACATTAAAAATTTAAGCTACCAACGTAACCTGCATTCAATCTTGAAAGATCTCAATCTCGAACTTCCTCAAGGTGAAATTGTTGGTTTGCTTGGCGCTAACGGGGCGGGGAAAACCACCCTAATGCGCTTAATTGCGGGCAGTTATTTTTCTCGCCAGGGCTCCATTATGATCAACGGGGACTCCCGATTACCCGCTCGAAAGAAAGCCGTTAGTTTTACGGAGCAAATTAGTACCATTTCTAACAGCCAACGGTTATTTAAAATTGCGGAAGATTACCAACTAATGTACCCTGATTTTGATTTATCCCGCTTCAATCATTTGTTAGACAACCTCAATTTAAAACTAGATGCCCGGCTCAACCAACTATCGAAAGGTAACCAGCGTAAATTGGTAATCGCAATTACCCTTGCGCGGCAAACTGATTTGTATTTACTGGACGAACCGTTTGACGGGATTGACGGGATGAGTCGTAAAAAAATCATTAGCAGCATCATTGGCTGGAAACCGGAAAATGCCACAATAATTATCAGTGACCACCACGTTACCGACATTGCCAACCTACTTGATGAAGTCGTCATCGTGCGGGACCAACGCGTGATTGCCCAAGAAAGTGCCGACACGATTCGCGAAACGCTCGGTAAAGATATCGAGTCCTACTACGAAGATTTTTACAAGGAGGATGTCGACTATGACTAAATTTTTTGATTTAACCAAGGTAATGTTCCGAGACAAATTCCGGCTTACTAACCAAGTGCTTGGCTTTAGCGTACTGGCCTCCATTGTCATTACGCTGTATGAAATGGTCCGCGCATCCGCATCGACTGATCAGCTTTTTGTCACCTTTGAATCAGTTTTGACGCTAGCTAGTATGGTTATTTATATCCTGCTGACCATTCGTAACGAACGCGTCTACACCGCTAGTTCATACCGGTTAATTCCGATTTCGAATGGTAAATTATATTGGGCAAATTTGATCACGACCTTCCTTAATTTTGCTTACTTTATCTTATGTATTGTTGTCTTTGCCTTTATTTTCCAATGGCACGTGACGGTCACTACATTTGCGGAAGGATTTTCAGGATCCACCTTTATGCTAAACGTTTCAATTTTTCTGACCCTTATCTTCGCAATCCTAAACTTCTGGGCCTTAATCACGTTAGTACATCTACTTACCGAAGTGATCAGTAACTTCTTACCAAAGATTGGGCAGAAAACTTCAAAAATCGTTTTGGTAATCGCCATTTTGTATATTTTAGGATTAATGGCGGACTTACTAAGCAACGTACTTATGACAGTTGTTCAACACAACTCTAATTTAATTGATGCCCACGCTGATTTGTATTATTACTTGAGCCCATTCTACGTACTGATAGCTTTGCTGATTTTTTCTGCAATCAACATCTACTTGCTATCTAGTTGGGTTGAAGCTAAACCGAAAACTAACTAGTTGGATAATTTAAATTTTCTCACTAAAAAGCGGGAGCCAGAAATTCACAATGAATTTCTGGCTCCCGTTTTTTGCTCTAATTAAAAAAATTGCTGAAGATTATTGCTAATTTGTTCAATTTCAGCGGATGATATTTTTTCCATCACTTGCCCATTGGAGCGCTTAGTGGGATCCACTGTCCGAACGTGTTGCAATAACGCCGTCCCTTGAATATCGCCCTGATCAATTGGGATAAATAACGGCGATTTTACATACTTTTCCGCGACCCGGTATTTTTCTGCCGTACTGATTGGTACAACAAGTACCGTATTGAAATAACGATTGTAATGATTATTACTAACTACCAAACAAGGACATCTTTTTTTCGTTTCTGTTCCCTTAGCTGGGTTTAAATCAATCCAGATTACATCACCTTGGCTTAGCTTCATCAGTCAAAATCTTCGCTTTCTAAGTCCGTTCCCCAGTCAACTTCCGGAGTATTAACTTTTCCATACTTTTGAGCTTGCTGGTCAACCACTTGCCATAAATCCGGCTTACTTTGAACAATCATTACCGTTCCGTTAGGCTCAATTTGCCATTCAATCGTGTCAGCAGATTTTACGTTTAATAAGTCACGAACCGTCTTTGGGATTGTAACTTGGTTTTTGCTAGTAATTTTAGAACGAACTTTAGTTAAGTTTTTTGCCATCATCGTCGCTCCTTTTTCCTTACTTATTCCTTACTGTACCACTATAATAACACGAACTGTAGATTTAGTTATCTATTTTACTTTTTCCGTTCTTAACTACAAAAATACGCAAAAGGAGCCAGAAATTCGCAATGAATCTCTGACTCCCGCTATTTTTTATCATATTATATGGTAGTTTTTAACCCTTCATCTTGCCGCCAAACACTGGGAAAATGTCGGCATCCCCATAATCCATCCCGTGCATTTGCTTCAAGGTTGTCATATCAGCGTCACTAATTTCAAAATCTAGCTCTGCGTTAGCACGCATATGGTCTGGATTAGCGGTCTTTGGTAAAACAACCAATCCTAATTGCCATGCGTAGCGAATTGATAATTGCGGTACGCTAACGTTGTACTTGTCGGCCATTTGTTTAATGGCTTCGTTATGCATTGCGGCACCATGAGCAATTGGCGAGAAGGCTTCAACCACAATGTCGTTAGCTTGCGAGTAATTAATTAAGTCTTCTGGCGTCGCCCCAATGTGAGTCAAAATTTGGTTAACCATTGGCTTGGTATCACTGTGTGCTGTAAGGTTATCAAGGTCTTCCTTTTCAAAACTGGAAACCCCGATTGCCCGTAGTTTACCAGCGCGCATGGCATCCTCTAGAGCACGCCAAACTTCCACGTTGCCCGCAAAATGGCGGTCGTTAGATTGGTTAACTTCGACCCATGGTTGCGGATTATGAATAATCATCATGTCCAAGTAGTCTAACTTCATTTTCGCTAAGGTTTCGTCAATCGACTTCTTCGCGCCTTCGTAGTCTTTAATTTCTGCAGCCACTTTCGAGTTCACGAAAAGGTCTTCGCGTTTTATGCCAGCGGTTCGAACACCTTCACCAACCCCGCGTTCGTTACCATATGCTTGTGCGGTATCAATGTGCCGGTAGCCGATTTTAACGGCTTGCCGCACCGCTTCGGCAACTCGATCATCCGGAATTTCCCAAGTTCCTAATGCTAACTTAGGAATCTTTACTCCATTATTTAACGTAAAACTTTCTTCAAAAATGTTCATCTCAAAATTCCTCCTAAACTTCTTGACCCGTAGGCCGAATTACCATTTCATTAACCGCCATATTCTTAGGCGTGTCAATCACAAAGGCTACTGCTTGGGCGATTTCTTCTGGTTCCAATGCCATCATTTCCGCACCCGGCTGTTTTTGAGCCTCCTTTAAACTTTCACGAACCTCTTTATTATTAATTGAATTAAACAATTCTGTTTTTACCGATCCCGGAGCAATTACGGTCGTCTTAATACCATTTTGGCGTTCTTCTTCACGTAAGCCTTCCATAATTGCGCGTACCGCAAATTTGGTTCCTGAATATGCTGCATAACCAGGCAACACTTCGTAACCCAGTACTGAAGAGGTCGAAATTACGTGACCGAATTTTTGCTTGCGCATCACTGGTAAAGCAGCCGCGATTCCGTTAAGAACGCCCTTAACATTGATATCGAGCATTTGCTGCCATTATTGGTGAGCAAGCTCGCACAAATTGTTAACCGGCATGATCCCGGCATTGTTAAAAAGTACGTCAACCCGGCCAAATTTTGCCACAGTATGATCAATTACTGCTTGTACTGCGGCCATGTCGGTTACGTCAGCTTCCACGGTTTCGATTGAGGCCTCTGGATATGCTGATTTAATTTCTTCCAATCGTGCTAATCGCCGCGCAGCTAGGGTTAGTTTAGCGCCGCGTTCTGCTAAAAGCCGGGCAGTTGCCGCGCCAATTCCACTTGAAGCTCCCATAATCATTACTACTTTATCTTGCAAACTCATCTCAAAATTCCTCCTAATCCCTAATCTTCTTGATTACGCGGGCAGGCACTCCCGCTACTACGGTATTTTTCGGTACGTTTCGGGTCACCACGGCACCCGCGGCCACCACTGCGTTTTCGCCAATTACTACCCCGGGAGTCACCGTCACGTTAGCCCCTAGCCAGGCATTTTGGTGAATGTACACCGACTTCAGGTTCAAATGCCGTCGTTCCTGCGGTGCCATCCGGTGGTTAACCGAAGCAATGGTTACGTTAGGCCCAATTAAAACGTGATCGCCCAAATAAATTCCGCCTAGGTCAACAAACATGGCCCCGCTATTAATGAAAACATCTTTTCCAATATGCAGGTTCCGGCCAAAATCCGTGCGAAACGGTAACCGAATTTCGGTGCTGTCATCAATTCGTTCGTTAGTGATTTGACTGACCAGCTGACGGATTTCAGCAGCCGAATGCTCCTGAGTATTTAACTGTTGTAAAAGTCGTTGATTAGTTTTTACCACTTCGTCAACTTGACTATAAGCGGCGGTACCTAAATCCAATTTGGATTCCAAATGCTCATCCCCTTGCTACTCAAATAACTGATTGACTATAGTTTAGCGGGGTTTTATAGTAATGTTAAATACTTATTAAACATGATTTTTGATAACATTTTGTTATAGTCAGGAGCTAACCATCATGGATATTCGCGTATTACGCTACTTCGTCACCATCGCTCAAGAGTTAAACATGTCCCGGGCTGCCGAGTTACTCAACGTTTCCCAACCCGCGCTTTCACGACAAATTGCTGACTTGGAAGACGAACTCGGGGTTAAACTTTTTCGCCGGGAGCACCGCCATTTGGCCTTAACTCAGGAAGGTCACTATCTTCTGGGCCGTGCCCAACAGATTGTGGGGTTGGTTAATAAGACTACCTATCACCTCCAAAAACAAGATGTGATCAGTGGCACGATTGAAATCGGCGCCGGGGAAAGCAGTGGAATCACGCCCCTTATGGAAACTCTCCACCAAATCATGCGCCAATATCCGGAAGTTCGGGTGAATTTGCGGAGTGGCGATTATGAGGACATTTTAGCCGGGCTAGATGCCGGGCTTTTGGAATTCGGCGTTCTCATGGGCTATCATAACCTCAATAATTACAACACCCTCCAGCTTCCCGAAGAAAATCGGTGGGGAGTGCTAATGCGAGCGGATGCCCAACTTGCTGAAAAGGACGTGATCCAGCCAATCGACTTGGTTGGCCGTCCGCTAATCACCTCCCGGCAGGCTGCACAACGGGGAACTTTCCAAATCTGGAGCGGGGAACTTTTTAACCAGCTTAACTTTGTCGGCACGTACAACCTCATCTTTAACGCTAGTCTGCTAGTTCAAACGGGCGCGGTAATGGCGCTGACCTACGATAAATTAATTGATCATTACACTACCAAGGATGACCTCGTTTTTCGGCCCTTGGCGCCCGCGGTTGTGGAACCTAACACCCTGGTGTGGAGTAAAAATCACCAGTTACCTAACTTAAATCGCCTATTCTTAGATACTTTGCAAAAAGAAATTGCTAATAATGATTAGCAGCTTGCACCATTAACCTTTAATAGTGTTAAGCTAGAGGCGGAGGCGAGGTTTATGGTTCAAATTAATTGTCGTACCAACGTTGCTAACCAAGTTGTACGGGCTTCCGATCATTCAGCCTGCTTGGTCACCGCGAAACCAGATTCAGAAAATAAATTCTATTTTCATTTTTATGGTAACTACCACCCAAGTTTTGCCGTGACTCGGACTGCCCAACAGGATCACCTACAAGTTCGCACTGACGGGGTTACCCGCCGGGAAACTTTCCAAGTTAACTTTGTTTAATTTGGATAGTCTTCCAGATCTTGTGCAACCACCACAGGCTCCAAAATCTTCGCTATTCGCGATAATAGCGGGGATTTTTGTCTTCCTTAGAAACTAAAAAAACGATTCAATACGAATCGTTTTTGGCCGGAATTATTTTTTCAAAACATATTAAATATCCTACTTAAAATGGTAGCAAGTCATCAAATGATTGTGTTATACTCTAAATGCAATCATGTGGCAAGCATAGAATCACCAAGACCCCGACTAGGACCAGTAGTCGGGGTCTTTTTTTGCGCTATGCGGGTGCATCATTTCGATTTTACTTTCCTTATCAATTACCGGTTATCCAACCAACCGAATTAAATGGGCCACTAAGCCGCTGTCCCAGAAAACGTACAGCCCGATCAACACGTAGCAAACCTTCATCAGTTTCTCGCCATATTTTTCCATCACTTGGCTGACGAGCGAATTTTTGCTAAGTAAATTAATCACGAGGACGGCCACCGCGCTCAATCCCAAGATCAATAACAGGGCAACGAAAAATTCAGCAAGCTGGGCGTGCATTAAAACTGGCAAAAAGATTGCCAGGTTGCATCCCGTACATACGGAAAGGTAGGTCACCAAAACCGTCCCGACCGCCGAAGCACCGGACTGGGTCGCGTTAACTTCGTCATCGTCATCCTTAATTGCTAGGTAAATCGGCAAGAACCCGAGCACTCCCAGTAACCATTCCGGCAAAAAGGCGGAGAGGGTTTGGCCAATTAAATAACTCGCCGTCACCAACAGCAACGTGCCTAGCAAATATCCCCCTAAAACTGCGGACAACCGGTACTTGCGGACCAAAAACAACAGCATAAAAAAGAAATCTAAATTGACGCTAAGAAAAGTTAGTCCAATAATTACAAAATTCACTTTGCTCCCCCGTTCATAAAAAAAGAGGACGGTCCTAATTGCTTTGCCGTCCTCCTAAGTTGATTAAAGTTTAAATTACCGCACGACCGTTACCGTAATCGGAGCGTATTTTGCCATGTATGCGGCTTGGCTCCCAAAACGGCGAGCAATGCCCTTTTTCGATTCCGCGCCAACCACCAATAAATCTGGTTTAACCGCGGGAATTACTTCTTCAACAATCGTCTCACCGGGATCGCCTTCCGTCACCACGCAACGGACGTTGGTAACGCCAGCATCTTGCGCCTGCTTTTGGTAGGTCAAAATGTGTTGTTCTAATTCAGCTCGTTCCCCATGAATGTAATCCTTGTCGAGGGCTTGGAAAACGTTCATTTCGTCGTTTTCCAGCACCGAAACAATCACCAATTCGCGGTTGGCATCTTTCGCCAAATTAATTGCGTAGTCAAAAGCCAACAAAGCGTCTTTAGAGTCGTCCACTCCAACTAAAATTCTTTTCACATCGAAGGCCATTATGCCGCCTCCTTTGCGTTAGCTTTTTCTGCAAGTTCAATTTCGTAACGTTTATTTCCCTTGTACAATTCAATTACCGTCCACGCGAGTAATGCCAAAACGGCCACAATTAACGCGTAGGCAATGTCGTGAGCCATGCTAATTTCCGCTGCACTGGCATTTTCGCCGAAGAAGGCCGCGATTGAATCTGGTAATCCAGTTAGGTTCAAGTAAGTTAAGAAAATTACCGAAATCCAGCCTAAAATTCGGACAATCCAGCTGTTCTTAAACCGGTCGCCCATTTCTACGCGACTGTCGGTCATCATCAGCAACGGTACCATCGAGAATGGTAACGCGAAGGCCAAGAAGACCTGCGAATTGTTCATTAAGTTGTTGAGGGCTTCGTGTTCTTGAATGGTGCCCTTCCCACTAGTTATCATTACACAAATTAATACTGGCACTACCGAGATCAACCGGGTAATCAAACGCCGGGCCCATAACGGCATCCGCATGTGCACGAAACCTTCCATGATTACTTGCCCGGTCAACGTTCCGGTAATGGTAGAATTTTGACCCGAAGCCAAGAGGGCTACCGCAAAGAGGGTCGATAGAATTCCGGTCTTAGCGACCCCAATCAAAATTCCGTTACTTAACGTCGAAGTGTCGTTCAAAGCGTGGAACAACCCGAAGAAGGACGGGTCTTGTACGGCACCGGTCTTAAATACGGCCACTCCCATTACTAACAGCAGTGCGTTAACCACGAAGGCAAACGATAACTGAATGTTGGAATCCCAAGTGGAAAACCGCACGGTCCGTGCTACGTCTTCTTCATCATCGTGGTTAATCTTCCGCGTTTGCGAAACTGCCGAATGCAAGTACAAGTTATGCGGCATTACGGTAGCTCCGATGATTCCTAACGAACCGCTCAACGGGGTCATGCCGCCCACCGTTGGGGTTGTTGCAAATGCTTTAGTCGTTGGAATCAATCCGCCAAATACTGCGCCCCAGCTCGGATGCGAAAGGGCTACTTGGTAGACGAAGACGACCAAAATCACCATGATTAAACAAACCACGATGGCTTCGATTTTCCGGAAACCGATCTTGGTTAACAATAATAGCAATAATACGTCAAATACGGTGATGAATACCGCCACCACGAGCGGAATATGGAATAACAAATAAAGCGCGATTGCCGCCCCGATAACTTCTGCGATATCGGTCGCCATGATCGCCAACTCCGTTAATATCCACAAGACGATTCCCAGTGCTCTACTGGTCCGCGCCCGAATTGCTTGGGCAAGGTCCATCTGACTCACAATTCCCAGTTTAGCCGCCATGTATTGTAACAACATCGCGATTAAACTCGAAATCAAGATAATCGACATTAGCATGTACTGGAAGTTTTGCCCCCCAGTGATTGATGTTGACCAATTACCAGGGTCCATATAACCTACCGCAACTAATGCGCCTGGCCCCGAATACATAAACAAAGTTTTCCAAAAACCAATATTTTTAGGAACCTTAACCGTCCCGTTGATTTCCTCCAACGACCGGCCGTTTGCGTACGAAATTAATTTTCGCCGCTTCTTAGGGTTCTTGATCTCGTTACTCATTTTAAATTCCTTCCTTTCCTCAATCTTGAACCACAGCAATCATAACATATAAGATTTCTTTGACAACCCCGCAAAATGCCTTTAGACGGGCATT
The DNA here is from genome assembly GCF_016127815.1 of Pediococcus acidilactici. Classification (NCBI taxonomy): domain Bacteria; kingdom Bacillati; phylum Bacillota; class Bacilli; order Lactobacillales; family Lactobacillaceae; genus Pediococcus; species Pediococcus acidilactici. Next base: position 1,767,855 of record NZ_CP066046.1, read on the forward strand.
CAACTGCTAGATTCACTTTATAAATCAAGTCTGGAAGCGATTTTTTGAGCTTACTAAAATAATTTTCCGATGTAGTAATGAATGAACATCGTGATGATCCCGACAATTACATTACGGATGACCGCTTTTTTCGGCAAACCGTTTCCCAGTTTAGAACTCAAGAAGCCGGTCAACGCTACGGAAAACACCGTCGCAATGATGGTCGCCTGCATTTTAAAATCACTAGGTGCGAGGGTCATCGCCACTAAAGGAAAGACCCCGCCTAGCGCTGCAGAAAATAGTGACGAAATTGCCGCGCCCCACGGAGTTAGGTATTCGTCTAAATCCATGTCGTAACGCACGTCGACCGCCGTTTTTAACGGTGCGGTATCCATTAATGAACGGGCAATTTGGTGCGCAGTCTCTTCCGTAACCCCTTTTTCCATGTAAAAATTCGCCACTAATTCATATTCGGCTTCCGGATCAGCCTTTAGCCGGAGCTTTTCTTCGCCCACGGCCGCTTTTTCAGTATCGCGTTGGGAACTTACCGAAGCATATTCGCCCGCTGACATCGAAAAAGCACATGACAAAAGGTCGGACAAGCCGGCAATAAAGATGATGAATGGGTTGGTGGTGGCCGCAACCACACTAAAAAGAACCCCGACTACCGTCAAAATTCCGTCGTTGGCGCCCAGCACACCGGCCCGCAACATGTTTAATTTGTTATCCATACTCATTTTAGTTTTCTTTTTCATGTTCATTCATCCCCTTACCGCGCGAAAAGTGAGCCAATCAGGTAGGTCGCGCCCATCGTTAATAGTCCGGCAATCACGTTGCGGACGACCGCTCGCCGCCGGACCGCCTTCCCGATCACCGCCGCGGCGTAACCGGTAATGGCGAGGGCAACCACCACGGAAACTACGGTTAGCGGCACCCGAATACTGTGTTTAGCAAAGGTAATCGTCAGTAATGGTAATAACGAACCTAACGAAAAGGCAATCATGGAAGCAATCGCCGCTTGGTAAGGACTGGTAAAATTGTGCATATCAAAGCCGTAACGTTCACGCACGGTCGTTAATAGCGCATCTTTTTCCATCATTTCTCGGGCCGCTTTTTGGGCTAAGTCCTCGGGAATGCCAGTTTTTGCGTACTTTTCGGCAACAAAATCAAGTTCCTTTTGGTAGTCCTCTTCAAGTGCTTGACGTTGGTGGTTAACCGCGTTTTCCTGCGAGTCCTTTTGGGAATTTACGGAAACGTATTCGCCCATCGCCATGGAAACCGTTCCGGCTAACATCCCCGAAATGCCGGAAATAAAAATCGCAAAGCTATTGGTCGTCGCCCCCGCCACGCCCAACACAATTCCGGCTACCGATAGGATCCCGTCGTTGGCCCCCATTACGCTGGCCCGAATTACGTTAATTTTTTGTGCTAACGTATTTTGCTTCGCCTTTTTACTCATCCAATTTCTCCCCATTCTGTTCGCTAATTTAGAATCATTTTAAATTACTTATCAATTTTACTTCTTCCCTAACGGATTTGTAAAGACGCTTTTCTCAAGAAGCCGAAATTAGAACCAGTGTTGCCGAAAACTGCTAATTTACGCGGTCTTTAAGTTAAATTTGAACTTCATTTTTAACTTAAATTGAACTTCAACCGGGTTAATTGAACTTGAATAGCAATGTTTTTTCCTCTATAGTGGTTATTTATATAAGGTGTCTCGTCTTCAGAACACCCAGTTTTCCTCGTCAATATTGAACACTCACTAACGAGTAATGACGTTAGGGAATCTAATAATAGTACCTAACTGACCTCAATTATGGTTAGTTAACCAACTAATTCAACAAGGAGCTTTTAATGCTACTATCGTTAATTTTAATCTTAATCTTGATTTCGGCCTTTTTTTCCGGCTACCGGCGCGGACTAGTTGCCGAAATCATTTATCTAGTGGGTTATTTAATTGTGTTTGCGGCAGCCAAAAACTTCACCGCCCCCTTTGCCGAATTTCTCTCCCGTACTTTTGGGAACGGGAGCCACGACCCGTTGACTAATTTAACCACGATGAACGCCGTTTCCTTCATCTTCTTGATGCTTGTGGGCTGGATTGTGATTCGCTTAATCGTCCGGTTTTCACAAATGATCACCTGGTTGCCCGTCATTCATCAAGTCAACGGCTTGGCAGGCGCCGTCGCTGGATTCGTAATCAGTTATCTGATTACCTTCATTGTTTTAAGTATTAGTCAGTTTGTGCCAAATGATTTTTATCAAGAACAACTGTCCCAATCAATTGTCGCGCAATCGATTTTGGCAAAGACACCGGCAATTTCTTCCAAGGTAATTAACAATTACATTCTGGATACGCCGCAGACGCGTGACGTACTTTAAATTAAGGAGTTGCGAATATGGACCTCACGATTATTAAAAAATATATCGCCACCTACCTATCCTCACCGACCACCCGTTTAACTACGGTCGACACCCCGCGAGTGGGAATCAAAGTCGTTAAGGGCGATGAGGAAACTTTCTTCTACCCTAATCCGGAAGAGCCAAACGCCTTCTTCGAGGAGTTCGGTGCACACCGTTACCTTCACCAATATGATGCAGCGAAGAAAGCATTTACTACACAAGAACTATAAAATTCAAACCATTCGATCCGCGAGTGGGACGAAAGTCGGGTAGTTTGCGAGCATTACATTAACTGAAAATTGGCCATTATGCTTAATTTTGCATAATGGCCAATTTTTTGGTTAAGCGGAACAAACTGACTTTTGGTACCCGTTTCGGCGCCATTGAAGTCAAAACAACTTTTTAAGGACCTTTTCAGTCTCGTATTTTCGTTCTTCCATAAAGGTAAACTTAAAACACCTAAAAAATTTAATAGGTAAAAGACCGTGGCTTCGCCGAGGTCGTAATTAACAAAGGGCAGTCAACCACGTAAATCGCCCCCTTTTCGTCGTTCGCTACCCTCCTAGCGTTTTAAATACCGCACTTTCTCTGCTAGAATAACAAGAAGAACAGTTATCTAGGAGGCCCTTTATGGCGAGCATCACCAAAACGTATCGTTTTATTTTTAAACATTTACTTAGCTATCTCAGCCTATTTATTACCAGTATCGTGGTGATTTACGCGGGCATTATCCCGCTTTTCACCTTGATTGGCAGCATCATGTTGCGTTTGGCGGGGGTGCGCTACCTTTCCAACACCAATTTCCTTGAGGTGGTCACCAACCATCCGTTTTTGGACATCGGTTGCCTACTCCTGATTCTCGCCGTGATCGTCGCCATTTACTGGCAGGTGACCTTCTTATTTCTAGGCATTATGCAGATTAACCAAGGTAAAAAATTAGCCTTAAATTCGCTAATCACCCTTTCTTTCCAACGGGTACGGCATACTTTTGGTCGCGCGGTCGGTTACTTATTAATCTATTGTTTAATTATCCTGCCGTTTGGGGGGCTGGGTATCTCGACTCCGTTATTGAACAAGGTGCGGGTACCCGACTTCATTATTAACTATTTTCTATACGAAAATCGGCCCCTGCTTTTAGTGCTGATTTTGCTTTACTTAGTTACTTTTTACTTAGGAATTCGATTCTTCTTGGCCCTTCCGCTGATTATCCTGGGACGCAGTACGGGACACCAAGCCGTCCAGAAAAGCTGGCGGTTAACCAAATTGAACTTCAAAACCATTGTTAAGCAACTGGGATTGTTAATCGTAGTCAACGTCGGTCTGTCAATTTTGGGACAGGCGCTTATTTTAGCGCTTCAGGCTCTGGCTGACCAACATCTCCCGGCTTCCTGGGACTATTGGGCAGCTTCCATCAACCTGCTCTTAATTGAGCTGGTACTCCTGTTAATGAGCATCGCCTTAGGAACTGGTTCATTGATGATCATGGCTGACCAACTCAAAAACCAAGCTAGCTTCGTTACTAGTAGCCGGCAGCTCAGCAATCAGCTCCAACGGCTTAGTTATCAATCAGGCAAGCATTGGTGGTTTAAGGCCTTGGCGGGGGTTTTATTCTTGGGAATCCTCGGCTTTAACGCCCTTTACCTGAACGGCTTTTTCACTTCCACGCCGTTAACCATTTCTCACCGCGGAGTTAACGCGAAAAATGGGGTGCAAAATACCATTCCAGCGCTGATTAACACCAGCCGGTTGCATCCCGATTTCATTGAAATGGACCTGCATGAAACTAAGGACCATCAGTTTGTGGTAATGCACGACGAGAACTTGAAACAATTGACCGGCGTTAATAAACGGCCGCATGACTTGACGCTTCGGCAAATTACCCGCTTAACTGCCCGGGAAAACGGGACTTCTGCGAAGGTTGCCAGTTTTGACGACTACTTAGCAACCGCCGAACGTTTGCACCAGCGCTTACTGGTGGAACTTAAGACTACGAAACGGGATTCTTCCAATTCCATTACCACCTTTAATAAGCGCTACGGTAAACGCCTCGTGGCCAACCACGACGAGGTCCACAGTCTAGATTACGATGCCGTCGAAAAGTTAAAAACCTTGAACCCTAAGCTCCAAGTTGGCTACATCCTGCCATTTAACTTTATCGGCGTGCCGCAATCTAAAGCCGATTTTTATACGATGGAGCATTCTACCTTGAATAACTCCTTCTTAATTACCGCCCAGCTTACCGGTCGCAAAGTTTACGCTTGGACGGTTAACGACCGCGACGTCATGGCCAAACTGACCTTCATGGGCGTTAATGGGATTATTACTGATAATTTAGAAACCCTTCAGCGCACGATTCAACAACTTAATCACCACCCGAACTACGTTAGTCGACTGCTGAACTTCACGGTTGAATTAGGGTAAAAAAGAACGTGCGTCAAAAGCCGGGTAATTTATGAATATTTAACTAAAAATCGACTATTATGTCTAAATTTGGCATAATAGTCGATTTTTAGTTAAGCGGAACAACCGGACTTTTAGTGTAGTCGAAACACCAAAGTGATTTTTCCTCCGCTTTTTAGCATAGTTATTCTGGTTCATCTAACAACCAATCTACAACGTTAATTACCGCGATGCCGTCAATTTCCTTAATATCCGGATAATACTTTTGCGTAATTAAGATTTTTTGGTGGTTATTTCGTAAATTTAATAAATTGTCAGTCTCATGGGTGTTTTCTGGAATTTCATACGTTACTTGAATATATATAATTTCATCATGTTTTCGCGCAATGAAATCAATTTCCTTACTCTGGAGTTTGCCTACGTCGACTTTGTAGCCCCTTCTTAGCAGTTCCACGTAAACGATGTTTTCTAGTTGTCCTGCATAATTACCGGGACGTTGACTTACCGCATACCGCCGTAGCCCGGGGTCAACGATGTAATATTTCCCCGTAGTTCGTAAATAACCTTTTCCACGAATGTCGTACTGCCGAGCTCGGTAAAATAGGAATGCATTTTCTAGTAATTTCAAATAATTTTCAATTGTGTGGTTAGAAACCTTGATTCCCTCACTCTTGAGGACATTCGCCACGTTAGCCGGTTTAACCAGTTGTCCCGTATTATCAGATAAAAAATCTACTAAGGCTTTTAAAGATTCTTGATCCCGAACTTTAGCCCGCATTGACACGTCATTAAGAATGATTGTGTCAAAAATTCCCGATAAAATCGTGTCCTTAATTTCTTGATTTGCTAGAACAACTGCTGGAAAACCACCAAACTGCTCATATTCTTGGAAAGCTTGATCAACTTCCCTTGATTGCGGGTCAATTTCTTTAGCCGTTAAAAATTCTTGGAAAGAAAAGGGGTAAATTGGAATTTCAACGTACCGCCCGCTTAGTAGGGTCGCAAGTTCCCCAGACAACATCTGCGCATTGGAACCGGTAATTACAATATCACAATTATAGCTAGCCCGAATCCCATTAATTACTGCTTGCCAACCGTCAACCATTTGAATTTCATCAAACATCAAATAAAGGCGCTGTTTTTTATTTAACTTTGGCTTAAGTAATTCAATTAGCTCATTTTGATTACGGACTCCTAAGAGTTCAAATTGTTCAAAATTAAGGTAAATTATTTGGTCGCTCTTAATCCCGTTGCTTAGTAAGTAGTCTCTATATAACATTAGTAATACCGACTTACCCGAACGTCTCACACCCGTGATCACTTTAATTACGTCCGTGTCTTTCAACTGAATTAATTTTTTTAAATAACTCGGTCTTTTAATCATTTACTTGCCCCCTCATTGACGCTTATCTTTGGTTCCATCTTACGTCTTTTTATTATCAAATGGAAGTATATTTCCATTTAGTAGTAATTTTGTAAAAAATGGAAGTATACTTCCATTTTTGGAGAAATAAAACGATTTTGGAAGTACACTTCCATTTTTAATTATTGAAAGCAGACTAAAGGGGCTTTCCTATTGGCTATGCTGCACAGCCTAAACGTGCTCCACAACCCAACTTCTTCCGGTTAATAAAATCCCGCCGTCAATCGCCTAAATCGCGATTGTACCTCAATTCCGTTACGCTTCTCTGCTGCGTAGTCGAAATGAGCTCCAGCCCCTAGCTTTCTCCGGTTAACCAAAATAGGGAACCAATCGCCTAAATCGCGATTGTACCTCAATTCCGTTACGCTCCTCTGCTGCGTAGTCGAAATGAGCTCCAGCCCCTAGCTTTCTCCGGTTAACCAAAATAGGGAACCAATCGCCTAAATCGCGATTAGTTCCCTATTTCCGTTAATCCTTTGGGGTTCTATGCTACACAGCTTAAACGTGCTCCACAACCCAACTTCTTCCGGTTAATAAAATCCCACCGTCAATCGCCTAAATCGCGATTAACGGCGGGATTCAATTAATCCTCGGAAGTTACCCGGGTTGTTCCGCACTCTCTACAGATTTCCCACATACTCCCGGTGTTTTTCTTCGTCGAATTCACCTTCGGACTTGCCCATTATGATGGCTGCCAGCGAATTTCCTACCACGTTTACTGCCGTCCGGCCCATATCGATGATCCGGTCCACACCAGCGATGAAGGTCAACCCGCTCATCGGTACGCCAATCGTTGCTACGGTTGCTAGAAGCACTACGAAGGACGCCCCGGGTACCCCGGCCATTCCCTTCGAAGTAATCATCAAGACTACCAACAACGTAATCTGGTGGCCGAGCGTCAAATGAATTCCGTACGCCTGTGCTAAGAAAAGCGCGCCGACCGCCTGATAAATTGCCGAGCCGTCGAGGTTAAATGTGTACCCTGTGGGGATTACAAAAGAAACGATTCCTTGGCTCACCCCGTATTTTTGCATTTTATCAATCATTTTTGGTAAGGCTGCTTCCGAACTAGCCGTCGAAAACGCCAAAATCAACTCGTTTTTAATAACTTTCAGGAGTTCAAAGAAGTTGATGTTGTGGAACTTCGCAACTAAGCCGAGTACCACAAGTACAAAGAAAAGCATTGCCACGTAAGTAATTAAAACGAATAGTCCCAACGGTTTAAGGGCATCAATTCCCATTTGGGCAATCGTCACGCCAATCAACGCGCAGACCCCAATTGGTGAAAAGTGCATGATCCAGTTGGTAACTTTAAACATAACCTCTTGCACGGCGGTAAGTGCGTCAATCAAAATCTGTCCCTGCTTGCCAATGGCCGTTAGTCCCAAACCAAAGAGCACGGAGAAGAAGATGACCGGCATCATGTTTCCTTCAGCCAGCGATGAAAAAATATTCGTCGGGATAATGTTCATCAACGTGGCCCAAATTCCGCTGTTGGATTTGGCTGCTTTGGCCGTCTCCACGTAAGAACTGATATCCGTACTTTGCAGGCTGTGAATGTCGATGTACGTTCCCGGATGAAAAACGTTAGCAAAAATCATTCCGACAACTAACGCAATCGTGGTCAAAACTTCGAAGTATATCAAAGTCTTCAACCCGACGCGGCCAAGTTCACTAACGTCACCCATTCCGGCGATTCCGACGGTCAGACAAGATACCACGATCGGTAAAACAATCATTTGAATCATGTGGATGAACATGGTTCCTAGATTTTGCATGACCGTGATAGCAACTTGATTATGGTAAAAACTAGCGCCTAAAACGACTCCCAAGATTAGACCAATGAGGATTTGCCAACCGAGGGTTAATCTCCAGTTCCGAACTTTTTTCATGCTACCACCCCTAAATTCTTTACTATCTACATATATTAGCATATTTAATGGGTTAATATTAGCCTTGAATTTTCCCAAATAGGAAATATCTCAAATGAATTCGTTTTCACCAAAAATTTTAGGGTGACATCTCTGCAAAATTAGGTTAGAATTATTTTTTCAGAAAAAGAAAATGGAGACGGAAATTATGACAACATCTTATTTGCGTAGAGCAACTAAGGCTGATTTGCCAGCCATTTTAACAATTATTAATGAAGCTAAGGCTTATTTGAAGGAACAGGGAATCAACCAGTGGCAAGCTGGCTACCCTACTAACCAAGACATTGAGAAAGATATTGAGCAACAAATTAGTTATGTATTAATGGTCGATGGACAGATTGCTGGTACGGCCGCATTGTGGCCAGATAACGATGTTAACTACGACGATATCCAGGAAGGTAGTTGGCGGGGCAACCCTGATGACAAATACATGTCAATTCACCGGATTGCGATTTCATCGAAGTTCCGCGGTCAACGTCTATCTGAGAAGATGATGCAAGGTCTCTTCACCATTAGTTCTTTACTTGGTTACGACGAAGTTCGTGTCGATACCCACCCGCTTAACAAGGGGATGCAAAAAGTTATTACCAACAATGGATTTGAGTATCGTGGGATTATTGACTTCATTGACGAAAACGAAGTTGATAATAAACGCTTTGCCTACCAATTGTATTTAAAATAGAATAATATTTAAAAAGCGTCGATTAGCCTAACGTAGGCCGATCGACGTTTTTTGTATTGCATTTCCAAACACTTTTCTTCCTATTATATAAAGCTCTCTTTTTGACCACAAAAAAATACCTGCCGCTAGCGATAGGTATCACCTACCACTAACTACAGGTATTTTTCAAATCTTAGGATGTCTCTTAATCGTTGATTAAAGAGCTTTTCTTAACTTAGTTTCTAGCTTTAAAGTCGACGATTATTCTTCATCGTGACGTTTACGCTTCTTACCAAGACCGAAGAGTCCCAGTAATCCACCAATCAAGCCAACTGTACCGGCTGCACGAGCACTAGCGTTATCTTCCTCACCAGTTTGTGGTAAGCGTTCTGCGCTATTTGTTCCGCCATTCGAACTATTTGCGCCGTTGCCACCATTACCTTGAGTAAGGTCGACACTACCGTCACCTTGGCCGTTGCCTGGTTGATATCCAGTATCCACTAGGCTAGCTCCGCCGTTGCCGGTATTGCCATTGCCGCCGTTAGTACCGTTACCTGTGCCGTTGCCAGCACCGCCATTCCAGGTTCCATCACCTGAGCCATTCGAACCATTGCCTTGGTCAGTTCCGTGATTATTTCCAGAACCGTCATTCGAGTTGTCGCCAGCACCATTGTTGGAACCGCCGTTATTCGAATCAGAACCTGAGCCATTGTTCGAGCCGCCGTTATCGGAGTCAGAACCGGAACCGTTATTGGATCCATCGTTGTTCGAGTCAGAGCCAGAACCGTTGTTGGATCCGTCGTTATTCGAATCAGAGTTCGATCCATTGTTAGATCCGTTATCGGAGTCATCGTTGTTCGAGTTAGAATCTGAGCCGTCTCCTGAATGATGGTTGTGGTTATCCGTTGAATCAGAACCGGAACCATTGTTATCAGAATCGGAGTTGGAACCGTTGTTGTTCGAGTCCGAATTTGATCCGCTGTTCGAGCCGCTATCATTCTTATCGGATGCAGACTGTGATTCACTCTCTTGCTTGTCAGACGTGGACTTCGATTCGCTTTCTTGCTTGTCAGATGCTGACTTCGATTCGCTTTCTTGCTTATCAGACGTCGACTTCGATTCACTTTCTTGTTTATCAGATGTCGAACGTGATTCACTAGCGATATCTCGTGAGTCTGACTTAGAAGCTGAATCGGAAATCGAAGCTGACTTCGATGCTGAATCGGAATCAGATGCTGATCTCGAAAGCGAGTCCGAACCAGAAGCCGAAATCGAGCTAGAACCAGAGGTCGACTTCGAGATTGAATCTGAGCCAGAGGTTGACTTCGAAATTGAATCCGAGCCAGAGGCCGAAACTGAACTAGAGCCAGAAGTTGACTTAGAAATCGAGTCCGAACCAGAAGCCGAAACTGAACTAGAACCGGAAGTCGACTTCGAAAGCGAGTCCGAACCAGAGGTTGACTTCGAGATTGAATCCGAGCCAGAGGCTGATCTAGACGATGAGTCCGAACTAGAACCAGAGGTCGAAATCGAATCCGAGTCGGAAGTTGACTTCGAAATCGAGTCTGAACCAGAGGTTGACTTCGAGATTGAATCGGAACCAGAAGCTGATCTAGACGACGAGTCCGAACTAGATGTTGACTTCGAGATTGAATCCGAGCCAGAAGCTGAAATCGAGCCAGAACCAGAGGTTGACTTAGAAATCGAGTCCGAACCAGAAGCTGATCTAGACAACGAGTCCGAACCAGAAGTTGACTTCGAGATTGAATCCGAGCCAGAAGCTGAAATCGAGCCAGAACCAGAGGTTGACTTAGAAATCGAGTCTGAACCAGAGGCCGAAATCGAGCCGGAACCAGAGGTCGACTTCGAGATTGAGTCGGAGCCAGAGGCTGATCTAGACGACGAGTCGGAGCTAGAGGTTGACTTCGAGATCGAGTCCGAACCGGAAGCCGAAATTGAACCTGAACCAGAAGTTGACTTCGAGATTGAGTCGGAGCCAGAAGCTGAAATCGATTCTGAGCCAGAAGTTGACTTAGAAATCGAGTCCGAACCAGAGGTTGACTTAGAAATCGAATCAGAACCAGAGTCAGACTTCGAAATCGAATCCGAGCTAGAGTCAGACTTCGAAAGTGAATCCGAACCAGAAGTTGACTTCGAGATTGAATCGGAACCAGAACCAGAGATTGAGTCAGAACCGGAGCCCGAAATTGAATCCGAGCCAGAACCAGAGATCGACTTCGAGATTGAGTCGGAACCAGAACCAGAGATTGACTTAGAAATCGAATCAGAGCCAGAGCCCGAAATCGAATCGGAGCCGGAACCAGAGATTGACTTCGAAATCGAGTCCGAACCGGAGCCCGAAATTGAATCTGAACCAGACGTTGACTTAGAAATTGAATCAGAGCCAGATGCCGAAATTGAATCCGAACCAGACGTCGACTTCGAGATTGAATCAGAACCAGAATCGGACTTCGAAAGCGAGTCGGAACCAGACGTCGACTTCGAAATTGAATCCGAACCAGAGCCAGACGTCGAGATTGATTCGGAGCCAGACGTTGACTTAGAAATCGAATCCGAGCCAGAAGCTGAAACCGAGTCCGAACCGGAACCAGAGATTGACTTAGAAATTGAATCCGAACCAGACGTCGAGATTGATTCTGAGCCGGAAGTTGACTTAGAAATCGAATCCGAGCCAGAACCGGAAATCGAATCCGAGCCGGAACCAGAGATTGACTTCGAAATCGAGTCCGAACCGGAGCCCGAAATTGAGTCGGAGCCAGACGTTGACTTCGAAATTGAGTCAGAGCCGGAAGCCGAAATTGAATCCGAGCCGGAAGTTGACTTCGAGATTGAATCGGAACCAGAATCGGACTTCGAAAGCGAGTCAGATCCAGATGTGGACTTCGAAATCGAGTCCGAACCAGAGCCGGAGGTTGAAATCGATTCGGAACCAGACGTCGACTTCGAAATTGAGTCGGAACCGGAGGTCGAGAGTGATTCGGAACCGGAAGTCGACTTCGAGATTGAATCTGAGCCAGAGCCTGAAATTGAATCAGAACCAGACGTCGACTTCGAGATTGAATCTGAGCCAGAGTCGGACTTCGAAAGCGAGTCAGATCCAGATGTGGACTTCGAAATTGAGTCCGATCCGGAGCCGGAGGTCGAAATCGATTCGGAACCGGATGTTGACTTAGAAATCGAATCGGAGCCAGAAGCTGAAACCGAATCCGAACCAGAACCAGAGATTGACTTCGAAATTGAGTCAGAGCCGGAGCCCGAAATTGAGTCCGAACCGGATGTTGACTTCGAAATTGAGTCCGAACCGGAAGCCGAGATCGATTCAGAGCCAGACGTTGACTTCGAAATTGAATCAGAACCAGAGGTCGAAAGCGAATCCGAACCGGATGTTGACTTCGAGATCGAATCCGAACCAGAATCGGACTTCGAAAGCGAGTCCGAACCGGATGTTGACTTAGAAATCGAATCGGAACCAGAATCGGACTTCGAAAGCGAGTCCGAACCAGATGTTGATTTCGAAATTGAGTCAGAACCAGATCCGGAGGTTGAAATTGATTCCGAACCAGACGTTGATTTAGAAATCGAGTCCGATCCGGAGCCCGAAATTGAGTCAGAGCCCGAACCAGAAACTGATTTCGAAATTGAGTCAGAACCGGAACCAGAGATTGAATCCGAACCAGATGTTGACTTCGAAATTGAATCCGAACCGGAAGCCGAAATTGAATCTGAGCCAGAAGTTGACTTCGAAATTGAGTCAGAACCGGACGTTGAAATTGATTCCGAACCAGACGTTGACTTCGAAAGCGAGTCGGAGCCGGACGTCGAGAGTGATTCGGAACCCGAAGTTGACTTCGAAATTGAGTCAGAACCGGAGCCCGAAATCGAATCGGAACCGGACGTCGACTTAGAAATCGAGTCCGATCCGGAGCCCGAAATTGAGTCGGAGCCAGAACCAGAGATTGACTTCGAAATTGAGTCCGATCCGGAGCCCGAAATTGAATCAGAACCAGACGTTGACTTCGAAATTGAATCAGAACCGGACTCTGACTTAGAAATCGAATCGGAACCAGAGGTCGAAAGCGAATCGGAACCGGACGTTGACTTCGAGATTGAATCAGAACCGGAGCCCGAAATCGAATCGGAACCAGAGGTGGAGATTGATTCGGAACCAGACGTTGACTTCGAAATTGAGTCAGAGCCGGAGCCCGAAACTGAGTCTGAACCAGAGGTGGAGATTGATTCGGAACCGGACGTTGACTTCGAAATCGAATCAGAACCGGAGCCCGAAATTGAATCGGAACCAGAAGTTGATTTCGAAATTGAGTCGGATCCAGATGCTGAGATCGAGTCTGAACCAGAAGTCGAGATTGATTCGGAACCGGACGTTGACTTCGAAATCGAATCAGAACCGGAGCCCGAAATCGAATCCGAGCCAGAAGTTGACTTAGAAACCGAATCAGACGTTGACTTCGAGATCGAGTCGGAGCCGGAGCCCGAAATCGAATCGGAGCCAGAAGTTGACTTAGAAATCGAATCAGACGTTGACTTCGAGATCGAGTCGGAGCCGGAGCCCGAAATTGAATCAGAGCCAGATGTCGACTTAGAAATCGAATCAGATGTTGACTTCGAGATCGAGTCTGAACCAGAGCCCGAAATCGAATCAGAACCGGACGTCGACTTCGAAACCGAATCAGACGTTGATTTCGAGATTGAGTCTGAACCGGAGCCTGAAATTGAATCAGAGCCTGACGTCGACTTCGAAACCGAGTCAGACGTTGACTTCGAGATCGAGTCGGAGCCGGAGCCCGAAATTGAATCCGAGCCAGATGTCGACTTAGAAATCGAATCAGACGTTGACTTCGAGATCGAGTCGGAGCCGGAGCCCGAAATCGAATCAGAACCGGACGTCGACTTCGAAACCGAATCAGATGTTGATTTCGAGATCGAATCAGAACCGGAACCGGACTTCGAAACTGAGTCGGCGTTAGATTCTGATTGACTGATACTATTAACGTCGTCCTTAATCGTAACCGTAACGGTCTTGGTTACTGTCTTACCCGTAGTTGGATCAGTATATGTCAAAGTAACTACATAAGTTCCAGGTACTGACCAATCGACATCATCCCAAGGGGTGTCTTCAACGGTAGCTTTGATTTCTGATAGATCAACTGGATCGCCATTAGCGTCGGTCGCACTAGCGTTTACATCACTGAGAGTCGGTGTGTTACCAGTCGTAGTTTCATAATTACTACCATCGATTGAAGTTTTGTCTTCATTAACCACAATGGTAACTTCTTTAGAAACCGTGTTGCCGTACTTATCTGTATAGTAGAGCGTTGCTGTATGTTCGCCTGGCACATCCCATAGCGTGTCATCGAAATCCCACGTTACATTGCTTAGGTCGTTATCTTGTTCACCATGCGTATCAGTAAGTCCACTTACAACTTGTTGTGGGGTTAATGGCTTACCTTCCCAAGTATTTACGCCATCCCTAACTTGAATATCTTGATCGTCATTGACCGTAACGGTAATGGTCGTAGTAATAGTGACCCCATACTTATCTGTATAGGAAAGTTCTACATCACTATAAGTTCCTGGAATATTCCAATTTACATTGTTACTCCACCTTACATTTTCTACGTCACTAGCTAATACGTCATCGCCATGCGAGTCCTTAAGCGTAGTTACTACCTCAGCAGGATCTAATGGTTCACCTTTCCAAGTGTTGCCATCATCAGCTTTAATTACCCCTTGGCCTACTACCTTAATACCAATTACACCAGTTACTTCTTTTCCACTTAACTTATCTGTGTAATGAACCGTAACATAATAAGTGCCGGGATCGTCCCAATCCACTGTGCCTTCCAAATCCGTCACAGACAATCGATTATCTACCAAAGCTTCAGCTGAATTTTCAACTGTGGTTCCGTCAGCTTCAGTAAGGGTAAGGTTAGGAAGCAAATCATTTATCGTTAAATGGGGATTACCCATATTGTAGATTGTATCTTTACCTTCAACCTTTGCGTTGTTAGCTACAACATTAATTGTGATGGTTGTTACAGCAGTGTCTTTAGTGTTAGGGTCAGTATATGTTACGTTTACTGTATAAGATCCTGTGTGATACCAGTTGCTGGCATCCATACTCCAACCAAAGTCTTTAGCAGTGTCTTGGTTATATTCTACAGGATTACCATTAGAGTCAATTGCACCATCTATAAATTCACCCATACCTTTAGGAGCGCCTTCATAGACAGTATCACCATGAGCATTTACCTCAACAGCCTTATCGACCACATGGATAATGATAGTCGTTTTTACACTCTCAAGGGAAGATGAATCGAAATAAGTAATTTCTACTTTATGGTCACCAACTTCGTTCCACCATTCGGGATGCTCATCAATATCCCAGCTGAGCCCATCCAAGTTATCTGGCTGTTCTCCAGCAGAATTATGCCAGTATTCCAACCCGTCCCGTATTGATTTCGGATTACCCACGGTGGTATTGATATCTTTACCTTTAATAGCTATCAAATCGTCTTGTTTATTGTAAACCCAATCGATTGACCAACCGTTCAGATAACCATCCTTCTGATTAGCAAAGTCTCCTTGCTCAACGTAGAGCTTGTAAAAAATATTATTATGAATCCAATCGTTGATTTCATCAATACTTTTAGCTGTTTTAACAAAGGCTCTGAACTGATCCGTAAACCACTTTTCTTGTTCTGAAGGGTTATCTGACACACCATCAATATGTTTGGTTGTACCTAAAATTCCAAAGTTGAGCTCTGCCTGACTAAAATCATTAACATATCCCTTAAATGTTGGTG
Organism: Pediococcus acidilactici; assembly: GCF_016127815.1. NCBI lineage: Bacteria > Bacillati > Bacillota > Bacilli > Lactobacillales > Lactobacillaceae > Pediococcus > Pediococcus acidilactici. The sequence goes on from NZ_CP066046.1 coordinate 1,783,497, forward strand.
GTTCATTGATGTGTACATCGTCAGCATCGCCATAATAATCAATGGCGTCCGAAATCGTTTTACCGTCATTACCCGTAAACGTTTCTCCGTGCCAAATTGGCGTGTCCTTAGTTGAATCTTTATTACTCTTAGTTAAGCTCTGACTCAGCGATGCCGATTGATCAACGGTTACTCGTGACTGACTGTCCTTCATCGAATTTGAGGCCGAGATAGACAAACTTTGTGAGCTTTGAGTACTATTCTGACTGGCTACCGACTTACTGTTTGTATCGGCTATGGAAGTTGAGCTCTGGCTATTATCAACGTTAGTTTGGCTACCGTTGTTCGTGCTTTGCTTCGTTACCGATTTAGATTGTTGATTGGTAGAATCTTGTTGGCTATCAGCTTGGCTGTGTTGTTGGCTGTTAGCGTTGGATGCTTTTTTAGTATCCGTCTTAGCCGCCTGTTGTTTAGCCTTTTCGCTAGCTTGTTTGGCTTGGTCACTAGCTTGATTAACCGCTTGTTGACTCTTACTTTGACTAGCCTTTTGTTGGCTCGCTGCTTGTGAAGCCTTTAAAGACGCACTTAAGCTAGCCGAAGCGGCCTTACTGGCTGACTGACTAGCGCTTGCTTGCGTATTTTGATTTGCGGTCGAAGCCGAATTCGTAACGCTGTTATGCGTCGAATTAGCATTTTGCGAGTTCGTGTTACTTGTCGAGCCCGGAATCGTCGCGCTCGTCTTGGTCGCGAGGAGGTTCTTGGACTTACTAAGGTCGAGATTTGCTCCCTTAGGCGTCTCATCCGCGCTGGCAATCGTGGTGGATCCTGCACCAAAAAGCCCGGCTACGATTCCCATTCCGGCAAAGAACCACTGCTTACCGCTTTTGTACATCTTGTAATGCTTTTTCTCATTAACATTCCATATTTTTCTCTTAGACATTAACTTCCTCCATTATTAATTAGGCAATTCCCTTTTTCATCTCTATGTAGCTAAACAGGAAATCGGTTTCGCCTTTTGCAGTAGTGCTGGTCGTTAATTTTGACCCCCTACCTAACCTACTTAACTGTACTTGCCCAGTGTTGAATCACTCAGAGAAACAAACTTTATCGTTACCAATTTCAACCAAACCCCGTCCTGGCGATCGCGAAGCCGGACAGGCAGATTCCGCGACGGCAAAAACCGTTTAAAAATCCCAGATCCTTCTTCTGTAATCTCATGGTAATTACCGTCACGGACATCTAAAGCCACTCCTTTCCGTATTTGTAAGTAGGCTATTTGCCTCACCTCAAAGTGTAATTGTAATTTATCCCCTTAGTTTCCCAATTTTTAGCAAACCAGGTCCATTTATTAAAAATCGATAGACTACAATGTCGACGGGGTATATCATTTTGCAAACTGCTCCCGAGTTGGTGACACTAGCACGGCACTCGTCACCTGCTGACTTTCCATTCCAAACTAACCGCGGTGCTGTTGCTTCAGCGCTTTTTGGACGAATTCCACCGATTGTGGTTCTTTATCCAACGATAATAAACAAAAAAACAGTAGATTAACCATCACCGTCCTTTAAAGTAAACCCTATTTAATTTTATACTTAGCCTTAAGGTACACCGTTAACGTTGCTTTTTATTCTCACTTTTTTCTTTATTTAGTTAAATCTCGACACAAATAAGGGTAAAGGGCGCAAAAAAAGAGCTCGGAAGCCGATTTCTTCGTCGAAATCGTTTCCCAGCTCTTTATCCCCATAAAGTATTCTGTTCGTTATAACTTTTTCATTACTCGGTTACCGTAACTTGGACAGGCTTGCTAAACCGCAGTACTTAGCGGCCACAACCCTAACTATATCCTTTCCTACCTTAATGATATGGTTTATCATTCAGTGTTCTGAAATACTTTTACAGCTTAACTCCTCACGGACGATACATGATATGGTTCGTTCCCAATGCATGGCTTCCTGCATCATTACCAATCAAGTCCCAATCAATCGGACTTTCCGGATCAACTAACGCCATTTTAAATAGGTAGTTATCGGTAGAATCGGGGATTGCTTCCCCAAAATCGTTAACTGCTTGTCCGAGATTAAAATTAAGGAAAGCTGTTGTTCTTTTATTTCCATATAACGAACTTGCATTAGCAGTTTTCAAAATTAAATTGGTGCCATCATATGAGAAATCTTCGTTCTTGTTAGTCCATATCATCGCAAGCGGTCCCGTATTAAAAACACCGTTTCCATTGAAATACTTTGTCCAACTACCATTCTCATTAATTTTCTCGAATAGGCCATGGAGTGGTTCTGGAATTTGAATCACCAAATTCGGCGCACCATAATTGCCTGAGCCACTTCCCGAATAGTTAAATTGCAGACCACCGCTATAAGTACCATCACCATTTTTATCTAATCCATAATAAGCGCCGCCAGTAATGTTTAAATTACCCTTCTCTAAAGCACTAACTAAGTTGGTTTTCTGTACTGGGACAGTTTTTGTTTTATCAAGATTTTGGGAATTCGCGCTCCCCCGACTTAGAACTTGTCGTGGTGCCTTAGTGTACTCTGCAGCCTTGGTCGTAGTTTCGGTGCGGGTCGCGTTAACCGTTGCCGCCTTAGCAGAAGCGTGGGATTGCACCATGCCCGCCCCAAGCATTACCAGCATTACTGCGGAAGCAAGAAGCCAGCGCTTATTCCGCTTAGCCACCTGATAATTACCAGCTTTGTGACCCGTTCCGTTGCTGAAATACTTTTTAAAACCTTTATACATTGGGAAGCCTCCTCTGTCCATCAATTTAAAGTTATTGAAATCGTTCGTTAACCATAATCTACCGCGTGCATCGTTTTTGATGCTTGTTAACGCTTTCATAATAATCTTTATGGGGTTAATTGTCAAACGATATGCGTTGAATTAATTCGGCTTGGTTAGCTATTTCACAATACAATTACAATCGTACCCTCGTTGACTGCCAAAGCCATTCAGCTAATTATTTAACAACAAAAAAAGCCAGGAAACTGATTTCTTTTAGAAATCATTTCCTAGCTTCTTTACTCCCCCATAAAACTTATTCGTTCGTGATTACTTTTTCGTTAACTACCCACAGTTACTTTTACTGGTTCACTAGCATTGTCATCAACCGTCTGGACTACTGAGACTTCGTCGCCTGCTTTTAGATCTGCTCCACTTGCATCAACTACCCAAACGCCATTTTTACCAACCGTCACCGGGTCACCGATTGGTTCGCCGTCTGGTCCGGTAACAGTGATGGTCGCTCCTGGAATCCCTTTTCCTTTAATGGTTGTGGCATCTTCCTTAATGTCGTTGACAGTTGGTGGTGCTGTCCGCTCTTGCACAATTTGTGAAGTTTCTTCACTAACGTTGTCGCCGTCTGCTTGTACTGCCGTGACTTCATCACCCGGTTGCAGTTTGGCATCGCCTACGTCAACCGTCCAGTTCCCTTCGGCATCAACCGTCACTGGATCCAAAGTCTTGCCTCCTGGAATTGTAACCGTGACCGTTGCACCTGGAACTCCTTTACCGCTAATCGTTGTAGCTCCTTCTATAATGCCGTTGATTGATGGTTTGTCAGTCCGCTTTTGTACGATTTGTGAAGCTTCTTCACTGACGTTATCGCCGTCTGCTTGTACTGCCGTGACTTCATCGCCTGCTTTCAAGTCTTCTCCACTCACATCGAGTGTCCAGTTTCCTTCGGCATCAATCGTTACTGGTTTTGAGGTTTCGCCGCTCGGTAAGGTTACCGTGACTGTTGCGCCTGGTTTCCCTGTTCCCGTGATCGTGGTAGCCCCTTCGATAATACCGTTGATGACTGGCGGTGCAGTCCGCTCTTGCACAATTTGAGTGGTTGGGTCACTGACGTTGTCACCGTCTGCTTGTACTGCCGTAACTTTATCACCCGGTTGCAGTTTGGCATCGCCTACGTCAACCGTCCAGTTTCCGTTGGCATCCACCGTCACCGATGGTAGGGGGTCACCGTTTGGTAAGGTTACGGTAACCGTTGCGCCCGGTTTTCCCTTTCCTTTGATGACAGAATCGCCTGCGATGATTCCGTCCATCGAGGGGGGGTTAACAGTTTCCTTAGCCTTTACGATTGTTGTACCTTCTGGACCCTGTTTTCCATCTTTAGTTTGGTAAGCATGGAGCTCATCACCAGCGAGCAATTTAACCCGTCCAGTACTGAGTGTCCAGGTACCGTCGCTGCCAACCGTGGTGTGACCAATTACGATATCGTCAGCACCGTTCGTTCCTTTGACGTAGACATAAACTGTGTCGCCGGCGGTACCTTGTCCTCTAATGGTGGTGTCGCCTTCCGTTACCGGGCTAAAAGTTGGCGCGGTAATTTCTTCTGGCTTAGGTTGTACTACGGTAGTACCATTTGGACTCTGTTTATCCCCCTTAGTTTGGTAAGCGTAGAGTTGGTCGCCTTCGAAGATGTTAACCCGGCCGGTAGATAATGACCAAGTTCCATCTGCGCCAACTGTAGTATGACCAATCAGAATGTCATCGCTGCCGTTGGTGCCCTTCACGTAGACGTAGACTGTGTCGCCAGCTTCACCTTGTCCACTGATGGTGTCATCGCCTTCCTTTACTTCATCGAAAGTGGGCGCTGGAATTTCTTCCGGCTTAGGAAGTACCGTAGTGGTGCCGTTCGCACTTTGTTGGTCGCCGTTCGTTTGGTAAGCGTAGAGCTGGTCACCTTCGAAGAGGTTAACCCGGCCAGTAGATAGTGACCAAGTTCCATCTGCGCCAACTGTAGTGTGTCCAATTAAGATGTCATCGCTGCCGTTGGTGCCCTTCACGTAGACATAGACTGTGTCGCCCACTTCACCTTTTCCAGTAATGGTGTCATCGCCTTCCTTTACGTCGTTAAACGTTGGGGCTGGCAGTTCTTCCGGCTTAGGAAGCACTGTAGTGGTGCCGTTCGCACTTTGTTGGTCACCATTGGTTTGGTAAGCGTAGAGTTGGTCACCTTCGAAGAGGTTAACCCGGCCAGTAGATAGTGACCAAGTTCCATCTGCACCAACTGTAGTGTGTCCAATCAAGATGTCATCGCTGCCGTTGGTGCCCTTCACGTAGACGTAGACTGTGTCGCCGACTTCACCTTTTCCAGTAATGGTGTCATCGCCTTCCTTTACGTCGTTAAACGTTGGGGCTGGCAGTTCTTCCGGCTTAGGAAGCACTGTAGTGGTGCCGTTCGCACTTTGTTGGTCGCCATTGGTTTGGTAAGCGTAGAGCTGGTCACCTTCGAAGAGGTTAACCCGGCCAGTAGATAGTGACCAAGTTCCATCTGCGCCAACTGTAGTGTGTCCAATCAAGATGTCATCGCTGCCGTTCGTGCCCTTCACGTAGACGTAGACTGTGTCGCCCACTTCGCCTCGACCTGTGATGGTAGAAGCGCCTTCCCTTACTTCATCGAAGCTTGGCGCTGGCAGTTCTTCCGGCTTAGGAAGCACTGTAGTGGTGCCATTCGGACTCTTTTGGTCGCCATTGGTTTGGTAAGCGTAGAGTTGGTCGCCTTCGAAGATGCTAACCCGGCCAGTATTTACCGACCAAGTTCCATCGGCCTTAACTGTCGCGTGACCAATCAAGACGTCATCGCTACCGTTCGTCCCCTTCACGTAGACATAAACGATGTCGCCGACTTCGCCTCGACCTGTGATGGTGGTTGCGCCTTCGCGTACTTCATCGAAGCTTGGCGCTGGCAATTCTTCTGGCTTAGGAAGCACTGTAGTGGTGCTATCGGAACTCTGCTGGTCACCCCTAGTTTGGTAAGCATAGAGTTGGTCGCCCTCGAAGAGGTTTACTCGTCCGGTATCTATCGACCAAGTTCCATCGGCCTTAACTGTTGCATGACCAACCAAGATGTCATCGCCGCCGTTGGTGCCCTTCACGTAGACATAAACCGTGTCGCCCACTTCGCCTCGACCTGTGATGGTAGAAGCGCCTTCGCGTACTTCATCGAAGCTTGGCGCTGGAACCTCTTCTTGTTTAGGGAGTACCGTAGTTGTACCATTTGGACTTTGTTGGTCGCCCTTGGTTTGGTAAGCGTAGAGTTGGTCACCTTCGTAGACGTTAACTCGTCCAGTGGCTACCGACCAAGTTCCATCTGCTCTAACTGTTGCGTGGCCAACCAAGATGTCATCGCCGCCGTTCGTGCCCTTCACGTAAACATAAACTGTGTCGCCAGCTTCGCCTCGGCCTGTGATAGTGGTTGCGCCTTCCCGCACGTTATCAAACGTTGGTGCTGGGATTTCTTCTGGCTTAGGAAGTACTGTTTGATAAGCCTTTTCACTGTTCATTCCGTCACGGCTTTGGATGGCATAAACGATTGTACCTTCGGTTAAGTTGTAATGACTAGCATCGACTTGCCAAGTTCCATCGGATTGAACGGTTACGGTTTGTCCAATTTGGACGTCGCCGTCTTGGAAGTATACGCTGATTTCATCACCAACTACACCAGTTCCGGTGATCACTTGGTCACCTTCCCTGATTGGGTTGATACCTGGTTTAACAACATTTTCACGACCTTTTACGGTGCTGTAAGCACGTTCACTGTCGACGTTATTCCGAGTTTGAACGGCGTATACAACCGTACCTTTGGTCAAGTTATAGTGACTAGCATCGACCGTCCAAGTTCCATCAGCGCGAACGATTACGGTTTGTCCAATTTGGACGTCACCGTCTTGGAAGTATACTCTGAGTTCGGAACCAGCTTCACCTGTACCGGTGATGACTTTGTCACCTTCCGTAATGTCGTTGATAACTGGTTTTTCAACTACTTCTCTGGCTTTTACTGAAACCGTGTCTTTGTCACTAGTTACGCCATCTCGAGTTTGAACTGCAGAAATTACATCTCCATCAACTAGTCTTGTATGCCCGGCGTTCACTGTCCAAGTTCCATCGGCTTGAACAGTTGCGTGACCGATTACACTATTCACGTCATCATCAAAGTAAACTGTGACTTCATCTCCAGGTTCACCCGTTCCGGTGATGACCGTGTCACCTTCCGCAATCGGATTGATGATTGGTGCGTCAACGTGAATTTCTCCAAGAACCGTTGTGTACTGCTTGTCGCTTCGCGAGTTTCCTTTAATTTGTACCGCATAAATGCTTTCGCCTTCGACTAAATTATACTGATCTGAAATAGCGGCTCTCCATTTACCATCCGCCCCAACAGTTGTAGTACCAATCATCACATCTTCACCACCGCCTACACCTGGCATGTAAACTTGGATAGTGTCTCCAGCAATCCCCGTACCAGTTACATATTTGCTGCCCGCATGTGGTGCGTCAATGCCTGGCTTTTCAATCACTTCTGGAGCTTTCTGAACAGGTACTTTAACCTCATCACTGGTTTGCCCGTTAACATTTTGTGAAACGCTAATTTCACTTCCAGCTGGTTGTGTTGGAATGGTAATACTAAAGTCACCATTTTCATTGGTATGGGTACGCAATGTCCCGCCAGTAGGTAACGTAATTACAATTTCAGCATTTGGTTCACCCTTACCTGTAAGCGTTGTGGTATTGTCATAAACCGGCTGATTAACGGTTGGTGGATTCAATTCGTCCCGTGTCGGCATCAGATGACTAGTATTTAATGACGCAACACCCGCGTAGTCACCAATTGGATGCCAGTCGATAATATCTGTTGGTTCAATTACTGCGGCTCTAAATGTATAGTTATCGCCAGCATTATCAATCTGTTCTTTAAAGTCGGTAACTGCTTGACCAATATTGAAATTAAGGTTAATTTCGGTTGTCTTCTGTTCAAAAGCAAAGTCTACTCGCCTATTTTTTAGAATTAACGTGCTTCCGTCATACGAAAAATCACTATTTGTATAGGTCCACGGAACTGAATAACTAGGGAAAGGCCATATAGTAACTGTAAACTTACCATCACCACTAAAGTATTTTGTCCAATTTCCCGTTTGATTAATTTTAGAGAATAGATCCCGTAATTGTGGCGGAATTTGCAGTATTAGGTTCGATTCTTCACCAACCTGGGCCACGATCGCACTTCCGTTATACTTGAAATGCAGATTCCCATCGTAAGTTCCGTCTTCATTAAGAGTCAATCCATCAGCTGCGGAGCCATCAATCGCTAGGCTCCCATCTTCCAAAACAGAAATTCCTGCCCGCGGATCGCGATCCTTGGCGGTCTTATCCTTATCAACCTTTTTGTTATCAACCGCATTTTTATCCTTAGCTTGTGCATTAGCATCGGCTTTTGCCTTTGCTGCGGCATCATTATTGATGTCGTTTTGGTCATTTGTATCTAACCCTGAAGTTCCAATTTCGTCTGTGGACACGCCTTCTTTTTTAACTGAAGCGTCAGAGTTAGACGCAGAAGAGTTGTCCGCTGGTTTAGCTGCTGAAGAGTTGTTTGCTTGTGCTTTGTTGTCTTTACCGTCTGCTGCTGGCTTAGCTGCTGAAGATGATGCTGCGCTACTTGCCTTTGCAGATTCTTGTTCATTTTTGCTAGCGTTGCTTGCTGAAGCATCGTTCTTTTGTTCAGCCTTCGCTGCGCTGCTTGGTGCGTCGGCTTTCTTTTGTTCAGTTTGTGCTGCAGCACTTGTTGCTGACTTGTCCGCTGCTGAACTTGCTGCCTTAGTTGGCGCTGCACTGCTGGCTGCTGAGCTTGCAGTTGCGCCCTTTTCTACTTTGGCAGCGCTATCATTTTGAATTGATGATTGTGCTGCTTTAGCGGGAGCCGCCGAGCTTGGAGCTGCGCTGCTTGCCGCTGCCGTAGTTTCTTTAGCTGGCGTTACGCTAGCGCTTTGTGCTTCCTTCGCTTCGGCAACCTTATGAACCATTTCAGTTTGCGGTTCGTTGACTGTATCCGCATGAGCAGCGGTGTCGGTCTGCATCATTCCCGCTCCAAGCATCGATAACATCAATGCGGAAGCGAAAACCCAGTGCTTATTTACCTTGTACATCTTAAAGTTACTAACTTTACTATCTACCACACCGTGGTGGTTCTTTGGATTCTTATTCATTTTGAATCCCCCCATTTTTCATTATTTTTAACTTATGGAAGCATTACATCATTATTATGCTTAATTAATGTTATGTATTAGCTTCTTCTAAGTTAATGTCTACATGATATTCTACATGGTGTTCGTTGTCAAACGGTAAGATTGAATTTTTTCTATAAAAGTATGTTATTTCACAAAGAAATCACGTATAAACGCTGTCATATCAAGGGTTCACGGTGACGAATTTTTTTAAAAAATATTTTAGGTTGTTTTAGGTAAAACGTTTTAACAGTTCACCCTCACACTCTATTAATGGGGCACATCAAATTAAAACATGTTACCCTTTTTGGTAATTTTGTAATGAAAGCGCAAACAAAACCGGAACTGTTATTTTAAACAGTTCCGGTTTCTTTTTAGTGTAGAATAAATATTCATCAGTTTTTAAATGTTTAAGTAAATCGAAATAAACATCAACGTGGTTCCCGCCATTACGAAGAAGTGCCAAATCAAATGCAATCCGGGAATCTTAGGAAAGCTATAGATGATCGCGCCAACGGTGAAGGTCACCCCGCCGGCAACCAGTAGCCAAAAACCTAGCGGCGACAAGTTGGCGTAGAGGGTCTTCCCGGCCAGCAGACATAACCAGCCCATCACCACGTAAATGGTCGTTTCTACTTTTTGAAAACGCCCCTTACTTAAAATGTGGGTGATAATCCCGGCGATTGCCATCGTCCAGATTGCGCTTAGCATGATGATCCCGCTGCGCCGGTCTAAAAAAATTATGCAATAAGGTGTATAAGTGCCCGCGATCAGTAAAAAGATGTTACTGTGGTCAATAATTTGAAAAATTCGCTTGGCCTTCGTGAACGCGAGGCAGTGGAATAGCGTCGACGCCAGGTACAGTGCTAGAAGCGTTGCGCCATAAATGACGAGGCTGACGGTATCCCGCGTCGGCAGCCCGTTCGAAATCGATTTCATAATTAACAAAGCGACTAGCCCGAGGCTCGCGACAAACGCGACCCCGTGGGTAATCGCGTTCCATATCTCATAAACTACTTGGCTCCTTTGAACTTTTTGCATTTTTAGTCCCCCATTTACTTACCTTGGATGACTTCATTATACATAGAATTGCATTCTACGTAAAGCGTAGTAATTATCTATTTGATGTTGGTTTATGTTATGATATATTTGGAGGTTTGTGCTATGAATACAGAAAAATACCAGCAGTGGTTGGCTGATTTTAAGCAGCTTCGCTTACCGGATTACCAACAATTTCCTGACCTAGCTCTCTACATGGACCAGGTCATCCAAGAAACCAACCGCTACCTAACGCCCATTTTACACGCCGAGGTCACCAAAACCATGATCAACAGCTACGTCAAGATGGGCTTAGTGCCCCACCCACTCAAGAAAAAATATACCGCGGAGCACCTCGCGTTGATTATGATGATTAGCGTTTTGAAAACCAGCTTTAGTTTGGACACCATCAAATCGCTACTGGCAACCGACGAGGTCGAAGCCCACTTCAACGAATTCGTGCGTATTTTCAATCACGAGATCGAACACCTCGACGAGGCCGTCCAATCTTTCTCGCCTTTAGAGATGGCAATCCGCGCGGTACTTTATAAATTAATTTTGGAGCGCAAGCTGAGCTGATGCCGGTTTGTGCTTTTTTTGGTACATGAGAGTGGGTGGTTCTACTGCTGCCGTAGTCGAAACGCGCGAAAAAGCCTAGCTCCTTCCGGTTAACCCAATTAAGGGATCAATCGCCTAACCCGCGATTAATCCCTTAATTATGTTAATCCTCACGAGCTGACCAGGCTTTGTCGCGCTCTACTATTTTCCACTTGTCACCTTTATTCCAACAATCCCAATCACTAGCAATGCTACAAACAGCCACGTAATTGCTGGGAGGCGGTCCCTAAAGCAGATTACCCCTACTAGAATTGAGCCGACCGCCCCAATTCCCGTCCAAATCGGGTACGCCAAACTTAACGGCAAGTGTTTTACTGCCAAGCCCAAAAAAACAAAACTGAGGATCATGCCGACCACCGTCACTACGCTTGCTCCGAGTTGGCTAAACCCCTGGCTCATTTTCAGCGCCGTAGCCCACACCACTTCCAGAATTCCGGCAACTACCAAATATATCCACGTCATTAAAATCTCCTCCTAAACAAAAAAGGCATCTGTAAAGCTCTTCTCAGACCTAATGAGCTTTACAAATGCCAACCACCCGGTGGTGATTTCTTATTTTTTTAATTTAAGGACATCATAACAACTTTCAAAACCATTGGCAACTTTGCCAGTTACCGCAGTTTCGTCAAAATAACTTCACTCAACAATTGACCAGCGCCCTTTTGGCCCGCCAACTCATCGTAGTGTCGTTGGAAACGTTCATCGGCTTGGTACATTTGCGCTAAATTTTGGTGGTAAGCTGGCGAATACTGCTTACCAACCATGATTTTCAGCCACTCCTGATGGGCAGTAAAAATCGCCGCCTTGGTCGCGTCGCTATTTTGCGTCAACGCCTCCCACAACAAGGTGCCCAACTCTTTTTCAAGGGCATCTGCCCTTTGTAATTGGGCTTCCGAAAGCGCCAAGTAGTGTTGGTTGGCGACTTCCACCGTTTCCTTGCCATATTTTTGCCGAATTTCTTGACCAAATTGACTTTCGTTTTCCGCCAGTCTTTGGGCCTTTAAACTGCTAAACTTTTCACTGTCACTCATCTTGCCCACTCCCCTTAACATTTTGATGGAGGAGGCGATTGCCAAGTCTAAATCTTGGAGCCGGCGTTGCTTTTCCGCGATGCGGCCGCGTTGGCTTTCCAAAGCCGCGATTTGCGTCGTCAACGGTTGCGCCATGATTTCCCGAATGGTTGCCAACGAAACGCCCAACGTCTTAAAGAACAGAATCCGTTGCAACTCGTCTACCTGGGCTTTCGCGTACCACCGGGTGCCCGACTCCGTACGCCGCGCCGGTACTAGTAGCCCAATCTGGTCGTAATACCGCAACGTTCGCGAACTAATCCCCGCCAGCTTCGCCAAATCTTGGATGGAATACATCCCCTCACCTCCTCAAAATCATTATATGGGTTGCCGTGGCGTCAACTTCAAGTCCTTTTGGTAAATTATTTGGTTACGTCAAAATGATAATTTTCCGGGTAGAACTGTATTCGGTAAGCCCGGTATGCGTAAGTCTTATCGGCCGGATTGTTGCTTAAGGTCGCGTTGAAGACCTGGTTCCCATCGGCATCAACTTCGATCACGTTCGATTCTTTTCCGTCGTTTTTGTAGCCAAAATTAATCAAGGTATTTCCGTTAGCTAATCGTTGCGCATAACCGATGATCGGCGTAAAGTTTGCCTGCCCCAGTGATTTCCCGTACGACCATTGCTGGGTGACGGTCTTCTTTTGCTGGTCAATTTGGTAAACCGTCGCTGCAGAATACTTCCCGGACGTCTTCTGATCGCCATTTTTTACAGCAATGTTATTATCGTACAACATGATGGTTTCCTGGTCTCCCTTTTGGTCAAGAAGGTAGACGCCATGCTGTCCGCCGGTAACCTTGGTATTGCCGGTCGGACTCAGCACCTTGTCCCGGTATTTTGCCGGCCAGCTATTCTTGTCCTTTCCTGAGAAAATCCACTCGATTTTACCAGTCGTGTAATCCAATTGCATGACCAAGTCTTGGTTCCGCGCCGAAACCAGCAGTTTGCCCGTCTTGGAATTATAGTCCAGCGCGTTGATGTGCAGCCAGTCGGTCCCAATGTTGCCGTCGCTAGCCTTTTGCTTGCTATCTTGGTACATTGAAGCCGGCAAGATTTGCTTAAAGTCGAGCACCCGCACAATTTTACCAGTCTTCCGGTTCAGTTCCACGACCGTATCCTCGGTGTACTTACTTCCGTCCGAAACCGTCAGCAACAAATTCCCGTTTGGCAATTCGGCAATGTCGTGGTGAATTACGGTTACCTCGTGACTAAGGTTGCCGCCGAGGGTGCCGTCAAAAGAATATTGCCGGTAAATTCGCCCTAGATAGTCGGTTTCCGTGAGGAGATTGTATTTCCCATTTTCGGAACTCTTATTTAAGACCATGATGTGGCCGTTCTTGAGCTGTTCGAACATGTGCTGGTTCCAGTTAGTGGAGTACCAGCGAATCTGGCCATCGGCATCCATTGCGTAAACTTGCTTAGCGGTCCGGTCGACCAGGGTCAGTTCGTTATCGCCAATTTGCATCTTCGACTTATCGTTTTTTGTCACCTTGACGTCATTTTGGTCAAGGTACTTCGGCAACTTGCCGGTCTTAATTTTAATTGTTTTAGTTTCTTTCTTACCAGATTGGTACTTCACGGTGATTTTTACGGTATTTTCGTAGTCCGCGTATAAGCCAACAATCGGTAACTGGTGCTTAGTTTGGTACCCCTTCACCGAATTAGTGATCGAGGTCTTATCCGATTTTCCTTCAATCGTGTAACTAACCTGTGCTTTTTTCGGCGTTTTAAAGTATACCAACGCCGTTAGTGGTGAAGTCTTATAGGGATTCACCTTTATGTATGGATTTTTTAAATCGTAGTCGCCATCTTTAACAATTTTAGCGTACTTTTTGGTTAAGGCGGTGGTGCTATTTTCGGTAACTAACTTCGTTCCCAGATTTTTAATAATTTGTTCTTCGGATAGTAGGTCGCTTTTAGAGTGCGCGGTATATTCCCACCCTGCGACCGCTACCAGCGCAACCATTAAAGCTGCGGCAAAAATGAGCCATCCCCGAATTTTTTTCATTACATCCCATCTCCTTTAATATCGATATCAACATTGCTGTAGTTTATCGAGGAAATGTGTTTTGAAAATGAAAAAGGTGGGAGCTTTTTTGAATCTTTTTATGAATTCCGTTAACGGAAAGCGTTTTATCGTTCATATAATTTTCTTAAAGTATTGAAAGGTGACTTTGCTTTCTGGTTTAAACCATAAAAAAATGGAAGCTTTTGGCTAAAAGCTTCCATTATAAGTGTTTATTTATTTTAACTTACGTTTTTCGTTATCTTCGCTCGGCGTTACGAAACTTTTTCGAAAACTACCTTACGTTTAACCTGACCCTGGCCCGCCTTGGCGATTTGGTAAGTAAAGCTCCGGGCGGTGAACTTCTTATTCGTTGCCAGAATGTGGTTATATTGCCATTGGGAAACTTGGCCGTCCTTGGTTTCTTCTGCCAAGGTTAAGGTACCGCCTTCCGCCTTATAGCTCCAAGTAGCACTCTTTTCTTGGGCTTTATACTGCCGGTCAAAACTACTTGTGCTTTGGCTAGCTTTAGCAGCATCGGCCTTGTTCGAACTCACCACCACGTGATTGCCGCTTTGCGCAAAAGTTAAGTACACTGACTTATCCTTTGATAAGCCCTGGTAAATATAAGTGTTTCCAGGAACTTTCTTAGCTACGGCGTGGCTCATGTTCCAGTAGACTCCTCCACCGATAATTACCAGCACGGCAATGATCACGCCCACAATGGTCCACTTTTTCTTCTTCATTTAATCAACAATCCCTCTCGTTAATTATTCAACGTCATCGTCTTCAACGTCCGCATTGGTGTCGACTGCTTGGTCACTGTCTTCATCGTCGCTTTCGTTGTCTTGCGAATCGCTGTCTTCATCGCTATCGGTATCCGCATCTTCGTCGTCATTGCTATCTTCGTCTTCGGAACTAGCAGTATCTTCATCATCGGATGATTCACTGTCCGCATCGCTACTGTCTTCGTCGCTATCGGCAGTGTCATCGCTATCCGAATCATCATCGGACGTCAAACTTAAGTTAAAGGTGAAGTCGTCATCGTCAGCCGTGATCGTCAATTCGATTTCGTCGGCGTCGGTAACGTCCTTATCCTTGTCGTCTTCCTTTAATTGTTTAACAATCTTGTCGGCCAACTTCTTAGCGTTCTTTTCGGTTAATTGATCGCTACCGGTGGAGACGCTTTGGTCATCGTCGTAAAGGGTGTCGGTATCGGTATCAGAATCCGTGTCGGTATCAGAATCTACGTCTTCGTCGGCAGAATCCGTGTCGTCACTTTCATCGTCGGCATCCTTACCCGTGAAATCAACGGTCAACTGGTCGTCATCCAAGTTCAATTTATCCTTAATTTCGTCTTGGATAGCATCCGAAAAGTCGGTTTCGTCCAATTGGTCCGCGTCTTCACTAGATTCTTTAGCAGCATTATCCGAAGAAGCGGATGATGATTTGTCATCAGCGTCTGATTGCGGATCCTTTGGCGATTCGTATTCGTTCTTCACGCTGTTATCGCTATTATCAATGTGTTTGTTGGATACCGGCGAAACGTCGATATTTACCGAATGGTCGCTATTATCGGTAAAGTTATTGATGGTTATCTTGGTCTTGGCAACGTAGTTTCCGTCACCTTCATAACTCCAGTCGCTAGGCACTTCGCCATCCCGGTTCAATACCAAAACGTCGCCCGCGTAAATCAGGTCGATGTTTTGGATCCGGTTGTCGTAAGCTAACTTAGCTACCGAAATTCCCGTTGCGTTGGAAATTCCTGAAAGAGTGTCCCCCCATTGGATCACGTATTGGTCGCCGTGTAAATTATTCACGTCGATATGTTGCGAACTGAGGTTATTACTAATTTCTTGGGAAGTGTTGGCCACCCAATTAGTAATGTCGGCCCGTTCCGCGTTGGTTTGGCTAGTGTAAAAGCTATCGGCTAGCGCGGTGGCTGATTGCAGTGTCAGTGGGGCAAATAATAAGGCACTTGCTAAAGCAGCACCCGCAACTCTTTTCTTATTCATTGAAAATCCTCCATTTGCGTTACAGTGTTTAAGCTACATTTTAATACTACCTCTTCATAAATACGTTTTCAATGCATATATTAATAATCACGTAAAAAAAACGAATGCAGCGGCATTTACGCCCTGCATTCGTTGAATTGACTGTAAAATAAATTATTTTTTAGTTCTTAGTATGTTGTTTTTTACGCAACTACGATGGTTCCGTTAGCCACAAGATAAATAGCTACTACACTCAAAAGGAGGATTGATCCCATCACCGCTTTTTCTTTGCCGCCAAGGTCGCGATGGTCTTCGCGAACGGCTTGGTAGTAAATGATGAAGCCGGGGATGAAACTAATTGAGACTAATAGCATTTGTTGCCATCCGGACAGGAACATGCAGGCAAGCATGAAGAGTGCGGAAAGCAAACCAATCGTGAATTGTCCCCATTCTTGGTGTTTGTGACTGTACTTCATTTGGTACAAACCTACAAAGAGGTACGAGAAGAGGATTGCAGCCGAAGCTAACGAGTAAGCAAAGTTGTAAGCTTCCGAAGTAAACAGTAAGGAGAACAAGAAGATCGTTTGTAAGATCGCGGTAATGTAAAGGGAAGCGGTTGGCGCGTTTTTCTCGTTCAACCGGCCCCAAAGCGAAGGCATTACCTTATCTTTAGCGATTAACATGGTGGTTTCTGCTGGCAACATGGTCCAGGATAACCACGAAATCACGGTCGAAATAATCAAACCAACGTTGATGATCATCGCTCCCCAATGACCGACGATTAATTCGAGGTCGTTTCCTAACGCCGGTTGGCTAGCTGAAGCTAGTTGGGCCCGGGTCAAGGTTCCGTAAGGGATGATTGAAATCATTACGTAAATTGCTAGCAACATGATAAATCCAATGATGGTTGCTTGTTGCGCTTGACTACGGGTTTTAGCCCGGTGGCCCATAACGGACGCACCTTCAACCCCGATAAATACCCAAATCAAGGTTGAAAGGGTTCCTTTAAGCTGGTCGAAAACTGAACCAGTTACCGTACCCTTGGAGAAGTTGTTGGCTACGTTTCCCCAGAAGTCGGTGGTAAACATGTGTCCTTTAAAGAAGATAATCGTAATAATGATGAACAAGAACAACGGGATGACCTTGAAGAAGGTCCCGATGGTGTTCACGAACGACGCACTTTCCACTCCGCGGTTAACTAGGAGGGTCAGTGCCCAACAAAAGATAATTGCTAAAATGATCGACGGCATATTTTGTCCGCCTTTAAAGGTCGGAATGAACGTTCCGATCGCACTCATTAACATGGTCGCGAAGGCCACGTTTCCGAGCCAAGCTGATAACCAGTAGGCCCAGCCGGAGATGAATTCTCCTAGCGGACCAAATCCAGCACCCGCGTAACTGAAGATTCCGGCTTCGAGGTCCGGACGCTTTTCAGATAAATTATTTAACGACAATACCAGTAGCAAAAAGCCGATACCGACAAAAACCCACGATAGTAAGGCGGGTCCGGGAGCCGCCGCTGCCGCAACCGTATTGGTAATCCCGAAGATCCCGGTTCCAATACATGAACTAACGATCAGCGCGGTCAGGCCCAGGCGGCCAATTCCGTTTTTATTCTCCATATTATTCACTCCATTCCTGGATTTAGTAATCAAAAAGGCAAAAGCAAACTGCTTTGCTATTCATACCACAGTTCACTTCTGCCATTTAGCGTCTAAATTTTACTTTACATCTTCACGAACAATTGGGCAGGACATGCACCGTGGGCCGCCACGACCGCGTGATAATTCACTTGAACGAACTTCATGAACTAAGATGCCATGTTTGCGTAGCAAATCATTTGATACATAATTCCGGTCGTAAGTTACAACCTCACCTGGAGCAATTGCCAATGTGTTAGAACCATCGTTCCATTGTTCACGAGGAGCAACGATTGGATCACCATTTCCAGTTGGAATTAAATCAATTTCAGACTTATTCAAAGCTTTCTTCAAAACTTCTTTAATGTCGGTATGATGTTCCATCGTAATGCCGCCGTTTTGATCTGGATGCAATACCCAGTTGTCAACATGGCCGTCACCATCAAGGATTGCTGGATGTACTGTAAATTGGTCATGGTTGATCATGGTGAATACGGTATCCAAGTGCATCATTGCGTGATTGTGTGGAATACCAATGGCAATCACGGTATCGTAGTTAGAGTCCTTAAAGAGTTGACGAGTGATGTCTTCAATGGCGTCCGCCGTCGTCCGTTGGGAAACTCCAATTGCTAATACGTGATCACTAAGTACCAATTCGTCCCCACCTTCAATGTGAGTTTCATGGTTCCGATCACGCCATACTTCAACTTTGCCAGCAAAGCGTGGGTGGTACTTGATGATGTATTCAGTAATCAATGATTCACGTTTCCGAGCAGTGAAGGTCATCTTGTTAATGGAAATTCCTTCGCCAATCGATGCTTGTGGGTCACGAGTAAAGTAAGCATTTGGCATTGGATCCATCAAGAATGGCCATTCTGTATTTTCTGAAACCGATTGCAAATCTGGTTGCGCAATGTTGATGTCGGATGCCCGAACACCTTCAATAATGCGGTCCACCATGGTTTGGGGATCCATTGCTGACAAGTATTCCATCAATCCGTCGTGAGTTGCACCAGCTACATAGCCGGATTCTGCAATCATGCGTTCGAGAAATTCGTGACGAACACCTTCATCAGCCAAAGCTTCGGCAGCCAATTTAGAGAAGTAAAGTACTTCAATTCCTTGGTCGCGCAAAGTCTTTGCAAAGAAATCATGTTCTTCTTGAGCAATTGGTAAATATGGAATGTCATCAAATAACAGCCGTTCCATATAGTCCGGCGTGATGTTTTCAATTTCACGCCCCGGACGATGCAACATAACCGTTTTGAGTTTACCAATTTCTGAGGTTACATGAATTGCTTGTGTCATGTTGATTCACTCCTTATCTGTAAAATCTGTATTTAACAAGTTAAACGCGCTTTTATTCGTGAATAACCGTGCCGAGTTTGCCTGCTAAAGCATCGTTCAATCCGCTTAGCGAAGTGATGATGGCTTTGCGTTCTGGATGGCCCTTTACAAAGGACAAGCATGCTTGAATCTTTGGCAACATGCTTCCAGCGGCAAATTGGTTGTCATCCATATATTGTTGAGCTTCAGCCACGCTCAACGATGTTAAGGCCTTTTCATCCGGTTGGTTGTAGTTTACGTAAACGTAGTCTACCGCCGTCAAGATGATTAATTGGTCAGCATCAATGTTGTCAGCCAAAAGGGCGCTTGAACGGTCCTTGTCAATTACGGCCGGAACCCCTTTTAAGCCTTCGTCAGTTTCGATAACGGGAACCCCGCCACCGCCACCAGCGATCACTAGGTCGCCGCTTTCGATCAACGTTTTGATGCTATTTAATTCGATAATCTTCTTTGGAAGTGGTGAAGCAACTACTTGACGGTAGCCGCGCCCAGCATCTTCCACAAAAGTATAACCCTTTTCGCTAGCAATTTGGTCAGCTTGTTCCTTGCTGTAGAAATCGCCGACCGGCTTAGTTGGCTTTTCAAAAGCCGGGTCGTCTTTGTCTACGGCAATTTGGGTGATTGCAGTTACCACGTTTTTTTGCATCCCCCGATGGTGAATTTCATTTTGCAAACTTTGTTGTAAGTGGTAACCAATGTAACCCTGACTCATTGCCCCGCATTCAGGGAATGGGAAGGCTGCGGTTTTGCCGTGTTCGGCTGCGTAGTTCATTCCTAGGTTAATCTGACCAACTTGTGGGCCATTTCCGTGACTAATGACAACTTGGTTATCGCCATTCATCAGCCCAATTAATGATGAAGCGGTGTTCTTTACCAGCTTCAATTGCTCTTCAGGACTTTTCCCGAGCGCATTGCCACCGAGGGCAACTACCATTTTTGTCATTACGATAACCTCCTAGTCACCTAATGTAGCAACCATAATTGCTTTGATGGTGTGCATGCGGTTTTCAGCTTCTTGGAATACTACCGAGTGGTCGCTTTCAAAGACTTCGTCAGTAACTTCCATTTCAGAAAGACCGAATTTTTCTT
The DNA here is from genome assembly GCF_016127815.1 of Pediococcus acidilactici. Classification (NCBI taxonomy): domain Bacteria; kingdom Bacillati; phylum Bacillota; class Bacilli; order Lactobacillales; family Lactobacillaceae; genus Pediococcus; species Pediococcus acidilactici. The sequence goes on from NZ_CP066046.1 coordinate 1,803,295, forward strand.
GAATCTTCTTACCAACTTCAGTGTCTGTATTGTGGAATGCAGGCAAGCAGTGTTCGAAGATTGCGTTTGGATTTTCAGTTGCGTCCATAACCGCTTTGTTAACTTGGTATGGTTTCAACAAGTCGATGCGTTTTTGCCACATTTCGTCTGGTTCACCCATGGATACCCAAACGTCAGTGTAGATTACGTCCATGCCTTTAACACCACTCTTGATGTCGTTTGTAACCACGATCTTAGCACCAGTCTTAGCAGCAATTTCGTTTGCTTGGTCGAGAACTTCTTTAGTAGGTTCAAGTTCTTTAGGGGTTACTACGTGGTATTCCATACCCATAACAGCAGCACCAAGCATCAAAGCGTTTGATACGTTATCTTGTCCGTCACCAACAAAGGCAAATTTAATGTCCTTGTATTCCTTCTTAAGTACTTCTTTGGCAGTTAAGAAATCTGCAAGTACTTGAGTTGGGTGGTCTTCATCAGTCAAACCATTCCAAACTGGAACACCTGAGTATTCTGCTAAAGTTTCTGCTGAACGTTGTGAGAATCCACGATATTCGATTCCATCAAACATACCACCTAATACGCGAGCAGTATCTTTAACTGATTCCTTGTAACCAATGTGTGATCCAGAAGGGCCAAGGTATGTTACGTGAGCTCCCTCATCCTTTGCTCCAACTTCGAAAGCACAACGTGTACGAGTTGAACTCTTTTCAAAGATTAAAGCAATGTTCTTGCCAGCAAGCCGCTTACCTTCAGTACCTGCGTACTTTGCCTTTTTAAGATCTTCTGCTAAATTAAGCATGTATTCCATTTCGCGAGTATTGAAATCTGCAAGAGTTAAGAAACTCCGATTACGTAAATTAAATGCCATTGAAAACATCCTCCTTAAGGTGACTAAATATCTTTATTACACTTATAATGATAGTAAGCGGTTTCACGACGCTTTAAGATTTAACCTTAAATTCCATGAAATCGTTTTAATTCGCGTACTTACTTGACATAGGGCACATTTTCCGTGTATAAATTTCGGTTGCAAAGTGTATAATTTGGATAAAATGATCGTTTGGTTTGAAAAAAAATCCATTATTATATAGTCTTAATGTATAAACATTGTATAAAACGTTTAGTTTCGTATTGCTTCACGAAACATCACGATTTTTCAATACTAGGAGGCCATTTAGCCATGAACTTTTATTTATTTGAAAACGATTCCCGTCACACCACTACGATTCGGGATCTTATCGAAGCTGATTTCAACAATAACCTCGTGGGGATCGGAGTTTCCCCTACCCAAGCCTACGACGACTTGTTGCAATTACGCGTCGATATCATGATTATTAGTAGTAACGATCCGGAAGTCGGGATTCAACTAATCAAACGGCTTGAACAAGTTCAAATCAAACCGCACTACATTATGATTAGTTCCGCCGAGGATGTCGCCACTAAGGAAGCCGCCTACCACGCTGGAATTGACTTCTTCCTAGAACATCCGGTCAGCCCCGTCGAATTTAAACACGTGACTCGATTAGTGGCCTCCTATTGCCAACAGATTAGTAAACTTTCCGAGATTTACAACATTACGTCGCAAGTGGTAACGCCTTTTAACCGGCCCCAATCCGAGCACCGTTTGCAAATGGACCGGGTTAACGCGATTCTGCGCTTCTTAGGGATCGCCTCCGAAACCGGCAACAAGGAAATCTTGAAAATCATTCGGATCATGGTCGACCAAAACATTTCCTTTTCGAGCATCGACTTTCAGCGCGACCTGGGTCTTGACGAACACGAAAAGAAAATCGTTTACCAACGAATTCGACGAGCACTACGAGTGGGGATTACCAACTTAGCCGGCATGTGCAACGAGTACTCCGAAAACGAAATTTTACTAGAATACGCTAACGCCCTTTTTGAATACCAAAACGTCTACATTGAAATTCAGAAGATGCGCCACGAAGACGTTCCTAACGGCCAAATCTCGCTCCAACATTTCTTTGATGGCTTACTACAAGAAAGCCACGGAAAACTTTCCATTTAAATCCCTATATAATAGTAGAAACTTTCTAAACATCGCTACGCGATGTTTTATTTTTGCGAAATAGTACACCCATTTCAATATGTATCCCACTCATTTAATTTGTTTAACTTCCGTCTCGCTTGAGCCACTCGCGAAACTTCATCATTCATAAAAACGCACAAAATAAAAATGCTTCTCCAGAATGCAAAATTCTCGAAAAGCATTGCGATTTTATACTCGATTTAAAGCGTTGGTTACCGATTAATTAGTAAACCTTTGTAAAAAGGTTAGGTACGCACCCACAATTTGTTTGAAGAACTTTTGGGTTGCTTCATCAATTTGGTCGCCGTCCATGTGTTGCGTAATGTTGCCGATGTAGGCTTCTGGTTGTTGCAATACCGGCATGTTAACGAAGGTCAACGATTGCCGCAAGTGGTGGTTTGCGCCAAATCCGCCAATTCCACCAGGTGACACGGTTACCACGAGGGCTGGTTTGCCATCCCAAACGTTTTGTCCCATGGGCCGGGATCCTACGTCAATCGCATTCTTCAGCGCCGCGGGAACCGAACGGTTGTATTCGGGAGTAAAGAACATCACTCCGTCAACACTTTGCACCGCCTGCCGTAAATTTTGCCAGGCCAGCGGCGGATTATCGGTATCCAAATCCTCGTTATACAACGGTAAATCGCCAACTTCAATCCAAACTGGTTCTACTTCGCGCGGAAGTAACTTTTCAAAGGTTTGGGCTACCAGTCGGTTAAAGGAGCCCTTTCGTAAACTACCAACCATAATCCCAATTTTCAAAGCCATGATAATAAACCCTCCTTTTAACCAAAAAATGTAACAACTTAGTTCACGTATAGTATAAGCGTATTTGCTTCTAAAAGGTAAGCAATGTGCATTATTTTCTAAAGCTTTTTTAATGGCCGCTTAGTTTACCGCAAGCACCGTCTTCCTCCTGATCGCTCCCGGGCTTTTCGTGTAAAAATTCATCCGTGGCCTGGTCTCGTTTCTAACAAAAAAGACTCCCCAAGAAACTAAAATTCTTGAGCAGTCTGCTTAAATTAACGGCTTATTTTTAAATTCGGTGCCGGTTCCCTTGCTCAATCGTTTCGTTCACGATTAACCATCTAATTTTGTTAATCCTTGGAACTCACGCGGGGCTTTTCATTTTAAAAGTAGTCCCACAGCATCGGTGATTCTTCGCGCAAAACGTTATCTAAACCTGTAATGGCCGCGTACGATCCGCGAATCGCGCCGACCCGGTTTAAATGTCCCAAAGAACGGTAACCGAGAAACGCCTTGGTCAATTCTTGAATTGAAAGGCGAATGTCCGCCATGTTGGTTTCGTTATCACTAATCTTTTCAAAACTCGTCCCGTTACTGTTAACCATTAACCGCCAAATCCCGTTATTTTCCGGAATCATTTGGTCGGTAACCGCCAGCCGGATACTTTTAACCTTACCTAAAAATGGATAATCTTGGACGAAGGTCGCCAAATTAATAATTCGGGCCATCATGTACGGTTTAATTTCCACGTTGAGCGTATCGGGTTCTTGCAAAATATCCGGACGACCGACCGGATCGCCACTTACGTACTCAAAGTTGAAGTACATCGATTCGTGCTGGCAAATGAACCGCGCCAAGTATTGGTAGCTTTCCCAATTGGTGTACATGATTTCTTGAATGTAAAAAGTGGTGTCGATCCCTTCGTAAATCACGTACCCAGCCGCGGAATGAAGGTCGTCAAAGTAGACGCCCACTTGCCAATGCGGATGCTTAAGGACGAGGTAGTCCCACCACCAGTCCGCCCGCACCAATCCAGCATTGTGGCTATCCGGGTTATTATTGTAGAGTTCTTTAATGTACGGAATCGCATCCTTGAGCGACAAACGTTCCATCGAACCTGCTTGCGAATCCACCCGAATACGCGGCAAATCGGTATTTTTCACCCGATAGATCGTCTGGTCAAACACCTCTTCGTAACCAAACCGACGGTAAAATTTATACGAGAATGGCGCCAGATAAGACAACGCAACCTTATCCGCGAGCATATCTTGAAAAGCCTGGTGCATTAGTTTAGTAATCGCTCCGTGGCCGCCATATTCAGGATAACTCATGACGTCGCCGATCCCGTTCATCTTATACTTCACGCCATGAAAGTTGACCTGGAAGGGGATGCTTAACATTCCGCTTCCCAATCGACCATCGTACTTAATCCCGTACTTTTCCGAATGCTGGTAACGATGGTCGAAAAACGCCCGCCGTTCCGCGCTATCCGGATTGGTAAATGCGTACAAGTATAGCTGATAGAAATCATTCAAATCTGTTTTCGTTAACCGTTCCAATTTATCCATTTTCAATCCCTCTACTTTAGCTTAAGCGTGTTTTTTCAGCGCAACGCCGAGCCCCAGAAAAATCAGCAAACCAATCGCCAACATGGCCCGGTCGACGGTCAAACTACTTAAGGGCAGCTTTGTTAAAATGATTGCGCTCGCCATAATTAGGAACGCGCCCGCTGCACCATATTTAATTAACATCTTAACCATTATTATCCCTCTTTAAGTTCTTGTTGCACCATTTGTTTTTCAGCAACTTTGAAGAATGGGTAATAGAGTACGCCCGCAATCACTAGTTCAATTGCCGACCATACTCCAGCACGCCAATCCCAACCGGTGGCCATCAGCGGACCGATAATCGGTGGCATCGTCCACGGCACCATCATTACGGCTGGCCGAATTAGGTGCACGGCCATTAACAAGTACGTCGTAATCGTCAACACTTGCGGAACCACGATAAACGGAATTAAGGTAATCGGGTTCATAACCACCGGAAAACCAAAGATTACCGGCTCGTTAATTTCAAATAAGGCACTTGGGAAGGCTACCTTCCCTAACTCCCGGTAGGCCTTACTCTTGGAAGACAGCATCCAGAAGACCAACATGATGGTTGCTCCGGTTCCCCCCCACGTTAACGAACAGACTCGAAAATCCGAGAGAGGTTATGTATGGGATGGTTTGGTGGTGCGCGTACGCAACCCCGTTAGCCGCCAAAAATTGTAAGAAAATCGGGTCCGAAATTCCTTGAAGCGTCATGTCCCCGTGAATTCCGGCAACCCACAAAATGCTAACCAAAAGGGTGTAGAACATGATTCCCGGCAAACTGTTCATCGCAAACAGCAACGGGTGGAAAATACTTTGAATAAAGTGATTAATATCAAAGTGAAGCGGAACTCGCAATCCCCAGAAAAATAGCAAAATCAAAAATGCGGGAGTTAAGGAAGCAAACGACTGACTAACCGCCGCGGGAACGCCCTTAGGCAACTTGATAATCCAATCCTTCTTCACGAATAAACGTAAAATTGAAACTGAAATAAATGAACAAACAATTGCAGTAAACAAACCAGAAGAAGCAAAATTATCAGTATCCAGCGTCAGTTTGCTATTAAACGAAGTGACGATGAAGGCCATGGTCGACAAACCCGCGCCGTTGATTGCATCTAAATCGAGCGCCTTTGCCAACTCGTAACCAATTCCAATCGTGGCTAACAGGGAAATAATCCCAAACGAGCCGTTAACCGCGACCCCCATCGCCCCCATGTACGGCTTCATAAAGTTCGTCCATGCCGGAATCGGGATATTCGCGATAATCAAGAAAATCGATCCGCTAATTACGGCCGGTAAGGTCAATACCAGACCGTTCCGGATCGAAACTAAGTACTTATTATTTCCCGCCTTCGCCAGCGGTGGCATCAAACTGGACTGCACCCAGTTCATAAAATTATTCATCTACGGTTCCTCCTAACTACGGTAACCTACCCAAAAATCCAACTCAACCAACAGACTAAGTATAGAAATGTTTTTGATAAATGTAAACCCTTACAAAGAAATAATTAGATATTTTTGCTTAGTTTTACCGCAAACGTGCGTTAAAAAAGTTGTTTTTCAGACTGGTATATACCTATTGTGATAGGTTGGAACCTGCTGGTGGGGTTATCATGGCAAACAAAAAGACCGGCTTAACTACATTTCAAAGTCCATCAAATTGCACTTCTGAAATGCACCATTGCCGATCTAAGTTGCCTAGCGATAAATTGCTTTGAGATTGTACCGCACGTATTTTTTAAAAAAGTTGGCTAAGTAAAATGTCGTGTTCTTTGCCATCGGCCACATTGAAATGCCGATTCCGCAAAAAATTAACGATAGCGGCACATCATACCACGTCAAACTTTCCGGCCACGGAAGGTGGTACGCCATTACCGCTAGCCATTCCACAAATAGTAACAGCGGTGCCCCAATAAAGGCTACCATAGTAACCCATAACCCTACTAAAATGCCGATGACTGCGACGACCGCTCCCGCCGTAAACAAAACGTTAAACCAAAAAATACCAAATAATGCCATCCAATTAACCTGCTTCATTGGATCTCCTTCTTCCTGAATTGGATTAAGAAGGGATGTATTGGTCAATTCGTCAATCGACACGCCATAAAGTTCCGCTAAGTCCTTTAACGCATAGATGTTAGGGGTCGTCTTCCCCTGCTCCCAGCGTGAAATGGTTTGCCGCGTCACGTACAGCTGACTCGCCACCTCCGCTTGGGTTAAGTGACGATTTTGTCGTACCTTTTGTAATGCCGGTCCGATTGACATTTGATCAACTCCTTCTGGCTTCATTCTGCCATATCCCACAGTTTTGCCAAGCAACAACCCTGTTGCACGCCCCGATACCGAGGTTTATTTAACTTCAATTCATTTTACGTTAAACTTCATTGAAGTTAAAGTGAAGTTCAGCGAAAAAAAGCTAGGAAAAACTAAAAAATACTTTTCAAGGATAAAAAAGTTATTTTGGTTTTTTGACTTCAATAGAGCCAAAAGTCAGTTTGTTCCGCTTAACCAAAAATTGCCCATCATGCCTGATTTTGGCATGATGGGCAATTTTCAGTTAATGCTCGCAAACTAACCGACTTTTGTCCCACTCTCCTTTTGGGAATTAACGAGTTTTTCTGCGTACCAACAAATCCATTAGAGGGTTTCCGCACTCAAAACTCCGTCGTTAATCTTAAACATTTGATCCGCGTAGTCCTTTAAGCGCATGTCGTGGGTAACAATCACGACCGCCTTATTATGTTCGTGCGCTAGTCGGGCAAACATCTTGCCGACTTCCTTTACCCGCGAACTATCTAAAGCTGCCGTTGGTTCGTCCGCTAGGATAATCGACGGGTCCGGATACAAGGCCCGGGCAATTGCCACCCGTTGTTGTTGTCCGCCCGAGAGTTCAGTAGGATATTTATCTACCAAATCTTCGACCCCCAGTTGGGTGAGCAAGTCGTTTAATTCTGCTTGCGATAAATTATGGTCCTTTTTGACCTTGTCAACTAACTTGAATTGGTCCTTAACGGTCAGGAAGGGTAACAAATGATAGTTTTGCAACACAAACCCAATTTCATTGAGCCGTAATTTTTCCAACGCCTTCCGGGAACTATCCTGGTAGTCATGACCGTTGACCTTGACCTTACCGCTCGTCGGGGTCCGCAAACCGCCGGCAATCGTCAAGAAAGTACTCTTTCCGGAACCACTTGGCCCAATAATTAAGCTTAGAGTTCCCGCTTCCGCCTTGAAATCAATGTCGTGAAGCACGTGCACTTCGGCAATCCCCTTCCCGTAAATCTGGTTAATGCCGTTCATTTCAATTGCTGCCATGGTTTTATCCTCCAATCACACTTACCGGGTCTAGTTTGATGACGCTACGAATCGGAACTAACGCACCTAAGAGCGCCGTAATTACTAATCCAACGCCCACTGCGGATAACATTGGCACGTCAAAGGCCATTGGAACCGCTGGTGGTAATACGGCCGCCGTGGCAATCGTCAACAACGTACCGATAATAATTCCGCTAACTACCAGTACTAATGATTGCGCGATTGTGCTCCACGCAATTACCCGACTCGGAATTCCTTGGGCGCGAAGTACCGCATAGTTAGGTAGCTTCTGGATCGTCAAAATGTACAAGAAGATTGCGATCACAATTAATGAAATTGCCATCAGGAAGCCGATCATCAAAGCAAAGGTCATGTTTTGTGCGGAATATCCCGGCAGTTTTTGGATAAAGGCTTTTTTAGTGTAAGTCTTCAGGGGCTTTTTCACCTTTAAATCGTTTGTCTTTGAAACGATTGCGCTGGCCTTGGTTTGGGGCATTGCCCGTTTCAAATCCCGCCAGTCATCCAACGTTCCATAAATTACCGGCGCAATGTTTAACTTCGCGTTATGAGTGAACCCGACAATTTTAAAGGTTTGGTCCGCGTCGTTTAACTTCAATTTGTCGCCGATTTTATAACCGCTTTGCTCAAACTTATCGTCAACCACCACTTCATGGTCGTGTTTAATTTTGTGGCCACTGGTTAATTTCAATTGTTTGGCAATAAATTGGTCATTTTGAATTCCCACGAAGGAAGACGAAATTTTTTCGTGCTTGCCTTCCTTGGCCACTACCGAAATTTGGCCGATCAGGGCGTCATTTTTGGTTAGTTTTTGGTCCTTGACCTGCTGATCCGTAATTAAGGATTGGCTAAGGTTAACGTTTGCATCCTGATTCAAAACTACCGAATTAATTTTCCAAGAGTTGATGGCGTCGGTATTTTGGTGGGCTAACCCCAGGGCTAAACTAGTCAAAATAAAGATTAGGTAGCTAATCAAGACAATCATGCCGATAATTAGCGAATACCGCAACTTTTCGCGTTTAATCTCCTTCAAAGCTAAAAACATATCTATTCCTCCAGAATTTTTAGGATCTTAGTTAGTTGTGCTAAACGAGCTTCCGCAGTCTCCGGTTCCACAATCGCTCCGCGCAGCGTGTCGTGTACCAAGGTTTGTTGGGCCCATTGCCGTTCACCGCCGGGGTGGACCGGGGCAATCCAATGGGCCACGTACGCTTCGTTGTGGCGAAAGTGCATTTGCAATAACTCGTAGTATTTACTGGAATGCGCATTCTCCACAAAATCACGGACCGTGATCACTAAAGCGGGACCTCGGGCGGCCGGGACGTGCAAAGATTGGTGAATGTCGTGCATGGCTACTTGGTAAATGTAACGGTAAGCGTCAATTAAATCAGCAAAATAATTGTAAAAAGCTCCCCGTGAAATGCCCGCATCCTTAACAATCCGAGCGACCTGCGCCTCGGCAACTGGGTAACGCGAAAATTCCGTCAAAAGGGCCGTTTCAATCGCCGCTTTTTTAGTTGGCTTTAACTTCACCAGCGTCTCTGAGGGCAACCTTGCCACCTCCTTAATCAAAAATGACACCGTGTCAATATGGTTAGAATACCACATTCTGACACGGTGTCAATTTTAAACTCTCGTTTTAACTTCCAAAAGTTTAGTATTTACCTGCCGAACAAATTCCCGATCGTGATCAATAAGCAGCATAGGCGGCCGTACTCGTAGAATTAACTGTTGGATTTGTTCCCGGGTAATTACGTCTAAGTAATTCAAGGGTTCGTCCCAAATATAGAGGTGGGCGGGTTCACAAAGCGCACGAGCCAAAGCCACTTTCCGTTTTTGCCCCATACTCATCTGTTCAATTCGTTGGGTGAACATTTCTCGTTCAAACCCTAATTTTCGCAAGGTGGCTAACAAGTCCTGCAACTCTACGCCCTTTGCTTGCGCGAAGCTTGCTAAATCCCCGCTTAGTGCGTCAAACGCCTGGGGAAGGTAGGAAACCTTCAGCCCATTTCGTAAATTAACGGATCCGGTCGTTCGAAGCTCCGGATTTCCTAAAATTGCCGCAATTAAGGTCGATTTTCCCACACCGTTGGGTCCCTGGAGCACGATCCGTTCGCCAGCCTTGAGGTTGAAACTGATCGGTTGGTTTAACGGTCCCTTTCCGCGACTTACCACCAGTTGGTCAACCGTTAAAAGGCTCGCATTTACCGGAAGTCGGGGAGGATTGTAGTTCAATTGAAGTTCAGCTTCGATCTCGATATTTTTCAATAACCGTTGTTTATCCGCTACTTTTGCTTCCGCGCGGGCTTGAATCGTGGTTGCCCGCTTCATGATTTTAGCAGCTTTATGCCCGACAAAACCCTTATCGGGCGCGCCCGCCTTTTCTCGTTCGGTCGCCATTGACCAATTTTGTTTCTGGTGGGCGGCCTTGGATAATTGTTTAACTTCCTTCTGCAAGGTTTCCTTGGTTCGCCGCTCCCGCTCGTCTTCGCGTTGGCGTTCGGTTGCCCAAGTCGTGTAATTGCCATGCAAGCTCGTAATTTGAGCCCGGTCAATTGCGATGACGTGGTCGATTACCTGATTTAAAAAATCGCGGTCGTGGCTAACCACGATAAAACCCTGTTTTCGCTTTAAATAATCCGCCAACCGTTGCCGGCCTTCATCGTCCAAATGGTTGGTCGGCTCATCAATTAGTTGGAAAGCCCCCGCATTCGCGAACATCGCCGCTAATTGCGCTTTGGTACGTTGTCCGGGGCTCAGTTCGTCATACGGTCGCGCAAGAAGCTCGTTGGGCAAGCCGATTCGGTCCATTTCCCGTTCGACTTCCCAAAAATTAGAGTAATCCCGTTGCGTGATTTCCATCAACACCTTTTCCAAAGGCGCTTGAGGATTGGGGACCTTTGCTGGAAAATAATTGAACTGCAAATCGGTGTTTACCTGCCCTTGATAAGGCACCTGTCCCCGTAGAATTTTTAATAAGGTCGTTTTTCCCCGGCCGTTTCGGCCAATTAAGCCCAATTTCCAACGGGCGTCAATTTCTAAATTGACCTTCTCAAACAGCGGGGATACTTGTTGATCATAACTATAACTTAAATTTTTAATTTGAATAATTCCCAATTAGCTCGCCTCCCATTTTTTTCGGGAGTCGACGATTTAAGACACAAAAAAAGCACTAGGTGTGCAGTTCCTAGCGCAGTACAAAAGTGCAAAATACCAATATAACTTATTTTGGATAGGCACCCTGACTGGATCAAAAACCGCAGACTACTCCGAAAAACAAAGAAATCGTCATTTCTTAATCTTCGAAAATTAGTCTGTAATCTTCAATCCCATCAACATCCCTTCCATTGAATATACGCTTATGGTAACAAGCCCGTTAAATTTTTTCAAGCAATTAGCCCATTTTGTAACATACCGTAAAAAATAAAACATATTAACCAATTATTTAGAAATATTTGTAACGGTAAAAATTATTTCAACATGAGTAATAGCCCGAAAATAATTAAGGCCCCGTAAACAAACTTAATTGCTCGAGCCGGTGCCATTCGATCAACAATCCAGTTGCCTAAGGGAACCGTTAAAACTAGCCCGGGGATTACCATTAGGAGCACTTTTACCGCTTCAAGCGACCAAAATCCAGCCGCAACGTGACTAATCACCACTAAAACACCCACGCAAAGGAAATGTGCTTGGAGAATTGCTCGGAGATGAGTGGCCGGCCATTGCTTCAACATTCCATAGACCGCCACCGGCACCCCGTGACTGTTATAGGCGCTCCCCAGCGCTCCCGAAACCATTCCTGCCAAATAATCGTAGCCTTTTGCTACCAAATGCGGTTTCCCTACGCGCCCTGAATGACTCCGCCACAAACTGTAGCCGCCATAAACAATCAAAAATAGTCCTAAGCCATGTAGCACCACGCTTGCCGGTAACGTTTTTACAAGGAGAATTCCCAGGGGCACCCCGATTAAAGAGCCGGTCACTAACCGGCGAACGGCCCGGAAATCAATCCGGTGCCACTCCCGAATCGTTGCCGGTAGCGCCACCAATAATCCTACCGCGCCAATCAACGCCGTACTCGTTTTCAAATCGTATCCCAGTAACGCCAACAAGGGCATTGATACTAGGGCTTCCCCAAAGCCAAACACCGTCCGAACTAACGCCCCTACCCACGCAATCAGCAAAACTCCCAGAATGATCAAAATAGCTTCCTCGTTTTCCTTCTTATTAAGTTACCATTTTATATGGTAATCGCGTTTTGCACCAGAGCCAAATGCCCGAAACCGCAATTAGGCGGGTAATTTTGTACTTCATTTCTTAAACTGAACTTCAATTCTAGCTTAATAATTAGGATTTAACTTCAATTTTAGCTTCAATAACTTAAATTTAACTTCATTTGCGATAAATGTTTGGCGTTTGCGGCCATTCGTTATAAGATAGTTCCAAGGAGTTGAATATTTTGCATACATTTACCATTGTACTAATTATTTTAATCGGATTAGAACACGTTGGCATCATGGGACTGGAACTTTTAGGCAGCGACCGGCTGATTGCGAAGAGTTTTAACTTACCGCTTGCCGAAGTCGAACGGCCTCATTTACGGACGGCGCTTGCCAATCAGGGACTTTACAACGGCTTTGTCGCCTTGTCCTTATTCTTAATCATCTTCATCCCCGGAGGGACCCTGCTTCGCGGAATGGCAATTGGCTTGCTAGCCGGCATTTTCATCATTGCTGCTTACGGCGCCCTCACCGTAGCTAAACGTATTCTGTGGATCCAGGGAGCACCCGCGCTAATTACAATGGTGCTGGCAATGTTCTTTTTATAATATGATTTAAGTAAGACGCCCGTTGCGGGGCGTTTTTTTATTTGCTTATTGCAATTTCACTTTATCGGGCGTATTATTCAATGGCATTAACTATTCTGGATAAAATTCTTCATGGAGGGGCTATGCAATGCTAAAGCTTATCAAACGCAACAAAACCAGGCTCTACTATGCTGACATTCTTTTAAGTTTGATTTACTTCCTGTTTTTTGCAAACGATATCATCCATTGTAACGTACAAAAATATCTATTCACCCACCTGCCCGTATGGGCTAACGTATCTTTAGCAGCGATATATCTAACCTGGTCAATTTACTTGTCTTGGGGAGAATAATTGTCGTATTTCAAATGTGGCTGAGAGATTACTGCCGACAAGCTGTAGAGACTAGGAATTGTCAAAGAATATCGGGTAAGTAACCCTCCATCGAAATGAGTTACAACGTCTTTGGGATTGTCTTTTTATAAAGGAAAACAATTATGCTGAAATTTATCAAACAAAATAAAACTATATTGTATTACGCCAACTCCGTCTTAACCATAATTTACCTTTTGTTTTTTACTAATAACAGTATCCACTGTAATATACAAAAAGATCTCTTTGCCCACTTTCCCGTGGGGGTCAACGTAGTTTTAATAGTCATATACCTAATCTGGTCAATTTATTTATTACTTCCGTAGCCTTATAACAAAAAATGGTAGCTTTCAGCATTAATTGTCTGAAAACTACCATTTTTATTATGCAGCTAATTATTGCTAACACTTCCGTCCTGCATCGTGGAAGTGAGTGCTACCAACCGGTTTCTGCCGGCCCAAATTTCGTCTTATTCCTGATTATTATCGTACAAGGTCGCCTTCCGCTTCGTACTTTCGATAATCAACGCGATTACTACCAGCACTACTAAAATGGTAAATAACCCGAGACTATACAAGAAGACAAAGGAAGTCGACTCAATAATCATACTACCGACTAACGGTCCCATTGCCCGACCAGCTGATGGAAAGGCACTCGCCAAACCTTGGTACTTACCCTTTTGGTCATATGGCGAAAGGCTATTAACAATCGCTGGAATCGATGGGAAGGCGATTGCTTCACCCACGGTCAAAACGATCATCGCAATTACGAAGTGGTAGTACTGGTGTGCCACGGCCAAAATTCCAAAGGAGGCCATGAAGAACGCGATTCCGAGATAAACTTGGTGATACGGGTCCTTTAACAAACGGCCGCCTCGTGAACTTAAGAGGCCTTGCACAATCAAAATAAATAATCCGTTAACCGTCCAAAGGAAACTGTATAAACGAAGCGGAATGTGCAGTTTCAACATGTAAATTGAAACGGTACTGTTCCATTGTTGGTAAAAGATCCACATAATTACCAAACTAACGAAAAACGACATAATAATCGTAAAGTTAACCTTAGGCATTTTGGATTGAATGTCTTGAGACTGTTGCACTGATTGTACCGATTGGTCTTCCTTTGGGATTCGATAAGTGAAGAAGGCCACCACGAAGAATACGGTAAACATGACCGTCGCAATCGTGAAAAGCGGCGCAACGCTGTGTTTGAAAAGAATTCCCACGATCGCCGTTCCCAGCATTACTCCCAAATTTTGTACGAAGTATAGCATGTTAAAGACGTAGCGTCCGTCCTTACTCTTGATTGAGGTTCCCATAGAATTATTCAAAGCAACGATCCAGCCGGTCCCAAACCCGATTAACACGAGGAAAATTGGGTATGTGGGCCAACCATTGAAGAAAATTAGCGTGAAAAATGAAATCCAGGTGAACACGATCCCACCCAGAATTAAATAATAGCTATCGTATTTGTCGTACAGTTTCCCGGCAACAAATGATCCTAAAATACTCGCTACTGAATTCAAAAACAAAACTACTCCGGCTGCCACCAAGGAATGGCCAAGCTCTTGATTCATATAAATTGTCGTTAGGGGCCACACCGAGCTCATCGCAATACTATCAATCAAAACCCCTAACAATAACCACTTTAACTTTAATTCGCGCATAATTCCCTCCCAATTTTTTTATAAAGTAAAAGACTGACTCAGGCGAAATGGTCTGAAACCAGTCTTTGAAAAGAAGTCTCCTCCTAATCGCCCTAGTGCGCTCCGGCTTCGGGCATGTATGCTAATGAAGAAAATTTATTGTATGACTTAATAAACAGCAGGTTGACCGTCCCCCGGGCACCACTCCGGTTTTTTTCAATAATGACTTCCACCGGACCCACGTTTTGGTCTTCTTCGTCGCGGGGGTCTTGGTCCTGATCCTGCTGATTAGTCCCGTCGTCTCGTTCGTAGTAGTCATCCCGGTATAGGAAGGCAACAATATCGGCATCTTGTTCAATCGATCCCGATTCACGAATATCCGACATGACGGGCCGTTTATCCTGGCGTTGTTCAACTCCCCGAGAAAGCTGGGAAAGCGCAATAACTGGAATTCCCAACTCCTTAGCAAGTTTCTTTAGTTGACGGGAAATTGCAGAAACTTCTTGTTGCCGGTTTTCACCGGAACCTTCGATTAGCTGGAGGTAATCAACCACTACTAACCCTAAGTTTCCTTGTTCTTTAGCCAAGCGCCGACATTTCGCCCGAATTTCCGACATCTTAATGCCGGGAGTATCATCGATATAAATGTTGGTCTTTGCTAACGAACCCATTGCCACCACTAAATTCTGCCACTCTTCTTCATTTAACTGACCGGTTCTCAAATGATTTGCATCAATACTTCCTTCGGCACACAACATCCGGTTAACCAGTTGTTCTGCACCCATTTCTAGACTAAAAATTGCGACAGCTTTATCCGTTTTGGTTCCCACGTTTTGCGCAATATTTAACGCAAAGGCCGTTTTACCAACCGCCGGACGCGCAGCTAAAATAATTAATTCGTCCGCGTGCAAGCCCGTCGTAATTTTATCTAATTCCTTAAAGCCCGTCGGCAATCCTGTAATTTCATCATCATTTTGGTACAGACGGTCAATTTCTTCCATTGAGGAAGTCAACACGTCCGTAATGGGCTTAAACCCAGTCTGGTTGCGGTTTTCAGCCACGTCCATGATTTCGCGCTCGGCTTCGTCAAGAATTTCCGAAACGTCATTTTCCTGGGTGTAGCCCATGGTGGCAATCGAGGTCGCCGTTTTAATCAATTTTCGCAACAGTGCCTTTTCTTGCACAATTTTCGCGTAGTAGCCTACGTTAGCGGCCGTGGGCACGGAACCTGCTAGTTCGGCAATGTACGTAATGCCACCCGCATCTTCAAGCTGGTGGTGCTCTTCTAAGGCATTATTGACCGTTAACGCATCAATTGCTTCGTCAGCATCGTTTAACTCGACCATCGTCTTAAAAATGACTTGATGGGCGTGTTTGTAGAAGTCGTCCGCCGTGACGAATTCCATTGCGTCGATCAACGCATCTGAATTTAAAAAAACAGCTCCCAAAACCGCCTTTTCGGCCTCAATATTTTGAGGGGGCGTTTGATTTTCTAAAATCCCGTTATCCATGATACTCTCCCATGCTCAAAATCTAGAGTTGAAAGCTATTTTCGGCGACCTATTTTTCAGAAACGTGTACCCGAATTTTAGCCGTAACTTGTTGGTGAAGCTTAACGGGTACGTTGGTGTAACCCATGCTCCGAATTGGCTCGTTCAACTCAATTTTCCGTTTATCAATCTTAATATCAAACTGTTGTTCCAATGCCGTGGCAATTTGTTTGCTAGGAATCGAACCGAATAACCGGCCGTCCTTACCAGCCTTGGCCTTGATTTCCACGACCGTTGCGTCAGCTTCCAAAACTTGTTTTAACTTTTGGGCTTCTGCTAACACTTCGGCTTCGTGCTTTTCTTCAGCCTTTTTTTGCCCCTTTAATTCGCTCATAGCCGCTTTAGTAGCCGCCTTCGCTTTACCATTTTTGATTAAGAAGTTTTGCGCGTATCCGTCGGGGACGTTTTTAACCTCTCCGCGTTTACCCTTACCCTTTACGTCTTCCATAAAAATAACTTTCATCAGAATCACTCCTCTTCTTCATCTTTTTGCAAAAGTGCAATTAGTTGATCCTTCGCGTCGGCTACCGTAACGTCCTTCATTTGGGTCGCTGCCATCGCTAAATGACCGCCACCGCCCAGTTCTTCCATGATAATTTGGACGTTTTCCGTACCGGCACTGCGCGCTGAAATTCCCACGACATCATCAGATCGTCGGGTAATGACAAACGAAGCCTCCACACCCGAGATGTTTAAGAGGGAATCAGCCGCTTGGGCTGCAATAACTGGATCGTATTCCCGATCCTCTTCCCCAACACAAATCGCGTACTTCACGTCGACAAATTGGACCGTGTCGATCAGGTGGTTGCGTTGCATATAGCTTTCCACGTTTTCCTTCAGCAAGTACCGAATCAAGTCTTCATCGGCCCCTACCGAGCGTAGGTAACTTGCCGCGTCAAACGTCCGGGTTCCGGTCCGTTCGGTAAACGACTTCGTATCCACTTCGATTCCGGCCAAAATTGCGGTAGCTTCGATAGGCTGGATCGGATCGCCATCATGTGATTGATATTCGAACATTTCCGTAATCAACTCACCCGTTGAAGATGCGTAAGGTTCGATGTACACCAGCACGGGATTTTCCGGAAATTCGGTACCGCGACGGTGGTGGTCGATGATAATCGTCCGGTCGCTTAACTTCTCGAATAGTTCCTTTGAAGTAGTCATCGATGGTTTCGAATGGTCGACCATCACCAGTAAACTCTGACTATTAGCCAGTTCCAAGGCTTGGTCGGCGTCAATAATTGAATCCCGAATGTCTTCGTGTTCATCTAACTTATCAATCAACCGTTTCACATCGGAATGGACGCCTTCTTGATCAAGAACAATCCAAGCTTCCTTTTTGTTCATCTGGGCAATCCGCCGAATTCCCAGCGCCGAACCTAACGAATCAAGGTCAGTTCGAGTATGTCCCATAACAAAGACTTGGTCGGCTTGATTCATTAATTCTTGGATGGCTTGTCCAATCATCCGCGCCCGTACCCGGGTTCGTTTTTCCATCGGGTTCGTCTTTCCCCCGTAGAAACGCGCAGGTTCATCTTCAGCCTTAACCACTACTTGGTCACCGCCCCGCCCTAAAGCAAGGTCCAGATTGCTTTGTGACACGTCAGCCAGTTTATTAAGGTTGTCATCCCCGTAAGCAATCCCGATACTCAAGGTAACCGGTGAATTTTGTTTCGAAGTGGCTTCTCGAATCGTATCCAACAGTTTGAAACTATCTTCTTCAACCTTTTGTAAGGTTTCGTTATACATAATTACAAAAAAGTGGTCGTCATCCACGCGCCGCAGGTAAATTCCAAACGACTGCGCCCAACTAGAAATCTGGTTGGTGACGAAGTTATTCAAGTTGGAAACATCCGAGTCCGTCATGGCTTGGGTAATTTCATCATAATTATCGATGAAAATTTGTCCAATTACCACCTGGCGATTTTCAAAACGATTTTCCATTTGTGCGTAGTTAGTAACGTCCACAAAGTACGCCACCCGCTCATCTTTTTGCACCAGTACGTCAAAAGTCCGGTCCTTCCATTCGACCCGGTTAAGCCCTTCTTGGTCTTGATGCCGGTCAATGACTTCCGCCAAGTCTTCGTCAACTTCGGTCAGCAAATGCCCAAGTACCTTTTGGTCACCAAAGTAATGTTGCAACTTGGGATTGACCCACTCGACCCGCTTTTGATCACTATAGATTAAAATTCCGATCGGCATGGATAGCATTGCATCTTCTTCAGCTTGATCAACCCGAAAAGATAGCTCCGCAATGTATTTACTGGTTTCGTCACTAATTAAATTCAACGTCCGTACGCTGAAAACCCCCGTCACGATAACCAAGCCTAACATTATCACGCCAATAACCGGATTAATATAAAACGCTAATCCCAGTCCAATCAACGAAAGCACCGTAATTACCACAGCAACGATTCCTACTCGCGGATTACGGATAAACGCTGGTAGACGATCGACTAATTTCATAACACTTCTCCTAAAAAAATGTGTCTAACTATCTTTGATTTTACCATACTTGGCTTGACATAAAACAGCCGTTTAGATTGGAAAGTTCGTCGTCAAAAAATCCCCTATATTTAGCGGTTTGCGCTTAGCTCAGCCACAAGAAAAAGAGACCAGAAAAACTAATTCGTTTTTCTAGTCTCTATGTTCGCTTACTTTGATTACTTTACCGAAGCTTAGTCTTCAGCAACGAATGGTAGCAAGCCCATGATCCGTGCGCGCTTGATTGCGATTGTCAAACGGCGTTGGTTCTTAGCACTTGTTCCACTAACCCGACGAGGTAAAATCTTACCGCGTTCTGAGATGAATCGTTTTAACAATTCAGTATCTTTGTAATCGATGTATTCAATGTGGTTTGCAGCAATGTAGTCGACTTTACGACGACGACGGCCGCCACGTTTTTGATATGCCATTAGTGATTGCCCTCCTCTATAATTTGATTTTAGAACGGTAAATCATCGTCAGAAATATCAATTGACTGTCCGCCATTTGCAAACGGATCGTTCGGGTTCGAATTGTTAGGCTGCGATGCAGCACCATTGTTATTCGCTTGACCACTGTCAAAAGGATTTCCAGCAGATGATTGTGAAGGGGCAGATTGACCGTTGTTGAAGCCTTCATTTTCTTGACGGCGTTCGGAAGCCGAACGGGATTCAAGAAGTGAGAAGTTATCCGCAACAACTTCGGTAACGTATACTCGTTGTCCTTGTTGGTTTTCGTACGAACGGGTTTGGATCCGACCGTCGATACCTACTAGAGAGCCTTTGCGCGTGAAGTTGGCGAAGTTTTCCGCCGCTTTCCGCCACATTACACAGTTGATGAAATCCGCTTCGCGTTCACCCTGTGAGTTAGTAAACTGACGGTTAACCGCCACGGTAAAACTAACTACGGCAGCGCCACTACTTGTATATCGTAGTTCAGGATCTCTTGTTAAACGTCCAACTAGTACGGCACGATTAATCATAATATCCACTCCTTCCTTGATTTTTAACGATTATTATTAACGTACAACGATCATGTGACGAAGAATTCCGTCAGCAATCTTTGAAAGACGGTCGAATTCGTTCAACGCCTTGTCATCGCTAGCTTTGATGTTAACTACGTGGTAGATACCTTCGTTAAAACCACCAATTTCGTATGCGAAACGACGTTTTGACCAGTCTTTTGAATCAACGATTTCAGCACCATTGTCAGTCAAAATCTTGTCGAAACGTTCAACTAAAGCTGTCTTAGCTGCATCGTCAAGGTTTGGAGCAATGATGTATGTGATTTCGTAATTTTTTTCCATTTGATATACACCTCCTCTTGGACTTATGGCCTTCTATCAACTGTAGAAAGCAAGGAGAGTCTGCCAAAAAACGCTGGCAACTCACAAATAAAGATTATAACATTCAACGTAGTTAGACGCAATAACAAAAAGCCTGATTAACGATATACACTTATAAAGTACTTCGAAAATCAGACTTTTATTTTTTATTCTTCAGATTGAGTTTCTGCAGAAGCTGCTGGAGCTTCATTAGTAGCGGCGCTAGTGTCGGCAGAGTCTTCGGATTCGTCGTCCTTTTCCTCTTCAACAATCGCCATCGTAGCTACCTTAGAATTTTCGTCCGTCTTAATAACGTGCACTCCAAGGGTAGAACGACCGGTTGTCGAAACGTTATCCACGTTAAACCGGATCATCACTCCGCGGTCGGTAATTAACATAACGTCTTCGTTACCTTCCACGGTGACCAAGCCAGCCAACGGTCCGTTCTTTTCGGTGATGTTGGCAGTCTTGATTCCCTTACCGCCACGGCCTTTAATTGGGTATTCTTCGGCAGGCGTTTGCTTACCATAACCCTTTTCGGTAATGACCAGTACCTTGCTTTCAGGAGCAAGCACCGCAGAACCAACTACGTAGTCATTCTCCCGCAACCGAATTCCGCGAACCCCGGTTGCCGAGCGACCCATTGAACGCACTTCGCCTTCCTTAAAGCTAATTGCGTAACCGTTGTGGGTACCGATAATGATATTTTGGTGTCCGTCAGTAATTACCACGTTAATTACTTCGTCGCCGTCCTTGAGGTTAATGGCTTTAAGTCCGTTGCTGCGGATGTTCATAAATTCCGCAACCGGTGTCCGTTTTGCCACCCCTTGTAAAGTGGTGAAGAAGAGGTAACGATGTTCGTTATCTTCATCTCCGTTACCGCGGCCGATGTTGATTACCGCTTGGATACTTTCACCACTATCGATTCCCAACAAGTTAATTACCGGAATTCCCTTTGCGGTACGGCTATATTCAGGAATTTCGTAACCCTTCATCCGGTAAACTTTTCCGGCATTCGTAAAGAAGAGTAACACGTCGTGAGTCGAGGTAGAAACCAGGTGTTCGATGAAGTCGTCTTCGTGAACGCCCATTCCTTGAATTCCCCGACCACCCCGATTTTGGGTCTTAAATTCGGAAGTTGGCATCCGCTTGATGTAGCCGTTATGGGTTAAAGTAACCATGACGTCTTCTTCTTCGATCAAGTCTTCGTCTTCAAGGCTGAGGACTTCACCGACCATCAGTTCCGTGCGCCGTTCATCCCCGAATTTTTCTTGAATTTCAAGCAATTCGTTATAGATGATTTCGTGGATCCGTTCGGTATGAGCCAAGATATCACGGTAGTCGGCAATGGCTGCCATAACTTTCCGATACTCGTCTTCAACCTTTTCCCGTTCCAATCCGGTCAAGCGCACCAACCGCATGTCCAGGATGGCTTGTGCTTGTTTACTGGAAAGCGAGTAGTTGTTCATCAACTGGTCTTTAGCCACTTCAGCCGTTTGGGATCCGCGGATAATGGCGATGATTTCGTCGATGTGATCCAACGCAATTCGTAAACCTTCTAAAATGTGTGCCCGCGCTTCGGCCTTCTTCAAGTCGAATTCAGTCCGCCGACGAACCACTTCTTCTTGGTGTTGCAAGTAGTATTGCAAGATTTGCTTGAGGCTCAATACCTTTGGCGCACCGTTAACGATGGCTAACATGTTGAATCCGAAGGTCGTTTGCATCAAGGTCATCTTGTAAAGATTGTTCAACACTACTGAAGCGCTGACGTCGCGCCGGACATCGATAACCACTCGCAAACCGTCCCGGTCAGACTCGTCGTTAACATCCGTAATTCCTTCGATCCGCTTATCACGAGCTAACTCAGCGATTCGTTCAATCAACTTCGCCTTGTTCACCATGTATGGCAATTCCGTAGCTACAATCCGTTCGCGGCCGTTCTTTTCAGTTTCAATGTCCACTTTTGCGCGCAAAATGATCGTCCCGCGACCAGTTTCGTAAGCTTTGCGAATTCCGGATTTACCCATGACAATTCCGCCAGTTGGGAAATCAGGTCCCGGTAAAGCTTCCATAAGGTCGGCCGTCGTAGCATCTTCGTTGTTCATCAAAATATGGATCGCAGCGATTACCTCAGAAAGGTTGTGCGGCGGAATGTTAGTAGTCATCCCCACCGCGATCCCGGTCGCTCCGTTAACCAAGAGGTTTGGGAAACGGGACGGTAAAACGGACGGTTCGCGTTCGGTACCATCGTAGTTTTCTTGGAAATCAACGGTATTCTTGTTGATATCCCGCAACATTTCCAAAGTAATCTTACTCATCCGAGCTTCGGTATACCGCATCGCTGCGGCACCGTCGCCGTCGACCGAACCAAAGTTACCGTGCCCATCAACCAACATGTAGCGGTAACTAAAGTCTTGTGCCATCCGAACCATGGATTCGTAAATCGCTGAATCACCGTGGGGATGGTACTTTCCCATTACGTCCCCAACGATTCTGGCCGATTTCTTATATGGTTTTTCGGGGGTAACCCCCAACTCGTTCATCCCGTATAAAATCCGGCGATGGACGGGTTTCAAACCATCACGCACGTCAGGTAAGGCCCGCGCAACGATAACACTCATGGCATAGTCCAAGAATGATGTGCGCATTTGGTTACTTAAGTCAACGTCCGTAATGCGTCCTGACATATCTTCTGGCAATTCATTTTCCCCCTTAATTTTCTGGGCTGTTTTAAATTATTTAAGTTTAAATATCCAAGTTTTCAACGAAGACCGCGTTGTCTTCAATGAATTTGCGCCGGGGTTCTACTTTGTCACCCATCAGCATTTCAAAGTCCCCGTTAGCAGCGTCCAAATCATCAGCTGAAACCCGCAATAAGCGCCGGTTTTCCGGATTCATGGTCGTTTCCCAGAGCTGTTCAGCATCCATTTCACCAAGCCCCTTGTACCGTTGGATAACTGGTTTTGGCGATGGTGAAAGCTGACCGAGCACGGCTTCTAACTCTTCGTCGGAATCGATGTACTTGATCATCTTACCTTGCCGAACTTGGTACAGAGGTGGCTGAGCGATGTAAACGTAGCCTGCATCGATCATTGGCCGCATGTAGCGGTAGAACAACGTTAAGAGTAAGGTCCGAATGTGGGCTCCGTCGACATCGGCATCGGTCATGATGATTAGCTTATGGTAGTTAGCCTTGGTTACGTCAAAATCTTCCCCAAAGCCAGTTCCCAAAGCGGTAAATAGCGACCGAATTTCTTCGTTAGCCAACACCCGGTCCAACGTTGCTTTTTCAACGTTCAAAATCTTCCCGCGAATCGGCAAAATTGCTTGCGTGAGACGTGAACGACCGGCTTTCGCGCTACCACCGGCCGAGTCCCCTTCGACGATGAACAATTCACTAATTTCAGGGTCCTTAGAGGTATTGTCAGCTAATTTACCAGGCAGGTTGTTTAATTCCAACCCGCTCTTCTTACGCGTAACTTCCCGCGCACGCTTAGCAGCAACCCGCGCTTTAGCAGCTAACACACCCTTGTCCACGATTTGCCGCGCAACTTTTGGATTTTCCAACAAGAACTTGCTGAATGTTTCCGCAAACACTTCGTTAACCGCGGTCCGGGCATCGGAATTGCCTAACTTGGTCTTGGTTTGCCCTTCGAATTGGGGATCCGGATGCTTAACGCTCACCACTGCCGTTAAACCTTCCCGAACGTCATCCCCAGAAAGTTTGTCGTCGTTTTCTTTCAAAATTCCGGTATTTTTCGCGTAATCGTTAATTACCCGAGTTAATGCCCGTTTGAACCCTTCTTCATGGGTTCCGCCTTCGTAGGTGTGAATGTTGTTAGTGAAGGTCAACAACTTGCTTTGGTAACCTTCAATGTATTGCATCGCAACTTCAACCGTGATTCCCTTAGTGATGCCTTCCACGTAAATTGGTTCAGGGAAGATCACTTCTTTGCCTTTGTTCAAGTATTCTACATAATGCCGAATTCCGCCTTCGTACAAGAAGTCGTCTTCGGTAGGCTTTTCTGGTCGCATATCCCGGAGGGTAATCCGCAAGCCCTTGTTCAAGAAGGCTAACTCGCGAATCCGGGTCCGGAGGATGTTGATATCAAAGACCGTAGTCTCTTGGAAAATGTCTGGATCTGGAACAAAGTGCACGATGGTTCCGTGATCGTCAGGATTCTTGGTAGGCCCAAGAACCTTCATTGGGGTTTTTACTTTTCCTTGTTCAAAGTCAATGTAGTAAATCTTACCGTCGCGCATAACCCGTGCGTCTAATTCGGTCGACAAAGCGTTAACTACCGAAGCCCCCACCCCGTGGAGTCCTCCGGAAACCTTGTAACCGCCGCCGCCAAATTTACCACCGGCATGTAAAACAGTATAAACAGTTTCCAGCGCGGGTTTTCCGGTCTTCTTTTGAATGTCTACTGGAATCCCCCGTCCGTTATCACTAACGGTAATGCTGTTATCTTTTTCCACGACCACGTCGATTTTATTTGCAAATCCGGCTAAGGCTTCATCAATCCCGTTATCGATAATTTCCCAAACCAAGTGATGAAGACCTTGGGAACTGGTTGAACCAATGTACATCCCTGGTCGTTTACGAACTGCTTCCAGGCCCTCTAAGACCTGAATTTGACTCGCATCGTATTCTTTGGCTAATTCTGCTTTCGTCTCTTTTTCGTCTGCCAAAAGCTATTCCTCCTCGTTTTGCGTTAAAACTCCGTGGTCAATGTTAAAGACGTGGGGTTCGTTAATTAATTGTTGCGCCACGCCACTTAAACTAGTGGTCGTGATAAAGGTCTGGACCTTATTTTGAATCGCGGTCAACAGGTGCGTTTGCCGACTATCATCTAATTCGGAAAGCACGTCGTCGAGTAACAGAACCGGATACTCTCCAGTTTCTTCTTTCATCAAGTCAATTTCCGCAAGCTTCACGCTTAGCGCCGTGGTGCGTTGTTGTCCTTGGGAGCCAAAGGTGGAGACATTTTTTCCGTTGACGATAAACTTAACGTCGTCTAAATGTGGTCCCACCAAAGTTTTGCCCTGTTGTAACTCTCGTTGGCGATGCTTTTTCAACAGCTCCTGGAGCGCCGCGTAAATGGTTTCGGTCGACGTAGTCTCATCCTTTTTGAGCGGAGACACGTATTGAAACGTTAATTTTTCCAAACCTTGCGAGATTTCTTCGTGTACGGCTTGCGACCACTCTTCCAGCTTTTTTAAAAACTGAATTCGTTGAAAAATGATTTCTGCGCCATATGCCGCTAGCTGATCACTCAAAACGTCCAGATAAACTTGGTCTCCCTTAGGATCGATTTGCAGCTGCTTAAGATACTGGTTACGCTGCTTGAGCACCGAGCGATATTGCGCAGAATTGTACAGGTATTTAGAACTCATCTGCCCAAATTCCATATCAATAAACCGTCGGCGAACTGCTGGAGAGCCTTTTACAATCGAAAGGTCCTCTGGAGCAAACAAAATCACATTGAGTTGGCCAACATACTGTGATAACCGGCCTTGCTCAATATGATTAACTTTGGCATTTTTCCCCTTAGAAGAAATGTCGATTTCCACCGGGGTTTGCGTATGTTCTTTTTGAATGGTCCCCAATACCCGGGCTTCCTTAGCTTTCCAGCCAATTAAGTCGCGATCGTTGCTGGTTCGGTGACTGCGCGTTAACGCTAAAAAATAAATCGATTCTAAAAGATTGGTTTTGCCTTGGGCGTTTTCGCCTAGCAAAACGTTGATCCCCGAACCGAATTCCACGCTAAGGTCCGCATAATTCCGAAAATTATGCAACTCAAGTGTTTTTAAATACATTTACTTCCCAGATTTCGTCGTAATCTTGAAGGAACCTTCGTCAGGAACTTCGATGACATCATTAGCGTAGAGTTTCCGTCCCCGCCGATCGTCTGGTTCTTCGTTAACTAAAACAGTGTGTTCTCGTAAATACCACTTTGCTTGTCCACCGGTTCCGATAATGCCCTCTTCTTTTAAAAGTTGGCCTAGCGTAATGAACGGTGTGTTGATTTCAATTTCTTTTTGCATGACATCACCCCACATATCTTCTTATATATTATACCCTTATTTTGGACAAAAAACAATCGAATCAGGCGCTCAAAAGGCTTTTCAGCGAATTTACCCCCTTTGAATCATTTTTGCCTTAAGAAGGGTAATTTTTCTTAAAATTAAAATGAGGGGGATTATAAAAGAGTGCATTGAAACCTGGGTAGGCTTTGAGGACTAACTGAGCTAAGGGATTAATCACGAACTTGGTGATTGAGCCCTTAGATTGGTTAGCCGCAGAAGACTGGGTTTCAATGCACGTTTCGACCATGCTGCAGCGGAGCACAAGGATTAACTGAGGGTTAGCCTTAACCGCGGGTTAGGTGGTTGAGGCTAATCCTTGGTTAACCGGAAGAAACTGGGGCGGGGCGCACGTTTCGCCTTCATTGCAGGAAAGCGCGCGAGCTTAATCTGGGCGCTTCGTTTCAATAAAACGACCATAAAATAATAACTCCTCCGCGTTGCTTTTAATTATTGATCCCCCAATTAGAATTTATCCCACAAAAAAACAGGTCCGGAGCCTTAGCTGCCGAACCTGTTTTTTAATTTTTTACCATACAGAGCGTTAGGTTACTTTTTTAATCCCTAAAAAGTCCGTACTGGCGTAATTAATTGAATAAAGTTTTCTTGATCTTCCGTTGGGACCAACGTAAATGGACGCAATGGTGAAGTGAATTCCATTTTAATTGCCGTATGCCCGAATGAGCGTAGTGCATCTTTCAAGTAATCAGGATTAAATGAAATTTCCAAATCCTCACCTTGGATATCCTTAGTAACCACTACTTCTTCAACATTTCCGACTTCGGGAGAATCCCCCGTAATAATCGCTTTCTTTGCGGCCGCATTGATGGTTAATTTAACCACGTTATTGCGTCCAGCATGAGAAAGCAACGAAGCCCGTTCGATTGAAGCTAAAAGTTCGGGTGCTTCAAATTCCATCGCCGTCGTACTTTCTTTTGGAATTAACCGGGAAGTATCTGGGTACAATCCCTCTAGTAAACGCGTGTAGAACAAGGTTTCATCAAACGTAAACAAAGCTTGGTTTTCCGAAATTTGCAACGTAATCGTGTCAATTTCTTCATCCAACATCCGCGAAAGTTCTAACAAACTCTTTCCGGGGATGATAATATCTTCCGGCATTTTTACGGCTTCGGGTAAGTTGATGATCCGCTGGCTAAGGCGGTGACTATCCGTAGCGACCGCGGTTAACTTATTGTTTTCAATCGTGAAATGAATTCCGGTCAAAATTGGCCGACTTTCTTGGTTGGAAACCGCAATAACCGTTTCATTAATCATTTCGCTAAATACATCGGCTTGCAATGTAATCGTGGTTTGACTGTCCACTTCTGGTAAATGTGGGAAGTTGTTGGCATCTAAACCGTTAATTTTAAATTCGGATGCTCCCGAAGTAATCGTGGTTTGGAACCCGTCCGAAACCTCAACTAACATTTTGTTGTCTGGTAATTTTTTAACGATGTCACTGAAGAACCGGGCAGTTAACACAATGTCACCCGTTTGTTCGATGTCTAATTCCGCATCCGGATCGCTAACGGAAATAGTTGTTTCAATCGAAATATCCGTATTGCTACCCGTTAACACTAGTTGGTCTGCTTCGGCTTTAATTTTCAAACCGGTCAAAATTGGAATCGTGGTTTTTGAAGAAATTGCGCGTTGAACTGCGTTTAATTTTTTAATGAACGTATTTCGTGCGATGGTAAATTTCATGTTTTAAAACTCCTTTTTACACGTGGCATGTATATATTAATTAATACTAAAAAAATAGTAATAGTAATAAGGGCTGTTAGCACTGTGGATAACTCAAAGCGAAGCGGGAGAAACCCAAATCTTACTGTGGAGTACTTGTGGAAAACTTTTTGAGTTATCCACACTTATCCACAATTTACGGTTTTAACTCGCTCTTTAAATCGTCAATTTGACGAGCTAAATCACTGTTAGTTTCCAAGGCCGCTTTAATTTTGTCGCAAGAATGGATGACGGTGGTGTGGTCCTTGCCACCAAATTCAGTTCCAATCTTAGGCAACGAGTTATCGGTCAGCTCTCGCGAAAGGTACATCGCGATTTGCCGGGGAATAACGATTGATTTCAAACGCTTCTTCCCTTTTAAATCAGCAACCGAGACGTGGAAGTACTTAGCCACCTTATCCTGAATGATGGGGATGGTGACGTGACTAAGGTTGCTGCCAAAGTTCAAGCTCCGCAGCGCGTCAGCTGCCAAATCGGTAGTAATCGCGGCATTTTGCAATTGAGCGTAGGCTTGAATGCGCGCCATCGCCCCTTCCAATTCCCGAATATTGGAATCAATCCGGTTAGCGATGAAATCCAGAGTCTCATCTGGAATTTCCACGTTGTCAGCCTGCGCCTTTTCCCGCAAAATAGCGATCCGGGTTTCGAGATCCGGAGGCGTAATGTCAACGGACAACCCCCATTTAAACCGGGAAACCAACCGCTCTTGCAACTTAGGGATTTCATTAGGCAACCGGTCGGACGTTAGCACAATTTGTTTTTGCGCGTTGTACAACGCCTCAAAAGTATGGAAGAACTCTTCTTGAGTAGCTTCCTTATCCGCGAAAAACTGTACGTCGTCCACTAACAAAAGGTCCACATTGCGATACTTTTCGTGGAATTCTTCCGTGGTGTTTTTCTGAATGGAATTAATGAAGTCGTTCGTGAAGGCTTCACTTGTAACGTACTTGACCCGCGTCTGAGGGTCGTTTTCTAAAAGCTGATGGCCAATCGCGTGCATTAAATGGGTCTTTCCAAGCCCCACGCCCCCGTAGAAGAAGAGCGGGTTGTAAAGAACGCCGGGTTCGTCGGAAACCGCCATTGCAGCAGCGTGCGCCATCTGGTTACCACTTCCGATAACAAAGGTATCGAAAGTGTAACGACTATTAAGCTGGGTGTCTTCGGTGGAGAAGGACGAAGATTTGTCAGTGCTCTGGGGCTTTTGCGCCTGTTGAGCTTTAAACTCGTCTTCCGTCACGAATTCGGGCGTAATGTCCTGATCCGTGAACTGGTAGGCGTATTCGACAAATTTTTCCATTAAATGTTTCGTCCAGTAGTCACGGTGCAAATTAGATAGAACCTTAATTTTCATTACGTGGTTATCCAATGAAATTGGTTCGGCCGTGTCCACCCAAGCACCAAAACTAGCTTTCGACATTGAGTCGTCATTTTCGAAACTATTTTTGATATGGTTCCAAAGGTCAATATAGTTAGGCACTTTTTATTCCTCCAAAATTTTTAGCTCATTCAGTTTATCATAAAAAAAATCGGTTTTCCACAGGGGTGTGGAAAACTAAATGGTGTAAAATAACAGGCTGTGAGTTGGGTTTTCCACAGGCTGGGGAAATGACGCATACTTAAAACCAAAAGTAGAGTTGTGAACACCAACCTGTGGATAAAAGATGTTGTAATAACGGCGTTAATTGGACATATCCACAGATTTCCACAAGGCTGTGGATAACTCTATAAACAGGCTGTGATTTGTGAAAATCGCTGCGAAAAAGCCTGTGTAAAATCGAAAATAACTAAAATGGTTATCCACAATTTAATCGACAAACTAACGCTCTGTTTGTGGATAATTTTTTTCCGTTAGGTTTTATTTGGTGGTTTGCTTTCTATGGCAAATGTGCTATTATGTTAAGGTAATTGTTTTAAAGGACATAAACTGATTTATCGAGAATCAACTTAAGATATAAAAATTCAGTATGTGTATTTTCGTTCAGGAGGTGGACCATAATGAAACGAACATATCAACCAAAGAAACGTCATCGTCAACGCGTTCACGGCTTCCGCAAACGCATGAGCACGAGCAACGGCCGTAAAGTTTTAGCACGTCGGCGTCAAAAAGGTAGAAAAGTATTATCTGCATAATAAGGCCACTGATCCCAGTGGTCTTTTATTTTTATTTTCTAGAGACAAGCTAACGGTTTTTACATATAATATGTGATAGTGAATGAGATTGTGGTGAGGGATTATGCGAAAGTCATATCGAATAAAGAAAGAAAAAGAGTTTCAAGAAGTTTTTGAAACCCGAAATTCATTTGCAAATAAGAAGTTCGTTGTTTACGTAATGGACAAACCTGGGCAACCACATTTTCGGGTGGGGATTTCCGTAGGTAAAAAAATCGGTAATGCGGTAATGCGTAATTATATGAAGCGCCGAATTCGGCAAAGTATCTTGGAATTCAAGCCCCTTTTGCGTTCGGACGTTGATTTTTTAGTAATTGCTCGCCCACAAGCTTCAGGTTTACCAATGAAAGAAGTTAAACGCCAGTTGGAACACGTTTTTAAATTAGCTGGACTGTTTGCTTCGAAACAAAGTGAGGAAGAATAGTGAAACATTTAAAACGAAATTTGGCTTTGCTGAGTGTGGTAGCGCTCTCTTTCATATTAACGGCATGTAGCACCGCACCAATTACCAGTCACAGTACCGGTTTTTGGGACGGCGTAATTGTTTACAATTTTTCGAAATTTATCATTTATCTTTCGAAAATTTGCGGAAATAACTATGGTTGGGGAATCATCGTGTTCACCGTCTTAATCCGGATCATCATTTTACCGCTGATGATTTACCAAACGAAGACATCAATGAAGACGGCTGAACTTCAACCCAAGTTAAAAGAGCTTCAACAGAAGTACTCTTCACGCGATGTTGAAACCCAACAAAAGCTTCGTGAAGAACAACAAAAGCTCTATGCTGAAGCAGGCGTTAACCCAATGGCGGGGTGTTTGCCATTAATCATTCAGTTGCCCGTAATGTACGCGTTGTACGCGGCGGTAAGCCGAACACAGGTATTAAAAGAAGGAACCTTCCTATGGTTGCAACTTAACGATAAGGATCCTTACTATATCTTGCCAATTTTGGCGGCAATCTTTACCTTCTTAAGTACCTGGCTTTCAATGAAGGCTCAACCAGTGGGCGCACAAAATGGAATGACTTCGGCAATGACCTTTGGGATGCCATTGATTATTTTGATTACGGCACTAAACTTCCCAGCTGCGATTACTTTGTATTGGGTAGTTACGAACCTCTTCCAAGTGGGGCAAACGTTGGTAATTCAAAATCCATTTAAGATTCAAAAAGAACGGCAAGCTAAGTTACAAGCCGAAAAAGCAAAACGAAAAGCAATTGAAAAGGCTAAACGTAAGGCAATGAAGAGTAAACGGAAATAGTTCGTGAACTTCAATTGTAGTTACAAAAGCTGAGTTGAACGTCAATTTACCGGTGTCGGTGGGTTGGCGTTTTTTATTAGCAATCGTAAAATAAAGTAATTGACAAACAAAAACGAAACTTTTATGATATATGCGTATGAATTGAATATGATGAAGTAGTGAAAGTGCTTTGTCCATCTGACGTCGTCTGGTGACGATTATTTATTTAGGTGGAATTGCGCTTTTTTTATTGGAAATAGAAAGGACGATATTAGCGATGCCAAGTGTTTCAACGGAATTTGATACAATTGCGGCAATTTCGACGCCTCCTGGGGAAGGCGGGATTTCGATCATTCGGATTAGCGGAGTTAATGCGTTAAAAGTGGCTAGTCAAATTTACCGGGGCAAGGACCTCGCCAAAGTAGCTAGTCATACGATTAACTACGGGCACGTTGTGGATCCCGCTACTGACGAAGAAATTGACGAAGTTATGGTTTCGGTAATGCGTGCTCCACACACCTATACCAAAGAGGACGTAGTCGAAATTAATTGCCACGGAGGAATTGTGGCAACGAACCGTATTTTACAATTAATTCTCGGGTTAGATGCCCGATTGGCTAAACCGGGCGAATTTACCGAACGGGCCTTTTTAAACGGGCGAATCGATTTGTCCCAAGCAGAAGCGGTTATGGATTTAATTCGCGCTAAAACCGACCAGTCGATGAAGGTGGCTTTAGACCAACTTGACGGAAATCTTTCCCACTTAATTAAAAATTTGCGACAAGATATTTTAGATGTTTTAGCTCAAGTTGAAGTTAATATTGATTATCCTGAATACGACGATGTTGAAACGATGACCACGCGATTGTTAAAAGAAAAGGCGATTGAAGTTAAAGCCAAGGTCAACCAGCTTTTAGCAACGGCTAAGCAAGGTAAGGTATTGCGTGATGGTTTAGCAACGGCAATTATTGGCCATCCTAACGTAGGTAAATCAAGTATATTAAACCACCTCTTGCATGAAGATAAGGCGATCGTTACCGACGTGGCCGGAACTACCCGGGACGTAATTGAAGAATACGTGAATGTTCAAGGGGTTCCCCTTAAGTTAGTTGATACAGCTGGAATTCATGAAACTGAAGACAAGGTCGAAAAAATCGGGGTCGATCGTAGCCGGAAAGCCTTACAACAGGCAGACCTAGTAATTTTGGTGTTAGATAGTAGCGTGCCGCTGCGCGATGAAGATCGGCAGTTACTTGATCAAACTGCAAACATGCAGCGGATTGTAGTTTTAAATAAGACTGATTTACCAACTAAAATTAACTTAAATGAACTTCAGAAATATGCTAGTGAAGCAGAAATCATTAAGTCTTCGGCGGTAGCGCCTTTAGGAACCAAGGATTTGGAAGACCGAATTGCGAAGTTATTCTTTGCGGGCAGTATCGAAAATAGTTCAAATAACGTAATGGTTACTAACGCCCGGCACATTGGGTTGTTACAACAAACCGTGACTGCTTTAGATTCCGTACTAGACGGGATTGAAGCAGGCATGCCCGTTGATTTAGTTCAAATTGATATGACCCGGGCTTGGGACCTACTCGGCGAAATTACCGGCGATAGTTACCAAGATGAGTTGCTAGACCAATTATTTAGTCAATTTTGTTTAGGAAAATAAATTTGGAGTTGAAGAATGTTGGAAGTAAAACAATATGACGGCCGCGATTACGACGTGATCGTGGTAGGGGCCGGCCATGCGGGATCCGAAGCGGCTTTAGCAGCGGCCCGGATGGGCAACAAGACCCTTTTAATGACGATTAACCTTGATATGGTGGCCTTTATGCCATGTAACCCGTCGATTGGGGGACCCGCAAAGGGAATTGTCGTGCGGGAAATTGACGCTTTAGGCGGTGAAATGGGTCGCAATATCGATAAAACTTACGTTCAAATGCGGATGTTAAATACCGGGAAAGGCCCAGCAGTGCGGGCATTGCGTGCCCAAGCTGATAAGCATGCCTACCATGCCGAAATGAAAAAGACGATTGAAGCGGAACCTAACTTAACGTTACGTCAAGGCATTGTAGATGATTTAATTGTCGAAGACGGGGTCTGCAAGGGAGTAATTACCAATACCGGGGCGCGCTACCACGCAAAAAGCGTTGTGTTAACCCTTGGAACCGCCGCACGCGGTAAAATTATCATTGGGGAATTACAATACTCTTCGGGGCCAAACAACTCCCAAGCAGCTTTAGAGTTGACGAAGAATTTAACTGAAAAGTATCATTTTGAATTAGAACGGTTTAAGACGGGGACCCCACCCCGGGTTGATGGCGGAACGATCCATTATGACGAAACCGAAGAACAACCTGGTGATGAGGAACCCAACCATTTTAGTTTCCAAACTCCGGATAGTAAGTATTTGGAATTAAAGAATCAATTGTCGTGTTGGTTAACCTACACCAACGAGAAGACGCACGAAATTATCCGGGAAAACCTCAGTCGAGCGCCCATGTTTTCCGGAGTAATTGAAGGCGTGGGACCACGTTATTGTCCTTCAATTGAAGATAAAATCGTGCGCTTCGCGGACAAGGACCGCCACCAACTCTTCCTTGAACCTGAAGGCCGGAAGACCGACGAATGGTACGTTCAAGGACTTTCGACGTCGATGCCAGAAGAAGTGCAGCAACAAATTTTGCACTCCATCAAGGGGTTAGAGGACGCAGAAATGATGCGCCCTGGTTACGCTATTGAATACGACGTTGTAGCTCCTTATCAATTAAAGAACACTTTGGAAACGAAGTTAATTAAGAACCTTTACACCGCGGGTCAAACTAACGGAACTTCCGGTTATGAAGAAGCAGCCGGACAAGGTTTAATTGCGGGAATTAACGCAGGCCGTCGGGCACTCGGACAGGAACCCTTTACGCTAAAACGCAGCGATGCCTATATCGGAGTAATGATTGACGATTTGGTTACTAAGGGAACTAAGGAACCGTACCGCTTGTTAACTAGTCGGGCAGAATACCGGTTAATTTTGCGGCACGATAACGCCGATTTACGGTTAACTGAAATGGGTCACGACCTTGGTTTGGTTAGTGAAGAAGAATATGCGGCATTCTTACAAAAGAAGGCGGATATTCAAGATGAACTTCACCGTTTGGAACAAATTCGCATTAAACCTGGTCAAGTAAAGGAATTTTTGGAGTCTAAAGGTTCCCATGGCTTAAAGGATGGTGTTTTGGCAGCCGAATTCTTGCGGCGTCCGGAAGTTACCTACGCAGATTTGCTGAAGTTCATTCCAGCTTCAGAAAAGCAGCTCGATCGCCGGGTAGTTGAACAGGTGGAAATTGAAATTAAGTACGCCGGCTACATCAAGAAAGCCCAAGAACGAGTTGACCGTTTGAAGAAGATGGAAGCTAAGGTAATTCCTGATCGAATCGATTATAACGCGATTAGCGGGTTAGCAACTGAAGGACGGCAAAAGTTAGAAAAAATTCGGCCAACCACGATTGCGCAAGCTTCTCGGATCAGCGGAGTAACTCCTGCGGATATCGCAATCTTGAGCGTTTATATTCAGCAAGGAAAAATTGCGAAGATTTAATTAAATAATGGGCTGAGAAAAACTAAAAAACATTCGGGCACTTTGACTTTAATAGGGTTAAAATGTGCGTCAAAAATCAGTTTATTCCGCTTAACCTAAAATTGACCAATATGCCAGACTCAGGCATATTGGTCAATTTTTAGTTAGTGCTCGCAAGTTACCCGTCCTTTGGCACACGCTCTTTTTGTTTTACAGTTCCACGTGAAACAAACGCGTCGAATTTGTTAGAATGAACTAAAGAGTGGTGAATAAATATCATGAAAATAATCATTGCGCCAGCTAAGCAAATGCAGGTGGATACGGATTCCTTTGCCGTCCTTAACCAACCGCATTTTCTAAGTCAGGCCCAACAAATTGTTAATCGATTGAAAAAAATGAACTTAAATGAACTTCAGCAGCTTTGGAAATGCAGTGATCGGCTAGCCGTAATCAACTATGAAAATACGCGCCGACTTGATTTGTTACGCAACCAAACGCCCGCCGTGCTTGCGTATACTGGTATCCAATATCAAAGTTTGGGTGCCGACTTAATGACTAGTCCGCAGCTTAACTATTTACAAGATCATTTGCGGATTCTCTCAGGACTCTATGGAATTTTGCGTCCGTTTGATGGAATTGTGCCCTACCGGTTAGAAATGCAGGCCCGCTTACAAATTGCAGGTCAACAAAATTTATACGATTTTTGGGGCGCCCAAATCTATCACCAATTATTTAAAGAGACCGAAGTGGTGATCAACTTAGCGTCTAAAGAATATGCTCGGGTAATAGAGCCCTATTTACAAGCAGACCAACAGATGATAACCTGCGTATTTGGCGAACTAGTGGACGGTAAAGTAAAGCAAAAAGCTACCAAAGCCAAAATTGCACGCGGTGAAATGGTGCGATTTATGGCAGAAAATGAAGTTCAAAAGGTTGCGCAACTAAAGCAGTTTGCGCAGCGAGGCTACCAATTCTGCGAAGAATTATCTAGTGGTCGGCAACTGGTATTTTTAAGTTCAAATTAAGTTCAACGGCTTCTTAACCAATGAAGAAATTTAATGGTTAAGTAAGCCGTTTTTTTGTGTGGAGAATGAAAAATAATACAGGAAATAAATATACCAATTTTCAGAAAGCGCTTGTAAATATGGTAAACACAATGTAGTATATACCGTAAATCAAAATGGATGATTTGCGATGAGGAGCAAAAGAATGCCAAAAACAAAGTTTGAAAAAGTGGCGCAAAGCCTTGTGGAACGGATTCAGCAGGGAATTTATTCTAATATGCAGCGGTTACCTTCAGAATATCAACTTGCTGACGAATACGGGGTGAGCCGGCTGACGGTGCGGAAGGCAATTGAACGGCTGGTGACCGCCAAAATTTTGGTGAAGGATCCGGGAAAGGGAACTTACATTATGTCGACGAATTCGTCCAATAAGGTTGAAAGCGGCCGGATGGGTCTACAAAGTTTTACGGAAGCTGCCGAAACTTATGGCAAACAAAGTCGAACGCAGGTCCTTGATTACCAACCGTTGATTCAACCAGACCAGCGGGTGGAAGAAAAATTAAACTTGCGTAATAATCCGCAACCTGAAGTTGATGAACTAGTTCGCCTACGTTTTTGGGACGATGATCCGATGACTATCGAAGACATCGTAATTTTACATAAGTACGTAGCCAATCATCAAAAAAACGATTTTAAGCATTCATTGTTTCAAATCTTGGCAGAAACGGTTGAAATTGCCTATTCCAACCAAGAAATCGAGGCCATTAAGGTCGACGAAAAGCTAGCGAAGTTACTGCATGTTCAGGAGGGAGATCCCATTCTTTGCGTCCATTCGCTTACCTACACGGCAGATGGGCAACCAATTTTCTACGACACGTCTTATTACCGGGCCGATAAGTACACCTTTAAAACGACCCTGACCCGTTTGGAACAAGGAGGAAAATAATGGTGGTTAACCAAGAGTTTAAAGCACTGATTGAAGCACATTACGATGAATTTTTACGTGATTTAGCAAAGGTGATTGAAGTTCAAAGTGTCCGTGGGCCAGCTGATCTTCACGCACCCTTTGGGAAAGGTCCTCGCCAAGTATTAAGGGTGGCCGTGAAGTTAGCCGACCAGTACGGGTTTAAAACAAGCATTGTCAATGATGCCGTTGCGGTAGTACAGTGGGGTCCCGACACAAGCGACTACATAGGAATCGTTGGCCACCTAGACGTGGTCGCAGCTGGTGAAGGCTGGCAAAGCGATCCCTTTAAGTTAAATATTCGGGAAGACATCTTGTATAGCCGGGGTGTCTTAGATAATAAGGGGCCCATCATGGCGGTGCTGTTTGGGATGCATTTACTTAAAGAACGCGGATTTTATCCCCGGAAAACTTTGCGAATCATTTTTGGTAGCGATGAGGAAAGCGGGAGTGCGGACATCCCCCTTTATCTAAAGGAACAACCAGCCCCCGAATTTGGATTTACTCCTGATTGTAAATTTCCAGCAGTCTATGGCGAGCGTGGAATTGTTAATTATGAAATCGATACCCCAATTAAGTTGGCAGCATTACAGCAAATTTCGACCATCACGGGTGACCAAGCAAAAGATCACGTCCCCGACCAACTCGCAATTGAAGTTCAAAATCAATTGGTTGAAGTTCAGGGGAAACGCAGCCCTTCTAACGCTCCAGAGCTGGGGGTGAACGCCATCATGCTCCTAGCCAAGGCGATCAAGAAGCGGGCTGAACTAGCCCCCGAACTGGTTACTTACTTTGATTGGCTCCTCGATAGTTTTGACCAACGTTACTTTGGCGAGGGACTAGGGATAGATTTTCAAGACGAAGATAGTGGCAAATTGATGGTCACGCCCTACCTCCTCCAAAAAGTTGAAGGTGGCTTGAAGTTAAGTATTGCGATCCGTTATCCGGTGACCGTTACCGAAGAACAGGTTACTGCGGGACTTAAAAAAGCAGTTCTTCCGGGAAGTGAGCTTCGGGTGGTTCGGCGGATACCCGGAACTATGCATGATAAAAATGATCCGCGGATAAAACAACTATCGGCAGTTTACGCAATGGTTACCGGGCAAGATGGAACTCCCGTAACCACGACGGGAGCGACCTACGCCCGGGCGGTACCTAACATTATTGCTTTTGGGCCATCGTTCCCCGGGCAAAAAGGGATTGCACATAAACAAGACGAGTGGATGACCAATCATGATTTGAAGTTAAACATGGAGATTTACATGAATGCCATGGTAGGTTTAGCAAAAATGGAGGAAAAGAAATGACAAATTGGGCAACGATTGCCACCTGGCGAATGGCACACGACGGAGTTTTGAAAGCCAGTGAAATGCTGAAAGAAAATGCAAGTGCGGGAGATGCCGTTGAAAGTTTAATCAACGTGGTCGAAGAATATCCCTACTATAAATCGGTGGGCTACGGCGGGTTGCCAAACGAAGAAGGAGTGGTCGAAATGGACGCCGCCTTTATGGATGGTGACACCCTAGCCCAGGGCGCGGTAGGAGGCATTCACCACGTCCTCCACGCGGTTTCGGTGGCTCGGCAACTAAGTCATGAACATTTCAATAGCTTTCGGGTCGGTGAGGGCGCCACAAAGTATGCATTGGTGAACGGGTTTGAAATGCGTAACATGCTAACCGACCGGGCGAAGCTTCGTTGGCAAAAACGTTTAAAGGAAATTCAAGAGGCCCAAATTAGCCCATACGACGGGCACGATACGATTGGCGCCCTCACGCTTGCGCAAAGTGGTTCCATGGCAGCAGCCACTTCCACATCCGGGTTATTTATGAAAAAAGCGGGACGGGTTGGCGATTCACCGCTTTCGGGGTCCGGTTTTTACGTTGACAGTGAAATCGGTGGTGCTGCAGCAACTGGATTGGGTGAAGACATCATGAAGGGATGCATTTCCTATGAAATCGTTCGACGAATGGCAGAAGGCGAAACGCCACAGGACGCCTGTGATCACGCGGTGTACCCGTTCGTTGAAAAACTAAAGCGCCGTTATGGCAAGGCGGGTGAATTCTCATTAGTAGCGTTGAATAAGAACGGCGAGTGGGGAGTAGCTACCAACGTCGAATTTACCTTCAGTGTAGCTACGGCAACTAGTGCACCCCAGATTCTAATTGCCCATCCCGCCGAAAACCAAACGACCCGGATTGAACCCATTACGCAGGAATGGTTGGACGCTTATGAAAAACGAATTAAGGCACCCATTAAATAAATCAAAGGAGGGGATTTTTTGAAAGTCATCATTATTTTAGACCAAATTCAAGCGGGACTAGGTGGTAAGGAACGCGCTGACACCCCATTAGGCGGCAAAAAAGTTGCATTGGGAAGCGCAGAAACCACCGCGAAAGCTTTGGCAAAGGTAGACGGAGAAGTCATCGGTACTTTCTATTGTGGAACGGATTATTACCGGGAACATCCGGAACTAGTTCAGGAAAAGTTCACCAAAATGGCCGCTAAGATGGCCGCCGATGTGGTTATAATTGGACCGACTTACGATTACCCAGAATTTTCGCAAATGGCTTGCGAATTGACCGCGGCGTTTCAAAAGGATACTAAGATTCCCGCACTACAAGCGACGGCATTGGAAAAGAACGCGGCCATTATTGAGCAGTATAAGGATCAGTTGCTAATCGTGAAAATGCCTAAAAAGGGTGGTACGGGATTGTCGGCGGCAATTGATCACCTTGTAGAAGGGTGCGTACTGGCGGCTAATCGCGAAGATTTAACCGCCTTTAAGAACCAGTACTGTTACTAAATTTAAAAGCAAAGGGGGCTTGGAAGATATGCAGAAGAAATTTGAACAAGTATTAATGCCGTTAGCATCTAAGTTGGGAAACAACGTGGTTTTAAAGTCTTTGCGGGATGGATTCTTAATCATCACGCCATTAATCATCGTTACCTCCATTTTCCTGCTAATCGGCAACTTTCCCATTCCAGGCTGGGAAAGTTTTTGGACAAGGATTTTAGGCGAACACTGGACAGAATGGTTTAGCGCGGTTTCCAATTCGGTATTTAGCTTCACCGGAATTTTATCCTGTATGGGCATTGGTTACGCTTATGGAAAGAACCGGGGGCTCGAGGCCATCCATTCCGCGGTAGTTGCCTTGGTTTCATTCCTCATTTTGACCCCGACTTCGTTTGCGGTTGGTAAAACGGCGGTAAGCGCGGTACAAACCATGTACGTAGGACCTAACGGAATTTTCCTAGGGATTTTCATTTCGATTGTCAGTGTGGAAGTTTACCGGTTTGCCGTGAAGCACCACTGGACAATTAAAATGCCTGAGGGAGTTCCGCCAGCAGTAAGTCAATCGTTTGATGCGTTAATTCCGAGTGCGTTAGTAATTTTGCTATTTTTCTTAATTCGGATCGGTTTTAGTATTTCTAGTTTCGATACCGCATATAATTTTATTTATACCTTGTTACAAGCACCGCTTAAGCACGTAGGAAACTCGTTGCCATCAGTATTGCTATACAACTTCTTAGCGAGTTTGCTTTGGGTGTTTGGGATTAACGGACCAACCATTACTAATTCGGTTTGGTCACCGATTTTCTTTGTCCTTACCCAGGACAATTTGAAGGCTTTCCAAAACCACCTTCCGCTCCCACACATTTATACGCAACCCTTTATTGATATTTTTACGACCTACGGTGGCGGCGGAAGCACCTTGTCGCTTTTGATCGTTATGTTTGCGGTTTGCCGTTCCAAACGGATTCGGGAGTTAGGCAAATTGGCGATTCTAC
This sequence comes from Pediococcus acidilactici, assembly GCF_016127815.1. NCBI lineage: Bacteria > Bacillati > Bacillota > Bacilli > Lactobacillales > Lactobacillaceae > Pediococcus > Pediococcus acidilactici. Next base: position 1,843,772 of record NZ_CP066046.1, read on the forward strand.
CAGGAGTGTTTGGAATTAACGAACCGATTATTTTTGGTCTGCCAGTAGTTTTAAACCCGATTATCGCAATTCCATTTATCATCGTGCCGGTATTGAACACCTTCATCTCGGGAGTGGTATTCACCCTCGGATGGGTGCACGGACTAACGGGGTTTTACTGCCATGGACGACACCGCCAATTATTTCGGGCTGGCTCGCTACCGGAAGCTGGACCGGGTCCCTACTACAACTAGTGGAGATTATTTTAGGGATTATTATCTATTACCCATTCGTGAAAATGCTGGATCACCAGTACCTAAAAGAAGAGGATGTCGCGTTAGGGCAGGACTTAGACATTGACTTTGACGAAGTGTGATTGAAGTTCAAATTTAACTATTTAAGCAAATTTTGAACTTCAATTTAAGTTAAAAATACCCGAATATAACAGTTATATTTCAAAAAGATATAGAAATATCAAAATTTGGTTTCAAAACTAAAAATCTTAAGACAACCAGGATACTTTGGGCTACAATTAAAATTATTAAGTCGTATGAGATAGTCTGGAGGAGAGTTAATGAGGTTTTTAAGGGATTGGGTTTTACCGATCGTAGTTGGTTTATTAATTGCTTTTCTTGTTAAAACTTACTTGTTCCAAATCGTAAAGGTTGACGGTTCGTCAATGCAACCTAACTTACAGGATAGCGAACGGGTGCTAGTTTGGAAACAAGCCAAAATCAAACGCATGAGCGTAATTGTGTTTGACGCCCACGGAGAGGATCCGGCGGCTACTCAACCAGTTGATTACGTAAAGCGGGTGATTGGGGTTCCAGGCGACACGATCAGTTATAAAGACGGTAAGCTTTACGTAAATAATAAAGAAGTTCCGCAAAAGTTTATTGACGAGGAACAACGCACAACCGGAACGGGAAATTGGACGCTCAGCTCAATTGCTAATAAATATGGTTGGGCAAAAAATCCGGTAAAGGTTCCAAAGGATTCCTACTTTGTTTTAGGTGACCACCGTAGCGTTTCTAACGACAGCCGTTATTGGGGATTTGTAAAGAAGTCGAAGGTGATGGGCGTCGTGAAGGTGCCGTTCTGGAGTCATGATGAAAAAGCGAAAAAGAATATCAACGATTTAGCTGTTGAATAACTTAAAGCAGGTTGAAAGTCCCCTTTTAACCTGCTTTTTGTGTACAATGGGACTGAATGGAGGGACCGCATATGAAAACCGACCCAAACTGTGTATTTTGCCAAAAAACGGAGGCAGATTACATTGTGGAAAATGAACTGGCTGCTTCCTTTCTGGATTTTTACCCAGTAAGTAAGGGCCACACGTTGATCATTCCAAAACGGCACGTCCGTCAAATTTGGGATGTCACCGCCGAAGAGCGGAAGGCCATCTGGGATTTAATTGAACAAAACAAAGCGATTCTAGATGAGAAATACCACCCGGACGGCTACAACGTGACTATTAATTCCGGAGCGGCCGCGGGACAAAGTGTTTTTCATTGTCATATTCATTTAATCCCCCGGTATTGGAGCGAAGATCCGCAGCGTAAGCCGGTACCAGCGCAGTATTTAATTCCTAATAAACGCCCCCAATTTAAAGGAATGGATTAACTGCCAAAAGATTAATCAGTATAAATAAAAACAGGCAGACCAGTTGCTAGAGAATTAAGCAAAATTGGTCTGCCTGTTTTTAAACACAAAAAAAGCGTCTCACTAAGGAGACGCATACAGGTAATAAGTAACTGGTCTTGAGACACTTCATTCACCTTATGGGGGGAGTAAATGAAAAAGTTATCTATGCTTAGTACTATAGAAGTAAAATGTGAAGAAAATGTGAATTTTTGATTGCTACGAGATTACATTTTGTCGGATATTTGATTACATATGAAATAATCAATGGGGTAATATAAAAAATCACTTTTATTTTCCAAAGGAGATAGTATGATAAGGCATAGGATTAATATGGGGGGATGGCATTGCAGATTTTAAAATGGATTGTTGATGGGGTTTTAATACTAAACGTGGCGGGAGCTTTATATACGGTTTTTAGACAACGTCGGGATATTGCCGCGACTTGGGCCTGGCTATTGGTACTATGTTTTTTGCCATTATTTGGATTCGTTATATACGCCTTTGTCGGTCGCAAGCTGCCGGAAAATAAATTATTTCCGTTAAAAAGCAAAACCCGCTTGGAATTAGACCAAATTATGGAACATCAACGTAAGGAGTTAAAGGAAACGACTTTAACAGCTGCTGATCAAGTGGTTAAAGATTCAGCAGGAATGGTACAGTTCTTTTCGCGGACGGATTACGCGTTTTTGACTCGCCGTAATAACGTCAAAATCATCACTGACGGACACGCATTGTTTGAGGACATGTTTGCGGAAATTAAAAAAGCCCAAAAACATATTCACGTTGAGTTTTATACAATTTATGACGACCAAATCGGAAATGATTTGCGAAAGTTGTTAGAACAAAAGGCTAAAGAAGGCGTGGAAGTAAAGGTGCTTTGGGACTCGTGGGGTTCGATGGGTACCAAGCGGAGTTTCTTTAAGAAGTTAAACGAGCTTGGCGGACAGGCCTTTCCCTTTTTGGGGACGCGTTCAGCGTTAACCGACTTTCGATTGAACTTCAGAGATCACCGAAAAATCGTGGTGATTGACGGCAAAATCGGCTATGTCGGTGGCTTTAACGTTGGCGACCAGTATTTAGGGCGTAAAGAAAAATTTGGTTATTGGCGGGATACCCATTTGAAAATTGTCGGTTCGGGAGTTTATAGTCTTCAATCGCGCTTTATTTTAGACTGGAATGCTACCGACCGCGCGCATCCGATAAGTGAAGAATTTAAACCAGGGTCGGTTTACTTCCCGGTTGCGGAGGTTAAGGGGCATACCAGTTTACAAATTGTGTCTAGCGGGCCGGATTCAGACATTGAAAAGATTAAGATGGGTTACTTGAAGATGATTAACGCGGCAAAGAAGTCGATTTGGATTCAATCGCCATACTTAATCCCGGATGATAGCGTATTGGATGCCTTGCGATTGGCGGCAAATTCGGGAATTGACGTGCGCATTATGGTGCCGTGCAAACCTGACCACGTCTTTGTGTACCGCGCGACCCAGTACTACGCTTGGCAATGCGCAAAGTGGGGGATCAAGGTTTATTACTACAATAACGGTTTTCTACACGCGAAAACGATGGTGGTTGACGGAAAGGTATCGTCAGTGGGCTCCGCAAATTTAGATTTTCGAAGTTTTAAACTTAATTTTGAAGTTAACGCCTTCATGTACGACGAAAATATTGCTCACCAATTAGAAGAAATATTCTTAAAGGACATTGAAAATTCTAGTTTGCAAACGGTGGGTATCTTTAACCGCCAATCACGCTGGCTGAAGTTCAAACAAACTTTTTCACGGCTCCTGTCTCCGATTTTATAAAGCTTGGGATTTGACGTTTGAAAATGGACATGATAGGCTAGCTACAATAAATTAAAGCGCAATAACTTTCACATTAAGTAGCGGATAATCTGGGTGTCAGGAAGTCGGTGGTTGCTGCAAACCGATCAGGATTATTGCGGCGAAATACCGTGGAATAGTTTTGTTAAGAACGGCTAATAACTAGAACCGTTATCATCTAGTGAGTGAGACTGTCCCCTAGGGAGGGTCTAATTTGGGTGGTACCACGGTTAATTCGTCCCGGTTGTATTTTAAATACAACCGGGATTTTTTATTAGCTAAATTAAGGAGGAAGAGGATGCAAAAGGTAAAGACACGGGAAGCAAGTTTAGTTTTGATTGTCATGTTGGCAATTTTAGGAACCGGCGTGATTAAGTGGGGGTTGTCACCCCAAACACCGGTACTCTTAGTATTAGGATTATTAACGATTTGGGCTAAAATACGGGGGTTTAGCTGGCAAGCGATTAACGATGGAATTAAATCGGGGATCGAAACCGGGATTATCCCGATTTTCATCTTTATCCTTGTAGGAGCGTTAATCAGCGTTTGGATTGCGGCCGGCATCATCCCAACGTTGATGCTCGTAGGTTTTAAAATGATCAGTGTAAACTGGTTCATCCCTTCCGTCTTCGTAGTCTGCGCATTGGTGGGGACTGCCGTCGGATCGGCGTTTACGGTGATGTCGACCGTGGGGATCGCGTTTTTTGGAATGGGGATGACGATGGGCATTAACCCAGCGTTAGTTGCTGGAGCAATCATTTCCGGAGCGGTTTTTGGCGACAAGTGCTCGCCGCTTTCTGAATCAACTAATCTCTCTGCGGCGGTGGTCGATGCCGATTTATTTGATCATATTCGCAACTTGATGTGGTCAACGTTGCCAGCCTTTGTGGGAGCGTTAATCTTGTTTGCTATTTTTGGTGCAGGGGACGCCCAAAATGCTGACATTAGCAAAATTCAGCATACTGAATCAGTTTTACAGGCCCATTTTGCAACCGGCTGGTGGGTTTTAATTCCAATTATTTTAATGTTTGTTTGCGCTTGGCGCCGAGTCCCGGCAGTTCCCACCCTGTTCATCAACATTGGGGTGTCGGTAGGTTTAATTTGGCTCGAACATCCGGCTACTTCTGTGCAGCACTTAGCTAAAATTATTGAAACTGGCTACGTTGCTCACACTGGTAACCTAGAGGTGGATCAATTACTAAGTCGGGGCGGGATTGCCAGCATGATGACCACCGTCTCCTTGATTGTGGTGACCTTGTCACTAGGCGGCGTGCTCGTTCATTTAGGGTTGATCAACCAGGTCATGGAACCAATTGCGCGAGTACTAAATAGTGACGGCAAATTGATTTTAGCAGTGGTTCTTAGTGCGATGGGAGCCAACCTCTTGATTGGAGAGCAGTTTTTATCGGTAATTCTGCCAGGAAAAGCCTTCAAAGCGACCTTTAAAAAAGCCGGCTTAGCAAACGTAGCGCTAAGCCGGGCTTTGGAAGACGGGGGAACCGTCATTAACTACCTCGTACCTTGGGGCGTGGCGGCGACGTTTGCGGCAAATACGTTCCACGTAGCCACGTTGGACTACTTGCCATTTGCCTTTTTTAGCCTTTTGTCGCCCGTTTTCTCAATCTTGAGTGGTTTCACCGGGATTGGGTTAAAACGAAGTAAGGCAAGCTCTGATCAAACCCAGCCGTGAATCTGTAGCCAGTCCAACAGTTGGCGACTGAGAACTTGCGATCCGGCCACGTCGGGATGAACTTCATCCGTAGTGGAATATTTCCAAGTGGCGGTTGGAATTACGGTGAAATTAAACGTTTGTGCGATGGCTTTGATCGTTTTAGCATGGCTCTGGTTTAACGGAATCATCACGAAAATTTGAGCTTCATTGAACTTAAATTGAACTTCCTTCATAAAGGCGGTGAAGTACATTTCAAATACTGGAGTATCGAATTGCCAGTCGTTGGTGCCTAAGTTAACAAAAACAAATTTAGGTTGGAAATCAGGTGCCGGAGTTTCGTAATCTACGTAGTTAATAAAACGGGGCGCGGCAGGAACCCCGCCCGTGCCGTAACGAATAATTCCGGCTGCACTGTAAGCAACCCGATAGTCTTCCCAATTTAATTTACGGGAAACTAGCGCTGCGTAGTTGAGGTCGGCGCCATATCCGCGAGAAGGAACTTTTTCACGTACCCAACATCCCGCCGTGATGGAATCGCCAATCCAAGCAACCAAGGGCCCGGCAGGTTTAACTGCGTGCATTTGACCACCTACAGAAGGATGGACATCGGCGAGCGCTAAACCTGCTGAAGAAGTCCAAACCTCGTCTTGGTCGGTATTACCAGTGAAATAAAGGTGCACGACGTGTCGGGATTTTGAACTTAATTGAATTTCAAAGCGGGGCTCGTTAAGTTCAATCAATCGAGGCTGATCGTCAACAAAAATTGTGACGGTTTGCGGGATGGCGAGGTCTGGAAGTATCCACTCCAAGCTCACGCTCGCAGCATTTTGAACTTCAAAAGTAACTTGAGCACCTAAGTTGGTGGTGTACATCACCGACCGATTTGCCAACTTTTTAGGAACCCACCGGCCAATAAAATAAAGATTGGGAATGGTGCCGTTTGCGGACGTGGGAATTAGTCTTTCCATTAGCAGAGCCCTCCTTAGCCGGGGTTATACATGCATTCAATTTCATGATCGTTGATTAAGCCGATTGCTTGCATGAATGAGTAAATGATTACCGGCCCCACAAATTTAAACCCGCGCTGTTTTAAATCTGCAGAAATTTTTACTGAAAGCGGGGTTTGCGCGTGGATTTCTTCCGGAATGCGGATGTGGTCGTTGATTTGCTGGCCATTAACAAATTGCCAAATATATTTATCAAAGCTGCCAAACTCCGTCTGGACCTGCATAAAGGCCTGGGCGTTCGTAATGGTGGCTTTTAATTTACCGCGATGCCGTAAAATAGCTGGATTTTGCATAAGCTTTTCCACGTCAGCATCCGTCATTTGGGCAACCTTAGCGACCTCAAAGTTAGCGAAGGATTCTTTGAAGGCAGCCCGTTTGTTAAGGATTGTATTCCAGCTGAGCCCAGCTTGATAGCCTTCTAGTGAGAGCATTTCAAACATGTAACGGTTGTCGTGAGAAACTCGACCCCATTCGTTAGCGTGGTAAGCTTGCATCAGTGGGGAAGCGTCCCGAGCCCATGTACAAATAAAATTATTTTCCATCATAAATCTCCATCCTAAAAGAAAAATGCCAAGAACGAAGCGACATCGCAAAAGCGAAGGTCGATGCGCCATTAAAGTAGGCGGGTCGGTTGTTTCATTCACTGACATTAACTTCATTTAACTTAATTTTAGCACAGTTACTGATGGAACAATTAACGAGAAGAATCGTAGCCGTTGAATAATAGGTTAAGGACCACGGCGGTGATGCTAGCCACCACGATGCCGTTAGTTAAGAGCATCTGGCAGGCTTGGGGGAGGGCTCGGTAGATTTGCGGATCTACGGTTGACCCCAACCCCATTCCAATGGATAATGCACTGATTAAGATATCTTTAGTTTGATTGAAGTTCACCTTTTGGAGAATTCGGACGCCTTGGATGCCGACAATGCCGAACATTACTAGCATAGCGCCTCCCAGGACGCTAGAAGGAATAATGGTGGCCATGGCGCCGGCCTTTGGGAGGAGTCCTAAGAGGATTAGAAATCCAGCAGCGTAATAAAGCGGTTTGCGACTTTTAACACCGGAAAGTTGCAAAACCCCTACGTTTTCAGAAAAGGTGGAATACGGGAAGGTATTGAAAATTCCGCCTAAAATGGCAGCAACGCCTTCCGCACGGTATCCCCGTTTTAAATCGGTTTGGGTGATTTCTTTACCAACTAAATCACCGAGGGCGAAGAATACCCCGGTGGATTCAATCATCGTGGTGAGGGTCACCATAATCATCGTTAAAATCGCTGAGAGGTTAAAAGTCGGCACCCCAAAGTAAAAGGGGCGGGGAAAATGAAACCAGCTTGCTTGTAAAACGGGGGTAAATGATACCATTCCTAACAAAGCGGCGATGCCGGTTCCAACGAGAATCCCAATTAACACGGCAATGGAACGCATGAAACCGCGCGCCCAAACGTTGATGAGGACGATTACTGCAACAGTAACCAAACCGACTAATAGATTTTTGGGGTCGCCGTATGATTGCGCAGCGGGATTTCCACCCCCGATGTCTTCAAATGCCACGGGAATTAAGGTAAACCCAATTACGGTGATGATGGAACCAGTTACGATTGGCGGAAAAAGGCCCCTAATCTTGGAAAAGAGCCCGGCAACCAGAATAACGAAGAGTCCCGACGCGATAATTGCCCCATACATTGCCGTAATCCCTAGTCCACCGCCAATCCGCTCTAGAGGTTGGACCGATTGAATTGCGCAACCTAGCACGACAGGTAGGCCAATTCCGGTGAGCGGCGTGGTTCTAATTTGCAAAAGGGTGGCAATGCCACACATGAAAATGTCGATGGACACCAAATAGGTCATTTGGGCGGCGGTAAAATGTAAAAAGCCCCCGATAAGGAGGGGGACGATTACGTCACCAGAATACATCGCCAAGAGGTGCTGAAAACCAAGTACCGCTGCTTTACCCTCGGTTAGTTGCGGGGTGATTTCGGTAATTGGTGCGTCAGCATACGAATCATTAGTTTTCATAAAGCACATTCCTCGTTTTCATATATTTTCAAAAGTTATGAAAGCGAGCCTATAAATAGTCTGGAAGGCGCCAAACTACAATTAAAAAAAGCTGGGACATGAGGGTTAGTAGTTTACCACGCCGTCACCAAGATTTATCGTTCCCCACCGTATCTTAGAAGTGGCCCGATTATTGGCACGACAAAGCAAACGGACTAGCTCATTCTCCAGCCATTTTGATGAATATGTAAGTTAAAAATTCCTATAGTCCAACATTTACGGCGTTGGGTAGAAACTGTCAACCAGATTAAGACATTATATAGGCTTGGGTCCATTTAATTTGTCTGAAATTTTAACACATAAAAAATATTTCAACAACTCACGATCACGCGGGGAGCGTACAAAAGCTTCAATAATCGATAAAATTGGAGAAAGGATGAATCCGTTCTATAATGGTAAAAAGACGTTTTAAAGGAGAATACAATGAAGATATTAGCAATCGGGATGGATCGCCCGGTCTCTGATGTAGTGGCGGCGGAGCTAAATACTTTGCCAGAAGTGAAGGTGACTATTGCTGAAGTTCAAGAGGCGATGGGCAACTACGACGTATTGTACGTAGACCTGCTTCATTTGGGGATGGACGAGGAGTTTGAAACGGTGGTGGACCGGCTAGAAGAACAACAATTACAAGTTAATAAAATTGTTTTTTTAGCAACCGCTGGAATGGATAACGAAATTGATCCCACTTGGATTGAAGTTCAGGACGTAAGGGAACTAATGCTGGAGGTCAAGTACGTGGCTAAGCTAGTTGATGAAACAGAGCTGCCGTACACCATCATTCGACCAGTTGAAGTTAAATCTGAAGTTCAAAATCAAGGCGCTGAAATTACTCCGGAAGGACAACCGATTACCACTGCCGTAGTTAGTGAGCGGGCAGTTACCAAGCTCGTTAAGCAAGCAATTTTAACAGAAGAATACCAAAATCAATCCGTAGGGATCTCCAATCCCAATTAAGGAGGAATTATGCCACTTAAATTTATGTACGGGCCGGCCAGCGTCGACCATTTAGATGCGGTTGCTGAAACAATAATTGAACTTCAGCAACAACAAAAGCAACGTAAAATTTACTATTTGGTACCTAACCACATTAAGTTCCAATCTGAAATTCAATTGTTGCAAAAACTCCGCGAAAAAAGCGATTCAGCGGGCCCGGTTTTTGCGCAAAAGGATATTCAAATTTTATCGATTAGCCGATTAGCGTGGTTTTTCTTACGTAATAGTAGCATTTACCAATATCCCCGTTTGACTAATTCAAGTACCAGTATGTTACTCTACCGAATTATCGTGGAGCATCAGGATGAACTATTATTATTCCATAACATTGATGCACAACTTGGTTTAATTCAAGAAATCACTAGCCAATTGGCAGAATTTAAACAAGGAAACGTAAGCCCTGAAAATTTAAGTCAAATCATTGATCAACTAGCCGAAAATGAAGATCCCCAGTTAGACTTGATGGCTAAGTTGCATGATTTAAACATCATCTATACGGCTTATGACGAAGCAATTCAACAAAAGTTTGTCGATAGCAGTGATATCTTGCGTGCATTAACCGACCAGTTAGCCAAAATGGATTTACATGCACAAAGCTTTGTGATTAGCGGTTTTTCTAATTTTACTGCGGAAGAGCTTAATTTAATTCAGACATTGATTAAGGCTAACGCGACCGTCGTAATTGACTTAGTAATGGAGCGTAATCCACTAAATGAAAAACTTTCAGAAAATAGCTTGTTTTTTGAAAATGAAAAATTATTTTTCAAAATAAATGAATGGGCTTGTGAAAACAGGATTCAAGTGGCTTCTCCACGAGTGGTGACTAAAAAACGGGTAAATGACGACCTAAGAAAACTAGAGCGCTACTGGGTTGCATCTACGCAGGGACAGCTTGGTCAGAATGGACATGAGCAAAATAACAGTGTGGAGGTGCTCGAATTTAACAGTCGGTATGCCGAAGTAGAGCACGTAGCCACGGCAATTCGCCAAATGATGACGAAGGATGATCGGCTAAATTTCTCCGATTTTTCAGTGTTAACTCGTCATTTGAACGACTACGACACAATTATTAAGCCAATTTTCGATCAGTTTGATATTCCGATTTTTTACGATATGCAAGTGGCGATGAAAAACCATCCCCTACTAGAACTGATTAACGCGTTGTTCGACGTTCAAAAGCGGCATTTTCGTTACGAAGACGTAATGCGCTTGCTGAAAACTGGCCTTCTCCGTCCTGAAAATGACGCCGACCCAGACGGAAAGGATTTCGTCAAAAGCGTCCAAATTACGGAAAACTACGTGCTGCGCCAGGGGATTTACGGCAGTAAGTGGCTGCAAAAAGCTCCGTGGCAATACCAACGTTTCAATGACGTTGATATGGAGCAGCAAACCGACGAGGAACGTGAAATTAACCGACGGATTAACGAGATTAAGGATTACGTAGTTAAAACGGTCAACCCGTTTTTCAACCAGTTGGCGGTAGCTGAAAATGGCGCGGAGGCGGCCAAGGCACTGTACCAGTTTTTAATTCGTAACCACGTGGACCAGCGGTTGCTGGCCTGGCGCGACCAATGGATTGAAGACGGTAACTTGGCCAAGGCTGCTGAACCAGAGCAGACTTGGGAAACGTTTGTGACGATGCTGGATGAATTTGTGGACATTTTAGGTGACCAGCCGTTTGATTCCAATAATTTCATTGGTTTATTAAATGCTGGCTTTGAAAATGCGACCTACTCTCAAATCCCATCCACTTTGGATCAGGTGCTTATTTCAGAAAGCGGCATGGTGCAAATGATGGATCGGAAGGTGGTCTTCATCATTGGCGCAACCGACCGGGCCATGCCGGAACAAATTCAGGATAATGATTTTTTGAGTCAGGAAGGTAAGGCGCAAGTTAGTGACCAGCTTGCAGATGACCAATTCCTTAAGATGAGTAACGAGCGACAAATGCGTCAGGAACCTTATTTAAACTACCTAACCTTTATGATTGGTTCTCAAAGGTTAATCTTTACCTATCCAAAAAGGGGCAATGACGGAACTGACTTTAAATTGTCGCCTTACGTGGAACGAATTAAGGCTTACTTTGAAATTGAAGTTCAATGTTTGCCTAGTCGTCCGACCGTGGACCAGCCGCTTATTCAACCGTTTATCGGTTCAAAACGGAGTACGCTGAGCCATTTAGTTCAGTATGCTCGTTCCATGAAGGAAAGTAAGCAACCGGCTGACGTACGGTGGAATTTAATTTACAGCATCTTAGAGGCTGGCCGCTGGCATGATTTAACCGAACGACTGATGGGGAGTTTAAGTTATAAGAACGTCCCTCGCAAGTTAAAACCGGACATCGTCACGCAGTTATATGGTGATAAAATTTACGCTTCGGTTTCGAAACTCGAAGAATTTTTCCGCAATGAATATTCATACTTCTTGAAGTACGGTTTGAAACTGCAAGAACGGGAAACGGCGGATTTAAGCCCGGCGGATACCGGGCAGTACTTCCACGCTGCGATGGATAACCTAGTAAAAGTAATTACTCAAGCGGATCTGAACTTCAATGAAGTTAATCAAACACAGATAAAACAGGTTACCAAACGAGTTTTAGAAAACATGCGCCAAGATTCGCAGTTTGATCAATTTAATAGCACCTACCGAATGGGTTACTTGAGAAAGCAGTTAGATCGTACGGTGGAAACGATGGTTACGGCGATTTTTAAACAATTAGCTCAGACCAGAATGCGGCCAATTGCTTCAGAGCAAATGTTTGGCCAAATTGGCTTGAAGGAAGGCTTACCTGCGTTGAACTTCAAAGTTAATGGAAAACAGGAAGTTAACGTCCGCGGTAAAATCGACCGCATCGACAAAATTAATATTGAAGGTCAACCATATTTAGGAGTGGTCGATTACAAGTCGAGCACGCGTAAGTTCGACTTTGCCGATGCTTATTACGGGCTGGCAATGCAGATGTTGTTATATTTAGACGTTGTGCAGCAAAATCGGCAACGGATTGATCCTCACGAACAAGCACGACTATCAAGCGCGCTATACATGATTTTCCAAGATCCGTTATTAAAGGCTACCGATTTGAAGGTGCAAGACGAAGATCAATTGCAACAGGCACTCTTCAAAAAGTTTTCTTTAAACGGGTTCGTGTTGAACAACGAAGAACTGTTGAAGGAAATTGATAAAACGGTCGCTGAAACTGGTAAATCGGCAGTGTACCCGTTTGATTTCACTAAGAGCGGTAGCTTAACCAAGGCTAGCTTAAACAACGTCGTCAGTGAAACTGAACTTCAGGATTTAATTAAACATGCCGAAGAGAAGGTCATTGAAGCTGGAAAACGAATCTTTAGTGGTGAAGTCGATTTGAACCCGGTACAATGGCCAGACCGGACGACCGCGCTGGAATATTCACCATATAAAGAAATTATGCAATTTGACGCAATGCTACCGGAAAATAATTACCGGGTCTTAGAAAAACTCGATAAAGAAACGGTCTTAAGGAAGATTGAGGAGGAACGCAAGAAGAATGGCAACTAGAACTTACACACCTAGTCAACAACAAGCAATTGATAGTTCGGGGCATAATATTTTAGTTTCGGCCTCCGCTGGATCGGGAAAGACCTCGGTTTTAGTTGAACGGGTAATTCAAAAGATTATCAACGGAGAAGACGTGGATCGTCTCCTGGTCGTGACTTTCACTGAAGCAGCCGCTGCTGAAATGAAGGAACGGATCCGAGCGGCAATTATGAAAAAGATTAGTGAGGTTAAGGATGCTGACTTACAAAACCACCTTTCGCTACAGCTCGGCAAATTAAATAACGCTAATATCAGTACTTTGCACGCTTTCTGTATGGCGGTGATCCGCAACTACTACTACGTAATCGACTTAGATCCAGCCTTTCGCATCATGGATCCTACGGAAAGTGAGTTATTGAAGGAACAGGTGTGGGCCGACTTACGGGAGGAACTGTACGAAAGTGATGAGGATGGCCAATTTGCACGCTTAACGCGGAATTTTTCTAACGACCGTTCGGATGCTGGTTTACAGGAATTAATGTTGGACTTGTTCGAATTTGCGAACGCCAACCCGGATCCTGAAGCGTGGCTAACTAAGATTGCCAATAATTATGAAGTACAAACTGATCAGGTAATGGAAATGGATTTTGTGAAACAAATCCTCGCAAAGATAAAAACGCAGCTGATTCAAATTTATCAAACGGACCTTAACCTTACCGAACGTGCAATTAACGGCGGCGAGCCTTTGCAAAAAGCGGCCGCTAATTTCCAAGCGGAAGTAGCCGGTTTAAAAACCGTGATTGATCAATTTGATCAGCCTAACTGGGATGCCTTGCAACAGGCAATGGTTAACTTTAAGTTTGCTCAGCTACCGCGTGGGAAAAAGCCTGAAGTTCAAGAGTTTAATTTAGAAGCTAAGCCGTTACGCAACGAATTTAAAGCTGAATTTAACGGATTAGTAGAGCGTTACTTTAAACTAAAAAATGACCAGTTAATCGCCATTTTTAAGGACGCGCGGGAGTTAATGCTGAAGTTAATTGAAGTTCAGCAGCAATTTTCAGACCGCTTTTTACAGGAAAAGTTAACGCGGCGTTCCCTGGATTTTAGTGACCTAGAGCACTTTGCGTTACAAATTTTGCAAAACCAGTCCGAAGAGGGTCAGGCAGTTCGGCGGAATTTCCAGGAGAAATTTAACGAAGTAATTGTCGATGAATACCAAGATATTAACCCGCTTCAGGAGACCATTTTGACGGCGGTGGCTCGTGAAGATCCTGGAAACATGTTCATGGTGGGGGACGTTAAACAGTCAATTTACGCCTTCCGAATGGCGGACCCCAGCTTATTCATTAGTAAAAGCCGGCGATTTAAACAATCTGGGCAACCAGACGAACGGATTATTCTGGCGGAAAATTTCCGTTCTATGCAAAACGTTGATGATTTTACCAACTTGATTTTTAACCAAATCATGGACCAGGCGGTGGGAGAAATTGCCTACGACGCCGATGCACAGCTGAAGTTCGGCGCGAAATATTACCCCGCTGAAGTTCAGAATGACACGGAAGTTCTATTATTTGACGATCAGCAAAACGAAAATACGGCTGACCAAGAACCTGGGGCGATAATCACCGATAAAAACGACGGGCAGTTGCAAATGATTGCGCAACGAATTAAGCGGCTATTTGCGGATCAAATCGAAGTTTTCGATCGAGATACGCAGGAAATGCGGCCTTTGAAATATAGTGATATTGCATTGCTGCATTCGACGGGGAATAACAATCTTAACATCGTGGACACCTTCAAAAAGTACGGTATCCCAATTGAAGTTAGCAATGCCCAAGACTATTTCCAAACGACCGAAGTTTCGATCATGATGGCCCTCTTGAAGATTATTGATAATCCGTACCAGGACATCCCATTAGCGGCCGTTTTACGTTCGCCAATTGTTGGCCTTGATGAAAACGAGCTGGCCTTTTTGCGGATTTCTAAAAAGAACGGGCATTATTTTGAGTCGGTATTGTATTTCCAAAATGAGTTTAAGATTGATTACCAAAATGAATTCCAAGCCAACTTAAAACGTAAAATTGACCAGTTCTTAGATCAATTACAGCATTTTCGGAAGCTTTCCCAACAATGCACGCTGGTAGATTTGCTTTGGGAGATTTACCAAGAGACCGGGTACTTGGATTACGTTGGCGGAATGCCGGACGGACCGCAACGGCAAAATAACCTTCATGCTTTATATGACCGGGCCCAGAGCTATGAAGAGTCCAGTTTTAAAGGGTTATTTCAATTCGTGCGTTTTGTAGAGAAAATGCGCGAAAAGAATAAAGATTTGGCAGAAAATCCGGTAGTTACCGATACGGAAGCCGTAAAATTAATGACCATCCATAGTAGTAAGGGATTAGAGTTTCCAATCGTGTTCCTGATCGATGCGGATCACGGGTTTAATAATAGCGACACTAAGGGCCGCTACGTGTTGGATCGTGATGCGGGGATGGGAATTACCGTGAAGGACTTTGTGCACCGCTTAGAAGTCGACACGATGCAAAAAAACTGGATTATTGACGTACGGCAACGTAAAATGCTCGCCGAAGAGCTCCGGGTGCTCTACGTTGCTCTAACCCGTGCACAACAAAAGTTAATCATTACCGGAGCGCTAAAGGCTGCTACCCCAACGCTAGAAAAGTGGGCCCAGGCAGCTGACACGGGTGAGCTGCTGTTGCCGGAAGCTGAGCGGGGAAAGGCGAAAAACTTTCTCGATTGGATTGGAATGGCGATTATGCGGGTGCCATCCGTTACGGAAGATTATCCCGATGTTAGTTCACGAAAATTGGACTCTGCCGCGGGAGTTGAAGTTAAATTGAAGGTCGTTAACCGCGCTGATTTACTGGCTGGGCAGCGTTCTGACACGGGAATTGAGCAAGGACCGCCACCAACGTTAGAAAAAGTGGACGTGAATAGCGACATTAATGATGCAGAACAAATTCGGGCGATTTTGAACTTCAAATATCACGATATTGAAGCAACCCAAACGACGGCCTACCAGTCCGTATCGGAAATTAAACGGTTTTTTGACGATCCGGACAAATTAGAGATGGACTTTAGTGCGGTCGACCGTGACCAAAAAATTCGTCCGCAGAAACGATTTGTCACCGATCAATTGATGACGCCTCGCTTTATGAGCGAAGTTAGCCAACCTAAACCAACTGAGATCGGAACGGCGACCCACTTGATTTTGCAGCAGCTTGATTTGCGAGAACCGGTTACTGAGGCAGTAATCAAGGATAAAATCCGTGAGTTAGTGATGAATCAGGTATTAGAAGAAGCCGTAGCGAAGCGAATTCGAATCAACAGCATCTTAGACTTCTTCGAAAGTGAATTAGGACAATTAATGTTGGCTCATCCCGAACAAGTGCACCGTGAAGAGGCGTTCTCATTGCTGTTGCCGGCAAAAGGGCTATTTCCTAATGTAGTTGGCAATCAGGACGTTTTAATTCACGGAATTATTGATGCGTACTTCGAATTAGATGGCCGAGTAATTCTGCTGGACTACAAAACCGACTTTGTACTCCCAGGCAGCCCGCAGCAAGGGATTCAAAAAGTGATTGATCGGTACCAGGGTCAGGTTAACCTATATGCGCAAGCATTAAGTAATATTCTGGGTAAACCAGTTAATGAAAAGTACCTGTATTTATTGTCAATTGGGAAGCTAGTAGAAATTCAATAAGTAGTTAGCTTGCAAACTGGATTCTGCCAAAAATATTTGGTGGCGGAACCCAGTTTTCTATCCGGCAGTAAAAGGTGGGCAAGAACGTAAATTAGTTTTGGTGAATTCAAAGTTAGTTCAAAAATTAATGATAGCGATTTAGGCGGAAGGACAATTGAAGTACAGTTGTAGTTCCGTGTGGAAAACTGTGGATAACTTTGTTCATAACTTTAGAGGAGGAAATAAAGTTGTGCACAAAACTGATTAAACCGACCTTCGGACTTGTAGAAAAGTTTTCCACAGGTTGCGGTGGAAAATGTGGATAAAAAAATTAAAAAGTGAATTTTAAGGTAAAAAACGCCGTCATGACAACGTTTGTAGCGGTAACAAAATTTTAAAAATGAAGGTGGAAAACTGTGGATAAGTAAAAATGCTGTTGACAAATCCAAAGAAATAAATGTGGTGGCGAACATAAATTCGACCCAATATATTGTGAGTATTTCAAAATGCCTGTGGAAAACTTTGTGGATAACTTGAGGATAGGATGTGGATAAACAGTGAATATCAAAATTATTGGTGTGGGAAAGTTAAAAGAGAAATATCTGAAACAGGGGATTGCAGAATACGCCAAACGACTTTCTAAATTCTGCAAATTTCAAATTATTGAAGTCCCGGATGAAAAAGCGCCCGAAAGTTTAAGTGACGCCCAGATGGAAATGGTCAAGGAAAAGGAAGGCGAACGCATTTTAGCTAAGATTAAGGATCGTGAATACGTCTTTACCCTAGAGATTAATGGTAAGGAGCGTTCTTCAGAAGAGCTGGCCGAAGAGATCGCGAAATTAACCACGTATGGACATTCAGACATCACCTTCGTTATTGGCGGTTCGCTAGGTTTAAGCTCAGCAGTAATGAAACGAGCTGACACGGCAATTTCATTTGGACGTTTCACCCTGCCACACCAGCTGATGCGGTTGGTGCTAACGGAACAAATTTACCGGGCTTTTATGATTCAATCGGGGAGCCCGTACCATAAGTAAATAATAAACTAAGAGGCAGAGAAAAAATCCTTTTCTAAGGATGAATTCTTTTTGGAAAATCTCTGGGTGCGTTGTCTTTAAGGGACCAAAACGCGCACCCAAAAGGCAGTTTATTTTACTTAATCCAAAAACGACTATTAAGCCTGAATTTGGCATAATAGTCGTTTTTTAATTGGTGCCCATAAATTATCCGGCTTTTGTTATCAGTGCTTAATTTACTTATTGCGGGTCGTATTTAAACCATAAAAAGTAGTAGATTGCATTCGCCGTTAAAAAAATTACGGTGAGCCCCGTACCAATAAAGGCGATGGTGGTTTTAGCACTGAGGGTGAAAAGCGGAATGAACAGTAAGGAAAGGAATAAAATAAAGCAGCTGGCGATGAACCAGGAAGTTACCGAACGTAAGATTGCATAAACAATTTTTTGTTCACGTTCGTCGTCGCCAGGGTAGAAGAACTGATTATATTTAACGCCCATGGATTGATGGTGGTGGCGTTGGATGGCTCCACCGACCGTGGTAATTAAGAAGGCGATAGCAAAAGTGGCTAATCCAGGTAAAAGATTACTTAGTGCTAAGCTAATAATGAGGAGGGGAAGAATCAAAAAATTATTCATCCAAAAATCAAAGTGTACCAACCGTTGTGTTCTACTCATGGTCTACCTCCCGAGAATACATAAATAATTGATCTACTGTAGTATTTAAAATATGAGCTAGTTCAAAAGCTAGGGAGAGTGATGGATCATATTTGTTATTTTCGATGGCGTTAATTGTTTGCCGCGTAACCCCAGCTAACTGAGCAACTTCAGCTTGAGAGAGCTTAAGGTGCTTACGGCGCCTAGTAATGCTGTTTTCCATGGTTATTGCTCCCTTATTAAATGTAAAATACTTTTTACATTTTTAGTAAAACACCTTTTATATGTAAAGTCAAACATGTTTTACATTTTGAAAAAAGAACCGCCCCTAGTACTGTTCTTAGGGGCGGTTCTTTTTAAGTTAAATCAAGTCTTTTAAACAAATTCTGAAGTTCAATTTAAGTTCGTTTGAGCTGACCAAATCAGTTATTTAGTGCAACCAGTGCTCTAAAAGCGGAAACTTAGTTTCTAACCATACCATTAGTTTAGTATGTACGATTCGTTGATGCAGCTCGGGAGAGGCTTTTTTTAAGCAGAAGAATGCTAAAATGAAAAAGGGAGTGCCGGGCATGATTGGCAACACCGCGCCAATAGCGCCTAAAATTACGTTAAAAATGGTGGCCGCGACCCAAAAAAAGCGCGAAATTGCAAATGTCATCTAAATCAACTCCTTCGACTCTAAAAATAGCACCTTCAGTTAACAAATACGAGCAAAAGGCTGAATTATTTAGCATTCCTTAATTACTTTTAAATTTTCTGAAAGAAGGTCGATCTAAATTAAAATTCATCGGTTAAAAAACATTACTGAAGTTCAATTGGACCAAATTATGGCAATTTGGTTGGACGGAAATTTATCTGCGCACCATTTTGTGGATTCCCAATACTGGAAGCAAAATCAAGGGGCAGTGCAGGCGGCAATGCGGTAGGCAACGGTTTACGTTGCTGAGGACGAGCGCTGTATTCGAGGCTTTGCGGGACTACAAGAAAACTATCTGGCGGGGATTTTTGTGTCTGCTGGTGTGCAAGGACAAGGAATTGGCGGCCGGTTAGTGACGCAGCTCCAACACGATTACTCTGAACTTAGTTTGGCAGTATATGAGCAAAATCCGGCGGCAATTCGATTCTATTTGAGTCATAATTTTCAAACTATTAAGCGGCAAATTGATGAAGCGACGCAACAACCGGAATTAGTAATGCAATGGCGTCAAGAACGTTAGAAGGTTTCGTGGTGTTGAATTTAAGTAGGTTCAAAACGTGCGCCAAAGGTCAATTTGTCCCCCTTAAAACCCAAATCGACTATTATGCCAATAATTAGCATAATGGTCGATTTTTAGTTAATGTTTACAAATCGTCCGAAGTTGTCCCGTTTCCTTTTTATTAAGCGCGCTAAGTACTAACTTTTAGCACTTCTTAGCTTAGGATCAAGCAGCCTTTACTCGGACACTACCAAGTAAGAAGACCAGGATGAAACATGCCGTACTAGCTAAGATTGGCCAATATAAAACGGAAATCCAGTCAAGGGAAAAATAGGCAACGTCAAACACCCGGTTTTTCACAAAACGGATGGCGGCAAAGAATAGTAAGTTAAAAATTGCCATCAAAAAGCCAACCGTCAAGCTATACAGAGCTCCTTCCTGAATTTGTTCCAATAAAATATCACCGGGGGAATAACCTAAAACCCTCAATTGCGTGAAATCTTGTTTTGCAATGTTTCTTTCCATAATGGTTAAGGAAATCATATTGCCGGCAACGATAATCAAGGTGGGGCCCAAATAAATCAGTAACACGAGGAACACTCCAGTAAGGCTCCGGACGCGTTGCATATTAAGCAATTCCAGAACTAAATGAAGAATCCCTGAAAGCAGTAGCAGCGCGATTAAAAAAGGTTTAATTAGGGTAGTTAATCGTGAAGAATGGCGGTTAACTCGATAAAATGCGGTATTTAGCGTCCGCGTACCTAGTTTACGCACTCCATAGTAAATTAAACGGAGACTGAGCTTGATTAAGTGATTGCCAACCAGCCAAACTAAAGCGGCGGTAAGGAACAATAATAGCTGAAAAGTATCGGTAGGTTTAATATCTTTGGTAGCAAAGTAGATTTGGTAGTACTCCCAAAGGATCCCTGAGATGGTTAGCATAACCACGATGCCGAAAAAAACGGTTTTCAGAATTTTCAAAAAGCGGTGTTGCTTGATATTTTTCATTTTCACTAAAGTGTGGTAACTATAAAGAAAGCTTGAAACGTAGGTAATGATTAAGGTGAGCCCTCAAACTGCGCAGAACGAATTTAACTGGTAATTGATTACAACGGAAGGAATGTAAGCTTTCCCCGCTTCGTTTTGAATGAGGTGGTACATTTCTTGAGCTAAGGGAAGGGCCACAAAATAGCCTATCAAAGTTCCTAATGAACTAACTAAAACCATCTGTACCGCGGTAATTTGAGCTAATTGGGCGGGGTTAGACCCTAGTTGAGCCAGTCGGGCGTGTTCTTTAGCGAGCGCTTTTCCAATGGTTCCAATGACGCCGCTGATTACCACAAAGAGGGTTACGAGGCCAAAGCTCAGTGGAGTAATAAAGAGCGCATTGGTGACTTCAGAATGGTGGACAACGGGTGCCAGCGGAAAATAAATAATTAAACAGCTGGAACTTACTAAACTAGCCGCAATAAATACAGCTAAAGCGCCTAACCAATTGTTAAATTGGTAGCGAAATTCCTTAATGCCAATTCTAATCATGATGAGGTTCCCCCCTGAAGATAAATTAAATCTGTAGCCGTGGGGTTTGAAATACTATGCGTAAGGCGGCCGTCGTTTAAAATGATTACTCGATCACTTTGAGCGGCTAGCTCTAGGTTATGGGTGACCATTACGAGGGTGGTGCCACGCTGAACTAACTTTTGCAAAAGCCGCATTACAATTGCTCCTGATTTAGAATCAAGTGCGCCGGTGGGTTCATCGGCAAAAACTACGCTAGCTCCTGCAAGAATTTCACGCGCAATGGCCACCTTTTGCTGTTCACCACCAGATAAATCGGTAACGTTGCCGAATAAATTGCCGTTGAACTTCATTTTTGATAAAAGAGCGGTTACGCGAGAACGTTTAATGGGCTTACGAGCAAGCCGGAGCGGCAGGATGGCGTTTTCGTACGGAGAAAGGTAAGGAACTAGGTTATACTGTTGAAAAATCATACCCACCGTCGTTCGCCGAAATTGGGCTAGTTTGCGCGGGCTAAGTTGAAAAGGATTGGTGCCGTTAATCGCAACGGTTCCTCCTGAGGGTGATAGTAAACCGGCAATACACTTAATTAGCGTAGTTTTACCACTTCCAGAAGGGCCTACGATGCTTAAAAACTCCCCGGACTTGACCGACAAATTCACGTTGCTTAAAACGGGCTTCAATTGGGAATGCTGACCATAGTAATAGTTTTTGTTTAGATGTTGTACTTCAATGATCGATTGCATTATATTTACCCTCCAATCGGTTAAAAAAATTATTCAATATGGATATCGCCATCGTTAGTGCTAAATGAATAATTGGTTGCTAAATTACCATCGGTAAAGTGGCGTCGGGAGTGACCGAAGATCGTAGTTTTTCCGTCGTTAGCTGTGGCGGAGACGGCAAGGTTTTTAGCTGAATTTAAAACGGCATGAATGTCACCGTCGCTCGTGCGGACGGTCAATTCGTGCGTAATCTGAAGTTCATTTAAGTTAATATCACCATCGGATGAAGTTAAATTGGCACGATTAAGTTTGGTATTGGTGATTGAAATATCGTCGGCGTTAGCAATTGAAGCGGGCTGCTTTTGAAAGTCGGAGTTTTGAATGTCTACTTCGCCATCATTGTTAATATTCAAGTTGTCAGCCGTTACGTTATTTAAATTTAGGTCAGCTTCACCACTAATTCTTAAGAGCCCGTTGACCTTCACGTTGTTTAAATGAACTTCATCAGTTCCCCGTAATCGAAGTTGATCGACGTTTAAAGCGGAAAAATTAAGTTCGCCGGTGGAGCTGCCCTTTACCGAACGAAGGGTGGTTTGCCGCGGAATTTTAATTAAAATGGGGTCAGAGTAGTCATAACGGTTGAGAAGTGAAGTTAGTAAATGGTTCACTCCCGCTGCCCCAATGGTTAATCGCCGGGAGCCAGATTGGTAATGGATTTGATTTAGGGAAGTCGGTGCGGACACCTTTACCGACTTGCCATCATAAGCTTCAACCTTAACGTCATTTGGGGTTTTAAGTTCAATGGAACGAACCTGACGATAAGATTTAGTGACTGAATGCGGACTAACAAAATGAATTTGTTCGTTTATTTGAGGAACATCATAAAAAGCGTTGTTAAGCGAAGCAATGGTGATAAAGATGATTCCAAGAATGGTTAGTGCAAATCCAACGATAAAAGTTTTTTTCATGGGTTTATACCCTCTTTCCGAAATGATTTTTTTCGTTGAGGAAGTTGTATAATTTCTGGAATAATTGGGAAACGAGGTGGATCCCGTTCACCGTAAGCCAGTGGAAGATTGGGAGAAGCAATAAAAACAACCCCAAAGCAGTAAAGCCAATTCCGAGAACTAAGACTCCCGCCCAAAATGAAGTGAAGATTATGTAACCGCCCGCCCCAATTAAAATTACGCCCATCAGCAGTAACCCTAAAAAGAAGGCAGCAATAGTGACAACTATCGAAAAAATAATGCTGAACGGAACCACGCAAATGGTGATGAGGATGGCGGGGATGATCAGACCCACTGGCGTAGCAAAGGAGAGGATTGCTAAAATGATCAGCCAAATGGTGCGTACGTCACGTTGCGGTTGCTTAGATTGGGTTTGCGCACCAGTGTCGTCCATGGTTTGGCTAGCCTTGATCGAATAATCAGCAAGCACTTTCCTAGCCAACTGGACCGGCGTGCCGAGCTTATCAACGGCTGCGGCATACGTTTCAATTCCGGCGTCTGCAAGGTATTCGGTATAAAAATTAATTACATCTAACTGTTCTTCTGCAGTTAGTTCGGTTAAATGGGACTTTAGTTCATCGATGTATTCATGCATCTGATTCAACTCCTCCAAGTAATTGGTCGATTTGGTTTTTAAAAGTGAGCCACTCGTGCTGAACTTCAGTTAACTGCGCTTGACCTTCAGCAGTGATTTGATAATAGCGACGATTCCGTCCTTGATAGGGTTCATCGTAGGTGGTAAGTAGATTAGCTTTTTTCAGTCGCCTTAAAACGGGATACATGGTGGATTCGGAAACGGGGATGTGCTCTTGGACTTTCTGGGTTAGGGCGTACCCGTAATAATCGGCATGGTTTAAAATGCCAAGTACGCACCCATCAAGTAAGGCGGTGGGAATTTGAATTGCCACATTACTCCTCCTTATACTATATGACATATAATATTGCTTAAGCCACATTATGAAGTTAACACTATTGAAAGTCAATAGGAAATATCAAATAAATTTTAATTAGACAAAACCAAAAGAGCGTGGAACAAGTTTACGGCGTAACTAAAAATCGACCACTATGCCTGAATTGGGCATAATGATCGATTTGGAATTGAACGGAATAAACTAACTTTTGGCGCACGTCTTGACGCTATTAAAGCCAAAATTATTTTTTCAAAAAAGTTTCTTTGGGGAAAAGAATTTTTTTAGTTTTTCCGATTCTTTAGGCTTAAATTTTAATAAATGAAGTAACAAAAACCAATCCAGCAGTTCTGCTGTCACACTTTAGGGAGATTAATTTGCCAAACGTTGAACGTCTCGTACAATCATTAATTCTTCGTTAGTAGGAACCACTAACACGTCTACCGCAGCATTGTTAGGGCTGATTTTCCGTTCTTTGCCCCGGACGTCATTGCGGGAGGCGTCGACTGCCAAACCAAAGTAACTAAGTTGGTCAGCAATTTTTTTGCGTACTTCAATCGCATTCTCTCCGCAGCCTGCGGTGAAGACAATTGCGTCTAAACCGCCAAGTTCTGCAACGTAGCTTCCGATAAAACGGACAACCCGATTAATGAACATATCTAAAGCCAGTTGCGCTTGGGGGTTGGTAGGTGCAGCTTCTTCCAGATCCCGTTGGTCGGGAGAAAGCTGGGAGATGCCTAATAAACCTGATTTTTGGTTGAGGATGTCAACAACTTCTTCTACGCTAATTTCTAATTTCTCAGCTAGGAAAGCCACGAGGGAAGCATCCAAATCGCCTGCTCGAGTCGCCATCATTACCCCGCCTAGCGGAGTGAAGCCCATCGAAGTATCGATAACCTGACCGTGGTCGAAGGCGGTGATTGACGAACCGGATCCCAAATGGCAGGTGATTAATTTTAGGTCTTCTAACGGCCGATCGAGCATTTCGGCAGCCCGTTGGGCAACGTAACGGTGGCTAGTTCCGTGCGCACCATATTTCCGCACACCGTACTCGGTGTAATACTCGTAAGGAATGGGGTAAAGGTAGTTTACTTTTGGCATTTCTGCGTACAATGAAGTGTCGAAAACGGCGACTTGTCGCGCTTTAGGCAATAGCTGCATGAAAATCTCAATATAGCGCGCCTCAATGGGGTTGTGCAGCGGGGCGTACTGGGAGAGTTCCTTAATCTGAGCCAAAACTTCATTGTCTACTAAGACAGAATCTTTAAAATACTCACCCCCAGCGACAACGCGATGACCAATTCCGCTAATTTCGTGAAGATGTTCCACGACCCCTTGATCTTTTAGGTACGAAAGCACCATGGTAGCTGCTAAATCGTAGGTAATATTAT
This sequence comes from Pediococcus acidilactici, assembly GCF_016127815.1. NCBI lineage: Bacteria > Bacillati > Bacillota > Bacilli > Lactobacillales > Lactobacillaceae > Pediococcus > Pediococcus acidilactici. Next base: position 1,868,580 of record NZ_CP066046.1, read on the forward strand.
CTTGGGTAATGCGGTACTTTTCTTGCCCGGGTTGTTGAGCAGTAAAAACGGAGGCAGGCAAATCAATTCGATCAACCAATCCGCTCGCTAAGATTTGCTCATCAGGCATGGAGAATAATTTCCATTTCAAAGTTGAACTACCAGCATTAATAACTAATTCTTTTAACATACGTCATTCCTCACTAACTCCGACAATTTTAAACGAACTTATGAATCCGCTTACATTTTAATAATAAACGATTTAACGATTTTTATCCATCAATAATCGTCTTAGCGTTAACAAATTCGCGAATTCCCAGGTCACTTAATTCCCGTCCGTAGCCTGAAAGTTTTACGCCCCCAAACGGAAGGCTTGCGTGTGAAGTTAGCATTTGGTTAATGGCGACTTGACCAGTTTCGATTTGGGAAGCGAGCTTTTCAGCACGGTCTAAATCGCCAGCAAAGACGGTACCGCCTAGTCCGTGTTGTGAGGCGTTTGCGAGCTCAATTGCTTCTTCGTCACTGTCGACTTTATAAACTTGTGCAACTGGACCAAAGAGCTCTTGGTCATACATCGGATTGTCGGGTTGCATGCCACTAAGAATCAACGGGTGGAAACTAGCGCCAGGCCCTTCAAACGGCGTATTGTCTCCCCAAAGCAATTCAGCACCGCCGGCGATGGCCATATCAACCTGTTTTTGTAGTTTTTCTTGAGCAGACTTGGAAGAAAGTGGCGCAAGAGTAGTTTTCGGATCTTGGGGATCACCAATTTTTCGTTTAGCAAACTCCGCGATTAGTCCGTCTAAGAACTGGTCGTAAACTTTTGAATTAATAATGAATCGTTTAGCGGAAGTGCAAACTTGTCCAGCGTTGGTTAACCGGGCTTTCGCGCCAACTTTAATTGCCTGGTCAAGATCCGCATCTTCCGTAACGATGAATACGTCGGTTCCGCCTAGCTCCATGGTCGATTTCTTCAGGTTCGCGCCAGCTTCGGCCGCAATCTTCTTTCCGGCGCCTTCCGAACCAGTTAAAGCGACTCCTTGAACACGTGGATCAGCAATGATGGTGTTGACTTGGTCATAGTTGATCAATAAGTTTTTGAAAGCTCCGGTAGGGATGCCAGCTTTTTGAGTAACCGTGGCAAAGGCATCGGAACAGTCCGGAATTATGCTAGGATCCTTCAATAAAACGGGGTTTCCCACCATGAAATTAGGAGCAAATACGCGCATGATTTGGGTGTACGGGAAGTTCCAAGGCTCAACTAACAAAATTGCCCCAATGGATTGGTATTTAACGTGAGCACGAACGCCCGGAACGTCATTGTAGGGGGTGTCTTCCAATAGTTTAGCGGCGTTTTGGGCGTAGTATTCCGCAAACTCAATAGTTTTTTTAACCTCTGCTTGTGCTTCGGTGAAAAGCATTCCCATGTTGGTAGTGATTAAACGGGCGTAGTCATCGAGATTTTCCCGGAAGGTGTCCGCAATTAATTGTAGTTTCTCAGCTCGTTTTTCGATAGGTTGAGTTTTGGCAAGTTGGTAAAATTCATCGGCATTTTTTAAAGCAACTTCGACCTCTTGATCAGTGGTGCTTGGATATGTTTGAATTAATTTTCCAGTATATGGATTTACAGATTGGTATGCCATAAAAAAATCAGCTCCTTTTTCGTTATGGTTCTATTGTGCAAAAGAATGCGCTTACATTCAAGTAATATCGCTTATTTGTTAAAAAATAAATTTAAGCTCTTTTACGTGGAGGGAAAAGTTTGGTTTTTGGTATATCCCAAAAACCCGATTGAGGTTCTTCATTTTTCGACCGTTTTTAAGGTCGCTTTCAGCTAGTTAAATGAACTTAAATTTAAGTTCAGCATTCCTGAATTGACGGTAATATAAAACGAGACCCGGTAATTTCCAGAGTCTCGTTATGAAGGTTAAATTAAGTTAGTAATGGATTACTTTTCACTGGAGCTAGACTGCTCACGGACTTGTTCAAGTAAGTCGGGGTCCTTGACCAACGCATCACGGATTTCTTTTAAATAAATTTCACTATTATCAACTTCATCAGTGTTTTCTTCCTCTGCAGCTTTCTTAGGTACAAACTTATTAACGGTTTTTACGATAATAAAGACCACGAAGGCGATAATTAAAAAGTTAATGACGGCGTTGATGAAGCTCCCAAATTTAAAGGTAGCGCCAGCCACCTTGAATGACCAGTCTGAAAAATCAATTCCTCCAACGAAAAGGCCAATTAATGGGTTAATTAAATAGTTGACCAACGCCTTAACGATTGAAGTAAAAGCACCCCCGATGATAACCCCAACGGCTAAATCAAGGACGTTTCCACGTGAAACAAATTCTTTAAATTCCTTAAGCATATGTAGTACACTCCCTATTTTAGATGATGCCGGCACTTTGCATTAATCGGCCGACAATAATTTTAACTTTGGATGATTCCCTTCGTTAATTACCATTTCTAGTTTAACATGGTCAGCCATAATTTAAGTGGTGGACGAATTTTACCAATTTAGTAAGGATTAGAGTGGCAAATTAAAAAAAGAGGCTGAAAAAACTAAAGAAATGCTTTTCATGGATGAAAAGATTCTTAAAAAGTCGTTTTGGTGTTTTGCCTTCAATAAAGCCAAAACGTGTGCCAAAAGTCAGTTGGTTCCACTTAACCAAAAATTGACCGTCGGGCCTGATTTTGGCATCATGGTCAATTTTCAGTTAATGCTCGCAAACTACCCGACTTTGGTCACACTCTCTTTGAATTAAGCGGAACCTGTCGCCCTTTGAAGCTAGTAAATTAAGCGAGTCGTTCTATTTAATCTTAATTTTCACCGTAAAAACTAAGAATCACGACCCCCACAATGATGAAGAAGATTCCTAAAATATTGCCTAGGTTGATCGGTTCCTTCCAAAAAAGGAACGCAATCACGGCAGTTAGCAAAATGCCAATGCCTGCCCACACTGCATACGCAATGTTTAGGTTAATTGTTTTTAGCGAAAGCGAGAAAAAGTAAAAGCAAATTCCATACGAAAGTAACGCAGAAATGCCGTAAACTGGACGCGTAAAACCGGCTGACGCCTTTAATAAATTATCTCCAATTAATTCACCAACGATGGCAAATGATAAATACATATACCCCATATCTTTGACCTCTAATTCTGATTTAACCCCTTCATCATAACAGAAATTATTAAATAAAGTATTAGTTATAAAAAATTTAGCGGGTGAAATTTTATGCGGGTTGGTGATTAGTAAATTGAAGAGAAGACGTTGAAAACTAACAAAGTTCTAAAAGACAATTCCACAAATCTATCTCAAAGCGGGTGGTAGTTTGATACAATCAACTTAAAAACATCACAGTACGAGATGATTTAGGAGGATTGAAATGGCGACGGTTAAAGATGTGGCGTTACGGGCAGGAGTCTCGTTGGGTTCAGTTTCAAATTATTTGAATGGCAAAAGATTAAAACCCAAGACTGCTAGTCGAATCAAAAAAGCCATGGATGAACTCGATTATCATCAAAATATTATTGCAAGTGGGTTAAAGAAGAACAAAAGTATGTCAATCGGGATTGTAGTAAATAGTTTGACCGACTTTTTTTCAATGTCGATTGTATCCGAAATTGAAAATTACGTGGAAAATTATGGCTACAGCATTATTATCTGTGATTGCCGAGAAGATAAACAACGTTTTGAAGAAAAGATCGAGTTCCTGTTAAACCGCTCGATTGACGCAATTGTAGTCTTTCACCAAGACGAAAGTTCTCCCATGTTGGAAAAAGTGGTGGAACAAGCCGTGCCGATTGTAGCAATTGACGCACCGATTCACGGGATTCAATCCGACGTGGTTTTAGTTAATAATTATGAGTCATCGCGGGAAGGCGTGGTGGATTTAATTAACCGCGGTTACCAAAAAATTGGCATTATCTCGGGGCAACCTCGGAATTACATTTCCCGAGAACGTCAGGGCGGATATGAAGATGCTCTAAGAGAACATGACTTACCCATTAATCAGCAGTATATTTGGCAAGGAAACTATACCATTCAATCAGGAGTGGAGGGGACAACCCGCTTACTTACTAAGCACCCGGAAATTGAGGCGCTTTTCGTGATCAATTATTATATGTCATTAGGTGCTTTAAAGGTCTTGAGACAAAATTTTTCAAAAAGGCACGTTGAAATGCTAGTGTTTGACCACTTTTTTGTTAACGATATTTTTTATCCATCAATTAGCTCGATTGAACAACCGGTCGCCACGATTGGAAAGACGGCGGGACGACTATTGATCGAACGTTTGGTGAAAGGTAAGGAAGGCAATTATGAAACTATTTATTGTAAAAATAGCCTACGTACTTAGGCAGCGCTAGTGGCTTTAAGGACGGATTGGCAAATAAAAGTAGGTAATTAAGTTTGCAAAATGTTTTTTGAAAGCGCTTGCGTTATTTAGAGGGGCGTGTTATTATTTCGGTGAAAATGAAACGATTCAAAAGAAGGTGGTGATGTTCAGCAGGAAATTTTATTTTTACTCTAAAAATGAAACGTTTCAAATCTAAAGGAGGAATTTATCATGAACATTTTATTAGCGTGTGGTGGCGGGATGAGTTCGTCAATTTTGGCGGAAGCTTTGAGCAAGGAAGCCCAAAACAACGGAGTTACTTGGGAAGTTAACGAGTCTAGTATTGACCGCGTCGAAGACGACTTACAAGAAAAGGATTATCAAATTGTCCTTCTCGCACCCCAAGTTTCGTTTAGGAAAAAATACATCGCCGGATTAGCTGAAGAAAAGGGTGCTAAATTAGTGCTGATTCCAATGACGATGTACACTCCTGCAAAGGCAAAGGAACTGTTTCAACTAGTTAATAAGGAGGCTGACCATGAACTTTGATACAATTTCCGAGAAAATGGGAGCGGTGGCCAACAACCGCTATTTAACCGCAATCCGGGACGGGATGGCTGTAATTATTCCCGTTTCAATTATTGGTTCGTTCTTTACAATTTTATTGAATTTACCAATCGATGCTTGGAAAGCATTTATTCAACCCTATGCATCCATGTTGTCAATTCCAATGTACTATTCCATCAGTTTGATGGCGGTCTATTGTGTATTCTCGATTACTTCTAGTTTATGTAAATTTTATGATTTAGACCCAGTTTCTACATCCGTCTTAGCTGAAATGTCATTTTTTATTTTAGCAATTGTTCCAAACGTTTTAAGTGCTAAGACAGCCGGAATGGAACCAGGAACTTACCTTCCATTGGCAAATATGGGAGCTCAAGGACTGTTTACCGCAATTCTGTGTGCCATTTTTTCAGTAGAAGTAGTGCGGTTCTTCTATAAAAAGAATTTAATTATCAAAATGCCAGAGGGCGTACCAAGTGCGGTGGGGAAATCGTTTAGCGCATTAATGCCTGGGGTAGTAATTATCGTGGTGTCGTTCGTTCTAAAAGAAATTTTGAAGCTGGACGTTAATGGAATTTTGACCTGGATTTTCTCGCCGATCGGCTACTTTGGTCATGATACCTTCCTTTCTGCGGTAATCCCGGTATTCTTGATTACCATTATTTGGCTCTTCGGGGTGCACGGAATGGTTATTGCCACTCCAATTCTGTATCCATATTGGTACGCTAACCTCAATGCCAACACTGATGCAATCGCGCACGGCGGCGCACCAGTTCACTTTATGACGGAACAATTTTTCCAATGGTTTGTTTGGGTCGGTGGAGCCGGAGCCACCCTTTCCTTAGCGATTCTACTGGCATTTTTCAGTAAGGCCAAGTTTAGTAAAACGATGGGGGCAGTCACCATCATTCCGGCCATTTTTAACATCAACGAACCGTTGATTTTTGGAATTCCTATCATTATGAACCCTTATTTTGCGGTACCGTTCGTACTTGCACCAACGGCAATGGCGGCGGTTACCTATTTAGCAATGAAATTGCACATGGTCGCGTACACGACCGCAGTGGCACCGTGGACGTTACCAGGCCCGATTGGAGCGTGGATGGCGACCGGATTTGACTGGCGAGCAATCGTCTTATGTATAGTGAATATTTTGATTTCGATGGTGATTTATTGGCCATTCTTTAAGGCATACGATAAAAACCAACTTAAATTAGAGAAAGTAGATGACTAGGTGATGTTTGGCATATCAGTTTACCCAAGTAAACAAAGTACAGCAGAATGCGTCACGTACATTGATAAAGCGGCTGATTTAGGTTATCAGCGTTTATTTACGAGCTTAATTGAATTGGAAGGCGATCCAGAGGAAACCATTGCTCGTTTTAAAACTGTGATTCATCACGCCAAGCAACGAAAGATGTGGGTGAGCTTAGACGTAAATCCAGGTTTGTTTCAAAAATTGAACGTTAGCTACGATGATTTGTCCTTTTTTAAAGACCTAGGAGCCGATATTTTACGCTTAGACATGAGTTTTGACGGGATGCCGGAATCATTGATGACCTATGATGAGCACGACCTTACGATTGAAGTGAATATCAGTAACGATACTGGCAACGTCGCGAACATTTTGACTTACCGACCACTAAAATCAAAAATGATTGGGTGCCATAACTTTTACCCGCAACGTTATACCGGATTAGATACCGAATACTTTTTGCAAACAACCCAGAAGTATAAAGAAATGGGCTTACGAACGGCAGCATTTGTTTCATCCAACGTTGCCACGCAAGGTCCCCATCCCTACAATGCGGGATTGCCAACTCTAGAAATTCACCGGGGGCGGCCAATTGTCGAACAAGTGCAATATTTAATCAGTACTAAATTAATTGATGATGTAATTATTGGCAATGCTTGTGCTAGTGATGAAGAACTTGCCCAAGTGGCAAAGCTAAATCAACAGTTGCCCGAGTTCTTGATCCAATTTACTCCAGGGACTACGGAGTTAGAAAAACAAATTATTTTGAATAATTTACATTTCAACCGCGGAGATATTAACAGCTACGCAATTCGGTCGACCTTTGTTAAGTTGAAGTATCGTCAGGTCAATATTCCGGTTAATAACGCGAAGCATCAACTGACCCGAGGAATGGTAACGATTGGTAATGATGATTTTGGACAGTATAAGGCCGAGGTGAACATCGTTAAGCAACCGATGGAAAATGCTGATGAGCTTAAAAATGTGGTTGCTACAATCGTACCGAATAATCAAGCGTTGATTGACTTCATCCAGCCTTGGGACAAGTTTAAATTTATCGATGTGGACAAGTTTTAAATGGAAACGGGGAATTTGATTTGGAAGGTTTAGAAGAAATTTGTTTTGAAATAATTAGTCACTCGGGCCAGGCGAAGGGCTTACTGATGGAAGCGGTGGGCGATTCGCGAGCGGAACATCCAGACTATTCGGCAATTGAAACGATGCTAAAAGATGCTCGAGACGAGTTGAAGGTTGCTCAAAAAGCGCATTTGAAGGTGTTATCCGACTTTGCGCAATCGAGGCAAGGAGATGCGGTTAATCCGCTATATATCCACGCGGAAGATCAGATGATGTCAGCAGAAATCTTCCTGGACTTACTTAGTGAACTGATTACTACTAATAAGGAACTCCAAGAAATAAAGCAACAGCTTTAAGGATAACTGCAACTGAGGCTGTTTTAGGTTGAATTTGAGGTTCAATTGAACTTCAGAATTAGTTTAAAAATGAATTTAACGCAGTTATTCAATAAGCTAATAAAAATACGTTCCCGTTCTCGCTTTCAACGATTAACTAAACTATAAGGCCATTTTTAAACCGGTTAATCTATCAAGACAGCTGGAACGGGAATTTTTATTGAGGTAAATTTAATGATGGTAGAAGACAAGATTTTAAATTTTGAAAAGATGGGTTTAGGGTTATTTATTCACTGGGGTCTCTATGCGCACTTTGCGGAAGGTGAATGGGCGCAAAATATTTTAGAGGTTCCAAATTACTCGCAAGCCTTTACGCATTTTAATCCCGATCCTAAGAAAATTCGACAGTGGGTTACCCTGGCAAAACAAAATGGTTTTAAGTACATCGTGTTAACGGCCAAGCATCACGACGGTTTTTGTCTGTTTGACACTAAGGGAATTTCTGAATTTGACAGCATGCACACGCCTTTTAAAGCAGATGTCATTAAGATCTTTGTTGATGAATGCCACCGACAAGGAATCGCTCCGTTTTTGTACTTTGCCACCTATGATTGGCATAATCTTAAATATACTGCGGACTTTCCGGGATACCTTGCAGAGTTACGGCAGCTAATTCGACTTTTGGCAACGAATTACGGAGAAATTGGTGGTTTTTGGTTTGACGGTAATTGGGACAAACCGGATGCAGATTGGCAGACGGACCAGTTATACAGCGAGATTCGCCAACTTCAACCGCAAGCAATGATCACCAATAACACGGGCCTAGAACAGCAGGGGGTTAATCAAGGCGAGGCCGTGGATGTCCTAACTTTTGAGCGTGGTAATCCACAAAATATCAAACATGAGCAGCACGGCCGGTACTTTGCTGCAGAAACTTCGATGACGCTTAACCGCCATTGGGGCAACGCAGAAAATGATTTAGATTATGTGGCTGCTCGCCAATTAATTGAACAAATTTGTCAATCTCGTAAAGTAGGAGCCAACTTACTAATTAATATCGGGCCTCAATTCGACGGTTCAATTGATTTACCAAGTCAGGCGCTTCTTGAATTGGTCGGCAAATGGATGCGAGTTAATGGAACGGCAATCACAGCCACCGCTAACGGAACTCATCCAACGTATATCGCTGAAAATAATAATAAAAACTTCATTAAAGGTGACTATTTGTTTGTTACTGGCTTGCAGAACATCGGGAACCATAACGTGGTGCTGGGTGGCGAACAGGCACAAGAAATTATCTTTCAAGGGCAGATGCCCCAACGAAAAATTAAGCAAATTGTTTGGTTGGATAATGGGCAATCCGTGGATTTTCAACAAAGTTCAGATGAGCTAAAAATACTTGCTGACAGTTTCCGGTACGGCACGCACCTAGTAGTACGGGTAGCCCAAATCACTTTTGTAGATTAAGCTATATTCAACAAACTAAAACGAGACCCAGGGAAAAATTCCCTAAGTCTCGTTTTTAAAATAGAATATTGAAGTTCAATTATGCGCGTTGCCCATCCCAGCGGTTAGGCTTAGATGGTAAGATCATTAAAATGAAGAACCAGATTGTTCCAATTAGCGGAATTAGGTCAATTAAGACCCACCACCCGGAACGATCCGTGTCGTGCAAACGACGGAACTTAAGTGATAAGGTTCCTACCCAAACGATTAAGGTAACGATTTGTACCACTACGTTAGTGCTCAAGTCCTGCCAGTTATAAATATCATCGATGGGATGTCCCATTAAATTTGTGATGATACTAACTGCTAAACCGCCGATGATGTAGTTAATAATTACTGGCCACCAATATTCGGCACGTTTTGCGGTACCAGAAAAATCAAATAAATTATTCCAGAATTTCTTGTATGCAGTTACCATAAAATTCTCCCCCTCGAGTAAATTTAAAATTAATACCAGCTTTTTAAGTCTTCAGATCGTTGGACGTCGTTATTTAAAAGTCGGTGAAAATAACGGGATTAATTCCAGATAAATTTAATCCGTATAGGAATAAAACTAATCCATTGATCACCAGCGACATAATAATGATGCCGTAGCGAATCGTGAGATAACTAAAACCTGCCGGTCGCCAAGCGGTAAAGCGTGGTCCCCGGTAACCGATTGCGATTAATAATAAGCCAACCGTAATAATTATTTGAATGACGGTTCCCACTACGTAAATTGGGTTACTAGGATGATTTAACTGGATGAAGTAAGTTCCGAGAGCTAAAAAATCCAGAAAACACGCGAATAATGGCATAAGCTTCTCCTTAATTTAACTTAATTATTAAGTACAATTGAAGTTCAAAAAAACACCAACAATTAATTATTACACTATTCTTACCAATCTTAAAGAAATATGATAATACTGGGTTTTTCTTAATTATAAGGGGTACTAATTTTAATAGCGATTTTTATGCTTGTAACGATTAGTAGCTATAAATATCCCGAAAGAATTAGTGATGAAAGATTTAATAAAGTAACGATGATTTCTCAGAGCTAGAAAAGTATTTTGAAGAAAATAGATGGCTGGATAAGCCTATGGGAGTGTCAATCAGGGGAGTGGTGCTGGGTAACTTTTTGGTTAAGTAAGCAACCCGTACATAATTATTTAGGTGAGCTCTATTATTCCGAACAGGTTGTGTTAAATTGGACTTGAAGAACAACGAAAATGTATGGAGGAAAAATCTTTGGAAATCGAAGATGAGATTTTAGGAAACTTGAAACCGGTTAAGCAACGGTTGCTAAAGTATGGTTTTCAAGAAAAAGACGGTCAACTAGTTTTTACCAGGAAAATTATCAATGGTGATTTTTCGGTAAAAATTAGCGTAGCCCCCACTGGACAAGTTACGGGGCACATTTTTGATTTAGCGTTTGGCGATGAATATACCAATTTCCGAGCAAAATACGTGGCTGGAGAGTTCGCGGGTAAGGTTCGTGAAACCTATGTAGCACTTTTAAAATCAATTGCCGACCAATGTTTTACGTTTGATAGTCATGCGCACGTAGGCCAAAAATGGATTGTCCCTGCTAATCCTAAATATTTTGATGTGGATCAGGCGTTTCGCGAAAATAGCACCATCATTTGGAAACAGACCAGTAATATTAAGGTGAACGACCTGGTGTACCTTTACGTAACGTCGCCGATTTCGGCAATTAGGTACAAGTGTTTGGCTGTGGAAGTTAACATCCCGCAAAATTACCGGGATGCCAATATTAAAATGAATAAGGCAATGCGGATTCATTTGATAAGGCAGTATGACAAAACCCAATTCGCGCTCCCCGTTTTAAAACAGTACGGGGTCACCACCGTTCGGGGACCACGACACATGCCCGAGCAGTTGGCGCATTACATGCAAGTACGGGAGGATGATGACGATGAGTGATTCGCTATCCGATTTATCGTTAGAAGAACTGTGGCAGCTTTTTCCCATCCAGCTGGTTGCCCCTCAACCAAAATGGAAAACTTGGTATGCAGAAGAAGAATGGCGTTTAAAGCAGCTGCTCCCGGCCAACGCGGTAATTAGCCACGTAGGAAGTACGGCAATTGCTAATATTTGGGCCAAACCCATTGTCGATATTTTAGTGGAAGCCCCTCGCGCCAGTCATGCAGCGATTAAAGAAATTTTGGAACAAAACGACTACATTTGCATGGCGCAACGGGAAAACCGGAGTGATTTTAATAAGGGATACCTGCCCCAAGGTTTTGCCGAACGAGTTTTTCACCTTCATTTGCGGGTGCCTGGAGATAATGATGAAATATATTTTCGGGATTACCTAAATAATCATCCCGAAATTGCCCACCAGTATGAAGAATTGAAATTGGCGCTTTGGAAGCCTTATGAACACGATCGTGATGGCTATACGGCTGCCAAGACCGAGTTTGTAAAGAAGTATACGCAGCTAGCTAGAAGGGACAAAGTTTAAGAAGTTATTTAGTTTGAGGTTAAAAATAGGAGGTCTATCAATGGAAGCAAGTCAGCCAGTCCAAGCCAAGTTAACCGAACTCAACATTCCGTTTGAAATTGTCAATTATCCGCCGGCAATGACCACCGCAGAAGCGGATAGTTATATTAAGGGGATTTCGGGAGTTCGCACGAAATCAATGTTTTTAACTAATCGCCGAAAATCCGCGTACTATTTATTAATTATGGATGACCAAAAGCATTTAGACATGCATAAGTTTGCGGAAATCGTGGATGAAAAACGTCTCCACCTTGCTTCGTCCGCCAGTTTAATGAAAAAAATGAAGTTGGCTCCGGGGATAGTTTCCCCGTTTGGTCTATTAAATAACGTTGAAAGGGGTGTCCAGGTTTACTTTGATAAGGACATTGTCGATGAGCAACGGATGAGTTTCCATCCCAATACCAACGAGCAGACCATCTTTTTAGCCACTACCGACTTGTTTAAGTTTATTGAAGCGGTTGGGTTTGTGTACCGGGTGGTGGAATTGTAGTAACGGCAAAGATAGTGGGATAAAAATTGGGCAGTTTTTGAGAATTAACAAAAATTGACCATTATGCCTGGATTTGGCACAATGGTCGATTTTGGGTTAAGCAGACAGAGCTGAATTTTAGCTCCATTAAACTCAACATAATAAAATGGATTTTCAAAAAATTTCCGTTTTTAAAACGGATTTTTTTAGTTTCCGCTTTATTTACCCGTTTATAAAGCAGCAGGTTTTTTCAACGCAGCAATCAATTTCTTGGCTACCGCTCGAACAGAAAATGGATTTTGTCCGGTAATTAAACGACTGTCTTGGATAGCATATTTTCGGTAAGCTAACTTTTGGCGAAAATGGGCGCCGTGATCTTCGGCCGCCTTTTTATTAAGGAAGGGAACTACGGATTTTTTTCCGGCAAGGATTTCCTCACTGGTCGTAAAGCCGGTAATGTTTTTCCCGTTAATCAAGTATTGACCATCTTCCTTAAGATTGAGTAACCCTGCAATTCCGTGACAAACGGAGCTGATGTAGCCATGGTGATGATAAATTGCCATGGCTATTTTCTGAAGTTCAGAATTATCTGGAAAGTCCCACATCACGCCGTGACCGCCGGTGTAATAAATTGCAGAATAATCGGCAGGGTTAACGTCTTGAGGGGCTAGGGATGCCGTCAACGCCCGTTTTTTAAAATCTGCCGACTCGTAGATTTTAAGAATTGCAGAGTCGGCATACTTCATGCTTCGCGGATCAAGCGGAACAAATCCACCTTGCGGGCTGACGTAATCCACTTCAATGCCTGCCTGCGTCACTTCATCAACAAATTCTGCAGCTTCTCCCAGCCAAAGTCCCGTAAGGTCAGTGGTTCCCTGGTAATGATCAACGTTGGTAAGTACTACTAAAACTTTCTGCATAATTAATCTCCTTCATTAATACAATCGTTGATGTGGGTCAGCAAATTTTGTAACTGCTCAATTTCTTTAATTTGGTGCGACAAATAATAATAATTCTTCGTGCCTACTCGCTGGTACTTAATTAAATGGGCCTCACGAAGGATTTTAAGGTGGTGCGAAACTGCGGGGCGGGAAAGCTTTGTCACCGAGGTTAATTCACTTGCGCGTAACCCCTGGCAGGCATTTTCGGCAAGTAAAGCCATAATAATGGCCTGTCGTTTTTCGTCGCCGATCGCAATTAAGAAGTCACTCAAATTAGAAAATTCGGTTTTGATTTGATTTAGGTTGTCCATTTGAAAGCTCCTAATGGTTCATATTTTTAAACCATTTAACCACGCCTAATGAACTAAGTCAAATAAAAGGTTTAAGTTGAAGGACTTGACGTCTTTAAAAAGACAAGGTAAGATACTGCAAAAAGTAATGGTTTAAAAAAATAAACCAATCGGGAGAGTTAAAATTTATGAAAAAACAAAACTTAGTAGCAGAAATTAACCAATATGGACAATCCGAAGTAAATCTTGTTGAACGCGCAATTCCTGAAGTTCAGAATAATGATGTTTTGGTTGAGGTAGTTGCCGCGAGTGTAAATCCGGTCGATTTAAAGATAATTGAAGGTAAATTGAAGTTAATTCTGAAGTACAAAATGCCGTTGAGAGTTGGTAGTGATTTTTCTGGGAAAGTGGTTAAAGTGGGTTCAAACGTTAAAAACTACCAAGTGGGGGATTACGTTTACGGTAGGGTGCAAAAGGACCGGATGGGGACTTTTACGAACTACCTAGTGGTCAATGAAGGTGATCTTGCCTTAAAACCGCAGAATTTAACTTTTGAAGAGGCGGCCAGCCTACCTTTAGTGGCGTTGACTAGCTACCAAGTGCTACATGAAGCAATGCAAATTAAGCCTGGCGACCGGGTTTTAATTCAAGCTGGTTCTGGCGGAATTGGCACAGTAGCAATTCAGTTGGCCAAACTAGCGGGTGCGGAAGTTGCGACTACTACCAGTACCAAAAACGTCGCGTTTGTTAAGGAGCTCGGCGCAGATCACGTGATTGATTATCGTAAGGAAAACTTTGCAGAAAAGTTAAGGGATTATGATTACGTTTTTGACACGTTGGGTGGCCAGAATTTGGAGAATGCTTTTAAGGTGGTTAAACCAGGCGGTAAAGTGGTCACAATTTCGGGAATTCCAGATGCTAAATTTGCCCGTAGTTACGGATTACCGCGTTGGAAGCAAGCGTTGTTTGCGATTGCTTCCCACAAAATAACTAAACTAGCGCGCCAAGCGAAGGCGGATTACAGTTTTTGGTTTATGCGCCCGGATGGCAAAATGTTAGCCCAAATCACCCAGTTAGTTGAAGAAAACAAATTGAAACCCATTATTGACTCAACTTTTACCTTTAAACAGACTCAGGCAGCTTTAGATTATTCTAGAAAAGGGCATGCACGGGGAAAAATTGTCATTGATATTAATCAGGATTTAAGCAAGGAAAAATAGTAATTAGGGCTAGAAGCGGCGGATGTAACACGATAATCGCGTTACATTTGGCGCTTTCTTTATTAATCTGGAAATAAAGGAGGACGTGATGGAATTTTCGAAGGTGTTGAAAAAACGTAGAAAAGAACTTCAAATTACTCAACAGGCTTTAGCGGACCGGTTATTTGTCACGCGACAGACGGTTTCGCGGTGGGAGAATGGATTAAGTTATCCCAACTTGGATGTTTTAGTAAAAATTAGCGAATGCCTGGAAATAACGCTAGACGAACTTTTGAAGGGAGGAGAATTAAAAAAGGTTCTAGTTAATCGAATAGTTTACTGTAACTCGATGACTAGGACCTGTTTAGCTTGAAGAGCTCAACTGCATAATGATTTATGGTAAATCAGTAGGGTGTCGAACCATTTCAGCACGGAATAAGGTGCTTGGTATGTAATATTTATTTTGGATTAATCGATCACCGTGTATATCGAATATATCTTCTGTGATTAGCATAAGCGGTGAGTCATTAATAAATTTACGGCGAAATGTGGATGGATGTCGTTCTGAAACCGCTAAAGTTAAAGTGGAACTAGAAGCTACATTATAAACATCATTTTCTAGAAATTTTACAATGCTTTTTGAATTGTTAAGATCAACAGTGAATTTTTCGATAGTTTCTGGCATAACGATTGCTAGATTATTGGCAACGTTATTTTCACCGCTCTTGTACCAAATGTTGAGGGTGAGGTAGGGGTGATTTTTTACACCAAATAATTGATCGGTGAAAGCACTAGAAGCATTTTTATGATAATAAGTTTCACGACTATCTATCGTAGTCGTTAAAGTAGTTAAAATAGGGGAAACAAAAGTTTCTAACTGTTGGTTGTTAAAAGAACTAGTGTTACTTATATAATGTCCTTTTCCATGAATACTAGTAATAAAGCCGTCTTCTTTAAGAAGAGATAATGCAGTTCTAAGAGTGACACGACTAACGTCAAACTCTTTAGTGAGGATCTCTTCAGAAGGAAGTTTTTCTCCGGAAACTAATTGACCTTGCTCAATCATTTTGAGTATTTTGTTATACACTTGAACATACTTTGCTGGTTGATGCATGTTTAGACGAAGCCTCCGTCCTTTAGATTTAGATGGGAATTAAAAATTAATCCGAATATTAATCATAAATATATGACCAATATTCGGATTAATTAGCTGCTCAATCCATCTATTATCTTAACATTTTCCTTTTAAGATTATAGGTGTAAATGAAGAAATATCCGTATTTTTCTCTTCCAAAAAGTTTGGTTTTATGGGAGAAGCAAAAGCCTAAACTATTTAGAATGTGTATCATGGGCAAATTACTATGGTTAGTTGATATCCATATATTATCTACACTGTTATGATAACCATTTTGAATGATATTTAGGAGTATCCGTTTTGCTATTCCCTGCCCCTTTACTGAAGAATGAACCATTAATCGATGTAAATGCCAATCCTTACCCTTTTGAGTAATACTAATTGCGGCGATATTATCGGGACCAAGTAAGTAAAGAGAATGATTTTCAATATCCTTATTTAGTATTGCAATATTTGGATAATGGTCATCCCATTGAGTAACATTTTCTGAACGCATTTGTTCTTTTGCATCTTGTAAAAGGCTAACTAGTATGGGCAAGTCCTTTATATATGCTGGTCGGAGTGTAGCTAGATTTTGCATGGGCATCTACCTAAAAAATTAGTAACGACATAATAAGCATCATGATTACTCCAAAAGCCATGGGAACCGATGTGCGTTTGACAATTTTTACTGGTGAAAGTTTTGTAGTCCCTGCAACTATTAAAATAACCGCTGCGACAGGAGAAATTGCTCGTAATAGATTTCCAGCTAATTGCATGGGAATTGATAAAGCAATGGGAGAAATACCTGCTGCTTTTGATAGAGGTAATAACAGAGGAATCATCGCATAAAGCAAGGCAGTTCCGCTTCCACTTAATAAAACAATGATTGCTGTAAAAACGACCATAATTACTGGCAAAATAATGCCTGAACTATTCATAGTTTGCATAGTTTTCTGAATTAAATCAATTATTCCTATTGAGGTTAATCCTTGCACAAATACTTGTGCAGAAACTAATAACGCTACAATACTCATTACTCCACCCATACCTTCAAAGAAGGCGCTAGTTTCTTTTAAAACAGTTTGAGGTTGTTTTTTATTAATTATTTCGACAAGCACAGCAATAACAAAACTAAGTAAACTAACTAGTTGAACGCTGATATTTAATGTAGTGTGAGCGAATATATTAGTGAAGAAGACGATTAACAGTAATACGATAGGTAGAAGAGGTAAGAGACCATAAACAAAGGCTTTAAAACCCTTATAATTTATTCTTGCCGCCTGGGTTACGTCTTGTTCTTTATTTTGAGAAAGTTCTGAGGAGTATGACAACTCTTCAGGGTGTTTTTTGTCTTGGTATTTTTGCCATAAATAGTGAACTATAGTAATCGCTAATAAAGTGGGGATAGATACTAAAGCATGTTTTTGAAAAACATAATTGGTTACAGACATGTGGAATTGGGATGCGATTGCGACATTGTCTGCACCCAAAGGCGTAGGCACAATAGTAGCTGAAGTCCCGATGATAGCTGCTGCGGTTAGTCGTGACATACCTGCAGAACGTAATACAGGATATAAGGTTGCAAGAAGTATAATTGCTAAGTTTGAAGCGCTGGGAATCACTAGTGAAAGTAAATTCCCAATAAGAAATACGATCGGAGCTAATAAGTAAATAGATTTAATTTTAGTGATAGGCTTGGTAAGCGCATGGACAGTAACTTGATTAGCGCCTATATGGTTCATGTAAGCACTATAACCACCTAAAATTAAGATAACAAACCCTGGACCCACTAAAGTTGCTGAAAATTGATCCACAATAGCTTGAAATGGATTTAATAAATTTGTTCCAGTGGATTGAGTGACTTTCAGCTCATTGCCTAATAATATAGCAATGTACATTAAAATCAGGCCTAGTGATAAAAGAATCATTTTAATATCATTTTTTTTAAGTAGCATATAAACTAAAATGCTAATAGCTATGATACCAATGACAGAAATTAATATTGCATGCATAAGCTCGCCTCCTATATTGTTTTAGCTACCATTTCGGTAAACCACTTTTCAAATTGCTCAGCATCGACTTCGGTTGCTACCTTTGCGTTTGATTCTTTACCAAGATATCCTTTAAGGTCAATTAATGAAGCACCACCCGTTAGAGTCCCTTGGGTTTCTATAGAAACGTAAGTAGGTTCTATTTCAAACATTTCTGGCTTCAATATCAATCCTAAAGCGAGAACATCGTACATATTCAAGCCCTTACTAAAACTGCCCCCACGGTAATGAGCAAAAAGTGAATAAAACATTTCGCCAATTTTTCCAAGACTTTTGATTTTTTCAGAAGTATTAGGCATTATTTTGGCTTGACGGCCTATTTCCATAGGTGCCATACGAATTGAGATATTGCTATTAAAAACTATTTTTGCAGCTTCAGGATCAACACCAAAATTGAATTCTGATAAAACACCAAAGTTGCCTCTGCCTAGTGCACCGCCCATCAATACAATTTCATGAATACGTTCTTTATCTTGAGGATAAAGATGAAGATAAAGAGCAATATCAGTTAAGGGACCGATTCCTACTAAAGTCACGGGAGTAGAACTAGTTAAAACAGTTTCATGCATTGCTTGTACTGCAGTTTTTGTTACAACGGGTGTAATAGTAGGATTTGGAAAATTAAAGCCATCCATACCGGACTCTCCATGAACGTTGCTAGCATCTTTACTTACTCGAAGAAGCGGGGATGAGCTTCCGGGAACTACAGGAACCTCTTTTTCTAAAAAAGTTAGTAATCTTTGGACATTATAGGTTGTTTTTTTAGGTCCACATTACCTGCGATGGGGCAGATTAGTTTAACATCTATATCATCACTAAAAAGTGCTAGAGAGATTGCGACGGCGTCATCGATACCAGGATCGGTACTAATGATAACTGGGCGTGTTGGTAAGCTATTTATTGCCATAATTTTGAATACTCCTTGAAATGGAATTTATGAAAACGTTTTCGGAATTATTATACAACGTTGTATTATTAAATACAACGTTGTATTTAATATAGTTGATAGAAATTCTACAAAATCAAGGTCACACGAAACTATTTTGATGAGTTCCAAGCTAATTAAACTAATTCAGATTTACTAAATTGTTAAAATAGTGTTTTTATTGAATTTCCACATAAAATAAAAAACCAATTCGTCGTCAAACGAAATGGTTTCTTTGATAACCCTCATGCATAAATGCTAAATAGAAGGTTTTAAAAGTTTATTTTTTAATACTTCTTATCTAAGTTAATCTCCTGAACGCTCTTAATTGCGGACATGTCGAAACCTGCCATATCCTCGACGAAGTCCTTGCTGTCCATATATTCTTTATTCTGTGCGCTGAGATCCCTGGTAGAAGAAACCAAGGCGAAAATTCGGCATTCCCCATCGGTGCCGACTTCTTTATATACATTGTGAACGGTGATGCCGTGTTTAGGAAGGCTCACCAGATGTCTCTTCCAATGCTTATCTAAATAAATATCTGCGTTTTTATTGTTGTTAATTGTGTAAATTCTAAGCTGAAACAGCGTATCCTCTCTTTCATGAAGTGGAGTTATTATATGCTTTAAAAATTTTTGCTTCAAAGGGAAATACCAAAATTTAGCTAACTATTTTTATGAAGTATTTGATCGTTTTTGATATCTACATAGTAATTAATAAAAATACCCTTAAGGAGGCTCGTCGTCTTCATTATCCTATTAGAACATGCCCATTTATTGTGGGAAGTTAAGCGCACTAAATGTTTAGGGTATAATGGTAAATGCTAACAAAAGACGAAAGGACAATCTTAAAGAACGATGAATGATTTAGTTACTAAAAAAGTATCATTAATTGAGCTCTTTTATGACTTGGTTTTTGTATACATGATATCGCAAGCCACAGGTCTAATTCATCATTTACATAATGGAGTAATTGGATTAAGCACTTTTTCTATTTTTGCTTTAGTGGTAATTTTATTTATCAATTCTTGGATGATTCAAACTGTCTTTATCAACCGTTATGGCAACGATTCTTGGTCAAATAAATTATTTATTTTTATTAATATGGCCGTGGTTTTGTATATGTCAAACTCTTTTTCAAGTACGTTTAATCATCAACTGACACCTTTTTTTGGCGCAGCTGCGTTGTTGTCTTTGACCCAAACCATGCAATACGTAATTGTGTATTTAAAAACGACTCAGAATGCAGATAAACAAATTACCTTAGCCTTCAGCGGAATCTTAGCTACGAGGACCTTAGCGTTAACCATCGGGGCTGCTGTTCAAAACCAACTAGGACTACTAGCCGCGTTACTGGGAATCATGATTAGTTGGATTGCACCAAGCTTTACTGGTAAATTAACCGTACGCCGACCAATTATTTTTTCGCACTTACTTGAACGGGCCACGGCTTTAATTATTATTATGTTCGGAGAAATGATTGTAGGAATAGCAGAATATTTCACCCAACGGACGGTTTCGCCTTATTCACTCTTATTATTTGTGCTAGTGGCACTACTTTTCATGACATATGCTACAGAATTTAGCGATCTAATTGAAGAAAAGCAAGGTAGGGAAACGGGGAATCGATTAATTTACCTACATTACTTCATTTTATTTGGGTTAAGTTTAATTACGGTGGCAATTAAGTTTATCCATAGCACTAATGCTAACCTAATTTTTAGCGTTGGATGCCTATATACGGGATTATTGCTGTTTTACGTTGGAATCCTCCTAGGCGGTATTTACAACGAAGTAAGCTTTAAGATTGGAAGTAGACGGGTGTGCTGGATAATAGGCTTTATCTTGCTAGGTTGGGGAGGCACATTGCAGTTGAAAAATGCTACCGAAATAATATTCATTACTGTAGTGGTTGCTCTATTAAATCTACTGATATTAGCTAGGATTGGGCAGAATGGTACTTCTAGGCAAAAAATACAATAAATTTAAAACCTCAGAAATTATAGCCATGACTTAATTTCTGAGGTTTTGTTTATCTGCAGT
The DNA here is from genome assembly GCF_016127815.1 of Pediococcus acidilactici. Taxonomy (NCBI): domain Bacteria; kingdom Bacillati; phylum Bacillota; class Bacilli; order Lactobacillales; family Lactobacillaceae; genus Pediococcus; species Pediococcus acidilactici. The sequence goes on from NZ_CP066046.1 coordinate 1,889,172, forward strand.
TGCCGACAAATTTTGAACATCTACAATCTTATCTTTTAGATGGTCAATGGATTGTTGAAGTGTGCGTAATTGCTTTTCGGACTTGGATAACTGTCTTTTTAAGATGGCTAGACGGCTGGGGATAGTTTCGTTTCCCCTTTGGTAAAGTTGAATAAAGTTTTTAATTTCAGTAATGGTCATTCCACAATTTTTAGTGCAAATAATGAAATCCAGTCTTTCTAAATCTTTTTTGGTAAATTCTCGAACGCCATTAACGCGATTAATTGGGCCGAGTAGTCCCTCGCTTTCGTAATAACGCAGGGTGGAAGTAGAAACGTTAAACATTTTAGCAACTTCATTAATTTTCATGGAAAATCCTCCTTGACTTAAAGTGTACTTTAAGCAGTAGAATTGTCAACAATCGCAGAGGGATGGTGTCTAGCGAAGTTATTAAAGGAGGCATTTCAATGGTCGATGTATATGCGCATGTTTTAACGCCTAACTACCTTGCTGAGATATTAAAAATTGCGCCAAATGCTTTAAAAAATAACGAATGGATGCAAAATCCATTATTAACGGATATTAAAAAGCGAGTAAAGACAATGACAGAAGACCAGCAAGAAATCATTTCAATGGTTAACCTGAATCCTGAAGATTGGGTTGCCCCCAATTTAGCGGCTTCCCTGTGTCAATCTGCCAATGCCGAACTTATAGAAAGGGTTGAAGCGCAACCGAAGCACTTTGTGGGCGCCGTAGCGATGTTACCAATGAATAACATTCCTGCAGCGTTATCAATAATTGATCACCAGGTGGCTAACAATAAAGCGTTGGTGGGCGTGCAACTGTTTACTAGAGCGATGAAAAAGCCCATCACAGATCCAAAATATGAGCCGATTTTTGAAAAAATGGCGGGCTTAGGAAAGCCAATTTGGTTGCATCCCGTTTTTGATGAACGCAAATCGGATAATAACCTAACTTTTAGCTGGGAATATGAACAAACAATTGCTATGAATAATATAGTGAATAACGGTTACTTTGAGAAATATCCTAATTTAAAAATAATCGTTCACCATGCCGGAGCAATGATGCCATATTTTGCGCAGCGGATTTATTACATTCAAGGAAAGCATAACTATGAAGATTTCAAAAAATTTTATGTAGATACAGCCCTATTGGGTAATCCAAAGGCCTTAGAGATGGCTGTAGAGTTCTTTGGGGAACTGCATGTATTATTTGGTACAGATACCCCTCTTGGAGTCAAACCGGATGGTCCTACCCAAATTATTAAAAAAGCAATCCAGACAAGCAGTTTAACTAAACAACAAAAAAGAAAAATCTTCGTTGAAAACTGGCAAGATTTAATAATTAACAAACTGAAAGGATGAGTTCAATGAATAAAGATATGCAATATACAACGTTGGGAAAGACTGATATAGCAGTTTCAAAGATGTGTGTAGGCGCAATGAGTTTTGGCAAACCAGGGAGTATGCACGATTGGACACTCGATTATTCAGACAGTGAAAAAGTGATCCGCCACGCCCTTGGTTTGGGGGTCAATTTCTTTGATACGGCAAACTCTTATTCTGAAGGAACTAGCGAAGAATACCTGGGACGCGCGCTTAAAGAGAATAAAATTCCTCGTGATCAAGTAGTTTTAGCTTCTAAAGTTTATTTCAATCCGGGACGATTATCTAAAGCGGCGATTCACCGAGAAATTGAGGGCTCTTTACGACGCTTGAACACGGATTACTTAGATTTATATATTATTCATCGATTTGATTATGAAACACCAATTGAAGAAACAATGGAAGCTTTAAATGATTTAGTAAAGGCTGGTAAAGTACGTGCGATTGGTGCTTCAGCAATGTATGGCTATCAATTTTATAATATGCAGCAAATTGCCAAGGAACACGGCTGGGCGCAATTTCAAACTATGGAGAACCACTACAACCTGCTTTACCGGGAAGATGAACGTGAATTAATTCCAATTTGTAATCAAATGCAAGTGTCATTAATGCCATACAGCCCGCTAGCAGCGGGACATTTAAGTCATAAGGCTTGGCAGGCGAACACTTTACGTAGTCAAACCGACCGAGTAGCACGTGGAAAATACGATGATTCCCGTTTGGAAGACCAAGAAATTGTTGACCGAGTATCCGAATTAGCTGAAAAGTATGGTGTTTCGATGAGTCAAATAGCCTTGGCTTGGCAATGGAAAAAAGGCGTGGCTGCACCAATTATTGGCTCAACTAAGATGAATCATCTTGATGAAGCAGCAGCTGCGTTATCGATTAACTTATCAGCAGAGGATGTTAATTACTTAGAAGAATTATATGTACCACATAAGATAATTGGGGCGCTTGACGAAAATCCAGCTGAAGGAACCGTCCTAATTGACGAGAAAAAATAATGATTTTGTTAGGAGAGTGTACACATGCTAAGCGAACATGAAAAATTATTAGCGGGAAAAGACTATGATTACCGGGATCCCGAAATTCAAACAATGATCCAGAATGCCCAGAATGTGACGAAAGAAATTAATCAGACTCAGGATTTTAGTAAAAGAATGGCATTGTTTAAGAAACTATTTGCAGACGTGGGCGAAAATGTAACCATAATGAGTCCTTTTCGAGTTACGTACGGAAAACATATGCGACTGGGAAATGATGTATTAATAAACGCTAATGCCAATTTTTTGGATGCTAATTTGGTCACCATTGGTGATCGGGTGTTAATTGGACCGGACGTTAAGTTTTATTGTGGTGAGCATTCGATTGATGCAAGCAAACGTTTTGGAAAGCGCTCAGATGGGAGTTCCTACGTTATTTCCACTACCAGACCTATTGAGGTTGGAAATGATGTGTGGATTGGAGGAAACGTCACTATTCTTCCTGGGGTAAAAATTGGCAACAATACAATTATTGCGGCCGGAGCCGTAGTCAATAAGGACGTCCCTGATAATGCTATCTTTGGCGGAGTGCCAGCAAAGAAGATCAAAGATTTGCCAGTACTTGATCGCTAGTGATTTAGAAATCTAAAACTCTATAAATAAAATAGAGATATAGTCCAAAAAAATTTGAGCACAAAAAAACCAGCACTCATTTAATTGCTGTTTTTTTGTTAAAGAGAAAAATGTAGACAACAAAAAAATCAGCAACCACGGCCTGACGCAGCGTGATTACTGATTAGTGTGTCTATGTAATGGGTGGTCAGGGGATCGAACCCTGGACCCACGGATTAAGAGTCCGTTGCTCTGCCAGCTGAGCTAACCACCCATGTGATTGATGTCCTCATCAACTCGACTTAAATATAGTAGCATGAAAAAAAAATCATGACAACACTTTTTTTGAATTTTTTTCAAAAAAAGTTAAAAAAAGTGAAATTTTAGCTAATAAGGGGCTGCGAGAGCGTTACCATTCAAATTTGAGCGCATGTGGTATAATTGACAGAAACGAATGGGATAGACCTTTGCCTAAAAAAATGGCAAAAAAATCCGCAACTTTTTTTGAATTTGTATTTATATGGACAAAATCGGATTAGTAAATTTGGTTGACGGTAGCTTAATGTGAAATTGAAGCACTAAGCCGGTGACCAAACGTTTGAAAATTAATTAAGTGTCTGTCCCAACTTCTTACAACTAATGGCAGATATATCTTCTGAGGAGGGCAAACATGCCAAAAATTTTAGTAGTAGATGATGAAAAACCAATTTCCGACATCGTCAAGTTTAATTTAGATAAGGAAGGTTACGATGTGGTAACTGCTTATGACGGCGAAGAAGCGCTAGAAAAAGTAGAATCCGAGGAACCGGACCTAATCCTATTAGACTTAATGTTGCCAAAAATTGATGGGTTAGAAGTTGCTCGCCAAGTGCGGGCCAAGCATAACATCCCAATCATTATGGTAACCGCTAAGGATTCGGAATTGGATAAGGTTGTTGGATTGGAACTTGGTGCGGATGACTACGTTACCAAGCCGTTCTCCAATCGGGAACTGGTAGCGCGGGTAAAAGCTAACTTGCGTCGGCAGGATCAATTCCAACAAAGCAATGAAGAAGTAAAAAATAACATTAAGATTGGCCCACTAGTAATTAATTCGGATTCGTATTCGGTAACTCGGGACGGTGCGCAATTAGATTTGACGCACCGGGAATTTGAATTGTTACATTACTTGGCACAACATACGGACCAAGTGATGACCCGGGAACATCTCTTACAAACGGTGTGGGGCTACGATTACTTTGGCGACGTGCGGACGGTCGACGTAACGGTGCGGCGGTTGCGCGAAAAAATTGAGGAAACGCCAAGTAATCCGCAAATTTTGGTAACGCGCCGGGGAGTAGGATATTATTTGAGGAATCCGGAAACGGACTAGAGAGTGGAAGCCCTCGGTTAGCTTTTGAGGATTAACAGAATTCTAGCATTAATCGTGTTTTTGGCGATTGATGCTAGAATTTGGTTAACCGCAAGAAATCGGGCTGCGAAACTCATTTCAACTAATTAATAGAAAAATATCGGTCGCTGCGCCATCGCAATGGAGGTGGAAGTAGCGCCCGTTTAACTATGGAATGGGTTATGATGCCTGCCTAACTCAGCGAACGGCTTAAACGCCAACTCAACGGTTGCAAAAGCGCATCACGATTAATAACCTTTGACCAGTAGTACTTAGTTACCGGAGTTCGGTAAGAATCCCCATGGCTAAGCAGGCTGGCCTATTTGAGGCACGCAATTGCCGATTTGTTTCCTTAACTAATCAATTAGTTAGAACTCGGGGAGTTTAAATGAATAAGCGAACAAATTTTTTTAGATCAATCAATTTTAAAATAGCTCTAGTGTTTGCAATGTTGCTGGTGGTAACGTTGGAAGTCGTTGGAGTTATTTTTGTGCGTCAATTGGAGACGCAAAACTTAAGCCAGTTCAAGTCGCAAGTCCAACTCCAACCGTACGTGGAAAATGAAATTAGCGCGCAACTTGAGCGCAGCAACACGAAAAAGGCGAACGACCAAATTGCGGACATTATTGGCAATATTAATAACCAAAACATCACGGAAATTCGAGTAATTGATGCTAAGGGAGTTATTCGCGGGACTAGTAATAATGCCGATCGAAGCATGGTCGGACAAAAAACTACCGACCGGAACGTCAAGGACGTTATTTATAACACCCGCAGTTACCAACAAATTTCTTATAATAAAACGAATAACACGCGTTACTTTATTTCGGTGGTTCCCCTCATTAACACGTCGGGAGCTACCAATAATTTGACGGGTGTTGTTTACATTCGGGCCAACTTAGAGTCGGTTTACCAAAACGTGAATAACATTACGCTTATTTTCGTGGTGGCGGCCCTAATTGCGATTACGATTGGTCTTTTCCTTGCGGTCTTAATTGCGCGGGCGATTACGCGACCAATTGAAGAAATGCGGCAACGGACCATGCAAATTGCCCGGGGAGATTACTCCGGACAAGTCCAGATTTACGGTGACGATGAGCTTGGCCAACTTGCCGCGGCCGTTAACGACTTGTCGGTTCGGGTTGAAGAATCGCAAGAACTGACCGAATCAGAACGACGGCGGTTAGACTCGGTCTTGGGTTACATGACCGACGGGGTGCTGGCGACGGATCGCCGGGGTCGAATTACGATCGTCAACGAAATGGCAACGGACTTTTTGAATTTGGAAAACGACCAAATTGTGGGCAAGTCAATTTTAGACATTTTAGACTTACGCGGTTCGGTAACGCTGCGTGATTTATTGGAAAATCAAGATCCCGAAGTGTTAGATTTGTCTACCGATGAACAGGATTTGATTTTGCACGCCTCCTTTGCCCTGATTCAACGGGAATCCGGGTTTATTAGCGGGTTAGTTTGCGTGCTTCATGACGTTACTGAACAACAAAAAATTGACCAAGACCGGAAACGCTTCGTATCTAACGTTTCGCATGAGTTACGGACGCCGCTGACCAGCATGAAGAGCTACATTGAAGCACTTGTCGATGGGGCTTGGAAGGATCCGAACGTTGCGCCAAACTTCTTGAAAGTTACCCAAGAAGAAACCGATCGGATGATGCGGATGATTAATGATCTGCTAAATCTGTCCCGAATGGACTTGGGGACGGCGCGGTTAGATAAAGAATACGTTAATTTAAACGAGCTATTTAACCACATTCTGGATCGTTTTGATATGATTTTGAAGAATGGGGAAAAATCGGAGAAAAATTACACCATTAAACGGGATTTCACCCGGCGCGATATCTGGGTTGAAGTGGATACGGATAAAATTCAACAAGTGTTGGATAATATTATGAATAACGCCATCAAATATTCTCCGGATGGCGGGGTAATCACTTGTCGGCTGGTTGAGACCCATAACCACGTGATCATGAGCATTACTGACCAAGGACTTGGAATTCCCAAAGAAGCGATTAGTCACGTCTTTGACCGATTTTATCGAGTGGATAAAGCGCGGTCTAGAGCACAAGGCGGTACTGGGCTAGGGCTAGCAATTTCCAAGGAAGTGGTCCAAATGCACGGTGGCCGGATTTGGGTAGAAAGTCGCGAAGGCGAAGGTTCGACCTTCTACATTTCGCTACCGTACGAACCGTTTGAGGAAGGGGATGCTTGGGAATAATGAAGGATACGAAAACCCGGCGCATTATTCGCCACGCGCTTTTAGCAATTTTAGCGATTATGAGCATTAGCCTTTCGTGGTTAATTTGGACGAATCCGGCGCGTTACGGCGGCTCACGCCATATTGCAAACGAAAAAGTTCAGTCTAACCAAGTTAAACGGGACATGAGCGACGTAATTTTACCTACTCAAATTATTTACACTAACCATGATAAACAACAATTAATTAATAATTCTAAGAAAAATTTACCAAAAATGATCGTGGCCGAGGTTAGTAAATGGCGTTTGGAAAGCTCCACGCGAGTATCACGCGGCAATAAGGAACGGTTTATGGATTACGCCACCATGGATCGTAGCGTAATGCTGAAATATCCTAGCAACATTACCACGCAAATTTTTAATGGAGTTTACGATCAGAAGTTAAATTCCAATTACGAAATTAGCCAAGTGGTGATTAATCTAGATAAACGAAACGAGTTTTTCTTACTTAATGATAAAACTTACGACGTTTATCAAATTAAAGTCAGCAGGCAGAACTTAAAGAATTTACGACAACTAGTGCAGGGAAATGACCAAGTTTATGCAGTTAAAGAAACGGTCATGAATCATCGGCTGATCAACGATTACTATAAGGCTCCGGCGGTACCATACAACAGCTTTTTGATTAACGAGGAAAGCAGCAGCGTATTTACGGCCAACTTGTTGACCAACACGGATGCGGATTCAATTGATACCAAAAAGACCAAGGATGGGGTGGTGTACGTAACTAACGACAACACGAAACGCCTTCTTGTCCGTAATAATGGTCAGGTAACTTTTAATAATGCGAGCGGTAATGGCGGCGGAGATGGCCTGAATAATAATATCGAGAAGAGCTTCTTGCAGATGAAACAACTGGGAGTGCAAGCTGATACCAACGTGCGCTACTTTGATTTCCAATTAGCTAAACGGCAGGCGGAATTCCGCGATTACGTCGCCGGATTCCCGATTTTCAATGAGGATGGTTTAGGCACGATTAAGGTTGCCCGGCAATCCAACGAACTGACAACGTCTTTTTCAATTTACAACTTACAGGTGCCAGTTCCTTCTAAAGGAGGTACCAAACAGCTGCCTACGACTGAAGAAGTACTAAATCAGCTTAGTTACCAAGGAATTAACCCTAAAGATATCAAAGACATTGAAATTGGATATCAATGGGCGGGTAAAGTAGCGGCCAACACGACGGTAGAATTAGAACCAACGTGGTACGTTAATTATCGTGGTGAATGGACGGCCTACCAAAATTTGGCTAGCTAAGGAGGAACGAAATGGATTTTAGGAGAATTGAAGTAATCTTCATCGTGGTTTTTGCCATCTTAAACGCCTATTTATTCGGTTCCTACTGGCAATACCAAATGGAATCGGGCACGGTCACGTCGTCAAATACTAGCGCGAGCACGTCCATTTTAAAGGAGATGCGTAACGACCAGATCACGTATATGCCACTTTCTAACAAGAAAAAGGAAGGGTATTACGCCCAAAGCAAAGTGGATACTTCCCTCAAGGGTGGCATTAAGCACCTTACTGGGCAAAATGCACGCGTGGTTGATAATAAGTTGTATAGCACGATCACCGATCCATTTACCATCGATCCCAAAGATCCCCAGAAGGCTTTAGACCGCTTTTTAAAGGATCGGGAAAACGTAATTGCTGGCACGCAGTATCAGTACAATGCGAACTTAAGCAGCGATACGCAAGTGGTTTATACCCAGATGATTGACCAGCGTCCGGTATATTCTAAGGACGGCCAACTTATTTTTTACGTAAATACCAGTAATCAAGTTACCGGCTACGTGCAAGGTCATTTGGTAGCTAAAAAACAGCTTCGTGAAGAAAGCGAATTGATTAGTCAATCGCGGGCGGTCACCCTGCTGTACCAATACAACGAAATTCCCAATAACTCCAAAATTGAGTGGGCTAATTTGGGATACACGAGGTTGCTAAGCACTGATGAGGGTGCAGTCTACGTGCCTACTTGGGTAATTGGAATCAAAAACAAAAATAGTGCTAATATTGAGGTTAAACGAATTAATGCCTTTTCGGGAGTGTTGATCAAAAAAGACGGTCAAACCCCAGTAAAGAAGGCTAAAACCACGGATAAAGCAGCTGCTACGGATCCGAACGGCACGAGTGCTGAATCTGCAGAGGACGGTACTGCGTCAACAAATAGTTCGAACGCATAAATTATTGTTAATGGATTAAATTTTAAGTAGGAAGGTCAAAAGATGAGCGAAGAGGGTTTGAAAGTTAGCGTGCTTTCCAGTGGAAGCACCGGAAACGTTACCTACATTGAGACACCCGAACATAAGGTGCTGGTAGATGCAGGATTGAGCGGCAAAAAAATTGCCGGGTTAATGGAAAGTGTCGGTCGGGATATTCATGAGGTGGACTCCTTATTTGTCACCCACGAACATTCTGATCACATTCAAAGTGTCGGAGTGTTAGCTCGAAAGTACGGGATCAACGTTTACGCAAACCGGGGTACTTGGGATGCCATTAAAAATAAGGTCGGTAAAATTCCTACCGAACAAAAGTACATTTTTGATCCCAATACGACTAAGTCTTTGGATGACTTGGATATTGAAAGTTTTGCGGTGTCACATGACGCTGCTGAACCGCAATTTTACGAATTTCATCACGCGGGAAAATCGTTCGTAATATTAACGGATACGGGATACGTGTCAGACCGGGTTGCGGGCACAATTCGCAATGCCGATGGCTACCTGTTTGAAGTAAATCACGATACGGAAATGTTGCGGATGGGCGGCTACCCGTGGCCGCTTAAACAGCGAATCATGGGCGATCACGGTCATTTATCAAATGAAGACGGGGCCAACGCGCTCATGGACGTGATTGGCAACCGTACTAAGAAAATTTACTTAGGTCACTTGAGTTTGCATAACAACATGAAGGAATTGGCCCATCTAACGGTGAGTTCCATGATGCAAAACCATGATTTAGCGGTTGGCCATGATTTTGAAATTCTAGATACGGACCATGAAAAAGCGGACCCGCTGGCTTTAATCTAATTTTTAACCTTTTAGGAAATTTACCGAGTAAATTCATACAAATAACATAAATTACAGGCTATAATAGGCCGTAACGGGAATATTGTATGAGGAGGGAGCGGGAATCCGCGACGTGTTATGAAAAATAATAAAATTATTATCACGGCTGCCATTGCAGGTTTGCTTGGCGGTGGGGTTGCCTATGGTGGGGCGAGTTTTGTACAAAATCGAATGGAAGCCACCACTACGGCAGTTCCAACTGGTTCAAATAAATCAGGGGAAACCCAGACAAGCAACGTGAAGGTTAACGTTAGCAGTCAATCTTCAAAAGCATTTTCTACGGTAAAGGATTCCGTAGTTTCCGTAATTAATTTGCAAAAAGAAAATACGGGCGACACCGACAATATTTTAAATTCAATTTTTGGGGACAGTGAGTCCTCGTCAAGCAAGTCTTCTTCTGATAAGCTTCAAACGGCTTCGGAAGGGTCCGGGGTAATTTATAAGAAGAGCGGCGACACCGCGTACATCGTTACGAATAACCACGTGGTCAGCGGCTCAAATTCGCTTGAAGTTATCATGAGCAATGGAAAGAAGCTACCAGCTAAAATTGTGGGAACCGATAGCGTAACCGACCTAGCAGTCCTCAAGATTAACTCTGCTCCGGTAACCACCGTGGCAAGTTTTGGCGATTCTGACAACATCAAAGTTGGAGAGACAGCGTTGGCAATTGGTTCACCACTAGGTTCGGAATACGCAACTTCCTTGACGCAAGGAATTATTTCGGCGAAGAAGCGGACCATTGAAACGTCAAATAGCAACGGCCAAGGTACTGGCGAAGCGACGGTTATTCAAACAGACGCCGCAATTAACGCTGGTAACTCTGGTGGTCCGTTAATTAACTTGGCGGGTCAAGTCATTGGAATTAATTCGATGAAGCTTTCTTCAAGCGGTAGCTCGACTTCGGTAGAGGGGATGGGCTTCGCCATTCCATCTAATGAAGTGGTTTCTGTAATCGACGAATTAGTGAAGAACGGTAAAATTAACCGTCCGGCGCTAGGAGTAACGTTGGTAGATTTAACGGCAATCTCTTCAGATCAACAAAAATCAATCTTGAAATTGCCTAGCAGCGTAACGGGCGGATCGGTAATCATGTCGGTAGATTCAGGTCCGGCAAAGACTGCGGGCTTGAAGAAGTACGACGTGGTGACGAAAGTTGATGGAAAATCAATCAAGGACACGGCCGAACTTCGCGAAGCACTATACAAGCATAAGGTTGGCGATACCGTTAAGATCGGTTACTACCATAGCGGAAAATACAAGACTACGGACGTTAAATTAACTAAAACAGCAAGTACTAATTAGATAAAATTGCTGGACGGAGAATGAAACAAAAGTCGGGTAATTTGTGAATATTAACTAAAAATCGACTATTATGCCTGAGCTGGGTATAATAGTCGATTTTGGTTTAAGCGGAACCAATTGACTTAAAGCCAGTACGCCCAAATATTAGTTTTTTCAGCCCCTTTTTTGTAGCCAAACCATCCCAACCAGGCTTGAAAGTTAACAAATCTAGATCCAGCGGATGAAACGTAAACGGCGTTCAATGGTAAAATTGGATTAGTAATCGAGCAGGAGGAGAATTTATGAAAAAGATTAAAGTAATGAGTATTTTTGGGACTCGTCCAGAAGCGATTAAAATGGCTCCCGTAGTTAAAGCGATGGCACACGATGAGCGGTTCGCTCCGATTACGGTAGTCACTGGTCAACATCGGGAAATGCTCGATCAAGTCTTGCAGATTTTTAAAATTAAGCCAGATTATGATTTGAACATTATGCAAAAGGACCAGACTTTAAGCAGCATCACTAGCAAGGTTCTTTTGGGGATGGATAAAATTTTGCAGGAGGATCGTCCTGATTTGATTTTGGTGCACGGAGACACCACGACCACATTTTCTGCGGGGCTAAGTGCTTTTTATCACCAAATTCCGGTAGGTCATGTAGAAGCGGGATTGAGAACTTGGAATAAGTACTCGCCATTTCCTGAAGAATTAAACCGCCAGATGACGGACGTGTTGACGGACCTTTACTTCGCGCCAACCACGACTAGTCGGGATAATCTACTCCAAGAAAATCACCCCGAAAAGCAAATTTTTGTTACCGGAAATACCGCGATTGACGCTCTTAAGGACACCGTCAGTGAAGATTACCATAACGAAATTTTAGAAGAAATCGGTAAAGATCATCGAATTATCTTGGTTACCATGCACCGTCGTGAAAACCAAGGGACGCCGATGCAACGAGTTTTCAAAGCAATTCGGCAGGTAGTGGATGAAACTCCCGACGTAGAGGTTATTTTTCCAGTTCATCTGAACCCCAAAGTACAACAGATGGCGGAGGCCGAATTGGGCAATGATCCCCGGATTAAATTGGTTGCGCCATTGGATGTCCTTGATTTTCATAACATTGCGGCTCGCAGTTATTTAATCATGACGGACTCGGGTGGTGTTCAAGAAGAAGCTCCTTCACTAGGTAAACCGGTCCTAGTACTACGGGACACGACGGAGCGGCCAGAAGGGGTTGCGGCCGGAACGTTGAAACTAGTGGGAACCGACCCGCAAGCAGTTAAGAAGCAAATGAACGTCCTCTTGAATGATCCGGCAAAATATGCAGAAATGGCCCAAGCCCAAAATCCGTACGGAGACGGTCACGCAGCAGCTCGGATTTTAGATGCAATTGCCAAAACAATTAAATAATCCTTTTTAGTCAGTAGCAATTCCATGAGAACGCCTTTTGACAAGCGGTTAAGTTAGCTATTATAAAACCGAAATGCCGATTCTTTGACAGACAAGGATTCTAAAATTAAATAGAAAATTCCAATTAATCGTGGTGAAACAACGAGATTGCTTATTATGGAAAGCCCCTCCGGATAAAAAGGAGCGGGCTTTTTTGTAATGGACAGGGTATCGGTCAATTTTCAGTTAATGCTCGTAAACTACCCAACTTTTGTCCCACTCGCTTAAGAATAAAGTAAACGTGCGTATACCAATTTACTCAAAAAAGCCTTTAATAATATTTAATCGCCAGAAAAAGGTAGCGCTTTCATAATGGTTGTGTTAACATAACCGTGTAAGAAAGTCAGCTAATTTTCACGTGAATTTGGACTACATAACTTTCTTGGTTGAGCTAGGATACAGGTTAGATTTTCAAATTAATAGTAGTGGTTGCACAAAAATGTTCACGCGAACATTTTTGGGAGACAACTAATTACGGAGGTAAAAAATATGGCGGACAGTGTACATTCAAACGCGCCGGATCACGAGGTTTTACTCAACGACTCCACCAAGCGAATCCCTAAATCACAACAAATTGCTTATGGATTTGGTGACATGGGGAATGGCTTCATGTTTGACCTTGGGCAAGCTTATTTAACCAAGTTTTGGATCGACGGGACCGGAATTGCTGCCGGAGTCGTCGGGGCAATTTTTGCGTTTACTAAGATTTTTGACGCGGTGATGGATCCCATCGTGGGTGCGGCAATTGATAACCGTAAGCGTGGTAAGCACGGTAAATTCCGGCCGATCATGATGGGGTCGGCAGTAATTTTAGCAATTATGACGGTGGTCACCTTTACCATGCCAAGCGGGTTAACCATGACGCAAAAGATCACCTACGCTTTAGTAACGTACATGATTTGGGGTGTCTTTTACTCCTTAACCAACGACCCCTATGGATCGCTAGCTTCGGTAATGAGCCGGAACTTGGAGGACCGGAGTTTCATGTCCACCACCCGGCAAATTGGTTCGGTAGCGGCCCAATTAATTGCCGGGGTGGCTTTTATCCCATTAATGCAATTGACTAGCGGTGGGCACCCGCTACACGGCTATACCATTTCCGCGGCCATCTTTGGCGTAATGGGGGTACTAGGTTTCTTAGTATGCTTCCTGGGCACGCGCGAAAACCTACATATCAAACGCGACGAGGATGCCAAAAAGGAAGGCATGAAGGACTACTTTAAAGTGGTTTTCACTAACGGACCGTTGGGCGCGTTAGTTTTAATGACGCTGTTTACGATTTCGGCAATGAACACTAATAACCAAATGATGGTCTTTTACGCACAGTACAACCTGGGCAACATCGGTTTGCAACCGGTAATTAACTTCATCATGATGGGCAGTTCGGTTGCCGGGGTCTTCATGGTTCCGTACTTAACCAAACATTTCGGGCAAAAGAAAACTGCCATCGTGAGCTTATTTATCGGGGCGGTGGCTAACGCAATCAACTTCTTCTTGCCGACAAATTTGTACACCTTCATCTTGTTCGTGACGATTGGTTACGTAGCGTTAGCAATCCCGAACGGAATTACTTGGGCAATGGTTTCTAACGTTATTGATTATGGTGAATGGCATACCGGCACACGTAAAGAGGGAATCACGTACGCCGCGTTTAACTTCTCGCGGAAAATCGCCCAATCAATTGCGGCGTTAGTTTCTTCGGGATTGTTGGCAATTACGGGTTACGTGGCTAACCACACGCAAACTGGTTCTGCGCTCAACGGAATTAAGATTGCGATGACTTTATACCCGGCAATTTGTTTGGCACTGGCTGGTGTGATTTTACTGTTCTTGTTTAAGTTGGATGACGATAAGTTTAACCGGATTTCTAATGACCTAGACCATGGCCGTTGGGAAAAGGGCACTTTGTAATTTAAGAAAGAGGTAATTGGAATGGCTTTAGAAAATTTACTATTGGATGTTAAAAAATTGATTGAAAATCCGGATGCGGACGTTGACGAGGGAATTTACCGCCCTTCAGTACAAATTGACCGGCGCAACGTTTACTTTATCTATCGCGAAGGAATTAAGAAAAGCCTGGTAGTTTACGAAGATGCCCGCAACGCTCGCGATTTCCAAGCTGACGAGACCTTAGTTGATGACGACTACGTTTTATTGAAGGGCCCGCTGAACTTCTTCAATAACCAAGCGCTAGCAAAACGGTTTGCCTGGATTAAACCGTCTTCCCGGCACGGTCACAAGTACACGCTTGGCTTAGGCGACCGGCTCGGAATTGCGTCTAACGCCCATTTGAAATTGTTAAAGGGACGCGGCATTTTCCCCGTACTCGCCCAACAATCAATTCGGGAACTGTTATTGAGTAACCGGACCTTCACCGACGTAATTGAAGCAGCATCATGGTCAGTTTTTGAAGAAGGCTACCGCGACGGCTGGGGTGCGGATGGCGACCACGTTAAGAATGCGTACGAAATTGACTACGCGGTACGTTCGGGCGCAACGATGATTACTTTAGACCTCACCGAAAAGACCCATACCGAATACTTAGCTTATTCAGATGAAGATTTGGACGCGAAGTATAACGAATTAGCCCCTGAAATTCGCGAAAAATTTGAAAAGAAGTACCTCAACCACCGCTTTGAATTAGGCAACGGCGACGTGGTCGAATTTAGCCCCCGGGACTTGAAGGAAGCGGTGTTGGCCTTTAACGAAGGGGTCCTCTTCGCAGAATGGGTCAACGAAAAGTTTGTTAAACCATACGCCTTGGATTTTGAAGTTTCGGTTGACGAGACACCGGTTTCTACAACTCCTGCACAACACTACTTCTTTGCCAACGAATTGGCCGATGCTGGAATTACTCCCGAAACCTTGGCTCCCCGTTTCTACGGTGAATTCCAAAAGGCGATTGACTACATTGGCGACCTTGACCGGTTTGAAAAAGACTTTGGCGAACACGAAGCGATTGCCGAGAAGTTTGGCTACAAACTTAGCGTACATTCCGGTTCCGATAAACTTTCGGCTTATCCAGTAATTGCCCGTTTGGCTAACCAGCACGGTTGGCACGTTAAGACGGCGGGAACTAACTGGCTTGAGGCGCTCCGGGTGGTTGCTCACGAAGATCCCCAATTTATGCTGGAACTTTACAAGTTTAGCTATGACAACCTTGATGACGTAAAAGACTTCTACGTCTTCAACGCGCAAACCGATGGCAAGGCACCCAAGCCTGAAGACCTCACCGAAAAAGACGTCAACATGCTGCTCGTGGATGACGACGCACGGCAAGTTTTGCACACGATGTACGGTTCGATCCTCGGGTACACCGAAAACTACCAATATGTATACCGGGACCGTTTGTTTGATATTTTGCTTCATCACGCTGACGAATACGACAAGTACTTGAGCTTGCACATGGCGGAACACGTTGACCTATTACAAGGAATCGAAACCACGAAACAAGCTGTTTTAGATAAATACGAACCCCAAGACTAAATCAATAAAGGAAGGTAGCAGTCATGAAATTACTTGATAAAGACTTTTTGCTGGAAAACGAAATGGCGAAGACCCTTTTCCACGATTACGCAGAAAAGATGCCGATTATTGATTATCACTGTCATTTAAGTCCCCAAGCAATTTACGAAAATAAAAACTATCCCAACATTAGTCGCATTTGGCTAAACGAAGGCACCTACGGAGACCACTACAAGTGGCGTTTAATGCGGGCCAACGGGGTTAGCGAAGATTTAATTACCGGTGACGGTGACGAATACCAAAAATTTCTGGCATGGGCGGATACCATTGAACATGCGTATGGTAACCCACTTTACGAATGGACCCACTTGGAACTACGGCGGTTCTTTGGCATCGATGAACCACTTACCGTTAAATCCGCTCCCCAAATTTGGGAGAAGGCCAACCAATTATTAGCGACCGATGATTTCAAACCCCGTAACTTGATTAAAAATTCCAACGTTAAGCTAGTAGCGACAACTGACGATCCGGCTTCGGATTTGCACTATCACAAACTTTTGCAAGACGAAGAAGCGGAATCCGGCTTCAAGACGGTTCCCGCAATGCGGCCGGATAAACTAATGCAGATTGAAAAACCTGGATTTGGCGAATACTTGCAAACCCTCGCAAAGGCCGCTGGGGTAACCATCAATTCCTTCCAAGATTTGGCGAAGGCGTTACGGCAGCGTTTTGAATTCTTTAAGGACATGGGAAGCCGTTTATCCGACCACTCGTTGCCGTCCTACCACTTTGTGGAGCTATCTGAAGCAGAACTAGACCAGATTTTAACCAAGGCGGCCGATGGAGCAACCCTGACGGAACGCGAACGTGACGGTTACACAACCGCATTGTTGGAAATTTTAATGAAACTCAACAACGAATTTGACTGGGTAATGCAATTCCACATCAATTCGTTGCGGGATGCTAACAAACCAATGTACGAAAAATTAGGTCCGGATACCGGTTTTGACTCAATGGGAACTCAACCAGACATCGTTGACGGCATTCAAAAATTAATGACCAAGATGTCAGCAGAGGGCGTGGTTCCTAAGATGATTTTCTACTCCCTTAACCCAAACGATTGGATGGAATTGGCAACGCTCATGCAATCCTTCCAAGGTCAAACCAAACAACGGATTCAACTTGGAGCAGCCTGGTGGTTTAACGACACTGCCGAAGGGATGGACGAACAGCTCCGGGTCTTTGCCCAACAAAGTCTTTTACCAAACTTCGTCGGGATGTTGACCGACTCCCGGAGTTTCTTATCATATCCGCGGCACGAATACTTCCGGCGGGTACTGTGCAACTTCTTTGGCCGCTTGGTAGCGCAAGGGCGGGTTCCTGACGATGCCGAGATTTTGGGCAAGGTAGTTCAAAACATTGCTTACAACAACGCACACGAATACTTTGGTTTCTTCGATTAAATCAATTTGAGGTGAAAAATAGAAATGGTTAAGCTATCTGATAATTACATTACCCACCGGACCGAGTTTGAAAAGGCCGGAATTAAGGTTCCCACTTACGACCACGATGCCGTTGCGCAAAAAGGGGTGGCCCAACCCCGTTGGATTCACTTCGGAGGAGGCAACCTTTTCCGGGCATTTCACGCGGCCATTGCGGATGAGTTGATTGAACAAGGGGAGTTAGACGCTGGTTTACTAGTAGTCGATACCTTTAGTAAGGAAGTTGTTGAAAGGGTTTACCACGATAATCACAACCAAGTCTTGCGGGTCGTTACCAAAGCGGACGGCACGTTGGAATCCGCAGTCTTTGGTTCGGTTGCAGACGCAGTTTTTGATTCTGCGGAGGCGCCTAGCCAAGAATTACGCAAAGCATTTGAAAGCCAGTCGTTGCAACTAGTTACGTTTTCAATTACTGAAAAGGGCTATGCACTAACAGATGGGGAAGGTAACTTAACCGCTAGCGTAGCCAAGGACGTCGCGGCGGGTCCTGAAAATCCGGTAAATAACATTGCCCGCCTTACTAGTTTACTTTACGACCGCTTCAATCACGGCCAGCTACCGTTAGCATTACTAAGTACTGACAACTTTTCCCAAAACGGGGACCGGTTGAAAAAGTCGGTCTTAACGATTGCTAAAGGCTGGGCGGCAAATCAGTTGGTCGAAGACGAATTCTTAGATTATTTGCAGAACCCGGATAAGGTTAGTTTCCCATTATCCATGATCGATCGGATCACTCCGAACCCTGCCAAAGCAGTAGGGGAAAGCTTAGAGGCCCAGGGCGTGGAAAATATGACCCCGTTTAAAGCTTCGTACGGCGCAATGCTAGCTTCCTTTGCTAACACGGAAGAAGCCCATTACTTGGTAGTCGAAGACGCCTTTCCAAACGGCCGTCCGGCACTCGAAAAGGCTGGGGTAATCGTGACGGACCGGGTGACGGTTAACGATGTTGATGAAATGAAGGTCACAACCTGCTTGAACCCGTTGCACACGGCTTTAGCAATTTTTGGCTCGTTGCTGGATTATCACTCGATTTCCGAAGAAATGAAGAATGCCGATTTGGTGGACTTAATTAAGCAAATTGGTTACGCGGAAGGTTTACCAGTGGTGAAGGATCCGAAGGTAATTAACCCGAAAGCCTTCATTGACGAAGTGGTTGAAAAACGGCTGCCTAATCCATACATTCCCGACACTCCGCAACGTATTGCGACTGACACATCGCAAAAAATGGCGGTGCGCTATGGCGTAACTATTCAACACTATTTGGCAGATCCAACGTTGAAGGTTACCGACTTGAAATTTATCCCGTTAACGATTGCCGCATGGTTGCGTTATCTATTAGCGATTGATGATAAGGGGCAGGCGTTTGAACCTAGTCCAGATCCGTTAATGGACTACCTAAAAGAACAGCTTCAGGGAATTCAACTAGGTGAAAATGCAAACCTCCAAGCCCAAATCAAACCGATTTTGGCTAACCAGAAGCTATTCGGCGTGGACCTGGTAGAAGCTGGTTTGGCAGAACTAATTGAAGCCGACCTAGCGGAAATGCTGCAGGGACCGGGCGCGGTTGCACAAACCCTCCATCAAAAATTAAATCAAGTAAATTAAACAGAGGAGAATGAGAAATGGCAAAATATCGGATTGCGGTCGTCAACTCAAGTAGTTTTGGACAAGTTTTCAAAGAACATTGGCAAGCCCTCGAAGAGATTGGGGAAGTTAAGCGGTTTATGCTGCCGACGGATATCGATGGTAAATCATTGGCAGAAAAGCTACAGGGTTTCAACGTGGTGGTCGCTAGCGTAACCCCGAATTTCAATCAGGAATTCTTTGATAATAAGGATGAACTATTGTTAATTTCACGCCATGGAATTGGCTATAACAACGTTGACCTAGCAGCAGCGAAGGCGCACGGCACGAAGGTCACCATCGTTTCACCGTTAGTAGAAAGAAATGCCGTAGCGGAAAACGTGTTGGCAAACCTAATGGCGCTGGTCCGGCAGACGGTTCCGGCTGGGGATGCAATTAAGGCCGACCATTATGAAGACCGGGCCCGTTTTATGGGCAATCAATTCTCCGGCAAAACTTTCGGGGTAATTGGCGCCGGAAACATTGGTAGCCGGGTAGCGGAACTATTTGGAATCTTTGGCGGACCCGTTTTAATTAACGACCCCGACCCGAAGGCTCCCGAAGGTTGGCTAGAAAACAATAACGTACAAAGGGTGAGCCTGGATGAACTTTTGGAACGGGCTGACTACATTTCGTTGAACGCCTCCTTAAACGATGACGATTATCACCTAATTGACGCAGCCGCTTTAAAGAAGGTCAAAAAGGGCGTTTACTTTGTTAACCACGCGCGGGGTGCGTTGATTGACGAAAATGCCATGTTAGCCGCGGTAGAAGCGGGCCAAGTTGGTGGTTACGCAGCCGACACCATGGAAGTTGAACCAGTGCGGGCGGATCATCCGTTCTTGAAGAACGAACACTTTTTGATTACGCCGCACACCTCTGCTTACACTTACGAATGCTTGCACGGGATGGGTGAAAAATGCGTATCCGATGTGCAAAACATCGTTAACGAACGCCCATTAGTACGGGAATTAACGGCAAAACTTTAATTGAAGGGTAGTATTAATCATGAAATATATCATTGGAATGGATATTGGAACCACCAGTACGAAGGCGGTACTGTTTGACCTAAAGGGTCGGATTGTGCAAGTTGCCCACCAACTTTATCCAATCATTCGCGAAAATGTGGACTCCGCCGAGGAAGATCCGGACGTGATTTACGACGCGACGGTGGCCGTTTTACAGCAGGTTATCCAAACCGCCCATTTTGACGCCGTGCAAGATCAGCTTTTGGCAATTTCGTTAAGTGCACAGCAACATTCCATCATGGGGGTTGATGACGAATTTAACCCGGTGACTAAACTCGCAATTTGGGCGGATAACCGGGCTGAAAAGTATGCCGACCAAGCCAAACGGGACGGTTCGGGACTGGCACTGTACCAACGGACGGGCGTGCCCACCCACCCCATGGCGCCTTACTACAAATTACAATGGTATAAACATGAAGCACCCGCGCGGTTTAAACAAGCTAAGTACTGGCTAGGAATTAAATCGTACATTATTTGGAAATACTTTGGTCAATTTTTGGAAGAACAACCGATGGCGGCGGCCACGGGATTATTTAACACCCGGGAAATGCAGTGGGACGTGGCAGCTTTGCAACAACTAGGATTGCAGGCCTCCCAATTACCACAAGTGGTGGAAGCCACGCATCAGGTCCACGGTTTAAATCCGCAATTAGCAAAACAAATTGGAATCCCTGCGGAAACTCCGTTTGTAATGGGATCTTCGGATGGCGTGGCGACCACCATTGGGGTTGGCGCGGTTCGGAAGGGGCAAATTGCGATTGATATTGGAACTTCGGCAGCGGTACGGACCATGGTGGACGAACCCCAATTTGATCCGAAAGGCCGGATTTACTGCTATCCGGTTTTGCCGGGCAAATGGATTATTGGCGGACCAATTAATAATGGTGGAGTGGTGCTTCGCTGGGCTCGCGACCAGTTTTTCAACGCCGAAAAAAGTACCGCGGAGCTCCTCAACCAAGATCCGTACGACCTGTTGACTAAGATTGCGGGTGAGGCACCAGCCGGATCTAAAGGCTTGCTATTCCATCCTTTCCTAGGTGGTGAACGGGCCCCGATTTGGTCTGGAAATGCGCGGGGATCCTTCTTTGGATTGACGCAGACCCATACGCGAGCGCACATGTTGCGGGCCATTTTAGAAGGAATTGTCTACAACTTGTTCACGGTTAACTTGGCGTTGGAAGAAGTCATGCCGAAAGGTGACCGACAAATTTTGGCGACCGGCGGCTTTGCGCATTCAGAATTATGGAAGCATATTTTAGCCGACGTATTTGAGGAACCGGTGAAGGTCCCTAAGTCGGTTGAGGGGGGCTGCATGGGTGCGATGGTAATCGCCCAAATCAGCTTAGGTTTGGCAAAGGATTTGACGAAGGTCGAGGACTTTTTGGTAAAGGATGCGGTAAATACGTATGAACCAAACCCAGCAAACTTTAGGGCGTACCGTGACCTGATGCCAATCTATATTAGGCTGTCGAGAGAGTTGGCAGGTGAATACGATAGTATAGCGGAGTATCAGAGAACGCATTAGAGTGCTTTCATCCCCGGGTAGTTTCCGAGGATTAACGGAATCAAGGGAATTAATCGCGAACTTTGCGATTGGTTCCCTTGATTTGGTTAACCGGAAGAAACTGGGGATTAAAGCACGTTTCGACAAAGCAGCAGTAGGAATAAGAGCACTGATCGCGGGTTTGGCGATTAGTGCTTTTATTTGGTTAATCGGAGAGCTTTGAGGGCTGGAACACGTTTCGGCAAAATAGCATATAAATAAAAAAGTATCCTCTAATTACTGAGGATACTTTTTTACTGCATACTACTACGCAATTCCAATCGTTACCCATAACCCGTCATTTGTAACAAAACCGCTATTTTTACGTAAAAACTGATTACCATATAGACAACCTTTAAAGCAGCTGACCTGTAGATTAATAAGAAAGCACTAAATAAAGCACGAAAAAGGGGTGACGAATTTGATTAACGTCTTGAACATCCGCTCCGTGAGTAAAGCATACAAACATGGCCAAGTACGTGCTAACGAAAAAATATCAATCAAATTTATTTCAGGAGAAATCACGGCTTTGGTAGGACATAACGGAGCGGGCAAGACAACGTTATTGAAACAAATAATTGGGATTATTCGCCCTGATGAAGGAACGATCACCTACCAAGGACACTCTTTTATTAATGAACCTGAAATTGCGCGAGAAAGTATTGGAATGATGCCTCAATTTAACTTTCCCTTATCAGGAGTGACGGCTAAGCAATCGATTATGGATGGGTTACGCATCAGAGGCGTTGACCGAATCAATAGCAAAAAATTAACTAGTCGGATCATTAAGGAATTGAAAATTGAAGAATGGCAAGACGTGCCCGGTGAAAAGCTATCCGGCGGCCTACAGAGACTAGTTTCCTTTGCAATGACGGTGGCGGTTCCGTTGCCAATTATTATGCTGGATGAACCAACTAACGATGTTGATCCTGTAAGAAGAGTTTTGATGTGGGAGTATTTGCGAAAGCTAGCTAACTGGGGCTGCATAGTGATTATCGTTACCCATAATCTTCTCGAAGTGGAGCGTTATGCGGATCGATTATTATTGTTAGATCATGGAAAACTAATCAGGGATGAACTTGCTAAAACGACTAATTTAAATGGACTTTCCGTCGTGATTTTAGAAGTAAACGTGCGAACTAGGCTTGAAAAGCGGGATTTTCCAACAGCTTTAAAGGTAACGATTGATGAAGAAAATCTTAAGTATCATTTTTACTTGAAAAATGACCAAGTTGGGCCAGCGATTACGTGGGTAACGAAGAAGGTTGAAAATGGAAAAATTGCTCGTTATAACTTAGGACCGCGCCCATTAAATGAAATGTATAAGGAGGCAACCCATGGATAAAAATGCCAATCGATTCATTAAAAATCAACGACTCGGACGAAGCTTTTGGGGGTTAGTTTGTTGGAGTTTGCTAAGACATAAATACTTATTGCCAACGTTTAGCATTGTGCAAGCTTTTCTGTCATTAGCAATCATATACGGTCTGGCACTGCTAATTCCTGATATTCAAACTACAGAAGCCATTTATCTTTCATCAGGAGCGGTGGTAATTGGGATGATTGGCGTGGGATGTGTGTTGGCAGCTCAGATCGTAAGCAGTGCTAAACAAACCGGGGTAGTTGCTTATCAACGCACGCTGCCGGTCAAAAGATACGAAATTATTTTTGCCGATCTAATCATTTGGGGATTAGCGTCCATTCCCGGGATTGTAATGGCATGGATTGCCGCATGCTGGCGGTTTCACCTTAATTTGACGATCAACCCGTTAAGCATAGCGGTGATGGGGTTGGTGCAGGCTACCATGATTCTAATTGGCTTTTCGATTGCCTATTGGCTACCAACGAATATGGTTTCAGTAGCTACGCAAGTCATTATGATTGGTGGTTTATTGTTTTCGCCAATTACGTATCCAGAAGATCGCTTGCCAGAATGGCTAACAACGGCATACAGGGTACTCCCCTTTGTTCCGGCAAGTAAGTTAGTCCGGGCGACAATGTTTCAGATTGGCAGTTTTAAATTTGCTGATTTACTAGCGGTTTTAGTTTGGATGGTGGCGGCTTTTGGTTGTTCGAATAGGGCACTTAATAAGAGGGGGTAAAGAGTTTTGACAACGTTGCAGATTAAAAATTTAAAGAAGAAAATTGGCGGTCGACAAGTTATTGATATTAAAGAGAGCAATTTTCAAAGCCAAAAAATATACGGAATTGTGGGACCTAACGGAACCGGAAAAACAACTTTTTTAAAGTGTGTTTGCGGACTTTTAACGCCGGATGAAGGTGAAATTTATATTAACGGCAAACAAACCACCAATAAAAATCGAGGAGAATTTTTGCGATTGATGGGGTCGGTATTTGCGCAGTCCGATAGTATTTTCGATTTGAGCGTTAACGAGCTCCTTGAAGAGCATTACTATTTCTTTGATTTACCACGACCAAAGAATTGGCAAGTTTTATTAAACAAGGTTGGTTTAAATGTTGACCCTGCAATGAAGCTTGGAGAAATGTCATTAGGAATGCGGCAACGCTTTTTGTTATCAATTGCAATTTCGCACCAGCCCCAAATTTTAATTTTAGATGAACCGTTTAATGGGCTAGATCCCGACGGAGTAGCACAAACAAAGCAAATCATTCGAGATTTTGCGCAAAAAAATCTGGTGATGGTGACCAGTCACTCGTTTGGGGACTTAGCAAACGTGGTTACGGATGTGATGGTGACCAGTCACTCGTTTGGGGACTTAGCAAACGTGGTTACGGATGTGGTGGTGATGGAAAAGGGACGAATGGGGCAAAGCGAAAGTTTAGCCACCATTAATAAACGTTTTGCAGATGGGTTGCTGGGCTTTTACCATAAAGAGATTACCCAATTTAATGGTTAATACAGAAAGAAGGGACGATTATGAAACATTTAAAGTTTGAATTTAACAAAGTGAAACGGTATTTAATGCCATTATTTTACATAACGGTAGCTACTCAAACGGCGGCATTATACTTTTTTGCGGTGGTTGGCCGATTTGATCACGACGAAACGAACTCAATTATGATGAGCTATGCGGGGATTGCGGGATTGGCAAGCGTAATTACGCTATGTGTGATGGCTATTTATGGAGCCGTGTTGGCTAGCAAATTTATTGTCCGCGACTATATCGGGCTAAATAAAAATAAGACCTATTTGTTGCCGGTAAACCGAAAGGAGTTGTTTAACGCGAAGGTAGCCTCCCTTAGCTTAGCGGTGTTGATCAGTGAGGTACTTGGTTTAGTGGTTGCGGACCTTATTTTTGTGTTAACGGAAATGTTGTTTCCATTGGTATCAGGAAGCGTGACTAGTCACCTTGGGAGCCTAGGGGTGTCGGCAATGGTTTGCGTTTGTTTCACGGCCTCCATTATTTTGCTGGCTAGTTTTGTAGGAATATACCGTTCGTCTTCCATTAGCGTGGTCGTTACAAGCGTAGTGCTAGTCGTTCTTTTGGGCAACGTTTTAACCAGGATGATGGTGAGCTTCAGTTTGTTATCCATTCTTTGCGCGTTGCTGATCGTGCTGCTTACAATCAGCGCCAAATCAATGATGGCAAATTTAATTGATCATGGCGAAGCAGAATAGGAAGATGCAAAGTTTGGCAGAAGAATTTAAACAATATTTAGTAGCATAATGCTTACCGAATAAGTACTATTGGTGGTCTTTTGTTTATAAAGTCCATTATAATGCTCGATAATTGATTTGATGTTCTTTAAGCCTAGCCCTTCGGTTTGTCGGTGGGCGCGCGTCTTTTTTTCAGCATCGTCATAGGGATTGGAAATTTCAATTAGGAGATCCTTTTTAAATTGCTTGATGGTTAGGTTGATATAGCGCGAGACCCCTGCATTTAAACGTTGGTTGGCTTCGATTGCGTTATCAATTAAGTTGCCGATTAGTACGGAAAGAATGTCGTTGTCGAGGCTAATTTGCTTTGAAATAAGCGCGTGGATCTGAAAATCGATATGATTTGCTTGGGCAAGCGCGTTTTTTTCGTTAAGTAAATAATTTAGTACGGGGTCGTTCGTATAAAAGGTGGACGTCTTCGCCAGCTGGTCAAAAGATTGTGCTAGGTAGTTTTTTGCTTCCGTTATTTTACGTTGGTCAAGCAGGCCCATTAAAACGAGGTTGCGATTTTTCAAGTCGTGACGAAGACGCCGAATTGTCGACTGTGATTTTTTGACTTCGGCAATGTATTTCATTTCAGCTTGCATGGCCTTATTTTGCAGGGAGATTTGACTAATCTTCTTCATGTGTTTGGTTAGACTGCTGTATAGGTATAGTACGCAAAGATTCACGTAGGTAATCCCGAAAATAATTAGAATCTGGTAGGCGTCTAAAGCAATTTGTTTTTGAACGCAGGTAATTAAAAAACTAAGTAATACAATGATGGAAATGACCGGAATTGAGGTTAATGCCGCCATTAAAGGGATGGTGAGCGTTTGGGAATAGGCATGGTATTTAAAAAATAGCACTTTCATTCCTAGTACAAAAAGCATTTCGATAACGTTGGCAATGCTGGTGGTGACCACGTCGAACAGGTAATGGTGTGAAGGGTCAATAATGGAGAAATTTTGGAAAAAGAAGAACACTAACGCTTCACTAAGAATGGTGGTGGCTAAAAAAATCCCAGCTAAAAAGATGGCTTCTTTAAAGGAGACCGCGTATTGGGCGGCCAGGGTCATAATTAGGGCAATAATAACCACAATATTTGCGTAAGGAACCATGTTTTGAGGGAAAAATAACATGTTTAAAGCAACGGCTAGACAGAGCAAGGCCACCGTTACAATAGCTTGAGGGGTGAGGCGAAATTGAGCCAAACCATCGGAAAAGAAAAAATTAATTAAAAATGCGTACGCTATGAAGCCCAGCAATGAACCAATCACATCAAATATCATATCCTGCTTTTTAACCTCTCTAAGATTTGGTCACGAGCAATCGACCGGAATTTTCGACTAACGGGGATTTCTGCAGAGTTACCCGCATAATTTAAAATCACAAACGTACCGCTCACTTCTTCAATGTATAGTGTGTTGATAATGTAGGAATTGTGAACTTGTACAAAGTCGGCATCAATCTGTTCCAAAATGGCAGAAGTGGTCATGTTAGTGGTGAAAATCGCACTCTTGGTATGAATGATTACTTGCCGGCGTTGCTTTTCAAAAAAGATAATGTCGGATAATTTTAAATTATGAACGACCCGGTTACTAGAAAAGGAAAAATGACCGGTATCAATATTTAAGTACTTAATTACCTTATCTAGCACCGGAAATAAATTAGCCGGACTGGCAGGTTTGAGAATGTAATCGAAAGTTTGCACTTGAAAGACGTCTTCCATATATTCGCTATAGTTAGTCAAAAAAATAATCGGCACGTTGTAATCGTGATCCCGAATAATTTTAGCGAGTTCGATACCGCTCTGGTGGGATAATTCAATATCCAAAATGAAGAAATCAAATGTTAAGCGGGCTAGGTCTTTAACTAGTTTGTCCGGATTATAATACGTCGAAATGGTAAACAACGTGGGGTTATAGTTAGCTAAAATATTCTCGACGGCCGTCGCCATTTGAGGCTCATCATCGCAAATTGCCACGTTAAGCATAGGGGAAACTTCCTTTTTTAAATGATTAACACCGTTACATATTTTATTTTGATTATACTACCATAATTTATTTGCGTATATGGGTGGCGGACACGGGTGTAATTGTTGCATAACGTTTCTTAGATAGTTGTACGATTCGTGAGCGTGGCTAAATAAGTTTGAATTTTGTCTTCAACAAATTCAATATGTTGCTCAGTTTCTTTAAGGTTGGCATGCAATATAGCTAATTGGTCAAAAAGAATTTTGGTGCGGGCAGGAATGGTTTCGTCGCCGGCGTACCTTAGTTGGGCGTACAGCTGCATTTTTTTAATGCTCATACCGGTCTGTTTTAAACGCAGGACGAATTGGATCCACGCAACGTCTTGGTCGGTGTAGTATCGGCGATTATTAGATGTTCGATTGGAAAAAATAATTTTTTCTTTTTCATAATATCTGAGGGTATCAATAGAGAGTCCGCATACTTTAGAAAACTGACCGATTGAATAATTCATTTGAAAATACCTCCGTGAATTGAATTGTGTAAAAAGTACTCTATAAAGAGAAATGTGTCAACAAAAAATTAGTTGACATGGAGTTTACTCCATATTCTATGCTCTTAACTAATCCCAATGTTTTGTGGATAGAAAAGGAGAAAGTTATGGAAAAAAGCAAACGATTTATTGATGGTTTAAAAAAATTAAGTGAGGTCGATGATTTGGCGGGGCAGGAGGTAATTGCTTCTTTGTCAGGCTTAACGGAAGATGTGGGCAAGTACATTGTTGAGTTTGCTTTCGGTGAGATTTATCAAAGAAAAGGGCTAAGTCTCAAACAGCGGGAGATGATTACAATTTCCTGTTTACTGGCTCAAGGCGGAACTGAATCGCAATTAGAGGTGCATATAAATGGTTCACTAAACGTGGGACTGACCGAAAAAGAAATTATTGAAACGTTTATTCAAGCCATTCCGTACGTGGGCTTTCCTCGAGTGCTGAATGCTATTAAGGTTGCTAAACTGGTTTTCAAACACAGGGGTGAGTAACTCTGAAACTTAACAATATGAAAAAATGGGGCTGTGACAAAAGTTTCTAAACAAAAAACGGTTCATGATGGGAACTTCCTCATGAATCGTTTTTATCTTGGCATTTTGACTTCAATAGAGCCAAAACGTGTGCCAAAAGTCAGTTGGTTCCGCTTAACCAAAAAATTGTCCATCATGCAAAATTCAGGCATCATGGTAAATTTTCAGTTAATGCTCGCAAACCACCCGACTTTTGGCACACTCTCATTTTTAATTTTATTTACGCAACGATTCCCGGTAAATAATCGGCATTTTAAAGCATTTTTTAAACGGGATGTTGTCGTCGAGTTCGTCGTTAGTTAGTAAATGTTTCAAAGTCGCAATCCCTAACGCGGTCATTTCGGTGATTGGGCTATGGACGGTAGTTAAAGATGGCGAAGTGTAGGTGGCAATGTCCATGTCATCAAATCCGGAAACACTGACCGGATGCTTTAGGTTAGGGTGCGCGTTGATCGCGTGAAGGGCCCCGATTGCCATGTCGTCATTTTCGATGAAAACGTAATCCGGAAAGTTAGGCCGTGCCAACAGTTCTTCCATTGCCCGGCAACCACCTTTAGCCGTATATTCACCTTCGATTGGGGGATGGGCAAATAACTTGGTTGGGTGAGCTGCGTCCCACTCTTGAATTGCGGCAAAGTAACCTTGCGAACGTTCCTGCGTTGAAGCGTAATCTAGGGAGCCGCGAATTAAGGCTACATTACGGTGCCCAGCTTGTAGTGCGTGGGTGGTCATTTCGCGGGCCGCTGAATAATTGTCCAGCCAATAGTTATAAACGGGCTGAATTTGCGTTTTGCGGTTGAGCACCACGACGGGAATTTTCATTTGAACTAAATTATTGATGAACTCTTCGTCCTTCACGGATTGACTGACCACCACGACGCCGTCGAAAAAGCTAAGGCGGTCGTGATCGTTAATGGAATTGATTGAAAGGACGTAATTTTCGGGTAACTGTTCACGAATATTTAAAATAATACTGGTTAAAAAGAGTCCCGAAGTCCCATTTTGTAAATCGGTAAAAAACAGGCCGATCGTGTAGGTCCGTCCTTGGTTAAGTCCGCGCGCATTTTGGTTAGGGACGTAGCCTAGTTGATGGGCAGCCTCCACAATTTTCCGTCGGGTAGTTTCCTTCACCTTGGGACTCCCGTTTAACGCCCGGGAAACGGTGGTATGCGAAATACCAAGGTGACTGGCAATATCAATAATCGTGGTCCGTTTTGAAGAATTATTTGTCATAGGATGCTCCTTTTAAATTACTCAAGCGTAGCAGCTCCAATTATACAACAAAAATGAGAATTAATAATAATTCATGAAAACGGTTGTACAAAACGGGGACCGTGCTATAATTTAATTGTAAGGTTTCACGTGAACATTTGAAATTTAATCAAATATTAAGCGGGGTATCGATAATGGAAATCGGATTAGTTGGTTTGGGAAAAATGGGCATTAATTTAGCCCAAAACATGTTGCGTCACCAGCATAAAGTGGTCGGATTTGATTTGAATAACGCGTTAGTTGAAAAAGCGGTCGGTTATGGAGCAACCGGAGCGGCTTCGTTAGCTGAAATGGTGCAAAAAATGACGGCTCCCCGAGTGGTTTGGGTAATGGTGCCGGCGGGCAAGCCGACCGATGTAACAATTGCGCAGCTAGGCGACCTGCTAGAGGCGGGAGATTACTTAATCGACGGCGGAAACACCTTCTGGAAGGATAGTTTGCGGCATAACCGGCTAATTTCGGAAAAAGGAATCCATTATTTTGATGCCGGTTCGTCAGGCGGTTGGCGCGGAGCACTTAATGGCGGGAATTTCATGATTGGGGGCGATGACGCCGCAGCCTTTGAAACCATCCGCCCATTATTTGAAGATATTTCCCAAGAAGATGGTTATCTCTACACTGGTAAGGCTGGTTCAGGACACTATCTTAAAATGGTTCACAACGGCATTGAGTACGGAATGATGGCCGCAATTGGGGAAGGTTTTGAAGTATTGGAAGCTTCCCAGTTTGATTACGACAACGAAGCGGTCGCTAAACTGTGGAACCACGGCTCGGTAGTTCGGAGTTGGTTGATTGAACTTGCTCAGGACGCTTTCAGTAAGGATCCGCACCTAGCTGAAATTGCGGGACGGATGCACTCTAATGGCGAGGGCCAATGGACGGTGGAAGAAGCCATGGATCAGCACGTTCCTACACCGGTTATTTACGCGGCGGTTGCGGAGCGCTACCGTTCGATGCAAGACGATACCTTTACTGGTAAGGTGGTGGCCGCCCTCCGGAATGAATTTGGCGGTCACGCGGTTGACAAAAAGTGAAGTTTTATTTACAAATAGTTAGTAATTGAGAAATAATGATCCCTTGGTGGACGGATTGCCTTTGGCGCCGGTATCAAGGAAGTAATGCTTAAAATTAGGAACAGTTTCAACGGGGAGTGCCTGGTTGAGGCTGTTTTTTGGTAGGTGGCGAACCGCCGAAAAAATAGTTTACGGGATGTATTTGATATCTCTTAAAGAGTATAATTGGGTGGGTTTATAACGCTGAACATCGCAAGATGTGGAAGGGAAGGCTGGATAATGCGATACTTACGTAAGTACGTTACGCGTGGCGACTGGGTAGCATTGGGATGCACCATCATAACCATGTTTTTTGTTAGTGAAATTGATTTTATGAGGGCTCACGAAGGTCGCCAATTTTTAGGAGCGCTGGTGGTATTCGCAATTTTGGATTTCATTTGCGAACGGTGGATTGATAAGTCGCCCACCAAGTAAAAAAGGGGGCGGGGAGTTTGTGCTATTCAAATTAAAATCGACAGTTATGCTTGATCCAAGCATAACTGCCGATTTTCTGTTAGTACACACCAACAATCCAATTTTTTCCTATATTAATCTAGCCTAATCAAGCGATTAAGAACGGCGCACCACGGCAATTTCAAATTCTGCGGTAATGGAATCTAATGGTCGTTGGAGGAGCTGTTCCCGATTTTCTTGCGCCTGCCAAGTTAAGGGTGTCATGTTGAACAACGCCGTAAAAAGTGGTTGGTCAAGCGCAAATTCATACTTAACGGTAATGAATTCTGCCTGCGGATAGCGCTCGATAAAGTGGTTCTTTACCGGAGCATTATCATAGGTAGCGTGTTGTCCATCGGGGTAAACCAGGTGGCGCAGCTCTTGCAGATAGTGGTTGCCGGGAATGACCTTAACCAGTACGCCGTCTGGGGCTAAGGTGCGGTCAAACTCTTGGTAATTAGCGGGCGACAAAATGTTGACGATGGCGTCTAAACGATGGTCGGCAAGCGGCAAACGCGCTAAGTCGCCCACCATGAAGAGCGGTTGATTTTCCAGTGCCACCCCTGCACTAGCAATGTTAATGGCTGGTTTGGAAATATCCAGGCCGACTAAGCTTCCCTTCGAGTGGTTGGCAAGCCATTTGGTGGTGGTGCCTTCGCCACAGCCGGCATCTAGAATAAGGCCGCCGGCAAGTGCTTCTTGAACCCGGGCGAGCATCGGGTCGAAAAAGCCTGCCGTTAAAAATTGGTGGCGATAACGCAGCATTTCGTCAGTGTATTCGGTTTTGACGGGGTGACTAAGGAAAAAGAGGCTTCCTTTTTTCGCCACGTTAAAAGTGTGTTGATTTTCGCAAACGACGGTACCGGTTTCCGCGGTTATAAATGCTCCCTGGCAAACGGGGCACTGAAATTGATTTAAATGTTGTTGGATAAATTGACTGGTTAATTCGATTTTATTCAAAATATGACCTCGTTGTTCTCGTAATTAAGTTAATTCTACCACGGCTTTAAGGAAGGCCAATGGTATTTTAGAACAACTAAAATTGAAGAAAAATTGAATTGAACTTAAAGGTTGAATTAAAATATAATTCGCGGTAAAATACCTCCTGTATTTAAATATTCGAATGTTTGAATGGAGGACGACCTGATGGTGGAGCATAGCAAGGCACTCGCAGCTTTTAAGAAGAATATCCCCTTGCTAGACGCGCTTTCCGACGAGCGGCGCCAGCAAATTATGATTACTTTAGGGGAAAGTGAAAAAGGCTTAACGGTTGGGGAATTGACGAAGATTATTGGTCTTTCCCAGCCCGCAGTATCGCATCATTTAAAGCAATTAAAAGATTTAAAGTTAGTTTCGGTTAGAAAAAAAGGTACTAGCAACATCTATCAATTAACGATCGGACAGGCTCTCGATCAAGTGCAAAAGTTGGTTGATATTTTGCGGAACGATAAGAAGTTATTTAATTAAGTCGGGATAGTCTGATTGTTCATTCATTGGATCGAATATTAAAAAATTATTGTTGAGAAGGGGAAAAGCATGGTTCGCAAAGAGTGGAAATTTATTAGAAATAATAAGTTAATTTTAATCTCCGTGCTGGCAATTATTTTCATTCCTTTCCTATATAGTATTTTCTTCTTGAAATCGGTATGGGATCCATATGGGGATACGAAAAATTTACCAGTCGCAGTCGTTAACTTAGATCAACCCGTTAAGTACCAAGGCCAACGACTTGCGGTCGGTGATGAAATGGTCGATAACTTAAAGCATAACCATCAATTGGGATGGCACTTTGTATCGGCTAAAAAGGCTAAAGAAGGAATGAAGGATAAGAAGTACTACACGGTAGTTACGATCCCGAAGGACTTCTCAGCTAACGCCGCAACGGTTACGGATAAAAATCCTAAGAAGATGCAGCTGAAGTATTCAACGAACGCTTCGTTGAACTACATTGGTAAAGTTATCAGTGACGTGGGTACTGAAAAGCTTAATTCCGAAGTGCGGGAACAAGTTACGAAGTCCTATGCTACGGCAATGTTTGACCAAGTTAAGACTGCCGGAAAAGGTTTCAAGCAAGCTTCTGACGGAGCTAAGAAACTTAAGGATGGTGCGGTTCAATTAAATGACGGTACCAAGACCTACACGGCAGGAGTTTCCCAACTACACGACGGGATTGCTACGATGGCCGTTTCAGTTAAACCATTGCAAGCGGGCGTTGCTCAATTAGCAGATGGTTCTAGCCAATTGACCAATGGTTTAGATCAATTGAACGGAAAAACTGGGGCATTGTCTTCAGGAGTTTCCCAATTGGCAAATGGTTCTGGTCAAGTAACCACCGGTGCGGTTGCCTTGAGTAAGGGATTGAACGAGTTGCAACAAAAGAGCGGTGCGCTCGTTACCGGAGTTTCACAACTAAACAACGGTGCTTTACAGTTGAAGGTTAAGGTTCCCCAATACGTCAACGGGGTTTACCAACTTAACGATGGCGTACAAGAACTTAACGCAAAAACTGGTCAATTGGTTGGCGGCATCAAGCAATTGTCAAGTGGTGCGGGTGCTTTAAGTGCTGGAGTTAAGCAATATACAGACGGTGTATCGGCTGGTGCAGGCCAATTACAAGGTGGCGTAGCTAAATTAGCTAACGACACTAAGGATATGCCAAATAGCATCAACGCTTTGCACAACGGAATTGCAGACATTGCGAAGAGTTCCAAACAATTAGCCGATGCTAACGGCAAGATCTCAACTGGGCTTGGCCAAGTTGCTGATCAAGTAAGTGCAAAGGACATTAGTAAACAAGCGGCTGCTTTGAAGCAACAAATGGCTTCTATTCAAACACAATTAGTTGCGTTGAATAAGGCAACTGCTGGACAAACAAATGGTGGCAATGCCGCACAATCCATCAATAATCAACTTTCAGAAATTAAGTCTGAAGTAGGAAGCTTGGCAAACTCAAGTAAAACTACGACAAGCACTAGCGGTGGCGTTTCTCAAGCAACCATTAATTCTAAAATTGACGGTGCAGGATTAAGTGCAGAAGATGCAGCTAAAGCGAAGAATGCCTTAGCTGGCGTTGCTAACGGTAGCCAAAATAAGACTACTTCGCAAACTGTAGATACAAATAAGATTGCATCAATTCAAAAGAAGATTACTGACGTTCAAGGTCAAGTAACGAAGTTGAATGATTTAGCTAACAAACAAGCTGAAATCAATAAGCAAGTGACGTCGTTAACAGCTTCCTTCCAGAAGTTGGCAGCTGGCGCAAACGAATTAACTGGCAACAGTGATGACATGAAACAACTGGCAGCAACTTTGAAGAAATTAGCTGCTGGTTCACAAGAAGTCACAACTAACTTACAAAAACTTTCATCTGGTTCAAACACGGTAGCTGGTAAGGTCGGCGAATTTGCCGGTTCAGCTTCTGAATTAACTGATGGTGTTGCTCAATTAGACAGTGGTGCTAAGAGCCTTGCAAGTCAAACTAACAAGAATTCGAAGGACGTTAAGAAGTTAGTTAGCGGTTCTCAAGAATTGAGCTCAAGCTTGGCAATGCTAGACAAGCAAACCCCAACTCTCCAATCCAAGATTGGTCAGTTAGCTGCTGGTAGCAACCAAATCAGTGCTGGTACAGGTGCTTTAGCTGGTGGAATTAACCAATTAAGCAACGGTATTAGTGCCGCAAGTTCACAAATGCCAACCTTAGTAAGCGGCGTTAGCCTACTTGCTAACGGTGGTAACCAATTGGCAGCCGGTTCTTCTCAAGTTACTGGCGGTTTGAACACCTTAAATGGTCAAGTGCCAGCGTTAGTTTCTGGCGTTGCGCAACTTGATAATGGTGGTCACCAATTGAACACTGGTATCCAAACTCTTAACAGCAGTACCGGAACGTTGATCGACGGAGTTAACCAGTTGAACACTGGAGCTGCTGAACTAGACGCTAACTCAGGTGCCTTGTTAGACGCTACTAAGCAAATTAGCGCCGGCAATGGCGAATTATCAAGCAAGTTAGCTGATGGTGCAAAACAAGTTAACAGCGTGCCGCTTACCAACAAGACGGCCGAAATGTTTGCGGCACCAACGAAGATGAAACACACTAACTATAGTTACGTACCAAACTACGGACATGCGTTAGCACCATACGTACTTTCACTAGCACTTTACGTTGGGGCAATCGTCTTCAACTTTGCTTACCCAATTCGGAAGGTTTCCGAACGCGGTGGTACTCCAACCCAATGGTTCTTGAGTAAGGTTTCCGTTGGTACGGTAGTCGCTCTAGGAATGGCGTTGGTTGAAACCACAATCATGATGATTGCTGGTATTCACGTAGATCACGTTGGTCAATTCTATATGACCGCGATTATGATTTCGTTAGCGTCGATGTACATCGTCATGTTCTTGTCGATGGCCTTCGACAACCCAGGACGGTTTGTAGCGATGATTCTCCTGATGCTTCAATTAGGTGGATCAGGTGGTACCTTCCCAATGGAAGTAACTAACCACTTCTACAACGTAATTCATCCGTTCTTGCCATTGACTTACTCAATCTTATCGTTCCGTCAGGCAATTACGTCTGGTCTCGGCGACGGTACCTTTGAACAAGCAATGGGCGCGTTGCTCTTGTTTGCAGTGATTGCTTTGGCATTGCTATGGTTCAGTATGAACCAATTGCAAAAGCATCATTTGGAAAACAAGTCGCAATTAGATGACAACCAAAAGCTTCAAGAAGTTGAAAGATAATTTAATCGCAGAGAGGGGTCGGGATTTTCCGACCCCTTTTTGTATACATAGCACCAATTTAAAGAGTATTTTAGGCGTGGTCTCCCACGAAAGGCTAGCTTCCTGTATAATAAATGGAAATGAGGTGATTAGATGAAACACATGAAAAAGGGCTCCCGTTGGCCGGTCAATCCGGTTGTGTGGGTCATTGTGGCACTATTGGTCATTTTAGGCGGATATAAATTTTTCTATCCTAACCACGTGGAACCTGAACACACCACGGCACGGCAATCTAGCAGCACTAAGGTGATTGACGTTGAAGAAGGCTCGTCGTCCGCTAAAAAGGCAACGACAAAAAAACATAAACATAAATCAAGCAAAGATAAGCTTTGGACAAAGAAACAGGATGCAAAATTGGCGGCGTTCATTAGTGATTGGCAACAGACGATGGGGCAATCGTATACCGGAACTAATTCAGGTAGCTCGGTAACCTTCCAAGGCGTCACGCTTCCCGATTATTTGTCAACGGGGACGGTTTACGTAAACCAACAACCAGTGACGATGAAATGGACGACTAACAAAAAAGACGACAGCGATTATCAAGTGGTCGCAGCTTATGCCGGCACCCAATACCTGTACTTGTTCACTTTCCACCAACAAACTCCAGAAGTGTTAGTTACCTCTCAAGCAGCTAGCGACGGAGTTAACTTTAAGGTAACGGAAAATGCGCAATTAATTAGCGGTTTTCAAAACATTGTTAATGGACAAAGTGAATCAACGAATTCATCGCAACAATAAAATATTAAAAATGGGAGCTTTCAGAATTTTGATCTGAAAGCTCCCATTTTTAGTTCTAAACGAAAATTTGCTACAAAGGCAAAGTTGCGCGGCCCTAAAACTTATTAGTGTTCTAATTTTATATCCGCCGACACTACGCTGTTTTGGTACGGAAAATGTGATTCGGAGTATTCAAAAGGGGTGCCGTCAACTAAATAGTTGACCTGACTAATTACTAAAATGGGATCCCCCTTCTTTTCTCCCAGAAAATGAACGTCTTCATCCGAAACTTTACGAGCCATGATTTGGCGATGGGATCCGGCAAACTCTAAATGGTGCTCTTTTTGTAAATATTCGTAAACCGATTTTTGAAGAATTTCCTTAGTGATGGTCGCAATTTTAGTTGGCATAATCGTTTGTTCGTAGCTGAACGGTTTGCCATCAATCAATCGGGTTCGCTTAATTACGTAGACGGTCTCCCCGTCTTCCAGCAGTAAATGTTCCTGCTCATCCTTGGTAGCGATCCGGGCGGTTAAATGAATGTGTTTGCTAGTGACCTTTTTATTAGGGTGGGTCATGGTCGTTCCCAACGGCTTGTCAACGTCTGTATTGAAATCATTGTTAAATTGCACGTCTTTTCGAACGAACGTCCCCGCCCCGCGTTTACTATAAACTAGTCCTTCAATGATTAAAATCTGAATTGCTTTGCTAATCGTGATGCGGGTGGTGTTAAATTCTTTTGCCAATTGATTTTGGTCTGGCAACATGACTCCCGGCTGCAATTCGTGGTTCATAATTTTTTTGCGCAAAGTTTGCGAAATTTTCTCGTATTTATACATTTATCTGACACCATCCTTAATCACCGTTAATTTTAGCCCATCTTAATGGTATTCACAAATTGATAAAAGTATATACTTTTATAATAAAAGAATTTACTTTTATAAAAATGGTGATTATAATGAAAACGGATACAAAAGAAAGGTGGTCATAATTGTGCAAGCAAAGTTACCCGATGATTTTTTATGGGGAAATTCAACATCCAGTATGCAGACGGAAGGAGGTGCACATGAGGGCGGTAAGGGACCGTCCGTTTACGACACGTATAAAGCAACCGCAGAAACTTCGGATTGGGACGTGGCAATTGATAATTACCATCATTATGGAGAAGATTTGGATTTGATGGCTCAGCAGGGGATGAACTGCTATCGTTTTCAGATTTCTTGGAGCCGGGTAAATCCGCAAGGCGACGGAGAATTCAATGAAGAGGGGATTCGCTATTATGATAATTTAATCAACGCGTTGTTAAAACGGGGCATTCAGCCGATGATCTGTCTGTATCATTTTGACATGCCGTTGCACTTGGCAAAACAATATAACGGCTTTTTGAGTCGCCACGTGGTGAATGCTTTTGTTCGCTTTGGTAAGGAAATGGTTGACCGGTTCAGCGACCGGGTTAAGTTATGGATTACGTTTAATGAGCAGAACCTATATTCACAAACGGAGGCCTTTCGGATTGCTGGTTATTTAAATGGCGACCGCACCGATGAAGAATTGCAAAGGATTGCGCATCACGTAATGACGGCTCATGTTCAGGTTGCAAATTACCTGCACGAACACAGTGATGCTAAAATTGGCGGAATGCTGGCGTTTGTGGAGACTTACCCAAACAGCAGTTTGCCGGAAGACGTCTTTGCTGCGCGGCAAATTGATGAATATTTGAATCGCAATTTATTGGACGTTTGGGTTAACGGCCACTATTCAACGGAAGTATCCACCTATATTGAACGGCACCATTTCGATATTGATTTTACGGATCAAGATCGGCAAGAATTCGCCAAATTAAAGAGCGACTTCATTGCCTTCAGCTACTACGCAAGTAACGTGGTAGATGCGACCAAGATTCCAGCAGGCACTATGCCCAACCGGTACTTAGATTACGGCGCGGTAGCAAATCCCCATCTCACAGCAACGGAATGGGGCTGGAATATCGACCCGCTAGGCTTCCGCGACGTTTTGACGAAGACTTATAACGCCTACGGGATTCCGATGTTTCCGATTGAAAATGGAATCGGGCATCGGGAAGAATTTCATGGACAAATGATTCAAGACGATTACCGAATTGCCTACCACCGTGATCATTTACGAGCGCTAATGGCGGCGGTAAATGACGATGGAGTAGCGGTGCTAGGTTATCTGGGATGGGGACTGATCGACATTCCAAGTTCAGCAGGCAATATGGAAAAACGTTACGGAATGGTTTACGTTAACCGGGGCAATCACGAGCTCCGCGACCTTAAACGCGTGCCTAAAAAGAGTTACTACTGGTTTGCAAAAGTTATCAAGTCTAATGGTGCTGATTTAGATTAGAAATTTTTAACGGGAGGGATTTTTATGGGCGATTCGAAAAGCGGATCAATCAATGATCGAATGCAGAATTCAAAGTTCATTGCCAAATTTACGGAAATTTCGGTAAAGGTCGGCAATTGGGTTTACTTACGGTCCTTGCGGGATGCTTTCGCAGTTATTCTGCCAATGTTTATCGTGGCCGGCATCGGAGTTTTGCTAAACAACGTAGTGTTTACTTGGTTTTTGAAGGGAGACCTGCTAGCGAAGTTCCAAGTTGTCGGTAACGCGATTGTTAACGGAACTTTAAACGTAGCTGGAATTTTAGTTGCCCCGATGATTGGCTATATGCTGGCTAAAAATAAAGGTTTCAATAATCCAATTGCTGCGGCAGCCATGTCGTTAGCCAGCATTTTTATCCTAATGCCGAACAGCATTCAACTGGGGACGGTAGCGTCGGGCGGTGCGAAAATGGCAACCGTTACCGGTGGATTGAGTTACTTAAATACCGGGACCCAAGGAATGTTTGGCGGAATTTTCGTTGGTTTAATTGCGACGGGAATTTTCATTAAGCTAGCGTCAGTTAAACGGCTTCAGATTCATTTAGGCGAAAACGTGCCCCCAGCAGTAGCGGCGTCATTCAGTGTTTTACTTCCAGCAATTTTATTGATGTCATTTTTTGCAATTATCGCTGCACTGCTAGCTGGATTTTTCAATGCTGACCTAATTAATTTAATTAAAACTTGGATTCAAGAACCATTGCGGGGCTTTAACACCAGCATTGTCGGATATTGTGTAATCTACACCTTAGCTAACTTCCTGTTTGGTTTAGGAATTCACCAAACCGTTCTCTCAGGAACCTTATTGGATCCGTTGGTGTTGGTTAATATGAACGAAAACATGACGGCTTATGCGCATCATCAAGAGATTCCCAACATCATCACCACTTCTTTTGTTAGCAACTATACTTTAGTCGGTGGTTCAGGAAGCACCATTGCATTGATTATTGCAATTCTAATTTTCAGTAAAGTGAAATCATCACGGCAAATTGCCGGATTGTCGTTGGCACCCGGGATTTTTAACATCAACGAACCGATGATCTTTGGATTTCCAATCGTTTTCAACCTTCCAATGATCGTTCCGTTCGTGTTGTTCCCCACCATTGGTAGTTTGATTGGATACTTTGCAACTTTGTGGGGTTGGGTAAGCCGGACGGTCGTGTTAGTTCCTTGGACTACTCCACCGTTAATCGGTCCTTATTTATCGACTGCCGGAGATTGGCGTTCGGTTATCCTGCAATTAATTGTGATTATTATTGGCGTTTTCTTATACCTACCATTCTTGAAAATCAGTGAACAAGTGGCAAGAATTCAAGCAGAAGAAAACCGCGATTAAGACCCTCGACCTAGGATTGAGTTAGTGAATCCTAGGTCTTTTTTATCGAAATAGTGTATATACCAATCTATATTTGTACACCATAAAAAGTTGAAATCATGGAACAAACCTTGCTATTTAAACACTTTAATTCTGAAAAATCGTCCACAAAATAGCAAATGTGTGTTATTATGGGGTTGTAACAGAAACCGCTTACAAAGGCGACGCGAGGGGGTTTACATTGTGCGCTATGTCACATATTTGGGGACAGATGCTTACACGAATATCGCAACTGATACATGGATCTTGAATAACCTTCATGCAGATGAACCAATATTCGCGCTTTGGCAAAATAATAATGCTGTCATTGTAGGAAAAAACCAAAATACATTTGGTGAAGTTAACCAAGAATTTATCGATCAACATCAAATTGAAGTTGTTCGGCGAGTTACTGGAGGTGGGGCAGTTTATCACGATTTAGGTAATCTAAACTTTACATTATTTGTACCACTGGATTCATCAGCTAATACGGACTTTAAGCAATTTTCTGAGCCAGTTTTGAAGGCGTTACATAACTTGGGAATTCCAGCAGAAGCTACGGGACGCAACGACTTAGTAGTTAATGGCAAGAAGATTTCAGGCGTGGCCCAGCGTTACGCAAAGGGCTACTTAATGCACCACGGAACGTTACTATTCGATAGCAACGTCGACACGATGGTGCGGGCACTGAACGTGGCGGATGAAAAATTTATTTCGAAAGCTGCTAAGTCAGTACGCAGCCGTGTCGGGATGATTAAGGAAGCTGCCCCAGAAGGATTGACTTTGCAAGACTTCTGGGAAGCCGTGCAATACGAGTTGACCGATCACGGACGCGATTCCGAGATTCTGTTGACTCCTGAGCAAAAACAAGAAATTATTCGGTTGACTGCAGATCAATTCTCAACTTGGGACTGGAACTATGGTCAATCGCCGAACTTTAATTTTAAGAATCACGCGAAGTACGATGGCGGGATCATTGAAGTCCAGGTTCAAGTTGAGGGTGGTGTCATTCAAGATATTAACTTTACCGGAGATTTCTTGATGCTGCGTGACTGGCGGGACATCAAAGATCAGTTCATTGGTTTGCCGTTTGAAGCGGATCAAATCAGACCGGTCTTTGAGAAAAACCAGGATCAGCAGTACTTTGGTACCATCAGCGTCGATGAATTAACACAATTATTTGAAGCCTAGGAGGGGTAGTTATGGCTATAAAAGATGACAATAAAAAGATTTTAGATTTCGACCTTCAAATGGAAGATCAAGACCAAAGCTTTCCAATGCTCCAAGTCTTGAACAACGATGGCGAAATCGTAGATGAAGACGCCCTTAAGAGAGCGGGATTAAGTGATGACCAAATGGTTGAACTCATGAAGCAAATGGTATTCAGCCGGATCTTGCACGAACGTTCATCAAAATTGTCCAAACAAGGACGGTTAGGTTTCTATGCACCAACCATTGGTGAAGAAGCTTCCCAAATCGCTTCAAACTATGCCTTTGAAAAGGGTGACTGGTTATTCCCTGGTTACCGTGACATTCCACAACTGATTATGAAGGGCTGGCCAATTTATAAAGCATTTTTGTGGTCTCGTGGTCATTTCGAAGGTAACGAATTCGAAGACGTTAACGGATGGTTCCCACAAATCATTATTGGTGCCCAATATGTTGAAGCAGCCGGCGCAGCTTTAGGTTTGAAGAAACGTAATAAACCAAACGTTGCTTACGCATATACTGGTGATGGTGGTACTTCACAAGGTGACTTCTACGAAGGAATGAACTTTGCCGGCGCTTACCACGCTCCAGCAGTTTTCTTCGCACAAAATAACGGATACGCAATCTCCACCCCACGTAGCGTACAAACTAAAGCACCACACCTTGCAGCTAAAGGTTGGGCAGCTGGTTTGCCAAGTTTCGTAGTTGATGGAATGGACCCAATTGCGATGTACCTTGCAGCTAAAGAAGCTCGTAAGTGGGCTGTAGATGGCAATGGACCAGTCTTCATTGAAACCATCACTAACCGTTTAGGACCGCACTCAATGTCAGGTGATGATCCACTCCGTTACCGGACTCAAGAAGACATTGATAACTGGACTAAGCGTGAACCATTGATTCGTTTCCGTAAGTACCTTACTGATCGTGACTTATGGTCAGAAGACATTGAAAACGACTGGGCAGACATTGTTAACTCACAAATTGATGACGCAGTAAAACAAGCTGATGGCATTGCTAAGCAAAAGATCTCAGACTTCATTGAACAAACCTTAGAAGTTCCGGGACAAGCAGCGCAAGATCAGATCAACAAATTTAGAGGGGAGGGCAAGTAATCATGGCTAAAAAAACATATATCCAAGCGATTACAGAAGCTCAAGACTTGGCGCTTGCTAATGATGAAAACGTTATAATTTTTGGTGAAGATGTTGGTAAAAATGGTGGTGTATTTAGAGCTACCGATGGTCTTCAAGAAAAGTACGGTGAAGATCGAGTATTCAACACTCCATTAGCAGAAAGTGGAATTGGTGGTTTAGCAATTGGATTGACCACCCAAGATTACCGTCCCATCATGGAAATCCAATTCTTCGGGTTCGTTTACGAAGTAATGGACTCCATTGCTGGACAAATGGCTCGGGGACGGTTCCGTTTCCACGGCACTCGTAAATTCCCAATCGTAGTTCGCTCGCCATACGGTGGAGGAACTAAGACCCCTGAAATGCATGCGGATTCTCTAGAAGGATTAATGGCACAGACTCCTGGATTACGAGTAGTTATGCCGGCAACCCCAGCAGATGCGAAGGGATTATTGCTTTCTTCAATTGAAAGTGACGATCCGGTAATCTTCCTCGAAAACTTACGTTTGTACCGTTCAATTCGTGGCGAAGTTCCAGAAGGTTACTACACCACCCCTCTCGATAAAGCAAACGTAGTACGTGAAGGTAAAGACGTTACCGTTGTTACCTATGGCGGCATGGTACACACCAGTCTAGCGGCTGCAGAAGACCTTGCTAAAGAAGGCATTGACGTTGAAGTAATCGACCTACGGACCGTAAGCCCACTCGACCTTGACACAATTGGCAAGAGTATCGAAAAGACTGGTCGGGTGGTAGTTGCTCAAGAAGCACAACGTCAAGCTGGTATTGGAGCAATGGTAATGAGTGAAATTAGTGAACGTTTCATTATGAGTTTAGATGCTCCAATTGGTCGGGTAGCCGCTCCGGATTCAGTTTACCCATTTGCGTTAGCTGAAAACGAATGGTTACCAAAAGAAGACGATGTAATTGATAAGATCAAGGAGGTCGTAAACTTTGACTGAAATATTTAAAATGCCAGACATCGGCGAAGGTATGGCAGAAGGCGAAATTGCCAACTGGTTGGTAAAAGTAGGCGATGATGTCAAAGCCGACGACGCGGTGGCTGAAGTTCAAAATGATAAATTATTGCAAGAAATCCTTTCACCATATTCCGGAAAGGTTACTAAACTATTTGTAGATGCGGGAACCGTAGTTAAGGTTGGCGAACCGCTCATCGAATTTGATGGCGACGGAACTGGCGGTGGTGACGACAGCAAGGATAATGCTGCCGATGCTGCTCCAGCAGCTGACAAGGGCAGCGACAATGCCCCTAGCGGCGATGCAGAAATCTTCAACATGCCCGACATTGGTGAAGGTATGGCAGAAGGCGAAATTGCGAACTGGTTAGTTAAAGTTGGCGACGAAGTTAAGGAAGACGATCCAGTTGCCGAAGTACAAAACGACAAGTTAATGCAAGAAATCCTTTCACCATATTCTGGAAAGGTTACTAAGTTATTCGTTGACGCGGGAACCGTGGTTAAGGTTGGCGAACCGCTCATCGAATTTAACGGTGACGGTAGCGGTGCTGGTAGTGGAAACGCTGCTCCAGCAACAAGTGCAGCTCCTGCTAAGGAAAATGCCGCACCAGCTAATAATGATGAACCTACTAAAGTTGGAACGGCAGTGGCTTCTAATGGCCAAGTTTTGGCAATGCCTTCGGTTCGTGAATACGCACGGAAACACGACATTGACTTAATGCAAGTTCCTGCAACGGGTCGTCATGGTCACATTACCATGGCAGACGTGAAGAACTTTAGTGGCGGTGCTGCCCCAGCTGCTCCAAAGGCTGCTGAAAATGCCGCAC
Source organism: Pediococcus acidilactici (assembly GCF_016127815.1). Taxonomy (NCBI): domain Bacteria; kingdom Bacillati; phylum Bacillota; class Bacilli; order Lactobacillales; family Lactobacillaceae; genus Pediococcus; species Pediococcus acidilactici. The sequence continues at coordinate 1,933,618 of NZ_CP066046.1, forward strand.
CAGCTCCTAGTGCTGCTCCAGCCGCAGAAGCTCCAAAACCAGCTCCTGCAAAACCAGCCCCAGTTAAGGCTGGTCGAGTACCACTTTCACCAATCCGTAAGGCAATTTCACGGAACTTAACCCAACGTGTTCAAACTGTTCCACATGTAACGATTATGGACGAAGTTGAAGTATCCAAGTTAATGGAACTCCGTGATCAATTCAAGGAACAAACTAAGGCAAAGGGTTACAAGCTAACTTACATGCCATTTGTTGCCAAAGCATTGGCGGCAGCAGCACGTAAGTACCCAGAATTGAGTGCAACAATTGATGACGAAACCCAAGAAATCGTCTACTACGAAGAAACTAACGTGGGCTTTGCTGTAGATACTGATCAAGGACTTTTTGTACCAAACGTTAAGAACACTGCTTCGAAGTCAATTATGCAAGTTGCTCAAGAAATTGATGACTTGGCAATCCGGGGCCGGGATGGCAAATTGAAGCCTGCTGAATTACAAGGCGGAACCGTTACAATTTCTAACATTGGTTCTGAAAGCGGCAGCGGCTTCTTTACCCCAATCACTAACCCAGGTGAAAGCTCAATTCTTGGAATTGGCCGCATTCGCAAGACCCCAATTGTTAACGAAGATGGTGAATTAGCAGTTGGTAATACCTTGAAACTATCACTTAGCTTCGACCACCGTTTAATCGACGGTGCTCTAGCACAAAAAATTATGAACGAGCTGAAGGCACTCTTAGGTAACCCTGCCTACATGCTTATGGAGGTGTAGTCATGGTTGTTGGCACACAAGCAATCGATGTTGATACGTTAATTATTGGTTCAGGCCCTGGTGGCTACGTTGCCGCAATTCGGGCAGCTGAATTAGGCCAAAAAGTAGTCATTGTGGAACGCGACTTTATTGGCGGAATTTGCTTAAACGTGGGTTGTATCCCATCAAAAGCTTTGATTCAAGCAGGACATTTATACGCAACTTTGCAACACGGCAATCCGTTCGGGGTTACCGTGGGTGAATCCAAGCTCGATTTTGCAAAAACTCAAGACTGGAAACAACACCAAGTAGTTGAAAAACTAACTGGTGGAGTTGAAATGTTGTTAAAGAAGCACAAGGTAGAAATTGTGCGTGGGGAAGCGTACTTCAACGATAACGAAACGGTTAACGTAATTGACGGAGACGATTCGCACATCTATCGCTTCAAGAAAGCCTTGATTGCAACTGGCTCACGCCCAGTAGAAATTCCACACTTTAAGTTTAGTGGTCGGGTTATTGATTCGACAGGTGCATTAAACTTGAAGAGCGTTCCCGAACATCTCATCATCATTGGTGGTGGGGTAATCGGTGCAGAATTAGCTGGCGCTTACATGAACCTCGGTTCTAAGATCACCATTATTGAAGGTCTTGACCACATTTTGAATGGTTTCGATGGCGAGTTGATTCAACCAGTTTTGAACAACTTCAAGAAGAACGGCGTAGACATTATCACGGAAGCGACTGCAGTGGAAGCTAACCAAACTGATAAAGACGTTACCGTTACTTACGAAGTTGACGGAACTACTAAAAAAGTTACCGGAGATTACTGCCTGGTATCAGTTGGACGCCGACCAAATACCGACCAAATCGGCTTGAATAATACGGACGTTAAGCTGGACAAACGTGGTTTGATTGAAGTTAGCGACTCTATGCAAACTTCAGTAAAACACATTTACGCAATTGGAGACGTAGTTGCGGGGCCTGCGTTGGCGCATAAAGCTAGCTATGAAGCAAAAGTTGCTGCAGCAGCAATGAGCGGTGAAGACGCACACGACAAGCATTACGTGATTCCTGCAGTTGCGTACACTAATATCGAAGTAGCGACGGTTGGGGAAACCCCACAAACGGTTGCGGAAAAGAAACTGGATGCTAAATCTAGCAAGTTCCCATTTGCCGCAAGTGGTCGGGCAATGACGATGGACCAGACGGAAGGTTTCATTCGTTTAGTTACTGACAACCCTACTGGTGCGATTATTGGTGCCCAAATTGTTGGTCCAGAAGCATCAGACTTGATTTCTGAATTAACCTTAGCGATTGAAAATGGAATCACCATTCGAGATATCGAATTGACGATTCACCCACATCCAACCCTTGGTGAAGAAATCATGGATGCTGCTGAAGTGGCTGCTGGTTTGCCAATTCACATTTAGTTAAGCTAAAAATGTCCTAAGGGGACAAATACCAATCTGATTAAACCGTTTCTCAGAGCCCAAAGTAGGGCGAAGGGGGACGGTTTTTTAATGGTTAGCGAGGGAGAACAATTTGTTTACTTTTAAACCAAATAAGCATATATTCTACGTAAAAAGAGGAGGCTGAACTTTATGAGTGAAAAAATGTGGGCAATCGGCTTTAAAGAATCGTTACCAATTGAGGAAGCGGATAGTTTGGTAGAGTTTACCACTGACCGTCCTGAACCAAGCGGGCACGATTTATTGGTTAAGGTGAGCGCCGTTTCGGTAAACCCTATCGATATAGCAGTACGAAAGGGGCAATCCGAACCGTTGCAAGAACCGCGGGTATTAGGTTTTGATGCGGTTGGTACGGTGGTATCCAAAGGTGAGGAAGTCACTTTGTTTGAAAATGGCGACCGAGTTTTTTATGCTGGTTCGTTTAAACGAGCGGGTAGTGACAGCGAGTATCAATTGGTCGATGAACGAATTGTCGGGCACGCTCCCCAACAAATGGATGATGTCCATGCAGCAGCCATGCCGCTTACGTCCCTGACGGCGTGGGAAGCGTTGTTTGAACAACTTCAGATTGATCCAGAGGACCTAAAGAAAAATGCGGGAAAAACCCTCTTGATCATTAATGGCGCGGGCGGTGTAGGTTCAGTGGCAACGCAGCTTGCACATTTGGCAGGTTTACGCGTGATTGCTTCGGCATCGCGTCCAGAAACGATTCAGTGGTGTTTGGATCACGGTGCGGATCAAACGGTTAACCATCGCAAAGATTTAGTTACGGAAGTTCGTAATTTAGGGGTTCAGCACGTGGATTACATTTTGGAATTGCATAACATTGACGCACAGTGGGAAGCAATGGTGGAATTGATTAAGCCAGGTGGCCGAATCGCTTCGATTACTTCAACGAAAAAGCCGGTAAACTTAACCGATTTAAAGAGGAAAAGCGTAACTTTCGCGTGGGAATGGATGTTTGCGAAATCTTATTATGGAACGGAAGACCTCGTGTCCCAGCACGAAAATCTAGAAAAGATTGCTAAATTGTTGAATGAAGGAAAATTAAAGTCAACGATGACAAAGGAACTCCACCCAATGAACGTAGAAAACATAAAGAAGGCCCACCAATTGGTAGAAAGCCAAAAAATGATGGGTAAGGTGGTAGTTAAGTAGAGAGCGGAAGCCGCCGGGTAATTTTTGAGGATTAATTGGATTTGGGCCTTAATCGCGGTTTAAGCGATTGAGGCCCAAATTTGATTAACCGGAGAAGATTGGCGGCTGGAGCTCGTTTGGTCTATGCTGCAGAGAATTGTAAGATAATCGTGTTTTTTGCGATTGATGCCTTAATTTGGTTAGCCGGAGGGAGTTGGGTTACAGAACCCGTTTCGACTACGTTAGCTTTGCCCTTCCCCAACAATCTAACACCAAAAAAACGAAGGATCCTGAACTGAGGACACTTCGTTTTTTATTACCTAAATTTTTTAATTAACTACGTTTATTAAGTGAAAGATCAATACTTTTTCCTAGAGCGTACATCACAAAGGCCCCAATGAACATTACCCCAAATTCACCTAAACTAACCGTTCCCCAAGTGTAGAAAAAGGGAACTTTTAAAATATAGGTGAGTTCTAAGGCAACCAAGAAGCCCATTAAAATGGTCGTAATGATAACGGTAAGAGCCAACTTAACCCGGTTGTCAGTTAATTTTCGGATGGCGATGATTACAACGCTCAGGGTGATGAGGGTGGTTAAAGTTCCCCACGTAATGTCAATAATCCCTAGAGAAGATTGTAGGTTAGCAATTAATACTCCCAAAGAAACTCCCCAAATATAACGGCGATCATAAACCACCAAACAATTTAAAATCTCAGCAACCCGAAATTGAAGCGGGCCGAAACTAACTGCTGAAAAAACAAAGGTAATGGCGACGTATAGAGCAGCTACAATTGCTGATATTACAATCTCACGGACGTTCATTTTAGTTGACATAAATATTCTCCTTTATAACTTAATTAGTTACTAAATGACGATGACCAAAGGAACCCGGAGTACGGGGAAGTGCCATCGGTGGAAAAATTTCCAACGTTTCTATCATATCAGTTTCCCAGGCATTTCTAAAGGTTAGGTATTAGGTAACCATTCGTTAAAATAGTTGATTTAATAATCAAGAAAGCCTTTACATTTACTTGAAAATGAATCATGCTAATAGTGGAGGAAACCAAAAGAAAGGGTGTAAATTAGATGATTAAATTGAAGAACCGTTACTTAACGGTCGAAATTGATAACATGGGTGCTCAGCTGACGCACGTGATTGACCAACCGAGTGGATACGACTACATTTGGAATGGTCAAGCTTGGCAACGTCATGCCCCGATTCTGTTTCCAGCAATTGGTAAGTCTAACCAAGATAGTTATGCATTGGAAGGACAAATCTATTCAATGCCGCAACATGGCTTTGCCCGGGATTTTGATTGGCAAAAGGTTTCGCAAAGTGAAACGACAGCAAAATTAGAATTGAAGGCCAATGAACAAACAAAACGAATGTTTCCGTTTGATTTTACGCTTCAAGTAGAATACGAGTTAAAGGATCACCAGCTGTTAACTACTTACTACGTTATTAATCATGACGAACGGCGGATGCCTTACGTTTTAGGCGCACATCCCGCATTTAACGTTCCAATAGATAACGACGGTATTTTTGAAAACTACCATTTAACTTTTAGTCCGCACCAAAAACAAATTCAGCGTTTAGGGGTTAACCCAGTACCATTCCGTGATGGAAAGAAAGCTCCTTGGGAAGCCATTAAAAACAGCGAATTAGCTTTAAATCATGAAATGTTTAACGATGGTTTAATTATTTTAGATGCGAAGAAAATTGATAGCGTCGTTTTAGGTTCAACACAAACTGCGCATGAAGTTAAATTGAACTTCAAAGACTTCCCATACCTTACCTTATGGACAATGGAGAACCGTGCGGAGCCATTTTTATGCATTGAACCGTTTGCGGGCTTGCCAGATCAAGCTGCTGAAGAGCCTACCGACTGGAAGAATAAAAAGGGTAACAATCTCCTAGAACCGCAGGAAACCCAGACATTCACGTATTCAATTGAATTTAAATAACAAGGAGGGGCGCGGCAATGGTAACAACGCCAGCGCCCTTTACCTTGCTAAAAAATAGTTAAGTGAGGATTTTACATGCAGGATTATCAGTTACAAGTAGATCAAATATTTTCTGATAATATGATTCTGCCCTTTGGCAAACCATTTCAAATTAGTGGATTAGCTACTGCAGGAGCGACAGTTAAAACCACCATCGGTACTCAAGTTGCGCGGGCAATTGTTAGAAAAGATGGCACGTGGGATTGTCAATTCCGACCTTTTACCGATTATCGAACTTCATTTGAAGTTAAAATTGAAGTTCAAAATCATCAATTGAAGTTAGAAAACGTTCGGTTTGGTCAAGTTTTGTTGATTGCCGGACAGTCTAACGTGGGCTTTCGCATGTCGCAAGACCAAAATTTTACGGAAGCCCAAACGTCAATTCCCGCAACCCCCATCACCTATTACAACGTCCCTCAACCGGCTTTTGTTTACGAAGATGGGGAGGTTAAGGAATATCAATCCCGTGCCACCCATTGGCACCAAGTAAAGAAATCTAACCTGGGACACGTTTCGGCGGTGGGTTATTACGCTGCCCAAGAAATGGCCCGACAAGATCCGAAAATGCCGGTAGGGATCGTTTGTTGTACCAGGGACGGTGCTTCAGCAGGAACCTGGGTGTCGGAAACATCTTTACGCAAAGACAAGCTACTGGCAAAGCGGGTGGTGGAGCCCTTCTTAAGCCACATTGAAAAGATTACGGATGCGGACTTTAAGGCAGACATCGAACGTTATCACCAAACCGTTAAACGGCATAATCGATTAATGTATAACTTTATGAAAAACAATCCGGAGGTTCCGATTGGCGAAGCGCTGAACATTGTGGGGCAGACGCCCTGGCCGCCGCCAAAGACGCCGGACAGCTATTTGCGACCCGGGGCGCTGTTTAACGCAATGGTAAGAAAGATTCGGCATTTCCGGTTCAGCCAGCTGGTCTGGTACCAAGGCGAAACTGATGCAGATCAACCTGAAATTTACGATCGACTCTTGCAGACCTTAATTAACGATTGGCGGGCAACTTTGGCGGACGTTTCTTTACCGGTATACGTAGTGCAACTGCCAAAATATGCGGACGTAAACCGTCACGCGTGGGCAAAAATCCGCCAGCAGCAACTTAAAGTGGCACAAAGACTTGCCGATACTTACTTGATTTCAATTGCGGATACGGGGGAGTATTATAATCCCCATCCCACGGCTAAAATGGCGGCGGGCCAACGAATAGGTCGTATCTTAGCGGGAAAGGACTATCAAGCAACTCCGCAACTAGGCTGGCTGAGCTTAGAAGCGGAACAAACCTGTTTTCACTTTTGGTATGTTAAGGAGTTACATGCCACCCAGCCACCTTTAATCGAAGGGTATGTTCAGCAAAAATGGCAGGCGGTCCCGGCAGAAATTAAAGGAACTGACCTGAGAGTTCATTTTCCACTAGGAACTACCCAAGCTCGCTACGGGTATAGTAATGCACCGACTTTGACACTGTTTAATGAAATTGGTGACCCAGTCAGCCCGTTTGTCGTAGACTTAACTACGCAAGAGCTGATTTAATATTTCAAAATAAATTGATTAAAAAATGCTTCTCAAGGAATTAAGAAATTCTTGAGAAGCATTTTTAGTTCGATTAGCGGTCCGAAAAATGGGCTTGCGCATACTTAATCTGAAAAACGATAGTCGACATCCTGACCGTTATATTCCACGGTCAAGTCGTGATTGTCGACAATCCATTCGTTTCCCGATTCAATATAAAAGGTGATGTCATCTACGACGGTCTTGGCGGTTGATTCATCGTCTTTATTTCCGGGTGCAATCCCTAAGAAAAAGCTTGGATAAACCGTTGGGATTCCCCCGTAAATTTTGGTGAATATCTTGACTGCGCCACCTGGTTTTAAATCCAATTCCTTGATAAACCACTGGGCTGCCTCACTAGTTACGGAAAATTTCATGTTGATTTGCTCCCCTTCTTAATTGTTGATTATGCACGTCTTAGGTTCAAAACATATAAAACCCTTCCAATACTAATCCTATCATAAAGAAATCGTTTACAAAAAGTAATTACGGATTTTTTTGGGTCAAAATAAACTCCTAAATTTAAAAATCATCGCGCGACTGAGCGAATATATGTTAAATGCACCTAATTTAATTTACTTTTAGGATGAATTTTGTTGTCTTTTAAAGAAAAAATTGATGGTAAAACGTTTTAAAACCGCTTTTTTTGATTTAGAGGACAGAAGCCGTAATATCGGGCTAATTTCGCTAAATCGTGGACTATACCAAAGCTCTTCCCCGCATAAAATGCCTTGATATCAAGGTTTACCCGGGTTGGATAAGGTTTGACATACTGGTACCAACCAGTCATAATATGAATTGGAGCTGAGGAATTCAGCCATTTATTTTACTGAATTTTGTAAGCGGATACAGCAAGCGGTTACAAAATTCGAGGATGTGGAGGAACGTTTTATGAGATTACTGTTGATGAGTCACGGAAATATGGCGATCGAAACGCTGAAAAGCGCAGAAATGATTTTAGGCCATATTGATAACATGAAGGCGATTGGTTTACAACCTAACCAAGGTCCGGAAGATTTACAAAAAGCTGCCGAAGAGTTTATCAATGACAACCCTAATCAGGACAAGACCATGGTTGCGGTTGATTTGCTCGGCGGAACTCCATCAAACGTCGTGGTACGCTTGATGGCTAAGTACCCAGATTTAGAAGTGGTTAGCGGGTTAAATCTACCAATGGTGATTGGATTTGCAAACCAAGTAATGATGGGAATGGATGTTGACAAACAATCATTGATTAGTGAGGCACAGAACGGCGTTGTTGACGTAAATGCTAAATTGAATGGATAAAGCTAATGGCAAAAACATACCAATATTCATTAAGATTTGCGATTGATCCCTACAATTGGGACACCGTAAAAGAAGCGAAGTTAATTGATTTTTGTAAACAGGGGCAAATTGATAACGTGGTATTTTTCATTAACCCTGAAGAACTTAACCAAGGACATCCAACGCTCGCCCAAGTGCGGGAACATTGGTTGCCAACGATTAAGTCAGTTGCGGAACGTTTGGCGAAAATGGGCATCACGACCAGTCTAAATCCTTGGACGACTTTGATGCACAGTGATCGGGGCCACCGCGTCCCCCCAGAGCTCGGCTTTGATACGATGGTCGACTACTTGGGGCACGCCTCAGCTTCGATTGCGTGTCCGCAAGATGATCGTTGGGTGAATTACATCACCGCGATCTATGCGGAGTATGCGAAGCTAAAGCCTAAAGAGTTGTGGCTAGAAGATGATTTTCGTCATTACAATCACACGCCAATTAAGTTAGCGTGTTTTTGTGACCGACACATGGCGCTTTACAACGAGATGTTGGAAAAGCCCATTAGTCGAGAAGCTTTTGTCGCAAAAATGTTGCAACCTGGCGAACCCACTCCTGAACGAATTGTTTATCTTAGCGTAGCGCGTGCTGAAATGAAACGGGTGGCTGCCAAAATCGCGGCGGCAGTTCACCAAGTTTCTCCAGCTACTCGTCTTGGTTTGATGAGCTCGTTTCCGGAATGGCACGCCGTGGAAGGACGAGATTGGGACGGTTTATTAGACAACCTTGCTGATGGACATCCTCGAGTAAGTCGTCCGCATTTGCCAGCGTATAATGAAATCTCTCCCTTGAAATATTCGCGAGCATTTGAACGATTTACCCGAGTTACCACCGAATTGGTTGGCGAAAATTCCGATATTTACCCCGAATTGGAAAGTTACATGTATTCCCCGTTCGTTAAATCTAAAGCGTTTACAAAACTGCAAATCGAAAGCACTCAAATGGTGGGGGCTTCCGGGATTTTACTGAACTTGTTTGACATGATGGGTAACGGGATTGACGAAACGTATGACTACGCGCGTCTTTTAGCGGAATCCAAACCCTTAATGAATTTAGGTATGCAACATCGCCTGAAGCAAAACCATTTAGCAGGAGTAAAGGTCCTCTTTTCTCCGGACGCGGTCTTTAACCTTAAAACCGCGGTCGGTAAGAACCCTGAAGAATTACTACCCCAAGAGTATTCTTGGTTGGAACTTTTGGGAACTTTAGGGATTGCTTGCAAACCCGAAAAGTGGACGTTACAAAGTCATTTTACGGATGAGGTACTGGCCGTTAGCGGACAGTTCTTCAACAATTTAACTGACCGGCAGATTACCGAATTACTCGAAAACAACGTGGTGCTAATTGATGGTCCAAGCGTCCAGATCTTAATTGATCGGGGGCTAGGTGAATTAGTTTGCGCCAACCAAGTGGAACTGAAAAAAGCACGAACCGGTTATCAATCGTATGAGCAAATTGATGGGATGATCATCGACGGAATTCAAAATCCGCGGGTAACGATGCTCCAGCACACTGGGGACTACTATCAAGTTGATTATGAACCAGCTGCGCCGGTGCAAATAATTTCAAACGCGTACAACGAAAACGCCAAGAAATTAGGGCCGGCGATGGCGTTAGTGAACCAGCGTACCCTAATTTTACCAATGAACACTGATCCAAAATACGGTTGGGAATCGCAATATTATTCAATTAAAGAGAAATTATTCAAACGGATTTTAAATCAGATCACGGACTTGGATTACGTCATTGAGATGCCAGGGACGAAACTAACGGCCGTTGCCGACCAAATGGTTTTATCAAACTTTACGATCGATGACCAAGCGCAAATTCAGTTACACCTTACTAACGCAAAGGCGAACCAACACTGGAAGCTCTACTTCCACGAAGGTGCGCAGTTACAGAGTATGGAGGTTACCGTTTCACCGGATTCAAACGGGATGTTGACCATTCCGTACCGCCTCAAGGGCTTAGAAACAGTAATTTTATTAGCGGAGTTTTAAAAAATGAAGGAGTGAGTAGGATGGCAATTACAGCAGTACGAATTGACGGACGTTTAATTCACGGCCAAGTTGCAAACTTGTGGACTACCAAATTAGGCGTTACACGGATTATGGTAATTGACGATCAAGTTGCAGCTAGTGACATTGAAAAGGCGGGATTAAAATTAGCGCGTCCGGCAGGAGTAGATTTAAGTGTGCTTCCTGAAAAGGTGGCGGCTGACCATATTAACCGGGGCGGTTATGATTCCCAAAAGGTATTCATCGTGGTTAAACGCCCACAAATTTTGTTAGATTTAGTTAACGATGGGGTAAAGCTTGAAGCCGTTAACGTGGGTAACATGTCCCAAACTGACGAAACTACCCAATTGACTAACTCCATTAACGTTGTGCAAGAAGACGTGGATGCATTCAACGCGTTGCACGAAAAGGGAATTAAGCTTACTCAACAAATGGTTCCCGGTGACCAAGCGAACGACTTTATGGAAATTCTCAAGAAATTTAAACCAAAAAACTAATTAAATAAGGAGGGATTCTCATGGGTTCAGGTATTGCAATTTGGCAAGTTATTATATTAACAATTTATTCAATGTGGCAAATCATGGATGAATTGACCGTTCAAACCAGTTTGAGCCAACCAATTTGGGCTGGGATCGTCGCTGGTTTAGTAATGGGCGATTTAAAAACTGGTTTGTTAATCGGTGGTAGTTTACAATTAACCGTTTTAGGTGTCGGAACTTTTGGTGGCGCTTCCAAGATTGACGCCAACTCCGGAACTGTTTTGGCAACCGCGTTTGCGATTGGTACCGGGATGAAAGCGGAAGTTGCCGTAGCAGCTTTAGGGGTTCCGGTAGCTAGTTTGATGATTCAAACCGATATTCTCGCACGGTTTGCGAACACCTTCTTCCAGCACAGAATTGATAAGATGATCGACGAAGAAAACTATAAGGGAATTGAACGGAACTTCCTCTATGGTTACCTTCCATGGACGTTATCACGTGGTATCCCAGTATTCTTAGCACTTGCATTTGGTGGCCCGTTCGTACGGACAGCCGTTGATTACATGAACACCAACCTTTCATGGTTAAGTAACGGTTTGGCAACCGCCGGCGCATTACTTCCAGCAGTTGGTTTCGCAATCTTGCTTCGTTACCTACCAGTTAAGAAACATTGGCCATACCTCATTTTAGGTTTCGTAATTACTGCAATGCTTTCAACTCTTTACACCAACATTTCTACTTTGGGAACGACCATTGCGGGCATGAATGCTAAGTTCACTACCGTATTTGCAAACTTACCAATGTTGGGAATTGCCTTGATTGGATTTGCACTTGCAGCAATGCAATACAACCGTTCGGTAAAGGAACAAAATATGGTTGCTGCAGCACCGAAGTCAGCTGATAACGCGACAGATTTAGATGAACAGGATGGTGAGATTCATGGCGACGAACTCTAAAAATAAAGTAACTTATAAACTAAACGATAAAGACTTCAAACAAATGAACATCCGGAACATTCTTTTCAACCAAGTTGGATGGAACTACGAACGGATGCAAGGTTCATCATACCTGTACCTAATCTTGCCGCAATTGCGGAAGATGTATGGTGACCATACTCCCGAATTGAAAAAAATGATGAAGATGCAAAACCAATTCTTCAACACCAGTAACTTCTTTAACACCATTATCGAAGGGATCGATATGGCTTTGGAAGAAAAAGAAGGGGTCGACTCGCTCGAAACCGTTGCTGGTATCAAGGCTGGTTTAATGGGTCCGTTCGCCGCAATTGGGGACTCGATTTTCGCAGCCCTCGTTCCCGCAATTATGGGTGCGATTGCCGCGAATATGGCGGTTCAAGGAAATGCCTTTGGCGCAATCTTATGAATGCTGGTTAACTTCGTCATCATGTGGTTCCGGTGGATTCAATTGAAGTTTGCTTACAAACAAGGGGTTAGCTTGGTTAACGAAATGCAAGGCCAATTAAACGCATTGACTGACGCAGCAACCCTTCTAGGGGTTTACGTTGTGGGGGCCTTAGCAGCTACCATGGTTAACACCCAAGTTACCCTCGTGGCGCACTTAGGAAAGATGACGGTTAACTTCCAAGATAAGATTGACATGATCATGCCGAAGCTAGTTCCTGCATTAATTGTTGGTGCAATCTACTGGATGCTCGGTAAGAAACGGATGACTTCTACCAAGGCAATCTTTATCGTAATTATCGTGGCAGTTGTACTATCTGCACTAGGTGTAATCGGAAAAGCAGCTTAATTTGCAATTTTAGTATCCGACTTTCCTGAATCTGGTGTATCATATTGTCATTATGAAACCGGTTTAGAAAGAGCGGAATGGTTATGGAATTTAAATATAACGAAAAACGTCCCGTGTACAGTCAACTCGTGGACGTTTTGCGAAAAGAAATCAAAAATAATTATCAACCAAACGATAAGCTGTTGTCTGAGCGCGAAATCATGCGTAAGTATGCGGTTAGTCGCAATACGGTCCGGGAAGCGTTGTCTGAATTAGAAAACATCGGCTACATTTATCGACAGCGCGGCAAGGGAACCTTCGTAGCCAACATGATTGATTACACGCAGAAAATTGGCGACGAATATAGTTTTACCGAGCAAATGAAGTCGATGGGACGCAAGCCCGAGACTCGAATTTTGGAAATGTACCCGCGGGATGCGGACGAGTACTTTAGTCAAAAACTAAAGGTTCCGGTGGGGACTTGTTTGATTAAGCTGAAACGTTTGCGCTTAGCAGACGGGCAGCCGATTATGATTGACCGAACCTACCTTCCGCAGGCTAAGTTTCCTAATTTAAGTCGGGATGATTTAGAACTTAAGCAACGTTCACTGTACGCAATCTTTTTGGAGGATTACGGTGAAAAAGTAAAAGTTGCTGACGAGCGTTTGTCAGTGGGAATTATCAGTGATGAGGATGCTAAACTACTGAACGTTGCTTCTAATACTGCCGGATTTTTGGCGCGGCGAACGACGTACAATCATAAGAACGAAATCATCGAGTACACCATTAGCAGTGCTCGGGGCGACCAGTTTGTCTACAATATCAAGTATCGACACTGAAGGATTGAGAGGAGAATTACTTTATGTTTAACAAAACAGATGATGAGCTAACCAAGATGGGAGCGGTGATTACCACTCGTGAGATTCAACAAGAACCGGAATTGTGGGAAGAGGCTTTGCAAAACTATCAAGCTACAAAAGCAACCATTACGGAATTTTTAGAAAAGATTGAAAACGAATTCAACGAACCGGTCCGGGTGATCTTTACCGGTGCGGGTTCCTCGGCCTACGTTGGGGATACGGCGGCGCCATACCTAACCGAAAATGGCGACCGGAAACGTTTCCGTTTTGAAGCGATTGACACAACCAAAATTGTGTCGACGCCTAAACAATACCTTGAAAAAGACACTCCGACTTTGTTAGTTTCCTTTGCCCGGAGTGGAAACAGTCCTGAAAGTGTTGCAACGGTTGATATTGCTGAAAAGTACGTTCGTCACCTTTACCAATTAACGATTACTTGCGCACCAGAAGGTAAATTGGCTCAACACGCACAAAGCGACGAAAATAACTTAGTTTTAATGCAACCTGCGCGCTCAAACGACAAGGGTTTTGCCATGACCGGTAGTTTTAGCTGCATGTTGCTGACTGCGTTATTAGTCTTTGATGTAAAACATACGGACGACCAAAAGGAAAGCTACGTGAAGGCCATTAGTAAGATGGGGCATGAAGTAATTGACCGGGTGGACGAAATTCAAAAGATTGTCGATACTGATTTTGAAAGAATCGTTTACCTAGGCTCGGGAGCCCTTGGCGGATTGACTCGCGAAACCCAACTAAAAGTTTTGGAACTCACGGCTGGTCAAAAGGCTACCGTCTTTGATACTTCGATGGGCTTCCGTCACGGTCCCAAATCATTTGTTAATGAAAAGACCCTCCTCTTTGATTTTGTTAGCAACGAAGCCTACACTCGCCAATACGACGTTGACATTTTAGACGAAGTGGCCGGAGACGAAATTGCGCCGGTAGTGATGGGAGTTGGAGTGAAATCTGACAATAATTTTGCCGGTGCAAACTTCACCTTTGCTAACGGAAACGACCAAATTCCAGATGGCTACATGGCCTTCCCTGACGTAATGTTTGGACAAACGGTTGCGCTATTGTCATCGATTAAAGTTAATAACACCCCGGACACTCCTTCGGCAACTGGAACAGTTAACCGAGTAGTTAAGGGCGTAACCATCCACGATTTTAAAGGTTAGGAGCGATATTTTGGAATACTATATTCACGCAGCAAAATTTTTCTTAGGCAGCAACGTCGAAATGGGCGGCTACTTGCCAGTGATTGACGGTAAGTTTGGGCGTTACCAAAAGGAAAAGCCTACCGGCAAAATTGTGGACTACGGTGATCAATGGATAGCTCCCGGATTGGTTGATACGCACATCCATGGTTTGTTGAACCATGATGTGATGGATGCCGATGCTGAAGGGATCAACGCCATGTCTAAGGGATTGTTGGAATGCGGGGTAACTTCGTGGCTACCGACTACTTTAACTGCTAGTTCAGACCAATTGAAGCAGGTGGTCCAAACGATTAGTGACCACGTGGACGACTTTGAAGGTGCCAAGGTTCAAGGGATCCATTTTGAAGGACCTTACTACACCGAAAAACACAAGGGCGCCCAAAATCCAAAGTATTTTGAAAATCCGAGTGTTGACGAATTCCATGCTTGGCAAAGCGCCGCCCAAGGGATGATCCGGAAAATTTCGATTGCTCCTGAACGAGACGGGGCGGTAGAATTTACTGCTAAGATTAGTTCCGAAGGCGTGGTGGTTGCCTTAGGGCACAGCGATGCGACCTTTGATCAAGCCAAAGCCTGTGTAGAGGCGGGCGCGACGATGTTTACCCATACCTTTAATGGAATGAGTGGACTTAATCACCGCGAGCCAGGGATGGCCGGCGCGGCAATGAGTTTAGATGGGGTGACCGATGAATTAATTTGCGATGGGCACCACGTTAACCCATACGTCGTTAAAATCTTGATGCAAACCAAGACTTACCAAAACGTTGCTTTGGTAACCGACTGTATGAAGGCGGGCTTAATGCCGGACGGCGACTATATTTTGGGAGAATTCCCAGTTAAAGTAGCCAACGGGACGGCCCGGCTAACGGATGGCAGCAATAGTTTGGCTGGTAGCATTTTATTGCTGAAGGACGCGGTTAAGAACGTGGTGGATTGGAATGTAGCCACACCTGAACAGGCAATTATCATGGCTTCAGCCAATGCTGCCGATAGTGCGGGCGTTGGCGATCAATGTGGCCATATTTTACCAGGCCGGGATGCCGACTTCATCGTACTTGACCACGAATTGAACTTGAACAAGACGTATTTAGACGGGGTTAAAGTATTTGGTTAACAAATTACCTTAATCACGCGAAATGAAGGCTAGGAAACTCCTACAAGGGGGGCTCCTAGCCTTTTTAGCGTTACATTAATTAGATTCCTTTGATCAATAAAAAGAGGTTGGTATGTATAGTACCAACCTCTTTAGCGTTGTCCCAGTATGAGACAGGACTTCAGTTTGAAGAAGTCTTATTGAAAGAAAGTAAAAAAAGGAGATGAAGTAGCCAACTCCTTGGGTAGAAGAATCAGCTACAGGAAAAAATGATATAACTTAAACACTCAGTACAGGGAACGGGCTCTCTGTACAACTAATAATATAGCGTGTTGTAAAAACGTTGTCAATAGATTTTATTTATGTTTTTATTAATTATTTTCTTATTATGGTACGATAAGTTTTTCTTTAAATGGCGGGATTTTATTTGATTAACGGGATTTTATTTTTATGCGGTAATCGAACTGACGGATTTGGCTGTATCAATAATCCTCAAAAACAGTGACAAATTTTAGAAAACAGGTTTACTTTTTTGCTGCTCGATTGTTATTAGTAAATGTAAGGCGTCGCGACACTTACTAATTCAATATTTAAGAAAAGAGGACAGTGAAATGCAAAAAACTTGGTTAAAGACGGGAATCAACTTCACAATGGAAGGAGTAGGACACGATAAGAAGGTGCGCCGTTCCTTTGCCAACGTGGATAAAGACGTCAGCGCTGTACAAGTGGAAGAATTAGCACGGGCGCTCGAAATGCTTTTGGAAGATGAAGTGACGGAAGCACAAGTCGTCACCACAGAGCAAGTAACTTTAAATTAAAATAATCGGAACGTTGATTTATATATCGCATAAAAATAAATGGGAGGATCATTTGATGAAACAACTAGACTTAGAATTTTTGAACGCTGCGGGAAAGACGCAACACTTGAAGTTAAAGTATGCAAAACAAGACCTCGACGAGGGTACGGTACGTTTAGCAATGGAAAAGATGATTGACACTAAGCTTTTCCAAAAAGAAGGCCAATTGCTTTACGTGACCCCCAAAGCGGCCCAATACGTGGAAACCTTGCATGAACCAATTTTCGATGACAGCAAACTTTAGAAAATAAGCAAAGCGGTTAGGAAGAACCAGATGGTCCTTTCTAACCGCTTTTTTGTAGAATGCGTATAAAACGCTTCTGGCTTGGCACATTAACAAAATGTACCAAGTTATTTTATTAGAAATAAAGGGAATATTTAAACTTCTGAGTACTGATAAACCGTCTGATAACCCACTACTTGGTGTGCCGGAAGCACTATATTACCAAAATTAGTATGGTGAACGCTGTCCGGCAGCGTTTGGGTTTCTAAGGCAATCCCTTGATAAGGATGTCCGGCTCCGTTTGTTAGGGGCATATCCGCGGTGAACGAATTAGCAGTGAAAACTACCAGACCATTTCGTGCAGAATAAATTTCAACTTGACGATTAGCCGCTGGTGCACGGAGTACTGCTGCGGGAGCAGGTACCTCATTGTCGACTACGTAGACATCGTCCAACCCCTTTTCAGTAGTAGCTTGTAAGTCGTTGATACAGCTAGCTAAGGGCTTAAACTGGCTGAAGTCAAACGGAGTACCAGCCGTTGCCTTGAATTCTCCCGTAGGTAATTTTTGCTGATCAACCGATAACCGTTCGTGGCTATTTAACTGGAGCTCATGATCTAAAATATCGGCGTTTCCCGTCAAATTAAAATAAACGTGGTTAGTAGGGTTGAATAACACGGGCTGGTCGAATGCCTGACCGTGATACTGGATAATTACCTGATTGAGATTATTCAACGTGTAGGTGATCGCCACCTTTAAGTCACCAGGATAACCGTCACTTTCAGCTTTAATAGAATTTTCAAACGTTACGCTTGCGGAATCAGTTTTAGTCTGGGTATAGAAGCTCCAGTTATAACTATGAAAACCACGAGGTCCACCATGTAAAGTGTTTGCTCCCTCGTTTTGCGGTAGTTGAATTAGCTGTTCACCTTGCGTAAAGCTCCCTTTACTAATCCGTCCGCCTGTCCGACCAATACTCATCCCTAAGTAAAATGGGTTTTGATAATAGTCAGCAGTATGGGCAAAATTTAAGATTAAATTGTCGTTACCGCAAGTAGCTGAGCTAGGAACTAAGAATTCGTGCCACGATGCGCCTTGCGATAATAGTGAGATTTGGACTTGACGGTCGTTAGCTAGCGTAATCTTTTTTACCGACTTGCCTTGGTATTCGTCAAAATCATCAATATTTACTTTCATGATTTTGCTCCTAACCTTCAACCCGTTTGTCGTTCTTCCGTAATTCTGCTTCAATATCTTCTAGCGAGCGATTACGGGTTTCAAATACTTTAGCGTAAACAAACCACATTGCTAAGAAACAGAGGGCGGCATAACCAATAAAGAGGCTGCCTTTTCCAAACATGTTTAGCAATGATGGGAAGGTTAACGAAACGACCGCATTCGCAGTCCAGTTAACAAAACTACCAAATGAATTTCCTAATCCCCGAATATTTAGCGGGAAGATTTCACCGATCATTACCCACATTACAGGTCCCCAAGTTGCAGAGAAGACCGCAATATAAACGGTCATGGCGACTACGGCAATTACCGCTGCAGTAAACGAGCTGTGAGAATATTTAAGTCCGTAACTCATCACTAGCAACGAAATCCCCATAAAGAAACCACCCCAGAAAAGCATCTTCCGACGATCAATTTTATCCATAATTGCCACTGCCACGGCGGTAACGATTACGTTAAAGATTCCAATTCCAATATGCGCAATTAAAGCAGCGTTAACCCCAAATCCAGCGTCAGTGAAAATGGTTGGTGCGTAGTAAAGTACAGTATTGCATCCCATTACCTGTTGGAAAATGGTTAAGCCAATCGCAATGATTAACGCTGGTCGAACGAAGTGACTAAATAATTCTTTTAATCCGCCATTTTCAAGTTTAGCTTGTTCTTGAATTTGGACGAGTTCTTTATCAACTAGCGTTTGATTATGGTTATTCATTTGACCCAAAACATGCTTAGCTTCTTCAGTATCACCCGTTTTAACTAAGAAACGGGGACTTTCTGGTAAAACTAATCCTCCAAGGAAGAGCAATGCGGAAGGGATGGCGGCAAAACCAAGCATCCAGCGCCAACCAGTGTACATCCCAGAGAATGTGTAGTTGGTAATGTAGGCGATCAAAATTCCGGTCATTACCATTAATTGGAAGAGGCTGGAGACGGTTCCCCGTTTTTCTGCTGGCGCTAATTCCGCTAAATAGGTTGGAATTAATGCGGAAGCTGCCCCAACGGCCATCCCCAAAATGATTCGCGATAAAATTAACGTCCAGAACCCAGCAGCAAAAGCTGAGCCGATTGAACCTAAGAAGAAAATAATTGCAGACAATAGTAGTAACTTCTTACGACCAAAGCGGTCTGAAGATGGTCCAATAATTACCGAACCTAACATGGCGCCTAGGAGAACGGCACTAACGACCCAGCCTTGTTGCCAGGCGTCCAAGTGCATTTGTTTTTCAATGAATAGTATGGCGCCGGAGATTACCCCGGTATCATAACCAAACAGTAAACCACCTAAAGCACCGAAGAAATATATGAAACTTGCGGATACTTTTTTCATTAGTTATTCCTCATTCCTAAATATATTGGCAGTTAGTTGTCTGAGAAAACTAATGTAAATCGTAAACACATTAATTAAAACATATATTCTAAAAAATGCAAGCGGTTCCAAAAAATAATTTTCGAATAATTTAGATTTTCATCTGTAGGTGGTAGTGCTCAAGCCCCAACAGATGGTGAGTTAGCAACGATGCACCGCCATATAATGGAGCATCTTCAATCATCTGCGAAAGTTGTAATTTAGTTGGCGAATTAGCCCCAGCGAGCTCTTCATATTCCCTAATTATTTTAGTCATTAATTGTGGGATTTCGCCGATAATTCGCGACTGTAAACTAACTAGTTCGGGGCTGAAGATTTGACTAACGTTGAAAAGCAGGTAGACCACGGCTTCGGTGAACTCGTTCATGATTTTAATGGCTACCTGATCATCGGCCCGATAGTATTCAAGGAACTGCTGACGATCAACGTAGGGGGTTCGTTTTAATTGCCCAAATTTTTTAATGATTGCATCTTCACTATATAATTTTTCGATTTTCATTGTTGGACTAGAAGCAAAGCCAGGGAAAAATAGGGAACGACCAATTTCACCTGCCCGCCCTAATTGGCCGTGATAAAGGCGGTCGTTAATAATAATTCCAGCACCGATCCCATTGTGGACGTCTAGTGCAATTAGGTTTTTAAACTTGTGATCAGTCATGTAGTCTCGGGTGGCGATGGCCGCTAGATTAGCTTCATTTTCGATAAAAACCGGAACGTGGAATTCTGCAAGGGTCTGTGCTAGGTCCACATTTTGCATGTCGATAAAGGGCGAATCAATGATTTGGTTATGGTCAACAATGCCGTTAATGGCAACTGAAATCCCCATTAATTGGTGTTCAGCAGTTGGAATTGAAATTGAACGAATCCGCTCCTTCATGATTTCGACAATTTCATAAATATCTTTATCGATTACCGGGATGGAATAAAAAGAAATCTTCTCCCCGGTCAACCAGTTGGTCATCATCCGTAAATGATGGTGTCCGAGTTCGAAACTCACGGTGTAACCATAGTGACGATTAAATTTAATTAGAATTGGGCGTCGTCCCCCGCTTCTAGAACTATCGCCGTGTCCAATTTCTCGCACATAACCCATCCGGTTCAGGGTCGCGTATAGGGACGAAATGGTCGATTTATTTAGCTTTAAATTATTTGCAATTTCAATGCGTGAAGTTTTCGGGTGATTAAAAAGAAATTGAAGCATTAATTTAAGATTTAAATCACGCATCGCATCTTGGTTAATTGATTTAGCCATATGTTGTATATCTCCTGTTTTTAAAAATTGTAGCATCGGGTTCGGTTTCCTACCCCAAAAACACCTCAAGAGGCGCTCAAAAGCCCTTAGAAGGCTGAATAAGCCGAAATAAGCGATGATACAACTAGTATCTTATCAGAAAAGTAAAAAAGGCAATTGGTTAAAAAATACTTGCAATTTAAAAAGAAAGGGTTTACATTGATTGTGCAGGTTAGTTGTTTGAGAAAACCAACTGGATTTTATGAAAGAAGGATGTACAAATGTCATTATTTGATCGCAAAAAAATGGAATATGTGGGTAACCAAGCAGGTTTAAAAGCAGGAAATGGATTTCACTACTATAATCCTGACGAAGTAATTCATGGAAAGAAAATGAGCGAGTGGTTGAAGTTCTCCGTAGCATATTGGCACACAATGGATCAACGTTTAGTTGACCCATTTGGAGATGGAACGGCTCAACGCCCATGGGACAACATTAAAGATCCAATGGAACAGGCTTTGGCCAAGGTAGATTACATGTTTGACTTCTTAGATAAGATGAACATCGAATACTTTGCGTTTCATGATCGGGACTTGGCTCCGGAAGGTGAAACCCTTCGGGAAACTAACGCCAACTTGGACAAGGTAGTGGATAAGATTGTTGAAAAAATGCAAGAAACGGGTAAGAAAGTTCTTTGGAATACTTCTAGCTTATTTACCAACCCGCGTTTCGTTGCTGGTGGCGCAACCGCACCATTTGCTGACATTTTGGCATATTCCGCAGCCCAAATTAAACACTCTTTGGAAATCGCTAAACGTGTGAACTCACGTAACTACGTTTTCTGGGGCGGTCGTGAAGGTTACGAATCACTATTAAATACTGATATGAAGTTGGAACAAGATCACATTGCGAAGTTCTTCCGGATGGCTAAAGATTACGCTAATGAAATCGGCTACACCGGCCAGTTCTTATTGGAACCTAAACCAAAGGAACCAACTTCACACCAATACGATACGGATGCCGCAACCACGATTGCCTTCTTGAAGACGTATGGTTTAGATAAAGACTTTAAGCTAAACCTTGAAGGTAACCACGCTTATCTAGCAGGTCATACTTATGAACATGAAGTTCGAGTAGCTCGTGACGCAGGATTGTTAGGTTCCTTAGATGCCAACATGGGTGATAAATTGATTGGCTGGGATATTGATGAATTCCCTAACGATGTAATGGAAGCTACCTTAGTTATGTATGAAATGCTTAAAAACGGCGGTTTGCCAACTGGTGGCTTGAACTTCGACGCTAAGCCAAGACGGCAATCATTTACTATGGAAGATTTATTCTTGGCACACACTGCTGGAATGGACACCTATGCCGCAGGTTTGCGGGTAGCTGCTAAGTTACTTGAAGACCACGTTTTAGATTCCGTTATCGAAGACCGTTATAGTTCGTTCAAGTCCGGGATTGGAGCAGACTTTGAAAATGGCAAAGTCGACTTTACTGATTTTGAGAACTATATCATTGACAAACCACAATCAGAATTAATTGCCGCAACCAAGTCCGGCCATCTGGAACAGTTGAAAGCAACCATCAATAACTACATGTTCACTGTGCTAGGAAAATAAACATTAATTAAACACTAAGAGGGTGGCGTGGGCCGCCCTTTTATTATCAGGAGAGGTGGATATCATGCAAGTAGTTTTAGGGGTTGATTTAGGAACCAGTGCGGTTAAGGTTTCGGCAGTTGACCAAGCGGGCAAAATTGTCGCCCAACAAAGTAAGGAATATCCCTTAAGCCAGCCTGAGCCGGGATTTAGTGAACAAAATCCGGAAGACTGGGTAATGGGGACGACCGTGGCAATTAAACGGTTAATTGATGTAGACAAAATTAAGCCAACGGATATTAAGGGGATTAGTTATTCAGGACAGATGCACGGATTGGTCCTCCTAGATGATCATCATCAGGTTTTACGTCCGGCGATTTTATGGAACGATACGCGGACTACTCAACAATGCAAAGAAATTTTGAATGTAATGGGAAAAGACTTTATTGATATCACCCGTAACGTGCCGCTCGAAGGATTTACTTTGCCGAAATTATTGTGGGTCAAAGAACACGAACCCCAGATTTTTGAGGAAGTAGCTACGTTCCTGCTACCCAAAGACTATGTTCGTTATCGCATGACTGGCAAAATTGCGATGGAATATTCTGACGCAGCTGGCACGGTAATGTTGGACGAAGAAAAACGGAAATGGAGCTCCCAAATTGCGGAAGCGTTCCAACTACCGATGGAAATTTTCCCTCCATTAATTGAATCGATCGGGTTTGCAGGAAAAATTAGCGAAACCTACGCATCGTTTTCAGAATTAAGTACGGACACTCAGGTTTTTGGTGGAGCAGCTGATAATGCGGCTGGCGCGATTGGTGCGGGAATCCTTAATACCAACCAAGTGCTATCCTCAATCGGAACATCTGGGGTAGTTTTAAAGTACGAAGATAACGCGAAAGTTGATTACCAAGGGGCGTTGCATTTCTTTAACCACGCAATTCCTAATAAATATTACACCATGGGGGTTACCTTGGCAGCCGGATATAGTCTGAGCTGGTTTAAGAAACGGTTTAGCAACGACAATAGTTTTACTGATTTTGTTAATGCGGCTAAAAAATCCACCGTGGGTGCGAACGGCTTACTATTTACGCCGTACATCGTTGGGGAACGGACCCCGTACCCGGACGGCGACATCCGGGGAAGTTTTATCGGGATCGACGGCACCCATCGCAAAGAGGACTTCACGAGAGCAGTATTAGAAGGAATTGTTTTCTCCTTCAGGGACATCATGCGGATCTTTGCGGAGAAGGGCAGTAATTTTGATACGGTTGTCTCCATCGGCGGGGGTGCTAAAAGTGCCCTATGGCTACAAATTCAGGCAGATATCTTTAATAAAAAGGTGGTTACCTTGAAAAATGAACAAGGTCCCGGGCTTGGTGCAGCAATGATCGCTGCTGTAGGTGTGGGATGGTTTGATTCTTTAAATGAATGCGCCGAAAAATTTGTTGCGTACGACCAGACGTACTTACCTAACGTCCAAAACGTTAAAAAGTATGATGAACTGTATAACCTGTATAAAAAAGTTTACGGACAAACGGCAGAAATTAGTCACGGATTAATGAATTACCGGCGTGAAATGTTGTAAGTAGACCAAATAACCACGAATAAGGAGCGGAGAAAGGGGCGTTTTACCCAGGTTTCCGCTCTTTTTTAAAATAATTTTTACCAGACGGGAGTGAAAATAATGGAGAAATTTATCCCAATTCCAGTTGTTGACGCAAGTTTATACGTTTTTGGCGGGCACATGCGGACGGTTCCCGGAGGATGGTCATTTTTTGAACAAAAACATCAGGCGTTTGAGTTGATGTGTGTGGTCGATGGGTATCAAACTACTGAAATTAATCAATCCGTTTCGTATAGCTACGGTCCAGGAGACGTCATTATTATTGCACCGGGAACGTTGCATAAAAATTGGAATGCTAATCAATTTAACGATTTAACTTACATTACCTTTCATTTTAGTTTTGAAAATATTCGGTTAGAGTCAGAAATTATTCGTAATTTGGCCAATACGGTGATTTATGCTAAGTCAAAATTGGCACAGGAGTCGCTCAAAACGGCCAAAGAAATCGTTCGATATAGCGAACTAGGAAAACAAGGAGAATTAGGCAAAGATGAAGTCAACATCAAGATTCAGCTGATTATGCTGAATTACCTCTATGATTTGAGCAAATTTATCGAAAGCCACCCGGGTCATTGCAGTAACCGGTTCTCCGAACGGGAAGCAGAGGTTGCTCGTCAGATTGCAATTTTAATTGAAAATAACATCGGCAATCCGGAGAAATTTAATACCTTCCAAGATATTTGCAATGAAATCAAAATTAGTGATGGTTATGGTTACCGAACGTTCAAGAAGGTTTACGGGATGACGCCGCTTCATTACGTAGAAAAGCAGCGTTATCGGAAGGCTAAACTTTTACTCAGTTACCTAGATTATTCGGTTGAAGATGTTGCTGAAATGGTAGGAGTGACAAATTCATCAATGTTTAGCAAAAGCTTTAAAAAATGGAGTGGACAAACTCCACGGGATTACCGCAAGCAATTAGGAAAGAAGCGGATAGTGCGTTCCCTTAAAGATTCGGGTTATTTTGAATAGTCAGATTTTGACAAAAAGTGGGTACAAAGCCTTCTATTATAGCGATTTGTAAGCGGATACAATGATGCTGTAAAACAATTTAGCTTTTAGGAGGCTGATAAGATGGCGAGTAATAACGACGTGGCGAAAGATGAATTCGCTAAATTGTCTTGGAAGGAGCGGGTGAGTTACGGTGCCGGTGACCTAGCCCAAAACCTGATTTTTGGGACGGTGGGCTCGATGCTGTTATTTTACCTGACAACGGTATTTGGCATTTCAGCGACGGTGGGAGCAACCATCTTCCTGATTGTCCGGTGGGTAAACGTTTTTTGGGATCCCTGGGTGGGAGCGGTAGTTGATCGTAGCCATTTTAAAAAAGGCAAGTACCGGCCGTTTATCCTATATTTTGGGATTCCACTGACGATTTGTGCAGCGTTACTATTTTTCCCAATTGAAGCAGTGCGGGGAAATGTATTCTATGCGTTTGTATCGTACTTGGCAACGGCTTTAATCTATTCGTTTGTTAACATCCCGTACGGTGCGTTAAATGCATCGTTAACTCGGGATAACGATGAGGTTTCTGCCTTGACTACGGTTCGGATGACCGAAGCCAACATTGGTAATTTAATGGTTTACACGTTCTTACCGTTATTTATCCAACTGGCTTCGCCAGACAAGCAACTTAAAGATATCGGATTATTTGGAATTAAATTGAATTTGGGGGATTACACTTCACCACATGCGGGCGGCGCGTACTTTTCCGTAATGGCAATTTACATGATTATTGGGTTTGCGTTACTATTATGCACTTATTTTGGGGTTAAAGAACGGGTTTTGCCAACCCAGGAAGAAACCGATGCCGTTAAATATTCCGACTTGTTTGCTGAAATTAAACGTAACAAGCCGCTTCAAGTATTGGGAATGTTCTTTTTAATTGGTTTTACTTTTATGTTTTTTGGAAATACGGTTTGGCCTTTCTATATGCAATATAACGTCGGACACCCAGAATGGATGGCTTCAATTAACTTGATTGGTTCAATTCCGGGAATTTTCCTCGTATTCTTGTGGCCAATCGTCCGGCGTAAAATAGGTAAAAAACAGTTTTTCTACATCTTCTTAGCACTGTTTATTGTCGGTCAAATTATTTTATGGGTTTGGCAAATGCCGCAATTTAGGAACGCTACTGCGTTAGGTTACCTTGGACGCTTCTTACAACAGTGGGGGATTACCTCCGCAACTGGTTACATGTGGTCGCTGGTTCCTGAAGTAGTTTCATACGGTGAATACCAATCTAAAAAACGGGTTGCGGGGATTATTAACGCCATTATGGGCCTGTTCTTCAAGATTGGGTTAGCCTTGGGTGGAATTATTCCGGGCTACATCAACGCGTTCTTCCATTTTGATGGTACTAAGGCAGTCCAAAATTCCTCTTCACTAATGGGGATTCAATGGTCGATGATCTGGATTCCGATTGGATTAGCAGTAGTAGCAATGTGGATTATGAGTAGGTATCCGTTAAGTGATCTTGACGTAAAGCAAATCAATTTAGAAATTGACCAACGTAAGACGCAAGGTGAATTATAAATCGTTTAATAGAAAGGATAATTAAAATGAAAATAGTTAATCCAGTATTACCAGGTTTTAATGCCGACCCTAGCATGATTAGGGTTGGTGACACTTATTATATTGCAAACTCCACGTTCGAATGGTTTCCTGGCGTGCGACTTCACGAGTCAAAAGATATGGTGCATTGGCAACTTTTGCCATCACCATTATCCACGACGACCCTTTTAGATATGAAAGGGAACCCTGCTTCTGGGGGAATTTGGGCACCTGATTTGTCGTATGCAGATGGTAAATTCTGGCTGGTTTACACCGACGTGAAGGTAACCGAAGGTGCATTTAAAGACATGACCAATTACCTAACAACGGCAACGGATATTCGAGGACCGTGGAGCGATCCGATTAAATTAAACGGGGTGGGCTTCGATGCTTCGCTGTTCCATGATCAAAATGGACGTAAATATTTGGTTCAGCAAACATGGGACCATCGAGAATATCACCACCCGTTTGACGGAATCACGCTGACGGAATTTGACGTAACAACCATGAAACTAAAGCCAGAGACCGCGCGAACCATTTATCGCGGTACGGAAGTTAAGCTAGTTGAAGGACCACATTTATACCAAAAAGACGGCTACTATTATCTATTTGCGGCTGAAGGGGGCACGGTATTCACTCATCAAGAGGTGGTTGCTCGTTCTAAAACCTTAGACGCAAACTCTTTTGAAACTGAGCCAGACGGACCTTTCATCACTAATTTTGACACGCCCGATATGGGAATACAAAAGCAGGGTCACGGAGCACTAGTTAACACGCCTAGTGGAGAATGGTACTACGCATCGTTATGTGCGCGACCATGGAACCACGCGAACGAATCCCGCCACGATCCCCGGGGATGGAGTACTTTAGGCCGGGAAACCGCCATTCAAAAAGTAGAATGGGATGATCAAGGATGGCCAAGAATTGTGGGTGGCCATGGCGGTCAGGTTGAAGTAGAAGCCCCTAAGGACGCGATTTTGTCCGCGGGTTCGGCTGACCATTCCCGCCACGACAAGTTTGACCAACCAGCATTGGATTTAGATTGGAATACGCTTCGAGTACCGTTCACGGCTAAAATGGGCCACACTGGAAAAGGCTATCTAGAGCTGGTTGGTCGTGGATCATTAGCAAGTAATTTTGACGTTTCGATGATTGCCCAACGCTGGCAGGCGTTCAATTTTACTGCGGAAACTAAGGTTAAATTTGATCCGTTTAGTTACCAGCAGATGGCCGGGCTAACTAACTTCTATAATGATAAACACTGGTCATGGGTCTTCATTACGCGCGATGAAAATCGTGGAAAAGTTATCGAAGTGGCCGAAAATAATCGTGGAAACTACACTTCTTATTTGAAGGACCACGCCATTAAGGTTCCTGACGATGTTGATGAAGTTTGGCTGAGAACTCAAGTGGAAAAACAAACTTACTATTATGAGTACTCTTTTGATGGTCAGGAATGGCAGCGGATTCCGGTTGAGTTAGATGCGGCCGTGTTGTCAGATGACTATGTTTTACAAACTTACGGCGGATTCTTTACCGGGGCATTCGTTGGCCTAGCTGCCGTGGATTATTCAGGTTATGAAGTACCGGCACAATTTGGGTATTTTGATTATCAAGAAAAATAACGTTTAAGTTCAAGAAGCGGAAACGGTTTATCTGCAGTTTTCGCTTCTTTGTGTTTTGGGGACTGATAAACCGTTATCATACCCGACAAATACACAACCAAAACAAACCAATTTTATATATTAACAAATCGCCCAACCAGTGTTATAACAGAGTCGTGGGGTGCAATAATAAAATGAACGGCATGGTTAGGTTTTAACCATGGTCACCCAGTTTATTGGAGGCTTTTATTATGGCAGAAACATTGAAGACACAACTTTTGGATAAACAAATGAAGGAAGTATTTGATTGGAGTGACGATTCAACTCCAGTACGTGATGCAATGTGGAACCACGTTATGGATTCGAACGGTCACAACACGGTTAAGACAATTGCGGAAGCCAAGAAGTGGGAAAGCATGAGCGATGCTGACCTAAAGAAGACCGCCGAAGATATGTTAAAGTAAAGCACCTAAGCACCACTGTCTCGGACAGATAAAAATACCCTTGAAGCAGCGATATCTCGTAGCTTCAAGGGTATTTTTTTACATGCAAAAGTTGCGTGCTGAAAATAATACTTTGACAAGTTAATTTTTAATAATATTAACTTGCAAAATATCTAATAAAAATCGTATACTTAAGAACGATAATTTAGTCGTCGATATCGGGGAAACGGTGCGATTTAGCGCCACTAAACTGATAACGCAATGGGTTATTACAAAGATTAGTTTTTATTGGAAGATTAAGTTTTGATTTTGGCAATGTGGAATGTTAGAAATGAGCCTTCGCATTTAGTGTGGGTAGGGAAGATTATGTATAATTTTCTTGCGCTAAATGAAGGATACCGGTTATTTCGTTGTTAACGACTACGTGGACGCATTGATTAAAATAGCAAAAGAATAGGAGATATTAAAATGCCTTTTAGTATGGTTGTAAGTCCAATTGGACAATGGTTTGCGCGTTTTTTTAGTTTTAATACGTTGATTATTGCTGCAATTACGATTGGTGTTTTATGCATTTTAACGTTGGTTTCATACGGGATTGACCGCTTTTTTGGCAGGTACGAAACCAACACGGCAATTTATGAAGAGATTAGTTGGTTTGTCAGTCTAGCAATTGCCATGCTTTTTATGCAGGCGACTTTTATGGCCCTACATGCGGATATTGACAATAGCCAACTGGGTTGGCAGTACTCTAATGCGCAGTTCATCATCTTGTTTTACTGCCTATACATTGTGCATCGCAAAACGGTGCTTTTGTTTAACATGGGTTTGCCAATTTATATTTATGGTTTGGCAATTATTCGGCACCAGACGCAGTTTAATATTTTAAATTTGTTGGCGATGCTGCTTTTAATCGCAATAATTTGGGTGGTTTATCGGAATAGTGAATGGCTAATTGATAGCGCCTGGTATTATGCGACCCAGTTCTTATTTGGGGTTGCCTGGTGGTCAATCTTGAAGGGAATTCGTACCATGACGGTTAGTCAAGTACTCTTGCTAACGTTCGAATTTATGCTGATGATGACGATTGTCCATTTCGGAAATATCGAAATTCGGGCAATGATTAAGCGGTATATGAAATTGGAAAAGGATAACGGCTACGATTTCTTAAACGGGGTACGTAACCGGCGGACCTTTAACGAGGTGTCCAATGAGGTATTTGAAGTTTACTCTAACAATGATTTACCGGTAGCGATGGCGATGTTTGACATCGACCACTTTAAGCTTTTTAACGATCAATATGGCCATCAAGTGGGCGATAGTGTTTTAAAATACGTTGCTCAGCTATTCTCAGATGAACTGTTCGAACGTAAAACCAACGCGCAGCTTTTCCGAGTTGGTGGGGAAGAGTTCACAATTATTTTCCGAAACCGGACGTCTGCCGAAGCTGCACCGATTGTGAAGGCTATTCGTGATATTCTAGTTGAGAAGACTTTTGAAGTTAAAGACGGCCTTGACGTCCGGATTACAGTATCGATTGGGGTTACTGACCTTAAGAAGAGTGATCAAAGCGCCAAAGACTTTTATAAACGAGTTGACAAATATTTATATCAAGCTAAAAATAATTCTAGGAATAGTATGTCTGTAGAGGGGGATGTTTCGTCATTAAGTTAGAGAAGGACAAGTTGGATGAATTAGAAGCCGCAGTGGATAAGTTATGTTTTTACGAACAACCAATCTTTGCGGTGAATAACGAGGATACCAAGGGAAAGCTCCAAGAGTATGAATTATTGTTACGTAAAGCTGGGGAAGATAATAAGTTTCCAGCGGTCCTCTTTAAAGAATACATTCGTAATAACGAGAGTAATCGGATTTTCTGCAATTGGATGGCCAATGAATTAAAAGAGTTGGTAAAAAATAAGCCAGACCAATATTTTAGTTTTAACATTGACCCGCAACAATTATTATACCCAAGCACTATCGAGGCTTTGAAGGCTTTAATTCCATACCAAAAGACCTTGATGGTGGAAATCACGGAAGCAATCCCAAGTAAACGGTATTTCGACCAATATTACAATAACTCAATGATTGAACCAATTAAGCAGGTTCACGAGCTAGGTTTCCGCATCGCAATTGACGATGTTTCTAGCGGAATGAATAGTTTTAATATTGTTCGTGAGTATGGTGAATATATCGACCGGATCAAGTTGTCATTGTTGCAATTACGCAACGTAAGTAAAGACCTAGTACAAGAAACGGTGATGTTGTGGCGCTCAATGGCAATTGATAACCAGATTGACTTGATTATTGAGGGAATCGATAACCTCTCGGTAAGTGACTGGTTAGTAGACAATAGTATTAAGCTACAGCAAGGATACTATTGGGGAAGACCGCGGGCGATTGAAAAGAATTAGAGCACGGAGCAACCCGGGTAAGACTCGAGGATTAACGATGTTACGGCGCTAGTCGCGTTTTAGGCGATTAGCGCCGTAATGTTGTTAACCGGAAAAAATTGGTGGCTGGAACACGTTTTGACTAGGCAGCAGAAAACTAACATACATGTAATAAAAAATAGCGCCTAGAATTTCTAAGTGTAAAGTGAACCCCCGATATTGGTCTAAATCCAATATCGGGGGTTCACTTCAGTGTGCTAATTTTGTTTTATTTATGCGATGACGCATCATTCTTTAACAAAAATAAGTAAATTACAATTTTAGTTATGTTAATGATTGACCAATAGCATAAACATATAAAGGCAATTACTCCAATGATAAGATTTGAATTGACCAATTGATAAATGGAGATAAATATCCAAAACATGCAAAAAGAAAACCATTCGATAAAGACTAGTGTTTTATGGTCAGAAAGGTGGTTAAGATGATTTTCATGTACACTATCTACTTGATCAGTAGAGTTGTCTTCGAAACTTAAGATGGCCAAAACCAGAAAAATGGCGGCAGTTACCCCATCTTTTATGACGGGCGACGCAACTAGTAAATCTTGGATAGTAAAAAAAGAAAAGATAATAACCAATAAACTAAGAGCTATAGTAGTTAATTTGTTCATCATGTTTCTCCTAACGATATATTGTTATAAAAAAATAGGAATTTCCGGTTTTTCCGAAAGTTCCTATTTTGATTTTCGATTAGTATTGAATATTAAAGATTCTTATCCATATTAAACGTCAATTTCGAAAGCGTTAATCCAGTAGCAAGCAGATCGTTAAAATGTTTCATTGTGCGCTCTTTCATCGCAGCTACGGTTTGATGGTTGGCTTCGGTTAAGAACTTGGTTAATTCTTCACCAGACAATTCAGCGGCTTGACGATCAATTTCAGCAACCCGGCCACGCAAGAATTCTTTAGAAGCAGTTACGTAGTCCACGTTCTTTTGGATGAATTGGCTATAGTGGCCTTCCACAACGGAACCAACCGCGCGGTACATCCAGTAAGCGTCGTCCAAATTCATGGTTTGCTTAGTAGCGCTGTAGCTAGGATCAGTATCCGTAGCGTTGTTAAAGAACGGCACGTATGGGCTAAATGCTGGGACACCGAAGTTAAGCCAGAAAATTGCGGAACGATCTTCAGGCACGTCGTTACGAATTTGCAAAACGTGCGAATTTTGGGTCCGGTTCATTGAAATTGGCCGGAACTTCAAGCGATCCTTGTCATCACCATGACCAAACGGATCGTATTTAGTTTCGTTGTAGTGCGAACTCAAAATGTTGCCCACGTCTTCAACCGTAATTTTACGACTTGCTTGACGAATGAACGGTAATTCTGAAGATTGCGGGTCCTGTTCGATTTCTGGGTTAAGGTAAAGTTGTCCATACCAAACCCGCGGAGTATTGTAATGTCGGTCTTTTTCAGTATCGGTACCGAAGATGTGACGGAAGTTCCAACCTTCATGGTCAGGATTCAAATGGTATTTTTCAACGAATTCTTGAATGCCTTCCGACCACATAAAGTTGTCAGGGTCGTTGAAATCAACTTGTTGAATTGCCACTTGGTTAGCAGCTACGGCGTAAGAATCGTCAGGAATTCGTTGAGCAACCCAGTGATGCCCCGTGACGATTTCCATGTACCATACGTCATCCTTGTCACTAAAGATGACGCCGTTACCTTCAGGAGAGCCATACTTAGCAATTAACTTACCTAAGTATTCTACGCCCATCCGCGCGGAGTCAATGTAAGGAAGTACCATGGTTGGCATAGTGTCTTCGGCAAGCCCATTAGGAACGAGCGGGTCGTACGCCAGGGTCTTAGGGTTTCCGTAGACACTTTCGGTGGCACTCATGGCAACGTTCTTTTCGTTAAAACCACTTTCGTCATAGATTCCGTCCCGATCAGGATCAATGTTAGGAACGGCGCTGTGACGGTAGCCATTAGCAGGTAATTTTGCTGTGAACCCATTTTGTGAGGAGACGATGGTTTCGTCTACGCCACTTTCAGCGGGATGCATGTAAAAACGGTGCGGTGCGAGTGGCAAGAAAGTGTCGTCGTTACGAGCGACCATGGTCGAACCATCGATTGAGGCTTTCTTACCAACTAAAACGGTTGTGCAGGCTTTTTCAGTCAAATTCAGGACTCCTTTATATTAATTATCTTCTATTCTAACGCAAATTTAATAATTTTAGGCCTTTTATAATAATTTTTTTAAGATTCGCCGATATAATGGGGACGGAGGTGGCAACGGTGCAGGTCAAAACAATTTATCAAACGATGTACGCTCGAATGGGGAAGCAACCTTGGCTAGAAGAATGGCAGGAAACACCCTGGGAAGTCGTGTACGGAGGGATTTTAGTACAAAATACTAGTTGGCGAAACGTGGTCCCTAGTTTAAACAACTTGAAATTAAATTTTAACTTCAATCCGAAGTTAATTTTAGAATTAAGTGACGAAGAATTGCAGCAAAATGTCCGTCCGAGTGGGTTTTATACGCGAAAGGCGGCTACCATTAAAAATATTTTACAATGGGCGAAGGGCTACGATTTTTCAGTTTCACGGATTCAGAATTTAACTTCAAGCCAACTTCGAGCGGAGTTACTTGCATTACACGGGATTGGCCCAGAAACGGCGGATTACGTGATGATGTATGCATTTGAGCACGCGGGATTTATCGCCGATAAATACAGTAGAAGACTTTTTGAAAGAATGGGCTGCCCGTTACCTAAAGGATATGAAGCAGCGAAAAAAATGGTGGAAGCAGAATTAGATTTAACACCAGAACAGTGGAAGAATTTTCACGCGATGATTGTGAATGATGGAAAAGAGAGTGGAAGAACCCGAATAGTTTCTGAAGATTAACGCAACTAAGGCATTGACCGCGGTTTAAGTGGTCAATGCCTTAGTTTGGTTAACTAGAAGAGCTGGATTCTGGGACTCGTTTTAACACGTAAATAATTATATTAACCCGTTAACAGCAAAAAGCCTTCAAGATATTCTTGAAGGCTTTTTGCTGTTTTTAAACTGAATGTAGTTTTTCCAATCCCCGATTGATGCGTTTGTTCCCGTTATTTCTTCTTCGGTAACACGATTAACTTGTAAATCCAAGTAGTCAAGAGGTAGTAAATCAGATATACCACCACGAAAATAATTATTGGATATTGGATATGGTAGTACGGATCGTGCAATAACGGTTTAAACATTTGAAGTCCAAACAAAACGTCGATGACTCCCAAGATTCCTGGAAGAGCGAACAAGACGAAAATTTCATTGTTGATACTCTTCTTCATTAAGGAACGTCGCGTTCCGACCTTATTTAGAAGGTTATAGCGCACGGTATCTTGGCGAGTTCCAGAAAGAATCTTGAACATCAAGCAACTTGTAAGCATTGCAAGGAAGGCAATTCCTAAGAAATAACCGATAAACTCAAGACCACCGTAAATTCCACTGAGCACTAGGTAAGCTGGGTAAGTACCTACTCCGCTAACAAATTCATCTGGTAGTGGATGTGCACTATTTTGCATGTCGTAGAGCTTCTGTAAAGTGTTCCGATTTTCGCCAATGTTTTTGACGGTGATGAGGCTGACGGTGCCCTTTTCACCATTTAACTGGTCAAATTTAGCTGTTGGATAAAATTGAGGCGTAGTATCAATTTTTGAACCGCCTAGGCCAATGAAATCCATGCTATGACTAACGTTAGTTTTTAAATCGTTTAGCGTAGTTTTAACGCGTTTTGCTTCACCAGGATGCGCAGTTGTAGCGTCAAATTTCACCGTATAGTACGGATGTTGTTCAAATTGATCTTCGTTGTAGTAAACGTGTGAGTTAGCAAACTTTTGGTCGTAACTAGTTACTTGGACGTCCGTTAACTTGTTGATCAATTGTTTTTCTTTAGGAGTAGGGTTATTTAGCGCCATTGTGTAAGCACTCTGTAATTTCGCCGAAGAATCAATTTCACGATTAAAGGCGGAACCAACCGTAATTGCTCCTAATGCCAAGGCAAATAGTAACGAAGTAATGGTTAAAATCTTGTTGTAATCCCGGATCCGGAACATGATTTGCGAAAGGGTGAAGTTGTTTAACTTCCGCTGTGCAAATCCGGAGTTCTTTAACCAGTGGATGATTAACGTCATGCTAGAGCGGAAAATCAAGAAACTACCGACTACGATGGTAACTAAAGCAATCGGAATCGCAGAAAGTTGAAGGTCCATAATCTTAGCAAGCGCGTAATAACCAATCCCGACGAGGACAATTCCAGCAACGCCAGAGAAAAGCAGTCCAATGGGATTAATCTTAATTCGGTCGACAGTATCAGTCTGCTTAAGTAGCTTCAAGACTGGCTTCCGAACTAAAGACTGTAAATTAAACAGTGCGGCAATAAAGAACAAAATCAAGTATAACAAGATCGTTGTTAGAATTGCCTTGAAATAGACCGGGTTGAATTTATGAATTTCTAACCCAAGGTGATTAAAGAGCAGTTGTGAAATTCCACCGGTTAATCCTACCCCTAACAGCAAGCCTAAGGCGGTAGCAATAATCCCAACGGTCATGGTTTCGAAAACCATCAAACTACCAACGCGCCGTTTTTTGGCACCCAGCATCATGAATAATCCATAATCATGAAGGCGCATATTCAATAGGAATGAATTAGCGTACATTACGTAAACAAACGTGATGATTACCAATAAAACTTCCCCGAATATAAAGACTGGGCTAGCAAACTTAAAGTTAGCATTTGCCTTGATAAAGCCCTCGTTAGTTGCTAAGTTGGCAAACATGTAGAAAATTGCCGAAGACATTACCAAGCCAGTTAGTAAAACCACGTAATCGCGAAGGTGGTTTTTAATATTAGAAAGAGCTAGTCTGAGTAACATTATGCAAACCTCCTACTGTTCAAACGTACCGAGTTTTTCAAGAATTTCTTGATAGAACTCAGAACGTGAGGTACCGTTGCGCCGCAGCTCTTGGCCAATGACCCCGTCTTTAATGAAGAGAATTCGTTGACAGAAGCTTGCTGAGAACGGATCGTGGGTAACTAAGAGGACGGAAACGCCTTGCTTTTGGTTAATATCCGTCAATAATTCCAACATTTCTCGTGCACTATTAGAATCCAAAGCTCCAGTTGGTTCGTCCCCCAATAGTAATGCTGGTTGATGAACGATGGCCCGGGCAGCGGCAACCCGCTGCTTTTGCCCACCAGAAAGTTCAGTTGGGTATTTCCGCAATAGGTCTTGGATTGACAAAGTTTCTGCAACTGCGTGAACCGCTTGTTTAATAGCGCTGCGACGAACTCCTTGCAAAGAAAGTGGTAAAGCGATGTTTTCTTCCGCCGTCAAAGTTTCCAAAAGGTTAAAATCTTGGAAAATAAAACCAATTTCTTTAGAACGGAAATCAGCGATTTGATTTCCCTTTAGGCGAGTAACGTCCTGTTGGTTAATTAGTACCTGTCCACTAGTTGGCTTATCTAAAGTTGCCAACATGTTCAATAGGGTGGTTTTACCGGAACCAGATGCTCCCATGATCCCCACAAATTCCCCTGTTTGAACATCAAAATTAATTCCCTTTAGTGCTTCGTATTGCCGTTCGTTTTTTCCCCCATAAGTTTTACGCAAGTCCGAAACACTAACAATATTTTGGTTGTTCATAAAAAGCCCCTCCCGAATTACTTAATTACTTATGTGACTAACTATATAAATAAATGAGTGAGATGTCAACCGTAAACTTTATTCTCAATTTTTGCCGCAATATTGTTACAATGGAATTAGTAAAAGATAACGATTTCTTCAATATAAATTATGGGGAGTGGCCACAATGACGCATACCGTTGGAATCATATTAACTATGTTATACGGAGGTTTCTTGATTTATAGTGCACTTCGAATTGAAGCGCAGGTAGAGACCTGGATTATGGCGGCTAACATCATTGTGGGAGCGTTAATGTTGCTAAATTTTATCCAGCCGTGGCTAGGGATAGCCGGATTAATACTGGTATTGCCGGTTTCGTTAGTTAACGGGCAGCTAATTTTTTTCAATATTAACTGGCCTCATTTTGTAGTCCGGGTGATTGTGACAATCCTATTAGTGGTGTCGCTTCTGGCTTAGTATCGCCGGATTGCAGGCGGGGTGTAACTATTGATGAATTGAAAAATTTCGTCTAATGAATCCGAGAATAGTAATTTTTCACGCGCGGGTTTGGCTAAGAATCCATTTTTAACCATGCGATCATAGAATTCTTGCAAGGCATCGTAGTAATGGGCAACGTTGTAAAGGGCGCACGGCTTGGCATTTTCACCAATTAATGACCAAGAGTACACTTCTGCAATTTCTTCAAGGGTGCCGGGTCCTCCGGGGAGTGCCACGAAGCCATCCGCAAGCTCCATCATCCGTTGCTTGCGGACCGGCATGTTTTCAACGACTTCTAGTTTAGAAATTGCTGAGTAACTAGCACCGCGATCGGCAAGGTTCTGAGGGATGATGCCTTCGACGTAGCCGCCGGATTCTAAGACAGCTGTGGCAATTTGCCCCATTAATCCGTATTTGCCACCACCATATACTAGCCCCATTTGATGTTTTGCTAAGTACTGACCTAATTGTTGAGCAGCTGCGGTATAGTGGGGTGATTCACCTTCGGCAGCGCCACAAAATACTGCGATTTTTTTCATGAATGAGAATTCCTTTCTTAATTTCAAAGTTATAGCTATCTTACCACGCCAATTCACGATTTTAATAAGTGATGATGGGGTGGTAAAATCATCTCTGGTACTTCATGGGCGGATGTTTGGTATGCAAACCTCCTCTTTTTGTTTACATTAATGTAGGAATTAGATAAAAATTAAAAATGTTTTATACATATAGTTGGATATTTGGAATGGTTATTATATGATATTAATCATTGAGCGTACATAATTAATCAACATTTATGGGGGAGAAAAAGTTGTTTATTTTGGATGTTAGAGGTAAGCGTGAATGAAAGAGTTTGATGAAGTTTCTTTAGAATACAAAAATACGGGGGCGCGCCGCTACATTACTGGATTTGATGGTTTGCGCGTGTTGGCACTTTTAGGAGTTATTTTCTACCATCTAATGCCTTATAAGGTTCCGGGAGGGTATCTTGGGGTGCCAATCTTTTTTGCGGTATCTGGGTACTTAATCACGGATATTTTTATTCAGGAATGGGATCGTACGGGGAAAATAAAATTAGGGGCTTTTTATTTACGCCGGCTGCGGAGGTTATATCCGACCCTAGTCGTCGTGTTGGTGGCGAGCACCGCTTATATGACCATCTTCGCGCATAATTTATTGTCGCATATCCGAAGCATAATCTTGACCAACCTGACCTTCGTATACAACTGGTGGCTGGTGGGTCACGGGCAGTCATACTTTGACCGGTATAATGGGGAGTCACCCTTTACCCATTTATGGTATTTGTCGGTACTCGGACAATACTATTTTATTTGGCCGCTTTTACTAATTGTGTTGTTAAAAATTTACACCCATCGTCGGGTGCAAGTAGCGGGGATTTTGTTCTCGCTTAGCGTTATTTCAGCAATGATCATGGCAATTCTGTACCATCCGGACACGGTTAACCGCGTTTATTACGGTACGGACACCCGGGTAGCGCCCTTCTTGATTGGTGCGGCGTTGGCTTTTATTTGGCCTTCCACTAGGTTGAAGAAAAACCTTGATTTGCATAAAAATGCCGTTGCGAACATTATCGGATTGATCATCATGGCGTTAATGATCACGTCATTCTTCACCATGCCAGGGACTTCTGCGTGGCCTTACTATGGCGGAATCTTTATTTTTTCGGTATTGTCAGTATTGATGATTGCCATCATTGCCCATCCGGCTTTTATTTGGAATCGAGCGTTGACCAATCCAGTTTTCAAATGGTTAGGAAGCCGGTCGTACGGTATTTACATGTACCAATTACCGGTGATGGTGTTTTATGAACAAAAGGTTACCAACATTGCGGCGCATCCAGTTTTAAATACGATCGCTCCGTTAGTAATTATTTTAGTATTGAGTGAACTGTCCTACCGGTTTGTTGAGATTCCGTTAGCACAGTTTGATTATCGTCATCTAGGCCGTTTCTTGAAGGAGATGTTCGATATCGAATCAGGATTTAGATGGCGTCACGTAGGTGTGGCAGCCGTCTTGTTTGTTACCTTCGTGGCAATTTTTGGCGCAGTCACTGCTCCAGAAAAAGTCTCGCAAAAAACTGATGATTTACAGGCTAAGCTCGCTAAAAATAGCAAGGCTACGGACCGTAAAAATGCTGTCGCGCTAAAAAAACAAAAGGAAGCGCAAAAAGACCATGCCAAATCTAAGGATAAACACGTTAAGTTAACTAAAAAAGAAAAGGCAATTGCTCAAAAGTATCATCTAACGGACCAAGAAATGGGCGCAGCTAAGTCAATTCCATTAACTGGAGTAGGCGATTCCGTTCTAGAAGATACGGGAGCCGATTTACAAGAAATCTTCCCAACCGCGTTTATGTCCGCTAAGGTTGGTCGGCAGGTGGATGAAGCACCGGGATTACTAACTTCCATGAAGAAACAAGGACAACTGAGCGACAACGTGCTAATTAACTTAGGCGCAAATGGCCCGGTAAATGCTAAACAAATCGACGCTATTGAAAAGGTGGTCGGTAAGCACCGGAAGCTCTTCTGGGTTAACGTCCACGTACCTACCCAAACTTGGGAAGGTTCGGTTAACCAAACCTTGAATAAAGCTACGAAGAAGTATGATAATCTGCAAATTATCGATTGGAACGGCCCCGCTAAGAACCAACCGGGTTGGTTCTACGGCGACCACGTTCACCCTAATCCAGAGGGCTCGAAAGAGTATGCGTCGCTAGTAGCAAAGGCAATTATTAAGGCGGTGCAATGAAGGGCTTGAAGTTAGGGATTGAAAAAATTATTTGTTAACATGAGTAAATATGTCATCCAAATTTAAAAAAGAGGTTGTGACAAAAGTCTTTAAACAAAAAAACGGTTCATGAGTTGAAACTTCCTCATGAATCGTTTTTATTTTGGCGTTTTGACTTCAATAGAGCCAAAACGTGTGCCGAAAGTCAGTTTGTTCCGCTTAACCAAAAATTGCCCATTATGCCTGATTTTGGCATAATGGGCAATTTTCAGTTAATGCTCGCAAACTACCCGACTTTTGTCCCACTCTCTTTTTTAGATATTCTAATTATTAAACTTTCATCCCCGTGGCTTCTGCAACACAAAGTGGTGTTTGAAAGAAGGCGCCACGTGTTCATCGGCCCAGCCCTGGACGTACCCTTGAGTGACGAAAGCCCAAACCGTGCCAAAACCAAACGACCAGACTTGGTGATTGGCAATCAAGCTCAATACCGTCATTACTAATGGCGGTACGTAACTTGCCCATTGGGAAGCCGAGGCACGCCCGTGCAGGTACTTAAAACGAAGAATGTAAGAGAGGTCGTCGTTAGGGTGCATGATTAGGTTGGCCCGCTGGTATAAGGAAACCGCGGTGGCGACCCAAAATAACCCAAAAATATCAATAATGATATCTAGTGCAAGCTGATAGGGGTGGCTGAAGTTGGCTTGAAGTTCACCAATCCGTAAAAAATCCCGAAAAAGCGGCACAAACCACTGTACTAGGTAGCTAAAAGGTACCACGAACAGGATGTTGCGAACAAAACGAGTCCAATCTATTCGTTGGGTAAGTAGCATTGCAAGAAAGGCTACCGCAACCCCATAGATCACTAACACGGTCCCCATGACGTGATTAGCCACGGCTGGATCCGTGGAATGGGTTACCCAGTGTGCAATATTAACCGCGGAAGCCGTCCAAACTGCACTCCCCATTCCCGTGGCGATGGTCAGAGCATTTGCTGCGGAATTAATGATAATTGAGATTGTCAGCCAAAAGAACCTTCTTCTGGCATCTTGAATTTTCAAACAGGGTCATCTTCCTTCTACGTTACTCGGATTTCTGGCCGAAAGTAAAGTAAAGCCACGGTCCGATTGGCTGGATAAGGGCGACCAATAACCAAAGGGCGCGGTTACCATGTCGAAAACTACTTGCGGTGAGAATATCTTTAATACGCGAGGAAAGTTGCGGTGATTTCAAACGCTACTAGCGGCAAAAGTTCCTGCTGGCGGCGCTTATTAAGATAATGTTCTTTGGTCATTGTGAGTGTCCTTCCCAACTAAATTATAATTATCCCTATTTTATCATGAAAACGATTTCTTAGTTTAAGCTTTTGTGCGAATTCGTTTGAAATAATAAACTAACCCGCCGATGAGGAGGATTCCAGCTAGTAAAATTGCCACAACGGAAGCGTACGTATCAACCATTGCGGAAACCTCCGCCCATGCGCTGCCCGCTGCTCGTCCTAAAAGAATGAGGACTAAGTTCCAAATTAAGGTGGCAATCGTGGTTAACAAGACGAAGAGGAGCCCCGGCATTTTAGCCATCCCCGCCGGAATTGAAATTAAACTCCGAATTACGGGGACAAACCGCCCAAAAAAGATCGTTTTAAAGCCGTGGCGCTGGAAGAAACTTTGTGCTTTGGTAATGTCACTATCTTTTAGGCGCAATCCCCGACCTAAGCGGCTAGCTACTAGCCAATGTAGGCGTTCCGGATTCAAGTAGCGACCAATTACGTATAAAAGTAAAGCGCCAATAACGGCACCGACCGTGGCGGCGATTACGCTTCCCCACAAGGTCAGTTTAGACGTGAGGGTCATAAATCCCGTAAAGGTCAAAATAATCTCTGACGGAATCGGCGGCAAAAGGTTTTCCAAGGCAATCAAGAGCACAATTGCGAGGTAACCAAAGTCGTTGATGAACTGCGTAATTTGTTGTTCCATAAAATCCTCCATATTGGGGTGTTTTCTCCTATTATTCCGGGTCGGTTGCGAGAAGTCGACGAAAAACCTCTGGCAAACGGGAAACTTAAACAGTTTTTATAAAATGTGACAAATGTCATGGCAAAGTAGTGACATCTAGTACTGAATAAGGAGGCAGCAATTCCCTAGAATATGGGGTATGGAGGATCTGCTAATGAAAAATACGACACTCGTGGAAGTCCACGAATTGAAGTTCAATTATAGTTCAAAAATGGTTT
The DNA here is from genome assembly GCF_016127815.1 of Pediococcus acidilactici. NCBI lineage: Bacteria > Bacillati > Bacillota > Bacilli > Lactobacillales > Lactobacillaceae > Pediococcus > Pediococcus acidilactici. The sequence goes on from NZ_CP066046.1 coordinate 1,975,569, forward strand.
TGCACGGGGTGAATTTAACCGTCCCCACGGGAGAAATCATTGGCTTGATTGGCGAAAACGGTGCGGGAAAAACCACTCTTTTAAAATTGTTATTGGGAATCTTGCATTCCCAAAGCGGTGCAATTCAGTGGAATAAGGTTGCTAAACCAGAAGTGAACACGATGTTTCAAAATAATCTGAAGCTTGTGGGGGTGACCGTGCGGGATTTATTACAACTTACTGCTGCGCAATATCGTAATCCGCGCCCGGTAGCTGACGTAATGGAAGAATTGGCCTTAAGTTCGTTTGCAAAACGCCCCTTAAGCCGGTTGTCGGGTGGACAGTTGCGGAAAGTAGCCTTTGGACTAACGTTGGTTAGCAATGCACAGTTGCTTTTTTTAGATGAACCTACCGTGGGAATGGATGTCAACGCACGACAAATATTCTGGCGTAAAATTGAACAAATGCGCGTTCAGGGAAAGACGGTTTTAATTACCAGCCATTACTTGGCAGAAATTCAGGAAGTTGCCGACCGAATTTTGATTTTAAAAGCAGGCAAAATTAAGTTAAATGGTACTTTAGCTGAACTTCAGCGAGGCTACTTAACTAGTCAAATTAGCTTTGTAACCAATCTTCCTAAAGCTCGTTTCCAAGGGCTGCCGAACGTAAAGCAGGTGCTTGTAAAGGGCCAGCAAGTTACGCTGGAGACCACGGATAGTGATCAAACACTGCGGGCTTTGGCGCCGTGGCTAAACCAATTAAATAATGTAAAAATCACCGCCGCTTCGTTAGAAAACATTTTTACCGCGATGACCAAGGAGGATGACCGCCATGAATAAATTATGGGAGCAGTTGAAATTTGATGGAAAGCGGCTAGTATTCCGCAATCCCTCGTTTTTAATAATGTCGCTGGGGATGCCAGCCTTTTTTTACTGGCTATTCACTAAATTATTTACGAATCCAGCAACTAATAACCGTGAGTTTGCCGGTAGTTATTTGGGAAGTATGATGGTGTACAGCTTGTTGATTACCTTGCTTATGGGGATGTCTACTGCTTTAATCCGGGATCGTAATGAAGGATTGACGGTATTTTTGAAATTAAATCACCACCGCTTAGACAATTATTACGCTTCGTTTTTATTGTGGAACACCCTTAAAAACTTCATGGCAATGGGGATTTTGGGGTTGGTCGCGGCGTATCTGAATGCAATTACTTTAGATCCGGTACAATGGCTGAGTTTATTGGGATTAATTTTAGTGGGGCAAATTCCAATTATGTTGTTAGCCGGGTTGCTAGCTAACGTTAAGCGCCAAGAAACGTTGGGAATGTTAATGAACTTAGTAACCTTTCCCTTGGCAATTGTGAGCGGATTGTGGTGGCCCCTAGAAACAATGCCAGAATGGGTCCAAAACATCGGGCGACATTTGCCCACGTATTTTTTAAATCGTACGATTGGACAAGTAATCAACCATGCTAAAATTAACTGGAGTAGCGTAGTGGGAATTAGCGAGTGGATTTTAATTATGGCGTTGGTAACCGCGGGGGTGGCGCAATTATTTACGAAGAGGAGTTCAGCAATTAATGCGTAGTTTTAAGGAAACTTTGAAAAAGATTAAGTGGGAGACCTACATTTGGCTAATGTACTTGCCGTTTAGCGCGGCATTCTATTTACCAGCCCGGTCGTGGACGGACTATTTTTGGCTGATGATGATGGGAGCGTTTCTCATCGTTTACATATTGGTTACCGAGGTACCTAGATGGCGGAGGGTAACGATTCCGCTGGAATTGCTAATTACCGGCTCGTTTGCCGTACTTTCATTTAACTTTTACATGATTATTTTCACCGCTTGGCAAGTTGCGTTCATCCTTTCAACGATGCCGCGGCGCCACTTTGATTGGTTTTTAATTTCGTACTACGTTTTTTTGGGGCTCGGAATTATCCGTAGTCTACAAACTAATCCGATAGCTGGTGTTGAATATACTATAAATGCGCTAGGATTAATTTTTCCGGTGCTTTCTCCAATAATGTCGTACGGGTTTGCCCGTTCAGTCCAAATCCGAAAACAAATGTCCCAAAATAATCGCCGGCTGGAAAATTTAATTCGACGCGGGGAACGGGACCGGATCGCCCGAGATTTACACGACACCTTGGGACAGAGTTTTTCCATGATTACGGTAAAAACGGAGCTCGCTCAAAAACTATTGGAGAAGGCCCCGGAACGAGTTCCCGATGAGCTTCGCGACATTGCTAAAACTAGTCGCGCCAATCTTCAACTGGTTCGTCAAATCGTTGCCGACTTGCACCAGCAGACCCTGAGCGAAGTTTTGTTGGAACAGGGTAAAAACTTGGCTCAAGCACGTATTTTTATGTTTACGGAGCACGAAGAAGCGGCTAGCAAATGGCCGACTGAAGTTCAGAATTGCTTAGCGGCGGTAATTGTAGAAGCCATAACCAACGTGATCCGGCATTCGCGAGCTTCCCAAGTCTGGATTAAATTTAATCAGGTTGGCGAAAATTATCACCTTGAAGTTCAGGATAATGGGCATGCCAAGCGGTTGACTCGTGAGAATGCTAATGGAATTACGGGGATGTTGCAAAGGGTGCGAGAACAAAATGGTGAATTTCAGATTTCAAGTAATTCCATTGGAACGTTAGTCCAAGTTCAATTGTCAAAGGAGTAAATTATGATTACGCTATTTTTAGCTGAGGATCAAAGCATGCTGAACTCGGCGCTAAGCCAGTTATTAGATTTAGAAGATAATTTAAAAGTCGTTGGGACGGCCAGTGACGGGCAGACGGCCTGGGAGATGATTCAAAAACAATCTCCTGACGTGGCTATTTTAGATATTGAAATGCCGCGGCTAACTGGCCTAGCAGTTGCACAACGAATTCACGAGGAAAAGCTGCCCACGCGCGTGGTGATTTTAACCACCTTTGCCCGGCAAACGTATTTTGAACAGGCGGTTCAAGCCCAAGTAGCTGCGTACCTATTAAAGGATAGCCCAAGTGAAGAATTAATTGGGGCGATTAATCAAGTGATGACGGGGAAAACCATTTACGATCCGGCACTCGTGCAAAGTGTTTTATCTGCGGAGCAAAGTCCGCTAACGAAGCGTGAAACCGAAGTTTTAAAGGTGGCCGCCAGCGGGATGCCGACCAAGGAAATTGCTCAACAGCTTTTTTTGAGTGAAGGGACGATTCGTAATTACTTATCGGCAATTTTTAGTAAGCTAGGGGTTCGAAATCGGCTTGAAGCAGTCGAACTTGCCCAGAATAATCGATGGATATAAAAAGACCCAAGGAATTGAGCCAGTAGTTGAAGCTCTAGAAAATTCCTTGGGTTTTTAACGTATTTATTTAGGGGAGTGGGGCAAACTGACTTTTGGCGCACGTTTTGGCTCTGTTGAAGGCCAAACACCAAAATAACTTTTTAAGGATCTTTTCATCCTGGAAAAGCAGTTTTTTGGTTTTCCCCAGCCTCATTTGATTATGCGTTACGTAGCGTTAGCTTTACAACTGCCTCTACTCGAGCAGTTTGGGGGAACATATCGATTGATTGAATATATTCCACCCGGTATTTCTTCACTAGTGGAACTAGGTCGCGTGCCAGAGTGGATGGGTTGCAGGAAACGTACGCAAAGTGTTTAGGTGCTGATTTTAAAATGGCGTCGATTAGCCGCCGGTCTAAACCAACGCGGGGTGGGTCAACAACAATTCCATCAGGTTGAAAGCCCTCCTTCAACCATTTAGGTAACAATTTTTCGGCAGAACCGACTTCATAGCGAGCGTTAGTAATGTTGTTAAGCCGGGCATTTTCGTTTGCATCAGTAATTGCGTCAGCAATCGTGTCCATTCCCCGAATTTCTTTTGCCTCGCTAGCTAGGGATAAACCGATTGTTCCCACTCCAGAATAGGCGTCCACAATTCGTGAGTTTGGAGTGATCGATAACGCTTTTCGAGCTTCATCGTATAAAGTAACGGTCTGTTGGGGATTCAACTGGAAGAATGCCCGTGCAGATAAATTGAAGGACAATCCGTCAAGTTCTTCACGAATCGTATCTTGTCCGCGAAGCTTTACGGTCTGATCACCCCAAATTAAAGATTGCCGTCCAGGATTGATGTTTTGCATGAAGGAAACAATCTCTGGAAATTGGGTACTTAACTCGTCAATGATTTCCGTTGCGTGTGATAGTTGGGGCGTATTAGTGATGAAAACAACTTGAGTTTCCTGGGTAGCTTGGGCAACCCGCACCACCAATGTTTTTAATTCACCCTCGTTATGATGTTCGTCATAAATATCAACGTCGTACTTGGTGAATAGAGCGACCGCTGCCCGAATAATTTTCATGGTTAACGGATGCTGGACGCTGCAAGTTGCGAGGTCAACGAGTTCATGGGTACCTTCCTTATAAAGTCCTGCACCAATTCGGTCGTCAGCCAGCCGCCGGATTTGGAACTGCGCTTTGTTGCGGTAGGCCACCGGGTCGTCCATCCCGATGGTGGGCCGCAGCTCGTAATCTTGATAACCCGCGGGCCGGAACTTAGTTAGCGCTTGGCGAATGACGTCGCGCTTAAATTCTAGCTGGGCAGGGTAAGCAAGGTGTTCCAGTTCGAAGCCGCCGACTTCATCGGCATAGGCGTCGATCGGCGTTACCCGGTCGGGACTCGCCTTTTTAATTTGATGTAAGACACCGGTAAGATAGCGTGGATGCACTTCAGTGATGGTGGCAAGCACCTTTTCACCAGGAAGCGCGCCCTTAATGAAGCAAATTGTCCGCTGGTAGTAACCGATTCCTTCACCGTTGATACCAAGTCGTTTAATCTTCAACGGAATTACCTGACCTTCAGCAATTTGTTGAGCACTCTTGGGATTATGGTAGTAGTGACGATTATTTTGTTTGCTATTCGTTCGGGATTGCGAACGTGATTTAGATGTTTTAAAATTTTTCTTGTTATTCATAAATTACCTCGATTATTGTGTTCACTCAATTAGTCATTCTAACATAGATTGTTGGGAAACCAGTACGGGAGTAAAATAGGTTTGTCGAATGAAGTAAGCAATAATTTTGAAGTTCACTGAAGTAACAAACCTGATTAAATCGCCTTTTTTGAACTAGAATTGTACTTCAGTTTGTAGTAAAATTAATCATTAAAGTAGGTGAAATAATGGCAAAAGATATTGAAGCAGATGAATATGCAACTGGTTCGGACGTCGTTGAAAAAATCGAACGGATCGGAAGCCTTGCCACGTTAGGTAACTGGGCAAAGGAAATGGAACGTAGCGGCCATAAATTCCAACATGATGGTCGTGGACGACGCATTTACTCTGAAGAAGACATTCAGATTTTAGAAAAGATGAACGAGCTTTTGGGTGAAAAAAACACCCTTAAACAAGCGGTTCAAGCAACTTTGGGAGTTTCATCTTCTAGCGACGAGGACGATGAAGAAGTTGAAGATGAACAGGATCAAGTTGAAGGCGATAGTGTTCCAATGGTTATGGACGAGTCGATGAAACGCTTCATCACGGCCCAAAGCCAGGACATGGCGGACCTTAAAAAACTGCTAACCAAAGTTGTTGAGCAAAACCAAAGCTATCACGAAGAAAACGCTAAGTTAGCTAAGAAAATTGATGACTTAGTAGAAAAGAACCAAAAGGCCTTAGAACAACCTAAAAAAGGTTGGTGGAAACGCCACTTTGGTTAAAATTTAAGGTGGGTTCATTATATTAAAACATGTTGAAGTTAACTCAGAAGCGGGTCATGCAAACGCGTTTTGATCGGATTCTGAACTTCAATTGATGTACTTAACGATACTGCACAAAGGGACTGGGGAACTTTTTAGGCATCTTGGCGATCAAGATGTCTATTTCCCCAGTCCCTTTAAATTACCGCGAAGGGTGCTGTAAATGTTTATTGGTTGGTTAAAACGCGCCCGTATCCGGCGATAAACGGTTGCCACCAAGGTGTGGCATAGCTTTCTCGGATCACCCCACGATTTTGGGCGTCAATCATCAAATGGTTGCCATTAACCACGATGCCTACGTGATCAATGGTTTGACCATGGTTGTAGGAAAAGAAAACTAAGTCGCCGGGACGTACCGCTGTGGCGTCAATACGCTGCGCTTGTTGGAATTGCTGTTCCGCAGTCCGGTTTAAGTTCAGCCCCAGCGCTTGGCGAAAAGCAAATTGAGTTAGCCCAGAACAATCAAAGGCGGTCGGTCCGGTTGCGCCCCACGCAAAAGGTTGTCCGAGGTGCTGATTCAAAACTGTTTCGAGTTGATTGAAAGCCGCTGGGGCAGCCGACGCAGCGGAAAATGACTGGGAGACTTTGGGCTGCGGAGTTTCTGAAATAGAGGCCGTTAATAGCGGTGAATTAGCTGGTAAACTATGTGCAGAAACTGGGGAGTGACCGAAAGAAAATGCACCCATCGTCGCAATTGCGGTAGTAAAAAGTATTGATCTGTAATTCATAAAATTCCTCCTAAGTTGGTTTCGTAGGTAAATACGTTAGCGAGGAACGAAAAATTTTTATTTGAGAAAATTAGCGGGAGAATGTAATGGTACCAACAAAAATCGGGATTCGTCAGTTAGTAGAATTTATTTTGCGAAGCGGGGACCTAAATCCCACGGCAAATAGCCAAAATACAGCGTTAAAAGGTGCGCAGATTCACCGACGGCTGCAAAAAAAGCGGGGCGCAGACTACGAAAAAGAATACGCGGTCAAACGGGTCGTTGAGGTTGCTGGGACGGAACTTACCGTCGAAGGACGGGCTGATGGAGTGGTGATTGGTGACGAACTTTTTATTGAAGAAATTAAAACTTCCGACCCAACGTACGATGAACTTAGTGAAAACACGAAGACGCTATATTGGAGCCAGGCGAAGGTTTACGGTGCCATCCTTAGTCAGGACTTAGATTATGAGCAAGTGACGATTCAGCTGACCTATTATCAGCGACCTACCGACGACGTGTTGGAACAACAACAAACGTTTAGTCGTCAGGAACTGAGTGAATTCTTTGACGAATTGATCAACGAATACCAAGAATGGGTCCGGCGGCAGCGAGATTGGCGAAGTGTGCGAAACCAGTCTGCCCAAAAACTAGCTTTCCCGTTTTCCGAATATCGGGCTGGACAACGGGAGCTGGCGGTAGCAGTCTATAAAACCATCCTCACGGAGCAACGGCTATTCGTGGAGGCACCGACCGGAACTGGTAAAACCATTTCGACGCTTTTCCCCAGCATCAAGGCAATTGGAGAAGCAAAGATGGAACGAATCTTTTACCTAACTGCTAAACAAAGCACCCAGCACGTTGCTGAAGAGGCCCTTGAACTGATGGCTGAAGGTGGCTTGAAGTTAAAGAGTATTACGTTAACGGCTAAAGATAAGATTATTTTTCCAGAAGAGGTGGGGGTTAATCCGGAAAATAATCCCTACATGCTGGGGTACTATGATCGCGTAAAGGATGGGATTCAAGACGTACTAGATCACGAAAATCAATTAACCAAGGAAGTTATTCAAAAGTATGCAAAGAAGCATACGTTGGACCCGTTTGAATTCTCGCTAGATTTGTCGCTTTTTTGTGATCTGATTATTGGAGATTACAACTACCTGTTTGATCCTCGGGTATATTTGCAACGTTACTTCTCTAACGTGGATAAGGGGAATTTCTTTTTAATCGACGAAGCGCACAACTTGGTATCCCGTTCGCGCGAGATGTATTCGGCAGAAATTAACACCGACCAAGTGGTGAAAGCCCAAGAGCTTTTTGAAACTAGTGGTCACGACGTTGACTCTTCGACGGTTAAGCGCTGGTTAAACCGGCTCGGCAACGAACTAACAATCATTCAAAATACATTTGAAAAGGAAAATAAAGAAGCCTTAGTCGACTACCAACCGTTAGGACCGTTGGAAAACGTAATGCTGAAGTTCAACGAAGCGGTGCGGGAATGGTTGCCTAAGCAGCCGGATGGGGACTTAACGGACCAGATTTTGTCGGTATTCTTCGCGTGCAGCGTCTATTTGAAGGTTGCGGAATATTATGACGAAAGTTACCGAATCATCATTAAAAAAACGGAAGTCGGAATTAACGTACAGGAACAAATCCTGGATCCCAGTCCGTACCTTGATGCTTCACTCAAAAAGGGACGCGGGGCGGTCTTTTTTTCGGCTACCTTAAGTCCGGTTGATTACTACCAGGAAACCTTGGGAAGCAGCGATGCTTTATCCTTGCGGATGGACTCGCCGTTTGAGCAACGACAGCAAAATATCTTGATTACCGATTACATTGACACCCGGTTTGCCAACCGCGAGGAAAGTCTGCCACAAATTGTTGCTTCAATTGATACGTTAGTAAGCGCTAAAGCGGGAAATTACCTGATTTTTTGCCCGTCGTACGCGTATTTAGACCAGATTGCCAGTGCCTTTCGCGTACTTCGCCCGGAAGTGCAGGTTGAACAGCAAAATAACCAAATGTCCCCAGAAGACCGAACGGCATTTCTGGATAAATTTCGGACCCCGTCGGCAACAACCTTGGTAGGCTTTGCTGTATTAGGCGGAATCTTTTCGGAAGGAATTGATTTAACTGACGAACAATTGATCGGGGTTGGAATTGTCAGTGTAGGGTTGCCTGGACTAAGCGTGGAACGGAATTTATTGCGGGATTATTTCGACGAAAAAAACGGCCACGGATTCGAATACGCCTATCAGTTGCCGGGAATGAATCATGTTTTGCAGGCGGCGGGGCGGTTAATCCGGACAAAACGTGATCGGGGAAACGTGGTACTCATGGATCAACGTTTTGCGGGTTATCGGTACTTAAAGCTATTTCCGAAACATTGGAGCAATTATCGCCAAATCAGTTCGATTTTTGACCTAAAGAAAGCGGTTAATGGCTTTTGGCAGCGTTAGGTAAAACGATTTACCACAAATTGGAACGGACCACAATAGCAATTGATTGGATTTTGAAAATCTTTTCAAAATCTTTAGATTTTTTATTTACATACTAAATATTTGCCGTTATGATTATTACAACATCTGTTAATAAATTGGATTGTAAGAGGGAGATATTCGGTATGTATTTAGCAGTAAATGTGATTGGAATAATCGTATTTTTGGGCGTTGCCGTCCTATTTTCTAAAGACCGCAAGCATATTGATTGGAAATCAGTCGGTATCATGGTGGTAATTAACATTGTGTTAGCTTGGTTCTTAGTTAACTCTACCGTTGGGATTAACGCAGTTAAGGCTGCCGCGGATGGATTTAAAGGTTTAGTTGATATTTCGTATAAAGGAATTTCCTTTGCACTTGCTGATTGGGTCGACGTAAAGCAAATGAACTTTGTAACGAGTGCGTTGCTACCAATCTTGATGATTGTGCCATTATTTGATATTTTGACCTACATCGGCGTTCTCCCTTGGATTATTAAGTGGGTTGGTAAGGGATTATCCTTCATTACTCGCCAACCAAAGTTTGAATCATTCTTTGCCGTAGAAATGATGTTCTTAGGTAATACGGAAGCTTTGGCGGTTTCTGGTTTACAATTACGGCAAATGAAGTCGGCGCGGTTAGTTACGATCGCAATGATGTCGATGAGCTGTGTTACGGCTTCAATTTTAGGTTCGTACCTATTAATGATGCCTGGTCAATACATAATTGCCGCGGTGCCAATTAACATTATCAACGCAATTATCGTCACCACGGTGCTCAATCCAGTTTCAGTAACGGAAGAAGAAGATACAATTGCTAAGATCGGTAGCAGTGCCGATACTGGAGCAACTACGGAAACCATCGAATCAGGTTCAGAAGAAGTTGCGGAAGAAACCGTTGCTAAGAAGCCTGCTCGGGAACCATTCTTCTCGTTCTTAGGTGATTCAATCTTAGGCGCGGGCCGTTTAATCTTAATCATTACGGCTAACGTAATTGCCTTCGTTGCTTTGGCAGCGTTGATTGATGCTTTATTAGGCAAGATTAACCCAGCACTTTCACTAGAAAACATTCTCGGGGTAATTATGTTCCCATTTGCTTGGCTACTTGGTTTCGATCCGAGTCACGCTTTCCAAATGGCTCAATACATGGGTACTAAGTTAGTTACTAACGAGTTCGTGGTTATGGGTAAGGTTTCACCAATTTTGAAACACTTCACACCACATTTCTTGGCAACCCTCACCGTTTTCTTAACTTCGTTTGCAAACTTCTCAACTACCGGAATGATTATCGGAGCGTTCAAGGGCTTAGTTGACCGGGAAAAGAACGATGTAATTTCTAAAAACGTTGGTTACATGTTGCTTTCTGGAATTTTAGTTTCCTTACTATCTGCTGGATTCATCGGCGTATTCGTTTGGTAAACTAGTTCAAAACTAAAAAAAGAAAAAAGATGGACTCGGAGTTCATCTTTTTTTAGAATGGTAATGAGGACGCTTTCATAAAACCTTGGGAGGTAATTAAATGACAACAAAAATTATTATGGATACTGATCCAGGAATTGATGACGCAGCCGCAATTTCGGTTGCCATCAACAATCCTGAAATTGAATTAGAATTAATCACGACGGTTGCGGGAAACGTAACGGTTGATAAAACTACAAAAAATGCTTTAAAACTAGTTAAGTTCTTTAATGCGGACGTACCGGTGGCTAGTGGTGCTGAACAACCGCTTTTAAAGCCGTTTGAAGATGCGGCTCGGGTGCACGGTGAATCTGGGATGCCGGGCTACGACTTTGGTGAAGAACCCGCAGAGGTACCGGCTAACAACGCAGTAGAAGTTCTTTACCAAACCATTATGGCTAACGATGACCCAATCACTTTAGTGCCGACTGGTTCATACACTAACATTGCCTTATTATTGAAGGAACATCCCGACGTTAAGGGCAAAATCAAGAAAATCGTCGCAATGGGCGGCGCAATCGGAATGGGCAACATGACCAGTGCGGCTGAATTTAACGTCTTTACGGATCCGCACGCGGCTGAAATTGTTTACCAAAGTGGAATTCCAGTAGTGATGGTCGGCCTGGACGTTACCATGAAGGCTTTGCTTACGCCAGAAACCATCGCTACCATCAAAACTTTAGGCAAGCCAGGGGAAATGTTGGGAGCAATTTTCACCCACTATTACGAAGGTAACGAAGGTGGAATTCCGATGCACGACGTAAATACGTTAGCGTATATTTTGAATCCCGAGATGTATCAAACGGAAGCGTACTGGGTTGACGTGGTTACCGAAGGACCCGCGATTGGTGAAACGGTTGCCGATATCCGCGGTGCTTACCACGACGGCAAAACTAACGCAGAGGTATGTGTAGACATCGATGCAGCTGCTTTCAATAAGTGGTTTATTGCGGAAGTTAAAAAGATGCGTGCCTAAATTTATGCCAAGGCGTGAGGAAAGCCGTACGTTACTAACTAATTAATTAAGCAAGCCCCAGCTACGTGTGCAATGTAGTTGCGGGCTTTTTGTGTTAAAAAGCTCCTTAATCGGAAAGTAAGTCTCGCTCAAGGACGATTGCGTCGCGAAGGCGGAGGTTATTTTCGTAAATTGGCTCAGGATAGTAAGCTGAGTTAACAAAATGGTTGGTCAACACTTTGACACAACGGAAACCTAATTTTTGGTAAAGGTATAGCTGTGTAAAACTAGTTGAACCAGTCATGATGCGCAATTTCTGGATTCCCGTCTTAGGGGCGTGCTCAATCACGAATTCCAGTAATCGGCTAGCAAAATGTTGTCGCTGAAATTTAGGCGTGATGGCCAGATTCATAATTTCAGCAGTTTGGTTAGTGAGCGGGCGTACCACAACGAGGCCAATTAAACGTTGAACTGCGACCATTTCAAAAGCGGTACTACGAGATAGGTAGCTGGCGATGCTTTTCAGGGAGGGGTCGGCCAAAAGTAACAGATCGTAGTGTTGTGGGGTAAACGCGCTTACCGGGCGGATGGTTGGTTGCATATAATCCTTCCTTTCAAGTATAAATTGACTTATTGCCAAAACTGGGGGAATTGGGTAAAGTGGAGTTAGGAATATGAAACAATTAATGTTTCACAAGGAGAGAAAAGATGAATCCAGAAAAATTTCGTCAAGCACTTGCCGAACGAGGGTGGACAGTGAGTGACCACCAAATGCGGCAATTTGATACCTATTATAAACGATTAGTGGAAACAAACGAACACGTTAATTTAACCGCAATTACGGACGAAAAGGAGGTTTACCTCAAGCATTTTTACGACTCGGTAACTCCGCTATTAGAGGCGCCACAATTTTTTACTCCGGGAATCGCGTTATGCGACGTGGGCGCAGGGGCAGGTTTCCCATCGTTGCCAATGAAAATTTTGTTGCCCGAATTGAAAGTTACCATCGTCGATTCATTAAATAAACGAATTAAATTTTTACAGGCGTTGGTAGATGAACTAGGTTTAACTGATGTGGAATTGGTTCATGACCGAGCTGAAACGTTTGGTGCTAAAAAATCGGCGTACCGGGCTAGTTTTGCACTAGTTACCGCCCGGGCAGTGGCGCGGTTGAGTGTCTTAAGCGAATTATGTTTGCCGTTAGTTAAGCAAGGCGGCCACTTTATCGCGCTCAAGGCGGCCCACACTGAACAGGAGCTGGCAACCGGACGGCAAGCAATCGCGGTTTTAGGCGGGAAATTATTAGAAGATCGGCAATTTGCTTTGCCGGTGACCGGCTACGAACGGCATTTAGTGGTAATTGAAAAGAAAAAGGAGACGCCCAACAAGTATCCGCGGAAACCGGGAACTCCAAGTAAAGATCCAATTGGCGAGAAATAGAAGGTTATCATGAATGAGAAACAATTAGAAATACAATTGAACGTTCCAGAAAATGCTAGTTACCAGATGGTGGAAGTGGATAAGATTCGTCCCAATCCCTTCCAGCCACGGCGGATTTTTGATAAGAAAAAATTAGCGGAGTTGGCAGATTCCATTAGGGAGTCGGGGATTTTCCAACCGTTAGTTTTACGCCAACCAATTGCAGCGATTGAGCGTTACGAAATTATCGCGGGTGAACGGCGCTACCGGGCGAGCATCATTGCGGGATTAACAAAAGTTCCGGCAATTATCCGTGATTTTTCGGATGAGACCACTCGCGAAGCTGCGATCGTTGAAAATTTGCAACGCGAGGATTTAAGCCCCTTAGAAGAGGCCGAAGCGTATCAAGCAATGATTAAGGAACTGGGATTGACGCAGGCTCAAGTTTCCGAGCGTTTAGGCAAAAGTCGGCCTTACATTGCCAATTACTTACGGTTGCTCGGTTTGCCAACTTCCGTGAAGGAGCTTTTACAATCGGGAAAAATTTCAATGGGGCAGGCGCGAACCTTATTAGCAGTTAAACAAGAACGGCAACTAGAAAAACTCGCCCAACGTACGGTGCAAGAAGGGCTGACGGTGCGGCAGCTGGAAAGCATTGTCAACCAGATCAACGCAACAAAAGCGCCTAAGGCAGAATCTAAAACGGCGCAACAACGCAAGTCTCCGTTCATTAGGGAGATTGAAAACCAGTTGGCCGAACGTTTAGGAACGAAAACGTTGGTAGTGGCCCATTCAAAACAAAAGGGCAAAATTGAAATTAATTACGAATCAATGAATGATTTAAACCGTATTTTGGAACTATTACATATTTCACTAGATTAGGGAGGAAGTTATCATGGAATACGATTTGCACAACGTTGTCCAAATGAAGAAAAAACATGCTTGTGGCACAAACCGGTGGGAAATCATTCGTTTAGGAATGGACATTAAGATGAAATGTTTAGGTTGTCGGCACATCGTGATGCTTAAACGGCGGGAATTTGAACAGAAGTTGAAAAAAGTAATTGCCGAAATGCCAGACGAAGACGAACGTTAATGTTGCAAAATTCGTCAGCAGGCACTTATTTTGCGTCAGAAACGGACAGAACACATTATCAGCCGCTTTCAATTAAGTTTGGAAGGGTAAAGGATGAGATGTGTTCTTTTTTGTAAGCTAAATTACTTTTAGCGAGGTTGGCTTGGGAAATTTAGAATTTTTTATGCCTGAGCTAGCACTAGCAAGCTAATTTGCCGGCTTTACTAAACGCGTAAGCCGGTGCCAGTCGTTTAAAATAACGGGAGGGTTCCCGAGCGTAAATTTCCGCAGTTCGGCGAAGCGAACGCAGGCATAAAACAAAGAAAAAAACATTTGTGGGATTGCCGTTTTAATCTAGTCACCACCTATTATCTAGACCACTTTTTTGATACCATAGAAACAAGAACACGCAATTTTGAAAGGAAAGTGTAATTAACATGTCATTAACAGCTGGTATTGTGGGCTTGCCCAACGTCGGCAAGTCGACCTTATTTAACGCAATTACGAAGGCGGGCGCCGAAATGGCGAACTATCCGTTTGCGACAATTGACCCTAACGTGGGGATGGTAGAGGTTCCCGATGCGCGGTTAGCACGGATTCAAGAAATCATTCCGGCAAAGAAAATTGTGCACACCACCTTTGAATTTACCGACATTGCGGGAATTGTTAAGGGAGCAAGTAAGGGAGAAGGTCTTGGAAACAAGTTCCTAGAAAACATTCGGCAAGTGGATGCGATTGTTCACGTTGTTCGTGCTTTTGATGACGACAACATTACGACGGTATCTGGTAAAGTCGACCCCATCGAAGATATTGAAACTATCAATATGGAATTGAGTTTGGCAGACTTAGAAAGTGTTGAAAAACGGTTAGCTAAGGTGCAACGGGCAGCTAAAGGCCGTGACAAGGATGCTTTGGCAGAATTGGCGGTGCTCGAAAAATTGCATCCGGTTCTTGAAGCCGGCAAACCAGCTCGGGCAGTGGAATTCGACGAAGCTGAAATGCCAATTGTGAAGGGCTTGTTCTTGTTGACCACTAAGCCAGTCCTTTACGTGGCTAACATTGCCGAAGATGACATGGCCGATCCAGAAAGTTCCAAGTACTTTAAAGAAATTAAGGATTACGTTGCCGAAGTGGATCCCGATGCCCAAGTTCTAGGAATTTCTGCCGAAACGGAGCAAGAAATTGCGGAACTTGAAGACGACGAAAAGGCTGAATTCCTTGAAGCAGAAGGTATTGAAGAACCTGGCTTGAACCGCTTGATTCAAGCTTCTTACAACTTACTAGGCTTGCAAACCTTCTTTACGGCAGGTGGTAAGGAAACCCGTGCTTGGACGTTCAAGAAGGGCATGACGGCACCGCAAACTGCGGGAATTATCCACTCGGACTTTGAACGCGGCTTTATCCGTGCGGAAACCGTTTCGTTTGACGACTTGGATAAGTATGGCAGCATGCAAGCAGTTCGGGAAGCGGGACGCTTGCGTCTAGAAGGTAAGGATTACCACGTTCAAGATGGCGACATTATCGAATTCCGCTTCAACGTATAAAATTACTGGATGAGGAGCAATTAAACATGAGTGAAGAACCACGTAACGCAGGTGCACAACAGCGGCATCCGCATTCTGAACATCAACAATCGACGGAATTAACTAAACGTAACGCCGATTTTATGCACCGTTTGCGTAAGGAATTACAGGCAAGCAAATTAAGTGACGAACAACGCCAAGCTGCGTTAATCGACACGGAAACCCAATTGTTAGAAGGACAAAAAAAGGGAACGACCGCAAAACAATTGTTTGGGACCCCAACTGACCGGTTTAAAGCAATTGTGGAAGGTCCTAAAAAGGCTAAAATGGAAGCACAAAGCAATAACATCTGGCTTCGCGCCGCTGATAACGGCCTTATCTTCATGGCCCTTTTTGCGGCAATGTACGCGTTAATGATGTTGATCCAACCGAAGTCGGTGCAGGCAGCTCCTGGACCAGCTGGAATTTTGGCAATTATCTTAACTTCGGCAGTCGGCGGATTGGGGATTGCCTATATTTATCGGTTGTTTGTTAACCGTAAAAAACGGCCTTCTTTGTGGAAGCAAGCCGGAATTACCGTATTGGCGGTAATTTTGTGGATTATTTTCTACACGGCCTTTGGAGCACTGCCACCAGCAATTAATCCGATGCTGCCGTTGGCTGGTTACATCATATTAGCAGTTGCAGCCTTCGCTGGTCGGTGGTATCTTAGACGAAAGTTTCACATTGTTGGCGGTTTACTATAAGTTTGGATAAATAAAGGAGAGTATTGATGAGTAATTGGAATAATAAGTTTACGAAACAAGGATTAACGTTTGACGATGTTTTATTAATTCCTGGCGAAAGCCACGTGTTGCCCAACGAGGCGGACATTACGACGCAGTTAGCAGATAATTTAAAGCTTAATATTCCAATTATTAGTGCGGGGATGGATACGGTCACCGAATCGGCGATGGGCATTGCCATGGCTCGTCAAGGTGGCTTAGGGGTCATCCATAAAAATATGAGTGCGGATCAACAAGCCGCTGAAGTACGAAAAGTTAAGGCAGCGGACGTTGATTTTGACGATAATCCTAAAGCAGCAGTTGATGACCAGGACCGGTTGTTAATTGCTGCCGCTGTCGGCGTTACTAGCGACACGTTTGAACGTGCGGAAGCGTTGATTGAAGCGGGCGTTGACGCCATCGTAATTGACACGGCTCACGGTCATTCAGCCGGAGTTTTACGTAAAATTGCGGAAATTCGTGAACACTTCCCTGACCAAACTTTAATCGCGGGTAACGTGGCTACTGCAGAAGGCACCCGGGCACTTTTTGAAGCGGGCGTCGACGTAGTCAAAGTAGGAATCGGACCTGGTTCAATTTGTACCACCCGCGTGGTAGCTGGCGTCGGGGTCCCCCAAATCACGGCGATTTACGACGCGGCAGGCGTTGCTCGTGAATACGGCAAGCAAATCATCGCGGATGGTGGAATTAAGTTTTCTGGGGACATTGTGAAGGCCTTGGTTGCTGGTGGAAATGCCGTAATGTTAGGTAGCATGCTTTCCGGAACTGACGAAACGCCCGGTTCCATCATCGAAGACGGTGGGAAGAAATACAAAGCATACCGGGGAATGGGCTCGGTTGGCGCAATGGAAAAAGGCTCTGCCGACCGTTATTTCCAAGGCGGCGTTAACGAAGCTAACAAACTGGTTCCAGAAGGAATTGAAGCTCGCGTAGAATATAAAGGCTCGGTTGCCGCAATCATTTTCCAAATGTTAGGCGGGTTACGTTCCGGAATGGGATACGTAGGGGCTGCCACTATCCCCGATTTAGCTGAGAAAGCACAATTCATCCAAATTACTAATGCTGGGTTGGTCGAATCGCACCCGCACGACGTACAAATGACTAAGTTAGCTCCTAATTACCATAAATAAAAACTGAACATTCTTCAGAAGTCGGGGAAAACTCCTTTTCAAGAATAAAATTTTTTGGAAAATCATTTTGGCGTGTTGATTTTAAGAAAGCCAAAAGTCGGTTTGCCCCGCTTGACCTAAAATCGATCATTATGCCAAATTCAAATTTAGGCATAATGGTCGATTTTTAGTTAATACGCATCAATTACCCGACTTCTAGCACACGCTCTTTTTATCCACTCAAACCTTAATTTCTAGGAGGAAAATATGGAAATTTACTACACATCGCTAACCAACGGGACCGCTCGTTACTATCTTGGCTCTACGACAGCGGGATTGGCTTTTGTGGGAACGCCGAATGCTGAGTTGACTGAAATTTACCAATTTTATCCAACCGCTACGTTAATCCAGGATGAGTCAGCTAACTTGCCGGCCAAGCAGCAACTTGCGGAATATTTACAAGGGACGCGGCGCCAGTTTGACTTGTCCTTGGATATGGAAAATGGGACAGATTTGCAACGTTCAGTCTGGCAAGCATTGTTAAAGATTCCGCGGGGAACCACGCTTAGTTATTCTGAACTAGCCCAACAAATTAACCGCTCCGGGGCCGTTCGTGCCGTGGCAACGGCGGTAGCGCGCAACCCGCTTTTAATCGTGGTTCCGTGCCACCGGGTGACTTTAAAAAGCGGTCAGCTTGGTCAGTATCGGGGAGGCTCCCCAATGAAGCACCAGTTGCTTAAATTAGAAGGCGCTTGCTTATAAGGCCAGTATTTTGCCGTTTTTTTAAGGATTACTAAAAAAACGTGCTTAAATTCGGGCATTTATCTTTAAATTTGCTAGACTATAGTAAATGAGCGTAAATTTTAAAGGGGATAAACCATGAAAATTTTAGTAGTCGATGATGATAAGGAAATTGTTGAATTATTAGATATTTACATTAAAAACGAAGGTTACGAACCCGTATCAGCTTACAATGGTAAAGAAGCGTTAACCAAGTTGCATACTGATCCGGACATCAAGCTAATGATTTTAGACATCATGATGCCAGAGATGGATGGGATGCAGGTTGTGCGGGAAGTTCGCAAAGATTCGGAATTGCCAATTTTGATGTTGTCAGCTAAAACTGACGATATGGATAAAATTAAGGGCTTGCTGACCGGAGCGGACGATTACGTTACCAAGCCGTTCAATCCGTTGGAAATTATGGCTCGGGTCAAATCACTATTACGACGGAGTGAAAAGGACGTTACCGATGACGCTCCCGAAATTTTGGACATTGGTCCGTTGACGATTAATAGTGATTCTCACGAAGTTAAGACTTTGGCGGGCAAAGCGGTCCAGTTGACGGCGCTTGAATTTGGAATTTTATACTTGCTAGCTAGTCACCCGAACCGCGTTTTCTCTGCGGACGAAATTTTTGAACGAGTTTGGCAACAAGAAAGCGTCATTTCCGCGAAGACGGTCATGGTTCACGTAAGTCATTTACGAGATAAGATTGAAGAAGCAACGGGCGGCGAAAAAGTAATCGAAACCGTCTGGGGCGTTGGTTATAAAGTGGTGGCACACTAGATTTTTGGGGAGCAAGTGAATGAAGTTAACGGGTCGTGAAAAATACGAATTATTTGGCGAAGGGATCATTACCATTATCCTTTTGCTGTTATTAAATTTATCAGTTTTTATTTTGATTGATGGCGCGTTAAAAACAAACCCTGCATTGTCAAATGCGATTTTCCTAGTTAAAAATTCCATCCGCATTGGTGGAATCCAAATTTGGAGCTACCAAAATATTTTTATTGCCATAATGTTTTTAGCTGATCTAGGCGTGCTGTATTGGCGACTAGAACGACGTTACAAACAAATGCAATTGCGGCATATTATTGCAGAATTGCATTACATTGCTAACGGACACTTTGACCACCGGATTCCGTTTGAATTGAGCGGAGATCACCAACAGGTGGTGGACAGTGTGAATTCGCTAGTTGACAGCGTAATCAGTTCGATGGAAGAAGAACGGGCTCTTAAGCAGTCTAAGGATGACCTGATTACCAACGTGTCCCACGATTTACGGACGCCGCTGACGTCAATTATCGGCTATCTGCGTTTAATTGAAGATCATCAGTATCAAAGTACCGATGATATCCTTAAGTACACGCACACGGCGTATTTAAAGTCGGTCCAGATGAAATCGCTTGTGGAAGATCTGTTTGAATATACGAAGGTTAGTCAATCAAATCCGAAGTTAAATTACAATAAGATTCACGTTGACTCCATGTTGCAACAGCTGGCGGCCAGTTTTGAGCTGGAAGCTAAGCAAAAGGGGTTTGTAATTACTTCGACGTGCGTTCCCGAGGATTTGGAAATGATGGGGGATGCTGAAAAGATTGGCCGAGTGTTCAATAATTTGATTACTAACGCGTTGAAATATGGCGCTGGCGGCAAGCACATTTACCTAAACGCGCACCAAATTAACGATACGGTTATTTTTGAGGTGGCAAATGACGGACAGAAGGTTCCTGCCCAAGCGTTAGGTAAGCTCTTTGACCGTTTCTACCGGGTGGAAGAATCGCGTTCCAAAGCAACCGGCGGGACTGGACTAGGGTTGGCAATTGCGCAAAGCATTGTCGAGATGCATAATGGAACCATCGAGGCCCATTCAAATGATAAACGCACTAGTTTTATCATCCAGTTGCC
The DNA here is from genome assembly GCF_016127815.1 of Pediococcus acidilactici. Taxonomy (NCBI): domain Bacteria; kingdom Bacillati; phylum Bacillota; class Bacilli; order Lactobacillales; family Lactobacillaceae; genus Pediococcus; species Pediococcus acidilactici. The sequence goes on from NZ_CP066046.1 coordinate 1,995,490, forward strand.
GTTAAAGCAACCGGTGCGGGGGGCACAGCCAACTAGTAAATATTAAAAAATAAAAATAGCGAAGACGCTAGTGGTCAATCGGGCTAATTAACGTAAGTGGAATGGTGGAGGCCGTTCGATTAATGGAGTGTGAAACCAAAGCTGGGTAGTTTGCGGGCATTAATTGAGTCCCCCATTAATCGCGGGCTAGGCGATTGGTGGGGGATTTGGTTAAGTGCAACAAACTGACTTTTGAAGCACATTTTGGCTCTGTTAGACAACGATCTCCAATTTTTCAGCCATTCGATTGGTGGTTAAGTTAGTGAAAAATGGGCCAGCTAGCGTTTTTAATTACATAGGTATTAAAGGGAGTAGAAATGAAAAAAGTATTATTAGTGATCGCTACGCTGCTATTATTTACCACTGGAGTCACTCCGGCCGCGGCAGCTACGCAAACGTCGTCGTTGGTGAATCCAGAGATAACGGCAAAGTCTGCGCTAGCGATCGATTCGGAAACGGGCCAAGTTTTGTACGAGAAGCACGCTGATCAAGTCTTACCAATTGCTTCAATGTCGAAAGTATTGTCGGCCTACTTAATTATGAAAAGCGTACAAAGTGGTAAAATGCGGTGGGACCAACCGGTAAAAATTAACGCTGATATCGCTAAAATTAGTGAAAATAGCGAATTGACCAACGTTCCTTTGACGGCGGGAAAGTCGTACACCGTCAAAAATCTGCTGGATGCGTCGTTAATTTATTCCGCTAACGCAGCAATCATCGCGTTGGGAAAGGCGCAAGCGGGCAGTTCGCGTAAGTTTGTCGACGAAATGCGTGCCACCGTTCGAAGCTGGGGAATTAAGGATGCTAAATTATATAATGCAGCTGGTTTACTAGAAAATCAGGTTGGTGCTGAAAAATACCCTAACTCACCTAAAAATGCTGAAAATCAAATGTCGGCAAATGATATGGCAGTGGTAATCCAACACGTCTTAAAAGAATTCCCAGAAATTCTGCAGATTACCAAAATTCAAAAGTTAGACTTTGACACCGGCAGTGGTAGGGTCACAATGATTAACCATAATGAATTACTACCTGGCGGAGCGCAGTATGACAACCGGTATCAACTTGACGGGTTGAAAACGGGAACCTCGCTAGCGGCGGGAGAAGACTTCGCAGCAACCGGAAAAGTCAACCAGCGCCGGATAATTAGTGTGGTTTTAGGAGCGAAAACGGACCATCGTTTTACCGATACGAAGGCAATTTGGCAAGCTTTGATGACTAATTTGACGGTGGTAAAAACGAACCTGAAAAATCAAGCTTCCGTAGTGATGGATTCGGCTAAGCAGCGGCAGGTTAAGTTACGGTTGGCACAACCGTTGGCGTATTGGAAAGCTAAAAAGGGCGGCCAAATGCCGAAACTCGACCAGGTTAAGCTAAAGTCCACAAAAACTAAAGCTCCCGTAGATAAGAATCAGGTGATTGCAACGGGACGGCTTACTGGCGCTTCGTTAAGTTTTCTACCAAATAAATCTGCGCGTAAGGTACAATTAAAACCGGTACACGACGTGCAAAAGGCAAGTTGGTGGGTCCGGTTAGGTCGCACAATTTCCGGATGGTTTCACTAGGAAATTTGAAAAGATAATGACTCATTTTTGAAATATTAAGGCGAGAAATCAAGTGAATCGTGCTCACCAAGCGCGTGATTTAGCCATTCTAACGGGGTTCGCAGGTTTTCCAAGCTGCTACTATTAAAAACCAACCTTGCATGTTAAAATTAGTTCGTATGCTTTGCAAAAAATTAATATATTCTTAAAAGATCTAATTTTTTTGGGAGGACAAACTTTGGAACAAGTTGAAACAAAGGCACGTTGGAAGGAAACCTTCAAAGTTGCGTGGCCGCTTTGCTTAAGTTACACACCAATTGGCTTAGCATGTGGTATTTTATTGCACGCAGCTGGTTTCAATACGTTGCTTACCGGTTTAGTTTCTTTGGTTATCTTTTCCGGAGGAGCCCAATTTTTAATTGCACAGATGTTAACGGTGAATGCACCGATTCTAACGATTGTTTTAATGCTTTTTTTCCTTGAATTGCGTTATGCTTTACTAGGATCGAGTTTGTCGAAGTATCTACAGGGAGAAAGTCATACTTCAATATTTACATTCGCGCTTTCATTAAATGATGAAAATTACGCGGTAAATTATTTGAAATTTGCTACAGATAAGAATTGGACCCCCAACGACGCCCGTCAAGTTGAACACTGGTCATTACTATTTTGGACCGTGGCTAACGTGATTGGTTCGTTAATCGGGAGCGTCTTGAAAATTAATTTGACCGTCGTGGATTTTGCGCTAACTGCACTTTTCATTTACATGATTGTAATGCAAGTGAAGTCTCGACTATCATTAGTAATCTGCATCTTTTCTGGAGTTCTCGCAGCGGTTTGCATGATTGTTACTAAGAGTACTTTAGGATTAGTAATCTCAACGCTGCTAGCTTCCTTCACCGGTTTTTTGACGGAAGAGTTATTGGTTAAAAAGCGACCAACCAGTATGTGGCTGCAAGCAATTGGTTCACGTAAGGGCGGACCGATTATCGAAAAAATTGATAAGAAAGAATCAGATATTCTTTAAGTTTGGTAGGAGAAATCACCTATGGAGTTCAGTTCATTTGATCATTTATTGATTATAATTCTCGGTTTTTTTGTGGCTTTTGCTCCACGATATTTGCCACTACTGTTTTTTTCAAAACGCCAGATTCCCGATTGGTTCAACGATTGGATGAAATACGTGCCGATTTCATTGTTTACAGCGCTCGTCGTGAAGGGAATCTTTATTTCAAGTGACTATACTTTAATTACGTCAGGAAACTTAGCGTTAATCTTAGGCGCACTAGTAGTAATTATCATTGCCTACTGGACGCGTTCGATGGCCGTTTCCGTGATTGTTGGATTGGTTACGGTAATGATTTTGACGTTGATTATTTAAATGTAAATAAAAATAATTATTTAAGGCTTTGCATGATAAATTTTTACATATTGTGTGAAGTTTTTTATTTATATAATTGGATTGAATAAGAATTATTAATACAAAATTTAGTTTTCTGTTTACTTTGAACTGATCGGCTTAAAACATGGACTAATGTGGTTTTTTTGCTTTAAAAATAGCGTTTAAGGGTATACAATAATCCGTAAAGTAACGGACAAGATGTTTATATGGATTGACATTAAATGGCAGCTATTAAGGCTACGGGAGTAATTTTATGAAAAAGAAACTTTTAACTAGCACATTATTGGGAGTAGGAACCTTGATATTATTCAGTGGCGGAACCACGCCACCGGTAGTCAATGCGGCTACCGCACCTACAAATGAGACGAACCAGGCGACGACAAATAAGGCGGCACAAAAGATTACGGTCACCAATGTAGGAAATCAAATCCGACTTTTAGTAAACACTGGGACTAGTAATGCTTCGTTACCTAATTTTTTCACTATTGATTACAATCAGCAACAAATTAAATTTAATTTAAGTAGTACAAAAGATGGTGCAGTTACCATAACAGAAAATAACCAGGTAGTTGGTAACGGAGAGATTAGCGATCGGGGAACTAATTTAAAAGCTAGCATAGATGTAAATAAAACAGCCATGAAAGCAGAAGGCACTAAGTCCGCAATAATTAAAATCGGCAATCAGCAAGCGACGACAAATATAGTCAATAAAACGACTTCGACGGCGACTGGTAAGGCAATTGCGGATAAAACAAGTAGTTCCACTAAGGCAAAAGATGAAAGCAATACTAAACAAGCGAAATCTACCAAAGTAATTAATAAAGACGATCAGAACACAACCGATCCAGTTCATCAGGTTTTTCATGAAAATTCTTCCAAACGGAAAGAATCAATTAAGCGAACGCCTAATAGTTACGTAAATGGAGCGCTAAATATCAAAATTGATGGGAAGTTTAGTGATTGGGACAATGTTGAAAAGTCTCCAATGGTAATTAATGGAGATAACGACAATATTAAGTACGCAGCTTTAGTAGCAGATGATCAAAACATTTATTTTTACGTAATGATGCACCCAGTCTTATCAGGGGGTTACACTAGTTTTCAGCCATCGGGCTACGATTTAACCATTGGTGGTAAGGAGTTTTGGATTTCTTTCAACAATAACCAAACGGTTAATTTAGATGTTGGACAAAAACAGGCTGTGTCAATGAATATTTATAGTTCAGATGGCAGCGTGGACTTAAGTAATCAAGCAGTAGTTGCCAAACAAAATATCGATCAAAAAATGGGGGATGGCTCGACCGTTAAGGGCACGGGTTATGTGTTTGAATGTGCAGTTCCGTTTAGTAAATTAAAGGGAATTTCCAATACTAGTGGCCAAACGATTACGTTAAAGAATAGTAATCTTTGGAATGGCGAGCTAACTACTACTGGTGGTAGTACAGGTCCGATACTATTGGCAAGTACCGGAGTGGCAATTGCCGGATGGTCAGTATATCAATTTACGCGTCGAAAACGTAAGTTAGGATTGAAATAAATGAACATTTATTTAATTATTGGGATAGTTATTTGGCTGTATTCTTTATCTATTTTAAAACGAGCTCATCTTTCAGCCTTCCATTTCATAGTTGGTAGTGGAGGGCTTTTTTTCATACTCATGGCGATTAGCGATCCGTATTGGGTATGGTTTTTTACACATGCAGTAATTAACGGGGTAAAAGTAATCACAAATCCGTTCAAGATTTGTGCTGTAATGTCTCAATATGGAATGGTTAACATATTTAATACACTAGCGCCAGTAAATATGAGCATTGACTATGAGTGTTCAGGAATTATTGAAACGGCAGCATTTGTTAGTTTAGTAGTATTTTTACCGCTCTATAATCGGCACGAACGATTGTTTTTTTCACTATTAGGAATGGTGTGGATTTACGTAGCTAACATAATACGATTGCTAGTAGTAATTGTGATTGTTCATTTTGGCGGCGGTCCGGTATTTTTCCTGGCGCATTCAATTATTGGACGAATTGTTTTCTACGTTCTAGTAATTATCTTGTATTACGAAGTTTTTACTTACTCACAGCTTTCACGAAGCTTGTATCGAAGTTTTAAGGGTAAGGTTCGACAAATCAACGTTAAAATAAAGGGGAAGCAGCATTAAGATGGAATATTGGTTAAATTTAACCCTTTTTAAGATGGGTTTTTGGCTTACGTGGGCGCTTATTCCAATTGTCGTTGAAATAATTCCCGCAATTATTTCTGTAATACGGCTTCTAATTAAGACATTACGAACCAAAAAACTTGAAATGCCGGATAAAATGCCCATGATTACGGTAATTGTCCCGGTTTATAATTCTGAAGAAACACTGTATAACTGTATTCGTTCAATCCATGACTCAACGTATCCTACGGATTTAATTCAAGTTATTTTAGCAGACAATCAAAGTACGGATGGTAGTTTCGAAGTTTATGCACGGGCTCAAAATAAGTTTACTGACATGCACATGCAGTTGATTCACACTGCTAAAGGCAAGGCATCAGCACTTAATTCAGCAATATATACCAGTATTGGGACATATATTATTAATATTGATAGTGATGGAATACTAGAAAAAAATGCGTTAATGAATATGGTTTTGCAGTTTGAAAACGACTACGATGTATCAGCGTTGACCGGAACAATTTTGCCACAAAAAGAAATGATTAAAGAGACTAAGGGCTGGGGTCGAAGACTTTTACAAAAAAACGAGTATTTTGAATACGCGCAAGCATTTCTCTCTGGACGAACAATTGAAGCAAATAATAATCAGTTGTTTACTATGTCTGGAGCATTTTCGGCTTTTCGTAAAGATGCCTTGTTGAGCACTTTTATGTATAATACCCAGACAATTGGTGAAGATACAGATATGACCTTTCAAATTAGGGACCGCTTAAAAAGAAAAGTAGCAATCTGTGCAAATGCTATTTTTTATGTAGAACCTATTCCAGGATTAGGTAAACTTTACACACAACGGCAGCGATGGCAACGTGGAGAAATTGAAGTCATTCATGATTCTGCAGCAGATATTTCGATGAAGAATTTTTTTAAGAATTTTTTGATTCGAAGAATGATTATTGACCATACTTTTCTATTTCCTAAAATGATATGGTTGTGTGCCAGTATAGTATTGTTATTTTTCCGTTATTCGCCAATTATGATGGGAATGTCGTACCTTGTTATTTACCTTCTGTATATTTTGGTGGCGATGCTTAACTTTGGATGTATTTGTTTGTTGCTGCGCGAATTTAAAGAAGAAAAACATTTCTATAAATCCCTTTGGTGGGTTAGTTTTACGTTGCCACTTTACAACTTCATGTGTTACTTAATTCGATTTGTGGGTACGGTAAATGGGATGACAAATGCTTCAGCTTGGAATTTACCTACTATGGATAGTGAAAAAAAGAAAATTAAGTCGGTAGTTAAGGAAGACTGGCAGTCTTTACAACAGCATTGGAGGAAGTAATATGCCACTTGTACACACCTATAAAATAAAATCATACGTTAACGCTAGCCATGCAATGCGTTGGAAAGATGGGGAAGGCAAACAACATAACCATACCTGGGAAGTTGTGTGTGAAATTAAGAGTAAAGATGATCACATGATTGTTTTTCGTGATATTGAGAAAAAAATTCAAGATGTGTTAGGAAGCTTTTCAGGGCAATTCTTAAATGAATTACCCTACTTTAAAGAGATTAATCCAACTGTTGAGAACGTAACAATTTGGTTGTTTGATTTGCTTTCATCGATTCTAGAAGAACTTTCAGCTAAGCTAGTGCGAATTGAAGTTGGTGAATCTCCAACCCGGTCATACGTAATCAGTGATATTGACGACTAACAAGGAGCACGGGAATTGATGAAAAAAATATTCCAGTATGGAAACGGGCTATTAATGGGATTATTTAGCGTATTGTTTTTCGCTACCTTATTGTTTGCGATAACATCGCCTAACCTTGTCCTAGGAGACAATCCTAAGACCGGAGCGGGCACAACAATGGTAACTACTACGGGGATAATTATAGTAATGGCTATCGTAGTTACTTGGTTAACGAGTGGACATTTTAAAAGGTGGACTCAGCAAGTTTTTGTGGTGCATAAAAGAATAACGGTAAGTATTCTATTAGCTTTTACAATTTTGTGGCAAATTAGTTTTGTTTTGAACGTGCATCCACCGATTGGATTTGATGTAGGGGCGATTCATGAAGCCTTACATAAGCCAATTAGTCCCGAACTAACCGGCTATTTCAGCCTAAACTATAATAATTTGCCTTTGCTATTGGTTCAACATTTCTTTGCAACTATTTTGCATTCCACAAAGTGGTTAACTTTTGATCTACTGACTTTATTATGGGTCGATTTATCGGCATTAATGAACGTTTTAAGTGTTTGGGTAATCGATGCACGAAAAGTTGTGGCAGCAGTATATATTCATATCGGTTGGTTAATATTTTTTCCGATGATTATTGTTAGCTATAGTGATACGTGGGTTTTACCGCTAGTTTCGGGTTATTTTTTATGCTACTGTTTAATGCGAAAAAATGAATTTTCATGGTGGGTTCGAATATTAGCTGCAATAGGTTTTGGTGTCACTGCTAGTGCTGCATATTTCATCAAACCCTCTGCAATAGTTGGGGTGATTGCGATTGGATTGGGTGAGATATTATTTCAGTTTAAAAAAGATCCCAAAGAATCTGCTAACTCGTTAGAAAACTGGGGGATTCTTGTTATCACAATACTAGCGTTGGGCAGCAGCTATTTGGGATTTAACCACGTTGTTCAAAATCAAAATTATGTTGTATACCATAAGGATCGTCAAATCCCAGCAGTCCATTTTATAAGTATGGGAGTATCAGGTGACGGAGGTTATAATCCTAAAGACGCACTTAAGATGGCGGAGTTTAAAACAAAGAGACAACGAGCAGAGTATTCTAAAAAGGTGTTGTTTCACCGCTTGAAGCAAAAGGGCGTTGTTGGTTATACCAAATTCTTAGTTAAGAAACACCGTAATAATACGGCAGATGGAACTTTTGCTTGGGTCAAAGAAGGACATTTTATTAATGAAAATCCAATCCCAAAAGGAAAAGGCTGGGCAGGTCAATTACGCCAATTTGTTTATTTATATGGCAAACGGTTAGGTGACTTTCGTTTTTGGGCGCAAGCATGGTGGGTAATTTGGTTAATCTTAATTGCCTTCGGTTGGCGTAATCAACGCCGGACTAATCAGGTGATGCGCTTGACCATTCTGGGAGGCTTTTTATATTTATTGATTTTTGAAGGTGGGAGAAGCCGGTATTTGATCCAATTTTTGCCAGCTTACCTAATTTTAGCGTCCCTAGTTTATGATCAATCAATTTTATTTTTTAAACATGTTTATTATTGGGCAAATGGAATTCCCAAAAAAGATAATTAAAAAGCTCGGGAAAAATTATTTTGGTATATTGGCTTTAATAGAGTCAAAACGTGTGCCAAAAGTCAGTTTGTTCTGCTTAATCCAAAAATCGAACATTACGCCAAATGTAGGCATAATGTTCGATTTTTAGTTAATGCTCGCAAATTCCCTGACTTTTGTCGCACACTATTTTTAATCTTTTTGCATATGCAAGATGGGGTAATGGTTGCCTTGGCCATCTAATTCGCTTCTTTGGTAAACCATAAATCCCATATGTTCATAAAATCCCTTTGCAAGGGGATTTTGTTCGTTTACGTCAAGTTTATTCACTGCATAATTGGTTATTCCATATTCTAATAATTGCTTACCTAGTCCCTTACCACGATAGTCGGCGGAGATAAATAACATTTCCAAAAAATGATCATTAATGCCCATAAAACCGACGGGGTGTGCATCGTCATTTTCGACAACGATTAGGTGCGCAACGCTAGTCAAAGCCTCTGGAATGTAACCCTTTATTTTTTGAGTTTCATCATTTGACAAAAATAAATGAGTCGCTTTAACGGAACTTTCCCACACAACTAAGAGATCTTGAATTAATTTGGGAGAAGGGGTATTTATTTCTACTATTTTCATGTTAACGTCCTACTTTTAAATGATTAACTTGATGATAATTTTATTGGATTTTTGCCGAAAAGTCGATGTTGCTTTTAAGACTGCCGCGTAGCTGAAACAAACTTTAAACCCCAACTTCTTCCGGTTAACCAAAATAAGGGATTAATCGCATAAACCGCGGTTAATCCCTTAATTTTTCCGCCTTTTTGCAGCATGGTTCGAAACGAACTCCAGCCACCAATCTTCTCCGGTTAGCAAAACCATAAAACTAATCGCTAAAACCACGATTAATTTCATGAATTTTCGTTTTTTGCCGCGTAGCTGAAACGCGTTCTAAAACCCAGCTCTCTCCGGTTAACCAAATTAGGGGACCAACCGCTAAATTCGCGGCCGGTCCCCTAATTCAGTTATCCTCAAGAGCTACCCAGGTTTTAGAATGCTCTATTTTTCATACATATAATCTCGCGTCATTGGAAGGACCCGACCACTTGCTCCCTTAGTTAGCAAGTATTGGATTACGTCAATGTTGCCAGATTCAAACGAAGCCGCGCATGCTTGTAAGTACAAATCCCACATCCGAACGAATTTTTCGTCGAACATTTCGCGTACTTCGTCACGATGTTTGTTGAAGTTAGCGTCCCAAATTTCAGTAGTCCGTTGGTAATGCCGACGCAATGGTTCCATATCGTCAATTTGGAGACCGCTGTTAACAATGTGTTCGATATTTTCTACCAAACCAGGTACGTATCCACCTGGGAAAATCCACTTGTTTAGCCAGCCGTTGTTAGCCCCGCCTTGTTGCCGGGTGATTCCGTGGATCAACGCGACCCCATCGTCCTTTAAGTACTTAGCTACGTTATCAAAGTAGATCCCCAAGTTTTCCTTTCCAACGTGTTCAAACATTCCTACACTGGTAATGTAGTCAAACTTCTCGTCGCCAAGTTCCCGGTAATCTTGAAGCCGAACTTCTGCAACCCCGCTAAGTCCTTCTTCTTGGATACGTTGGTTAACCAAGTCGTATTGTTCTTGGCTAAGGGTTACACCGACTACCTTTAAGTTAAATTCTTTAGCGGCAGTAAGCATTAGGGTTCCCCAACCACAACCGATGTCTAAAAGAGTTTTTCCAGGTTGTGGGTTTAATTTCCGAATAATGTGGCGAACCTTATTCATTTGTGCCGTTTCCAAGCTATCTTGGTCGCTTTCAAAGTAAGCACAAGAATAAGTCATTGTTGGATCTAACCATAATTTATAGAAGTCGTTTCCAATATCGTAGTGGTTTTGCACATCTTCTTTACTTTCCTTTTCGCCGTGGCCTTGTTTAGGAAGAAAGTGGATGAACTTCTTGTTGTGGAAAAAGCTGTCCGCATTTTCGTAAGCAGAAGTAATTAACTTTTGTAAATTACCATCGACGGTAATCGTACCATCCATGTACGCCTCCCCAAGGGCGATTGAAGCATTCTTAGTAATGCTTTTAATCGGAATGGCCTTTTTAAAAGTAATGGTTGCTTGGGGTTCTCCCGTCCCGTAAACTGCGGAACTTCCATCCCAATAATTAACTTTAATTGGGATATTGAATGAACGTTTTAAAAACGTTTTATAAAATTGTTTCTCAAGCATGATTCAGGTCCTTTCCAAAAATAGTTATACAACTGTTATAACGTGTTTGGGTAAATATTTCAAATGAGAAGCTAATGAAAACGAATTCCCTAATATGGGTAATGAAGCCTTACGTGGTATAATTAAGCAGACACCTGAATGGGGAGGAATACCGATGAAAAAGTGGATTTGGGCGGTTCTAATTTTTTTGGTCGCCGGAGTGGTTGGTGGGTACTCAGTTGCTCATTATCACGAAAATGAACTGCAATATCAACGCAACATCACCAACGGACAAACGGCGATTGCCCAAAAAAATTACGCGGCTGCCAAGAATTATTTTTCACGGGCCCTCACAAAGAAGAAAAATGATCGGGAAGCAACCAACCTCCTCGACCAAACTCGGCAATTTACCCGCGCAGAATCTGAATTTAAAAGTAATGAATTTACCAGCGCGCGGTTAGATTACCAAAACGTGCTGAAAATTTCAGACGGCTCTAGAACGTTGAAAGAGCGTAGTCAAGCGCGGATCAAATTAATTAAAAAAATTAGGGCTAATTTTAAAAAGTTCAGTAAACAACTAAAGAAAGCTAAAAAATTGAACGCGGCGTGGGATTTTTATGCGTCAAATGCGCAGTTAGACTTGCTGCTTAGCAACGAAGAATTTAATAAGGGATATTATGAAACCCTCCATGATCAGGCACTAACGCTGCAACGGTTTAATAATGCTGGGATCGTTGCTGACCAAGGAGCTTTCAATAGTGATACGACGCCGGACAATAACCAAGGGGCGGCAAATAAATCCTTTAAGCCAAAGGTAAAGCCACGATACGAAGGACCGACTACCACCAAACCGGCGGCGCCTAAAAAGAAACCTAAGGACAGTTCTTCTAAAGACGCTTCTAAGGATAAGCCCTCGAACAAGGAATCAAGCGATAAGCCAGATTCTGATGATTCAACTAATTCTTCATCGGAAACGAGCAGCTCTGGCAGCAGTAAACCTTCTCAAACTGAAAAAGAAGCTGAAAACGCCATGGTCGAAGGTCCTTCCGCGTCCTCACAAAAATAATTTTTGGCGCAGTTGTATTTATAAAATTGCGCGAATTTTCAAAAAGCGGGTTGTAAAAATTACTAAGTGGAACTACAATATGGCTGTAACTAAATAGGCGATGACGTTCGCCGTAAAAATAATTAAACATTAATTTGATGACGTCTATTATTTCTAGGAAATTCCTGGAGATAATAGGCGTCTTTTTTGTTTAAGAGGGGGAATTTAGTAATGACACTAGTTATTGAAAATGTTAAGGCACGCGAGATCTTCGATTCACGGGGAAATCCGACGGTAGAAGTTGACGTAACGCTGTCTAACGGGATCATGGGTCGGGCTGCGGTACCTTCGGGGGCTTCTACTGGAGAAAAGGAAGCTGTCGAGTTACGAGACGGCGGTAAACGGTTATCTGGCAAAGGGGTGCTAAAGGCGATTGGCAACGTAAATAACAATATTGCGGTGGCTTTAAAGGGGGTTGATCCCTTCAACCAGGCTAACGTTGACCAAATAATGATTGATTTAGACGGAACTAACAATAAGCGTAAATTAGGCGCCAACGCGATTTTAGGCGTTTCCATGGCTACGGCAAGAGCGGCGGCCAATGCGCTCCACATCCCCCTCTACCGGTACTTAGGGGGAACTGATTTAGAACTTCCGCAAACTTTTCATAACGTAATTAACGGAGGCGAGCACGCTAATAACCAAATTGATATTCAGGAATTCATGATTACTCCGGTGGAACGGACTAGTTTCCGGGAGGGATTTGAGAAAATTGTCAATACCTATCACGTATTGAAAAAAATTATTGCCGATGCGGGTTATTCCACTGGGCTGGGGGATGAAGGCGGCTTTGCGCCGGATTTACCTTCCTCAGAAGATGCTTTAAAAATGTTACACGAAGCGATTGTTAAAGCAGGCTACGTTCCTGGGAAAGAAGTGGCGATTGCTTTTGATGCGGCGGCCTCCTATTTCTATAATCGAGAGACCAAGAATTACGATTTTGAAGGTCGGACGTACACGCCGCAAGAGCTAGGAGAATACTACGGTAAGCTGCTAAACGAGTTTCCAGAAATCATTTCCATCGAGGATCCTTACGGGGAAGAAGATTGGGACAACTTTAGTAAATTTACTAGTGAATATGGGCAAAGAGTCCAAATTGTGGCTGACGACCCGGTCTGCACGAATCCGCGCTTGATTCGGGAAGCTATCAAAAAAGGGATGGCAAATTCAATTTTAATCAAGTTAAACCAAATTGGAACGGTTACGGAAACGCTCGAAGCCATCCGGGTAGCCCGCAAAAATGGCTATACCACGATGATGTCGCACCGTTCTGGTGAAACGGCGGATACATTTGTTGCGGACTTTACCGTGGCCACAAACGCAGCGCAATTAAAGGCGGGAGCACCGGCACGCTCAGAACGGGTGGAAAAATATAACCAGCTTTTGCGGATCGAAGAAGAGTTAGGCAAAGCTGGCACCCGGTTAGCACACTTTCCTAACCGAATTGATCTCGATTAAGAAAACTTCTTTATTTTAGGTTTGTGCTTAGCGGTTAAAAATTGTAAAATTAGAACGTTAGAAATTTATTTGAAGAAAGAGGTATTCAAACGATATGGCAAAATTAGTTTTGATTCGTCATGGTCAAAGTGAATGGAACTTATCAAACCAATTTACTGGTTGGGTTGACGTTGATCTTAGTGATGAAGGTGTTAAACAAGCAAAAAATGCTGGTAAGTTAATTAAGGAAGCTGGTCTTGAATTTGACCAAGCTTACACTTCAGTATTAACTCGTGCCATCAAGACTTTGCACTATGCTTTGGAAGAATCTGACCAACTTTGGATTCCAGAAACCAAGACATGGCGTTTGAACGAACGTCACTACGGTGCATTGCAAGGCCAAAACAAGGCTAAGGCTGCTGAAAAATGGGGCGACGAACAAGTTCACATTTGGCGCCGTTCATACGACGTACTTCCTCCATTGTTAGATGCTAGCGATGAAGGTTCAGCTGCTAACGACCGTCGTTACGCAAACTTAGACCCACGCATCATCCCTGGTGGTGAAAACCTTAAGGTAACTCTTGAACGGGTTATTCCTTTCTGGGAAGATGAAATTGCTCCTAAGTTGCTTGACAACAAGAACGTTATCATTGCTGCACACGGTAACTCACTCCGTGCTTTGAGCAAGTACATCGAAAACATTTCTGATGAAGACATCATGAATCTTGAAATGGCAACTGGTGAACCAGTTGTTTACGACTTCAACGACAAGCTTGAAGTTCAAAGCAAAACTAAGCTTAACTAATTTTATTTAGTTGAGTTGACGAAAAGACTGAGGGAATTTTTCCTCAGTCTTTTTTTAGTAAAAAGTGTAGATTTAAGTCACAAAAATTTTTTCATAATACAATAATTTGTAGATTTTATACTATTTTTATGGAAAATGAAAATGTTTATTGGGTAATTGCATCCGCTAAGTATGATAAATAGCATTACCAAACCAATGTTATGCTTGATGCTTTTATGCAATCACACGATAATAAATGATCGAACACTTGTTTTTTGGTAGAATTAATGTATTATATTAAGTGTTGATACGTAGGCGATTCTAAATGGTTGGTTGACAAAATCACAAATAATTCTAATTTGATAGGGTGATGGTATATGAAATTAAACTCAAAACTAATGGAAGCTTCAATTTCATGGAAAGAAGCACTTGAAGGTGACTTAATACACGATGAAAGCCAAGCGACAAAAAATTTATTAGTAAATAATCCAGAAGATCCATATAACAGTGAGAGTAGAACAGAAACTGATTTACGTATGTCAAATTTAATCACCAATATAAAAAGTATGAATTTGCCAGTTAGAAAAGCTAGGTATCGGTCAACAAACTACCCAGTTGTATTTGATGAAACTAGTGGAACGGCAATACTGTTCTTTAAAGATGCAACCATAAAAATGGCTCAAAAGGCGCCAGATCATTTTATTTGGCATGCATGTTCTGCTATAAATGGTGTGGCTGGTGACTGGAATTATTTAGGACAAAAAAATTTATTTAGTTCAAGCATAGAACGGCTAGAAGATCCAAAAGATGGAAATATAGTTACAAAATTGTTAGGTGAGTGGGCAGATAAAACTAAACAATTGTTAGTTTTTTGTTATGAAGAGCAACATGGTGTTGTAATTTCCTTTATCCGAGAATACGATGGATTGGGTAGAATTATAGACGAAATTAAAGTAGAAAAACCAGTAGTTGCATTAGGCTCAGGTAAATCAACGGATGGTAATTTAGACCAAAATAATGAAGGAGATGTCCCACTTAAGTTACGGGTTAGTGAGGGACAAAATAATAATTAAGGATTTGATTAGTGATGAATGAGCTATTTAATGGGGCAAGGCTTAAAGAAGCAAGGTATTACAATTCTTTATCTATAACCCAATTAGCAAACAAACTATCAATTTCTAAACAGATGGTTTCGAAATATGAAAACGGGAAATCTAGTCCTAGACCAGAGATTATGTTTGGAATAATGAAAGTATTAGGTTTTCCAAAGGAATTCTTTTACGGAAAATACAAAAAGAGATTATATACAAATGGCACATTTTATAGATCTTTATTGACAAGTACTCAAAAACAAAAAGCACCATCTGATGTGGTTATGAGAGCGTCGACAATATATAGAGACTTTTTAGAAAATTACGTTGAGTTTCCAGAAACTGTAAAATATGCTTTTGACGAGCAAGATCCAGAAGTGGCTGCTAGTTTATTGCGACAAAAATGGGGATTGGGTAGCAATCCTATAAGTAATATGATGAATTTATTGGAAAAACATGGATTTACTATTATTTTGTTGCCTGAGAGGATGGAAAAGGTATCAGCTTTCGGATCAAACAGGATAATTGAAAATAGAAAATACTATACAATTGCTGTAGATAAGCAATCGTCGTTCTTTAAACAACAATTTTCACTTGCGCATGAGTTAGGACATTGGGTTATGCATGCCGATTCTTGGAACCCCGAAGATTTAGAAAATAGTGAATATCGAAAAATGGAGCAACAAGCTAATAACTTTGCAGCCGCATTTTTATTGCCTAAGAATTTATTTATTAGGGATGTTACTGGAGTTAAAAAGCTAGATGATATTTTCGAAAAGAAAAAAGTCTGGTATTCATCTGGAGCGGCAATAATTCAGAGAATGCGTCAATTAGGGTTAATTGATGATAATTACTATTTAAGATTACAAAAGCAGATTAGTTATCGACATCTTAGAAAAGTTGAACCGTTTGATCAGGATGCTAGTTATATGTTAAAGAGTCCAAGCTTATTAAGAAGGGCAACGGAGCTTGTTGTAGATAGTGGTATAGTTAGTGCTAGTGAACTACCTAAGAAGATACAGCAAATGTATGGCGTTATGTACCCGAATAGATTGTTAGAATCACTAGCATTATTACCGTACGGTTATTTTGATTTTGCTGAAGGTAACAATGTAGAAAATCTTCTTAAAATTAATACTAATCGGTCATAGATATTAAAAGCAAAGTCAAAGACTTAAAAATTTTTTTACAAATTTAACAATATGGTAGTGCGGAAGTTCGATTTTAAAGTTGAATGGAAATAAGTTACTTCTTCTCTAGAAGAAAGACTGAGGGAATTTTTCCTCAGTCTTTTTTTGCTAGTTAAGTTTAGTGTGTTGAAGTTAATTCGGTAGTATCTGATTGCTTAGCTTTATATCGATTGTAGAGATTGTTGCCAACTAAAGCAGTAATGGTGATGATGCAACCCGCCACCTCAAATAAAGAAACTTGGTATCCGTTAACGATTTTAATTATAAATGAAGTAATTGGTACCAAATTCATAAATAAAATGCCGTTAATCGGAGTGATGATTCGGTTGCCTAAGTTCCAAGTAAAGACTGCTATCACTCCCGCAAAAGTAACCATGTAAATCAAAGCGGTGTGCACCGCAACAATTTGATTTAAAGATGGAAAATGTAACCAACCCAAGATGGTAGCAATGGTTAACGCAATAATTACTGAACATACGCCTAATAAAGCTGTTAACGTTGAATAGCGTAAAATAGACCATTCAGGGAAATCAGCACCTCCAGCGGTATAGATTACCCAGCATAATGCGCCTAAAAGAATTAAAGTTACTGCTAATAAAGTGTTTTGTCCTGAAAAGAGCACGGAAAAGTCGCCTTTAGTAACAACCATAAATACCCCAATGGCGGCTACTATCATTGAGACTAAGGATGCTAACGTAGGCTTTATACCGCTGTAAATCCAAGCAACGAGAACACCTAGTAAAGGCTGAATTGCCATCATTACTGAGGCGATGATGGAACCGGAAGCACCCGCAAGCTGTTGGCCTAAAAAAACTAGAAAGCTGAAGCCTGCAAATGCTGCAGTACCGAAGACCCATAATTTAAAAACGTGGCCTTCAGTTTTAAAAGCGTGCGCACCTTCCGTAATGAATAAGATCAATGCAAAAATAATTGCAACACTACCGTAGCGAAAAAGGGTGAAGTAAAAGGGATCCATAACTTTTAAGGCAGGTTCCATAATGGGAAACATTCCACCCCATGAAAGTACTGATATTAAACATAGTAATAGTCCAAGCGCATATTTTCCGGTCATAATTATTCTCCTTCATTTGTAGAAAAGTTGATTAATATTTATTTACCTTATGAATGGATATTAAACCTATATAATCTTTTTAAGAATAAACGAAATGGTATATGGTATTATAAGTTTAAGGAATACAGTGTTTTAAAATGGAGGTGAGCAAGCAATGATTGGTAACGATGCCCTCAATCTGGAACTTTTATATATTTTTGTGAAGGTAAGCGAGTTAAAAAGTATTAATCAAAGTAGCGCATATTTGTCGTTAACACAGCCCGCAATCAGTAAAAAAATTAAACAGCTTGAAGAATATTATGAACAAGAGTTGTTTATAAGAAGTTCTAAAGGGATGGCCCTAACCCCTATTGGACAGAGGGTTTATTTGGAAGCAAAACAGCTGATTTCTCAGGTAGAGGGATTGAGGAACGCGATTCGTCAAAAAGAAACTAAAGTTAATGAATTACGTCTGGGGACTCTAGATAGTATTTCGTCTTATTTGTATCCTAACTTTTTTGTCAAATCTTTAAATGCGTTTAAATCAACTACTATCACTAATAGGATTGATGAATTGATTGAGCCCTTTAATCGAGGAAGTCTTGATGTAATTTTCATGGATTCAGCTTTCAAAGATGAAATAAATGGAATTTATTCAGAAAAAGAGGTAGATGAAGAACCGTATTTTCTGGTGTATTCTAAAGATAATCCCCTTATTAACCTTGATAAGGAGAGTATTGATCCATGCACTTTACAAAAAATGGATTTGCTAATGTATCCTAAATATTGTCCGATTCACCAACGTTTGATACGGGTTTACCAAGATTTGCAAATAAATCCTCCTAAAATTGTAGAAATTGATTATGGTGAATCGATGATTGCGATGGTCGCTAACTCCAACTACATAACGGTATTACCTAAGTCAATCGCAATAAATAAAGTAACGGCAGACATATCACATTTGAAAATGAAAGAATTCGAAGTAACTTTTACAAGAAAAATTTCATTGTTTTCTCGAGATGCTCATGTAACCGAAATGGTTAATCGCATGATGAAATAAGAAAGAGCTAAAAGATGATAATTTATGCGCATAAGCTAAGTTAACTTAACTTAACTTAACTTAGCTTATGGGATGCGTTGTAATTAACACTAAAAGTGTTTATCAAGTTTTGCAGAGATAATATATTTTTTGCTAGTTTTGTTGCATTTGCACCTATTTTGTTAGATAATGGCTGTGAATTAATCTGTAAGTATTAAGAGGAGGAAGTTTAATATGCAACCATTAATCGTTGATGATCAAATCTGGGAATTATTTCCCGAAGCGCAGTTTCAAGTATTGGTAGCGCATGGCATTGATAACCATCTGGCGGCTATGCAAACGGAACACTATCAAGCAATGTTAGACAATGCCGTTAAAGAAGCCCAGAAATTTATTACTGATGATGTTTTTCGGAATAACCCGGTGATTAGTGAATGGCGGGATGCGTTTACCAAATTTAAGAAGAAAAAAGGCGCCCGTTCGTCAATTGAAGCGTTGCTCAAACGAGTTTCCCAAGGAAAATCGCTTAGTCCAATTAACCCGTTAGTCGATATTTATAATAGTATTTCGCTCGAATTTGGCGTGCCGTGTGGCAGCGAAGATTTACAAAAAATGGATGGTACGATGCATCTCGGAGTTGCTAAGGGCGGCGAAAGTTTCCGGCCCCTTGGAGTAGAAGAAGATGAGCCAGCGTTGCCAGGGGAAGTCATTTATTACGACCAAACTGGAGCTATTTGCCGCTGCTTTAATTGGCGTGAGGCTCAACGCACCATGCTAACTGATGAAACTACCGATGCGGTATTGGTTATCGAAGCGGTTAACGCTGACCAAGCGCAACGTGCACAACAAGCTGCTGAAGAATTACAGCAACGGATCAAAACCGAGTTAGGCGTGGATGCGGAACGTATGGTTTTGAAAAAATAACTTTAACTAGCAAGTTCAAAAAATAAAAAAAGACGTAGGATTTACGTTAATTGAAGAAACTGCCAAATTCTTCAATTCGAACGTACACCTACGTCTTTTTTAGTAAAATTATGAATTCAAAAAATTAGCTACCAATTCCTGATTTTCGGGCCGTTTTTTGACTTCGTTAGTTGCAATATCCTGAATGACGTCGGCCAAAGTGGTTTTAGCCATTTCGTCTTGGACAACTTTTTGAAAATGAGCGTATTGAGCGTTTAAAGCATCTTGGATGTTGCCGCCTACCACGCAGTCCGGGTTCGTTTTGGGGTCAACTTGAATTAAATTCGTGTCGGCCTCATCAAGACTGTTGAAAATGTCTAATAAAGAAATTTGTTCTGGTGCCCGGGTTAGCGCTGGCTGGGGCTTACCCACGGTGGTTTTAATCAATCCAGCTTTTTTAAGTGACGCCATAATTCGGCGGATGTTAGACGGGTTGGTTTCCACACTGGCTGCGATGGCTTGACTAGTCAACGGGGCCGTATCGTGCAGAATGGCAATGTAAGCCAACACGTGGATGGTATCGCTAAAACGCATGGAATATTTCATTATCATCAACTCCCTTCTAGAATTTATCACTTGACAATCAGAATTACTACCCTTATTATAAACGTGTGATTTATAAATGTACAGCTAATTAGTTAATAACGAAAGTGAGGATTTGATTATGAATATTTTAGTAACGGGCGCTACAGGTAACTTTGGGGGATATGCTTTAAAAGTTTTACAGGATTTAGTTCCAGAAGATAATCTATACGGCCTTGCTCGGACTGAAGAGAAGGGTGCTAAGCTAAAGGAAGCGGGGATTAAAGTACGGATTGGTGATTATACTGATTCGGCAAGCTTGCAAAAAGCTTTTGAGGGAATCGATCGGTTACTCTTTGTCTCGAGTACAACGGATGGTGACCGCCAAGCGCAACATCGGGATGTCGTCGAAGCAGCCAAGGCAGCGGGAGTGAGCTACATTGCGTACACCAGTTTTGGCAAGGCAACGGAATCAACTAGTCCGCTCGCCGCTGACCATCGGTTTACCGAGCAGCTTATTGAAGAAAGCGGAATTGCCCATACTTTCTTACGGAATAATTGGTATTTGGAAAACGAAGCGGCCTTTTTAGCAGCGGGCGCTAAAGGTGGCAAGTTCATCTATGCGGGTGGCAACGGCCAAGCTGGCTGGGCACTTCGTCGCGAATACGCCGAAGTTGCGGCACGAGCCGTTTCCGGAAAATTTGATTTCCCTAAAATCCTAGAATTAGGTGGTTCACTTCGTACTTACGAAGATTTGGGCGCAGCCTTACGGGGAGCAACTGGTAAAGACCTGGAAGTGATCAGCGCGGATGAAGCTACCGCTGCAAAAAACCTCGTCGAAAATGCGGGAGTACCACAAAACGTGGCTGAACTGTTGGTTTCCTTTCAACAAATTGTCAAAAGCGGTGCTTTAGCAGTGCAACCTGACGATTTTGAAAAATACCTCGGAAAGCCTTTAACCCCAATGGTTGACGCGATTAAAGAAGTATTGGGATAGTAGTTTTTATCACGAGTAATAAAAAAGATGACGGATCGAATTAGAAAATTCTGCACCGTCATCTTTTTGTTTACAGAAAATTGAATGGTCGAAGTTACGGGTTAGCCGAACTAAACCCGATTATTATAGCAATTTAACCGGGGCTTAAAGTGGTCCTTTTCATCAAGGTGAATTTGATTTAGGGTTACGTTTTGAACAATGCCAAATTCAGCTACGTCAACGTTGAAGATGGCTGCAAAAATTGCCCGAGTTGTCATCCCATGACAAATTAATAGTACGGATTGATCAGCAAACTACTGTTTAAGGTCTTCGACAAACCCGCTTACCCGCGCAACCAGTGCGGCATAACTTTCGGAATGGGGCGCGTAGTCAGCGTACTTGGCGTTGAACATACCAAGACGGTCAAAAACTTCGGGATGCTTGTCGTAAATTAATTTTTCGGAGACCCCGTCCCAATCGCCAAAGTCCATTTCAGTAATCCGGGGATCATAGGTGAGCGCAGCGTCATCACCTAAAAGAATCTTCGCGGTTTGTTTAGCACGCAGCATGGGACTGCAAAAAACGTGGTCAAACTGGTGCCAATCGTAATTTTGACTAACTTCCTTAGCATATTCGATTCCAGCCGGGGACAAACCGACGTCGGAACGGGCTCCGGAAACTAATCCGCGACCGTTATCTTGACTAGTACTGTGACGAACAATGGTTAAAAGCATGGGTGAATCCTCCTCAATGGTCTGATAATGCGCTTACATTTCTATGATACAAGTAATTTAGGGAAAATGAAATCGTTTGGTTAATTTTTAACCGGAGTTATTTTCTGCACCCGACGCAATCCACGGGAAGTAACGCGGTAAAGCCCGGTTTTATAACTTTGATGATAGGTCTTTTGCAACATTACCGTAAATGTGCGGTGCCATTCTGGTAAAGCTACGTATTGGTAAGCGGCAACGGTCTTTTTAAAAGTAGCCGGATCCATCATAAAGTTCTCTTGACCAACGACTTTATCGGAAAAGAAGTAGTAACGGCCAACGTAACCGGCATAGTAGTTATTAACGTCGTTAGTGTGCGGGTCTACCAGTAAAATTTTGCGGTGATTGTAAGTCATCGAAGGTTGGGCAATTTGTTTTAGTTGAACTGGAAGCTGTTCTTTACCCAAGGTGTTGTTATATTCGATTCCGTTTATTTCTGAAAACATTAAAATGGTGGAGAAAATCATTAGTACCAACGCCGTAAGCTGATAAAGATTTTTGGTAAACACGTTTTTAAAGGAACGAACCCCCCGCCGGCCAATTCTTTGTTCGAACATCGCCTGGTCCATAACCACGGCTAATACCATAGCGCCTAGCAGAAGATTTAAAATCACCATGCTTGATAGGTAGCGCTCTAACCCATCAAGTTGAATCGCTTCTGCGTAGGGCATGGAAACGAGGTACATGGCAAATACGCTACCGTAGTAAATTAGAAAACTAACGTCGATAGCAAATAGTGTTTTTAGCAATGGATTTTTATGGTGCATAAGGAAAGTAATTACAATCCAACCAATTAATAAACCAGCGTTAATTAGCAAAAACCCCCGGGTCGATAGGGCACGCCAATTTAATATTTGGTCGAGAAAGCGATGGCCAATCTTGATAACAACGGCATTGCCTTCGTGATGCAACTGTTGCTGGTACGCTTGGGCACTAATTTGGTGCTTAGAAATTGTCGTGAAGGTGTTGTGAACGTGTTGATTCCACCAAAAAAAGGGTAGAAAGCCAATTACTGCGGTAAACGCACTCAAAGCCAAGCTGCAAAACCATCGTTGCCAGCGCGTGCCTTCGCGATTGGTTGCAAGTGAATACAGCAAATAAGCAACCAGCATTACCACGTACATGGTTCCAGAATTTTTAACTAATAGTAATTCGGCACTAAAAAGCGCGGTGATGCTGCATTGCCAAAGGGGATGTTTTCGTTCGGCATAAATTCCGGCAAATCCAGCTGCGGTAACTACGGGAAGGACAAAATCAACCAGTAAATTATTCATTCGAATTGCGATGTTAAAAACATTTATTATCGCGATAATGAAACAAAGAAAGAAACCGTTCATTGAACGGGTACGGTCGCGTAGGACGGCGAAAAGGGCGTATAAACTAGCCCAGATTAATAAAAATTGAGCAACCAGCATGGTCCCGTCGTTAAAACCAACTCAGCTAACAAATTCGGTAATCCAAAGAGCGGTCGCAGGCGGATAAGACGTAAAAGAAATGATTGAATCGCCTGCAATTGGAAGATGCCCTTGGGTAAGCAGATATTTAACAATGATGGCCCAGTGGGAGTAGTTGTCATAGTGAATAAGGATACTTTGACTTAGCGTGTGGAGCACGGTAAGCCCGATTACCACCATCCAGACGTCAAAATAATGAATTCCTTCGAAAGGCAATTTACCAATTTGAAGGACGATAAAGATGAGACGAAGTAAGAAAAAAACACATCCAACGAAGACGACGGAGCGGATCCCGAAGGAAAGCAGGCCAACCATGGCCAAAATATAGAGAAGGAGGGTCTGGATAACTGTGGAAGTGATCCAGGACAAATATTTATCGATCCCTGCCATGCGTAGGATGCCTGCAAAACCAATTTGGCTCAGGATAAAAAAGACTGCTCCCCATAAGTTCATTACGTTTACCCACTTTCTTTAAGTAAATAATTACAAATTAGTTTAATAGTTTTCTTTAGTAAAATGGTTTAAATAGTATGTATTTTTTTGAGTTAACCTCACATTTTAATTCTACTCGTTCAAGGCTAAATGTAAAATCGAGTTCATTTAATGTTTTATTGTTTAATTACTAGTTTAAATTGAATTGGTGCCCGTTTTGAAGTATGATAAACGCTAGTGTAACTGAAAAACTATGTTATTTTTAAGCCTTAAAAAAATAATCGTAACTATATGTTTTTTGATACACCAAGCCACAAAAAACACATAGTTTTTTCATAATTAAAAAATAGATATCGGAGGAAACCAATGAAAGCTTACGGCGTCTTGATTCCGGCATTAAATCCTGATGAAAAATTACTCGATTTAATTCAGGAGCTGTTAGAAAGTTCGGTTCCCGTACAGGCACTCGTGGTCGTTGACGATGGTAGCGACCAGCAGGCGCAGCCGATTTTCCAACGTCTTGCAGATATGGAAGATGAACGTATTCGTATACTGCATCACGAGGTTAATCGGGGAAAGGGAGCCGCGTTGAAAACGGGTTTCAAGTACATTTTAGAAAATTTCCCACAAATTCAGGGGATTGCTACCATGGATGCGGATGGACAACATCCGGTGGATGCATTAGCGGCTTGTATTCATCAGTTTGAAAAGCATCCGCAAGACTTAATTATCGGTGCACGTCAATTTACAAATCAAATCCCATGGCGGAGCCAGTTTGGTAACGTATTAACGCGTAAATTAGTGCGCATGCTCACTCGGCAAAATATTTCAGATACGCAAACTGGTCTGCGGGTGATTCCTCGAAGCTACGTGAGGCAATTACTTAGTTTTCCGGGAGAACGTTTTGAATTTGAGTTTGACATGTTGCTTCGAGCACGGAAGTTCCAGGTTAAGATTACCGAACAACCAATCCCCACAATTTATTTAGATGGCAATAAGTCATCACACTTTCGGGTGGTTCGTGATTCGGTCGCAATATACGCACGTTTTTTGAAATTCGCGATGAGCGGGTTGATTTCTTTTCTAGTTGATGTAGGATTGTTTGAATTAATGATTGTTTTGATGGGAAAAGAATTACTTGGAGAACGAATTATCGTGGCCACAATTGTTTCACGCTTGCTATCTGCGATGGTTAATTACACGCTGAACCATCGGGTGGTATTTGGCAAACAGGGACGTCAGACCGTTATTAAATACGGGGTGTTGTTTATTATCCAAATGTTTGCTTCCGGATACCTAACTGATTTAGTTACGGGATGGTTACCACACAGCCAGGGCAGTGTCGCACCGTTAATCGCTAAAATTGTGGTGGACTTTACGTTATTTATTATCAGCTATCAAATCCAACGTGATTTGATCTTTAAGGAAAAGCGAGGGGCTGACTAATGCCAAAAATCAAAAAAATTAGTTATATTTTAGCAATTGTTTTGTCCGTTTTGTACCTGTTATGGCGGGTGTTTTTTACAATTCCGTGGCACGCCCACCTCTTTACACTAATTTTTGCGTTGATGTTGGTTGGTAGTGAGATTGTCTCTAACTTTACGGCTTACGTATTGATTGCTTTCCGGTTAATTCGGCAAAAGAAGCCGGTTGATTTTAAAATCCCGGATTTTGATGATCGCCAACCCCTCCCGGCGATTGACGTGATTATCGTCACCCATAACGAAGAGGTGGCTTTATTGCGTAAAACCGTGAATGCGGCCAAATTCATGAAATATCCCGACCCTAAGTTGGTTAACGTGGTGATTGCAGACGATGGGAATCGTCCGGAAGTTCGCCAGTTAGCCAAGGAGTACCATGCTAATTACGTTACGATGGAAGAAAATAAGCATGCTAAGGCGGGAAACATTAACAATGCATTGGAACAGCTTCATGCGCCGTTGTTTGCCATCTTTGACGCGGATATGGTACCTTTCTCCAACTTTTTAATGGAGAGCGTCCCGTTTTTTACGGAAAATTTTGCTGAGTTGCAAGAAGATCCCGATCATACCGTGCCGTTAGGATTTGTACAAACGCCACAAAGCTTTTATAACGCAGATATTTTCCAGTTCAACCTCTTTTTGCAAGATGCGGTAGTTAACGAACAAGACTTTTTCTCGCGTGACGTTAACGTTTTAAACGGTGCCAACGGGCATGCTTTATTTACCGGGTCTAACGCGGTGTTCTTACGGGAAGCGGTCGATAAAGTGGGCGGTTTCCCTACGGATACAATCACGGAGGATTTCGAATTAGGAACCAAAATTAACAGTGAGGGCTATAAGAGTTTGGCAACGGTAGAACCCGTTTCAAGCGGAATTACTCCGGTAGATATGAAGAGTGTTATCAAGCAACGGACGCGCTGGGCTCGGGGAGTAATTCAAAGTTGTCGTAACCTCCACATCTTTTTGAATCCCAAAATCAACTTAATTAATCGAATTATTTTGATTAATACGTGGCTTTACTGGTGGTCCTTTTTGCGCCGATTAATTTATATTGCGGCTCCGATTTTGTACGCTCTTTTTAAAGTGCAGGTCGTTAATGCTAATTTCTGGGTGCTAATGATTGTCTGGGCACCGGGATATTTCTTGCTGCACTTTGTA
This sequence comes from Pediococcus acidilactici, assembly GCF_016127815.1. Lineage (NCBI taxonomy): Bacteria > Bacillati > Bacillota > Bacilli > Lactobacillales > Lactobacillaceae > Pediococcus > Pediococcus acidilactici. The sequence continues at coordinate 2,021,566 of NZ_CP066046.1, forward strand.
CTGGGAGATGCCTCCAGCAATATTCGTAACGAACGGTGGGGAGAAATACAAGAAACCTTTTTTGCCCCATACTTATTTTTACCCGTGTTACTGGAATCAATTGGTATTCACGCCAAAAAATTTAAAGTAACGGATAAAAAAGTACAATTTTCTTGGCGAGACAAATTGTACATCATCCCGTACTTGATTTTATGGTCGCTAACGTTAATTGCGATTATTAAATTTAACTGGGGAAAGTGGGGGTCAGAAATTATTGTGGGAAGTGTAATTACATTTTGGTTGGTAATGCACTTCATTAACCTTAGTTTCTGCCTGTTTATCTCGATGAAACGAGACATTCATCGTCGTAGCGAACGGTTTATTCGCCACGCAAATGGTCGCATGCAGTTGGCAAATGGAAAGTGGGCGGATTTTAAAACCCGAGACGTTTCGGATGGCGGTTTTTCGTTTGAATTGGATGACGACCAAAATCAACTAGAAATGGGAACGGAAACGACGGGAATCATCTATTACAAAAATTATCCAATTCATTTTAAGAGCAAAGTTGTCCGAGTAGTCGATACTGAACCGAAATGGTACGGAGTGACAATTAATATTGAAGACCGTAAGGATCAGGATTACTACTTAGAACTAACGTATGACGGGGAAAACAAGTTCCTCTCTAAAGAACAAGATAATTGGCTAACACCGTTTGACCAACTTCATTTGAACGTAATTTTGCGATTGAAAGAATTAGAACGGTCCGCGACGCGCTTTATGCGGCGTTCATAAAAGTTAGCTTAGAAATGTAGGTAATGGAAAAATGTCATTTTTTGGTTTGATTGTTTTTGCAATGGCACAGCTAGGATATACGGGGTTAATCCGAATGGCTGGCGTAAACAAGTACATGTCGTGGATTACGGCAATGGTCGTCCAAACCTTGGCGTTGTACTTTCTGGCAATGCTAAATTTATTGGAGTTCGGGCTTAAGGCCGTCGTGATTGTGGGTTGTATCGGACTGGTTGTGCGGGTCGGCTTGATCAGTTTTAATCGGGGAAAGCTCCCCTTTGAAGGAATCCATTATTTTGACTTTTGGATGATGTTTTTGGGCATTATGATGGGCCACACTTTATATCTCAGTCCCTTAATTCACTACGATAATTATTCTCACTGGGCCGTAATGGTTAAGTTCTTATTGTTTCAAGGGCACTTACCAGCCGGAGGCGAAACTTTAATTTCTTTCACGTCCTACCCGCCGGCCGCGGCTTTATGGATTACGGAATTTGTTAGCTGGGTTGGTTTTAGTGAAGGCGCCATGTTAGTGGGACAATTCCTGTTGATTTGGGCGGGACTATACGCCCTTTTTGCTGCATTACGGGATCGTAGTCGTACTATGACAGCATTCTTCTTGTGTTTCATCATTGCCATCAGTAACGTTTTTAACATCGCAATTCGGATGAATAACCTTCTGGTAGACTTTGTTTTGCCAGTGTTGGCGGCTGCGGCTTTTGCGGGAATTTATTCGTATCGTCGCCATCCGTGGTTACAATGCGTAACTGCTGGGATTTTTAGCGCAGAACTGTTACTAATTAAAAATTCGGGGACGATGTACGTGGTGATGATTGGATGTTATCTGATGTACTCGTTAACCACTAACTATGGCGTTGATAAGCGTTGGTTACGGATCCGGTTTGCGTCATGGCGAACTGCACTTACTATGGGACTCAGTTATTTGCCCTTTTTTTGGTGGAACCAACACGTGCACAACACGTTTCACGCAGTTACTAAACATCAGATCAGCGCCCAAGCGTATCAAAGTCAGCTAAACCACGAAAGCTCTGCCGTAATGGGTCGGATTAGCCACCAATTCATTCATCAAATTTTAACGTTAAATTCCCTGTCTACGAGGGGCGTTTTATTAATTAACATTGGTTTAATCGTGGCCTGGGTGGTGATTGGACTTGTTTTACATAAGCGCACTCCGCTTTTAAAAGTACTATTAGCCATCGACCTTAGTTTTGTGGTTTATTACGTGAGTGTATTGGCTATGTACCTCGTTTCCATGCCGTACAAGGAGGCCATTCACCTTGATGGACTAGAACGTTACTTATCTAGCATGGTGGTTTTAAACCTCTTCCTAGCTGCTTTAGCAATTGCGATAGCGATGGATCGGGCAATGTTTGTACAAGAAATTCAAAAACGAGGCGTTCGTTCGTTTAGTTCTCTGATTACCAAAAACATTTACCAATTCACGACGCTTGCACTGATGATCTTTTCAACAATTTTAATGATTTCAGAAATTGATGGTGTGGAGTATAATAACGCGCATAGTCAAGAAGCGCTGCCGGTCCAGCTGCCCCAAATCGCCAAGCAGACCACCAAGTACAACCACCAAAAAGTTTTGTTAGTCGACCCGCATCAAGATGACGTAGCAAGTTACTACGCGGGATACGTTGGAAAATATTATTTCTTTTCGGACAACGTGGTCACTCGTGAAGATTTCATGATGTCGCCAACCGACTTTAAAAAATTAGTTCAAAGTTACCAATACATCGCGCTTCCAGAATGGCACCGTACGTTTACGGTAATGTTGCAAAAGACCTATCACCAAGATTATCGTACTGGATTATTTCGGGTGACGCCCGAGGGACTAGTTAAAGTTAGGCAAGTTAAACCATAGGCGCTATAATTGGTTTAACGCTTAAATGTGACAATGGGTCCTTAAATGACTAAATTGATTAAAAATAAGTTGGGTGAATTTGATGGATTGGCGTCGTAAAATCCGCGAAATACTTTTGTTTGCGCTGATTACCACGGGGATGAGCTGGTGGGTGGCGGACTTTTTCCCTCATCAGTTTCAATTTAACTGGGGAATTATTGTCGTAGTGAACCTTATGTTTGCAATCGCTGTGTTAACCCGTAAGCGATAATTGAAGGCCACGGAACGTTGTGAAAAAAATTAAGCGCAATTGTGGTCATTTAAATAACGGTTTATGGTATAGTAGTTATGGTTTTTGAAAAGAGCACTCCGTTTTAAAAAAGAAGATATCAAAAATTGATCCATTTTTAATTCGCTGATATTAAAATGGGTCAATTTTTAGCGTGGAGAGTTTGTTTCAAGTTACCGAATTTCTAAACCAATAGAAAAGAGGGACTACAATGTCAGAAAAACTCGATGAAGTAGATAACAAGAGCTTAGATGAGATTAACGGTAGTATTAAGGTGCCAAAGAATGCCGGCTTTTTCAAAACGTTAATGGCCTATACCGGGCCGGGAATCTTAATCGCGGTTGGTTACATGGATCCAGGGAATTGGATTACGTCAATCGCGGGTGGTGCTCAATTTAAATATACGTTGCTGTCGGTGGTTTTGATTTCTAGTTTAATTGCCATGCTTTTACAAGCAATGTCGGCAAGGTTAGGAATTGTAACCGGAAAGGATTTAGCGCAGTTAACTCGGGAGCGTACTAGCAAACGAGTCGGATTTATGCTGTGGGTGGTTGCTGAATTAGCAATTATGGCGACCGACATTGCGGAAATTATTGGTTCAGGGATTGCGCTTGAGCTATTATTCCACATTCCACTAATTATCGGAATCTTGATTACCGCAGCGGATGTATTGATTTTGCTATTGCTAATGCGCTTAGGCTTCCGGAAAATTGAGGCGATTGTAGCGACATTGGTAATGGTGATCTTAATTGTTTTTGCTTACGAAGTTTTCCTTTCGGATCCTAGTATTTCGGGAATCATTAAAGGTTACGTGCCTGCACCAGTAATTTTGCAGAACAATTCAATGCTATATTTATCATTGGGAATCGTGGGGGCAACCGTAATGCCTCACGACCTTTACCTAGGATCTTCGATTTCGCAAACGCGTGAAATTGACCGCCGGGATCGTAAAAACGTGGCTCAAGCAATTCGTTTTTCCACGATTGACTCTAATATGCAACTATTTTTGGCGTTTATCGTCAACAGTTTGCTCTTGATTTTAGGGGCGGCTTTGTTTTACGGAACCGATAGCTCGTTAGGTCGATTTGTGGACTTGTTCAATGCGCTTAGTGACAATCAAATTGTTGGAGCAATTGCTAGTCCAATGTTGAGTATGCTATTTGCGGTAGCGTTGCTCGCGTCTGGACAAAGTTCAACGATTACCGGAACCCTTTCTGGACAAATTATCATGGAAGGTTTCATTCGCCTGAGGGTTCCGTTGTGGGTACAACGGTTGGTAACCCGTTTGCTCTCGGTGGCACCGGTTTTGATTTTTGCGATTTACTATCATGGTGACGAAGCCAAGATTGAAAATCTATTGACTTTCTCCCAAGTGTTCCTCAGTGTTGCGTTGCCATTCGCGGTAATTCCGTTGGTAATGTATACCAGTAGTAAAAAACTGATGGGTGAGTTTGCTAACCGTCAGTGGGTGAAGTGGTGTGCTTGGATTGCTACAATAATATTGATTTTATTGAACATTTATCTGATCTTACAAACTTTAGGAATAGTTAAATGAAGTTAAAAATGAACTTCAATTGAAGTTAAAAATTAGTTTTATAAGCGGGCTGTCAGGGATTTCTGGCAGCCTGTTTTTTAGGTTCCGTAACTAAGGAATCGCGCATTAAAATGCTTTTTGCCAGTTTGGTAAAGCCCACGGATTAATTAATTTTTCAGGTGAATAATTAATTATTCATTCTATGAGACCGTAAAATCTTCCAAAGAGATTTACACACGCTTGCTTTTTTTAGTGTACACTATTCCTTAAAACAATTTATCAATTTAGGTGTGGTTGACATAATGAATAAAAAGAAAGTTACGATCAAAGACGTTGCCAAAGCTGCCGGGGTTTCCGTTACCACGGTTTCCCAAGCTTTAAATGGGAACGGCTCTCGTTTCTCTCCAAGAACGATCAAACGGATTCAACGCGCTAAAGAAAAACTGGGTTACGAACCAGATTACTTTGCGCAGCGGATGATTATGAAGAAAAGTAAGATGATCGGGGTGTTGGTTCCGGACATTACTAATCCCTTTTTCAACAGCTTAGTTCGCGGGATTGAAAACGTATTATACCAATATGATTTCATGACGATGCTTTGCAACGCGGATATGGATCAAGGCAAGGAAGACCGTTATTTAACGGAACTTACCCACCGGGGAGTCGATGGGTTTATCATTGCTAGCTCGTCAATTTCTAACGAGGCAATTCAAAAAATTCTGCGCGGCGAAAAATTTCCTTTTATCGTTTTAGACCAAAAAAAGTCGGAGGGAATCAGCGACGCGGTTCTTACCGACGATTTTTCTGGTGGACAACAAGCGGCCCAACATTTATGGGATTTAGGTCACCGGCAAGTCGCCGTTGTAATGCCTGAAAACGCCACGGAAAATATTCAAAACCGACTTCGCGGCTTCCAAACGGTATTTGGGGAAGACGAGATTGTTCGCGTAGACGCCGAGCTATCCAAAAAGAGCGGACGTAAAGCGGCCCAAGCGGTAATTAATTCGCCCGCGACGGCGATTTTTGCGGTAAACGATCAAATTGCCTTAGGGTTATACCTCGGGCTGGCTGATCAGGGATGCCGAATTCCTGAAGATTACAGCGTAATTGGGTACGATAACATTGATATGTGCGAATACGTGGTCCCCCAGTTAACTACGATTGCGCAGCCAATTTTTGAATTAGGGCAAACTACGGCAAAAATGTTAATTGACCGAATCGAAAAGCCTAACAAACAATGGGAAGAAGAGTTGTTGCCGGTTCAATTAGTAAAACGATTTTCCACTGCCCGTTTGAATTAATTTAAGTGTTGTGCTATATTTCTATTATGTCTTTAAAACGTTTTCATGCGGAAGGCATTTTTATTTTTTTGTTTAGTAAAACGTTTTACCTAAAATAAATGGCAATTTTTATAACTCAGGAGGAAAACAAGTTGAGTACGGTAACGATTATTGGAAGTATTAATTTAGATCGCACAATTCGGGTTAAGCAAATGCCCAAACCTGGAGAAACGATGCATACAAAAGAAATCTTCTCCGCTGGGGGCGGCAAGGGCGCAAACCAAGCGGTGGCAGCTAAGCGTTCCGAAGCAAAAACCAATTTTATTGGTGCAGTAGGAAACGATGATGCTGGCCGGGCAATGTTAGATTTACTAGAACATGAAGACATTGACCTTAGTGGAGTTACTACTTTGGACAATCAGGCAACTGGTCAAGCATACATTGTGGTTGACGACGCTGGTGAAAATGAAATTATGCTTCATGCCGGTGCAAACATGGCCTTTACTCCGGATTACGTAGCATCTAAAACAGACGTGATTAAAAATAGTGATTTCGTTATTGCTCAATTTGAAACTGGGTTGGAAGCAACTACTAAGGCTTTTGAAATCGCTCACGAAGCGGGTGTAAAAACAATTTTGAATCCGGCTCCCGCAATTGAAAAGGTTCCGGATGATTTGCTAGCCGTAACGGATATGATTATTCCTAACGAAACGGAAACTGAAATCCTCACTGGAATTGAAGTCACTGACGAAGCTAGCATGGTGAAGGCTGCTAAAGCTTTGCATGACCAAGGAATTAAGGCCGTGTTAATCACCATTGGTAGTAAGGGAACTTTCTACAGTGTTAATGGTGAAACCGGGATCGTTCCCGCATTTAAGGTGAAGGCCGTTGACACTACTTCAGCCGGAGATACTTTCATTGGTGCCATGAGCACGGTTTTGAATCCAGACTTTAGCAATCTTAAAGACGCAATCCTTTATGGTAATAAGGCGTCATCATTGACGGTGCAACGCTTTGGTGCGCAACCATCGATTCCATACAAGAAAGAATTAAATTAACGAAGGGGTGCGGAAAAAATGAAAAAAACAAAAGTAATCAATTCAGATATTTCACGGGTAATTGCCCAAATGGGTCACTTCGATAAGTTAAGCATTGGTGACGCGGGTATGCCAGTACCAGCAGGAACCGAAAAAATCGACTTAGCAGTTGATAATGGAATTCCAAGCTTTACTCAAGTACTTTTGAACGTTTTAGAAGAATTAGAAGTACAACGAATTTACTTAGCGGAAGAAATCAAGACCGAAAATCCTAAGATGTTGGAAAGCATTCAAGAAATAATGCCTAACGTGCCGGTTACTTTCATTCCACACTCAGAAATGAAGCAAGACTTAAACAACTGTCGCGCGTTCATTCGGACGGGAGAAATGACGCCTTATTCAAATATCATTTTGGAAAGTGGCGTAGTATTTTAATTACCCTTAAGGGGATTGAGCAGTTAGATAGTCAATATTAACTACGATAAAAGATTTCCATTGACCTATTGAAGGCGTATTATTAATATGTTTGGTCAACGCCATAGGAATTAACCGAGGCTGCGGAAGCAATGTTCCCAGCCTCTTTATTTAAGGGGGAAAAAGTATGAATGCAACAGCAATTTTAATCGGTCTTGGACCGTTGATTGGGTGGGGACTGTTTCCTACCCTAGCATCTAAAATCGGCGGTCGTCCGGTTGACCAGATTGTCGGGACCGCTTTTGGTACTTTCATTTTTGCGTTGGTAGTCGCAATGGTGAACGGCCTAAGCTTACCTACCGGTTGGAACTTAGTTTTAACCATCGCTTCTGGAATTGGTTGGGCAAGTGCTGAAATTATTACATTTAAGAGTTTTGCAATGATTGGTTCATCACGTGCAATGCCAATTACTACGGCGTTTCAACTCTTGGGAGCTTCGTTATGGGGCGTGATCGCCTTAGGAAACTGGCCAGGAATCACGGCTAAAATCGTTGGTGGAATCGCGTTAATCATGATCATTTTTGGTGCTTCCTTGACGGTTTGGTCGGAACACAAAACAAAGGAAAATTCCAAGTTAATCACCCAAGCAGTGGGTTGGTTAGCAGTCGGGGAAATCGGATACTGGGTATATTCGGCGGCTCCTCAAGCAACTCCAGTTGACGGGATGCACGCTTTCTTACCACAGGCGATTGGAATGGTAATTGTGGGCGTTGTTTACGCCGTCTTCCTTTCGATGAAGGGCGAAAAATCGGCCTTAACTGAAGCAGTTTCTTATAAACAAATCATTTCGGGCTTTTTCTTTGCCTTTGCAGCGTTGACTTACTTGATTTCGGCACAACCAAACATGAATGGTTTGGCAACTGGTTTCATCTTGTCACAAACGTCAGTAGTTTTGGCAACCTTAACCGGAATTTGGTTCTTAGGTCAAAAAAAGACGCCAAAAGAAATGGCCGTTACGATTGCTGGTTTAGTACTAATTCTAGTAGCAGCAACCATTACGGTAATGATTTAATCCAATTAAACTAAAGTGTAACCAATTTAGATAAAGCTCCTCAAGGATGAAAATCCTTGGGGAGCTTTTTTGTAATGCCAGGTGGATGATAGATTTTTATGTATAAGTAATTAGTTTTAGTATGATAAGTGTTTTCGGTTGATTGGAACCGTTTTCCTAGTATACTCGTAAGTGTAAGGAATTTTTAGAAAGGAAGCGAAAAAATGGTGAGCTACAAGTTTTTACAGCCATACACGTTTAAAAATGGGGCACAAGTCAAAAATCGAGTGGTGATTCCGCCAATGACCATCCAATCTAGTTTAGAAGACGGATCGGTTTCCCGAGACGACCTATTCTACGCAGGGTTGCGCGCTGGAGGAGTAGGCATGTTTATTAGCCCGGTTGCTAACGTCACGGATAACGGCAAAGGGTTTGAAGGCGAACTTTCGGTTGCGGACGACCGCTTCATTCCGGGATTGGCTAAACTAGCCGCAACCATGAAAAAGGGTGGTACTAAGGCAATTTTGCAGATTTTTCATGCCGGACGGATGTCAAATAGCAAAGTTTTACGGGGCACCCAACCGGTTAGCGCAAGTGCGGTAGCCGCTCCGCGAGAAGGAATGGAAACTCCTCGAGAATTGTCAGAAATTGAAATTGAGCAAATCATCAAAGCCTTTGGCGAAGCTACCCGACTAGCAATTCAAGCAGGGTTTGACGGGGTCGAAATTCACGGTGCCAATACGTATTTGATTCAACAATTTTTCTCACCGCATTCCAACCGGCGCACGGATCACTGGGGTGGCTCGGTGGAAAAACGGATGAACTTTGGGCTGGCAGTCGTTCAGGCTGCACATCGTGCGGTTGCCAAATATGCTGGAGACCACTTTATGCTGGGCTATCGTATTTCACCAGAAGAGATTGAAGAGCCTGGAATACGTCTAGCGGACACCCTGCAATTTATCGACGAATTGGCTGACCAACCGCTGGATTATCTCCACGTTTCGATGGGGAACGTATGGCGAAAGTCATTAAACGACGACAGTGAAAAACGGCCCACCATTTTGCGTATTAAAAAACAAGTGCATAATCGTTTACCAATTATCGGAGTTGGTTCGGTAGAAACGCCAGCCGACGCGGAAAAGGTGATGGACGAAGGGATTGACTTCGTCGCTTTGGGCCGTGAATCGCTGCGCGAACCGCAATGGGTTGAAAAAGTTGCGCGGGGCCACGAAGACGCCATTCGTTACCAGGTGGATCCGGACGCACTAGACGAATTAGGTCTAAACCCGGCGTTAATGGATTTCTTGGGTCAAATTGGGACAGATCTGCGTTTTATTGGTGCCGATCGCGAAAAAAAGTCAGGTGACAGCGTCGTTTTTGACCGTTAAATTTCACGAACTAAGGAAAATTATGTCAAAAGTTGGGTGGTTTATAAACATTCACTGAAAGGCGACCATTATGCCAAATTTAGGCGTGATGGTCGCTTTTAGGCTAAGCGGAGAGGGCCAGGTAGAGTGCTTAATGATGTGGTTCAACCCCTCTAGGTTCTTCTTCAACTTATCCTTGGTTTAGCAGTTGATGATGGTTGAAATAGCGGTACTTATTGAAGTTAAATTAAGTTAAAATAAACGTGTTGAACTTCAATTTTAGAAATGATTGGGGAAGAATATGGAAATTCGTACGCTTAAATATTTTTGGACGATTGCTGAAGAGGGAACCATTTCTAAGGCTGCAAAAGCCCTGCATATCACTCAACCAACGCTTAGTCGCCAGCTAAGGGAGCTGGAAAATGAACTAGGAACCTCCTTATTTATTCGGGGGCGTCGTAAATTACAGTTAACGGATGCTGGTTTGTTTTTGAAAACTCGTGCGGAAGAAATTTTACAATTAACGCAACAAACCAACCTCGAGTTTGAAAATCGGCGAAAGCAACTGTTTAGCGGGCGAATTGCCATTGGATGCGTGGAAGCTGATAATTCGGATACGCTAGCTTTGATTTTAGAAAAGTTTGTGCAAGACTACCCACAGGTGACGTTTACCGTCTACAGTGGTACTAGCGACGACATTACCACGCGATTGGACAAGGGGCTTTTAGACGTAGCGGTCCTGTTAAAACCGGTCGCGACCGAGAAATATGGGGAAATCACCCTGCCCCGCACCGAAAGATGGGGATTACTGGTTTCAAAAGATTCTTCCTGGGCTAAAAAGAATGCTATTCAGCCAGCTGATCTACGAGAAATGCCTTTATTTATCGCGCAAAGGCCGGAGGTTCGGCAGCTAGTTACTAAATGGAGTGGCATTGACTACGCACAGCTAAAAGTGGTAGGAAATTTCAATTTAATTTTCAACGTTTTAGCGTTAGTTAAACGCCAAGTTGGACAAGCTTTTGGAATTGAAGGGGCGACCGCACAAATTCGTCCAGAAGGGGTCAAATTTATTCGGCTGCAACCAGAAGTAAAAACCAATTGCGTACTAGTTTGGCGACGAGAACGAAATTTAACCCCGGCAGTTAATGAATTTATTAATTACTTTAGGGATGCCTTTGGAGCATACCATAATAACAAATAAGTATTTTACGTATACTAAAAACAGCCGTAACATTATCCATGTTGATAAAGTTGCGGTTTTTTTATGGGACAAAGTGACCGCTCTTTATCCTCGCCATTTAAGACGGACAAGACTAAGAGAAACTTTAACGAATAAATACTTGAAATTTGAAAGGATTTTAAAAATGAAAAATGAAGCAATTAAAGCTGGGGGAATTTTTCCTATTGGACCCAAGAACGATGCTTACGCAAAATATTTTGTCGGCCAAAGTTATCTACAGAACTTGGTAGCCGACCCTCAGATTGACGTAGGAGTGGGTAACGTAACTTTTGAACCGGGATGCCGCAATAACTGGCATATCCACCACAATGGCTTTCAAATTTTATTAGTTATCGGCGGCGAAGGTTGGTACCAAGAAGAAGGAAAAACGGCGCAGCATCTTACAACCGGTGACGTGGTGGTTACTCACGAGGACGTCAAGCACTGGCACGGTGCAACTAAGGACAGCTGGTTTACCCACGTGGCAATTACCGCAGGAACTCCAGAATGGTTAGAGCCCGTTAGTGAAGAACAATATGCAGCAGTTGAGGAGGATGAATAGAATGGCAAAAAAACAAACGGCTGGACGTGAACAGTTAGGCGACTTAGCACCTAAATTTGCAGAACTCAATGATGACGTATTATTTGGGGAAGTATGGTCGCGTGAAAGTCAGCTTTCGGCACGGGACCGGAGTATGATTACTTGCGCGAGTTTACTAACTCAAGGAGCGTTCCCTCAATTGGAAGCACATATGAAAATGGCTAAGACCAATGGCGTAACTAAAGATGAAATGGTGGAATTAGTTACTCACCTCGCATTTTACGCGGGTTGGCCAAAGGCTTGGTCAGCATTTGGACTAGTTAAGAAGATTTTTGATTAATAAAGTAGTGTAGATTAATTTTTAAACCTAATTAAGGACAATCAATTTGAAAGCACGTTTTAAGAATGCTAATCCATTTTGAGACGTGCTTTTTACTGGTGGGCAAAAATTAGATTAGTACGGCTAAAATAAACTCCAACCTCTAGTTTCCGTCGGTTAACCAAAAAAGAACGCTAATCGCATAATCCGCGATTAACGTTCTTTTTTAATTGATCCTCGAGAGTTACCTGGGATTTGGAATGTGCTATATTTCCACGCAATAACCCTCATAGTCACAGTTGGGGCACCCTAGCCAACGAGTCTTTGGTGAATGTTTTGCCCAGAAAAATTCGCCAAACGCTGGCTTGAAGTATGCTTCGCATTGCGGGCAGACATACTCAACCGAGCGGTAGTATGCGTATACGGCAATTGCCACCGCAACTATAATGGGGCAAAAAGCGGCCACCACCACCAACCAGTTACTACTGGAAATGCCATACCAAATTGCCAATATTTCTAAAATATCAATTAGGCCCCCGAAAACAAACAACGCGCTTCGTTTTCTGGTTAAACTACGTCGCCGACGAATGCTTTCCTCAATACCAATAAAGGAATTAGGCGTAATGGGAATTTGATCAGTTAACCAGTGTTTAATTTCACCAATCGTTTTTAAAGTATCCTCTTGTTGTTTAATCTTTTGCTTCAATTGTAGTTCTTCTTGGTTAAGCAAAGTTTGGAGCACTTCGTCAAAATTCGGGCTGTTTAAAAGCTCCTTAATATTATTCAAAGAAAGTCCGAGCGATTTCAAGAAAGTAATTAATTCTAATTGTTCTAATTCATGGTCGGTATAAACACGCCGACCCGCTTCTGAAAGTTTAGCAGGGGAAAGCAGTTGTCGCCGGTCGTAATACTGAACCGTGCGGATACTTACCCCTACTTTTTTGGCTAGTTCACCAGTGGAATAATTAGCCATTAAAACTCACCTCCATGCTTATTTATATCTAATTACGTAAGGGGATTAGCAAGCAGTATTTAGTTATTAAGTATATTTTAACTTCAATTGAAGTTAAATACGATTGCGTTTTATATGCAGTGGTGTTAAATTAAATCTGTGGTAAGTGAGTAATTACTCACCTAATAAAAATGGGAGGAAATCGTGATGGAAAAAGTGGTTACTTTAACCAAAATTGCGAAGAGTTTTGGTAAATTACAAGTCTTAAAAGACATCAACTTAGAAATCAATGTTGGAGAAATTCTAGGTTTAATTGGCCCTTCCGGATCCGGTAAATCAACCATTATCAAGATCGCGTTAGGGATGGAAAATGCCGATCAAGGAGAAGCAAAAATATTCGGCCAAACGATGCCCAATCGGCAGCTATTAGCTCAAATTGGTTACATGGCGCAAACGGACGCTTTGTATTTGAGCTTGACGGGCGCGAAAATTTGAAATTTTACGCTCAGATGAAGGGGATTAACCGACAAGCGATGACTGATCAAATTGCCCACGTTGTGGATGTGGTGGACTTAAATGAAGCTATTGACCAGCCAGTCCAAGGTTACTCAGGCGGAATGATGCGCCGGCTTTCTTTAGCAATTGCGCTTCTAGGAGATCCGCAACTTTTAATTTTAGACGAACCCACCGTGGGCATCGATCCAGCCTTACGTCGACAAATTTGGCGGGAGTTAAAGCAAATTAAGGAAGCGGGACGCAGCATTTTAATCACAACTCACGTAATGGATGAAGCTGAACAAGTCGATCAGGTGGCGCTTATTTTAGACGGCGACGTAATTGCTCTGGATGCTCCTAGCAAGCTTGAGGAACAGTACCAAGTACCCACTATTGAAGACGTCTTTTTGAAAGCAGAGGGGGCTAAATAATGTTACGGATTTTAGCAATTAGTCAACGAGTTTTAAGGGAATTAGTTAGGGATAAACGAACGATTGCGCTAATGTTTTTAGCACCAATTTTAATTTTGGTACTGTTAAGCTTTATCTTTAATAACAATGCGTCGACTAAGGTTAACGTAGCAACTGTCGGAGTGACTAAAAAGATGAATCAAGACTTAGAAAACGTTAAGCACTTTAAAGTAAAGGAATATGATAGTCAAGCCGCAGCGCGGAAAGCTTTAGATAATCAACGAGCAGATGCGATTATCAAACGTTCCGGTGTAGACTACACCATCACGTACGCGAATACAGACGCTACCAAAACTTCGGCAGTTAAACTGGCCTTCAACAACGTAAGGACGCTTGAAAATGTTCAGGAGTTAAAAAATGTTTTACAACGGAGTATTAAGACAAACGCTGAGCTTCAAGCGAAGTTGGCGCAAGTTACTCACCAAACTTCCCCAAATAAAGCAATCCCGGCCAACAAGGCGTCTTCAAAAGGAAAGGTTACCAGTAAATACGTTTATGAGGATTCAGATACTAACTTTTTTGATAAAATCTTGCCGATTTTAATGGGTTTTTTCGTCTTTTTCTTTGTTTTCTTAGTTTCGGGAATGGCGCTTTTAAAAGAACGTACCAGTGGAACTTTGGACCGTTTGTTAGCCACGCCCGTTAAACGCAGTGAAATTGTTCTCGGTTACATGATTAGCTACGGAATAATTGCCGTTTTACAGACCGTGGTGATTGTTTTAGTAACTATTCAACTTTTAGGAGCCGAAGTAGTGGGGAGCGTTTTTAACATCATCATAGTTAACTTGTTGTTGGCGTTAGTTGCGTTATCGTTTGGAATACTATTATCTACGTTTGCCAACTCAGAGTTCCAGATGATGCAATTTATCCCCATTGTCGTGGTGCCGCAAGTATTCTTCGCAGGGATTATCCCGCTAGATACGATGGCGGATTGGGTGCAAAAAATTTCCTACGTAATCCCCCTTAAGTATGCGGGAGATGCGGTTAGTTCCATCATGATGTATGGAACCAGTCTAACAAAGTTAGGGGGAGACCTTGGTATATTACTAGGATTTCTTGTAGTATTGACTATGTTAAATATTGTCGGACTACGGCGTTATCGGAAGGTATGAACATGGACGGAAGAGTATTTGAAAATTACAAAAAATGGCTTCAAGAACAAGAGATGCCTAAAGGAAAGCGAAATTCCCTATTAGCTGCCCTGGATTTATTTGCGAGGTATGGCTACGATGGAACTTCAACGGCGCAGGTAGCAGAAGCGGCGGGGGTGAGCCAGGCCACGATTTTTAAGTATTTTAAAACCAAGCAAGATTTACTAAAAGCAATCATCAAACCAGTACTAGAAAATTTTTTTCCGGTTTATCGGGATGACTTGCTAGCAGAACTAGCGCAATATAATTCGCTTGAAAAATTAGTTCACTTTTTGGTGCAAAATCGGTACCGTTTTATGGTGGAAAATGGTGATGCAGCAATGATTCTATTAACGGAGGTGCTCACTAATGAAGAGGCTCGACAGCTCTTCATTGCGACGATAAGTGATCCAGAACACTCGCTAGTACAGGGCTTGAACCGTGCTTTGCGACAAACAGGGGAAGTACGCCCCGAGCTGGATGCTGCGGCAACTGTACGAACGATTATTGGGCAGCTGGCGGTTTACTTTTTACAACAACGCTTTGCTCATAACGGAAATGAAGCGGATGATTTGAAGTTAATTGAAGGTCAAATTGTGCGAGCACTACGTAAATAACACATCGTGGAGAGGAATACGGAATGGAAGACATTTTGCGAGTTATTGGTTCAATTGCACGCGAGTTAGATTCAATTGCTAACGTGGAATTCAAAGAAATTAACCTTACCAAGGGGCAATTTTTATACCTTGCCCGAGTTTGTGAAAATCCAGGCATTATTCAAGGAGAATTAGCTGAACTTCTGCGAGTTGACCGGACCACGGCAGCGCGAGCATTGCGTAAATTAGAAGATCAAGGATTGATTAGTCGACAATTTACGGCAGATAACCAAAAAATTAAACGCCTTTACCCAACCGAAAAGGGGCGGTCCGTTTACCCCATTATCAAGCGGGAAAACGAGTATTCTAACGCAACCGCCTTGCAAGGTCTCTCTGAAGAAGAAGTTAAACAGGTTCGTAATTTATTACTTCGGGTGGAAAAAAACGTTAATGCTGACTGGCATTACGTTAAGAACGGAAACCATCGCGATTATTGAGGTGAAATTGAATGACAATTGAAGTTCAACCGATTCGAGAACGAGATCTAGCCAACTTACGCAGGATAAGCATTGAAACCTTTGGCGCGACTTTTGGACCCTACAATGCGGAAGCAGATTTACAGCAGCATTATCAACGAGCGTATAATGTTGACCAACTTCGTCGGGAATTATTGAATCCAGAATCGCAATTCTTTTTTGCAAAAATTGATGATGAAATTGCCGGATACTTGAAAACCAACGTTGGGGATGCACAATCTGAACCGATGGGAGCGCAAGTTTTGGAAGTGGAACGGATTTATGTACGACCGTCTTTTCAACACAGAGGCGTAGGCACTTGCTTAATTAAGCAAGCTGAACAACTTGCTTACGCAGCTCATAAAAGTCAAATTTGGCTAGGAGTTTGGGAGAATAATAAAAAAGCCCAGCATTTTTACCAGATGCAGGGCTTTAAACAAGTTGGGGACCACCGTTTTCAGTTAGGAAAATCGGAACAACGCGATTTAATTCTAATGAAGCCGGTTAATAACATTTCCGAAGGTTAAATTAAAATTCCAGCACAGTGGTCGATTTCATGTTGGATGATTTCAGCGATCCAGCCACTAAAATGCTGGGTCTGTTTTTTGAAGTTCAAATCTTGGTATTGAACCTCAATTTCTTTGTAACGAGTGGTTGAACGTTCGCCAGTTAATGAAAGACAGCCTTCCTTAGCTTGATAAGGATGGCTTTTTTTGATTAATTTAGGATTCAGCATGGCAATGTTCATCACGCCGATGGATACGGCAATAATTTGTTTTTTAACCCCAATCATGTTGGCGGCTAAACCAACTGCCCGATCGGCATTGGCTGCTAAAGTATCCACAAGATCCAAAGCCGTTGGTAAATCAGCTCGAGTTGCAGGAACTGACTTTTGGGATAAGAAATTTTGGTCACGGACAATATTTTTCTGCATAAGCTCTCCTTAAATAGTGTTTTAACCATTTTACCACCCTTGACTTTAGGGAGGGAAGCTCGTAGGATTAAGAAAAAATTAACGAATCGCTTTAAATCAATTCTGTGAGGTTGATAAGCAAGTTTACATCAAAATAAAGATGTGCATTTAAGGTACGGCGGTGCCTTAACTACTTTGGCCTTTGGTGGAGCGGTTCAGTAAGGAGCCATCATAATGAAAACACCGGTAATGATTGCGTTGGATTTTGAAAGTGTAGAAGAATTACAAAGCTTTTTAAAACAATTTCCGTCACATCTTAAGTTAACTGTGAAAATTGGAATGGAGTTGTTTTATGGACAGGGCCCTCAAATTGTACGGAACCTGCGTCAAAAGGAACACGCTGTTTTTTTAGATTTAAAATTGCATGATATTCCTAACACGGTGGAAAAAGCCATGTTTCAATTAGGAAAGTTAGGAATTCAATACACTACGGTCCATGCGTTAGGTGGAAAACCAATGATTCAGGCGGCTAAGCGCGGATTAATGGCAGGTGCTCGGGCAGCGAAGGTTCCCGCCCCTAAGCTATTAGCGGTAACGGAACTTACTTCAATTTCGGAGCGCCAGTTGCAAGAAGAGCAAAATGTGCCCTTGAAAATGAATGAACAGGTCCAAAAATTAGCCCAACTTGCTGAAAATGCGGGTGCAGACGGGGTGATTTGTTCACCGCACGAAGTTGCCCAACTAAAACCGGTCCTCCCGGCAGATTTTTTGTACGTCACTCCAGGAATTAGGATGCCCGACGCAAAGAAGGACGACCAGCAGCGGGTGATGACGCCCGCGGAAGCCCAAAAAGCAGGAAGCTCTGCTTTGGTAGTCGGCAGGCCAATTACTAAAGCGGCTGACCCCGTGGTGGCCTACCAAAAAATAGTGGAAAGCATGCAAAATTAAGCGTTAAATGCAGGCTAAGCTGCTGGCATGGCTACGGACGGTCTATTTTATTGAAGAATAGTAGATGAAAATACGAGAGTGGGGGCGCAAGCCAGGTAGTTTGTGAACAGTAACTAAAAAATCGACTATTATGTCTAAATTGGGCATAATAGTCGATTTTGGGTTAAACGGAACCAACTGACTTTTGCAAGTTGGTTCGCAACCTTAGGAATTTGGTTGATGGCTTTTATACAGAAAGATAAGGTGCGCTCAAAGGAGTTTTACTCCGCTTAAGCGATCGTTTTCACGCTACTTGAAAACTTATAGCAAGCTTTCAATCACGTCTAAAACACCATCATGGTCATTGTCAAAACGAGTCTGGTGTTGGGTAACTTCTTTCACAATGGGATATCCGCTTTTCATTGCGTAACCATTTGGGGTCATTTGAAGCATCTTAAGGTCATTTTCGTTATCACCAAACGTAACTAATTCTGCGGGAGCCACCCGATAATTAGCCATTAGATGCTTTAGGGCGCTCGCTTTATCAACGTGGCTAAATCCGATTAACTCGGTATTAAATCCCGAACTTAGGCTAGTCAGTTGAGGATCTAGTTTTTGACGCAGATTTTGAATTTTACTTGGCAAATCCGCGCTGTCCGCAAAACTAACCGCAATTTTCACAATGGGGTCTGTAATACCGGTTTGCACAAAATTACGTAAATTCTTTACTAGACGAATTTCTTTATAAAATTTATGCAAAAAGTCGACGATCTCTTGCGGGGTGGTTTGATCAATATACGAACTGGTTAACCCGCAAACGTTAATCATTACTTCATCAGCGCCAAAGTTTTCAAAGATAGTGTCGATGGTTTGTTGAACTAGCGGAACGGGAAGTTGCTCCACGTCTAAGAGTTGGTCGCCAGAGTAAATAATTGAACCGTTTTGGGAGATAAAATCCATTTGGTTGGCGTACGGGGTAAATAAGGCCCGCAAACGTTCATGTTGAGAACCGCTAGCCGCTACAAAATGAATTTTTTGTCGTTGCATTTCATTGAACAGTTCTTTAAACCGGTCTTTATTATAAGTATTTTGGTTATTAAGAAAGGTTTGATCCATATCTGTCGCAATCATTTTTATCACGATTGTCACCTAATTTCTAAAAGTTATATACTTAGTTTAAAACAATTCTTTGGCAATAGTAAAGCTGATTTATAACTGTTATGCTTGGGTAATAGAAAGGAATTTAAGATATGAAAAAAACAAATTTTTTAAAACTAGCAGTATCTTGGAAATCGTGGGCGGATCCCTTAACTTAGTTGGTGGGGCCTTGATTTTAGCTGCTGGGATAGTTGGGTTAGCTAAACCTCGAAAATGATTGCGGTGTACCAATATAAATGCACAAAATATTTAACAGGGTTCATTCTAAATGTTGCTATTCAGTGTATTAAGTGTTAGCATGATGTCAAAGAACGCTAAAGTGGATAGAAAAGCGGTTAAATTTAGCGATGGTGCTCGATAGCGCCTTTTTAGATTAACTGGTTTCCTAATGAGAAACCGCTTACGCGTTTATAAAATGATCACATCCAAAGTAGAGGAAGGTGTCACTTATGGCATTAACTGAGCTAGTGAACGGAACTAAACTACCAAAACAAATAATTAGTACGGCGTTAGGGGTTAGTCGCCTTCATGATGCGCTTTGGTCAGGTTACCGTCATTTTTATGAAGAGATTAAGGACACTGACGATGACAATGAGGACCCTTATGCCCATTTTCCGATGATTAAGGAACCGCATGGCGATATTGCGGTAACTTTAAAAATGTACCGACAACCTAAACTAAAACGTAAAAATCTTTATATTACGGTTAATTTTGCGAAAAAAGTTAATGACAAGCCTTCGTTTGAAGAAGCCATTGAAGATGCTTTCCAAACAATGAAGTTTGATTATTTTGACGCTTTATTGCTTGATCAAGCGGTATTTGGCGACGATGACGAGTTAATGACCGAGCTGTGGCATTCTTTAGAAGAGTTGTATGAAAAAGGATGTGTAGGCGCACTAGGCGTGGCTAACTTTAGCATTGAACAGGTTGAAAAACTTAGGAAAAAAGCTACGGTTGCCCCGATGATTTTTAAGACGGGGTATTTTCCAATGTCGTTAAACGACGATATTTACGACTATTGCCAACAAAATCATTTGCAAATAATGGCGGATTTTCCTTTTCTAGATTATAGCTTTGTTGACTTACCCACGATGGGCAAAATTGCTTCTAAGTACCGGGTGGAAAACGACGAGTTGATGTGTCAATATGCGCAACAACGACACGTCATGCCAATAATTAAAAAGTTTTGGGTGCTCCACGCCAACAACCCGCTGGAACAAAACTACAAGATTACGATTAACGATCTGCATCGTCTAGAGCGGTTGGACAATGCGTCTAACGAAGATTGGCTACCGCTTAAAGATTACGGGATTTTTAAAATTTTCCAATCACGAGCAATCGACCACGACCGGATGGAACGCAGCGGCGAAGAACACTACTCGGGCTTCCCACCGTTTGTGTTTTAAGATGGTTGGTTGGCGAACCTTAAGTAAAGCAAACTGATCCGCGTCCCACGTTTAGGCGCGACTAAGAATGAATAACAATTTAAAAGCTTCTCAAGAGTGAACTAAAAATTCTTGAGGGGCTTTTTTGTTTTTTGGTTCCAGTTTCTTGTAGTTAGCCAATTTTGCGCCTCAATCGCTATCCCACGTTTAGGTAGCAGGTTTTGCTAAACGGACTACCGAAATGTTTGAAGTAATCTAGCGCCTTCCGGTTAACCAAAATCCGGCATCAACCGCCTAACCGCGCGCTTAATGCCGTATTTTCGCTAATCTGCGAGACTTTCCTGGATGATGGCACCCTCTGGAAGTCTTCCTATATTACTATCCACCCTTACGAATAAGTAATTAATTCCATAAGCATATTCTTTGTTGAAGCGTATCCACCTATGCTATCTTAATGATGAACCAATGAACAACGGGTTCGTTGGTCAATCTTTAGATTACGAGAGGAGTGTTTGTTATGTTGGGATGGATTTGGTCATTAATTATTGGTGGTATCATCGGTGCAATCGCCGGGGCACTTACAAGTCGTGATTTACCAGCAGGCTGGCTTGGTAACATTGTTGCTGGTTTAGTCGGAGCTTGGTTAGGACAAAGCTTACTAGGTTCATGGGGACCTTCCTTAGCTGGAATGGCATTGATTCCGTCAATCCTCGGTGCGGTAATTTTAGTAGTGATTGTCTCGATAATCTTCGGCATGCGCAAGAAGGGTTAGGGGTGATTTCATGAATCGAACCAGTAAATCTTTATTGAGTTTGATGGCAGTAATCACGTTGCTTCTAACTTTATGGTTTATCGCAACGGAAGTTTACATTCCGTATCTAACCGATTTCTTTGAAACGTTGAGGACGTCTAACGCACAGGTAATGGAAGTTATCGCAATTGTCTTTAGCATACTGGTTGCCTTGTTTGCGTTAGTAATGCTCGGAATTGCATTAATGAGTCGGACAAGTGAGAAAGATTTGAAGTTGCAGGATGGACATGGTAACTTGACCGTTCCAAAGAAATCCATGGAACAAATTATTAATAAGGCAGTTGCTGAAGACCATCACGTAGGTAACATTGATACCAAGGTGCGGGTTCGCAGCAAGGATCACTTGCAAGCAAAAGTCAGCGTGGAAGATTTGTCCAATGACAACTACCGGGTCAATGCACGAGATATTCAACGTTCAGTACAAGAGAGTGTGCAACGCCACCTAGGAATGAAGAGCGATGTTAAAGTCCAAATCATTCCGCGGCAACACTCGAAGAAGTCACTGAAGGTCGTTTAGAAAGGCGGGATGGCAAATGAAAAGTGAAGTTTTAGGAGCAATCATCGCAATGATTTTCGGCATTATCTGGGTCACGATTGGCTTTGGTAGCGCGGTATTAGTTGGTTTACTTGCCTTAATCGGGTTCTTACTCGGTAAGTACGGCAGAAGCCTGCTATCACAATTGATTTCAGAAGTAATGTCAGCCTTGAACATGGATCGCAAGCAAAGCTAAGGAGGTTTTGTCAATGGCCAAGAAAACAGATAAGAATAAACCATTAAGATCATTAATGGGTCTAATGGTGGTATCAAGCTTATGGTTTGTTTGGAAGAATCGTCGCAAATTTAAGGAGGCGTTGAACCATGGATAAACCAAGAATCGCGCAAACTAGTTTGTCATTTGACGAAGGGGTAATCGAAAAAATTGCGGGACTAGCTTCTCGTAAAGTCGATGGGATTCTCTCATTTGACGGTGGATTCTTTGACAACATCACCGACAAGATTCGTAACAAGGTGGATCCAACTCAAGGAATCAAAGCTGAAGTTGGCGAAAAACAGGTATCGCTAGAGATGAATGCTAAGGTGGAATACGGTTACGATATTCGAGAAATTTTTACTCAAGTATGCGACGTAATTAGCGAGGAAGTTGAACGTTTGACCGGTTTGAAGGTCATTGAATTGAATTTCCACGTAAGTGACGTACTAAGCAAGAAAGAGTGGAAAGAACAAAACAATCGTAAACCTAATTCAGACTTAGCGCCTCGTCCAGAAGCTAAGTAACTATTCACGCGAAGGGAGCAATGACACATGGAAAATAAAATCGCAAAATCAGAAAACAAGATGGCAAAACCAGAAACTAAATTAACGTTTGACGACGAAGTTTTAGCAAAAATTGCTGGCAAAACTGCTAACGGAGTAGACGGTGTTTTAAGTCTTGAAGGTAATATTTTTGAAAAAGTAACTGATCGAATTTCTAAGGGCGACGATCCAACTACGGGGGTTAACGTTGACGTTGACGACGAAAGCCATTCCGTTTCCTTAAAGATGGATGCCATCCTTGAATACGGGAAGAACGCCCAAGCAATCTTTGACAAGATGATTGATAAGATTACTTCTGCAGTGAAGGAAATCACCAACATGGAAGTATCAGAAATCAAACTTAATGTTAAAGACGTGCTAACCCGTGAAGAATGGGCTGAAAAGAACAACAAGGATCGTCAGCAGCGTGACGACAAGCACTAAAATTTTAAAAAAGACCTAACTGAAACCTATGGGGGGATTTCGGTTAGGTCTTTTTTAGTGGATTAGTGTTCCCACATCCGGCCGTCGAGCTCGTTTTCGAGTTGGTCGGCCCGTTTTTGTTGTTCTTGGATGAGGTCGCCCAATGCTACATAGAAGGCTTTTTGTTGGTAAGTGGTTGCTTGTTGGGCAAGCTGACGAGCTTGTTCCAATAGCCATGTAGTTTCGGTTTGGTCCATTAGGAATCCTCCTCCTTTTTTAACATGGACAGGTTCCACGCCAGGTCATCGAGCTCGCTTTGCCGATTTTCTAAGCTCTCTAAGACTTGGTTTAGGGTGACGGAGGTGGGGTCTGCTTTAGTGATTTGGTGCCGCAGCTGGTCGCTAAACCAAGCCACCTGACCGGCAAAATGTTCAAAATTAGGATTGTTTACGTACTGTTGGTAACGAACGAGGAGCCGTTGTTGGGCTTCTGGAGTCAAGTAGAGAAATTGATGAACGGCCATCATCGGCAGATAACGCATCCGTAACTTATGGGCGAGCGCTTCAAACGGACGCATTAGTTCAGACATCGTATACTGTTCGGCTCCCCCGGCTTGGAAATCAGCAGCTGCTTCGCCTGCGGTAACCACTAAACCCAGTTCTTTATCAGCTAACGCATAACGATTTCCGGTGGCAAAACGCACGGTCAGAACTTGATCAAGCCAATTTTTTAAAAGGCCCGGTGCGCCGTACCAGTAGAGCGGAAATTGGAAGATAATCCGATCGTGTTCGGTTAAAAGCTGCTGTTCTTGAGTTACGTCAAATTCAGCATGGAGCGGATGCCAAGTAACCGTGGTGAAGTCTTCAATGGCCGCCTTAAAAAAAGGCTGGGTGGTAGAACTTGCTAGTTTAGGATGGGCGACCACCACTAAGGTTTTCATAATTAATCCTCCTCATGGAAAACTTGTTGCGCGGTTGCCAGCATGTCGGGTGCAATCGACTCCTTGGTGAACCGCTGAATGGGTGCTAACGAATGACGTTGACTGAAGTTCATCTTTTCCGTTGCCACAATCATCACTAATTGGTTGTTTTCGGTCAAAAATAATTGGCCAGGTTTTTGAAAATGACCGCGAGTATGTTTACCGTTTCGCCAAGCGTGAATTTTAATGGTTGATTTAAAACGATAATTGCCGGAAGAGTCTAGCTCCAACGGAACGCCATAATAACGGGTGACGGGGTACTTATTCTTCATTTTTGAAAACCCCGGGTTCTGATAATTCTCGGTAAATGGTTTGTAAGTTTTGTTCTACTTTATAAATCGTATTGGCGTCGTCAACTAACCGATCGGCAAAATCCGCTACCTTTGCGGAAGGAACGTTGGTTTTATAACGCAGCTTGTGTTCCAAACTGGCCCACATATCCATTCCGACGGTGCGGATTTGAATTTCTACCGGGGTTTCCACGGGACCGGTTGATAAAAAGACCGGAACCTTTACGACCAGGTGTAGACTACGGTAGCCGCTTGGCTTGGGATCCCGAATGTAATCCTTCACTTTGAGTAAAGTGACGTCGTCTTGGGAAATCCGGTTTTCCTTGATGGTGTAGACGTCGCTGATGTAGTTGGTGATTACCCGAATGCCCCCGATGTCAAAAATATTGTTTTCTACCGCGGCAATCGTCTTTGGTAGATGCTTCTTTTTCATTTTATTAAAGAGGGAGTCGACCGATTTCATCCGTTGTTCCATGTGATGAATGGGATTATGGTTGTACTCATTCTCGTATTCGCCGTCGAGGTTTTCCAGCTTGGTTCCCACTTCGTTAACTGCGGATTGGCATAACCGGTAGTAACGCATTAAGTTCCTTAGCTCCGTAACGTGCTCAGGCCCGATGACCCGCTCTAAATCATCGTTGATTTGACGAATGTTAAACATGTTGTTCCGTTCTAAAATCATTTTTGCGAACTCCTTTTAAAAATTAGCATCATCTCCCACATTATAAAGGAAAAGATCGATTCAGGTAAATCAAAGAGGGAGATTACTTGTGATTGTATCCGCTTTCAACTAGAATCTAATTGTGAGGAAAGAAAACGAAAAGGAGTGGCATGATGAAAAAAATTATTAACGACCCGAAGCAAGTTGTCGAAGAAATGCTTCAGGGGATGGTGAAAAGTTATCCAGATTATTTAAAACGCATTCCAGAAACCGGGGTGGTTTACCGCACGGATTTGGCTAAAATTGCTGGCAAAGTCGGCATCGTTAGCGGTGGCGGAAGTGGGCACGAACCCGCGCACGCTGGCTTTGTCGGTGCGGGAATGCTGAGTGCAGCGGTTTGTGGCGAGGTCTTTACTTCTCCGACTCCCGACCAAATTTTTGAAGCAATTAAGCAAGTAAATTCTGGTGCTGGCGTATTTTTAGTGATTAAAAACTATTCTGGCGACGTGATGAATTTCGAAATGGCACAGGATATGGCGGAAATGGAAGAGATTCCCGTTAAATCGATCGTGGTCGATGACGACGTTGCGGTAGAAAATAGTACTTATACGCAAGGTCGTCGGGGAGTTGCCGGCACTATTTTAATGCATAAAATTTTGGGCGCGGCAGCCGACCAAGGGGCTAGTTTGGATGAAATTGCGGATTTAGCTACGGCAGTATTGCCTAATTTGAAGACCGTGGCGGTTGCTTTAAGTGGTGCGACGGTTCCCGAAGTGGGTAAACCCGGATTTTTCTTGGCAGACGACGAAATTGAATACGGAGTGGGGATCCACGGTGAACCAGGTTATCGACGGGAAAAATTACAGCCGTCTAAGAAATTGGCAAATGAGCTAATTGAAAAGTTAAGGTCGGAATTCCGGTTTCGGAAGGGCGACGCCGTAGCGGTATTGGTAAATGGCATGGGGGCAACCCCGCTTATGGAACAGTACGTTTTTATGAATGATGTGCTAGATCAGTTAGCCGAAGAAGGTTTGCGCGTCCGGTTCAGTAAAGTCGGGAACCTCATGACTTCGTTAGACATGGCCGGAGTTTCATTGACCATCCTTAAAATTAAGGACGACTGGGTCGATAAATTAAATTATGCAACCCACACGATTGCATGGTAGTTGAAGGGAGCGGATTGATTTGTTAACAGTGGAAGACGTAAAAAAGTGGATGGAAAAATTTAATCAGGAGATTCAGGCCCAGCACGCTTATTTAAGTGAATTGGACACCCCAATCGGGGATGGTGACCATGGAAATAACATGGCCCGCGGAATGAATGCTGTAATGGAAGCCCTGGATGGGAAGGATTTTCCAGATCTGCCAGCAATTTTTAAAACGATTGCGATGAGTTTGATTAGCAAGGTTGGCGGAGCCTCTGGTCCTTTATTTGGAACCGCCTTCATCGAAATGGCGAAGGCTAATACCGGTGACGTACACGAGCTCCTGGTGGCCGCCACCGCTGGAGTACAAAAGCGGGGCAAGGCAATTTTGGGCGAAAAAACAATGGTGGACGTCTGGGAGCCAATTTCAGAAAAGGCTACGTTCACTGCCGAGGATGTTGACCGGGCGGTTGAAAGCACTAAGCCAATGATTGCCAAGAAGGGCCGGGCGTCTTACCTTGGTGAACGCTCGGTAGGTCATTTAGATCCGGGAGCCGTTTCCACCGGTTACTTACTGAAGACTTTACTAGCAGTGGAGGCGAAATAATGGAATACGGAATTGTGATTGTTTCGCACGTCGCCGAAATTGCGCAAGGCGTGCAGCGCTTAATCAAACAAGTTGCCCAGGACGTTCCGGTAACAACCGCTGGCGGACTCGCTAATGGTGAGGTGGGTACCGAGATGCAACGCATCATGCAGGCGTTTGACGACAATGCGGCAGACAAGCTGCTCGCGTTCTACGATTTAGGCAGTGCGAAGATGAATTTAGAGATGGCCATGGAAATGACCGCTAAAGAAGTTAAACTGTACGACACGGCTTTGGTCGAAAGTGCGTATACCGCAGCGGCTTTATTACAAGTCAACACTAAGATTGACGATGTGGAGGAACAACTCCAGGATTTGAAAATTAAATAGGCGCTCCGTAGTTAGGAACTATTATTAACGAAATCAAAACTTGAGTTTTATCGGCTAACTGCCGGTAAGGCTGGGTTTTGGTTTTTTCATCATAATTTATTTAGTTTTGATGTTGACAAACGAACTAAATGATTTTATTATTTAGTTCGTTAAATAAAAAGTAAACTAAATAAGTTGAACGGAGGAACTTTAATAATGCATAAAGATGAAATTTTAGACAATTTGATGAAAATCACTCACCAACCTTTTTTGGTTTTTGCGAACCGGGTAGAAGAAAAAACGGATAACACGTTCGAAACTTTGAAGCTACTAGCTAAGGAAGAAAACGTAACTGCGGGCCGGATCTCAGAATTCTTAGACATCAAACCGTCCAGCGTAACCCAGATTATTAAAAAATTAGAACGAGCCGGTACCGTAGTTCGCGAAAAATCGCCTAGCGATTCTCGCGTAACCATCATTAAAATTACGGATAAAGGAACCGAAAGCTTAAAAACTCACGAATCCATCGGGGGGACTTTAAAAGACGTCTTGTTTAAGGACTTTTCGGACGACGAGTTAACCAATTTGGCTGACTATTTAAAACGGATGGTTGAAAACATGGACGGGGATGAATTCAAAGAAAAATTTAGTGAAGTGTTCAGCAACGATCGTCGTTGGGAACAATTTGGCAAAATGAGCCCGCATTTTGAAAGAGCCCGCGAACAAATGCTTCAGCATAACCATTTCGGAAGAATGCGTCCCGACGATTTCAGGGGCTTTGGTGGTTTTGATGATTGGAAGAAAGGACGGCGCTAAAATTGGCAGCAAACGCACGCTTTAACGATTCGATCCGTAAAGATCGTACTAAATTTAATTTTAGACAGTTTTTCGGGTTGATTAAGAAAACTAGTCCTAAGTACCTACTTTTAGTGTTGGGGGTAATTTTATTAGCAATTAGTTCAGGGGTCCAAGTCTACGTGCCCAAGTTAGCCTCCACATTAGTTAATAACTTTACTAAAGGCGTGGATTACTCGTTATTAGCAAAAGTGGTTTTACTGTTTGTGGCTTCGGCAATTTTTTCGGCGATTGGCGGGACGATTCTCGGAATCTTTGGGGAAAACGTCATCCAGAATTTACGGAAAACGTTGTGGGAAAGGTTGACCCTCCTAAAAGTTAGTTATTTTGATACCGTAAAGGCCGGCGAAATTTCGAGTCGGTTAGTTAACGACACCAACCAGGTTAAACAGCTTTTGGCGGTTACCTTTCCCCAAACCCTAGCCAGCATTATTACCGTGGTAGGGACCGTCTACATGATGATTCGGATGGATTGGCACATGACCTTAGCAATGGTAATTGCCGTTCCCGTGGTGGTCATTTTAATGATTCCGGTAATGGCATTTGGCACGAAGGTCGGCCACGTACGGCAAGACGCGCTAGCACTATTTAACGGGATTGTTAGCGAAACGCTCAGTGAAATTAGGTTGGTAAAAACTTCTAACGCGGAAAACCAAGCTCAAGAACACGCTGATAAGGAAATTAACCGCTTGTTTAAAATTGGGAAAAAAGAAGCCGTTTTTGATGCGGCGATGCAGCCCATTATGATGATGGTTTTCATGAGCATGATCTTTGGTCTTTTGGCGTATGGAATTCACCGAATTGCAATTGGGGTGATGTCAATTGGTACCCTAATGAGTTTTTTGATGTACCTGTTTAATTTGATTGGGGCATTGCCAATTATTGCAACGCTATTTTCAGAAATGGCAAAAGCTTCTGGCTCCACAAGAAGGGTTGAAGAATTGTTGGAAGAAGTACCAGAAGACTTCAATCATGGTGAAATGTTAGATTTGGCTGATAAAGATTTAACGGTGGAACACGTTGACTTCGCTTACGCAGATGCTCCTGAAGAAGAAGTCTTAAAAGACATTTCATTTGAGGCTAAGCCTAACCAAGTGATTGCGTTTGCAGGCCCTTCTGGCGGCGGAAAATCAACCATCTTTAGCTTGTTAGAACGTTTCTATGAACCAACGCACGGGGAAATTAAGTTTAACAACACTAATATTCAAGACATTCGGTTAACTAATTATCGTAAACAAATTGGATTTGTGTCCCAAGATTCGGCCATGATGGCGGGGACGATCCGTGATAACCTTACGTACGGTTTGGACGACGACTTTACGGATGAGCAACTGTGGGAAGTGCTAGATTTAGCGTATGCAAGGAAATTTGTTGAAGAAATGCCTAACCAACTGGATACCGAAGTTGGCGAACGAGGCGTAAAAATTTCTGGCGGACAGCGGCAACGAATCACGATTGCCAGGGCGTTTCTCCGGAACCCGAAAATTTTAATGCTTGATGAAGCGACGGCTAGTTTGGATTCAGAATCGGAAATGAAGGTTCAAGATGCCTTAGCCAACTTAATGAAGGGGCGCACTACGCTAGTAATTGCCCACCGTTTGTCGACAATCGTGGACAGCGACCAAATTTACTTTGTGGAAAATGGGCAAATTACGGGTTCGGGAACGCATCAAGAGTTAGTTGCTTCCCACCCAATGTACGCTAAGTACGTGAACGAACAGTTTAAGGTAGCTACTGCGTAAAATAATTAGGTCGTAAAAAACTTTTGCGCTTTTTAGTAGCCTAATGAGGAAAAAATTAAAAAGACGGGAAAAACTAAAGAAATGCTTTTCAAGGATGGAAAGATTATTAAAGAAAGAGCTGTTGGGGTGGATTGCCTTCAACGGCGTCAAAAACGCGTACCAAAAGACAGTTTAACCCGCCTAACTAAAAAATCGATCGTGATGTAAATTCATCACGGTCGATTTTTAGTTAACGTTCGCAAACTATCCGACTTTGGTCCCGCTCTTTTTGGTTAGTAGGGTGAAAAGTCAGTTAAGGTGCGGGCAAGTTTCCGGCTTACCCTAACCATTAACGGTTTTAATTTACTTCATTTGATAAAGGTGAGGACCCTTTTCAGCGATCCCCGCCTCTAAAATTTCCATATTCCACAAGGCTTGCTCGTTAGAAACTAATTTAGGGTCGCCGTTGGTAAGGGTAGCGGCGATGGAGTCGTAAACCCGTCCATAATCTCCATTAATGGTAGGAATTTGTTTTTCAATCCAGTCGCCATTCTGGTTTTTATACTTGACCACCCCAAATTGACTAGGAGCGTCAATTCCAAAATGATCGTCGCCAGGCATGATGCCAAGCTTTAAGTCGTTTTCCTGCTGGTCAATGTCGTACTTAACGTAGGTTCCGTTAGTTCCGTGAAGTAAGAAACGAGGGTAGGGCCGTGCAGCTAACGGATTGCTGACCACGGTCGCCTTAAAATTATCGTAGAATAGCTGCGTTTCGTAAAAATCATCGACGGAACTAGCGGAGTTTTGAATTGCCCGGATATCGTAGTTAACTGTCTGAGGTTTGCCAAAAAGCCCCAAAATTTGGTCAAGCATGTGGACGCCCAAGCCGTAAAATTGGCCATCGACTTGGGAACCTTCATGAAGGCTGTCATCGGGACGGTACTTATCAAAATGGGATTCAAGCAACAAGGGTCGGCCCACGTAGCCGCGTTCAATTACCTTTTTGAGGGTCAAGTAGTCGCTATCGAAACGTCGGTTTTGGTAAGGCATCGCCAGTAATTTTTTGGCATCAGCTAGTGCAAAAAGTTCTTTAGCCTCGGCTTGGTTGGCCACGAAAGGTTTTTCGATTAAAACATTTTTGCCGTATTCTAACGCAGATTTTCCGTATTCAAAGTGGGTGGCCGGCGGCGTACATACCGTAACTAACTGAACCTCCGGGTCGTTTAAAACCTGCTCAAGGTCGTCGGTAAAGATGGTGTTAGGATCATAAAATCCTTGCTCTTTTTCCGGATGACGCCGGTGGTTGTAAATGTATTTAATTTTGATGTCGCGTTCTTTAATGTAGGGGATGTGGTAACGGTTGGCACTTTTACCAAATCCAATAATCGCCATTGTCAGTGACATAATTAAGCTCCTTTTCTATTAAAAAAGGACTGGACAACGAGGTTGTCACAGTCCTTAATGTCAAATCGGGTTCCAATTCCTAGTCCTTCTGGCTAACGGAATTTGCCCACTCTTTAAAAATTAATTGTTTTCTTCTGTGTTAATACGGTTAATTTCTAACAGCAAGTCAACCGCACGTTCCATGGTTTGAACCGAAACGTATTCGTAACGGCTGTGCATGTTTTCGCCACCCGCAAAGAGGTTCGGGGTTGGAATTCCCATGAAGGAAATCTTAGAACCGTCTGTACCACCACGAACGGGGTAAATGTCCGGCTTGATGTCCAAGTTTTCCATGGCCTTCTTAGCGATGTTAACTGGCGTCATGTCTTTTTCGAGAATTTCACGCATGTTGTAGTATTGGTCGTGAACTTCCACGTTGACCCGGTCTTCACCAAATTCGGCGTTCATCTTTTCAGCAATATCCTTCATGGTTTGCTTACGCTCTTCGAACTTTTGCCGGTCGTGATCACGAATAATGTAAACTAACTGAGCGTGGTCAGGTGTCCCAGTCATCTTAAAGAGGTGGTAGAAGCCTTCGCGGTCTTCAGTTTCTTCTGGACGATCATGTTCTGGCAATTGGTTGTGGTAGTCAATTCCAACTTGCAAAGCGTTGACCATGAGTCCCTTAGCAACCGCCGTGTGAACTTCGTTACCTTGAATTTCAATCGTTGCTTGGGCAGCGTTGAAGGTTTCGTATTCAAGTTCGCCAAGGGGGCCGCCATCAACGGTGTAAGCGTACTTAGTGTTGAAGTCCTTAGCGTCGAAATGATCTGCACCAGTACCGGTTTCTTCGTCAGGGGCAAATCCAATCCGGATTTCACCGTGTTTTACTTCGGGGTGTTCCTTATAGTAGTCCAACATGGTCATGATGTCGGCAACTCCAGACTTGTCGTCAGCACCTAACAGAGTGAGTCCGTCGGTGGTAACTAAGTCATGGCCAGCATACTTTTTCAAACTTGGAAAGACGGAAGGTTTCAAAACCCACTTGCCGTCGCCGCTCAAGTCAATGTCAGATTCACCGTCGTAGTTTTTGTGAACTTGAGGTTGGATATTTTCAGCGTTGAAATCAGCTGTATCAACGTGTGAAATGTATCCAATTACGGGAGTGTTGCCATCGTCGTTAGCTGGCAACGTTCCAACTACGTAACCGGAAGATGGTTGGGTGTGAACGTCCACTACGCCAACTTCTTCTAATTCTTTTGCTAAAGTTTTTAAGAATTCAACTTCTTTAGGATCGGTGGGAACTGTACTTGAATTAGGGTTTGAACGAGTATTTACTTTTACATATCTTAGAAAACGGGGAAGCAATGTTTCATATTTTGCCATTTTTCTCAGCTCCTTTTAATTTATAGTACTATCTTACAACATCTATTTCTTTTAACAAGTTTTAATCCTCATTAAAACAATAAAGAATTCGGTTACAGCTGGAGGGCCTACACTGGCGCGATTGTACAAGAAAGTGTTATATATGTTATAGTAGCACCCAATGCCTCTGAGACCGAATGTATGGAAACTAAGTTGTTTTAGAGAACAAATAAGGAGATGTTTAAATACAAATGTTACTTGAAATGAGCCATCTGTCAAAGGTTTATCCTGGGAACAAAGTGGCCGTTGATGACTTTAATCTAAACGTCGAAAAAGGTGAGTTTATCTGCTTTATCGGAACTTCCGGTTCGGGAAAAACCACCACAATGAGAATGATTAACCGGATGCTTAAGCAGACATCGGGGACGATTAAAATCAATGGGCAAGATATCGCCAAGATGGATCCGGTTAAACTTCGTCGTAAGATTGGTTATGTAATCCAAAATATTGGGTTAATGCCCCACATGACCATTCGGGAAAATATTACCCTTGTACCAAAATTATTGAAGTGGCCCGAAGAAAAACGCAATGAGCGGGCTAAAGAAATGATTAAACTGGTTGATTTGCCAGAAGAATATTTGGATCGTTATCCATCCCAACTTTCTGGTGGGCAACAACAGCGAATCGGGGTAGTGCGGGCGCTAGCAGCGGATCAAGACATTATTTTAATGGACGAACCGTTTGGCGCACTTGACCCGATTACTCGGGAAGATTTACAAGACCTCGTTAAGGACTTGCAAGAACGGTTAGGTAAGACTTTCATCTTCGTTACCCACGATATGGATGAAGCATTACGCCTTTCCAGCCGGATCGTAGTCATGACCGGTGGAAAGCAAGTCCAAGTAGATACTCCCGAAAACATTCTACGTCATCCAGCCAATGATTTCGTGGCTAACTTAATTGGACAAGACCGTTTGATCCAAGCTAAGCCAAGTATCACGACCGTTGGGCAAGTGGCGAATAAGCCAGCATCGATTGCGATTGATCAGCCGGTAGTTCGGGCACTTGACATTATGCACAGTCGGCGAGTTGATACGCTATTAGTTACTGACGCCGAAGAACGCCTAAAGGGAATTGTCAGCATCGAAAAGGTTGACGAATATTACCATTCTGGCAAAACCGTTGGGGAAATCATGGATCCGCGGGTATTTTACGTTAACGAAGATTCCATTATTCGGGACACCGTAGATCGTATTTTAAAACGTGGTTTCCGGAACGTGCCGGTAGTTGACAAGAAGGGCCGGTTAACCGGAATTGTTACCCGGGCGACCCTCGTAGACGTGGTTTATGACGCACTCTTTACCGATGATTCAATCGTTGCGGACGGAAACAATTCAAGTCAAACCACAAAGGAGTCTACTAAGAAAGATGGTGATCAATAATGATCAACTTCTTAAATCAGTACGGTGCGGACATTCTTAGCAAGACTGGACAACACATTTATATTTCAGCGGTTGCTCTTGCGCTTGGGATCATCGTGGCGGTGCCCCTCGGGATGCTGCTTACGCGGGCTCCTAAAATTTCAGGGGCGGTAATTGGACTTGCCAGCGTGATGCAAACCATCCCAGCACTTGCTTTGTTGGCCATTATGATTCCAATTTTTGGAATTGGGTCCACTCCGGCCATCGTGGCACTATTCATTTACTCATTATTACCTATTTTACGGAACACTTATCTGGGGTTAACCAGTGTAGACCCTGCACTAATTGATGCGGCAAAGGGGATGGGAATGAACAGTTTTCAACGAATGTGGAAAGTGGAACTTCAATTAGCCCTTCCGGTAATTATGGCGGGGGTTCGTTTATCAGCAACCTACGTAATTGCCTGGACGGCGTTAGCTTCCTATATTGGAGCGGGTGGTTTAGGTGACTTGATTTTCAACGGTTTGAACTTATACCGTTCCGACTTGATTTTAGGCGGATCGATTCCGGTAATTATCTTGGCATTAGTTGCCGATTTCCTTTTAGGCAAGCTTGAAGCCAAACTAACCCCCAAAACAACGCAGGAGGTGGGCTAGATGTTAAAAAAATTACTGAAGCTGATCCTACCGCTAGGCGTGTTAACCGTAATGCTTTCGGGCTGCGGCTGGCCTGGTTTGAACGGCACCTCGGGAGATACGGTGCGGATTGCGGCCCAAAATACTACTGAACAGCAAATTATGGGCGCAATGATTCAACAGTTAATTGAACATGATACAAATTTAAATGCGGAAGTAATCAACAACTTGGGCTCGGGAACGGTTAGTTTTCAAGCACAAAAACGTGACGAAGCGGATTTAACTTCGATTCGCTTTAGCGGAACCGACTACCAGACCATTTTGCATGGTCCCCAAGGTAAGTCGCCGCAAGCAGTGAACGATTACGTGAACAAGGAATTCGACCGGCGTTACGACATGACGTACTTCCCAACTTACGGGTTCGCGGACACTTACCAATTTATGGTAACGCAGGACTTTGCGAAGAAACATCATATTGAAACGGTCAGCGATTTGAAGAAAATTGCTCCTAAAATGAAGGTCGGAATCGACCAAACTTGGTTAAGCCGAAAGGGTGACGGTTACGAAGACTTTAAGAAGCGTTACGGCTTCCAGTTTGGACACGTATACCCAATGCAAATGGGATTGCTCTACAATGCTCTAGCAAGCAACAAGATGGACGCAGTCCTCGGTTATTCTACGGACGGCCGGGTACGCAGCTACCATTTGAAATTGCTTAAGGATGACCGGCAATTCTTCCCGCCGTACAGCGCAAGTGTCGTTGTTAATAACAAGGCGTTGAAGAAGTATCCGCAATTAGCACCCGTTTTACACAAGTTAGACGGGAAAATTTCGTTGGAAACAATGCAAGAATTGAATTACCAAGTTGATAACAATTTGAAAGAACCATCGGTGGTAGCTAGCGAATTTCTTAAGGCGCACCACTACTTTGAAGGAGGGAAGCACTAATGCAAAGTATGAATATTTGGCAACAACTGTTCTATTACTTCTCGCATAATGGAATGTACGTGCTTTCGGAATTCAGTCGCCACTTTTTGATTTCCATTTACGGGGTCATTTTAGCGGCAATCGTGGGGATTCCCATTGGGATTTTCATCGCGAAAAACCGAAAGATTAGTGATTGGGTGATTGGTTTGGCAAACGTAATTCAAACCATCCCATCCCTAGCGATGCTTTCGATTTTAATGCTTGGGTTAGGCTTAGGAGTATCTACCGTAATCGTGACGGTCTTCCTATATGCTTTACTGCCAATCATTAAAAACACTTATACGGGGATGTTGAACGTAAACGATGCATACCTCGATGCCGGTAAGGGGATGGGGATGACCAAACTCCAAGTGCTTTGGATGATTGAAATTCCACTATCACTATCGGTAATTTTAGCCGGGATTCGGAACGCCATGGTATTGGCAATCGGGATTACCGCGATCGGAACCTTCGTGGGTGCTGGTGGTCTGGGAGACATTATTATCCGCGGAACCAACGCCACAAACGGGGGCGCGATTATCCTTGCCGGAGCGTTGCCAACTGCTTTAATGGCGATCATTGTTGATTTGGTGCTTGGTGCACTAGAAAATCGGCTTCGGCGCCGGACGCTTTAAAATATACATGAATTTAACCAACGAGCTAAGAGAAATCTTGGCTCGTTTTTTGTGTTCTATTGCGAGGTAGTCGAAACGTGTTTTGCGCCCCAGCCCTCTGCGGCTAACCCAATCTCGTCATCAATCGCCAAACCCGCGATTAACGGAATTCGCTCTACTGCAATGTAGTCGAAACGTGCTCCAGCCTCCAGCCTTTTCCGGTTAGCCAAATTTTGTAACCAATCGCTAAAATACAGCGATTAATTACAAAATCCAGCTAATCCTCGAAGGCTACCCGGTGGCTTCCGCACTCTGAGCCTTTTTCTTTCCTTCCCCCACCCACCTTTGCTATGCTTTAATTACCAAAAACTATCTATAAATCTAAGGAGGCGCTTATGCACACTAAATCCACATCCGATGACTATGGCGCGGGTCACTCTCCCTCGCCTCATTTTTATCGTTTAACTACTGCGGAGGTCGCTCAAATTCTCCGCACCGATTCCGAGGCAGGACTCACCGCCTCGGAAGCCCAACGACGCTTAGCCGTGGACGGGCCCAACGCTTTGACCGAAAAGAAGACCAGCAATTTAACGCGTTTTTTAAAGCAATTCAACAACAGCATTATCTACATTTTGATTGTTGCTGCAATTGCCACCTTTATGTTGCGAGAGTATTCAGATTCGATCGTTATCGGAATGGTGGTAATTATTAACGCGCTAATTGGTTATTTCCAAGAGGTAAAGGCTTCCAGCGCGGTGGACAAAATTAAACAGCTGCTACAGGTGGAAGCTACGGTGGTCCGCGATGGTCAACGACTTGACGTTCCCGCTGAAGACCTAGTGGCGGGCGACCTAGTCTTTTTAGAGGCGGGGGACCACGTGCCGGCAGATCTCCGGATCGTGGACGCGGATAACTTGAAAATTCAAGAAGCTGCGCTCACTGGCGAAGCAGATTCTGTTTTAAAAACTCCTACGGCGCTTAAGGAAGAAACTCCCTTAGGAGACCGGACTAACTCGGCGTTTGCTTCGACCGCGGTTACTAACGGGAGCGGTCTTGGAATCGTGGTGGCCACCGCGGAACAAACCGAAATTGGTCAAATTAGTTCCAGCGTCAAGACCGTTAAGAGTAAAACCACTCCGTTAATGCGGGAAATTAACGGACTAGGAAAGTACATTTCGTACGGAATCGTCATTGTAGCCATGTTAGTGGGGATTTACGGCTACCTGACTAAAATCTACTCGTTACCTGTTTTAGTCATTGCGTTGATCACGATGATCGTGGGATCCCTACCAGAAGGACTGCCCGCAAGTACCTCGGTAGTTTTAGCTATGGGAATTAACAAAATGACCAAGCAAAACGCAATTGTAAAGTCCTTGCCAGCCGTGGAAACGCTAGGTTCGGTAAACGTAATCGCCACCGACAAGACCGGGACGTTAACTAAAAACGAAATGACGGTGGAATCCGTCGTTACTAAACAACACGAATTTGAAGTTACGGGAACGGGATACCACCCGGAAGGCACGGTGTGTTTGAATGGTCAGCCGGTGGAACTATCCGAACACCCGGATTTACAAAAATTGATCTTGGCTGGTTACTACGCTAACGATACGGAATTAACGCAAACTGATGGTCAGTGGCAAATTAACGGGGAACCTACCGACGGGGCCTTTTTGACCTTGGCGAACAAAGCCTTTCAGCAACGAGTTCCCGAGTGGACCGAAGTGGACATGATTCCGTTTGACTCGGACTACCGCTACATCGCGGAGTTGAGTCAGAGTGCAACTGGCGAAAAATTGATTTACGTAAAGGGTTCTCCTGACAAACTTTTTGAAATGGTTAAGGACGATCCCGATTTTAACTTGACGGAGTGGTACGACCGGGTCTCCCAAATTGCACAAAAAGGGCAACGCGTGGTGGCGGTCGCCTATAAGGAAGCTCCGGCAGAGCAAACCACCTTAACCCATGCAGATTTGCAAACAGGAATGCAATTTTTAGGGGTGGCGGGGATAATTGATCCCCCTCGAGAAGAAACGATTGCGGCGTTGCACGACATGCGGGATGCCGGAGTGAAGGTCAAGATGATCACTGGAGACCATCCGGAAACTGCGACGGCAATTGCGCAAAAATTAGGGTTGGACGACCAAATTAGGGCAATTACTGGTGCAGAAATTGACCGTTTGGACGATGAAACCTTGCAAAAGGTTATTCAAAACTATAACGTTTTTGCGCGAACCACGCCGAATAATAAGCTACGCATTGTGGAAGCTTACCAAGCTAACGGATTGGTCACCGCTATGACGGGGGACGGGGTAAACGATGCGCCCGCCTTGAAACGCGCCGACATTGGAATTGCGATGGGGATTAAGGGAACTGACGTGGCAAAGGAATCGGCCGATATGATTCTCACCGACGATAACTTTGCGACCCTTTCCAAAGCGATTCGCGAAGGTCGCCGGGTTTACGACAACATTAAGAAGACGATCCGCTTCTTGTTACCAACTAGTTTTGCGGAAGGGTTAATCGTGCTCCTATCGATTATTAGCCAACAGGAATTGCCGTTGGTACCGACCCAATTACTCTGGATTAACATGGTGTCGGCAATCACGATTCAATTTGCTTTCTTGTTTGAACCCGCAGAAGAGGGCATTATGCAACGGCGACCGCGTCCAGCGGGAAGGGCGTTCTTAAACCGGGCGGACGTAATCCAAATTATTTACGTTTCGATTTTAATTGCCGGACTAGGAATGGTCGGTTTCGATTGGCTCCGTGGTCAGGGAATCAGCGAATTAGTGGCTAGCACGGTGACGGTAAACATCATCGTCTTTGGTAAAATTTTCTACCTCTTCAATATTCGAACACCGAAGCCAGCACTTTCTACGGATGTTTTCCGTAATTGGCATATTTTTTGGATAATCGGGGTTCTATTAGTGTTACAATTGGGATTAACTTATTTACCGTTCATGCAGGCAATCTTCAGCACTGCGGCAATGAGCGGCATGCAATGGTTGATTCCGGTCGTGGCTGGAATTGTAGTCCTCGTGGTGACCGAAGTCGATAAGTACTTCCACCCGGGACACTTTAAGCAAGTCCATGCAGACTAACTTGCAGAATATAGATCGTAAGAGGAGAAAATATGAGTTTACTTGAAGTCCAAAACGTGCATAAATCTTATTATTTAGGCGACGAAGAATTCAAGGTCCTCAAGGGGATTAACTTGAAATTCGATCGTGGAGAATTTGTCTCGATTTTAGGTGAATCGGGTGGCGGAAAATCGACCTTGATGAACATTATCGGGGGCTTGGACCACCAGTACGAAGGCGACGTGGTCTACAACGGTCAATCGCTTCATTCCGCAAAGCCCAAGGTGTTAGACGCTTACCGGCGGGAAAACATCGGCTTTATTTTCCAAAGTTTCAACTTGATTAGTCACCTGAATATTTTAGATAACGTGCTCGTTTCCTTGGAAATGACCTCCTTATCCCATGCTCAACGAGTGGCCCGGGCTAAGGAACTGTTGACCCGGGTGGGGTTGAAAGAGCACATGCGGAAACATCCTAACCAATTATCGGGGGGCCAAAAGCAACGAGTCGCCATTGCCCGGGCTTTGGCAGGAGATCCGGACGTGATTATCGCCGACGAGCCCACCGGTGCGTTAGATAGTCAAAATACCCAAGAGGTTCTCGAAATTTTGGCATCGATTGCTAAGGATGGCAAACTAGTAATTGCGGTTACCCATTCTCAAGAAGTAGCTGATTTTGGTACCCGAGTGGTTCATTTGGATGACGGGGTGATCCATGGTGAAGCTAACTTGCGGGATCCTTATCCGGTTCCTGCGGCAGAAAAAGGCTTCCAGCCCAAGCATTTGACCTTTGGGGCCGCGTTACAAATGGCGCTCAAGCACATGGGATACAATTTAAAACGCAACCTGTTGATTATTTTCGGCGCTTCGATCGGGATCTTTTCGGTGATCTTAATGCTGGGATTAGGTAACGGGGTGACTGGGTACATGAACGACCAGATTTCGTCGCAAATTAACCCGACCGCGGTGCAGGTTAGCAAAAACGCCACTCCCGAACAAATGCAAGATGGCCAAGGAATCACGATGGCGGATGCGGATTACCGCCGCTTCCAAAAGATGGACCATGTTAAGTCGGTCGAACGCGGTTATTATCTGCAATCGGCTAAGGTGGTTAAGGAAAAGAAGTCAACGACCTTACAAGTTTTACAGACTTGGAATAAGACTGAGCGGGTCAACGACATTAAATACGGACACTTGCCACACGCAAATGAAATCTTGTTAGATAAGACGTCAGCGAAGAAGTTGGACAAGCATTACAAAAACGTAGTCGGCAAAAAAGTGACCATTTTTGTAACCACCGTTGATGACCAAAAACGGCCGGTGCAATTGCAAAAAGAAGTCACGGTTTCGGGGGTAATTACGTCCGGGACCAGCGCCATTAACTACAACACTTTAAAGGAAATGTTTACGGACCAAAAGCTTTCCTTTAGCCCTAACTTCCTCACGGTTAACGTTGATCAAGTTACGAACGTTAAGGACGTTCAAAACAAGATTAAGGGTTATAAGCATCAGGTGAAGGGCAAGCAACGGGCAACCTACGCAATTACCGGCGTAGGAGCAATCCTAGACTCGTTAAACACCTACATTATGCTGGCCTTCTACGTTCTAGCGGGAATTGCGGGAATTTCACTACTAGTTTCGGCAATCATGATCATCGTGGTACTTTACATTAGCGTTGCCGAACGGACCAAAGAAATTGGGATCCTTCGGGCAATTGGCGCACGGCGAAAAGACATCCGTAACTTGTTTGTTTCCGAAGCCTTTTTCCTCGGTTTGTTCTCTAGTGTGCTTGGTTCGGTGCTCGCCTTGTTAGCTCAATGGGGTGCCAACCAGTTGTCACAGAAACACATTGACTTTGCGATCATCGGAATTACTCCGGGATACATTACTTTTGGAGTGATTATCAGCGTGGTAATTAGCCTCTTGGCGGCCTTTACGCCGTCCCGTAAGGCTTCTAAACTGGATCCGGTGGAAGCTTTGGCAACGGAATAAAATTAAAAATCTAAGTAAGTGGCTCTGACTTAAGGCTAGGAAATTTGTTTCCTGGCCTTTTTTGTGCGCTTTTAAAAATAATGTTCGTTAAAATCGGTCATAAAAACCGTTTTTAATTAAATATATTTCGTGATAATATAAAAAGAATGAAAGGGAGTGGGGATAATTAACTATAAAAAAATTATTAAGGGTTCCTTCTTTTCGGCTGAATCAACCCAAAAAGTTAATTTTGTTAAGGACGCGTTAGTGGTGATTGACGAAAAGGGAATGATTGATGATATCGTCTTACCCAAAGAGGTCAAATATCGCGATCTTTTAGTAAAAGCTCAGACCGCTAAAAAGTTAATCGAATTAGCCGACGATGAATACCTCTTGCCGGGCTTTATTGATTTACATATTCATGCTCCCCAATGGCCGCAAGCAGGGATGGCGTTAGATAAACCATTGAACGAATGGCTAGACGAATATACTTTTCCGTTGGAAGCCAAGTACCAAGATACAGATTTTGCTAGAAAAAGTTATCACCACTTAGTGCGTAATTTAGTTAATAACGGCACCACTACCGCGCTGTATTTCGGCACAATTCATGAAGCAGCAAACTTAGTTTTAGCGGAGGAATGCAACCAGCTCGGGCAACGGGCGTTTATTGGTCAGGTAGTAATGGATAACCCTGAGCAAACCCCAGCCTACTACCGCAATGCTTCTACCAAAACAGCAATAAATAGTACGGTCAATTTTATTGAAAAAATCCAAGAAAAGTTTTCAAAAGCACCAATTTTTCCAGTGGTCACTCCGCGATTTATTCCGAGTTGTTTGGATGAAACGTTACTGGAGTTAGGCAAGTTAGCACGGGAACGCAATTTGCTGATTCAATCCCACTGCAGTGAAAGCGATTGGGAACACGGCTATGTAATGGAACGGTTTGGTAAATCAGATGCAAAAGTTCTTCAGGAAATGGATCTGCTCACCGACCGCTCGATTATGGCGCACGGGACGTTGTTAGGAGAAGCTGATTTGGCAATTTTCCAACAGACTCACGCTGCCATTGCCCATTGTCCAATTTCTAACGCCTACTTTGGAAACGCGGTACTCCCGGTCAGAAAAATTTTGGAGAAAATAACGGTTGGGTTAGGTTCGGACATTTCAGGTGGTTTTTCTGCTAGCATTTACCGAAACATTCAACAGGCAATTATTTCCGCTAGAATGCTTGAAGATGGGGTAGATAATCGGGTGGCTGCTGAGCAGCGGGGCGTAGCTAATTCGCGGATTTCAGCAGCGCAAGCATTTTATATGGCAACGGTCAACGGGGCCCGCGCGCTCCACATCCCGGCTGGTCAGATCAAGCGGGGATGTTACGCTGATTTGCAAATTGTAAGGGACGGCTTGGCGGAGATTTCTTCAACCGCTCCGACAGATATTTTTTCAAGGTTAATGTATCAAACCAACCCAGACGATATTTCAAAAGTATTGATTGCTGGAAATTTAGTTAGTCAAAAGTAAGCATAGGAGAAGTATTTCAATAATGGAAGAAAAACATAGTAACTTATTTATCGGGCCCGACGATAAAATTGGTAATGGTGAGGCAAGTTTATTAGGATTACAGCACGTTTTGGCAATGGACGTCTACGTTCCGCCGGTCATTTTAGCAATGATGTTGTCGATGTCCTTTAGCGAAAAAATGGGACTTTTACAGGTGGCTTTCTTAGCAGCCGGAATTGGGACCATCATTC
This sequence comes from Pediococcus acidilactici, assembly GCF_016127815.1. Classification (NCBI taxonomy): domain Bacteria; kingdom Bacillati; phylum Bacillota; class Bacilli; order Lactobacillales; family Lactobacillaceae; genus Pediococcus; species Pediococcus acidilactici. Next base: position 2,064,114 of record NZ_CP066046.1, read on the forward strand.
AAACCGCTGTTTTCATGAAAATGCCAATTTCCCAGGGGCCTTCTTTTGTTCCGCTGACGGCAGCGTCGGGGATTGTCCTCGCTAGCGGTGGCCTCCAAAAAGGGATGGCTACCTTGCTGGGAGCGCTCATCGTGGGAGCAATTTTGCTTGTATTATTGGGAATATCCGGTGTTTTTTACAAGATTATTCAAACTTTGGTGCCGGCGCTTGTGGGGGGCACCATCATAACTTGCGTGGGACTGTCGCTGATCCCCACTGCGTTAAACAGTAATATTTTTCAAGCTAGCGGCAACATCAACCAAAACATAATTTTGGCTGGAATTACGGCAGTCACGCTCTTGATTTCGATTTCAATTAGCATTCATTTTCCTAGTTTACAAAGGATTTTTAGAACTGGAGCAATCATCATTGCGTTATTAGCCGGTACGGTTGCGGCAACCATGATGGGACGCTTCGACTGGAGTACCGTTAAACAAGCGGCGTGGTTTAGCTTACCGCAAGGCACCGTCTTGCATTACGGAGTCACCTTTTCACCAACCGCAATTTTAACTTTTATCATTATTTACGCGATTCTAACGACCGAAACAACGGGAACTTGGTTTGCGATGGGGGCGGTCACTAACCATCAAATTACCAACAAACAGTGGAACCGCGGCTTGGTTGGGGAAGGAATTAGTTGTCTAATTGCTGCTCTATTAGGATCTACGCCCGTAACGGGTTATTCCACAAATGCCGGAATTATTTCAATTACCGGTGTGGCCAGTAAACGGGTGTTCATTTCAGCTGGAATCTGGTTCATCGTGCTCGGCTTCTTTACTAAGATTTCGGCGTTTCTGTCCGCCATTCCAGCCCCAGTGATTGGCGGCGTGTTTGCGATTATCTGCGTAACCATTATGCTAAACGGCTTGCGAGTTATCCGTAACCTCCAAGAAAAAGATGGCGACATATACGTAATTGGGATTCCGATTGTTTTGACCTTCGCGCTAGTATTAATTCCTACAACGGTGGTGAAGGAAGCCCCTCAGATGGTACAATATTTACTAGGCTCGCCAATTGCGGTTGCGGCCATGGTGGCAATCATTTTGAATTTGGTGATGTCCACCGGAAAAAATAAGTAAACCTGCTTAACCAAGCCGATGCGACAGCTTCAGTAAAAGAAAGTTGCTCGGATATGGTAGGTATGTTAGATTAAAAAGATTGAAGGATATTGAGGCTGGGAAACCATTTTGGACTGTTGAATTTAGCAGTGCCAGAACGTGTGCCAAAAGTCAGTTTGTTCTGCTTAACCAAATCCCCCATCAACCGCCTAGATTGCGATTAATGGGGGATTCAGTTAATGCTCGTAAATACCGACTTTTGTCCCACTCTCTTTTATTTTTGCCTTTTGTTAGTATATGGAGGAAATCAATGATAACTGTAACGGATATGAGCATGCAATTTTCAGACCGAAAATTGTACAGCGACGTTAATTTAAAATTTACCCCGGGCAATTGCTACGGGATTATCGGCGCAAACGGGGCCGGTAAGTCAACCTTTTTGAAAATTTTAGAAGGAAAATTACAACCGACGTCGGGAAACGTTAGCATTTCGCCTAACGAACGGATGTCGAGTTTGAACCAGGACCACTACGCGTTCGAAGAGTTTACGGTAATGGATACCGTTATTCAAGGTCACCAAAAGTTGTACCAAGTGATGCAAGAAAAGGACGCGCTCTATGCTAAGCCTGATTTCTCGGACGAAGACGGGATGAAGGCTGCGGAATTGGAAGCAGAATTTGCGGAAATGGACGGCTGGAATGCCGAAGCAGAAGCTTCCCAATTATTGCAACAGCTCGGAATCGGCGAAGAATTACATTACAGCAAGATGAGTGAGCTGACTGAAGGCCAACGCATCAAGGTGTTACTCGGCCAGGCGTTATTTGGCAAGCCGGATATTTTGATCCTAGATGAGCCGACAAACGGGTTGGATCCGCAATCAATCAGTTGGTTAGAAAACTTTTTGGCAGATTTTCCGAACATCGTGATCGTGGTTTCCCATGACCGCCATTTCTTAAACTCGGTCTGCACGATGATGTGCGACGTTGATTACGGCAAAATTGAATTGTTTGTGGGAAACTATGATTTCTGGATGGAATCTAGTGCGCTTGCTAAGCGGTTAGCAGAAAACGCCAACGCTAAAAAAGAAGAACAGATCAAGCAATTACAAGAATTTGTGGCACGGTTCAGCGCGAATGCCTCGAAATCAAAACAGGCGACCGCCCGGAAGAAGCAGTTGGAAAAAATTACGCTGGACGACATTAAACCATCTTCGCGTAAATATCCGTTCATCCGGTTTAACCCAGCTCGTGAGCTAGGTAATGACTTGGTTCGGGTTGATAAGGTTAGCAAATCAATTGATGGTGTAAAGATTTTGGATAACATTACCTTTACAATTCGTCCCGGAGAAAAGGCCGCAATCTTAAGTCGCAATGACTTAGCAACCACGGTGATGATGCAGATCCTGGCGGGTGAACTAGAACCAGACCAAGGTTCGGTTACTTGGGGACAAACTACTGAACGTAGTTACATTCCTCGCGATATTAATCCGTACTTTACTGACGAAAACTTGGACATTCTTGAGTGGCTGCGGCAATACGCTGACAAAGAAGAAAGTGACAACACCTTCTTACGCGGTTTCTTAGGTAAGATGCTCTTTTCTGGGGAAGACGTGTTGAAAAACGTAACGAAACTTTCCGGGGGCGAAAAGGTTCGCTGCATGATTTCAAAAATGATGTTAAGCAAGGCCAACGTTTTGCTTTTAGATGACCCAACTAATCACCTTGACTTGGAATCAATTACCGCGCTAAACGAAGGGTTAACCGAATTTAAGAGTTCCATCATTATGACTTCTCACGATCATGAATTTATTCAAACGACTGCTGATCACATTATTGAAGTGTCGGATCGCGGAGTGGTAGAACGGGCAGATACCACCTACGACGAATTTTTACAGCACGAGGTCGTTCAACAACAAGTTGAACAATTATACCGTGCAGATTAAGTTCGAGGGCACAACTTTTTCACCGTAATATATTGTAAAGTATAGGGTTTATGTGTTAACATTTTAAGCGTTGCCTTGACTATAATTATTAGTGTGTTAAAATTTAATAGTGTTTAAGGTTTTAGCGAGTTAGGAAGAAAAGAGGAGAAACAATGGAACAGGCAGATATTTCATTTATTGCACAAGCATACAATAAGAGTATCAAGTTGATTGGAACGTTGCTAGAAAGTAAAATCTCTGATCCACAAGTATCTTTTGATATGTTTATGATCATGCATATAATCGAACAATCTGGTAGTGAACCAATTACTTTGAGTGAAATTGCGGAGACACAAGAAGTAACGAAGAGTGCAATCTCACGTAAAGTAGGAACTTTACTTGACCTAGGTTTAATCGAACAAAAGAGTGATCGGGTAGACCGGCGGAAGAAGTATCTAACGCTAACTAATCGCGGTCGCGAATTATACTGGAAAAATGATAAGATCTTCAAAGAAATGTTAGACGACGTGGCTAAACGTTACGGTAAGGACGATTTCTTGAAGACACTTGAACACATCAATAAGATTGTTGAAGTTATTAAAGACACGATGGAAGATTAACTAAAAGCTACCGTAAAAAGCAGGGCAGAGGTCCTGTCTTTTTATTTATCAAGACGAAATTCTTTACTAAGAGAATAGTTTTTAGATATAATCTTGAGTAATATGCAAATTAATATGTTGGTGAGGTTACTGAGATGGAGAATAATTTGACAAACAAGCAGGTGGGAAAAGGAATTTTTTGGGCCCTCATTGCTTCCTGTATGTGGGGAATTTCTGGTACGGTATTGCAGGTAATCTCTCAGGGAGAAAGTATTCCGGCTTCGTGGTTTTTGTCAGCACGGACGAGTGGAGCAGGAGTTCTCTTACTCATTATCAGCTTTATCAAGTACCGGATGCGCATTTTTGACGTTTTTAAATCATTACGAACCGTTTTATGGTTATTTGCTTACGCAATTTTTGGTTTAATGGCTAATTTATTAACCTTCTACATGAGTGTGCAGGAAGGAAACGCGTCTGCGGCCACGATTTTACAATACTTAAGTCCGCTGTTCATTGTTTTGGGCAGTCTGGTTTTCAAACACGAACGGCCGATGCGTAGTGATTTA